>NZ_BMXS01000020.1 GCF_014651875.1 Litchfieldella qijiaojingensis
CCACCGGCTCCGAGGTCGGCCTGGCGATGGACGCCGCCGAGGCGCTCACCGCCAAGGGCAACGCGGTGCGCGTGGTGTCGATGCCCTCCACCGACACCTTCGATGCCCAGCCCGCCAGCTACCGCGAATCGGTACTGCCGGCCGGCGTGACCAAGCGCCTGGCCATCGAGGCTAGCCACTTCGCCTACTGGTACAAGTACGTGGGCCTTAACGGGCGCATCGTCGGAATGGACAGCTTCGGTGAATCGGCCCCGGGTGGCGACCTGTTCAAGCACTTCGGCTTCACCGTCGACAACGTCGTCGAACAGGCTGAAGAGCTGCTGGCCAAGTAAGCGCCGCATGTAGAAGCGACAAGGGCACGGCGCGAGCCGTGCCCTTTTTCGTCTCGGGTTGCGTCAGCCTTGCCTCAGGCGATCGTCACGTCCGGCGACAGATACACATCCTGAATGGCGTTCAGCAATTCCACCCCTTCCTTCATCGGTTTCTGGAATGCCTTGCGTCCGGAAATCAGTCCCATGCCACCGGCTCGCTTGTTGATGACCGCGGTACGCACGGCTTCGCCGAGATCGGTGTGCCCCTTGGAACCGCCACCAGAGTTGATCAGCCCGGCCCGCCCCATGTAACAGTTGGCAACCTGGTAGCGGGCCAGGTCGATGGGGTGATCCGAGGTCAGTTCGTCGTAGACCTTGTCGTGGGTATGCCCAAAACCGACCGCCCGGTAGCCACCGTTGATCTCGGGCAGTTTCTGCTTGACGATGTCGGCCTTGATCGTCGCGGCCAGGTGGTTGGCCTGGCCGGTCAGGTCGGCGGCCACATGATAGTCCTTGCCATCCTTCTTGAATTCCGGGTTGCGTAGATACGCCCACAGCACCGTGGCCATGCCCAACTGGTGAGCCCGCTCGAAAGCCTCGCTGATCTCCATGATCTGCCGTCGGCTCTCGAGCGAGCCGAAATAGATGGTCGCGCCGACCGCCACGCACCCCATATCGTGGGCCTGTTCCACCTCGGCGAACAGCGTCTGGTCGTACATGGTTGGCAGGCTCAAGGTCTCGTTATGGTTAAGCTTGAGTATCATCGGAATCTTGTGGGCATAGCGCCGCGCCACCGACGACAGTACCCCCAGCGTCGATGCCACACCGTTGCAGCCCCCCTCGAGCGCCAGCTCGACGATGTTTGCGGGATCGAAATACAACGGGTTAGGTGCAAAGGATGCACCCGCCGAGTGTTCGATGCCCTGGTCCACCGGCAATAGGCTCAGATAGCCCGTACCCGCCAGGCGTCCATGCTGGAACAGTGCCTGCATGTTGCGCATCACCGCGGGGCTACGGTCGCTATCGGCCACCACCCGATCGATGAAATCCGGACCAGGCAGGTGCAAGCTATCGCGGCGAATTCCTTCACAAGTATGGCCAAGCAGGTGATCGGCCTCTTCACCCAGCAGTTTGGCAATATCCGTCATCGTCGTGTCCCCTTCCTGTGGATCGGTTTCTGTTCTTCCAAGCGTAGAGGAAGAATTTCGCAGTGATGAGTCCTGATCGCAAGTCAGCCGCTCATCTGATCGATCTGACAAGAAAGGCGCTCTCCAGTCTTCGGAGAGCGCCTCTTCGTTCGTCTCACACCCAGAAGGTGCGTATCAGGCCGCCTTGACATCGATGCGGCGACTGCGATGAGTGTCTTTCTTGGGCAGTACCAGATGCAGGACGCCGTTATCGACCTTGGCCTCGATAGCATCGGTATCGATCTCGTGGCTCAAGGTAAAACGCCGAGCATAGCGTTGGGCACGAATTTCCGCGTAAGTCGCGGAAATGCCCTCCGGCATCTCGATCTGGATCTCGCCCTCCAGACTGAGCACGTTGTTGTCCACCTCGATACTCAATCCCTCGCGCTTCACGCCGGGCATGTCGGCGATGATGTGCAGGGCATTGTCCTCTTCATAGATGTCCACCGGCGGCAACAAGGCACGCAACTGTTCTTTCCGCTCGCGTGTGGCGACATCCTGGGAAGTTTCACGCTTGGTGACATCGTTCATGATGGCTCACCTCCTTATCGCTTACGCTGCCTTGATCTCGATACGACGTGGTTTCAGCTCTTCGCGCTTGGGCAAGAGCACTTCGAAGACACCGTTGTGGAAACGGGCCTCCGCACGATCGGCATCCAATCCATCAGGCAGTGCGATGGAGCGCGCGAACTCGCCGCTAAACCGCTCACGGCGGAAGTAGGGGCGCCGCTCTTCACTTTCCGACTTGGGTGTCGGCACCTCGCGCTTGCCTCGCAAGGTCAGTACATTGTTCTGCACGCTGACGTCCAGGTCGGAAGCGGTCAGACCGGGGGCGAAGACATAGACGCGGATAGCATCGTCGGTACTCCCGACATTGATCATCGGAAAGCTGCCGCGCGGCACCGAGCGAATATCCGCCGCACCGGTTTCCGGGAAGAACTCATCCATCATCTGCCGGAACCAGTCCAGGCCCTGGAACTGGTCAGTATCGAAACGCCAGAGATCTCCGAACATATCGAACACCTCCCATGCTATGCAGGTTTTCTGTTTTGCGGGTCAACCCTAACCGCGGTACCTTGAGCTTCGCGCTCACCCAGGTTCCGTATCTGTAAAATAGGTACAGCGCAACGATTTTCAAGGCCCTGCCAAGGACGACCATGTCGATATTACGCGGCTTTCTGTGGCTGCTCGGGTTTCTGATACTCGGCGATATCCTGGTGACACTGCTGGGACTGCCCATTTCCCGCGGCGTCGCCGGAATGCTGCTGATTGCGATCTGGCTGATGTTGCACGGACGGCTGGATGACGATATCGCCACCGCCAGCCAGGCGCTGATTCGATTGCTGGCGATGCTGATCATGCCTGGTGTGGTCGGCGTCTTCTTCATCGCCGATGAGTTTGCCGGCCAGTGGCTAGCGGTAGCGGTCGCCCTAATCGTCGGCACCATGCTCAGCGTATTGACCACGCTATGGCTCATGCTGCGCTTCATGCCCAAGTCTGCCCGATCCAGTGAGGAGTCGACGACCAAGGCAGGTCATCCCCATGAGTGAATTACGTGACCACTTGTTGAACACCCCCGTCCTGGCCATCGCCCTGACGCTTGCCGCCTATCTCGCCGGCCTCAAGGCCTTCGAAAAACTCGGCCGGCCAAGCTGGTGCCCACCGGTGCTGCTCGCTTCCCTGCTGACGGCGGCGACATTATGGCTACTGTCCATCGATTACACCGATTACCGACGTGGCGCCGCCTGGTTGATACTGCTGCTCGGCCCGGCCACGGTGGCTCTCGGCGTGCCGCTGTACCAGCAGGTGCATCATATCCGTGCCCTGTGGCGACCGATCCTGATCAGCCTGCCACCCGCCGCCATGCTTGCCGCCTTCTATTCCGTCGCCCTGGCCTGGGCTCTTGGCGCCTCTCCTCGAGTGCTGGCCTCCTTGGCCCCCAAGTCGGTCACCGCCCCCATCGCCATCGGCATCACCGAGCAAATCGGCGGCTCCATCCCGCTGATGATGGGCGGCTTGCTGATCACTGGGGTGATGGCCACCACCTGCGTTGGATTTTTAGCCAAACGCCTGCGGATTACCGATCAACGGGTACTGGGCTTCGTACTTGGCGTCAACGGCCACGCCATCGGCACCGTGCGCGCCTTCGAACTCGGCCCCACCGCCGGCGCTTTCGCCTCGCTGGGCATGAGCCTGACCGGTATATTCACCGCACTGTTCCTGCCGCTGGCGTGGCGGGTGTTGGGGGTGTGATTTCCAAAAATTGGAGACATTGACTACAAGCTTGCGACCACCACCTTGGTCAAGAACACCGCTTATACGCTAGAATCGCCTTTTTCCCTGGTTGCCGAGCTCCTGTTCATGGCCTATCGCATCGCCATCAATGGTTACGGCCGTATCGGCCAATGCGTACTGCGTGCGCTGATGGAGCGCGCCCCGCATGCGGCTGCCCCAGAGCTGCAGGTCGTGGCGATCAATGAACTGTCCGATCTCGACACCATTGCCTACCTGACCCGCTACGACACCACCCATGGCCGTTTCCCGGGCCGTGTCGAAGTCGAGGGCAGCCGCCTGATCATCGACGGTCAGGCCATCGAGGTGATTTCCGAAGCCGAGCCCACGGAACTGCCGTGGAAGGCACTGGATGTCGACCTGGTGCTGGAATGCTCGGGAAGCTTCAAGGATCGTGCGACCGCGGAGCGACATCTCGATTCCGGCGCCCGCCGTCTGCTGTTCTCCCAGCCCGCCGAAAGCGATGTCGATGCCACCATCGTCTGTGGTATCAACGAAACCAGTCTCGCCCCACACCATCGCATCGTTTCGGCGGCGTCGTGCACCACCAATTGCTTGATTCCGGTGCTTACCGTGCTCGACAACGCCCTGGGCGTGGAACACGGCGTCACCACCACTATTCACTCGGCGATGAACGACCAGCCGGTGATCGACGCCTATCACCGCAGCGACCTGCGCCTGACCCGCTCGGCCATGCACTCCATCGTGCCGGTGGATACTGGCCTGGCACGTGGCATCAACCGATTGATGCCGCATCTGGCGGATCGCATCCAGTGCCTGCACGTACGCGTGCCGACGATCAATGTCTCGGCCATGGACCTGTCGATCTGCGTGCGTCGCGACACGACTGCCGAAGAGGTGAACGCGCTGCTCGCCCAAGCCTCCCGAGAACGTCTTGCCGGGTTGCTGGGTTTCACCGAGGAGCCCATGGCTTCGATCGACTTCAACCACGATCCCCGCTCCGGTATCGTGGACGCCACTCAGACTCGGGTGGCCGGTGACCGACTGATCAAGCTGCTGTGCTGGTTCGACAACGAGTGGGGATTTGCCAACCGCATGCTCGATGTCGCCAGGCACTTGGCACGCCTGGATCTTCCCTCTGCTTCCTAATTCTGGCTTGCAACTTCGAGGACCACGACCGATGAACGTACGCAAGATGACCGACCTCGACCTCGCGGGACAGCGCGTGCTGATCCGCGAAGACCTGAACGTACCGATCAAGAATGGCCGTGTGACCAGCGATGCCCGCCTGCGCGCCAGCCTGCCGACCATCCAGGCCGCCGTGGACGCGGGTGCCGGGGTGATGCTGATGAGCCACCTGGGCCGTCCCACCGAAGGTGAACCCGCGGAGGAGTTTTCGCTGGCACCTGTGGCCGAGCACTTGGGTGAATTGCTGGGTCGCCCGGTTCGCCTGGTCAAGGACTATCTCGGTGTCAACGTCGATCTTGCCAGTGGCGAGATAGTGCTGCTCGAGAACGTGCGCTTCAACGCGGGCGAGAAGAAAGATGCCGAAGAATTGGCCAAGCAGTACGCCGCGCTGTGCGACATCTACGTCATGGACGCCTTCGGCACCGCTCACCGCGCCCAGGCTTCGACTCACGGGGTGGCGCGTTTCGCCCCCACCGCGTGTGCCGGTCCCCTGCTGGCCCGCGAACTCGAGGCCCTGGAGAAAGCACTGGCCACCCCCGCGCGCCCCATGGTTGCCATCGTCGGCGGCTCCAAGGTTTCCACCAAGCTCGAAGTACTCAACGCCCTCGCCGAAAAGTGCGATCAGTTGATCGTCGGCGGCGGCATTGCCAATACCTTCATCGCCGCAGCCGGTTACAACGTCGGCAAGTCGCTCTATGAAGCTGACCTGGTTGACCAGGCGCTGGCGCTGATGGAGAAAGTCGACATTCCGCTGCCCAGCGATGTGGTCGTGGCTACCGAGTTTTCGGAATCCGCCGAAGCCGTGGTCAAGGGCGTAGAGCATGTCACCGACGACGAGATGATCCTCGACATCGGACCGATGACTGCAGAACGCTTCGCGGCTCTACTCAAGGATGCTGGCACCATCCTGTGGAACGGCCCGGTCGGGGTATTCGAGATCGACCAGTTCGGCCAGGGCACCGAAGCGCTGTCCCAGGCCATCGCCGCAAGTCCGGCGTTCTCGATCGCCGGCGGCGGTGACACGCTGGCGGCCATCGACAAGTACGGCATCGCCGAGCAGGTCTCCTACATCTCCACCGGGGGCGGTGCTTTCCTGGAGTATGTGGAAGGCAAGACCCTGCCCGCCGTGGCGGCCCTGGAAGCTGCGGCCCTAGCCGCCAAGTAACCCACTATTCCCAAAGTTCATGGCGTGCGCTCCGCCGGCCACGCCATATTCACGCAAAGGTAAGTTCATGGCTCTGATCAGCATGCGCCAATTGCTGGACCACGCCGCCGAGCACGGCTACGGCGTTCCAGCCTTCAACGTCAACAACCTCGAGCAGATGCGCGCCATCATGGAGGCCGCCGACAAGACCGACTCGCCGGTCATCGTCCAGGCCTCCGCCGGAGCTCGCAAATACGCCGGCGCGCCTTTCCTGCGCCACCTGATCCTGGCTGCGGTCGAGGAATTTCCGCATATCCCGGTGGTCATGCATCAGGACCACGGTACTAGCCCCGCGGTCTGCCAGCGCTCCATCCAGCTTGGCTTCTCCTCGGTGATGATGGATGGCTCGCTGGGCGAGGACGGCAAGACCCCGACCAACTACGAATACAACGTCGACGTCACCCGTCGCACGGTGGAGATGGCGCATGCCTGCGGTGTCTCCGTGGAAGGTGAGCTGGGTTGCCTGGGCAGCCTGGAAACCGGCATGGCCGGCGAGGAAGACGGTATCGGCGCCGAGGGCACGTTATCCCACGACCAGCTGCTCACCGACCCGGAAGAGGCCGCCGAGTTCGTAAAGGCCACCCACGTCGACGCCCTGGCCATTGCCATCGGCACCAGCCACGGCGCCTACAAGTTCACCAAGCCGCCCACCGGCGATACCCTGTCGATCTCGCGCATCAAGGAGATCCACGAACGCATTCCCAATACTCACCTGGTGATGCACGGCTCCTCTTCAGTGCCGCAGGAGTGGCTGGAGATCATCAATGAGTTCGGCGGAAACATCCCCGAGACCTACGGTGTACCGGTCGAGGAGATCGTCGAAGGCATCAGGCACGGTGTGCGCAAGGTCAACATCGACACCGACCTGCGCCTGGCCTCCACCGGCGCGGTGCGCCGCTTCCTGGCCCATCACCCGGCCGAGTTCGACCCGCGCAAGTTCCTCAAGGAAACCGTCAGCGCCATGCGCGATGTCTGTATCGCCCGCTACGAAGCCTTCGGCACCGCCGGCCAGGCCAGCAAGATCAAGCCGATCAGCCTGGAAGCCATAGTAGGCCGTTACGACAGCGGCGAGCTGGATCCCAAGGTGAACTAAGCTCACCTCGCTGCCCAGCATAAAGACGGCGCTTGTCGCCGTCCTGGTGCGACTTCCATCAACCGCGCCGGCAGACAACACGCAAGCCGCCCCGGGCCGTAGCCCGGGGCGGTGCCTTGCACAAGCCAGCGCTAACACTTGCGCCAAGAACAGGAAGCGATGCCCCCTTCCCTGGAGGGCATCGCGAGGATGCGCCATCAGAAGCCGCCGTTACCTTCTTCCTCTTCTTCCTCCCATTCTTCCTCTTCGCTTTCTTCCTCTTCCCACTCGTCGGTTCCTTCCGTCTCCTGCTCCTCGTTTTCGTACTCGGTACTGAATCCGGCGCCATTGCCACCGTCATCGGTCACCTGTTCCTGGGCAGGGTTCTTGTCCTCCTCTTCCTCTTCGTGAAAATCGCCGAAGGCCAGCGGGCTGGTAATCAGGCCAAACGAAACGCCAAAAATGCTGAGCTTCTTGAGGAATTCCTTGGACATCATGCTTGCACCTCCATAGGTAGCAGTGCTTGCGTACTTTCCTGAATGTAGAAGCGTGTCACTTCCTGGCAGCGGATCCTTCGCAATGGCCGTGGAGGCGACCTGCCCCCCATCGCGAATGTCCAGCCCCCCAACGATTGCAGCGTGCGGGCCAATCTGCGCCATGGGCACAAAAAACCCGGACAAAACAGCCAACTGAGAATAATTCCCCCACGTTCCCTCAGAGTCGGAAAGGCCGAATTTCCGGGCCTGGGCATGGTGACATGTGACACATGGGTCACGGCGACACGTGATTGCTGCCCGCCGAAGAGGCAAGGACATCTGCGGGGGAAGGCGACTTTTGTCTAATCAGGAGGCGTTGCCCAAGCCGACCAGGCGAACTAGGATGGGAACGTTCCCATTTCATCGCCATGCTGCCATGCCCCGTACTACGCCACACCGCGCCACCATCCTGCAGGTTGCCCGAGAGGCTGGCGTCTCCAAGACCAGCGTATCGCGCTACTTCAGCGACGAGCGCGCCCGGCTGTCGCGCGATATGCAGTCGCGCATCGCCAGCGCCGCGAGGCGCTTGAGCTACCACCCCAACCAGATGGCCCGCGGCCTCAAGGGCGGACGCTCGCAACTGATCGGCATGTTGGTGGCGGATATCCGCAACCCCTTTTCGGTGGCGGTAATGCATGGCGTGGAGCAGGCCTGTCGGGAACGAGGGTTCTCGCTACTGGTATGCAATACCGATAACGACCCGGCACAGGAGCGAGAACACCTGGCACTGCTGGCGTCGTACCGGGTCGAAGGGCTGGTGATCAACGCTGCCGGACAGCCCAGTCGCGAGCTGCGTGCCCTGGCCGCCCAGGGTACGCCGCTGGTGCTACTCGATCGGATGCTGAGCGATTTCGAGGCCGACGTGGTAGGGCTCGACAATACCCAGACCATCGACATGGCCCTCGACCATCTCCGCCAGCAGGGCTACGACAACGTCCTGTACCTAAGCGAGCCCGTGGCCCAGGCTAGTTCGCGACAGGCACGCCTGAAGCATTTCGAGCAGCGGTTGGCGGACGACCCGACGCTACGCGGCGAGGCCCACAGCTTGGCCCTTGCCGAAGACAATCGCTTGCAGGACGTCATCGCCGGCTTTCTTTCGCAAGCCTCGGGTTCCGCCCCCGCGATACTTTGCGGCAATGGCAATGTCACTCTGGCGGTCGCCCATGCCTTGCAGGCCCGAGGGGCCAGGCTAGGCGAGATCGGGCTGCTGGGCATCGACGAGTTGGAATGGTGCAACCTGGTCGGCCCCGGCATCACCACCCTGGCCCAGCCCACCGACGCCATCGGCCGTGCGGCCGTGCACAACCTGCTGCAGCGGCTGGAGGAGCCACAGCGCCAGGCGCCACCGAAGCGCACACACTACCAGGCACGCCTGATCCTCCGAGGGTCGACGTGTCGCCCGAACACTCCCGACCAGTACGATTCAGTTTCCCAGGAGCGGCCATGACGAAGCCAATCCCTTCCCCCGAGATTCTCGCCTTCGGCGAGGCCATGACCCTGTTCATCGCTGATGCCCCAGGAGCCATGGCCGAGGTCGAACACTTCCAGCGCCGCATCGCCGGCGCCGATACCAATGTCGCCATTGGCCTCGCCCGCCTGGGCTTTCGCGTCGGCTGGCTGAGCCGTGTCGGCGACGACAGTTTCGGCACCTACATCCGCCGTACGCTGGAAGCTGAAGGACTAGACTGCCGCCACCTGGTGGCCGACCCGGAACATCCCACCGGTCTGGTATTCAAGGAGCGCGCCGAAGGGGGCACTGATCCCCGCGTCGAGTACTTCCGCCGTGGCAGTGCCGCCAGCCATTTGTCGCCCGCCGATGCTGTCCAGGTAGATTTCACGGCCGCCCGCCACTTGCATGCCACCGGCATTCCCCCGGCCATTTCCGCCAGTTGTCGCGAGTTGGCCTGGCATATGCTGGAACAGGCCCGGACCGCCGGCGCCAGTATTTCCTTCGATCCCAACCTGCGGCCTAGCCTGTGGGCCAGCGAAGAGGATATGCGCGAGACCTTGAACGCCATGGCCGCTCATGCCGACTGGGTGCTACCCGGGCTTGGCGAGGGCCGTCGTCTAACCGGCCTGGAGACACCCCACGACATCGCAGGCTTCTATCTGGATCGAGGCGCCAAGGCGGTGATCCTCAAGTTGGGCCCGGAAGGCAGCTACTACCGTGGTACGCTCGGCGGTCAGGAACAGAGTTTCACCGTACCGGGGTTCGAGGTCGCCGAGGTGGTGGACACCGTGGGTGCCGGCGACGGTTTCGCCGTGGGTGTGGTCAGCGCGCTGCTCGACGGACTCTCGCCGCGGGCAGCGGTACGTCGTGGCAACCTGATCGGTGCCCAGGCGGTCCAGGTCGTCGGGGACATGGAAGGCCTGCCCAGCCGCGCTCGGTTGACCGAACTGGAAGCCGTTCTGCCTAGCCTTGACGATTGAAAGCCCAACCATAGGAGAGTGTCATGACCAAGCGTATCGTGGCGTTTAGCCGCCTCAAGGCACAGCATCTCGAACAGCTACGGCAGGAATGTCACGTCGACTACTTCGAACACCTCGACAATACTGACGACCCGGACTTCCGAGCCGCGCTAGCGAATGCCCATGGCATGGTCGGCTCGGGTCTCAGGATCATGCCCGAATTGCTCGACGAAGCCCCACATCTGGAAGCCATCGCCACGATTTCGGTGGGCTACGACAATTACCCGGTCGACGAATTGACCCGTCGCGGCATCCTGTTGTGCAACACCCCCGACGTGCTTACCGAGACCACCGCCGATACCGGCTTCCTGCTGATCATGGCTGCGGCACGCCGGGCGGTGGAACTCGCCGAATTCGTCAAGCGTGGCGACTGGCAGCAAAGCATCGGCGAAGCGCAGTTCGGCAGTGACGTTCATGGCAAGACCCTGGGCATGATCGGCTTCGGCCGCATTGGCGCCGCCATCGCCCGGCGTGGCGCCTTGGGTTTCGGCATGAAGGTCCTGTACTCCAATGCCTCGCCCAAGCCGGCGCTCGAGAAAGAACTGGGCGCCAGACGCTGCGAAATGGACGAATTGCTGGCCCAGGCCGACTTCGTCTGTGTCACCGTGCCCCTTTCCGCCGAGACGGAGCACCTGATCGGCACGCGCGAGTTCAAGCTGATGAAGCCTTCGGCGATCTTCGTCAATATCGCACGCGGCAAGGTGGTCGACGAATCCGCGCTGATCGCGGCGTTAGAGTTGGGCGAGATTCACGCCGCCGGCCTCGATGTCTTCGAGCAGGAACCCCTCTCGCCGGAATCTCCCTTACCGTACATGGCCAACGTGGTGGCCCTGCCGCATATCGGCTCGGCAACCCATGAAACACGTAATGCCATGGCCCAGCGCGCGGTGGACAACATTACCCTGGCGCTCAAGGGCAAGCAGCCCATCAGTCTGGTCAATCAAGGCGCCTGGCAGCGCCGTCATCAATAAAATTCGAGGTCCCCATGTCATCACCGTTCTGCCTGCTTTTCGACTCCGACGGCACCCTGGTCGACAGCGAGATCCTGCTGGCCCAGGTCATGGCGGAGGTGCTGCCGCGTTTCGGGCTGCCCTTTACCGCCGAGCAGTACATGGAAGAGTTTCGTGGCGTCCGCTTTCTTACCATCGTGCTGACACTGGAAGCGCGCCACGGTGCGCTTGACGACGAGCGGCGCCGGAACCTGGAAGAACGGATGCGCAGCCGCATGGAGGAACGCATGCGCGAGGAGTTGCAGGCCATCGCCGGCATGCCCGAAGCACTAGACGCCTTGGGTGTTCACCCGAAAGCGGTGGTCTCGAACGGCCCCGAGCGCAAGATCCGCTGCGCCATGGACAGCACCGGCCTCGCCCCCCATTTCGGCGACAACCTGTTCAGTGCCTATACGCTGGGGGTGTGGAAACCCGACCCGACGCTCTACCTCATCGCCGCCGAGGCCATGGGCCATGCCCCCGGGCGCTGCGTAGTGATCGACGATGCCGCAGTGGGTGTTGCCGCCGGGCTGGAAGCCGGCATGCAGGTTATCCACCTCAATCACTTCCCCGACACCGAAACGACACCCGAAGGCGCCATCGCCATCCATCATGCCAGAGACCTGCCGGCAGCGATCGCCCGGCTGGCACAGCAGAGTCCCATAACCGCCTAGGTGATCCAAAGGCCGGCTAGCTAGGCTCACTTTTCGTCTTGCAGGGCCTTCCAATTACCGGGATAGAGAGCATAACCGAACAGGGCATGGCCGCCGTAGACCAGTTCCGTGCCCTCGGGAATCCACAGCATCTGGCCCGGTGTCACGCGATGGGCCTCGCCGGCGGCGGTGACCTCGAGCTGCTTTCCGAGTTGAACATGGGGATGGCGTTCTTGCTGTTCCTGTTCGTTCTGCTCGCCGGCGCCACGGCCGACATCTTTACCACCTTCTTCACGGGACTGACCAGTTACATCGTCAATCTTCCGGCACTTTCCAACTGGATAGGCCGTGAGGATACAGGTTACTTTCACGGCTGGACGACCTGGTTGGCATCGTGCTGGTGCTGGTGTTCTTCGTGACCTCCTCGGACTCCGGGTCACTGGTCGTCGATACCATCTGTGCCGGCGGCAAGGTCGATGCCCCCATGGTGCAACGGGTGTTCTGGTGCAGTTTCGAGGGTCTGATCGCCATCGCCCTGCCGCTCGGTGGCGGCCTGGCATCGCTACAGGCACTGGCTATCAGCACCGGCTTCCCCTTCGAGATAGTCACCGTGGCCATGTGCTACTGCATATACCAGGGTCTACGTACGGAGCCGGTCTGAGTAGAGTAGCCGCTAATCCACCGGGTCGAAGCTGAACCGACCTCCTATAGTCGAGACAGTTCATTCAGGTGGAGATCAAGGCCTGACTCCCGTAGTGTTCGGGGCTCAGGCCTTTTTCGCATGCAGCTACACCAACTGATCTGCCGGGGATGATCATGCGCGACAGGACTGACTCAGCCGAATAGCCAGGGATCGATCAGTCCGCTTGGGTAGGTCAGGGTCAGGAACTCGGCCATGCCGACCAGAAAGGCCGTGACCCCCAGGGCCATACCTGCAGCAACCCAGGGCTTGAGACGTGCAATGACCAGCAGGAAGACGAGGCAAAACAGCGTCGCCGCGGTGATGAAGCCGAGCAACAACATGGCGGCCACCAGCGCGAAGAAGCCCACCAGCCAGAGGCCCTGCAGACCGATGGCCTGATGCTGCCACTGGGGGCGACGTGTCAGGCAGCGCGCGACCTCCAGTAGGCAGGAAACGGCGAGGATCGCGATAGCCAGCCGGGGCATGATGCCTCCGATCAAGGACAGGTCGGCGACATCCATCCAGGCAAAGGCGGCGGTGCCGAGCAGCGCGACGAAGAGCACCACGTCGATGGCGCCCAGGGTGGGGGGCTCGGCACGAGCCGTCGACGCAGCTCCTACCGAAGAGGCCTGGCGACGCTTGATGCACAGTGAACGCAGCATGGGAATGAAGAGGGCCGCGAGGATAAGGGCACCGATGATCAACACGCCGGGACGCAGGAAGGCGTCCGTGCCCTGGAACTGTACCGCCTGGTAGAAGTAGGACTCGGCACCCGGGGCCAGTACGAAGCCGATCAGGAATGCTGGGCGTGACCAGTTCGCCTGCTTGAACAGTACCCCCAGGATGCCGACCGCCCCCAAGGCGAGCAGGTCCCCCGTGGCGCGCGTGGCCTGGAAGGCGGCAAACATGATCAGCACGGTGATCAGCGGGGCCAGGATGACAAAGGGCACTCGGGTCAGGCTGGCTACCGGGCGGGCGAGCACCAGGCACAGCGCGGCCCCCAGGATGTTGGCCAGGGCCAGCGACCAGATGATGGTGTAGGTCAGGTCAAGGTGGGTCTCGATCATGCCGACGCCGGGCTGGAGACCGAGCAGTAGCAAGCCTCCCAGGAACACCGCGGCCGTGCCCGAGCCGGGGACGCCGAACAGCAGGGTCGGGACCATGGCACCGCAGGCGCAGGCATTGTTGGCGGACTCCGGGGCGATCACCCCGCGGATATCTCCCTTGCCAAACTCGGATTTGTCCCTGGCACTTTGCACCGCATGGCCGTAGGTGATCCAGTCGACCACGGAGCCGGCCAGACCGGGGATGGTGCCAACCAGGCTACCGATACCGGCACAGCGGGCAACGAGCCCACGCTGTTGGCCGACATCCCGGATACCTTGCCGCCAACCCTCACCAAGCTTGCAGGGTTCACTGGCAATCGCGCCGCGCTTGACCAGCAGGTCGATGATTTCCGGTAGTGCAAAGATTCCCAGGCCGACCACTACCAGAGGCAGGCCGTCATAGAGATAGTTCAACCCGAAGTTCATGCGGAATTCGCCGGTGGCCGGCGCCATGCCGATGGCCCCCACCAGCAGGCCAAGGCCACAGGCGGCCAGCCCCTTGAACAGGTCGCGGCCCGAGAGCACTGCCACCATCGACAGGCCGAGCAGTGTCAGCATGAACAGCTCGGAGGAGGAAAAGGATAGTACCAGGGGGCGGGCGATCAGGATGAAGCCGGTCAGGACAATGGCACCAATCAGGCCCCCGATCATCGACGACAGGAAGGCACTGGACAATGCCCGTGCCGCCTGGCCGCGCTTGGCCAGGGAAAAACCATCGATCACCGTCGCCTGGGAGGCACTGGAGCCGGGAATGCCCAATAGCACCGAGGCGAAGGTGTCGCCGGTGGGAATCACGGCGACAAGACCCATCAACATGCCCAGGGCGACAGTGGGCTCCATGCCATACAGGAAAGGCAGCAACAATGACATCCCGGCAATGCCACCCAGGCCGGGTATGATACCGACGACCAGACCAACCAGTACCCCCAACATCATGTAGAGCAGGTGGGACACGGTGAAGAGCTGTCCCAGGCTGGAGAAAAGGATATCGAACATGGAGTGAGGCTCTCGTGTTGTGTAGGAGAGTGGAGCCTGGGGACCACCAGCCTTTGCGGGTACCGGCGGAACCCCTACGTGGTGTCAAATCTCGGCGCCGTGCTCCGATTTCAGCCAATCGGCGAGCCATTCACGCGTAGCATCATCGATGGACATGGCGTCATCGAGGTGCCGCTGGACGGTGTCTCCTATGACCGGCGTATAGGGGCCTAACTGTGCAGCGGCTTCCTGCTTGAACTGCTCGGTATCGATGAAGTCGCGGGCCGCTTGACGGTAAGTGTCGATCAGGGCTTGAGGGGTATCCTTGGGCACCATGATCAGCTTCTGAAGGGCATAGCCGGAGGCGAAGAATTTACGAAATGCCTCATAGGCATTGCCCGATGGTGCCTCGCCGTTGAGTTCCTGATAGACCTCGTTGAAGGTCGGCAAATCGGGGAAGGCCGGGTCGCGGACAATCTTCCCTTCATCGTTCAGGACCCCGAGCGAGAACAGTGGCACGGCCTTGCCGGCTTCTACCAACGGCGTCACGTTACTCAGGTAGGCGGAAGTGGTCTGGAAGTCGATGTCGGCTTCGCCGCGCTCGAACGCCAAGCGGCCCTCTCCCCGGCTACGCATGCCAAAGACGGCCTGTACGTCGGCGCCCAGCATGTCCAGGGCGATCAACACCGGCAGTTCGACACCGGTCGGGTTCTGTGCTGCCAGTTTGACCGGTTGTGCCAGCATGGCCTCGAGGGCCGTCTCGGCATTTTCTCCCAGATTGGGTTGGGCATAGACGACACCCCCCGTGGGTGTGGCCAGGATCGGAGTCCACTCACTGTAGTCATAACGTACGCGGGGGTCATCGAGCATAGCGGGATACTGGGTCGAGGCCGACGTACCCAGCCAGTCGCTACCGTCCGATTTGGCGCGTACGGCGAACAGGTTGGCACCGTTGATGGAGCCACCTCCGGGAACGTTGTCGATCATGATGGTCGGCTCTCCTGGCAGCTGCTTGCTGAGCCAGGGCGAGAAGAAGCGTGCCCACACATCGGTGCCTCCACCGACACCAAAGGGGATGGTCCACTTGATGTTACCGGGCACCTCGGCGTCCTGGGCCTGGGCGGAGACCGTCAGGCTCAGCCCGAAGATCGCAAGCCCAACCAAAGCGGCCCTCTTGAGCCGTCCGAGCGCGAGAGTAGAAGTCGCAGTCTTTTTGATCATCATGGCATTTCTCCTGGCGTGTTGTCGTTGTCATGGTTGGTGGTGAGGGCCCAGTAGATACGAGGACTCAGCTGGCCTTTGAAGTCAGCATATCCGGACTGGGTGTGGAAGGAAGCGAGTAGAAAATGGTCCCACTCATGATCTTCCTGGCGGTGCGGATGAGGGAAACACGGGCAATATCGCAGGGATCCCCGTTGCGGTGTTCGACGTCCAGATCGATGACACCAGAAGGGTGTTCCAGACTCACCTGCGACAGCTGACCACCAGCCTTAAGTTTCCCCGCCCCGATGGCTATCCGATTTGCCACGGTGCCAGGGACACTGACCGCCGTAGCGACCGCAATGGCCCCCGTGACGGCGATGGCCTTGTGACAGCGATGAGGCACGAAGTAGCGGGTGCACAACGTTTGGGCCTCGTCTCGCGGCGAGGAAACCAGTACAGGCTTGGGCAATACACTCTCGCTGACATCGCCCAGCCCCATACGTAACCCGGCCTGGCGTCGAATCAACTCAAGACGCTCCAGCATGGCGGGATGATCGTCCAGTTCCGCGGGTGACTCCCGGCCGCTGAGGCCGAGATCAGCGGCGTTGATCATCATGATGGGGGTTGCGGCATCGAGGCATGTGACCTCGATGCCATCGATCGTGTCGCTGGCCTCCCCGGTCGGTAGCAGTGCGCCGGTCTTGGTCCCGACGATATCCAGAAAACTGAGCTGAATACCGAGGGCGCTTCCCGGCACACCACTGATGCGGGTGTCGCCCTCATAGCTGATTTGGCATCCGGGGGTTGGCACATGGCATTCGATCAGGCGCTGCGTGTTCAGGTTGCGAACTCGCACGATGGTCTTGCCATCCTGAGGTTCCACCAGTCCCGTCTCGATCGCATAAGGGCCAACCGCAGACAGCATGTTGCCGCAATTCGGATTGAAGTCGACGCGCCGGTTGAGAACGTCGACTTGGGCAAACAGGTAGTCGACATCGGCCTCCGGGTGGGACGAGCGCTCCACGATGGCGACCTTGCTTGTGAGAGGGTCGCCCCCGCCGATGCCATCGATTTGCAAGGCATGACCCGAGCCCATGAGGCTGAGCAGTATCTCGGCTTGTTCTTCCTGCTGGGAAGGGAGATCGCTCATACGCAGGAACGGCCCTCGGGAGGTACCACCACGCATGATCATGCAAGGAATGCTGTTCATCATCGTTTTGCCATTCCACGTTGGGAGATCGTGGTGACAGCATGTCAGTGCTTTTTTGATGTCTCAAATGCAAATATATATTTCAATTAATGTGTAAAGTGGATTAATGTGCTAGTGTTATTGATATTCCTTGTTTGATGCAAGAATGCTGGCATGTTGCATAGACTCGAGTTCCTTGATCTTCAGGCATTTATCCAGGTTGCAGAGTTGGGCACGTTCCATGAAGCGGCGCAGCGCCTGCATTTATCCCAACCTGCTTTGACGCGCCGAATCCAGAAACTGGAAGAGTTACTGGAAGTGGAACTGCTGGAACGCACCACTCGTCGAACCCGCCTGACACCGATCGGAGCGGACTTCCTGCCTCGCGCACGACGCATGATCGAGGAGTACGAATCGTCGATCTTGGGCATCCGTGAGCTGGCCACACACCAGAAGGGCACGGTCACCATCGCCTGTATACCCACCGCGGCCTTCTATTTCCTGCCGAGTGTGATCCGTGGCTTCAGCGAGGCATGGCCGGGGATCCGCATCAGGATCCTCGATGTGAGTGCCAAGGAAGGTCTGGAAAGGGTGATCAGCGGCGAGGCCGATTTTGGTATCAACATGTTCAGCACACAGAGTCCGGAAGTCTCATTCACGCCTCTGTTGAGAGACCCCTTTGTCCTGGCGCTACGTTCCGACCATCCTCTCGCGGATAAAGAACGCATCGAATGGTCAGATCTTGAACAGGTTAGGTTGATCACCGTGAGTCGAGACAGTGGCAATCGCACCCTACTGGACAATACGCTTTCTGCCGAAGGCATCCGCCTGAACAGCTTCTACGAAGTCCAGCACCTTTCCACCTCACTTGGCTTGGTCGAATCCGGGTTAGGCGTGGCGATCTTGCCCAGGATGACGATGCCCGGCCCGGACCATGACACGCTCTGCTCACGTGAGCTTCCCGAACCCCGCATTCAGCGCACCATCGGTCTGGTCAGGAGCAGTTCGCACAGTATCTCCAGCACCGCCCAGTTGTTTATCGATATGCTTCTCGAGCATTGGGGGAGTTCACATGTAGCGCATGCGACAACGATGCCGGCTCGGGAGGCGCCTCGAAGGCGGCGGTGACGGGGCACATGTCCCGCTGGCGACGCCCGCGGGTCACGCCGCCACACTTCGAGATCTTGAGGTCAATGCCCTCGGCGGCATCCTCACTAATCAGTTGCATGATCGAGGCATCGTCGGTGGCCAACTCATCGAAGATGATCGGGACCGAGGTACGGCGTCGCAGGGACAGGGTCTCGCGCCAGGTGGCGCAGGGTGCCTCCAGCACGAAGTCCAGCCCGGAGGGCAGCAGGTTCAGCATGCACAGCAGGTGCTCGACACTTAGGCCACCATTGCTGTCGACGATGAAGAATTCTCCCGCCCGGACGCCGCGCGCGTGCGAGGCGATGTAGTTGGGGCCGAAGGGGGTGGACTCTCCCCAGCCTTCCAACCCGGTATCGGTGCGGAGGCACACCAGGGTGGCATCGAAACCGGTGTAGCTGCGACCGCCCGAGAGGCGATAGGTACCGCCGGCATAGGGCAGGTCGACCTGATAGACCTCGATCTCACGAATCTTCACGGGCACTCTCCTGCGGGGGTACCAGCACCAACTTGCCGGCGTAGCGCTTGTCGATGAAGTCCTGCTGTCCGTCCCGACCGGTTCTGCCATCGGTAGACCGCCCGTCCATCAAGTGAACGAGGGTGCCTGTTGCCTGCAGAGACTTTCGGTTAGCCTAATGAAGATGCTTACGTTATTGTCGAGGGCTGTATGTTTATTGTTTTGCGGAGTCTAAATACGCCGCTACCCGGGCTCAATCAACTTTTTTGTCAAAGTACGGATAACCTCCATGTTATGCCCAAACACACCGATTCCGGCCAGACGCTGCTGACTACTCCACACTCACATTGGATGTGATGCTGGTACAGCAGCTCAGCACAAGGTAGGCCGGTTCGTGAGAATAAGGCAGTGCCTAGCGACTGCCCCATCATCCGCCGCTCACAAGGAGCGGCGGATCTTTTCAAGCACCACGGTGTCGATGGCAATTTGGTCCTTTTCCGAAATATCGCTTCGCACGGGACGACGCCCGGGCACATAGGCACCACGTTCGGCGATCCGGTCAAGCTGTTGGGTCAGGCGGGTAGAAAAATCGTCGTCGATAACGGTGGGCAGGATGGCAATGATCGTCAGCCCGGCGTCGATCACCCGATCCCCGTTCTGGAAATCCGGCATGTCGAGCGACCATGAGGCACCGGAAAATCCGGCCGCGAGGCACTCAATCATCAGCGCCACGTTTGCGCCTTTCGTACCACCGAATGCCAAAAGTGCACCGCGCAGGCCTGCCGCTGCATCGGTGGTCATGTTGCCCGTTTCGTCGATTGCCCAGCCTTCGGGAATCTTGCGTCCTTCTTCCGCAGCTTTTACCAGGTTGACAAAGGCCGTTGCACTGGACGCCTGGTCAATCACAAGGGGAGCGTTAACGTTGGCCAGAGGCGCGGCAAACGCCATCGGATTGGTGCCAAAAACGATCTTGCCACCGGGCGAGCCCGCGACCACGGCTGGGCTGTTGGACACGGCAAAAGCGATCAGTCCTTCCAGGGCAAGACGGCGAACATAGTAGCCCAGTTCACCAGTGGTATAGCTGTTGCCTTGGGTAAAGATCGTAACGCCCAGTTCCTGAGTTCTTTCGACAAGCGTTGGCATTGCCCGGTCGAAGCCGAGCTGCGCAATTCCTCCATCCGCGTCCGAGTGGATGATGGCGGGCAAGGGCGAAGTGATTTTCGGCTCGGCTTCTCCATTGATGCGTCCCGCGCGGAAGCTGGAGAGATAATCCAGGAGATGCGGGAATCCGACACCGGGACGTCCGAAAAGCGCAGCCGAAATCGTTGCCCTTGCCAAGGAGCGTGCGGTGGCATGGTTGGCGCCTGCGGCGAGACAGGCCTGTTCGGCCAATATCTCTGCATCGTGGGCGGAAAGTGTCTGCTGATCCAAGAAAAGATACCTCCCGATGTTCACTTTAAAATCGGCTCAAGCCCAGATGTCCTGCACGCAAAATCCTTCAATGAAGGGATCATCATTATCTAATACATAAGTATTGATCCCATAGATCCAACTTGTTCCAGTGATAGTAGGTATTACCGCTGTCTTTTCACCAACTTTCGTTTCCTCGACAAGTCTCCCCGTAAACACGTTGCCAAGGATTCCCTGATGGCGAAAATCCTTATTCAATGGCAGCTCCCCCTTGGCATGAAGAACCGCCATTTTTGCGCATGTCCCGGTGCCGCATGGACACCGGTCGAGGGCTCCTGTCCAGGTACTGGGCTTGTCCCAATCAAAGTCACCCGACGCCACTGTCACCGCATTCTTCCAGTCGGCATCCGGGCTACTTGCTGGCCCAGAAAGTTGTGATATCGTGATCCCAATCCCCGGGTAATCAGGGTGCTCAACTGGCAACTGCTCGATAGCTGCCTGCCTGATCATGGCCGAAATCCGTGCTATCTCCGCCCCATGCTCGGGTATTAGTTCCACTCCAGGAAACTGCCGGACATCCGCAATAACATAAAACATCCCTCCCCACCCTACATCCACAGTCACCTCGCCAAGATGAGGAACCTCTATTTTTGCGTCGAGGTAGGCCGCAAATGCCGGAACATTCTTGAAAGTGACGTTTTTCACCTTCCCATCTTTGCACTCAGCCCTGATACGAATCAGCCCAGCTGGCGCCTCAAGAACAAGCTCCGTAACGGGTTCTTGCATCGGTAGCATTCCCATTTCAAGCAGCACCGTCGCCACGGAAATGGTGTTGCCACCAGACATGACCGGATACTCGATCTGTTCCATGATCACATAGCCGGCATCGGCATCAGGGTGGCATGGGGGAACGATGACATTGCAGCAGAGGGGTGGATAACCACGAGGCTCACGCAGCATTAGCTTACGCAGCTGGTCGTCATTTTCTCTCAACCAAACCATCTTCTCATGCACCGTCTTGCCGGGGATGTTTGGAACACCGCCAGTGACAACGCGCATCGGTTCACCTGCGTGCGTATCTATGGCATGTATGGTTCTCTTGAATGCCATTTCTACCCCCTTTGAATATTGTTGGTGGTGGCCTATGGAGGGTCCGATTAATTCACGTATCCGAGCAGCCTTGGCAGGAAGAGCGACAGATCCGGCCAGTAGGTCGTGATCAGCATCACAGGCAGAGCGCCAAGCAGCATGAAGCTGAAGGCGGGCCGAATGACTTGCGACATCCCGACCTTGCCGATCCGACAGCTCATGAACAGGATGGGCGCCATGGGCGGGCTATTGCATCCGATGACGACGCTGGTGCCCACGATGGCGGCAAAATGCACCGGATGGATGCCGATGCTCTCCATGACCGGCAACAGCAGCGGGCTGAGGATGGCCACGACACTCACGTCATCCATGATCATCCCCATCAAGATCAAGAAGATATTGACCATGAGGAGAATCAGCAGCTTGTTATGGAACACCTCGAGCAACACCTCGGTCAGCTCCTGCGGCACTCGCTCGAAGGTGAAGATACGACTGGCCACGAAGGAAAAGAGCAGAATGATCATGATGACGCCGGTGGTCGTGGCGGCATGGATGAAACTCTGTGCCAGGGCCTTCAGGTTGAGGTCACGATAAACGAACAGTCCGACGGGAATGGCATAGACGACGGCGATGGCGGCCGCCTCGGTGGGGGTGAAGATGCCACCGTAGATGCCGCCCAGGATGATGACCGGGAGCATCAATGCAGGGAAGGCCTTCCAGCCAGTACTGCCGATATTCCGGAACCGGTTACTCAGTGTGAGCGTCTCTGGGCTGTAGGCGGGATTCCTGCGCATCTTGATAGCATTGATCACACACAGGAATATCATCAGCAAAATACCCGGCCCGATGGTAGCCAAGAACACGGCCGCGACGGATTGCCGGGTCACCACCGCGTACAGGATCATGGTGATACTGGGCGGAATCAGCAGACCGAGCAGCGAAGATATCCCGACCAGAGCGGTGGAATACGGACGGCTGTAGCCGTGTTTTTCCATCGGGTCGATCATGATGGTGCCAATCGAGGCCACTGCGGCCGAGGCCGTCCCCGATATGGCTCCGAAGACACCACAGGCCATCACCATTGAGGTCCCCATCCCACTGCGGGACGAGCCGACGATTGCCTCGACAAAGCGTATGAGCCTGGCCGCAATCCCCCCTGACTGCATCAAATACCCTGTCATGATAAATAACGGGAGAGCCAGCAGGATAATGGAATTGATGGACCAAAAGCCCGTTGTCATTAGTGACGATATATCGACATCATAAGCGAACGAGAGTACGAGAGTCATGGCGGCGAACGAGAATACGACTGGCACGCCTATGATCATTAACAGTATGACTGCACCTATCGCTAACAAGGCACCCATATGTTTCTCCGATTATTGTCAGGAAGTCTCTTGAGGAAAGACGACTTATTGGGCTACAGCTTTAGCTTTTCTGAATAGCTTGCTGACATCATGAATGAAGTCCCGGAGCACGTAGAGCAACAACAGAATACTCGCAACGAGGAGGCTTCCTTGAGAAATGTATTGCGGAATACCGAACACCGGTGTGACTTGCCCCTTCTCGAAACCCCAGGAAAAAAGGCTGTAGCTCCAGTTAACGAAAAAAGCCGCCATTACTACCGACAGGATTGTGGCAATAAGCCTCATTGTGTCGTGCAAGGCCTCGTTATCGGAAAAGGCTTGAAAGAAATCGGCACTGAGATGGGACCGCTCCCGCGAGGCCAAGGCCGCCCCGAGCATGTACAGCCACATGGCGGCCATCAACACCAGCTCCTCAAGGCCGAATACCTGCACGCCAAGCAGCGCCCTGAATACTATGCCGCCTACCATGGAAAAAGCGATGAAAAGGCCCAGCACCGTAACGGCAACCTTTATAATAAATGCGAGCGCATTATCGATGCGGGTTAAGTAATCCATAATGATTTTCATGATGTTACCCCAAAGGTATCGAACACAGAGTGGCCCTCACTAGCAGGAACCACTCCGTGTCACCCGGCAGGTATTATTTATTTAGGTTCTGATGCATGCTCGCGGACAGCGCTCATGACATCCGCCCCTAGGGACTCCTCCGCCTCGACCCACACTGTCTCGCGGACCCGTTCGATCCAGGCAGCCATCTCTTCATCGGACGGCACGATATATTCCATGCCCTCTTCCTGGGCCGT
Source organism: Litchfieldella qijiaojingensis (assembly GCF_014651875.1). GTDB lineage: Bacteria > Pseudomonadota > Gammaproteobacteria > Pseudomonadales > Halomonadaceae > Litchfieldella > Litchfieldella qijiaojingensis. The sequence goes on from NZ_BMXS01000020.1 coordinate 23,290, forward strand.
CTGGATCCACTTTTCATCCTCTTCCCTGGCATTCTCGAACTGCTCATTGACGACGATTTCCACGGCATCCGCGATGATCCCGCGATCTTCTTCGTCGAGTGCATTCCAGGAATCCTGATTCATCAGGAAGGTATAGAATGAGAAGTTATGCTTGGAGTGAACGAAATAGTCGAGCAGGTCGTTGAAATAGGTATAGTCCCAGTAGATCACATTACTCGAATCGCCATCGACGACCCCGGTCTGGATGGACGTGTAGACCTCGGACCAGTCGATGGGAACGGCCTGGAACCCCATGGCCTGTATCGTTTGAGGCAGCGGGAAGATGGGCTGTGACCGGAGCTTGATCCCCTTCTCCTGCGCTTCCTCGTAGTTAGTGGCATAGGTATCCGCTGTGGCTATACCGCCAAAGCCTTCCGGAAAGGGCCCCAGATATTCCAGACCAATATCCGAAAGGATGGGATCAATGACCTCCGAGATCCAGCCATCCTTGCCATAGGCATCTAGTGCTTCATCCCAACCCAAGGTCAGATAGGGCAGCGTTAGTACGCCAAGCCGCTCATCGTAGGACGTTTGAGGCCAGCCCAAAAAGAGGTCGATGTTGCCTCTGGACAACTGGTCAAAAAGCTCCTGAGGTCCACCGATCTCCCCCTGATAGAAGACATTCATGGTAATTCTTCCATCAGATTGCTCTGCGACTATATCAGAGATTCTTTTTACTGCCTGGCCTTGGGGCGATTCCCGGTCGCCTGCCTCCGTTGCTATCGTAAGCTTTAATTCCTCATCGCTTGCCCAAGTGGAAGCTGAGAAACCAAGAGCGGCGATAACCGATACTGCGGCTACGCTTGAGCTAACTTTTATTGAGCTTTTTAATGTCATAACACCTTCTCCAGACGAGCTATTGTAGTTAGGATCCATCTCTTGCTTGGCCATGGCCAAGCATGTATTCAAGCTATTACTGTGGCGGAGGTAATGGAAACGACTTTTCTTCAGCGCAAAACATAACCTGAGGTTATCGTTGCCATGACTTATGGGCAGACATTAATCGCCACATGCTGATGTTCGCTATCGGCGAGCAAGCTGCCATCCCCGGCAAGCAGGGATGGCAGGTAAGGATCACGCTATGTTGCGTGCTCAGCGACGCGTCAAGACAACTGGATCCAGGTCGTCTTGAGCTCGCAGTACTGGTCATGGGCATAGACCGACTTGTCCCGCCCGCCGAAGCCGGACTGCTTGTACCCGCCGAATGGCGTGGTGATATCGCCTTCCGAGAAGCAATTGACGGAGACGGTTCCGGCTCGAATGGCCGCGGCCATGCGATGCACGGTGTTGAGGTCTTCGCTCCACAGCGAGGCCGCCAGGCCATAGCAGGTATCGTTGGCGATGGCGATGGCTTCTTCTTCGGTATCGAACGGAATGACCGCCAGCACCGGTCCGAAGATCTCCTCCCGCGCCACCCCGGCATCCTGCGGCACGTCATCGAAGATGGTCGGGGCGACGAAGTAGCCGCCGCTCTCTTCACGGATACGGCTACCGCCCGTTATCAGCTTCAGCCCGTCGACCTTGGCCCGCTCGATATGGGCCAGCACCTTGTCCATGTGATCTTTCTCGATCAGGGCGCCGAGCTGCACATTGGGGTCGAGGGGATCACCAGTGACCCACTCCTCCTCGAGCTGGCGCTGCATCTCGTCGACCAGTGCGTCCTTCACCGAGCGATGCACGATCAGCCGCGAGCCCGCCGAGCAGTTCTCCCCCATGTTCCAGAAGGCGGCGGCCAGGACATTGCTCGCCACGGTCTTGAGGTCGCCGACATCGGGCATGACCACCTGCGGATTCTTGCCACCACACTCCAGCACCACGCGCTTGAGATTGCTCGCCGCCGAGTACTCGAGGAACCGCCGGCCCACCTCGGTGGAACCGGTAAAGGCGGCCAGGTCGATGTCGGGATGCAGGCCAATGGCCTTGCCGGCCACATGACCGAGCCCCGGCACCACGTTCAACACGCCGGCCGGGATGCCGGCCTCATGGGCCAGCTCGGCGAGCCGCAGCGTGCTGAGCGACGTCAGCTCGGCGGGCTTGAGTACCACGCTGTTACCCGTGATCAGGGCCGGTCCCAGCTTCCAGCCGGCCATCATGGCGGGGAAGTTCCACGGCAGCACGGCGCCGACGACCCCGATCGGCTCACGCTTGACGATGGACAGGACGCTCTTGTCGGTGGGCGTCACGGCGTCGTGGAGCTTGTCGGCGGCTTCGGCATGCCAGCGGATGGTGTTGGCGGTATCGGGGATATCGACATTGAAGCATTCGCCGATCGGCTTGCCCGCCTCCAAGGCTTCCAGGACGGCTAGTTCGAGGCAGTGTTCCTCGATCAGGTCAGCGAAGCGCTGCATGATGGCCTTGCGCTCGGCGGGGGGGAGTCCCGACCAGACCCCGGCCTCGAAGGCCCGGCGGGCGGCCTGGACAGCGAGGTCCACATCGGCGCCGTCACAGGCGGCTACCCGGGTCAGGAGTTCCCCGGTGGCCGGGTTCAGGGTGTCGAACGTTTCGCCTGAACTTGCGGGAACGAAGCGACCGTCGATGAAGGCCAGGTTACGATATTCGAGTTGCTCGATCTGACGCGCAATGGCGTCCGGAGTCAGAGTATCGGACATTGTTGTTCTCCTCGTGTCGGATGGTTCAGAGTTCCTTGCCGGCTTGCCACTCCTTCCAGGCAAGAGTCGAGCGCACGCCCAGGCCGAGGAACGGTTCGGGTGGATTGGCAGCGGGTTTGGGTTGTTCCAGCATGATATCGAGCAGTTCGCTCTCGACGCCGAGCGCGTACTCGGCGATCAACTTTCCGGAGATCGTGCCGCGCGTCAGGCCCAGTCCGTTCTGGCAGACGGCACTGTAGACGCCCGGGGCGATCTCGCCGAACGGCGTGCCTCCGTTGCGGGTCAGGCACAGTGCGCCTCCCCAGGTGTATTCCAGTTCGACTCCCCGCAGCATGGGGAAGCGCCTGTCGAACGAGCGTCGATGGGCGGCGCGCACGCTTTCCAGCGTTCCTCCGTTAGCCCGAACACTCGGGTTATAGGTGAAAGAGTTGCGGATGCAGATGCGCCCGCCTCCCATACGCCGCACCGTCGTGCCCATCGGGTCGGCCGGGATCAATCCCCAGCTTTCCTCACCGCCCAGGTCCGCTCGCTCCTGCTCGTTGAGGGGCCGGGTCAGGCTGCCGTAGGTGTAGACGGGCAGGAGGCGCCCCTTGAGCCCGAGCTGGCCGAACTGGGCGGCATAGGCGTTGTTGGCGAGCACCAGCCGGGGCGCCTTGAGTCGCCCCGTGTCGGTGACCAGCGTATGAGGCTTGCCGACGTTGATCTCGCGGACGGGACTGTCCTCGTAGAGGCGGACGTTCTCCGGCAAGCTGGTGCCGAGTCCACGTACCAGCGCAGCCGGCTGAACCAGCACGGCGCCTGGCGCATGCAGTCCGGCCCGATAGAAGTCGGTGCCGGTCACCGCCTGCATCTCCCGGGCATCGAGTTCGCGGTAGGGCTCGCCGAGAGCACTGAGCCCCTTGGCGAAGGTTTCCAGGGCGCGCAGCCCATGCGCCTCCACCGCCCCATGCAACTTGCCTTGCTCACGCCAGTCGCACTCGATCGCATGGCGCTGCACGATCTCACGCATGTAGTCGATCGCCCCCCGGTTGAGCTGGATGAGCTTGCGATCGGCCGACTGATCGCCGGTGTAACTATGCGAATTCAGGTTATGCGGCAAGTCCACCATGAAACCGGAATTGCGCCCGGCGGCGCCGAAACCGACACGCCGGGCATCCACTAGGGCGATGGCGGCGTTCGGCTGCAGCTCGGCCAGCCGCCGAGCGGCGGCCAGGCCGGCCAGCCCCGCCCCCAGCACCACCCAGTCTGCCTTCACTTCCCCTTGAAGTGGTGTCGAAGCGGGCGGCGGGGGCAGTGTCTCGTACCAGCCACAACGCCCGTCGTTCTGGGGCAGGAAATGGCATGTCAGCTGCATGGGGCGAATCTCCAGCGCAAGATGTCAGCCGCGGTGTTGAACCAGGGCATCATAGGTACGCCGGAAGCTGGCCTTCTCGGCTTCGCTCAGCGGTAGCAGCGGGGCCCGCGCAGGCCCAACAGACAGACCCGCCAGTTCACAGCCGTGCTTGATGTACTGGCAGAACTTGCCGCCCTGCTCGAGCAGGTTGAGCATCGGCAACAGCCGCATGGCGAGTTCCCGGCCGGCGACAAAGTCCTGGTCGACGACACAGGCCTGGTACAGCGCCACGTGTTCGGGGGCCAGGAAGTTGGAGGCGCCGCAGACCCAGCTCCGCGCCCCCCAGACGAAGAACTCCAGCACCTGGTCGTCCATGCCGCAACTCAGTTGCAGCTGATCACGGAACTCGGTCGCCAGCGCATGCATCCGCTCGATCGAGCCGGTGCTTTCCTTGATCGCCTGGAAGTTCGGACGCTCGCGTAGGGCCTCGATGAACTCGAGGCTCATCGGGGTGCCGGTGCGGTCGGGAAAGTTGTAGAGCATGATCGGCATGTCGAGGGCATCGTCGACACGACGGACATGGGTCAGCAACTCTTCCTGTGTCGGCTGGCAATAATAGGGAGCCGCCACGAGAATGGCATCGAAACCGGCAGTCTTGGCATGCTGGCCAAGCTCCAGGCTGTCCTCGGTCGTGGTGGCATTGATGCCCGCCATGATCGGGATGCGGCCCTTGGCATGGCCGGCCACGAAGTCGAAGACCTGCTTGCGTTCTTCCTTGCTGAGGGCATAGTACTCGCCGGTCGTGCCGCCGATGATCAGGCCATGCACCCCTTGGTCGATCAGCGTGTCGACCACCTTCCCCAGCGTGTCGAGCTCAATGGAGCCGCCCTGGGCGAAAGGAGTTACGACGGGTGTCCAGATACCATCGAAGTTCATGAAATCACCTTGTGATTGTTTGCTGGAAGATTGGTCGGTAAAACTGATGGTAAGCGGGCAACTTCGCCCCGAAAAAGCAACATTTAATCCCGGCAAATCATGACCAGACGTTATGGTCATACCTTCGTAGCAAAGCGCCACGCGGTGCCGACAGGTCGATGTGGAATGCTTATCCCTTACGAAAAGTCAGGCCAAAGACTTCAGGACTGGCGCTGCCTTCGGAACTTCGCGGGGGCGACATGAAAGAATTGGCGGAAGCAATGACGGAAGTGGGTAATACTGGTAAAACCACTGGCCACCGCGATATCGGCAATGGACTTGTTGGTCTGCTGCAGCAGTTGCCGAGCGTAAGTCACGCGGAGCTCAATATAGTAGCGGGACGGGGAGGCATCGACATAACGACTGAAGAGCCGTTCGAGCTGACGACGGGAGATGTTGACCCAGCGGGCTATCTCGTCCACCGAAAGAGGTTCGTCGATATTGTTATGCATCAGCTCCAGTGCCAGTTTCAGGGCTTGCGGCAGGGTAGGATCACGATCGAGGCTCAGGACGGAAACATCCATCACCTCTTGAGTCTTGTCACAATTGAGTATTTCCTCGATCGCATCGACAAAGCTCTGGTCATGATCACGTCTCAACCAGTCCAGCATCATGGAGAGCGAGCTATTGGCACCGGCGCAGCTGATCCGTTTCCTGTCCAGCACATAGGAATGCCTGGACAGGCGTACGCCGGGAAATGACTCGATCAGCATGGCCCGGGAGTCGGGATGTATTGCACAGTCATGGCCATCCAGCACTCCCGCATCGGCAAGAAAGAAGGAGCCGTTCCACAGCCCTCCCAAGGTCGTGCCTGCGGCATCGAAGCTGCGTAGCGTGGAGCGGATCAATGGCGAGCTCTGCAAGCGCACACGGAAGCCACCACACATGATGAGCAGGTCCAGCCGTTGTTCCTGAAGCCCCGATAGCTGGCAATCCGTCGAGATGGAGGTGCCCAGATCGCTGACGACCAAATCGCTCGTTGCACCGACCACCAGTACCTCGACCAGCGGTTCCCGAGTCATCAGGTTGGCGGTTACCAAGGCATCCACCGCTCCGGCGAAGGCCATCAAAGAGAAGTTATCCAGGAGCACGAACGCCACTCGTCGCACCGCAGGACACGGCCTTGAATCCTCCTCCGCGTTGAGGTGTGCCATGTTCTTGCGTTTCAACAAGCTCTTGAAGGAGGCGCTCATCATGTCACTCCAGGGGCCCCGACAACGTCGCATGTCAAGCATGCATCAATGGTTGAGGGAGAATTACGGCTGTTGTCCTGTGTCGCTTTTGGATAACCTGAAAGATACGGGTGCAGCGTCTTTTCCATGATCCGTAGTCTATGTTCCGGCCGATTATCGCTGACATCGACTTTTTTTCCAGGATGTTGATAACTTTTCATTATGACAACACACACCGATCCCGATCAGAGGCTGCTCAAGATGCCATCGCTGCGCGCGGTGAGATCCTTCGTGGCGGCGGCCAAGTATCAGAACTTCACCCGAGCCGCCGAGGCACTGTGCGTCACTCAAGCGGCCATCAGCCGGCAGATCCGTGAGCTCGAGAGCTACCTGGGTACCGAACTGTTCAAACGTACGGGGCGGTCAATAGAACTGACCAAGGCCGGCTCGATCTTCTTCGATGCGGCGCAACTGTCGTTCATCAATATCGCCCAGGCCGCGGAACGTATTCGTCAGGACCACGGCAACACCAGTAAGCGAGTCCTCACACTCTGTTGCTCTCCCGCTTTCTCGGCACTGTGGATGTCACGTCGGCTGCCGAGCTTCTTCAGTGCCAACCCGGATATCGACCTCAACCTGATCACCACCCAGAATTTCCTCTCCATGGAGCCCGGCGTGCTACCCGATATCTTCATCACCAAGATGGCCAAGGTGCGAGAGGGGTATCACAGTCATCCTCTGTTCCACGATGTCATTTATCCGATCTGCACCCCGCGTTACCTTGAGCAGCATCCCGAGATACGCAGCCTTGAAGGGTTGCGAGATGGCGTGCTGTTGAATCTCAGCCCCTATGGCCGCTCCCAGGTCGCCGAGCACGTGGACTGGGGGGTCTGGCTGGCCATCCATGATATCGACATCGAGAGCCGTTCCCGGGACAGCCTTCATTTCTTCAATGCCAATGACTACAACATGTTGGTGCAGATGGTACTCAATGATCAGGGGGTGGCCTTGGGTTGGGACCACCTCATCGGTCCGCTGGTCGACCAAGGCCAGCTGGTCAGGCCGGTCGAACAGAAGGTCGTACTGGAGGACACGCACCATTACATGGCCTACCGCGAGGACAAGGAGGACGACGAGGCACTGGGCCGCTTCCGAGACTGGTTCATGGACCAAAGCGGCGTGCCGACAGCCACCTGAGGCCTTAGGGTCTGGCGGGCAGGTGATGCGCCAGGCACCGGAACCTCACGTCAGGCCCAGATCACCTACCTCCTTGGGAACGGTATCCAGCAACCATTCGCGGAAGGCGCGAGCCCCGCGCCGTCGCGCCCACCTGGGTGAACCACTGTTGCCAGCTCATCCAGTCTTGGTCGGTGTCCTCCAGCGACAACAGGGTGCAGTCATACAGCGCCTCGGGGGCCAAGGTGAAGCTGAGATGGCGTGCCGCCGTATCTTCGATGCCTATGCCAACCGCCTGACCGCCAGTTCCACCCCGCGCAGCTCCGCCAGCCCTTTCAGGCGCCCGTAGAGCGGATAGCCGGGCCGGCTATCGCGATGCTGATCGTCGAGGATGTGATGCCCATGATCGGGTCGTAGCGGCAGACGCGGCCCGCCCTCGCGTTCGCGACGACGCTCCTCGTCCACCAGCGCCTGGATCACGCCGACCATGTCCACATCGCCGCTGAGATGATGGGCTTCATGGAAGGAACGCGGGTTCGGTGTTTCACGCTGCGTCGAGCGCAGGTGGGCAAAGTAGATATGCGGCCCGAAGCGCCGTGCCATCGCAACCAGATCGTTGGACTCGCTGACTCCGTAGGAGCCGGTGCACAGGGTCAGGCCATTGGCAGGACTTGGCGCGACATCGAGGATCCACTGGGCATCCTCGGCGCTGGATACCACGCGCGGCAAACCCAGCATCGGCCGGGGCGGATCGTCGGGGTGGATCGCCAGGCGAATGCCGACCTCTTCGGCCACCGGCACGACCGCCTTGAGAAAATTTCCCAGGTTCTCGCGCAGTCGCTCGGCATCGATGTCGGCATACTCCCTCAGCACCTCGCGAAACTGTGCCAGGGTGTAGTGCTCCTCAGCGCCGGGCAGACCCGCGATGATGTTGTTGACCAACCGCTGGCGCGCCACTTCGTCCAGGCTGTTCAGATAGCGCCGCGCCTCGGCCTTCTCGGCATCACCATATTCCTGCTCGGCACCAGGGCGCGCGAGCAGGTAGAGATCGAAGGCAGCAAAGGCGTTCTGATCGAAACGCAGCGCCAAGCCGCCGTCGGGCAGCCGCCAGGTCAGATCGGTACGCGTCCAGTCGAGCACCGGCATGAAGTTGTAGCACACGGTATCGATGCCGCAGGCCGACAGATTGCGTAGCGTCTGCTGGTAATTGGCAATGTAGGTCGAGCAGTCGCCACTCTGCTTCTTGATGTCCTCGTGCACCGGCACGCTCTCGACCACCGACCAGCGCAGACCAGCGGCCTCGATCATTCGCTTGCGTTCGGCGATGGCCTCGACCGGCCATACCTCGCCATTGGGGATCTCGTGGAGCGCTGTCACGATCCCGGTGGCCCCGGTCTGGCGAATCTCATCCAGGTGGATGGGATCCGGGGGGCCGAACCAGCGCCAAGTGTGTTCCATGAAAACCCTCCTAAACCAACAGGTGTTCTATGCGTTGCAGAGGAAACACCGAATAAACCGACGAGCATGCAGCAGCGCAGGGATTCACTTAGTGTTTCCCAAAGCCTTCGACAGGCCCTCTTCCGTCAGAGTGCGATAGGCCACGGTCACTGTCTCGGCAAAGCCGGGCCAGCGGGCCAGCGCCGATGGAAAAACGGCATCCACCGCGAGGAAGGCTTCGACCAGGTGCGCGGCACAATCGCCATGTTTCTCATGCAGTAAGGCAAAGGTGGCTGCCAGCGGATCGTCCACGGGATAGGCAGTGCCATGCAGATCGCGGCCTGCGGTATAGCGGATCCAGGCCGCCACGCCCAGCACCGTGCAAGGCACTTCGGCGCCAGCCTCGAGACGTGCCAACGCGCCAAGCAGCCAACGTTGAGGCAACTTCTGAGAGCCGTCCATGGCGATCTGCTGCAGGCGGTGGCGCAGGCTGTCGTTGGCGAAGCGTTCGAGCAGCGACTCGGCGTAGGCGGCCAGGTCGGTGCCTTCGGGCATATTGAGGGTTGGCGCCGCTTCGGCCAGCATGTAGCGACGCAGCAGTGCCTTCAGATCGCTGCGGCTCACCGCCTCGAAGACCGTCTCGATACCCTCCAGGGCGCCCAGATAGGCGAGCAGTGAATGGCTGCCGTTGAGCATACGCAGCTTCATGGTCTCGAAGGGCGCCACGTCGGCGACCATCTCCACGCCGTCGGCTTCCCAGGCCGGGCGTCCGAGTGGGAAGTCGTCCTCGACCACCCACTGCGAGAAAGTCTCGCCGACTACGGCATTGGGGTCTTCGATCCCCAGCTCGGCCAGGCGCGAGAAATCGGCGTCGGTCATCGCCGGCACGATACGGTCGACCATGCTGCAGGGGAAGGCCACCTCGCGCTCGATCCACTCGGCAAGCCCCACGTCGCGTATCGCCGCCAGCTGGACCACCGCAACCCGGGTGCGCCTGCCGTTGTCGGGCATGTTGTCACACGAGAGCACCGTGAACGGCGCCAGTCCCGCTTCACGGCGGCGTGCCAGCGCCTCGACCAGCAGGCCCGGCGCCGTGCGGGGTGCCGAAGGATCGTCGATATCGGCGGCGATGGCTGGATCACTGCGCAGTAGTTGGCCCTCGGCGGGGCTCAGGAAATAGCCCTTCTCGGTCACCGTCAACATCACGATGCGCACCGACTCGTCGCTCATTCGCGCCAGCAACGGTTCCAGGTCACGCCCCCACTGGCCGTCGGTATCGCGGCCGGCGAACAGCGTCTCCTCGATCACGCCGATCTCACGCAGGATGACATGCCGGCTGTCGGCGTACTCTGCGACATGGTAGCGATGCCCCGCCTCGCGCAGCCCATCGACCAACGCCACGTTGGAGCGCAGGTTGGCGCTGCACACGCCCCATCCAGGATCGCCACTACGCTGCCGATAGCGTTCCAGATAGACCGCCTGATGGGCGCGGTGGAAGGCGCCCAGCCCCAGGTGGACGATGCCGATGCGGCCGCTCGCCCCGGCCGTCGGCAAACGCTGGATATCACTCATGGTTGTCTCCCTGAGTCCGGATTGCGAGGGATCGCGCAGACATTGATTCATTGACCCATTATCAGATTCGGCAGCCACAGCGAGATGGCCGGCACATAGGCCACCAGCAGCAGCACGGCGATATTGCAGATCAGGAACGGCAAGATCGCGTAAGCTACCCTGAGCATCGGCAGGTTGCCGATCCCCGAGACCACGAATAGGCATACGCCCACCGGCGGCGTGGTCAGGCCGATCATCAGGTTGAGCACCGCCATCACCGCGAAGTGTACCGGGTCCATGCCCACGCCGGTGGCCACCCCCAGCAGCGCCGGGAACAGGATGATCAAGGCGGCGATGGTCTCCATGAAGGTGCCAACGAATAACAGGATCAGGTTGAGGATCAGGATCACCACGATCGGGTTCTCGCTGATGGTCAGGATCGCTCCGGCGACCATTTGTGGGATCTGCTGACTGGTCAGGATCCAGCCGAACAGGTTGGCCAGCCCGACCAGCAGCAGCAGCGCCGAGGACGTCAGCACGGTGTCGGTGAGGATCGCCGGCAGCTTGCGCCACGAGAGCCCCTTGTAGATGTACATGCCGACCACCAGGGCATAGAGGCTGGCGACGATCGACGCCTCGGTGGGGGTGAAGAAGCCGCCGATGATGCCGTAGAGAATGATCGCCGTCATCAGCAGCGCCCAGAAGGCGGTCCGCCCCTCGCGCAGCAGTTGCAGGAACGGCACGCGGGATTCCTTGGGATAGCCGCGGCGCACGGCCAGCACGTAGACGGTGATCATCATCGCCACCCCCAGCAGCAGCCCGGGAACGGCGCCTGCCAGGAACATCCGCCCCACCGAGACGCCGGTCAGCGACCCGGCGATGATCATCGGCACACTGGGCGGAATGATCGGGCCGATGGTCGAGGACGCGGCGGTCACCGCTGCCGCGAAGGGCTTGTCGTAGCCCGATTTGGCCATGCCGGGGATCATCACCGAGCCGATGCTGGCAGCATCGGCCACGGCAGTGCCCGAGATCCCCCCGAAGATCATCGAGCCCCCCACGTTGGCCAGCCCCAGGCCGCCGCGGATATGGCCCATCAGGGCATTGCAGAAGCGCACGATATGCTCGGTGATGTTGCCGACATTCATCAGGTTGCCGGCCAGCACGAAGCCGGGAATGCACAACAGCACGAAGGTGTCGATGCCCGCGTACATGCGCTGCGGCACGATGGTCAGCGAGATGCCCTCCACCAGCAGATAGACCAGCGAGGCGATGCCCAGGGAAAAGGCGATCGGCACCCCGACGAGCAGCAGCACCAGGAACACGCTGAACAGTAGGGTCACTTCCATTGGCGCGCCTCCGGACCGGACCGGGATGCGGGGCGCCAGAGGGCGAGGAGCCCCTCGATGAAACCGATCGCGCTATACAGCAGCACCAGCGCGAACAGCACCACGGTGGAGAAGAAGATATACAGCATGGACACCTTCAGGGTGGGCGAGGTCTGCCAGACCCCGTTCTCGGCGTACTGCCAGGCATAGGGCAGGACGATGAAGGCGAAGGCCCCGACCAGCAGGCACACCAGCGCCTGATAGCCTGCCCGCGCCCGCGGTCCCAGCCAGTGGTGAAAAAGTTCGACATTGACGTGACGATGCTGGCGAATCACCACCCCTGCCGACAGCGCCACCATGTAGATGAACAGGTAGCGCGACAGCTCCTCGGTCCAGGCCGGGGAGAACGGCAGGAACAGACGTCCCGATATCTGCAGCAGCACGGCCGCGGCGATTCCCAGCAGCGCCAGGTTGGCGAGCCAGGTGAACAGCGTGTCGAGCCAGCCGATCGCGCGACCGATCCACCCGCCGAGCCTGGGGACAGACGACAGGGCATCGAGGTTCTCGGCAACCTGACGCTCGATATCCGATTCTCGATCGAGAGCACTCATGGGCACTCCTCACGCAAGACGGCCGGGCGGGATGCTTCCGCCCGGCGCAGGGCTCACAGGTCCTGGATGGCTTCGAACAGCGCGCGCTGCTCCTCGTTGAGTGCCTCCAGCACGGCCGGGCGCGCCTTCTCGGCGAAGGCCTCGGTATCGACCTCGACGAATTCCATGCCGCGTTCCTGCAGGGCTTGCCCGAGGCGCTGTTCGTCCTCCGCAAACAGTTCGGCCTCGTAGGCCTGCATGGTCTCGGCGGCATCGAAGATCACCTGCTGCAGATCCTCGGGCATGCTTTCGAGCTGATCCTTGCCGATCACCACATAGATCCAACTGCGTACGTGGCCGGTGAAGTTCACGTAGTCCTGGACCTCGTAGAAGCTGGCACTCTCGATCAGGCTCAAGGGGTTCTCCTGAGCCTGGATGGTGTTCTGCTGCAGGGCGGTGAACACCTCGCTGAAGGCCATCGGCGTGGGGCGCGCGCCAAGCGCCTCCCAGGTGTCGACGAACAGCGGCACGTTGGGCACCCGAAGGCGAAGGCCATCGAGATCGTCGGGATCGCGGACCGGACGGTTGGAGGTCAGGTGACGGGGACCGCGCTCGAACCAGGCCAGCGGCACCAGGTTGGCCCGCTCGGTGATCTGGGCCTCGATCTCGTCGCCGATCTCACCGCTGACCGCCGCATGCAGATGCTCGGAGTCACGGAAGGCATAGGGCACCGCCATCATCGCCGCCTTGGGCGCCCAGTTCTGCAGGCTCTCGCCGGTAATGGTCATGTCGGCGGTCCCCAGCTGGATGCTGTTGATCACATCCATCTCGGCGCCGAGCTGCTCGCTGGGGTAGATCTGCACCTCGATGCGCCCGTCGGAGTTGGCCTCGACTTCCTCCTTGAACTTCACCGCGGCCAGATGCCAGATGTTCTGCTCATTGGCGAGATGGCCGAATTGCAGGGTGTAGTCGGCGGCCAGGGTGGCCTGGCTACCCAGGATGGCCGCCCCGAGGACGGTGCTGGTGATGAGCTGTTTGATCATGGCGTACTCTCCTGGCACTTGCTTGTTGTGGATTGTCAGCGATTGCGCGTATCGAGATGACGCCTCAGGCACCGATCTGGATCAGCACCTTACGCGCCCTTTCGGGATGGTGGTCGAGCATGTCGATGGCGTCGGGCATCTCATCGAACGCCAGCCGGTGGCTGACCAGCGCCAACGGATCCAGACGCCCTGAAGCCATCAGCTCGAGCACCTCCGGAAACTTGCGGTTGTTGAGTCGCGAGCCGACCAGGGTCAGCTCCTTCTTGATCACCTCCAGCTGCACCAGGTCGCTGGGCGTGGGGTTGAAGCCGAGCAGGCCGATGCGCCCGGCCGGCGATGCCAGGCGCAGCATCTGCGGCAACAGCGCCGGTACACAGGCGGCATCGGCGATCAGCGGCATGCCTTCACCGCCGGTGAGTTCGCTTACCGCGGTCTCGACGTCATCCTGCTGGCCATGCAGGGTGCGGGTCGCGCCTAGCTCGCGGGCGGTGGTCAGGCGGGCATCGATCACGTCGGTGACGGTGATGTCCTCGATGCCCAGTGCCCGCGCCATCTGCAGGATGGTCAGGCCGATCACCCCGGCGCCGAAGACCAGCAATCGATCCCCCGGCAGCGGCTGCATGCGACCCAGCACGTTGGCGGCGATCGAGTAGGGCTCGACCAACGCCGCGGCGTCCAACCCCAGTCCCTCAGGCAGGTGATGGACATTGGCCGCCGGCACGTTGACGCGCTCCTCGAAGCCCCCGTTGCGATGCACCCCGATCACCTCCAGCGCCGAACAGACGTTGGGCCGACCGATGCGGCAGGGGTAGCAGTGGCCACAGCTAACCACCGGGTCGATGCACACTTTGTCGCCCACGGCGACATCCTCGACGCCCTCGCCCACGGCCTCGACCAGCCCGGCGAACTCATGGCCGGTGATGCGCGGGAAACGCACGAAGGCGTTGTCGCCGTGGATGATGTGCATGTCCGAACCGCAGATGCCGGCGAAGGCCACCCGCACCAACACCTCGCCGGGCGCGGCCTCGGGCACATCGATCTCGGTGATGCGGTAGTTCAGCGGTGCACTTACCTGAAAGGCTTTCATCGTCGGTTCACCTCGTTACCAATGCCAGAGCGTGCCGTCTTCCAGTCGGTTGACCGGGAGGCTGGCGCGTTTGTAGGGGTATTTTTTTGCCAGTTCCTCGTCAATATCGACGCCGTGCCCCGGCGTCTCGCCGACCAGGAAGTGGCCATCCTCGAAGCGGTAGTCATGGTGAAAGACCTGCTCGGTGATCTCCTCGTGCGGCATGTGTTCCTGAATGCCAAAGTTGGGCACCCAGGTATCGAAGTGGATCGCCGCACCCAGGCACACCGGGGACAGGTCGGTCGGGCCATGGAAGCCGGTGCGCACGTGATAGAGCGCCGCCAGGTCGGCGATCCGACGCACATGGGTGATGCCGCCGCCGTGGGAAAGCGGCGTGCGGATGTAGTCGATCCACTGGTTCTCGAGCAGCTCGCGGTAGTCGTGGATCGAGTTGAACACCTCGCCCACCGCCAGCGGCGTGGTGGTGTGCTGGCGAATCAGCCGGAAACTCTCCTGGTTCTCGGCCGGCACGCAGTCCTCGAGCCAGAACAGGTGATAGGGCTCGACCTCCTTGCCCAGCCGCGCGGCCTCAATGGGCGTCAAGCGGTGGTGCACATCATGCAGCACGTGGAGGTCGTCGCCGAAGCGCTCGCGTACCGCGGCGAACAACTTGGGCACATGGTTGAGGTACTTCTCGGTACTCCACACATGCTCGGCGGGAATCGCCGAGTCCGCCGGCTCGTAGCGTTCGCCCTCACGCTTGGCCACGCCATAGATGGTGGGAATGCCGGGCACCCCGGCCTGCACGCGAACCGCCCGATAGCCGAGCTTGACGTGCTTGTCGACTTCCTCGAGGCAGGCATCGATGTCCTTGCCGGTGCAGTGGGCATAGGTCATCACCCGCTCGCGGCTCTTGCCACCCAACAACTGGTAGAGCGGCATGCCGGCCGCCTTGGCCTTGATGTCCCACAGCGCCACGTCGACGGCCGAGATGGCGGACATGGTTACCGGCCCGCGCCGCCAGTAGGCGCCGCGATAGAGGTAGTGCCAGATATCCTCGATGCGGCTGGCGTCGCGCCCGATCAGAGCCGGAATCACGTGCTCCTCGAGGTAGGCGACCACGGCCATCTCGCGGCCGTTCAGGGTGGCGTCGCCAATGCCGTGGATACCTGATTCGGTAACGATCTTAAGGGTGACGAAATTACGTCCCGGCGAAGTGACGATGAGATAAGCATCCTGGATCTTCATGCGCTGACCTCCTTGACCAGGGTCTCCGCCTGTTGGGCGCCGGCATCGAACATCTCGGGAAAGCGACGTACCAGATCCGGCAGCGACTGCAGGATCTCGCGTTGATGAACCCCCATCGCCTGTGCCGCCGCGTCGGCATCGCGGCTGGCGATGGCATCGACGATCATCTGGTGCTGATCGGTGAGCTTGGGGATCGGGGTCGACTCCGGAATACTCAGGTAACGCACCCGATCCAACTGCGCCTTGACCTCCTCGGTAACCCGCCAAGCCACACCGTGTCCCACGCCTAGCGACAAGGCACGATGGAAGTTTTCGTCGAGCTCGAAGAAACGGTCGTAATCTCCCGTCGTCTCACAACGCCGCTGGCGTTCGATCAGTTCATTGAGCTCGGCCAGCACACGCGGCTCGAGCCCTGCCTCTGCGGCAGCCCTGGCCACGGCGACCTCGATCGCCTCACGCACGAAGCGGGCCTCGAGCACCGCTTGCTGCGAGATTCTCACCACATAGGTGCCGCGCTGCGGGCGCACCTCGACCAGGCCCGCCTCCGAGAGCCGGATGAAGGCCTCGCGTACCGGCTGGCGGCTCACCGCGAAGGTGTCGGCCAGCTCCTTTTCGGACAACGCCTGTCCCGGCGCCAGTACCATGCGAATGATCGACTGCCGCAACACCCGGTAGAGGCGTTGGCGTACGGAGCCATTGTCTGGGGTATCCCGCCACAAGGACTGCAAGGTGGTGTTCATGACGCATTCATCCCGAAACTTGGATGTCGGCCGGCTGGCGACGGCACCCTGATATGACTAGTATGGTAGTATGGCAAACAAATTGGCAGACACAAGCCTGAATCGCCCTCACGCGATACGACCTTGGTAGAACGAAGAAAGATCGATTACACTGCAAGGAAAGGTTAAAGAACAGTGTTCAAAAAAGAAGGAAATCCAGGCTCAATTATGGCCGCGGGGAGCCGATAACTGTAACACTGGGTTCATGAGCCCTTGAGTTGACCCGAGAGGCCCGGCGATGACGAAACCACATTGTCTGTTGTTCGACTGCGACGGCACCCTAGTTGATAGCGAGCCCCTGCTTGCCGACGAGATGGCGGCAAGCCTGACCAACATTGGCCTGCCTTTCTCGCCCAGCGACTACATGGGCGAATTCCGCGGCGCCCGCTTCGTCAATATCGTGACCGAGTTGCAACGCCGTCACGGCGACATCGACCCGCAACGACTCAAGGAGTCCGAAGCCGACATGCGCCGCAAGCTGGCCGACCGACTGGCCACCGAGCTCCGCCCCCTGGAGGGCGTGCACGAGGCCCTGGATGCTCTGGCATCCTATCCCCGCGCGGTGGTTTCCAACGGTCCCGAGAACAAGATTCGTGCCGGCCTCGCCGCTACCGGGCTCAGCGACTATTTTGGCGACAAGCTGTTCAGCGGCTATACCGCCAACTGCTGGAAACCCGATCCCTGCCTTTACCTGCATGCGGCCAGCATCATGGGCTTCCGTCCCGATGAGTGCGTGGCCATCGACGACTCCATTGTCGGCGTCAAGGCGGCCCTGGCGGCCGGTATGACCGTGATCCATCTCAACCGCTTCCCCGACGCCGAGATGACCCCCGATGGCGCCATTGCCATCAGCAGCATGTACCAACTCCCCACGGTCGTCGCCAACCTGGCACGCGAACCTGCGCTGCTGTCATGAACCAGCCGAGTTATCCACAACACCTGGAGACAAAGACGTTGTGGATAACCCGGACGATGAGCACCGCTACCAACTGCGCTAAGATAACGCCACATTCTCCTCAGGAGTGCGGCATGGCCTCTCTTCAAGATCAGTTACGCGGTCTGGTCTATTCCACCGAGCATGGTCAGACCTGCCCCGACTGCCGTCAGCCCATCGACGCCTGCCAATGTACCGAGCGGGCCGAAAGCGAACGTCTGGCAGTTCTGGATGGCACCGTACGCATTCGACGCGAGACCAGCGGTCGCAAGGGCAAGGGTGTAACCACTATCGCAGGGGTGCCCCTGGCCAGTTCGGAGCTCAAGGCGTTGGCCAAGGAGCTCAAGAAACGCTGCGGCACCGGCGGTGCCGTCAAGGACGGGGTCATCGAGATCCAGGGCGACCACCGCGACGTCCTCAAGGCCGAGTTGGAACGTCGTGGCTTCCAGGTCAAGCTGGCAGGAGGCTGAACGGAGGATGGTCGCCCTTCACATGCTACGATCGCTGCCGCTATTGGCGATGCTGGTCCTGCTCGGCGCCTGCGCCAGCGGCCCACGCTTCGCGACCCTCGACGCCCGGGTGGTGCCGACTACCCCTCTCGAGTTGCCCGCAGACGCCGAGTTACGCGTGACATTGGAAGACGTTTCGCAAGCCACGGTGATCGCCGAGAGCATCTATACCCGCCTTGACGCTGGTCCCTACGATGTTGCGCTGCGCTACGACGCCAATGCCATCGACGATGACCATGCTTACGTCCTGCGCGCCCAAGTGCGGGCCGATGGCCGGTCGACACACGTCAGCCCCGAGCCCGTACCAGTGCTGACCGGCGATGTCCCCCCTGGTGTTATCGAGATTCCGCTGGAGACGATGAACCACTGACGGCGGTATCGGCCGCCTTGCGCCGCCCAAGCGATTCGACCAAGGCATTCAGCGTCAGGCCGACAGAAGCCTCTACCTTCAGGGCATAGAGGTCGTCGGCGCGTGTATAGCCAAGGTTGAGACAGGCGACCGGCTTACCCTGGCGCGCGGCCTCGCGGGCGAAGCGGTAGCCGGAATAGACCATCAGCGATGAACCCACCACCAGCAGTGCCTCGGCAGCCTCCAGAGCAGCCAGTGCCGCCGTTATCCGCTCGGCCGGCACACTGTCGCCGAAGAACACCACGTCCGGTTTGAGAATGCCATCGCCGCAACGCTGGCAGGCCGGGACCCGGAAGCTCGAGAAATCCTCCGCTTCCAGGTCGGCATCGCCGTCCGGTCCGGCCGCCGCGCTCCGCGCGAGCCAGTCCGGATTGAGCGCCTCGAGTTCGGCGTGCAGGTCATGGCGCATGCGCCGCCCCTGACAGGTCATGCAGCGCACCACCTCGGCCCGACCATGCAGGTCGATCACCCGCCGTGAACCGGCCTGTTGGTGCAAGCCATCGACGTTCTGAGTGACCACGGCGCTGACATACCCCATCGTTTCCAATCGCGCCAGAGCCCGGTGGGCAGCCCCCGGCCGCGCTTCGCTCAGCGCCCGGAAACCGATCAGTGCGCGTGCCCAATAGCGTTGCCGGGCGGCTGGGCTGGCCATGAACTCCTGGTGCCGCATGGGAGGGGAACGCTTCCACGCTCCCTGATCATCACGGTAGTCGGGTATGCCGCTCTCTGTGCTGACACCAGCACCGGTCAGCACCATCAATCGCGGATGACGTTCGACGAAAGCCGCCAATGCCTCTTGGTCGGCGGCCAGCAAGCGCTTACTGTCGGGCTGCATGCCGTCATCCTCCCGGGCAAGGATTCATGGCTCTCGATGGCCTGGGTTGGCTAGAATGGAGCGTCACCGACATCATATGGGCAAGGACTCCTCTCGATGGCCTGGCTGGAATACCTATTACCGTTGATCTTCCTGTTCCCCTTGGGGGCCATGGCGGTCATCGTGCTCGCCCTGCGCAACCTGCACGATGCGCGTGTGCGTTCTCCCTTCGATGCGCATCAACTGCGCGAACCCGGCCAGGTGCTGCGCGATCGACTCGACCGCGCCTTCGCCAGCCTCTTCCTCAACGGCGCCCTGGGTCCCATCCTCACCATGGTGCCGCTGGTCTACGGCATGGGGCGCATGCTGTTCGCCAGCGAACAGGACTGGCTCGAATGGGCGCTGTACGGTCTACTGAGCACCGCTCTGGTACTGTTATTCTGCTTCCTGTTGATCCGTGATTTCCAGCGTATCCGACGCATGAAGCTCGGCCTGGCCTGTGAACTCGCCGTGGGCCAGGAGCTCGAGCGCCTGATTCGCCCCGATGCCCACCCCTACTACGTCTTCCACGATATCCCTGCCGACACCTATACCATCGACCATGTCGCGGTCACGCCACACGGAGTGTTCGTCATCGAAACCCGTGCGCGTACCCCCCCTTTCGACGCCAATGGCCGGGAACAGAGTCAGGTGGCGGTGGAGCGGGAGCGCCTGCGCTTCCCTGGCTGGAGCGAACGCCTCCCGATGCGCAAGACTCGCCAGGCGGTCCAATGGCTGCGCCACTGGCTGGCGCGCGAATGCCGGGGAGAAGTGCCGGTGCGCGGCATCCTGACCCTGCCCGGCTGGGACATCGACGTCAGCCAAGCGCCAGGCGACCTGCTGGTGGTCAGCGGCGAAGGGCTGGCCGACCTGCTCGGTGCCATGTCCCTGGGGCGCTTCGACGTGGAAGTGCACGACCGGGTGATCCGGGTGCTGATGAAACGCGCCACCCTGACGGAGCTGAAGGATATTCAGGGCCCCTCGGTATAGGGAATTAGAAAGTGGGGATGGTAACTCGCGGATGACAGCGCCCGCGCCCCTGCATCGCCAGGCTCTCGGCGGCCGGAAAGTCGCCCAGCCGTTGGGCGTCGATACCGATGCGCACCTCGGTCAGCACCCGGTTGCCACGCCCGCGGCACTCCAGGCGCAGGGCGCGTCCGGTTCCCTCGCCAAAGGCGGCCTCGAAGGCGGCGATCAGGTCGTTACGGCCAACCTCGCCCCCTTGGTTGAGCGCCACGAAGGCGCCGAAAGCACTCTCGTTGACCGCTTCCAGCAGGGCCAATGACACTGCGAAATACCGCTCTTCCGGCAGCGCCAGGCAAGCCGCGTGCTTGGCATACTGGTAGCGATCCAGGCAACTGGCGCGCCCGGGCATGGCGTCGTCCAGGGCGCTGGCAAGCTCGGCGGGAAAATCGAACGGGGGATGCGCGCGACAGAAGCTCCCATCGGCACGCGGCTGCTCGAGAAAACACCCCTCGCGCCACCAGCGCGGTCGGTCGACACCACGCTCGGCAAAGCGTTGCGGTAGTGACGGCCACAGCCCATGCAGAACGAAGCCCTGCTCGGAGCCCTCACGCAGCGACGGCTCGCGGCATTCGCGAGGCGGACGCGATTGCGTACTACAAAAGCCGGGGTGCCAGGTCAGCGCCAGAGTGTAATGATCGAATCCCTCGCTCTCGAGCGTCGGCGCGGCTGCAGTGGACACCCCCCAGCCAACCAGGAGCGCCACCATCGCCGACAGGACCACCACACGGAGTCGCCACTTCCAGTCGTTCATCACTTCACTCAGTCGCCTTTCAGGCGCCCGCCCATCTCTTGTGCCAGATCCACCGCATAGTGGTCGGTCATGCCACCGATGAAGTCGAGCATGCGCCGGTAGCTGTCGTATAGCGACCACGACGGCCGCGGTGTGTTCTCGCCGATCAGCGCCAGCACCCGCTGGTGCTTGAAGGTCGAACGGCCCGTGTAGTGCAATTCATGGGCCGCACCGATGAAGGCTTCCAGCAAGATTCCCAAGGTGGTGTAGGCGCCGATCTCCAGCTTGGCCTTGCGTTCGTTCTGGAAGATCCGCTCGCGAGCCAGTTGCTTGGCCGCTTTCACTCCCCAGTCCAGGTCCGGGTGGCAAAGCTCAAGCAAATCGTCCCGCAGGTTGCCGTTGAGCAACTCCTGCTCGTGCTCGACGAACACCGCGCCCACGTCGTTCACCGCACGTTCCATGGCCGCGCCTCGCAGGGCAGCGATACGCCGGCGCTGAGAGACACCGTCGCGCTGCATGTCGTGATATTCCGGCGGCAACTCGCCGGCGATCTGGATCAGCACGTCGGCGACTTCGTCGAAGCGTAGGATGCCCATTTCCAGACCATCCTCAAGATCCAACAGCGCATAACAGATATCGTCGGCGGCCTCGACCAGCCAGGCCAAGGGGTGGCGACACCAGGTCCACTCGCCGCGAGGCTTCAACCCCAGGCGACTGGTGACCTCAGCCAGCAAATGCTTCTCCGACTGATAGCAGCCGAACTTGCCGGCCACACCACCATGCTCCACCGTCCAGGGATACTTGAGCATGGTCCCCAACGTGGCCCCGGTCAGGCGCATGCCGCCCTTGAACTGGTTGTATTCGATCTGGGTGACGATGCGAAACCCCTGGGCATTACCCTCGTAGGTCAGCAAATCAGCGCGCTCGGCGTCGGAGAGATCATCGAGCAGGCCGCTGCCGTCACTCTCTGCACGCTTGAACCAGTCGCGGATGGCGTACTCACCGGCATGGCCGAAAGGCGGGTTGCCGATATCGTGGCCCAGACAGGCGGCCTGGACGATCACGCCCAGGTCGGCCGGGGTGATCCACTCGGGCAGCCGCTCGCGAAGCCGCTCGCCGACGATCATACCCAGCGAACGTCCCACGCAGCCGACCTCCAGTGAGTGCGTCAGGCGGGTATGAATGTGGTCGTTGTCGGTCAACGGATGAACCTGGGTCTTGCGTCCCAGACGGCGGAACGAACCGGCGAAGACGATCCGGTCGTGATCCTTGTGGAAGGGACTGCGACCGATCTCGCCGCGCGCCTCGCGCGGCTTGTCATTGAGGCGGTCGGGCGAGAGCAACCGCTCCCAGTGCATCTGCGTCATGGGCGATTCTCCTCGAGAAACCCCATTCTGGCACCCTCCGAGCTACCCGGCCAGCCATCACTCCGGCATTGGCTGTGTACACCATCAAGCATGTTCGTCCTTGGCCCACACCTGCAGCCCAGCTACGCCCGCTGCTTGACCATCCAGCTAAATACTAACCCAGCGACGATCAGCGTGATGGCGAACGCATAGATGCCGATGGAGATGCCGCTATTCCATAGGATGCTCCAGTCGCCGCCGGAGATCGACATCGCTCGCCTCATGTTGTATTCCATCTGGCCGCCTAGCAGCAGCCCGAGCACCACCGGCACTGTGGGAATCTCGAGTTTGCGCAACACGTAGCCGAGCACGCCAAAGGCCAGCATCAGGTACAGGTCGAAGGCGCTGTTGCTGAGCGAGTAGACACCGACGAAGGCCACCATCACCACCATCGGCATCAGGAACCAGCCGGGCGCCTGAAGCACCTTGGCGAAGAACCCTACCAGCGGGATGTTGAGCACCAGCAGCATGACGTTGCCGATGAACAACGCCGCCACCAGTCCCCAGACCATCTCCGGCTGCTGGGCGAACAGCAGCGGCCCCGGAGTGATGTTCATCGACAGCAGCAGTGCCAGCAGGATCGCCGTGGTACCGCTGCCGGGAATCCCCAATGACAGCATGGGGATAAGGGCACCGCCGGCGGCGGCATTGTTGCCCGCTTCCGGGGCCGCTACGCCGCGCGGGTCGCCGCGGCCGAAGTCACCCCGCTTCCCCAGCCAGCGCTTCTCCAGGGTATAGGAAAGAAAACTGCCCAGCGCGGCGCCGGCCCCCGGCAGAACCCCGGAAATGAAACCAATCAACGAACTGCGGGCGATGGTGGGGCTGCATTGCCAGGCGCTACGCATGCCCGGAATAGCCGAGCCGAGCTTCATGGTGGGCTTGCTGCCATGCTGGGTATTCTCGAGGAAAACCAGGCATTCGGAGATCGCGAACAGGCCAACCAAGGCGACGATGAAATCTATGCCGTCATAGAGTTCGAACCAACCAAAGGTGTAGCGCGGTACGCTGCTGACCGCGTCGATCCCCACAGTGCCCAGCAGCAGCCCCAGGCAGGCGGCGATGAAGCTCTTGGTCAAGCTGCCACTGGTCACGCCGCCGATGGTGGCGAAGGCCAGCACGAACAGGGCGAAGTACTCGGCCGGACCGAAGCGAATCGCGAAGCCCACCAGCAAGGGCGCGAACAGCGTCAAGCCGATGGTGGCGACGGTGGCACCGATGAAGGACGCCACTCCGGAGAGCCCCAGCGCCTCGCCCCCTCGCCCCTTGAGCGCCATGGGATAACCGTCGAGCGTGGTCATCATGGCCGGTTCGTCGCCCGGGATATTGAGCAGGATGGAACTGATGCGCCCCCCGTACATACAGCCGTAATAGATGCTGACCAGCAGGATCAAGGCGGCAGTGGGCGTCAACCCGAAGTTGAAGGTCAAGGGAATCATCAGCGCAACGCCGTTGACCGGCCCCAGCCCGGGCAGGGCACCGATCAGCGTACCCAAGGCACAGCCGATGAGCGCCAGAAACAGATGCTGAGGCTCGAGCGCTACGGCGAACCCCTGGGCGAGGAAAGTGAGAATATCCATAGCGAAGGGGTTACCAACTCAGGCCGGGCATATTGGGAAGCGGCATGCCCAGGGCGAATTCGAACAGGGCGTAGAGCCCCACTGTCAGGATGGCGCCGCTGACCAGCGACTGCTTCCAGGGCGCTCCGAACAGCCGGATCAACACGATGACGGTGACCAGGGACGCTGGCAGAAAGCCCCAGGGCTCGAGAAAGGCGGAATAACCTCCCAGCAGCATCAGCGCCCCAACCTGACGCAACAGGGCGGCACGGTGCGGCCAGCGCTGGTTGAAGCCGGGACGCAGGATCAGATAGAGCGCCAGCAGGCCCAGCGGCACGCTGACCAGGCGGGGAAAGGCGCCCGGCCCCACCGGCTGCATGAAGCCGGTGGCGAAGCTGTGTGAATGCCACCAGGCGCCTGCCGCCAGCACCGCCAGCACGGTGCCGGCGATGCGGTCGCCGACGACACCGGAAGTGCGTAACGACTCCATGCCGGACTCATTCATACCGGGATCGCTCACTGGATGACCCCGATCTCCCGAGAGACCGCTTCGACCTCATCGATCGACTGGCGCACGAAGTCGTTGAACTCTTCACCGCCACGCCATAGCGGTACGAGGCCGTTCTGCTGGGCGACGTCCTTCCACTCGTCGCTCTCATAGAGTGTCTGCAGGGTATCGACCATGGCAGCGTAGTCCTCGTCCGACACCTCGCCACCGGTGTAGAAACCGCGCCAGTTGTAACCGGTTACATCGTAGCCTTGGGAGACGGCGGTCGGGAGATCGGCGAAGGGCTCGGGCAGCGGGTCGTCGGACAGCACCGCCAGGACCCGCACGTCACCCGACTCGATGAAGCCGGCGATCTCGCCCAGATCGGTGGAGACGACATCCACATGGCCACCCATCATCTGGGTCACGGCCGGGCCACCACCGTCGAACTGTACCCAGCGCACGCTGCCGATCTGGTCGGCCGGCATGCCGGCAGCCTTGGCCAGCATCAGGGCACGAATGTGATCCCATCCCCCAGCCCCACTGGAGCCTGCCATGGCCAGCGAGCCCGGTTCCTCGACCATGGTTTCGAGCAACTGGTCCAGGCTTTCATAGGGACTCTCATCGTCGACCAGGATGACACCCACGTCCGTTCCCAGCATGGCCAACCAGCGCATGGTGTCGGCGCCGCCTGGATACTTGCCCTGAGCGATCTGGGTCATGCCCACCGTACTGGTGGCGACGACCACATCGCTGTCGGCGGGACGCTTGCTGGCCACGTTGGAAAACGCCACGGCTCCGACACCACCCGGCATGTTGGTGACCTGAACCGGGCTGTCCACCAGTTCCAGATCTAGCAGCAATTTGCCTACCGAACGGCAGGTGAAATCCCAGCCGCCCCCGGGATCGGCCGGGGCAATGCATTCACTAATGGGCAGCGCCTGGCTTGGCGCGCTGAAAGCCAAACCAAGACTCAGCAAGGTCGAAGCAGCAAGAGTGTGGCGGGCATGCTTGAAAATTGGCATCTTGTCGTTCCTCCGCTTGTTTTTATGTCGCTTGTTGTTATGGCCGAGCCCCGTCTGGATCCCGGCGACACCTTGCAGGGTAGTTCAAATCACGCCTTGCTCATGCAAGGCGTCGACTTCCGCTTCATCGAAGCCCAGTTCGAGCAGGACCTCCCGGCTATGCTCGCCAAGTCTCGGCACCGAATGATGCACCGCCGCCGGAGCCTCGCTCATCTTCACCGGAAAGCCGGTGGTGGGAACCCGGCCGAACTCGCCCTGATCCAGCTCGATTTTCATGTGCTGGGCCTGCACCTGGGGATCCTCGAAAGTCTCGCGCAGGCTATAGACCCGCCCGCAGGGTACACCGGCCCGGTTGAGGTGCTCGATCCATTCGTCGACGCTGCGCCGCTCGGTCACCCCCGTCAGGATCTCGCGTAGCGCTTCACGGTTAGCCATGCGGCGGGCATTGTCACTGAAGCGCTCATCCTCTAGCAGGTGCAACATGTCCAGCGCTTCCAGTAAACGCTCGACCATGATGTCGTTGCTGGGTGCGATGGCCACCTCACCATCGTTGGCCTTGAACAGGCCATAGGGGTAGAGCATGGGATGGTCATTGCCGGTGCGCGCCGGAACTTGGCCGGTGGCGAAGAACTCCGCCGCCAGATAGCCCATCATGCTGATCAAGCCATTGGTCAGCGCGGTCTCGACAATATCGCCCTGGCCGCTTCGCTCGCGACGCACCAAGGCCGCGCAGACGCCGAAGGCCAGGTTCTGGCTAGCGACCATGTCGCTGATTGGCGGAGCCGCGCGCATGGGTTCACCGTCACTGGGCCCGTTGACGCCCATGAAGCCGCTCATGGCCTGGGCGATGAAGTCATAGGCGGGACGGTCGCGGTAAGGACCGCTGGAACCGAAGCCGTTGATGCGTCCGACGACCAGGCGTGGGTAACGCTTGCGCAATGTCTCGTCGTCGAGCCCCATCTTGGCCATGACGCCGGGACGGAAATTCTCGACCAGCACATCGGCCTCTTCCAGCAGCCGACAGAGAATCGCCTTGCCCTCGTCGCTGCGCAGATCGAGGGTCAGGGAGCGCTTGTTGCGATTGAACTGGGCGAAATACCAACTGAAACCGTTGACGATGTTGCCCTGCACACGCAGCACATCGCCGCGCCCCGGCGGTTCGATCTTGATCACCTCGGCGCCATGGTCGCCGAGTATCTGGGTACAGAAGGGCCCGGAGATCACCCGCGTCAAATCGATGACGCGAATGCCGTCGAGGGAGCCCGCCATGTGGGATTGTGAAGCTGACATGCTCATCCTTTTGCCGTGGCCACGGCCGAACAGTCGCTGAGCGACAGACGCGGCCCGGCCTTGGAAACCTGCGCAGGCAATGGATGCCCCATCAGGCGAGTGGCAATGCGAGCGGCATCGATCATACCCTCGAGATCGATGCCGGTCTCGATCCCCATTTCCTCGAGCAGGTAGACGAGATCCTCGCTGGCGATATTGCCTGAAGCGCCCGGAGCGAAAGGACAGCCTCCCAGGCCGCCAATCGAACTCTCGTAACGGTCGACGCCGAGCGCCAGGCCCTGCATGACGTTGGCCAGGCCGATACCGCGAGTATTGTGGAAATGCAGCGTGGGCGACAGCGACGGTGAAACCTCACGCAGGTGGAGGATACGCTCGGTCACCAGAGGAGGAGTCGCCATGCCGGTCGTGTCGCCCAGCGACACATGAGCCGCACCGAGTTCGACAAAATGTCGGGCGATGCGACCCACGGAAGCAACATCGATATCACCTTCGAAAGGACAGCCAAAACTGGTGGCGATTGCCCCACGCAACTCGATGCCACTGCCTTCAAGCAACCCGGCTACCCGCTCGAAGCTCTGTAGCGATTCGTTCACGCTGCAATTGACGTTCTTGGCGTTGTGGCTCTCCGAGGCCGAGACGAACAGCACCACGGAGTCGACTCCCACTTCCAGCGCTCGCTCGGCACCGCGAAGATTGGGCACCAGCGCCGAGAAGTGAACGCCCTCGATATCCTTGAGCTCGGCCACTAGCTCCGCCGCATCGGCGAGAGCCGGTACCGCTCGCGGACTGACGAAGGAAGTCAACTCGAATTCCCTGACCCCGGCGGCCACCAAGGCTCTCACCAGCTCAGCCTTTTCCAACGTGGATAGCAGGACTGTCTCATTCTGCAGCCCATCACGCGGGCCAACTTCGGTGATATGAACCCGCCTTGGGTTCGGAGTGGCGTCGTGCATAATCGCGCCTACTACGTAGTGAGTGTCGAATATCCCTCGAATATAAGGACCACCCGCTACCGGCGACCATGCACCTTTCGTACTAGTATGGTACGTACTGCCGGGGCCGAGGCTCTACCACCCCGGTGCCATAAAGCTCAATCCTCGGCTAGCGCCGGCAACAGGACCTTGACCTTACGGGTCAGCGTGTTGCGTCCCCAGCCCAACAGTTCGGCGGCCTCCCCCTTGCGCCCACCGGTGTGCTTGAGCGCCGTTTCGATCAGGATGCGCTCGAAGTCGGGTACCGCCTCCTCCAGCAGATGCGTATGGCCAGCAGACAGGGCACGATCGGCCCAGTCGCGGAAAGCTGCCCGCCAGTCGCCGGCGGCGGCTTCGCTGTCTCCGACATTGCGCAGCTCCGGCGGCAGATCGTCGACCAGGATCTCGCGACCCGAGGCCATCACCGTCAGCCAGCGGCAAGTGTTCTCAAGCTGGCGCACATTGCCCGGCCACGGAAGTCGCGTCAGGTGCTCCTCGGCCTCCTTGGTCAATACCTTGGCCTCGGTGGAAAGCTCCTTGGCCGCTTCGGCCAGGAAGTGCTGGGCCAGGCGCGGAATATCCTCGCGACGTTCGGCAAGCTTCGGCAGATGGATGCGAATCACATTGAGGCGATGGAAGAGGTCCTCGCGGAAGCGCCCGTCCTCGACCAGCTTTTCGAGGTTCTGGTGTGTGGCGGCGATGATCCGCACGTCGGCCTTCACCGACACATGCCCACCAACCCGATAGAACTCGCCATCGGCCAGCACACGCAACAGGCGCGTCTGGGTATCCGGCGGCATGTCGCCGATCTCGTCGAGAAACAGGGTGCCGCCGTCGGCCTGCTCGAAGCGACCGCGACGCTGGGCGGTAGCGCCGGTGAAGGCGCCTTTTTCATGGCCGAACAGCTCCGATTCCATCAGATCCTTGGGAATCGCCGCCATGTTCAGCGCGATGAACGGCTTGCCGGCCCGTGGGCTGTGTTGATGCAACGCCTGCGCCACGCGCTCCTTGCCGGTCCCCGACTCGCCATTGATCAACACCGTGATGTGCGACTGCGAGAGCCGGCCGATGGCGCGGAACACCTCCTGCATGGCCGGCGCCTCACCGATGATCTCGGCGGACAGCCCCTCGGGGGCGCTGGCTGGACTCTGACGCTCACGGGCATGGGCCACGGCGCGCCGCACCAGGGCCAACGCCTCGTCGACATCGAACGGCTTGGGCAGGTACTCGAAGGCACCGCCCTGGTAGGACGCCACGGCGCTATCGAGATCGGAGTGCGCGGTCATCACGATCACCGGCAGGTCTGGATGGGACTCCCGCACCTTGGCCATCAGGTCGAGGCCATCCAGGCCAGGCATGCGGATATCGGTAAGCAGCACCTCCGGGGGCGATTGCAGCAGGCTCTCGAGAGCCGCGTCGGCGCGCTCGAAGCTCTCGACCTCGAGATCGGGTTGGGCTAGGGCGCGCTCCAGCACCCAACGAATGGCTCGGTCATCGTCGACAATGACGATACGCGCGGCATCGGTCATAAGGGCCTCCTGCGTATAGTGCCTGCGGCGGCTGAGATGGAAGAATTCGCCACTGAGAGAGATACGCCTGACGTCATGAAGCGGTCTCCAACGGCATCAATAAACGGAACTCGGTCCACCCGGGAGCGGAATCGCACTCGATCAGTCCTTGATGTTGATGCAGGATCGACTGGGCGATGGACAATCCCAAGCCGCTGCCTTCGGCGCGACCGGACACCATCGGATAGAACAAGGTTTCACGCAGTCCTTCGGGAATGCCGGGGCCGTTGTCGATGATCGCCACTTCACAAACCAGACGATGACGCTCGGTGCCCAAGGTGAACTGGCGCTTGGCGCGAGTACGCAGGGTCAGCAGTGGCTCGGTCGTCCCACTCTCCTCCATGGCTTCCAGAGCGTTACGCGCCACGTTGAGCACGGCCTGGATCAACTGCGCTTCGTCGCCCACTGGCTCCGGCAGGCTGGGATCGTAGTCGCGAACCACCTCGATATGCGGATGTTCGGCGGTCAGCAAGGTGCGAACCCTTTCGAGCACCTTGTGGATATTCAGCGGCGCATGGCGCTCCGGCCGGTTGGGGCCGAGCATACGGTCGACCAGGTCGCGCAGCCGGTCGGCTTCCTCGACGATGATGCGTGTGAACTCGGCCAGTTGCGGATCGGGCAGGTCGCGCTCGAGCAACTGTGCCGCACCGCGAATGCCGCCCAGCGGGTTCTTGACCTCGTGCGCCAAGCCGCGGGACAGCACCTTGATGGTTTCCTGGCGTGCGATGAGAGCTTCTTCGCGCGAGATGCGCAGTAAGCGATCACGGGGTTCGATTTCCAACAGTAGCTCATCATCCGACAACGGTGTCACGGTGAAGTCGACCGTGATGCTGTCGCCACTGGCCAACCGCAACAGGGCTTCACGCTGGGTGAACGGGTGGAATTCGACGCGGGCCTTGGTCAACACCTCGGATACTTCACCACCGACGCCCTCCAAGCATTCGAGGCGAGTTCCTTGCACGCGTCCCAGACTGACTGCAAGCAACGCCTCAGCCGACGGATTCAGCCAGCGCACCCGCAGGGTGCCGTCGAGCAGCAGCACCGCCGTGGTCAGGTGTTCGAGCAGACGTTGGTACATGGTGCATCCCACATTGATGGCATTCACTATTGCTGTGCAAAAAGCGCGCCAGCCCTGAAATGGCGAAAAAGCGCGCCGGTTCGGTCACGCAACCCACCCCTATGCACCAATTTAGTGCATAAAGGAAGACGGCCGCTATCATCTTGGGCAAAACAGGAAGGAACGCCGCGCGTTCGTTGCGCACCGCCATGCCATGTTGTCGGCGCCGTGCCTCATCGTGGCGAGACCTGCGACAAGCGATGAGAGGGGTTATTGGGATTTTGCGGGAGATTCACGCTGGCACGCTGCACGTAGAGAGTCACCGGCGCACTGAGGTGACGCACCTCGCCATTGGTGTCGAGCAGTTCCGCCCGCAGCTCATGCTCGCCTCGCTCCAGATTGGTGAGCATGAAGGTCGAGGTATGCCTGGCCGTCTGGCTGACACGGTCATCGACGAGCAGCCGCACCCGATTATCCCGGCGCAGTTCGGGCTCGATATTCAGCTCGACCCGGACATTACCGGCATACCCTGTGGGCAAGGTTTCCCCATCGCCGGGAGAGGTAATGCGAAAGGTGGTATACGGCATGAATGGCGGCAACGGCGCCGTCTCTTCGCGGCGCATGCGATCCCTGTCGGCTTCGCGAGAAGGCTCGGAGAGTTGGAGCTTGCGCGACGGCACGACCGTTACCGGTGGCAGCTCGACCCGCTCGGCACCCGGGAGGGGCCGGTCGGTGAAGATCACGTTGCCTTGCGCATCGGTGCCGCGATAGATGGGCGTCGCCGAAGCGGCGAGCGGCAAACAGAGCCCGAACACCAGCCCTATCAGACGAAGTCGCACTCTTTCTTCTCCCACCAGTGCAGGGCGCGGTGAGCTCACAGCGGTGTCCCCCCGACGCGAAGCGATCAGTTCCTGGTGAGTGTAAAGCACAAACAAGGGGTTCCACCTCGCGGTGGAACCCCTTCAGGTCACGCCAGTTGCAGTGCGACGGTCGGAACCGGGCTTAGCAGCTGTAGTAGAGGTCGAATTCGACCGGATGCGTGGTCATGCGCAGACGCTCGACATCCTCGTTCTTGAGCTCGATGTAGGCATCGATCATATCGTCGGTGAACACGCCACCCTCGGTAAGGAAGCCGCGGTCGGCGTCCAGCGCCGCCAGGGCCTGGTCGAGGCTCTCGGCCACGGTCGGTACGGACTTGCCCTCTTCCGGCGGCAGGTCGTACAGGTTCTTGTCCATGGCGTCGCCCGGATGGATCTTGTTCTTGATCCCATCGATGCCGGCCATCAACATGGCGGCGAACGCCAGGTAGGGGTTGGCGGTCGGGTCCGGGAAGCGGCACTCGACACGCTTGCCCTTGGGGCTGGCAGTGTACGGAATGCGGATGGACGCGGAACGGTTGCGGGCACTGTAGGCCAGCATCACCGGCGCTTCGAAGCCCGGCACCAAGCGCTTGTAGGAGTTGGTGGAAGCGTTGGTGAAGGCGTTCAGGGCGCGAGCATGCTTGATGATGCCGCCGATGTAGTACAGCGCCATCTCGGACAGACCGGCATACTCGTCACCGGCGAACTGGTTGACCCCTTCCTTCCAGAACGACTGGTGGACGTGCATGCCGGAGCCGTTGTCACCGACCAGCGGCTTGGGCATGAAGGTAGCGGTCTTGCCATAGGCATGCGCCACGTTGTGCACCACGTACTTCATCATTTGAAGTTCGTCGGCCTTCTTGACCAACGTGTTGAACTTGACGCCGATCTCGTTCTGGCCAGCGTTGGACACCTCGTGGTGGTGTACCTCGACGGTCAGGCCGATGGCTTCCATGGTGTTACACATGGCACCACGGATATCGTGGAAGCTGTCCACAGGCGGTACCGGGAAGTAACCACCCTTGATGCGCGGACGGTGGCCCAGGTTGCCACCCTCGATGGGACGGTCGGTGGACCAGGCACCCTCTTCTGAAGTCACCTTGTACATGGCGCCTTCGATGTCGGCTTTCCAGTG
This sequence comes from Litchfieldella qijiaojingensis, assembly GCF_014651875.1. GTDB lineage: Bacteria > Pseudomonadota > Gammaproteobacteria > Pseudomonadales > Halomonadaceae > Litchfieldella > Litchfieldella qijiaojingensis. Next base: position 55,452 of record NZ_BMXS01000020.1, read on the forward strand.
CACTTCGTCAAAGATGAAGAACTCCGGCTCCGGACCGAAGAAGGCAGTGTCGCCCAGGCCGCTGGACTGCAGGTAGGCCTCGGCGCGCTTGGCGATGGAGCGCGGATCACGCTCGTAGCCCTGCATGGTGGCCGGCTCGATGATGTCGCAGCGCAGCACCAGGGTTGAATCCTCGGTGAACGGGTCGAGGAAGGCAGTGCCATCCTCCGGACGCAGGATCATGTCGGACTCGTTGATGCCCTTCCAGCCGGAAATGGAGGAACCATCGAACATCTGGCCGTTCTCGAAGAACTCCTCGTCGACGGCGTTGGCCGGAATGGTGACGTGCTGTTCCTTACCCTTGGTATCGGTGAAACGCAGGTCGACCCACTTAACATCATGTTCGTCAATCAGGGCGAGGGTCTTCTCAGACATGTTGTCCTCCACTATGTGAGCGATGGCTCGTCTCGTTGGCTTAAGTATCCCGCGTCGTTTGTAGCATGCCCCGGGCAGCTTGCCCACGGCAGTCTTGACGACGAATAGGCATTCATGACTCTGAAGAGTGCAATGCAGGCAGCGTGCCAAAATGGCGCGCATCCGATCCCACTCACAGACAACACATTGAAATAAAAATAATTTATTGCACCAGCTTCAATTGATCTCGAGCGCGACATCGGTGCGTTTCACCACCACGACGAGCACAAACGCACCACATGAGTGCAAAAATAGATCGCCTTGCACCATTATAGCCCATCAAAATCGCTGCAGGTGCTGCACTATGGTTCAGCCATCCTTTATCTGCCGCCCCCTAGCATAACGGTAATCAGAAAAATCAGACGGACAATAAATTGATACCTTAAGCAACCAAAGGCTACTCTTTATTACAAGAAGCCAGGAGCGGTATCACTGTCACCCGCGCGGGCGTGTGATGCGACGCGAGGTCTTCGGTAATCGCCAGCGGCCTTCGTGGGCCAACTCCTGGCACGCTCACGGGACGCTGCCCTCGATGAATGCCTACTGCATCATTGTCGATTCGCGGCTGATGGCATCTCGCTTGCCACGCTGCCTGGCCACGCTGAAAAGTGCCATCCAGCGTTTCCCCGGCCGTGTAGAGATTCGAGTGGTGAGCGAAGAAGACAGCCCCCGACTGGCGCGTTTGAGTCAACGCTTCGGTGCCCGCTTCGAGGCTATCCCCCAGGCATCGGTTGGCGCCCGAGGCAACGAGGCCGTGCAGCGCAGCCCTGGCGAAGCACTGGTGTTCCCCGCACCGCGCGGCAAACTCGCCGACGACTGGCTGAACAGCGCCGATGCCCTGTTGAGCAGGCAACACTGGGACGCGGTCTTGTTCCAGCCAAGTGATACAACTTTGCCTCGTGGCCTGGTGCGACTTTGGCGCACAACCCCGTCACCGGGAACGCTGTGCGTCCAGCGAGGCTGGTTCGAGCGTATCGGTGGTTTCGATCCCGCCCTCGACGAAACTGCCTGCCAGGACCTGGTAACGCGCCTGCGAGCCTGTCAGGCCAGGGTTCTGGAGCTACCTCTATAGGAGCTGCGAGGGAAAAAGAGAGGGCGTAAACTAAGGGCATCTCCGCCGGGAGAACCGCCATGAATGGTATCGGGCTTGCCAGGGATCTTGCTCAACGGCTTCGCGGCCACTGGCGGCGCAGCCTGGCCGAACCGTTGCGTGGGCGCAGTGCCATTCTGGTGCTGCACCGCGTGCTTGCTGACGAGCAGGCCGCGCGCCTGCCGCATCGTGCCCCCTACTGCCTCGGCCCGGAAAGTTTCCACCACCTGCTGATGAGCCTGGTGGATGTCGCACGTATCGTTAGCCTGGGCACCGCTCTCAAGCCCCACCGCGACCCACGTGCCTGCATTGCGCTTACCTTCGACGACGGCTGGCACGACAATGCCGAAGTGGCCGCCCCGGTGCTCGAGCACTATGCCCTGCCGGCGAGTATCTTCGTCACTACTGGACTTCTCGGCAAACCGCGCGGCTTCTGGTGGGAGGTAATCGCCGAAAGCCTGTGGACGCACCGACGCCCCGAGCTGATCCGTGAGGTTCTGGGCGATGCCGGCCTGCCTCTGCCTCCCATGCCACCTGTACACCCGGAGGAAGCCTACAGCAAGGCGCTGCTCGGCTACCTCGAGCAACTGCGGGCGGCCTGTCCACTGACCCTCTGCCGCACTGGCGAGGAGCTACACCGCCTTCTCGACCTGCCGCCCCACGGCATCGACCCCTTCACCTTGCGGCGCCTGGAGCATGGCGGCCTGATCCGCTTCGGCGCGCATGGCGTGCTACCGGAAGCCTTGGAGCCCCTGAGCGACGAACGGGTATGCTGGCATATTCGGCGTTCGCGCAAGGATCTCAAGCGGCTGTGCCGCGAGCCGCTCGACGCCTTCGCCTACCCCGACGTCCAACCCTCGTTGCGCCTGCGTCGATTGGCTCTGCGTTGCGGTGTCCAGCTCGCCCTGGCCGGTACCGGCGGCTGGCTCAACCACCGCAACGACCCCCTGGCCATCCCGCGCATCCCTATCAGCCAGCCGGTGGCGCAAAGCCCCGGACGGCTATACGACTGGCTACTGGGCTATCGATGATGGCGGCTAACATCTTGATCTGACATTCAGCGCCACAATCCAGATCAATTATTGACCGACAACGCTGGTAGGCGTCGCGGGCAAGATACTATAATACGCCCCAATTTTCGCAGCAGGATCCCGTCGTGATCGAGAATCTTCGCAACATCGCCATCATCGCTCACGTCGACCATGGCAAGACCACTCTGGTCGACAAGCTATTGAGCCAGTCTGGCACTCTGGACCGCAAGGCCGAGGGTCAAGAGCGCATCATGGACTCCAACGACCAGGAGAAGGAACGCGGCATCACCATCCTGGCCAAGAACACGGCGATCCGCTGGCAGGCGCCCGGTTCCGACGAGGCTTACCACATCAACATCGTCGACACCCCGGGACACGCCGACTTTGGTGGCGAGGTAGAGCGCGTGATGTCGATGGTCGACTCGGTGCTACTGCTGGTCGACGCCGTCGACGGGCCCATGCCACAGACCCGCTTCGTGACCCAGAAAGCCTTCGCTCAAGGGCTCAAGCCGATCGTGGTGGTCAACAAGATCGACCGCCCCGGCGCACGCCCCGACTGGGTCATCGATCAGATCTTCGACCTGTTCGACAATCTCGGCGCCAGCGACGAGCAACTCGACTTCCCGATCATCTACTGCTCGGCACTCAATGGCATCGCCGGCCCCGAGCCGGATCAGCTCGCCAACGACATGACGCCGATGTTCCAGGCCATCGTCGATATCGTCGAGCCGCCCAACGTACAGCTCGATGGCCCCTTCCAGATGCAGATCTCGGCGCTGGACTATAACAGCTACGTGGGCGTCATCGGCTTGGGCCGCATCAAGCGCGGCGCGGTGCGCCCCAACCAGCAGGTCACTCTGGTCTGCACCGACGGCAAGACCCGCAAGGGCAAGATCGGCCAGGTGATGACCCACCTGGGCCTGGAGCGCGTGCCCACCGACCAGGCCACCGCCGGCGACATCGTATGCATCACTGGGATCGATGACCTCTCCATCTCCGATACCTTGTGCGACCCGGTCGCCGTCGAGGCGTTGCCACCGCTGTCGGTCGACGAACCCACCGTGTCGATGACCTTCCAGGTCAACGACTCGCCCTTCGCCGGCCGTGACGGCAAGTATGTCACCAGTCGCAACATCAAGGACCGCCTCGACCAGGAGCTGATCCACAATGTCGCGCTGCGGGTCGAGCAGGGCGAGAGCCCGGAAAAGTTCAAGGTCTCCGGCCGCGGCGAGCTGCACCTCTCGGTGCTGATCGAGACGATGCGCCGCGAGGGCTTCGAGCTCGCCGTGGGCCGCCCCGAGGTAATCATCCGTGAGATCGACGGGGTCAAGCAGGAGCCCTACGAAGAGGTGATCATCGACTGCGAGGAGCAGCACCAGGGGGCGATCATGGAGGAGATCGGCTATCGCAAGGGCGAGCTGAGCAACATGAACCCCGACGGCAAGGGCCGCGTGCGCCTGGACTTCATTATCCCCGCACGCGGGCTGATCGGCTTCCGCGGCCAGTTCCTGACCCTCACATCGGGCACCGGCATCCTCACCAGCCGTTTCGATCACTACGGCCCGCTCAAGCCTGACGCTTCCATCGAACGGCGCAACGGCGTACTGGTGTCAATGGTCTCGGGCAAAGCCCTGGCCTACGCCCTTTATGCCCTGCAGGAACGTGGCAAGCTGATCATCGATCACGGCACCGAGGTCTATGAGGGCATGCTGGTCGGTATCAACAACCGCGCTAACGATATGGTGGTCAACCCCACCAAGGGTAAGAAGCTCGACAACATGCGCGCCTCGGGCAACGACGAAAACATCGTGCTGACCCCGCCGGTGAAGTTCTCGCTGGAACAGGCGATCGAGTTCCTCGACTCCGACGAACTGGTGGAAGTCACGCCCAACCACATTCGCCTGCGCAAGAAGCACCTCACCGAGAACGAGCGCAAGCGGGCCAGCAAGGGGTAAGCCCCCGACCTCTGCGTTGAAGCCCACCCCCGCGGTGGGCTTTTTCGTTTGCATGAAAAGTGGCTAATCTGACAATAGGGCAAACAGTGAGAGGAGATTCCCACATGCACAAGCACGTGGAATGGGACGACCCCGGCAAAGACAGTGTCATGGCGCTCTATGCCAATGACCCCGAAGACTATGTCGAGCCACATCCTGGCAGCATCATCTCCGCCCACTACAAGGGCATCACGGTACGCGTCCGCGTAGAGGCCTTTGTCAATAACGATACGAGCATCGGCGAGGTGGTCGCCCTGATCAATCCGCGCACGGGAGAACGCAAGAAAATACACGGCAAGCTGACGCTGGGTGACATGGTTCGCCTGCCCGACGACATGCGTGCCCTCGACCGCCGCGCTCCCGACGCGGAGAACAATGACTGATACCTCACGCTTTCCCCGATGACCGCCCCTGCGGCCTGAAGGCTTGCAGGGGCGAGCGCCAAACGTGGGAATTGCCATTACATGAGGCGCCATATTCGCCTTTGCACCGCATCAAAGCGAAGATATGATCGCCCCCAGTGACCATCAGAGTTGCCACTGACCGCCTAGAGCCCTAGTCCAACGTCTCATAAACGTTTGCCATCTGGTCAAGTGCCACCGCCTGGCGCAAAGTTGCACTGTGGCGCTCTAACGACGGGCCACATGCCATCAGCGGCTTCAATTACAAGATCGACAACACGACATAGGACGGGGAATGAGCACAATCATCGAAGTCAGCCATGTCTACAAGGCCTTCGGTGGGCTGAGTGTCCTCGACGACTGTTCGATAAAAGTGGAGGAAGGCTCGATCACCGGTATGATCGGCCCCAACGGCGCCGGCAAGACGACCCTGTTCAATATCATCGCCGGCAACCTGCCGCTGGACTCGGGTCGGGTCCGGTTCAATGGCGAAGACATCACCAACATGCCCGCCAATGAGCTCTTCCACAAAGGGCTGTTGCGCACCTTCCAGATCGCCCATGAATTCTCCAACATGACGGCGCTGGAAAACCTGATGATGGTGCCACCACGCCAGCTCGGCGAAAACCTGTTCCACACCTGGTTCAAACACACCGAGGTACGCCAACAGGAAAACGATGTGCGTCAACGCGCATTGGAAGTCATCGATTTCATCGGCCTTTCCCACGTGCGCAACGAACTGGCCGGCAACCTCTCCGGCGGCCAGAAGAAGCTGCTGGAACTCGGCCGCACCATGATGGCCGACGCCCGCGTAGTATTGCTCGACGAGATCGCCGCCGGCGTCAACCGCACCCTGCTCGGCGATTTGGTCGCAAACATCGAGCGCCTCAACCGAGAGAGGGGTTACACCTTCCTGGTCATCGAACATGACATGGACATGATCGCCCGGCTGTGCGACCCGGTGATCGTGCTTGCCCAAGGACACGTGATGATGGAAGGCACCATCGAGGAAGTCCGGAACAACCCTCAGGTCATCGAAGCCTATTTCGGGGCTCCGACAGAATAACAATGCCGGGCGGGACGCCGGTCCGTGCCGGCCTCGCTCGCATAGGACAACGTCCAGGAACGTACGCATGGCATTACTGGAAGCAAGCGATGTGCATGGCGGCTATGGCGGCATGAACATCCTCAACGGCGTCAACATGTCGATCGAGGTCAACGAGATCGGTGTGATCGTCGGCCCCAACGGAGCCGGCAAATCGACCATGCTCAAGGCCATCTTCGGCATGCTCACGGTGAGCCAAGGCGAAATCCGCCTGCGCGGCGAACCGATCACCAACACTGCTCCCAACAAGCTGGTGCACAAGGGCATGGCCTATGTGCCCCAGGAGAAGAACATCTTCCCCAGCCTGACGGTGCAGGAAAACCTCGAGATGGGCACCTATATCCGTCCCCAGAATTTCCGCCGCATGCTCGAGCAGGTCTACGAATTCTTTCCACCGCTGCGTGAGAAGCGTCGCCAGCCGGCCGGCGAGCTCTCCGGTGGGCAGCGCCAGATGGTGGCCATGGGCCGCGCACTGATGGTCGAACCCAGCCTGCTACTGCTCGACGAGCCCACTGCCGGCCTGTCTCCGTTGTTCATGAACGAGATCTTCGAGCGTATCAAGACCATCAACGCCGCCGGCGTCGGTGTCCTGATGGTCGAACAGAACGCCAAGCAGGCTCTCGCCATCGCCCACAAGGGGTTCGTGCTGGCATCGGGACAGAACCGATTCACCGATACCGGCGAAGCCCTACTCAACGATCCAGAGGTCGCCAAGAGCTTCCTGGGTGGCTGAACACGCCCGCCGCCAGTACCCCTTGGGGAGATAACGTTTTGAACGAGTTGGTTTTTTTCATCAACAACGTGGTGATATCCGGCACCGTAACGGGGTCGATCTATGCCATGGGTGCCATCGGCGTGACGCTGGTGTTCAGCATCATGCGTTTCGCACACTTCGCGCATGCCGACATGATGACGCTAGGTGCCTTCATGGTGCTGCTGTTGACCACGCTGTTCCCGAACGTCGGCGCCGTGGTGGGACTGCCCAGTGCCCTGCTCCTATTGCCTATCGCCATGGCGCTCACCGCGGGTGCCGCGGTAGGCATCGATCGCGCCTTCTACAAGCCTCTTCGCGCCCATGACGTCAAGCCGATCGTCATGGTGATCGCCTCGCTGGGTGTGACCCTGATGTTGCAGGGGCTGATTCGCCTGTTTGCCGGCACCAGCTCCCAGAGCCTCTACATCGCCGAGCGCAAGGACATCTTCCGTTTCGAGTTGCCCTTCGACCTGGCCACCCGGAATATCGTCGTTACCGAGCCACAGATCATCCTGTTCGTGTTCGTCATCGTCGCGGTGGTGAGCCTGCACCTGTTCCTCAGCCGTTCCCGGCTTGGCAAGGCAATGCGCGCCATGTCCGACAACCCGGACCTGGCTCGTGCCTCGGGCATCAACACCAATACCATCGTCGCCGTGACCTGGATCATCGCCGGCTCGCTGGCGGCCGCCGCCGGCACCCTGCTGTCGCTGGATGTTGCCTTCAAGCCCGACCTCAGCTTCTTCCTGCTGCTGCCGATCTTCGCCGCCGCCATCGTCGGCGGGGTCGGACACCCCTATGGTGCCATCGCCGGCGGCTTCGTGGTCGGCTTCGCCGAGACACTGGCGGTGTTCAACTGGGCGGTACTGCTTCGCCCCTTCCGGGATAGTCTGCCGGAGTGGCTGGACCTCCCCAGCAACCTTGCCCTGGTCGGCACCGAGTACAAGATCGTGGTGCCCTTCTTCATCCTGGTCGCCATCCTGGTATGGCGCCCCACCGGCATCTTCAAGGGGAAGGTGATCTGATGACTCGCAAGCTTCCTATCCGTGAACTCGTGCTTTTCGCCGGCTTGCTCGTCGCTGTGCTGGCGGTCTACGGTTTGATGGGCGCCGCCTACAGTACCCGCATGCTGGTCGAAGCCGCCTGTTACGCCATCCTCGCCCTGGGCCTGACCATCCAATGGGGCTATGCCGGCCAGTTCAACGCAGGGGTGATGGGGTTCGTGGCGCTAGGTGGCTTCTGTGCCATGCTCTTCAGCGTGCCCACCAACCCGGCATTCTGGAACACCGAGTTGCCTGGTGAGCTAGGCCGCGTACTGCTGTATCTGGTGGCCGCAATAGCGCTGGTCTATGGCGCCACCAAGCTCGACCGCCTCGGTATTCCCAAACGATTGCGCACCTTCATCGCTATCGTGCTGGCCGTGGTGCTCTATATGGCGGTGATTGGTGCCATGCGCGAGGTGACCGACGAGATCGAGTCGCGCGCCGGGTTCATCGGCGGCCTGGGCCTGCCGACTTGGGTCGGATGGATTTTCGGTGGCGCACTCGCCGGCGGTATCGGCTATTTTATCGGCCGTATCTGTCTAGGACTGCGTAGCGACTACCTCGCCATCGCGACCTTGGGCATCGCCGAGATCATCAAGGCCTTCCTCAAGAATTCCGACTGGCTGACCCGCGGTACCGCCACCGTCTCGCCGTTGCCTTGGCCCACTCCTGGCCCCGGCGAACTCGGATTCGTGCTGGCTCGTGCCATTTATCTGTCGATCACGGCAGTGGTGATCGCGGCCATCTTCTTCCTGCTGTACCGCGCCTATTACGCGCCCTGGGGGCGCATGATCCGTGCCATCCGCGATAACGAGATCTCGGCGGCGGCCATGGGCAAGGACATCAACCGCCGACGCCTGGAGATCTTCGTGCTGGGCTGCATCCTGATGGGTATCGGCGGGGCGGCGCTGACCAGCTTCAACAGCATCTTCGACCCGCAGGGCTACCTGCCGCTCAACCATACCTTCCTGGTACTGGTGATGGTGATCCTCGGCGGACCGGGCAACAACCTGGGCACCATCTTCGGTGCCGTACTGGTGTACATCATCTGGATCATGTCCGAGCCCCTGGCGCTGTCTGTGATGCACGCGGTTACCGCCCTGGGCGAAGGCTGGTTCGGCTGGGAGGTTGGCGGCAATCTCGACAGCCGCGCCCTGCAGGCTCGCGTGTTTGTGATCGGCCTGTTGATCTCGCTGGTGCTACGCTATGCGCCCAAGGGATTGATACCGGAGAAAGTGCCTCAGTACGATTGAGGCTTCCCTGGCAGTCCCCCTCAAGAAACGATAAGGCCTCGGCAGTTCACACTGCCGAGGCCTTGTTCGTTCAGACGTTATGTCGTGGCTTTACAGATCCACAAAGCCTTTATTGACGAACGAGCCATCCTCGACTGCCATTTCATTTACCACGCCCGGCACGTCGCCGTTCTCGTCGAACTCATGGCTGCCGGAGGCGCCTTCGTAGTTGACTTCCTGGCCGTCGGCCAGCAACTGCTTGGCCTTCTCCCACTCACCGGGCAGGATGACCTCACCCGGAGCGGTGGCTACGTCACGCAGCGCCTGGGAAAGCCCCTCACGGCTGTCGCTACCGTTCTTCTCGATGGCCATGGCCAGCAGGAAGGCGGCGTCGTAAGCCTGAGCGGCGAACACCGCGCTGGGGTCGATGCCGGCCTCGTTGGCCAGGTTCTGGAAGATTTCCGAGCCGGGGATATCGGGTGAGCCGGGGCGGGTGGCAATCATGCCTTCCAGCACATCGGGGCCGACCGCTTCAACCAACGAGTCCCCGACCATGCCATCGCCACCCACGTACTGGGTGAAGACCCCGCTTTCATAAGCCTGGCGCAGAATGGTCTGTCCGGATGTGTCGGCGTATGCCAGCACCACCAGAGTCTCGGCACCCGTAGCCGACATCGTCCCCAGTTCACTACGGTAATCCGCGCGGTTGTCCTCGTGAGCGAGATTCTCCGTCACGGTTCCGCCTTCCGCTTCGTAAGTGGCTACGAAGGCATCGGCCAGGCCGCGACCGTAGTCATTGTTGACATAGGTCACCGCGACTTCCTCGATGCCCTTGGACATCAGCAACTTGGCCAGCATCTCGCCCTGGAAGGCGTCGGACGGCACGGTGCGGAACACCAGGTCATTGTCATTGAGCTCACTGACCGCCGGTGCCGTGGAGGCCGGTGAGACCATCACCACGCCGCCAGGGATCGCGGCATTGTTGGCCGACGCGATCGTCGCGCCGGTGCACAACGCCCCGACAATGGCCGTGACCCGCTCGGAATTGACCATGCGGTCCGCCGCGTTGGATGCCGCCGAGGCATCGGAACAGGTGGTATCGCCGGTGGGAATCACCAGTTTCTGGCCATCCAGAATGCCACCCTGCTCGTTGACGTGCGTCACCGCCAGGTTCGCACCATCGAAAATGGGCGGTGTCAGGCTCTCGATACCGCCCGTGAAGCCTCCCAGGAACCCGATCTTGACGTCGGCCTGAGCGGCGCCCACGAAAGTGGACGCGGCAATTGCCACTGCTAACAAGGCTCTCTTCATGGTTGTTCTCACTGTTGCCAGTTAAATTAGTGCACCTTGTTAACTCTGGAAGTGTTTACGCAAAAAAACAAGCTCGTCCTGCCAACGCAATGACATGACGAGATCTCGCCAATTCGTTGATAACCCGCATATTTACCGCGAGGCTCGTTCATATTCCCTAACCCTTCAACGCTCCCGACTCGGACGTGGGAAGCTCGCCCAGTCGTCTACGCTTACTTAGGGCAACACTGCCCCCCACCCGATCTTCAACCAGAGCAAGGACTCCACCATGACGACCCGGCTGACGACTTCCCTGCTGAGCACCTGCTCCCTGGCCCTGCTATCCTTCGGCGCCCTGGCGGGCGAGACCGTGACCTACGACGTCGATGGCGAAGCCTTCGAAGGCTACTTTGCCCCAGCCAATGGCGAGTCACACGGCAGTGTGCTGATCATTCACGACTGGGACGGCCTGACCGACTACGAGGTCCAACGTGCCGACATGCTGGCTGAAATGGGCTACGACGCCTTCGCTCTGGACCTCTACGGCCAAGGCAACCGGCCCGTCGACACCAACGCGCGCAAGGCAGAAACCGCGCGACTCTACGAGGACCGCGAACGCATGAGCACGCTCACCTTTGCCGGCCTGGCAAAGGCTCGCGAGAGGGGAGCTCACAATACCGTAGTCATGGGCTATTGCTTCGGTGGTGCCGTGGTACTCGAATTGGCTCGTTCCGGCAAGATCGATGGCATTCGTGGTTATGCCACCTTCCACGGCGGCCTGGCCACACCGGAAGGCCAATCCTATTCCAGCGACACGGCGCCGATCCTGATCGCCCATGGCGGTGCCGACAGCTCGATCACCATGAGTGACGTCGCCGCGCTCTCGGAGGAACTGGAAGCTGCCGGTGTCACCTATGAGATCCAAGTCTATTCCGGCGCTCCGCACGCCTTCACCGTGTTCGGAGAAGACCGCTATCAGGAGCGCGCTGACCAGCAGTCGTGGGCAGCCTTCAGCGACTTCCTCGAGACCTATCTATGAGCATGGGCATCACCGAACTGCAAGGCAGCCGCGCCGCTATCGGCCATGGGCATGGGCGCCGCCACGCCAAGCAAATCGTCCCCAGTCTCGAGGTCTACGACCGCCTGTTCCGGGATTTCGCCGATCTCGACTGGCGACAAGCTCGCCAGCAAGCGCGGCGCTTTCTGCCGGCGATCGAGCGTCACTTCCCAGCGATCCTGGAAGAGCTCGATGGCCTGGCCCAGGGGGCCGGTATCGACTTCGACGATATTCTGACCCTCAACTGTCGCAGCGAAATCTCGCTGACCCGGGCCAGTGGCGGCTGCTCAGCCTTCTCGTTGAACCGCCACGGCCAGCAGTGGCTAGCCCAGAACTGGGACTGGCGCCCGGATCAGCTACACAACGTGGTGATACTGCGGATCAAGCTCAATGATGGGACTGTACTGATCAGCGTTGGTGAGGCTGGTATGGTCGCCAAGATCGGCCTCAACGCCCACGGCATCGGCGTATGTCTCAACGCCATTCGCTCGCGCACCTGCGGAGAGGGCCTTCCGATCCACATCGCCCTGCGCAAGATGCTCGAAAGTCCCGACTTTGACGCGGCAAAACGCGTGGCGACCCTTGACCGCGTCGCCTCTCCCGCCCACATTCTGCTCGCCAGTGCCGAGGGGCAGGCAGTAGGACTCGAAGTGCACCCTGGCGTTCCTGGTGAACTCTATCCTCAGGATGGCACCGTTACCCACACTAACCACCTCTATGCACAAGCTGCCACCGCCTGCGTGGAAGACTTCCCGCGCCCCGACTCCGCGACACGACTGAGCCGACTCGACCAGCTACTGACTGCGCAAATCGCGGAAACTCCACAAGCACTGTTCGAGCTGCTCAGCGATCATGACAACGCCCCGACCTCGATCTGCCGCCACACCAACCTCGCCCAGCCCGAAGCCGAACGCATGGAGACGCTGTTCTCGGTGGTCATGAACCTCCGCCGACGCGAACTCCACCTGCGGCTCGGCAACCCTTGCGAGCCCATCGACGCCCTGACGTTGAGCCTGGCGGACGAAACCACCTGACATCGCAGGGCTTCAGCACTCGATGGAGAACCGCCAAGAAAGAGCCTGTGTTGGTATCTTGGAGGTCAGAAAGGTTTCAAGGCAGACAGTCGGGCAAGGTTTTCGTATACTTTATGCAATATAGACGCCACATTGGATATTAAATGTACAAGACACGTGCTCAGTACGTTACCGACGATCTCCGCCGGCGCATCTTGAGCGGCGAGTTCCAAGGCGGCGCCCAGTTGCGCCAGGACGCCCTGGCCAGCGACTACGACGTCAGCCGCATCCCGGTACGCGAGGCCCTGCTGAACCTGGAGGCGGAAGGCCTGGTCGAGTTCATTCCCCACCGGGGCGCCTTCGCCACCGAGCTTTCGGTGGCCACCATTCGCGAGTTGTTCGACTTGCGCGTGCTGCTGGAAACCTATCTGCTGGAACGCGCCATCCCCAACATGACCGAGGCCAACCTCACTGCCGCCGGCCAGGTCCTCGACAAGTACGATGCGGCCTTGGACAGCGGCAGTCAGATCGATAACTGGAGCGAGTACAACTTCGCCTTTCACAAGGCGCTATACGCCCCCGCCGAGCTACCCGAAACGATGAGCATGGTGACCCATCTCAACACCAAATCGGACCGTTACATTCGCATGCAGTTGCTCTACACCAAAGGGATCGAGAAGGCCGAGCGCGAGCACCATGCCTTGCTGGAGCTGTGCCGCGAGCGCAAGGCCAAGGAAGCTTGCGAGCTCCTGCGTCAGCACATTCTCGAGGCCTGTGAGGGTATCGCGACGCTGTTGGAGACACAGGCTCTAGAAAGTGAGGCCGGCTAATCCCTTTTCCGGCAATCAGGACTTGTATCCGATATATCGACCATTAGAACCCCACGATTTTATCTGGTAGCCATGTGGCTGTGGCTGGGAAAGAAGCCACGATGGCGAGTGTCACCAACTGTGCCACGATGAAAGGAACGACACCGCGGCACATCTGCCCATAAGTGATGGAAGGCGGAGCTATCGACTTTAGATAGAATATGGAGGATGCCATAGGTGGCGTCAGGTAGCTTGTCTGTATCGTCACCAGTACCATGACAGCGAACCAGATAGGATCGATGCCGAGGCTTCTCACGACCGGGGTAAAGATAGGGACGCAAATCAAGACTATCGATGTCCAGTCCAAGACGAAGCCAAGAACGAAAGTCACCGCAAGGAAAAACAGGATCACACTCAGCTGTCCACCACCAAAGCTTTCGGCAATATCCGCCACCAACGTACCGCCACCATTAACGGCAAAGATACCGGTAAACATTGTCCCACCAGCGACGATCAACAGGATCATCGAGGTTATTCTCACCGTCATGGCAAGCGAGCCGTTCAGGGACCCGACACTCAACCCCTTATCCATCAAGGAAAGAATCAAGGCTCCCGCCACACCAACGGCGGCCGCCTCCGTCGGGGACGCGATACCGCCGAGCAAGGATCCCAATACGGCGATCATCAGCATAACAGGCGGGACCAAGGCCTTGAATGTTATTGCAAGCTTCTCCCTGACTGGGAGTGCGATTTCTTGCGAAGCGACCGCCGGTCCATCCTGCGGCCTGAGCATGCACCTTCCAAGCACATACATGGCGAACAGGGACAGCATGATCAAGCCGGGAAAGATGATGGCGGCGAACAATGCTCCTATGGAAAGCTGTGCCAGAGCAGCATATACGACAACAATGACTGTCGGTGGAATGATCGTTCCCAGAGAACCACCAGCGCAGATGGTCCCCGAAATCAAAGAATTATTATAACCATATGCTCGCATGGCAGGTATCGCCATCAGCCCGATCATTATCTCTACGGCACCGACCACTCCCGATGCTGCGGCAAAAATAGCTGCCATCGCGAGGGTCGTCAGTGAAAGCCCACCTGGAAGCTTTCCCAGCCACATCTGTATGGCATCAAACAGATTTTTCGCAATCCCCGACTTCTCCAGTATTGCCCCCATGAGAACGAACAAGGGTATAGAGGAAAGTATATAATTCGATGCAGCGCTATAAATACTTCCATACAACTGTTGAAACACCATCGGGCCAAAGGCGAACCAACCAGCGACCACAGATACAATGGCCAAGGAAAAAGCGATAGGAATGCCAAGAAATATCATCAAGAACAATCCAGGAAACATCAGGGCGGCTATTGTTATATCCATTACCGCTTCTCTCCCGAAGATTTTTCACCATAAATAAAACGAATGCCTTGCACTACGATCTGCAAGGAAAACAATGTCAGACCGAGCGCTATAGTTGAATAGAACGGCCACATTTTCGGAGCCCAAATGCTGACCGTTTCCACCTCGCCTGATACAAAAGCCCTATACGCCCGCCCCCAGCCATACCAGGCCATGAAAGACATGATGGGAGCGACCATCCCCAGATAGACAACGGCATTGATCGTTCGAGAGACACGAGCGGGGAACCGTTGGCTGAGAAAATCGACACGGACATGCCCATCTATCTTGGCAGTCCAGGCCACACCAAGCATGAATGCCGCCCCAGTTGTCATATATGACAAATCGAAGGCCCATATGGTGGATGCATTGAAAACATATCTTGCAACCACCTCATAGAGCATGGCCACCACAAGAACCAGAAACAGCACCCTGCTCACTAGAGATAAAAATATAGAGGACCTGTCGATCAGCTTTATTATCATATTTCCCCCATGGCCGGACAGGAGGCCTGACAAGGCCTCCTCCTCACGGAATGTCATTCTTTTATCAAGTAGTCACTTTCCGATATCCAGAGATCACGATAGGCCAAATAATCCTCGAGAATTTCCGCCATCATGGGTCTACCATTATCTGCCTCTTCCTGTGCCTTCTTCGTGATCCAGTCGCGACCGCTGTTACCGAGATCATCGACGAATTCACTTTCCAGCGTAATGACTTCATTTCTTCCCGACCGATATTCCACCATCGCTTCCCTATCATGACGATAGAAATAGCTAAGGCCTTCATAAGTCGTTAACTTTGCCGCTGCTTCCAGCAATGGTTTCAACTCATCTGGGAGTTGATCCCATGTTTCTTGCTTCACCACCACTTCCCATAGGAATGTCGGCTGGTGGACACCGGGAACCACGATGTACTTGGCAGCCTCATGAAAGCCTTCCGGCAAGTTGCCGGAGGGTGTTGCCCACTCAACGGCATCGACGCCCTTTCTCTGCAGTAACGTATAGGTATCACCGGGAGGAACAACGGTCGGCACTGCATTGTAATAGTCTTTCATGACTTCGGCCCAGGGACCGGAAGTTCTATATTTCAAACCTTCAAGGTCTTCTGCCCCTCTGATGGGCACATTCGAGTGCGCAAATATTTCGGAAGACCCAATACCTACGATGAGAGAATGCAGCCCTTCACTTTCGCGAAACTCTCTCAGCCTTTCCTGGCCACCCCCTTCATATATCCAATTGATATAGGCCTCCGGCCCCATCCCACCTGGGAACCCAGAAAATATGGCATTCACAGGATTCTGGTTCACTAGATAACTGGGCGTTGAATGACCAGCCTCTACGGTCCCTTCCTTGACCGCATCATAGACTTGCAAGGCAGGCACGATGACACCCGCTCCAAAAGGCCTGATGTCGACTCGACTCCCGGTGAGGGTGGCGACATTATCGGAAAATCTCTCCAAGAAGTTCTCGTAGTAGGGAGAGCCCGCAGGCACCGATGTTGGTACGCGCCACGTCACATCTGCCGCAACGGCATGTGCACTCATAACGGCTGCCGTCGCCAAGGCAGTCACCATTTTCATTGTTCTCATGCTGTTCACCTCTTTGTTTTTCTGTGTTCCACCAAGTGATGCCTGACCGCCCAAAAGCAGACAGACATATTGAGGACCGAGATATTCAATTCACATACCACACCGTCTTGGTCTGCACGTACTGCTCGAAGGCCTCCAGGCCGTTGTCGCGCCCGCCGAAGCCGGAGAGCTTATAGCCCCCAAATGGGGTGGTGATATCGCCTTCCGAGAAGCCGTTAACCGACACGGTGCCGGCACGAATGCCGAATGCCATGCGGTTGGCACGCTTGATGTCGGCGGTGTAGAGCGAGGCCGCCAACCCATAGGCGGTGTCGTTGGCGAGGCTCAGGGCTTCCTCTTCGGTGTCGAAGGGCGTCACCGCCAGGAGCGGGCCGAACACCTCTTCCTGGAACAGGCGCATGCCGGGGGTCACCTCGTCATAGATGGTGGGTTCGACGAACCAGCCGCTGCCCTGTGCGAGCGTCTGACCGCCATGCACCAACTGGGCACCTTCTTCCTTGGCGGATTCGAGGAAGCCACGCACCTTGTCGAAGTGCACCTGCTCGATCATGGGGCCGATACGCGTGGCGGGATCGGTGGGGTCACCAACCTTCCAGGCCGCGAGTCCGGCGACCAGTTTTTCGATCAGGGCGTCCTTGATGCTTCGCTCGACGATCAACCGGGAGCCGCAGCTACAGTTCTCGCCCATGTTCCAAAAGGCGGCGCTGAGCACGTCATCGACGATCGCCTCCAGATCCGGCACGTCGGCGAACACCACCTGAGGGCTCTTGCCGCCGCATTCGAGGACGATCTCCTTGAGATTGCTGCGTGCGGAATATTCGAGGAACTTGCGTCCGACCTCCGTGGAGCCGGTGAAGGAGACCACATCCACATCGGGATGCAGGCCCAGCGGCTGGCCGGTATCTTCACCGTGGCCTGTCACCAGCAACAGCGCCGATTCCGGCACCCCGGCCTCGTGGGCTAACTGCACCATGCGGTAGGCGCTCATCGAGGTCTGCTCCGCCGGCTTGACGATCACCGAGTTGCCGCTGGCCAGGGCGGGGCCGACCTTCCAAGCGAACATTTGGGCCGGGAAGTTCCAGGGCAGCACGGCGCCTACCACGCCGACGGGTTCCTTGACGATCAGGCCCAGGGCATCGCCACCGGTAGGGGCGACCTTGCCGTAGAGCTTGTCGACGGCTTCGGCATACCAGGCCAGGGTATTGACGGTTTCGGGAATATCGGTCTCACGGCATTCAGTGATCGGCTTGCCGCCATCGATGCAGTCCAACGCCGCCAGTTCCTCGGCGTGCTGCTCGAGCAAAGCCACCCAACGCAGCATTACCCGCTTGCGTTCCGCGGGCGCCAGCCGTGACCACTCGCCCTCAACGAAACCGGCGCGGGCCGCCCGCACAGCCGAAGCGACGACCTCGGCACTGCCCTGAGCCACTTGGCCGATTTCCGAGCCATCATGCGGCGCCAGGGTGGCGAAGCTCGGCTGCGCTTCCGGCTGCAGGCCGGGCACCAGATGACCGGCCCATAGTCTGCCTTCACGGGCACGCGTGAAGACTTGTTCCACCGTCAGGGGTTGAATACTCATCGTCACTCTCCCTTTTGCTTGATCTCGAAAGCGTCCAAGGCATCGAGGAATGCCTGGGCATTGTCTGCGGATAGTGGGCGCAGCGGCGGACGCACCTCACCGGCGTTGACGCCGTGGCGGCGGCAACCCAGCTTGGCCTTCTGGTTGTAATCGGCCGCTTCCATGTTCTGGATCGCCGGCAGCATGTCGCGCATCAGGTCGCGTACCTGATGCCAGTCTTCACGCTTGGCGGCCTCGAGCATGGTGACCTGCTCGGCCGGGAAGACGTTGGCGCCGCCGCTGATCCAGGAGCGGGCGCCCCAGAACAGATAGTCGGCGGCCTGATCGTCGGAGCCGCAGACGACCTGGAACTCCGGCCCGGCCATTTGCATCAGCGCCAGGGCGCGAGTGAAGTCGCCACTGCTCTCCTTGATGCCGATGATCCCTGGTATCCGCGCCAGGCTTGCGACGGTATCCAGTTCGAGGTTCACCCCGGTACGGGCGGGGAAGTTGTAGAGGATGATCGGCAGGTCCGTGGCCGCCGCCACGTCCCGGTAGTGCGCGATGACTTCTTCCTGGTTGGGCAGGCTATACGCCGGTGGCGCCAACATCAGTGCCTGATAGCCCAGCGCCTTGGCTTGCCCGGCACGCTCGATCGCCGCGGCAGTGGAGAGTGAGTTGATCCCGGCAATCGCCAGTGCCTGATCGCCCAGCGACTCGCGCACGGTACGCAGGACTGCCTCGCGCTCCTGCTCATCGAGGGCGTAGTACTCGCCGGTGGTGCCGCAAGCGACGATGCCGCGTACGCCGGCTTTCATGAATCGGGCGACCAATGCCCGTAGTCCTTCCAGATCCACTCGCTCTTGGGCGTCGAAGGGGGTGACGATAGGTACCAATACACCATCGAGTTGCATAGCGTTCGCTTCCATTGTTTTGGTGAGTGAGTCGCTCAGGAATTGGCCGTCGAGATCACGGCGATATCCGTTGCCGACCGCTCGCTGGTGGATGTCAGAGGGGTTGCTGAGACCATCATCAGGGGCTCTCCATCTCGCGTTCCGTTGATTGTATAAAATATATAATCTATGTTGGCAAGTATTGAAAACCGGCTTCCCGGTAGAATCACCACAAATCAAGAGGACGGCAGGCATATGAAACGAATCCGGGTTATCGACTCCCATACCGGCGGTGAGCCCACTCGACTGGTACTGGATGGCTTCCCTAACTTGGGGCAAGGCTCCATGGCCGAGCGCCTGGCAGCCTTGCGCGAGCGGCATGATCCCTGGCGCCGGGCATGCATGCTGGAGCCGCGTGGTCACGATGTGCTGGTTGGCGCCCTGCTCTGCCCCGCGGAAAGCGAAGGCGCCACCTGCGGCGTGATCTTCTTCAACAACACCGGTTATCTGGGCATGTGCGGCCATGGCACCATCGGTGTGGTGGCGTCACTGGCCTATCTCGGCAAGATCCAGCCCGGCCGGCACCTTATCGATACCCCGGTCGGCACGGTGGAAGCCACGCTACACGAGGATGGCGACGTGACGATCCGCAACGTGCCAGCCTACCGCTATCGCCAGGACGTACCCCTGGACGTACCGGGCCATGGCCGCGTGACGGGCGATATCGCCTGGGGTGGAAACTGGTTTTTCTTGATCGGAGAACATGGTCAGCGCGTCGCGTTGGACAACGTGGAGGGCCTGACCGACTACTGCTGGGCAGTGCGTCAGGAATTGGAAAGGACAGGGGTCACAGGCGAGGATGGTGGAATCATCGACCACATCGAGCTATTCGCCGAGGACCCGCAGGCGGACAGCCGCAACTTCGTGCTATGCCCGGGCAAGGCCTACGACCGCTCCCCTTGCGGCACCGGCACCAGTGCCAAGCTGGGCTGCCTGGCGGCGGACGGCAAACTGGCGCCCGGCCAAGTCTGGCGCCAGGCCAGCATCACCGGCAGCGAGTTCCAGGGATATTACGAAGCCGAAGGCGACAGGATCCGGCCCTACATTCGTGGCCGCGCCCATATCAGCGCCGAAGCCACACTGGTCATCGACCCAAGCGACCCATTCGCCTGGGGGATCGCCGACGCCTAGACTCACCGCCAGACCATCGATAGCTGACGTTGCGACTGACGGGTACCGTTTCAACGCTGCACGAAGGCGGAACGCATCGTCCCGCCTTCGCTGATCTCGCCCTTGAGATACTGCTCGGTGGTCAGCATGAACAAGCGCCGGAACAGCTCATGGATCGCCTCCTCGCGGCGCAACGTCAACAGCTCCTGGTCCTCCTCCGACAGTGCTGGATCCTGCCGTGGGTATTCCCATGCCAGACGCACCGCCCCGGATGACGCATCGCAGATCTGCAGCGTGGGATTGGTGCCCTTGAGTCCGGTGTTGATTCGATACGGCATGATGGCCTCCTTGCTTGATAGTCTTTGCAAATGACAATAATTATCATTTGCAAAGATACTATAGGAGCGATACGCCCAGGTGTCAAAGGAGAACCTGCGATGGCTGCGTCGCTTTCCCAACCTCAGCCACAGCTTCTATGTTGATAACGAGCCTCAACGCATTCCCTATGTGATCGATCCCGACCGCCGAGGCGTTCGAGCAGCGCGAAGACTAGGGCACTCCCAATTACCCCTTGATGCAGACGAGCGGCCTCAACTTGGCAACCTTGCGCGCCAGCCCCGCTTCCTCGGCACCGTCGACCACCGCATCGACATCCTTGTATGCCTGGGGCGCCTCCTCAGCGACCCCTCTGAGGGAGGGGCTGCGGACAATGATGCCGCGCTCGCGCAGCTCCTTCAGCAACCGCCCACCCTGCCAGCTCTTGTGCGCCTGGCGGCGGCTCATGGCACGTCCGGCCCCGTGACAGGCCGAGGCAAACGACGGCACGCGAGGATTGGCGTTACCGGCGAGCACGTACGAAGCCGTGCCCATGGAACCCCCGATCAGCACCGGTTGGCCAACAGCACGATACTCATCGGGGAGATCCGGGTGGCCGGGGCCGAAGGCACGAGTCGCTCCCTTACGATGCACGAAGAGCTTCCTGATCACGCCATCGAGCATATGTTCCTCGAGCTTGCACGTGTTGTGCGACACATCGTAGAGCAGCGTGAGATCGGCTTCGGGTAAGAGTTCGGCAAAGACCTGGCGTGCCAGGTGCGTGATGATCTGGCGGTTGGCCAGCGCGCAATTGCTGGCGGCACGCATGGCACCGAGATAGGCCTGCCCGGTGTCGGAGCGTAACGGTGCACAGGCGAGCTCCCGGTCCGGCAACTCGATGCCATGCCGGCGGGCGCTGGTCGCCATGGTCTTCAGATACTCGGTACCGATCTGGTGACCGAGGCCCCGCGAGCCACAGTGAATGAACACTACCACCTCGTGCTCGTCGAGCCCGTAGACACGGGCCGTCTCACGGTCGTGAATCTCGCTGACCTCCTGGACCTCGAGATAATGGTTGCCAGAGCCCAAGGTTCCCATCTCGTCCCGCTGACGCTTCTTGGCCCGGTCGGAAACGGCATCGGTCCGGGCATCGGCGATGCACCCCTGCCCCTCGATGTATTTCAGGTCATCGCGAGTGCCCCAGCCTTGTTCCACCGCCCACCTGGCGCCCCCGGTGAGCATCGCATCCATCTGCGCGCCGCCGAGGCGGATCGGGCCATGACTGCCGACGCCCACCGGAATCCGGCGAAACAGCGCATCGGCCAGGCGCTCGTTGAACGGCTCGACATCGCTACGCCGCAAACCAGTACGCAGACAGCGCACACCACAGGATATGTCGAAGCCCACGCCACCGGCGGAAACCACTCCGCCCTGATCGGCATCGAAGGCTGCCACGCCGCCGATCGGGAAGCCGTAGCCCCAATGCGCATCCGGCATGGCATAGGACGCCGAGACGATACCGGGCAGGCAGGCGACATTGACGACCTGGTCGCGGACTTTCTCGTCCATGGCCTGTATCAGCGCTTCCGTGGCATAGATGACCCCCGGCACCCGCATGTTGCCAGTCGGCTCGATACGCCACTCGAATTCCGAAACGCGGGTCAGGGCTGCAGTCTTCATGCTCACACCTCCCTGATTCCCAAAGTGATAAGGCTGCCGCCTCATTGGAAAGAACCTGAGAGAACGTGTTCCAGTGTTTCTCCGAAAAATCGCCGAGCGATGACCAAACCCTATACATCGACCACGCATTGCGCGCGCCATTCCCCCGGCCGGTCTTCACGCACTTCCAGCTCGGTATAGGTGGCCCCTTTGACCTCGATCGCTGGCTGATGACGAGCGACATCGACGGCCTCGCCACAGGCGCTACCAAGCAGCAGCGAGCCCTGGAGTTCGACCTTGAAGCGGCAGAACAGCATATGGCGGATCGCCATCTCATAGACGATCGCATTGAGCCAATCGACCAGCAGCAACTCCCGGTCGGGCGCCTCGCAGCGCACCTCAACGGTTTCAAGACAGCGTATCCCCGCCGGCTCGGCGATCACCGCCGTCAAGGCAACGGCCGCCTCCTCGAAGGCCCGCTCGAGCGTCTCGCCAACGCCCCGAACCCCGATATCGGCGCCATGATGGAAGTGTGACCACATACCGCTCCAGCGCCCCCAAGGCGCAAATGGCGGCGGAAGGTTTCTCTCCTATCAGTGAAGTCCAAGGGGGTGGGCAAGCTCAAGGAGCTTGAAGGCTCTTCCAACACTCGCAAACGCCACCTCATGTGTAGGAGCTGGCCGTGGCCGCGATGCAGAACCTCCCGGGAGCCATTGAAGTGGATTCCGAATACCAAGCTGCCTACCTGACAGCTAGGCCGACGCTCCCGAACTGTGGCACCTCGACTGCAAACGCCACCGCACTCGTAGGAGCTGGCCGTGGCCGCGATGAAGGGCTGCCGGGAGCCATTGAAGTGCGTTCCGGAGAGTAGGCTGCCTATGCAGCAAGCAGACATACCGACGCTCCCGAACTGTGGCACCTCGACTGCAAACGCCACCGCACTCGTAGGAGCTGGCCGTGGCCGCGATGAAGGGTTGCCGGGGCCATTGAAGTGGATTCCAAATACCAAGCAGCCTATGCGGCAGCTTTCAACCCCCACGCCTGAGGGGATCATTCGACTGATAGCAAAACGAAGCCTTCCCGCCTTCGGGCGGTGACTATTTTGCTTGTCCCAATTGAATCCTGTAACTATACAGTATACAGTTGAGATAGATAACAAGGCGCAGGGTCATTCATGGATGATAGTCAGCATCAAGCATAAAGGGCTTCAGGCTCTATATGAGAAAGGGACAACCAAGGGTGTACAGCAAGACCACGTCAAGAAACTACGCCGCATCCTGGCCAACCTGGATGAAGCGAAAGAACCGAAAGACATGGATTTTCCAGGGTACAAGTTGCACAGCCTGAAGGGCGACAGAGATGGGTTCTGGTCGGTTTGGGTCAGCGGGAATTGGCGGGTGACGTGGCGTTTCATAGGTGGCGATGTGGAGTTGGTGAATTACGAAGACTACCACTAGCCCCAAGAGGTCCACCTTGGCCAACATTGATACAGTGAGAGGTAATACAGTCATGGCCATGTTTAATCCGCCACACCCCGGCGAGATCTTGCGAGAGGATGTCATCGAGGCACTGGGTATGACCGTGAGCGAAGCCGCCCAGCATCTAGGACTAACCCGCGTTCAGTTGTCGCGCATACTCAACGAACGTGCCGGTATCAGCCCCGACCTAGCAGTGCGCCTGGAACGCGCCGGGATCAGCACGGCACGTCAGTGGATGGCCCTGCAGTCGGCCTATGAGCTGTGGCAGGCCGAGCAGCGCGAGCAGCCCGCCGTCAAACGGCTGGTCGCGACCACCTGAAGCAACTATACCACTCGTTTCTGCCCAACCGTCGCCTGTCGGTGGGGCTTTCTTTTGTCTGGGCTTCAGCACAAGTCGAACGGTGGCGTAGGCCGAACGGCGGTGCCGGCCGCTTCCACGTCGCGTTGTTTCTATCCTCGCGGCCCGGGCGGGCCGCAACGTGAGGTTGCTTGCGGCCATCGTCCTGGAGCCACTCGTTTCTATCCGCGCAACCCGAGCGGGCCGCGACATCCATTCAGCTGCTTCTTGCGTCGTCTTGAACTGGTTTCTATCCGCGCAGCCCGTGCGGGCTGCGACTCATGAACTGGCCACAGCAAATCGACTATTACGGCGTTCCTATCCACGCAGCCCATATGGGCTGCGACTCTCATTGATGTTGGCACCAGGCCTTGCGCTCATTTCTATCCACGCGGGCCGCGACAAACGCGTCACCTTTGTGATGGGCACGCAAATGGGGTTTCTATCCGCGCGGCCCGGGCGGGCCGCGACGAGGGTGTAAACCGACTCGGTAATCTTGTTCTGGTTGCTATCCACGCAGCCCTACAGGCTGCGACACGCCTGAGTCCAGAACTTCAACAATGGGAACCAGTTTCTATCCGCGCGGCCACACGGGCCACGACTGTCCGGGTGCCAGCTCTGCATCCGCAGCAGCATGTTTCTACCCACGCGACTGGGATGGACCGCGACATCCCGGCGTCCGCATGCTGGCCGGGACTTCATTGTTTCTATCCATGCAGCCGGGGCAAGCCGCGACCTCAGCGCGTAACCAGTCTGCGGGTTACTGTCGCATGTTTCTATCCATGCATCCCGGACAACGCCCATCACCGCCAGAAACACATACGGCGCGTTTCTACCCGCACGGGCCGCAACCATCGTCGGCTACCGTTTGGGTAGCGATGCCATCGTTTCAACCCGCACAGCCTGTGCGGGCTGCGACGTTCCTCGAGGAGGTGCTGTAAGCCATGGTAACTGTTTCTATCCGCGCAGCCCGGGCGGGCCGCGACACCTGGGCAAGCGCCGTCAGCTCGCCGCCGAGCTGGTTTCTATCCGCGCAGCCCGGGCGGGCTGCGACCTGTGGTGGGGATACCGCCCAAAGAGGGCCGGTGAGTTTCTACCCGCGCAGCCGGGGCGGGCTGCGACCATCGGCCAGCACCGTGGCGTCCCACACCTTCTCGTTTCTATCCGCGCAGCCTGGGCAGACCGCAACAATGCTGGCCAAAAGCACCGCATCCGCAATATCCTGTTTCTATCCGCGCGGCCGTGCAAGCCTCGACTCGTCATCCCCTAGGTAGTGGATGCCACCAGGAGTGTTTCTATCCGCGCAGCCCCTGCGGGTCGCGACTTCGGCTCGGCATTCTTCGCTGGATCGCCATTCCTCGTTTCTACCCACGTGGCTCATACAGGCCACGACTCCGGCCTGGAACTGCGAATGCTCGCGCACTTCATGTTTCTCCCACCGCAGACAGGAGGACTGCGACCTGAGCTTACGGCCCATCTTGCCGACACTGACCAGGTTTCTATCCGCGCAGTCCGTGCAGGCTGCGACCTGGCTCAGCCATGTGCGTGATTTCTCTGCCGTGTTGTTTCTACCCGCGCGGCCCGTGCGGGCTGCGACTAGGTGATTCGACTCTCGTGCTCTGGCTTCGGGAGTTTCTATCCACGCAGCCAGAACGGGCTGCGACTCGATACGACGACACAGCTCACCAATTCCAACCTGTTTCTATCCGCACAGCCTGTACAGGCTGTGACAGGGCCTCGCGCTGATCGTTGAGGACAAACTTGTCGTTTCTATCCACGCAGCCCGGGCGGGGTGCGACACTGGCGCTCGGTCTCCCCAAGATACTTGGAGTAGTTTCTATCCGCGCAGCCCGTGCGGGCCACAACCTCCGCGCACCTGCCGGACGACCGACTGCCTGGAAGTTTCTATCCGCACGGCCATGCTAGCTGCGACAACCGCGTCACCTTTGTGATGGGCACGCAAATGGGGTTTCTATCCGCACGGTCCGTACAGGCCGCGACAACTGGGGATCTTGCTCGCGCGACGTTTCGTGGCGGTTTCTATCCGCGCAGCCCAGTCGGGCTGCGACCAGGGCGTCGCGGGCTTCCTTGAACCGCTGGGCATCGTTTCTATCCTCGCGGCCCGGGCGGGCCGCGACGACCGGCAACAACATCAACCTGCGCGACAGCGTGTTTCTACCCGCACAGCATCTCAGCTAGCATCGAGCCGCGCCCGTTTCTATCCTCGCGGCCTGTGCAGGTCACGACTCGATGACTTTGCGCTCGGCTACATTGTGACCGATGTTTCTATCCGCGCGACCTGTGCGGGCCAAGACCCTCTATGACAACGCACAAAACCTCGACGAACTGGTATTTCTATCCACCAGCCCGTGCAGCCGCGACATGTACTCGTTCGGACCCAGCACACCGTTGTTGTAGTTTCTATTCGCGCAGTCCGGGCAGGCTGCGACCTTGAAGCGTTCGCGGCAACGGGCGCCTTGGTAGTAGTTTCTATCCACGCAGCCATGAGGGCTGCGACACGCTTCATGCCAACGGTCACGTACTAGGCGACATTGTTTCTACCCGTGCAACCGTGCGGGCTGCGACCTTCTTCTTCAAGCGCTTCGCCGCCCTCTTCCGCTCGTTTCTATCCGCGCGGCCCGGGCGGGCCGCGACGTTCTGGTCCAGGGTCTGCCGGGCGAAAGCGTCCCGTTTCTATCCGCGCAGCCGTGCGGGCTGCGACGGGCGTTGGCGAAACGGCGCCATGCCTTCCTAGAGTTTCTATCCGCGCAGCCGTGCGGGCTGCGACTCAAGGGGGAGCGCCAACGCAAACAACAACGCGCGGTTTCTATCCGCGCGGCCCGGGCGGGCCGCGACCAGCTGCATGACCGCACCATTGTCAATCAGCGTCTGTTTCTATCCGCGCGGCCCGGGCGGGCCGCGACTCATGCGCCACAGCCAAATGGGCGCCGTCAGGACTGTTTCTATCCGCGCGGCCCGGGCGGGCCGCGACGTTACATAGCAGACTGCCTGGCATCCATGGTATTGTTTCTATCCGCGCGGCCCGGGC
>NZ_BMXS01000021.1 GCF_014651875.1 Litchfieldella qijiaojingensis
GGCGACGCTTTCGAGGCGCCTCCCATACGCTTAACTCACTCATGGTAGGTGTCCACTAAGGAATAGGTGGACACCTACCGTCATCGAAGTCGGGGCTCAGCGGAAGGTGTGTTTACCGGACGCATACAGCGGGTCGAGTTTACCGCCACTTTGGTCGCGAACGTTCCCGGGCTTGACTTCCATCCGCTAGAATAGGGCTTTTCCCGGTTGGGGCAATTGTCATGACCATCGGTGACCTGATTCGCTTGCTGAGCGATGGTGACTTCCACTCTGGCGAGCAGTTGGGGGAACGCCTTGGCGTATCGCGAACGGCCATATGGAAGCAGCTCAAGAAACTTGAAGCCATGGATATTCCCCTTGAGGCAGTCAAGGGGCTGGGCTATCGATTGGCCGAGCCACTCGAGCTGCTCGATGGGCCGTCGATCGTGTCTGGTTTGTCTCGTGACAGTCGGCGCCATTTGTCCAGGCTATTCGTCGAACAGGCCTTGCCGTCGACCAACCTGTATCTGCGCGAACGTTTTGAGCAGGGTGCTGGACATGGTGAGGTTTGCTTGGCCGAGAGCCAGAGCGCTGGCCGTGGGCGCCGTGGTCGCGGGTGGGCCTGTCCTTGGGGGCATGGCGTGCTGCTGTCCATTGGATGGCGCTTCGAGAGCGGAGCAGCCGCTCTGGAAGGGTTGAGCCTTGCCGTGGGCGTCGCCGTTGCCGAGGTGCTGGAACGTCATGGCATGCAGGTGGCATTGAAATGGCCTAACGATATCCTTGTTCAGCAGCAGCAAGGTTACGCCAAGCTGGCTGGTATCTTGTTGGAAATCAGCGGTGATGTGGCAGGACCTTGCGAGGTGGTGGCCGGGTTGGGAATCAACATGTCGCTACCTGCGGCTATCCGCGCGCAAATCGATCAACCTGTGGCGGCGGTGCATGACCGCCTGCCAGAGCTTTCCCGCAACCGGTTGGCATCCGAACTCGTCGAGGAGCTATTGCTGTTGTTGGCTCGTTTCGAGATTGAGGGGTTCGGCCCCTGGCAGTTCTCCTGGAACCGCCGAAATGCCCATGCGGGAAAGGTGGTGGAGATCAGTCAGGGGCAACGGCGTTATACCGCAGAAGTCGACAGCGTGGATGCGGCAGGAAACCTGCTGGTGCACACAAGCGCGGGTGTCGAGCGGCTTGCCGGCGGTGAAATCAGCTTGCGTGGTCGCTCATGATCTTGGATCTCGACATCGGCAATACGCTGTCGAAATGGCGCCTCAAGGATACTGTCAGTAGCGAGATCCGTTCCCGAGGAGCCGTTTGGACGCGTGAAGAGTGGCGTCCGGGGTCGGATATACCCGACTTAGATGTGGTCGAGGCAGTGCGTATTTCCAGCGTTGCCCGACAGACAGTGCTGCGTGAAACGGTAGGGTTACTGCGTCGCCAGGTTGGGGCGGTATATGTGGCGCGCTCCACGGCCGAGGCATTGGGTGTGACCAATGGTTATGAAGACCCGGGGCGTTTGGGGGTGGATCGCTGGATGGGTGCATTGGCCAGCTATCAGTTAGCGGGTGGCTGTTGCAGCGTGGATTGTGGCAGTGCAATCACCATCGATTTTGTCCTCCCGGGCGGTCGGCACTTGGGGGGATACATTTTGCCGGGGCTGCGTTTGATGAAAGAAAGCCTGCAGCTAGGGACGCGCAATGTGGCCATCGACCCGGACAGCGAAGCCGATGAACTCCTGGCGCCAGGAAAGAATACGGTCGAGGCGGTCAATCATGGCATTTACATGGCGGCGGTCAGCGCCGTCAATCGCATCTATAGCGAGGTGTGCGATCGCGAGGGTGTAGCCCTGCCCTTGCTGTTGACCGGTGGCGACGCCCGGGTCGTATCACGAGGGATTCGCGTGCCTCACGCGGTGTGGCCGGATATGGTCTATGGCGGACTGGAAGCCTGCTTTCCGCTGACCGTGGCTGAGCGCGCAGGGCGAATGTCGGGAGCGCCTCGGGTGCCGGCCCCGGTGGCGCTGGAAAAAATTCGCGCCGGGCTTGCATTCTCCACGCTGCTTTGACACAATTTCGCGCGTTCGCAGCGGGTGAGCCGCCGGGAATGATCTCGGAAAGTCAGGATAAACGCTTGACAGTGCTGTGAAAAGCGGTAGACTGAGCCGCCAGTTGGAGATTTGCCGAGACGCTTTTGCTGGTTCGGCTGCAGGAGTGGGTAGGCGGGTATAGTTCAATGGTAGAACCTCAGCCTTCCAAGCTGATGATGCGGGTTCGATTCCCGCTACCCGCTCCAAATCTTGCTATGCGTGTTATGCTCATGTAGCTCAGGGGTAGAGCACACCCTTGGTAAGGGTGAGGTCGACGGTTCAAATCCGTCCATGAGCTCCAATTTGAAAAGGCGAGCACACTGCTCGCCTTTTCTCTTTCCCGGCTCTGTCGGGGTTGTCAGTCGGGTGTTCATTCGCTATGATAGCGCCCGCTGTTGCGTAGGTTGCCTGCAAAGGGCGTGCGCAAGTGTTGTTACAGGCCAGTAGCTCAATTGGCAGAGCAGCGGTCTCCAAAACCGCAGGTTGGGGGTTCGATTCCCTCCTGGCCTGCCAGTCTTCCCCAGGCTGGCTGGATCTTTTATACTGTCTTGTTTCGATTGCTGCACCCTGAGGAGTCTCGTTTTCATGAAACATAACGCCGAGGTGCAGGAGTCGCGCCACGACGGGCTCAAGTGGGCGGTTGTCGTCACTCTCCTGGTGATTGCTGTTGTCGGTAACTCCTATTTTTCCGACCAGGCTATCCTCTATCGTGTGCTGGGTGTGGTGGCAGTGTGCGCTTTGGCCGCCGTGGTGGCGTTGACTACCGCCAAGGGGCGTAGTCTGGTTGAGCTGGCTCGCAGTGCGCGCAAGGAGATCCAGCGCGTCGTGTGGCCAACTCGCCCGGAAACTGTGCAGACCACCGCCATCGTGCTGGTGGCTGTGCTGGTGGTTGGCCTCATACTATGGCTGATCGACACCCTTCTTGGCTGGGCGATGTCCGGCGTCATTGGTTAGGAGATTCCATGTCCAAGCGATGGTATGTCGTGCATGCCTATTCAGGCTTCGAGAAGCATGTCATGCGCTCGCTCATCGAGCGCGTGAAGATGTATGGCATGGAAGAGCGCTTTGGCGAGATTCTGGTGCCTACCGAAGAAGTCGTCGAGATGCGTGACGGCAAGCGCCGCAAGAGTGAGCGCAAGTTCTACCCCGGCTACGTGTTGGTCGAGATGGAAATGGATGACGCGACCTGGCATCTGGTCAATGAGACGCCCCGTGTCATGGGCTTCATTGGCGGGACCAAGGAGAAGCCGGCCCCGATCACTCAGAAAGAGGCTGATGCGATCCTTCGTCGCGTTCAAGATGGTAGTGACAAGCCGCGACCCAAGACCGTGTTCGAGCCGGGACAGTCCGTGCGTGTCATCGATGGTCCCTTCGCCGACTTCAATGGTGTCGTCGAAGAGGTCAATTACGACAAGAGCCGCCTGCAGGTCAGCGTGCTGATTTTCGGTCGCGCAACGCCTGTCGAGCTGGAGTTTTCCCAGGTCGAGAAAGAGTGAGTTCAGGCCTGGCATGAGGTTTATCGCTCGAGTCGCGTAAGCGGCTCGTTTAACCCGGGGAGCCGAAAGGCGCTACTACCCAACTGGAGTCCATCATGGCCAAGAAAGTACAGGCTTATATCAAGCTGCAAGTTGCAGCGGGTAAAGCCAATCCGAGTCCCCCCGTCGGCCCCGCGCTGGGTCAGCACGGTGTCAATATCATGGAGTTCTGCAAGGCCTTCAATGCGGCAACTCAGGAAATTGAGCCGGGTCTGCCGACACCGGTGGTGATCACTGTCTACTCCGACCGTAGTTTCACCTTTGTCACCAAGACGCCACCTGCGGCTGTCCTGCTGAAGAAGGCTGCTGGCATCAAGTCCGGCTCAGGTGAGCCGAACAAGAAGAAGGTCGGCACCGTCACTCGCGCGCAGCTCGAGGAGATCGCCAAGACCAAGGAGCCGGATCTCACGGCCGCCGATCTTGATGCTGCCGTGCGTACCATCGCTGGTAGTGCCCGTAGCATGGGCCTCAACGTGGAGGGCCTCTGATCATGGCTAAATTGTCCAAGCGCGCTCAGATGATCCGCGAAAAGGTCGATGCCTCCAAGGTCTACTCCATCGATGAAGCCGTCGCTCTGCTTGCCGAGATTTCCAAGGTCAACTTCAAGGAGTCTCTGGACGTTGCCATCAATCTTGGCGTCGATCCGCGGAAATCCGATCAAGTCGTGCGTGGCGCTACCGTGATGCCCAATGGTACCGGTAAGGATGTGCGTGTGGCCGTATTTACCCAAGGCGCCAATGCCGATGCCGCTAAGGAAGCCGGTGCTGACATCGTCGGCATGGATGACTTGGCCGAGCAGGTCAAGAAAGGGCAGCTCGACTTCGACGTGGTCATTGCTTCGCCGGATGCGATGCGTGTCGTCGGCCAGTTGGGTCAGATCCTTGGCCCACGTGGCCTGATGCCGAACCCCAAGGTCGGTACCGTGACGCCCGATGTGGCGACCGCGGTCAAGAACGCCAAGGCGGGTCAGGTACGCTTCCGTACCGACAAGAACGGTATCATTCATACCACCTTGGGTAAGGTCGACTTCGATGCGGCTGCCATTCGCGGCAACCTGGAGGCGCTGGTAAACGATCTGAAGAAGCTCAAGCCGAGCACTTCCAAGGGTGTTTACTTCAAGAAAATGACCCTGTCCACTACCATGGGTCCGGGTCTTACCGTCGATCACAGCGCTTTTGTGTGATTGATGGGTAATAAGCAGTAACTTTGCGGTCCCCGTGCGCTGTTTCGACAAGTGCAGGCGGGGCACCGTCAAAGACCGCAGGTGCCGCCCTGCTTTTGGAAGGGCGGCTTAATCTACCCTCCGGGGAATGCCTGCGCAGATGGTGTGGCCGCCAGTGCGCTGGTGTGCACCATCACCCAAGAGTCCTTCGCCACGTGGTGAAGGGCAGATGGTAACCACCGGGGTTTGCAGTGTATTCGTTACGCAGCCGCCCCGGCACGAAGGAGTGAACACAGTGGCACTAGCTCTCGAAGGCAAGAAGGCAATCGTTGCCGAGGTCAGTGAAGCCGCCAAGGACGCTCTCTCCGTCGTAGTTGCCGATTCTCGCGGTGTGGCCGTTGGTGCAATGACCGATTTGCGCAAACAGGCTCGCGAGAATGGCGTGCAGATCCGTGTTGTCCGCAACACATTGGCACGCCGCGCCCTGTCAGGTACTCCTTGGGAGTGCCTGGACGAGACTTTCTCGGGTCCGACGATGTTGGCTTTCTCCTATGAGCATCCGGGTGCTGCCGCCCGCCTGTTCAAGGAATTTGCCAAGACGCAGAAGGACTTCGAAGTCAAGGCGTTGGCCTATGAAGGTGAGTTCATTCCGGCGTCCGATCTTGACCGGCTGGCAACCCTGCCGACGTACGATGAGGCGATCGCCAAGCTGATGTCCGTCATGAAGGAAGCTTCTGCCGGCAAGTTGGTTCGTACCCTCGCCGCGTTGCGCGACCAGAAGCAGGAACAAGCCGCCTGAGCGGCGGAAGATTGCTTCGGCGCACCGCGCTACTGATACACCGAGCCCTTGCCCTTCAGGCTGCAAGGCTCCGCAAAGTTTAGGAATACGAAAATGGCACTGACCAAAGAAGACATCATCAACGCCGTCGCCGACATGTCCGTGATGGAAGTCGCTGAGCTGGTTTCTGCGATGGAAGAGAAGTTCGGCGTTTCCGCTGCTGCCGCCGTCGTGGCTGGTCCGGCTGCCGCTGGCGAAGTCGCCGAAGAACAGACCGAGTTCGACCTGGTGCTGACCGCCGCTGGCGACAAGAAGGTCAACGTGATCAAGGTGGTTCGTGAGATCACTGGCTTGGGTCTGAAGGAAGCCAAGGGTGCCGTCGACGGCGCGCCGGCGACCATCAAGGAAGCTATGTCCAAGGACGACGCCGAAGCAGCAAAGAAGAAGCTGGAAGAAGCCGGCGCATCTGTGGAGCTCAAGTAACCCTTGGGTCCTGGGGCTTCACGCGCTGCGTAAGCTTCCACGGCTGGTGGCGGGATGTCCGCTGCCGGCCTTTTTCTGTTGCTACTAGCCGGCGGGCCATCGTGGTCTGTCCGCTAGCCGAATTCCGACGGCGAGCCCTCCCGAGGGGGCTTGCCGTCAGCGCCTGACGGAGTCGCATCCGTCCGGTGGCGCCGACACGCATCGGTCACCCATGGTGAACAAGCTGGGGAATACAGATGGCTTACTCATACACTGAGAAAAAACGCATCCGCAAGGATTTCGGCAAACTGCCCCAAGTGATGGATGTGCCCTACCTGCTGGCCATCCAGCTTGATTCCTACTACGACTTTCTCCAGCAGGATCGTGCGCCGGAAGAGCGGCTCGAGGTCGGCCTGCATGCCGCCTTCAAGTCCGTGTTCCCGATCGAGAGCTTCTCAGGTAATGCCGCTCTCGAGTATGTCAGCTACCGCTTCGGCACGCCGGCGTTCGACGTCAAGGAATGCCAGCTGCGAGGCGTCACCTACTCGGCACCGCTGCGGGTCAAGGTTCGCCTGATCATCTACGATAAGGAGTCGTCGAACAAGGCGATCAAGGATATCAAGGAGCAGGAAGTCTACATGGGGGAAATCCCCCTGATGACCGAGAACGGTACCTTCGTGGTCAACGGGACAGAGCGGGTCATTGTCTCCCAACTGCATCGCTCTCCGGGGGTGTTCTTCGACCATGACAAGGGCAAGAGCCACTCTTCCGGCAAGCTGCTCTATTCCGCTCGTGTGATTCCCTATCGTGGCTCCTGGTTGGACTTCGAGTTCGACCCGAAGGACAACGTCTTCGTGCGTATCGACCGGCGCCGCAAACTGCCGGCCACGGTGCTGATGCGCGCGCTGGGCATGAATGCCGAGGAGATTCTCGACACCTTCTTCGAAACCAGTGTCTTCCACGTCGAGAAGACTGGCTTCTCGGTGGACCTCGTTCCGTCGCGCCTGCGTGGTGAAACCGCGACATTCGACATCAAGGACGCCAATGGCGAAATGATCGTCGAGGAAGGGCGCCGCATCACCCAGAAGCATATCCGGCAGATGGAAAAATCGGGCCTCGAGCGTCTTGAGGTACCGATGGAGTACCTGTTTGGCAAGACCTTGGCCAAGGATCAGGTCGACCCGAATACCGGCGAACTGATCTGTGAGTGCAACACCGAAGTCACGCCGGAGTTGCTCGAGAAGTTGGCCAAGGCGGGCATTACCACGATCGAGACGTTGTACACCAATGATCTCGACTGTGGCCCCTTCGTTTCCGATACTCTCAAGCTGGATACCACGCGCACCCAGCTCGAGGCGTTGGTTGAAATCTACCGCATGATGCGTCCTGGTGAGCCGCCGACCAAGGAGGCTGCCGAGACGCTGTTCAACAATCTGTTCTTCACCGAGGATCGCTACGACCTGTCCGGTGTCGGGCGCATGAAGTTCAACCGTCGCCTGCGTCGTGACGCTGATACCGGCTCCGGGGTGCTCGATAAGCAGGACATCCTTGATGTACTCAAGGAATTGATCGCGATCCGTAACGGCTTCGGTGACGTCGACGACATCGATCACCTGGGCAATCGCCGCATCCGTTGTGTCGGGGAAATGGCCGAAAACCAGTTCCGTGTGGGGCTGGTGCGCGTCGAGCGTGCCGTCAAGGAACGCCTGTCCATGGCCGAGAGCGAAGGTCTCATGCCGCAGGACCTGATCAATGCCAAGCCGGTGGCAGCGGCGGTCAAGGAATTCTTCGGCTCGAGCCAGCTCTCTCAGTTCATGGACCAGAACAACCCGTTGTCCGAGGTCACGCACAAGCGTCGTGTCTCAGCGCTCGGCCCGGGTGGTCTAACCCGTGAGCGGGCCGGCTTCGAGGTGCGCGACGTTCACGCTACGCACTATGGCCGCCTGTGCCCGATCGAGACCCCGGAGGGGCCGAACATCGGCCTGATCAACTCGCTGGCCACCTACAGCCATACCAATAGCTATGGTTTCCTCGAGACGCCGTACCGCAAGGTGGTCGATCGTCAGGTCACCGACGAGGTCATGCACCTGTCGGCCATCGAGGAAGGGGACTTCATCATCGCTCAGGCATCGGCCACCGTGGACGAGAACGGTCAACTGGTCGATGACCTGGTACAGGTCCGTCACAAGGGCGAGACCACCTTCATGGCGCCCGACAAGGTCACGCTGATGGATGTGTCGCCGCGCCAGGTGGTGTCGGTGGCCGCGGCGTTGATTCCATTCCTCGAGCATGATGATGCCAACCGTGCCTTGATGGGCTCCAACATGCAGCGCCAGGCAGTGCCGTCACTGCGTGCTGACAAGCCGCTGGTGGGTACTGGGCTGGAGCGTGTCGTGGCGCGTGACTCCGGCGTCTGCGCCGTGGCGCGTCGTGGCGGGGTGATCGACTCCGTCGATGCCAAGCGCATCGTGGTGCGGGTCAACGAGGACGAGATCATCGGTGGCGAGGCCGGCGTCGATATCTACAACTTGACCAAATATGTGCGGTCCAACCAGAACACTTGCATGAACCAGCGCCCCATCGTTCGTCCCGGCGACGAGGTGGCGCGCGGCGATATCCTCGCCGACGGCCCCTCGGTCGATATGGGTGACCTGGCTTTGGGTCAGAACATGCGTATCGCCTTCATGCCATGGAACGGTTACAACTTCGAGGACTCGATTCTGCTCTCGGAGCGGGTGGTACAGGAGGATCGCTTCACCACCATCCACATCCAGGAGCTGACCTGCGTGTCCCGCGACACCAAATTGGGAGCCGAGGAAATCACCTCGGATATTCCCAACGTCGGCGAGTCGGCATTGTCCAAACTGGATGAAGCGGGCGTTGTCTACATCGGTGCGGAAGTGGGCCCCGGTGATATCCTGGTCGGCAAGGTCACGCCCAAGGGCGAAACCCAGTTGACCCCCGAAGAGAAACTGCTGCGCGCGATCTTCGGCGAGAAGGCTTCCGACGTGAAGGACACCTCGTTGCGTGTGCCCACCGGCATGAAGGGTACCGTCATCGATGTCCAGGTCTTCACCCGTGACGGCGTGGAGAAGGATTCTCGGGCCCTGGCCATTGAGCAGATGCAGCTCGACGAGGTGCGCAAGGACCTGCAGGAAACCTACCGCATCGCCGAGGATGCGACTTTCGAACGTCTCAAGCGCACGCTGTCCGGCCAGGCGGTCAATGGTGGGCCCAAGCTCAAGAAGGGCGATGTGCTCAGCGACGACTACCTGGAAGAGCTGCCACGTCAGCAGTGGTTCAAGCTGCGCCTGCAGGACGAGGCGCTCAACGAGCTGCTGGCCCAGGCCGATGAGCAACTCGAGAACCGTCGCAAGGAGATGGATGAGCGCTTCGAGGACAAGAAGCGTAAGCTGACCCAAGGCGACGATCTGGCGCCGGGCGTGCTCAAGATCGTCAAGGTCTATATGGCGGTCAAGCGTCGTATCCAGCCCGGGGACAAGCTGGCTGGGCGTCACGGTAACAAGGGTGTCATCTCGGCGATCATGCCGGTCGAGGACATGCCGTTCGACGAGAACGGCGAGCCGGTCGACGTAGTGCTCAACCCGCTGGGTGTGCCGTCGCGCATGAACGTCGGGCAGGTGCTCGAAACTCACCTGGGGCTCGCCGCTCACGGCTTGGGTGTGAAGATCGATCGCATGCTGCACGAGGCCCGCGAACAGCAGGTCGCCGAGATTCGCGGCTTCTTGGGCAAGATCTACAACACGCCGGGCACCCGCGTGGAGGATCTCGACTCGTTGACCGACGATGAGGTCATTGCCCTGGCCAAGAACCTCCGCGGTGGCGTGCCGATGGCGTCGCCGGTGTTCGATGGTGCCAAGGAGCACGAGATCAAGCAGTTGCTCAACCTGGCCGAGTTGCCGGAATCGGGGCAGATGGCCCTTTACGACGGCCGTACCGGAGAGGCCTTCGATCGTCCGGTCACGGTCGGCTACATGTACATTCTGAAGCTCAACCACCTGGTCGACGACAAGATGCATGCGCGTTCCACCGGCTCCTACTCGCTGGTCACCCAGCAGCCGCTGGGCGGCAAGGCGCAGTTCGGTGGTCAGCGCTTCGGTGAGATGGAGGTCTGGGCCCTGGAAGCCTATGGCGCGGCCTACACCCTCCAGGAGATGCTCACGGTCAAGTCCGATGATGTGGAAGGTCGTACCAAGATGTATAAGAGCATCGTCGATGGCGACCACACCATGCAGGCGGGTATGCCGGAATCCTTCAACGTGCTGGTGAAGGAGATCCGCTCGCTGGGCATCGATATCGAGTTAGAGAGCTAGGAGCCTCCCATGAAAGATTTGGTGAAAGTCCTCAAATCGCAGGCACAGTCCGAAGAATTCGACGCGATCAAGATCACCCTCGCGTCGCCGGACATGATCCGCTCCTGGTCCTACGGCGAGGTCAAGAAGCCCGAGACCATCAACTACCGTACCTTCAAGCCGGAGCGCGACGGCCTGTTCTGTGCCAAGATCTTCGGCCCGGTGAAGGACTACGAGTGCTTGTGCGGCAAGTACAAGCGCATGAAGCATCGAGGCATCATCTGCGAGAAGTGCGGAGTCGAAGTGACCAAGGCCGCAGTGCGTCGTGAGCGCATGGGGCATATCGAGCTTGCCTCGCCGGTTGCGCATATCTGGTTCCTCAAGTCACTGCCGTCGCGTATCGGCATGTTCCTCGACATGACCCTGCGCGACATCGAGCGCGTGCTCTACTTCGAGAGTTTCGTGGTCATCGATCCGGGCATGACCACTCTCGAGCGTGGTCAACTGCTCAACGACGAGCAGTACTTCGAGGCACTGGAAGAATTCGGTGATGACTTCGACGCGCGCATGGGCGCCGAGGCCGTGCAGGCCCTGCTTCAGGACATCGATCTGGAGGAAGAGATCAATCATCTGCGCGAAGAGATTCCGCAGACCAACTCCGAGACCAAGATCAAGAAGCTGTCCAAGCGTCTCAAGCTGCTGGAAGCCTTCCACCAGTCCGGAAACGATCCGGCGTGGATGGTCATGGAAGTGCTGCCGGTACTGCCGCCGGACCTGCGCCCGTTGGTGCCGCTCGACGGCGGTCGCTTCGCGACCTCGGATCTCAACGATCTGTACCGTCGCGTGATCAACCGCAACAACCGCCTGAAGCGCCTGCTCGATCTCAATGCGCCGGATATCATCGTGCGCAACGAGAAGCGCATGCTGCAGGAGTCGGTGGATGCGTTGCTCGACAATGGCCGCCGCGGTCGCGCCATCACCGGGTCCAACAAGCGCCCGTTGAAGTCACTGGCCGACATGATCAAGGGCAAGCAGGGCCGCTTCCGCCAGAACCTGCTGGGCAAGCGCGTCGACTACTCTGGCCGCTCGGTGATTACCGTGGGACCGACCCTGCGTCTGCACCAGTGCGGTCTGCCCAAGAAGATGGCCTTGGAGCTGTTCAAACCGTTCATCTACTCCAAGCTGCAACTCAACGGCCAGGCGTCGACCATCAAGGCCGCCAAGAAGATGGTCGAGCGTGAGCTGCCCGAGGTGTGGGATATCCTCGCCGATGTCATCCGCGAGCACCCGGTTCTGCTTAACCGTGCTCCGACCCTGCACCGGCTGGGCATCCAGGCATTCGAGCCGCTACTGATCGAGGGCAAGGCGATCCAGCTCCACCCGCTGGTGTGCGCCGCCTACAACGCCGACTTCGACGGTGACCAGATGGCCGTCCACGTGCCGTTGACGCTGGAAGCCCAGCTCGAGGCGCGAGCATTGATGATGGCGACCAACAACGTGCTGTCACCGGCCAATGGTGAGCCGATCATCGTGCCGTCCCAGGACGTTGTACTGGGGCTGTATTACATGACGCGCGAGAAGGTGAACGCCAAGGGCGAGGGCATGGTGTTCGCCAACCTCAACGAGGTCGAGCGTGCCTTTGGCACTCAGAGTGTGTCGTTGCACGCCCGGGTCAAGGTGCGCCTGACCGAGCATCTGCCCGACGAGGAAACCGGCGAGCTGGTCAAGAAACGCTCGATCTTCGATACCACTGTGGGCCGTGCGCTCTTGTTCCGCATCCTGCCCAAGGGGGCGCCCTTCGAGCTGGTCGACCAGCCGATGAAGAAGAAGGCGATCTCCAGGCTGATCAACGAGGTCTATCGGCGTACCGGCCTCAAGGAAACAGTGATCTTCGCCGACCAGCTGATGTACACCGGCTTCCGCCTGGCGACCTGGTCCGGCGCCTCCATCGGCGTCAATGACTTCGTCATCCCCGATGCCAAGAAGGGCATCGTCGATGCCGCGGAGGACGAGGTGAAGGAGATTGAGGATCAGTTCTCCTCCGGTCTGGTCACGGCGGGCGAGAAGTACAACAAGGTCATCGACATCTGGTCCAAGGCCAACGATAAGGTGGCCAAGGCGATGATGACAGGCATCTCCAAGGAAACCGTCATCGATCGCGAAGGCAATGAAGTCGAGCAGGACTCGTTCAACAGCGTGTTCATCATGGCCGACTCCGGGGCCCGTGGTAGCGCCGCCCAGATCCGTCAGTTGGCGGGGATGCGTGGCCTGATGGCCAAGCCTGACGGCTCGATCATCGAGACGCCGATTACCGCCAACTTCCGCGAGGGGCTGAACGTACTGCAGTACTTCATTTCCACGCACGGGGCGCGTAAGGGTCTGGCGGATACCGCACTGAAGACCGCCAACTCCGGTTACCTGACCCGCCGTCTAGTCGACGTGGCCCAGGACTTGGTGATCACCGAGACCGATTGTGGCACCGAGGAAGGCTTGACGCTGCACCCGATCATCGAGGGTGGCGATATCATCGTCTCCTTGGCGCAGCGCGTGCTGGGTCGCGTCGTGGCTCAGGATGTGATCGATCCGGCCACCGACGAAGTGTTGATTCCCAAGGGCACCTTGCTCGACGAGGCTTGGTGCGCCGACCTCGACACCATGGGCGTCGACGAGATCGTGGTGCGCAGTACCATTACCTGCGACACCGCCCATGGCGTGTGTTCGGTCTGTTACGGCCGCGATCTGGCGCGTGGCCATCAGGTCAACATTGGTGAGGCCGTGGGGGTCATTGCGGCGCAGTCTATCGGTGAGCCTGGTACCCAGTTGACCATGCGGACGTTCCACATCGGCGGGGCGGCATCGCGCGCTTCGGCGGTGGACAGCGTCCAGGTCAAGCACGGTGGCAAGGTACGTCTGCACAATATCAAGTACGTCGAGCGCAGCGATGGCAAGCTGGTGGTGGTATCCCGCTCCAGTGCCTTGGCGGTGGCCGACGATCATGGCCGCGAACGGGAGTACTACAAGCTGCCCTACGGCGCCGAGCTGTCGGTCAAGGACGGCGAGGCGGTCGATGCCGGTCAGGCGGTGGCCAAGTGGGATCCGCACACCCACCCGATCGTTGCCGAGGTCGAAGGCAAGGTACAGTACATCGACATGGAAGAGGGCATCTCTATCCACCGCAGCGTGGACGAGATGACCGGGCTGTCGTCCATCGAAGTGATCGAGTCGGGTGCTCGTCCGGCAGCGGGTCGCGACAAGCGCCCGATGATCATGCTCACTAACGATGCCGGTGAGCATGTGGCACTGCCGGGTTCCAACACGCCGGTCCAGTACCTGTTGCCTGGTAATGCCATCGTTTCCGTCGATCACGGTGCGAATATCAGCATTGGTGAGATCATCGCCCGTATCCCGGTGGAAGCCTCCGGTACTAAGGACATCACCGGTGGTCTGCCGCGTGTCGCCGACCTGTTCGAAGCACGCAAGCCCAAGGAGCCGGCGATTCTTGCCGAGGTCAGCGGTGTGATCAGCTTCGGCAAGGAGACCAAGGGCAAGCGTCGCTTGACCATCACTCCGGAGTCTGGCGACCCGTTCGAGATGCTGATTCCCAAGTGGCGTCAGATCGCGGTGTTCGAAGGCGAGACCGTTGAGCGCGGCGAGGTGATCTCGGATGGTCCCAGCAATCCGCATGACATCCTGCGTCTGCTGGGAGTCGCGGAGCTGGCCAAATACGTCACCGCCGAGGTGCAGGAGGTCTACCGTCTGCAAGGGGTGGGCATCAACGACAAGCACATTGAGGTGATTGTGCGCCAGATGCTGCGCAAGGTCGAAATCACCGATGCCGGCGATTCGAGCTTTATCACCGGCGATCAGGTCGAACTGGTCCGCGTGCTCGAGGAAAACGCCCGTCTGGCCCAGGAAGACAAGTTCCCGGCCAAGTATGATCGCCTGTTGCTGGGTATCACCAAAGCCAGTCTGGCGACCGAGTCGTTCATCTCCGCGGCTTCCTTCCAGGAAACCACGCGAGTGTTGACTGAAGCGGCAGTGACCGGCAAGCGCGATTACTTGCGCGGCCTGAAGGAAAACGTGGTGGTGGGACGCTTGATCCCGGCCGGTACCGGTTTGACCCACCATGCGGAGCGCAAGCGCAAGCGTGAAGACGCCGAGCGCACGCTTCATCCGTCGGCCTACGACGTCGAGCAGGAGCTGGGCGCCCAGCTCACCGCACTCGACGCCGATGACGACGACATCTGAACCGGCCG
The DNA here is from genome assembly GCF_014651875.1 of Litchfieldella qijiaojingensis. Lineage (GTDB taxonomy): Bacteria > Pseudomonadota > Gammaproteobacteria > Pseudomonadales > Halomonadaceae > Litchfieldella > Litchfieldella qijiaojingensis. Next base: position 14,566 of record NZ_BMXS01000021.1, read on the forward strand.
CCACCTCGGCCGGCGCCTCCGCGCCGGCCTTGACGGCGATCGTGACGAGACAGTAGAATGCGCAGCCTTTAATAGTGGGGTGGGTGTGCCCACGCCCACTGCAAAAGGCCAAGGCAACCATTGGAGTCAGCTACAGACCATGGCAACGATCAATCAGCTCGTGCGCAAGCCGCGCAAGCGCCGCCTCGCCAAGAGCGACGTGCCGGCGCTGCAGGCCTGCCCGCAGAAGCGCGGCGTTTGCACCCGCGTATACACCACCACCCCTAAAAAGCCCAACTCGGCGCTGCGGAAGGTATGCCGCGTGCGCTTGACCAATGGCTACGAGGTGTGCGCGGCGCTTTGGACACCTCCGGCGTGCAGAACCGCAAGCAGGGCCGCTCCAAGTACGGAACCAAGCGCCCCAAGGCCTAAGGCCAGGGTCGCTCAGATACTGAATCGCAACGGTCAGATAAGAGTAAGGTCGAGCGTCGCCCGAGGATGCATTGTCAAATCGGAGGCGGGAGTCTCGAGTTTACCTGAAGGACCCTTTTACCTGAGGGCTTATCATGCCTAGAAGAAGAGTTGCTGCTAAACGTGAAATCCTTCCGGATCCGAAGTTCGGAAGTGAGCGCCTGGCGAAGTTCATGAACCACCTGATGGTCAGTGGCAAGAAGTCCGTAGCTGAGCGCATCGTCTACGGTGCGCTGGATAGGGTTGCCGAGCGTAGCAAGGAAGAGCCACTGGAGATCTTCGACAAGGCGTTGGAGTCCATCCAGCCGATGGTCGAGGTCAAGTCTCGCCGTGTCGGTGGTGCCACCTACCAGGTGCCTGTGGAAGTCCGTCCCTCTCGTCGTCAGGCGCTGGCCATGCGCTGGCTGGTGGATGCCGCCCGCAACCGTGGTGAGAAGACCATGGTGCAACGTTTGGCCGGCGAGATGCTCGATGCCTCCGAAGGTAAGGGCGCCGCGGTCAAGAAGCGCGAAGATGTGCACCGTATGGCGGAGGCCAACAAGGCCTTCTCGCACTACCGCTTCTAACGCCGACTTCCATCAACGAGGCGCTGGTTGCAATGGCCGCGCCTCCAACCAATGGGGAATTCCATCGTGCCACGCAAGACTCCGCTCAAGCGTTACCGCAATATCGGTATCGTGGCCCACGTCGACGCCGGCAAGACGACGACTACCGAGCGTATCCTGTTTTACACCGGCCTGTCTCACAAGGTCGGCGAGGTTCATGATGGTGCCGCCACCATGGACTGGATGGAGCAGGAGCAGGAACGCGGGATCACCATCACCTCCGCGGCGACCACCTGCTTCTGGCAGGGCATGAACAAGCAGTTCGACGAGCACCGTATCAACATCATCGACACCCCGGGGCACGTCGACTTCACCATTGAGGTCGAGCGCTCTCTGCGTGTGCTGGATGGTGCCGTGGTGGTGCTTTGCGGCTCCTCTGGCGTGCAGCCGCAGACCGAGACCGTATGGCGTCAGGCCAACAAGTACGAAGTGCCGCGCATGGTGTTCGTCAACAAGATGGACCGTGCCGGGGCCGACTTCTTCATGGTTGTCAAGCAGCTCAAGGAGCGCTTGAATGCCAATCCCGTGCCGATCCAGATCAACTGGGGTGCCGAGGACGAGTTCAAGGGTGTGGTCGATCTGATTCAGATGAAGGCCATCCTGTGGAATGAAGACGACCTGGGCATGACCTATGACTTGGTCGACATTCCCGACGAGCTGCGCGAAACCGCCGAGGAATATCGTGAGCAGATGGTCGAGGCCGCCGCCGAGGCTTCCGAGGAGCTGATGGACAAGTACCTCGAGGAAGGCGAGCTGACCAATGAGGAAATCAAGGCCGGTTTGCGTCGTCGTACTCTCGACAACGAGATCGTGCTGGTCACCTGTGGCTCGGCGTTCAAGAACAAGGGCGTGCAGGCGGTTCTGGATGGCGTGATCGAGTACATGCCGTCGCCCACCGAGGTCAAGGCCATCGAGGGTGAGCTGGATGATGCCGAAGGCACCATCGAAACCCGTGAAGCCGATGACAACGCTCCCTTCTCGGCGCTGGCGTTCAAGATCGCCACTGACCCGTTCGTCGGTACCCTGACCTTCATCCGCGTCTATTCCGGAGTGCTGAAGTCAGGCGACAGCGTCTTCAACTCCGTCAAGAGCAAGAAGGAGCGCGTCGGCCGTATCGTGCAGATGCACTCCAACTCGCGCGAGGAGATCAAGGAAGTCTACGCTGGTGATATCGCCGCCTGTATCGGCCTCAAGGATGTCACCACCGGTGATACCCTGTGCGACATCGAGAACAAGATCGTTCTCGAGCGCATGGAGTTCCCGGATCCGGTAATCTCGGTGGCTGTCGAACCGAAGTCCAAGGCCGATCAGGAGAAGATGGGCGTCGCGCTGGGCAAGCTCGCCCAGGAGGACCCGTCGTTCCGCGTCAAGACCGATGAGGAAACCGGGCAGACCATCATCTCTGGCATGGGCGAGTTGCACCTCGACATCATCGTCGACCGCATGCGTCGCGAGTTCAAGGTCGAGGCCAACATCGGCAAGCCACAGGTGGCCTACCGCGAGACCATTCGCGGCAGCGTCGAACAGGAAGGCAAGTTCGTGCGTCAGTCCGGTGGTCGTGGTCAGTTCGGTCACGTGTGGCTGCGTATCGAGCCGCTGACCGCGGCAGACAAGGGCGACGACGAAGACATGCACTTCAAGTTCGCCTCCGAAATCGTCGGCGGTGTGGTTCCCAAGGAATACGTGCCGGCCGTCGAGAAAGGGGCCTATGAGCAGCTGCAGAACGGTGTCATCGCGGGTTACCCGATGATCGACGTCAAGGTCACGCTGTACGATGGCTCCTACCACGACGTGGACTCCAACGAGACCGCGTTCAAGATCGCCTCTTCAATGGCGATCAAAGAAGGTGCCAAGAAGGCCAAGGCCGTGCTGCTGGAGCCGATGATGAAGGTCGAGGTCGTGACCCCCGAGGAGTTCATGGGTGACGTCATGGGCGACCTGAACCGTCGTCGCGGTCTGGTGCAGGGCATGGATGACTCGTCTTCGGGCAAGATCATCCGCGCAATGGTGCCGCTGGGCGAGATGTTCGGTTACGCGACCGACCTGCGCTCTCAGACCCAGGGCCGCGCAAGCTACTCCATGGAGTTTGCGAAGTACGACGAGGCGCCCTCCAGCGTCGTTGAAGCCGTCATCAACCAGAACGGATAACCGTTAGCTAACGTAAAGAGGTTATAGCAGTGGCTAAGGAAAAATTTGAACGTTCCAAACCGCACGTCAACGTCGGCACCATCGGTCACGTCGACCACGGCAAGACCACTCTGACTGCGGCCCTGACTCGCGTCTCCGCTGAGGTGTTCGGTGGCGAGTGGCGCCAGTTCGACTCCATCGACAACGCACCGGAAGAGCGCGAGCGCGGTATCACCATCGCCACCGCTCACGTCGAGTACCAGTCCGAGCAGCGTCACTACGCGCACGTCGACTGCCCGGGGCACGCCGACTACGTCAAGAACATGATCACCGGTGCGGCCCAGATGGACGGTGCCATCCTGGTGTGTTCCGCCGCCGACGGCCCCATGCCGCAGACTCGCGAGCACATCCTGCTGTCTCGCCAGGTCGGCGTTCCGTACATCGTCGTGTTCCTGAACAAGGCCGACATGGTCGACGATGAGGAGCTGCTCGAGCTGGTTGAGATGGAAGTGCGCGAGCTGCTGTCCGAGTACGACTTCCCGGGCGACGATACTCCGATCATCATCGGTTCCGCTCTGATGGCGCTGGAAGGCAAGGACGACAACGGCATGGGCACCACCGCCGTTGCCAACCTGATCAAGGCCCTGGACGACTACATTCCGGAGCCGGAGCGTGCCATTGATCAGCCGTTCCTGATGCCGATCGAGGACGTGTTCTCCATCTCTGGCCGTGGTACCGTGGTCACCGGTCGTGTCGAGCGTGGTATCATCAAGAGTGGTGAGGAAGTCGAGATCGTGGGTATCCGCGACACCACTAAGACCGTGGTGACCGGTGTCGAGATGTTCCGCAAGCTGCTCGACGAAGGTCGTGCTGGTGAGAACATCGGTGCGCTGCTGCGCGGTACCAAGCGTGATGATGTCGAGCGCGGTCAGGTTCTGGCCAAGCCGGGCAGCATTACACCGCACACCGTGTTCGAGTCCGAAGTCTACATCCTGTCCAAGGAAGAGGGTGGTCGTCACACCCCCTTCTTCAAGGGCTACCGTCCGCAGTTCTACTTCCGTACCACCGACGTGACCGGTACCTGTGAACTGCCGGAAGGCGTCGAGATGGTCATGCCGGGTGACAACGTCAAGATGGTTGTTACCCTGATCGCACCGATCGCCATGGAAGACGGCCTGCGTTTCGCCATCCGTGAAGGTGGCCGTACCGTGGGCGCCGGCGTTGTGTCCAAGATCGTCCAGTAAGCCTGAGGCTCACCCGATGATCGAAGGGGGCTCCATGCGGAGCCCCCTTTCTGCGCATGTTTTCACCCCATGTTTGACTCGGGGGGCGGGCATGCCTATAATGCGCATCCTTTGAATGCGTGGGTAGACGGCGTCGCCGTCGACATCCATTGGAGTTTAGGGCAAATGCAGAACCAGAAGATTCGCATTCGGTTGAAGGCGTTCGACCATCGCCTGATCGACCAGTCCGCTGCGGAGATCGTGGAAACCGCCAAGCGGACCGGGGCTCAGGTGCGCGGTCCGATTCCGTTGCCGACCAACCGTGAGCGCTACACCATCCTGATTTCACCGCACGTCAATAAGGACGCGCGCGATCAGTATGAAATTCGCACTCACAAGCGTGTGCTCGACATCGTCGAACCCACGGAAAAGACCGTCGACGCACTGATGAAACTCGATCTCGCCGCTGGCGTGGACGTGCAGATCAAACTCGACTGACATCACACTAGACACTGCGGCAAGCCGTTTGGCAAAGCGCCAGCAGCAGCCGCCACGCCGTGATGGCGCGACACAATGTGCTAGTGGAATGCTCTGGAAAGGGCAGCCATAGCGGGTGATAGCCCCGTACACTAATAGGAGACTGAACATGACTATCGGTTTGGTCGGTAAGAAGGCCGGGATGACCCGTGTCTTTACCGAGGATGGCGCATCCGTGCCCGTAACCGTGATCGAGGTTGAGCCTAACCGCGTGACTCGCATCAAGACCGTCGAAACTGACGGCTACAATGCGGTTCAGGTGACAACCGGTTCCCGCAAGGCCAAGCACCTGACCAAGGCGCAAGCCGGGCAATTTGCCAAGGCGGGTGTCGAGGCCGGTCGTTCGCTGACGGAATTTCGCCTCGCCGAAGGTGAGGAAGCTCCGGAAGTGGGCGGCGTGCTCACCGTATCCCTCTTCGAAGCTGGTCAGAAGATCGACGTGACCGGCACCTCCAAGGGCAAGGGCTTCCAGGGCGCCGTCAAGCGCTGGAATTTCCGCACCCAAGACAACAGCCATGGTAACTCCCTGTCGCATCGTGCACCGGGTTCCATCGGTATGTGTCAGACCCCGGGCCGTGTCTTCAAGGGCAAGAAAATGGCCGGTCAGATGGGCAATGCCCGTTGCACCGTGCAGAGCCTGGAAATCGTCCGCGTCGATGCCGAGCGTAACCTGCTGCTGATCAAGGGCGCCGTGCCTGGTGCGCCGGGTGGTGACGTTATCGTGCGCTCTGCCGTGAAAGCTCGCTGAGGGGGTCAAGACCGATGAATTTGAATCTTGCAGGCGCAGGTGCAGGGACCGTCGAAGTGTCCGATGCCACCTTTGGCAAAGAATTCAATGAGGCGCTGGTGCATCAGGTCGTCACCGCCTACCTGGCTGGTGGTCGTCAGGGTACGCGTGCCCAAAAGAATCGTTCCGACGTGCGTGGCGGCGGCAAGAAGCCGTGGCGCCAGAAGGGTACTGGTCGTGCGCGCGCCGGCACCATCCGCTCTCCGCTGTGGCGTAGCGGCGGTGTGACCTTCGCGGCCCGTCCTCAGGACCATTCGCAGAAGGTCAACCGCAAGATGTACCGCGCGGCAATGCGCTCGATTCTTTCCGAGCTGGTCCGCCAGGAGCGTCTGGTGGCCATCGACGAGATCACCGTCGAGGCCCCGAAGACCAAGCAACTGGTCGCCAAGCTCAAGGAGCTTGATCTGGAGAAAGTGCTGATCGTCACCGAAGAGGTCGATGAAAAGCTCTATCTGGCCGCCCGCAACATTCCCAATGTGGATGTGGTGGACGTCGCTGCCGCCGATCCGGTGAGCCTGGTCGCCTTCGACAAGGTGCTGGTCACCGTCTCCGCTCTGCGCAAATTCGAGGAGAAGCTGGCATGAACCAGGAACGCGTATTCAAGGTTCTGCTTGGTCCGCACGTGACCGAGAAGGCCGCCTTCGCCGCCGAGAACAACCAGTACGTGTTCAAAGTGGCTAGTGACGCGACCAAGCCGGAAATCAAGCAGGCCGTACAGGCCCTGTTCGGCAAGAAGGTCGATCGTGTGCAGGTCCTGAACATGAAGGGCAAGACCAAGCGCACCGCTCATGGTGTCGGTCAGCGCAAGGGTTACCGCAAGGCGTACGTGACCCTGGCCGCGGGCGAGACGCTTGAAGACTTCTCTGGCGCCGAATAAGGGCAGGAGTACGGATCATGGCAGTAGTCAAGACTAAACCCACATCCGCCGGTCGTCGCCACGTCGTCAAGATCGTCAGCGACGAACTCTACAAGGGCCGGCCCTATGCGCCGCTGCTCGAGAAGCAGTCCAAGTCCGGCGGGCGCAACAACAATGGGCGTATTACCACTCGCCACGTGGGTGGTGGTCATCGTCATCACTATCGTTTGGTCGACTTCAAGCGCACCAAGGATGGCATTCCCGCCATCGTCGAGCGCATCGAATACGACCCGAATCGCAGTGCTCATATCGCACTGCTCAAGTATCTGGACGGCGAGCGTCGTTACATCATCGCGCCCAAGGGCGTGAGTGCTGGCGACACTCTCGAGTCCGGTGTCAATGCGGCGATCAAGAAGGGTAATACCCTCCCGCTGCGCAACATTCCGGTGGGCTCCACCGTGCACTGCATCGAGCTCAAGCCCGGCAAGGGCGCCCAGCTCGCACGTAGCGCTGGCGCTAGTGCCCAGCTGGTCGCGCGTGAAGGCAATTATGCCTCCCTGCGTCTTCGTTCCGGCGAGATGCGCAAGGTCCTGGCCGAGTGCCGCGCGACCCTCGGCGAAGTGAGTAACTCCGAGCATAGCCTGCGTCAACTTGGCAAGGCCGGTGCAAAGCGCTGGAGAGGCGTGCGTCCTACCGTGCGCGGTGTCGCGATGAACCCGGTGGATCACCCGCATGGTGGCGGCGAAGGCCGCACCAGCGGCGGTCGTCACCCGGTCACCCCGTGGGGTATCCCCACCAAGGGCCACAAGACCCGCAAGAACAAGCGCACTGATAAGCTGATCGTTCGTCGCCGCAAGGCCCGGAACTGAGATCCAACGCCAAGACATTAAGAGGTAACGGCTGTGCCACGTTCACTGAAGAAAGGTCCCTTCATTGACCTTCATCTGCTGAAGAAGGTTGAGGCTGCAGTGGAGAAGAACGATCGCAAACCGATCAAGACTTGGTCGCGTCGTTCGATGATCCTGCCCAACATGGTCGGGCTCACCATTGCGGTCCATAACGGTCGCCAACACGTCCCGGTGCACGTCTCCGAGGAAATGGTTGGCCACAAGCTGGGCGAATTCGCTGCCACCCGCACTTACCGCGGTCATGCGGCGGACAAGAAAGCCAAACGGTAAGCCAGAGAGGATTGAGAGATGGAAGTCACAGCTAAGCTGCGTGGCGCTCGTTTATCCGCCCAGAAGGCCCGTTTGGTGGCTGACCAGGTGCGCGGTAAACCGGTCGCCGAGGCGCTCGACCTGCTGACCTTCTCACCGAAGAAGGCTGCCAAGCTGGTCAAGAAGGTGCTGCAGTCCGCTATTGCGAACGCGGAAGAAAACAACGGCATGGACATCGACGAGCTGCGTGTCTCGACCATCTGCGTCGATGAGGGCATGACGCTCAAGCGCATCCAGCCGCGCGCCAAGGGCCGTGCGGATCGTATCTTGAAGCGCACCTGCCACATCACCGTCAAGGTAGCCGAGAAGTAGGAGTCGACCAGATGGGTCAGAAAGTCAATCCAACAGGTATTCGGCTGGGTATCGTCAAGGATCACACCTCGGTGTGGTACGCCGAGCGCGGTGCCTATGCCGACAAGCTGAACAATGACCTCGAAGTGCGTCGCTTCCTCGAGGAGCGCCTCAAGAATGCGTCCGTGAGCCGCATCCACATCGAGCGTCCGGCCAACAACGCACGTATCACCATTCACACCGCCCGTCCGGGTATCGTGATTGGCAAGAAGGGTGAGGATGTCGATCGTCTGCGTCGCGATGTCACCCAGATGATGGGCGTGCCGGTGCACGTCAACATCGAGGAAGTCCGCAAGCCGGAACTCGATGCCCAACTCGTCGCGCAGAACATTGCCGGCCAGCTCGAGCGTCGTGTGATGTTCCGTCGTGCCATGAAGCGTGCCGTGCAGAACGCCATGCGTCTAGGTGCCGGCGGCATCAAGGTGCAGCTCTCCGGTCGTCTCGGTGGTGCGGAGATCGCGCGTACCGAATGGTACCGCGAAGGCCGCGTACCGCTGCATACCCTGCGCGCGGACATCGATTACGCCACCTATGAAGCCCACACCACCTACGGCGTCATCGGCGTCAAGGTATGGATCTTCAAGGGTGAAATCCTCGGGGGCATCGAGGAGGTGCGTGCCAAGGCGAAGCAGCCGCAGGCCGCGCCCTCCAAGAAGAAAGGTTCCAGGTAAGGGGAGAGCTAATCGATGTTACAACCCAAGCGTACGAAATTCCGCAAGATGATGAAGGGCCGCAATCGCGGTCTGGCTCATCGCGGAAGCAAGGTGAGCTTCGGCGAATACGGCCTGAAAGCCACCGGACGCGGTCGCGTCACCGCCCGTCAGATCGAAGCCGGTCGTCGTGCCATCACCCGTCACGTCAAGCGTGGCGGCAAGATCTGGATTCGGGTGTTTCCGGACAAGCCTGTCTCCAAGAAGCCTCTGGAAGTCCGTATGGGTAAGGGCAAGGGCTCTGTGGAGTACTGGGTCGCTCAGATCCAGCCAGGCCGTGTCCTCTACGAGATCGAAGGCGTTTCCGAAGAGCTGGCCCGCGAGGCATTCAGCCTAGCCGCTCAGAAGTTCCCGGTCTCCACCACCTTTGTGAAACGGACGGTGATGTGATGAAAGCCCAGGAAATTCGTGACAAGTCAGAGGGAGAACTGCGCGAGCAGCTCTTCGAACTCCTCCGCGAGCAGTTCAACCTGCGCATGCAGAAGGCCACCGGCCAGCTAAGCCAGACTCATCTGCTCAAGCAGGTTCGTCGGGACATCGCCCGGGTGAAGACTGTGCTCAACGAGAAGGCAGGTGACTGAGATGGCCGAAGAAAAGAAAGCCCGTACACTCACCGGCAAGGTGGTGAGTGACAAGATGGACAAGTCCATCGTCGTGATGATCGAGCGCCGTGAGCGTCACCCGATCTACGGCAAGTACGTCAAGCGCTCCACCAAGCTGCACGCCCATGACGAGACGAACCAGGCGAAGGCCGGCGATACGGTCTCCATCCAGGAGTGCCGCCCGCTGTCTCGGAAGAAGGCCTGGACGCTGGTCGAGGTGGTCGAGCAGGCAAAGGGGTGATCGCCCCTCGTCTGTTAAACCAGTGCAGTCAGATTAGGTTTGGAGAAAACCGATGATTCAGACTCAGACAATGCTGGATGTCGCTGACAACAGCGGGGCGCGCCGGGTGCAATGCATCAAGGTGCTGGGCGGTTCTCACCGCCGCTATGCCCGCGTGGGCGATATCATCAAGGTTACGGTGAAGGAAGCCATTCCTCGTGGCAAGGTCAAGAAGGGCCAGGTCCTCAAGGCGGTGGTGGTTCGTACCCGTAGTGGCGTCCGTCGTAGCGACGGTTCGCTGATCCGCTTCGACGGAAATGCGGCGGTTCTGTTGCAAAACACCAACGAACAGCCGATCGGCACCCGTATCTTCGGGCCGGTGACCCGTGAACTTCGTACCGAGAAGTTCATGAAGATCATTTCCTTGGCGCCTGAAGTGCTGTAAGGAGCGAGGCGGATATGCAAAAGATCAAACGTGACGATGAAGTGATCGTCATCGCCGGCAAGGACAAGGGCAAGCGTGGCACGGTCAAGCGCGTCCTCAAAGACGATCGCTATGTCGTGTCCGGTGTGAACATGATCAAGCGTCACACCAAGCCCAATCCCATGGCGGGTAATCAGGGCGGTATCGTCGAGCGCGAGGCTCCGATTCACGCGTCCAACGTAGCCATCTTCAATCAGGAGACCGGTAAGGCGGATCGCGTCGGCTTCCAGATCAAGGAAGACGGTACCAAGGTACGTATCTACAAGTCGACGCAGTCGCAGATCGACGCCTAACGCGAGTCGGGTAGCAAAATGGCGAACTTGAAAGAACGTTATCAGAACGAGGTGGTGGCTCAACTCAAAGAGCAGTTCAGCTACGCCAACGTGATGCAGGTACCCCGGATCACCAAGGTGACCCTGAACATGGGTATCGGCGACGCGACCAGCGACAAGAAGCTGATCGAAAATGCCATCGCCGACCTGGAGAAGCTCTCCGGGCAGAAGCCGGTGGTGACCAAGGCACGCAAGTCCATCGCGGGCTTCAAGGTGCGTGAAGGCTGGCCCATCGGGATCAAGGTCACGCTGCGCAGCGCGCGCATGTGGGAGTTCCTGGACCGCCTGGTGAACATCGCGATCCCCCGCGTGCGTGACTTCCGTGGTCTCAACCCGAAGTCCTTCGACGGCCGTGGCAACTACTCCATGGGGGTGCGTGAGCAGATCATCTTCCCGGAGATCGAATATGATAAGATCGACCGGATTCGTGGTCTGGATGTCACTATCACCACCACTGCCAATACCGACGAAGAAGGTCGTGCGCTGCTGAGCGCGCTGAACTTCCCGTTCAAGAAATAAGGGTGGGATCATGGCAAAGAAAAGCATGGTTGAGCGCGAACTCAAGCGCACCAAGCTGGTCGAGAAGTATGCTGCCAAGCGTGCGGCACTCAAGGCCATCATCAACGACGTGAACGCTTCCGACGAAGAGCGCTTCGATGCGCAGCTCAAGCTGCAGCAGTTGCCGCGCGACTCTAGCCCGGTGCGTCAGCGCAACCGCTGCCGCGTCACGGGGCGTCCGCACGGCTTCTACAACAAGTTCGGCCTGGGCCGCAACAAGCTGCGTGAAGCCGCCATGCGTGGTGACGTTCCTGGTCTCAAGAAGTCCAGTTGGTAACGGCCACGTAGAATCATCAGGAGCGTAACGTAATGAGCATGCAAGATACGCTGGCGGATATGTTTACCCGTATCCGCAATGCGCAGATGGCCACCAAGGAGACGGTCTCCATGCCGTCTTCCAAGCTCAAGACCGAGCTGGCTCGCGTATTGAAGGAAGAGGGCTATATCAAAGACTTTTCCGTCACCGAAGGCGGCAAGCCCGAGTTGACCGTCACCCTCAAGTATTTCGAGGGCAAGCCGGTCATCGAGCACATCCAGCGAGTTTCCAAGCCGTCCCTGCGTCAGTACAAGGGCAAGGACGAGCTGCCGAAGGTCGCCGATGGCATGGGAGTCGCGATCGTTTCCACCTCCCAGGGCGTGATGACCGATCGTGCGGCCCGTCATGCCGGTGTCGGTGGTGAAGTCATCTGCACCGTATTCTAGGAGTTTGGAATGTCCCGTGTAGCCAAATATCCGGTTAAATTACCCAGCGGTGTCGAGGTCAAGCTCGACGGCGACCAGCTGACCGTCAAGGGCGCTCAGGGTACGCTCACCATGACCGTCCACCCCGATGTGGTGATTGGTCAGGAAGAGGGTCAACTGACCTTCAATCCGAGCGAAACCGCCAAGAGCTGGGCGATGGTCGGCACTACCCGCGCACTGGTCCAGAACTTGGTCACTGGTGTGAATGAGGGCTTCACCAAATCCCTCGAGATCAACGGCGTCGGCTATCGTGCCCAGGCAAGTGGCAAGACGCTAAATCTGACACTGGGCTTCTCTCACCCGGTCGAGTACACGCTGCCCGAGGGTGTCACGGCGGAAACGCCGAAGAACACCACTATCGTGCTGAAGAGCGCGGACAAGCAGCAGCTTGGCCAGGTGGCCGCGGAGATCCGCGCCTTCCGTCCGCCCGAGCCCTACAAGGGCAAGGGGATCCGGTACGGCGATGAGCAGGTTCGCCGCAAAGAAGCCAAGAAGAAGTAAGGCAGGGTTATGAACGCGAAGAAAGAATCTCGTCTCCGTCGTGCCCGCCGCGCTCGCGCCAAGATCCGCGAGCTGGGCGTGTATCGCCTGTGCGTCAACCGTACCCCGCGCCACATCTATGCGCAGATCATCTCGCCGGATGGGGGCAAGGTACTGGCCAGCGCTTCCACGCTGGACAAGACACTGCGTGAGGGTGCGACCGGCAACACCGACGCCGCCGCCAAGGTGGGCGCACTGATAGCCGAGCGCGCTAAGGAAGCAGGCATCACTCAGGTGGCCTTCGATCGTGCCGGGTTCAAGTACCATGGCCGTGTCAAGGCCCTGGCCGATGCCGCACGTGAAGGCGGTCTGGAATTCTAAAGGGTTTTACGATGGCGAAGAACGAACAGAACGGCGGAGATCTGCAGGAGAAGCTCGTGCAGGTCAACCGCGTCGCCAAGGTGGTCAAGGGTGGCCGTATCTTCGGTTTCACCGCCCTGACCGTCGTTGGTGACGGCAATGGTCGTGTCGGCTTCGGTCGTGGCAAGGCACGTGAAGTGCCGGTCGCGATCCAGAAGGCCATGGATCAGGCACGTCGCAACATGATCAAGGTCAGCCTTAGTGGCAATACGCTGCAGTATCCGGTAAAGGCCCGCCATGGTGCCTCCAAGGTCTACATGCAGCCGGCTTCCGAAGGTACCGGGATCATCGCCGGCGGTGCCATGCGCTCCGTGCTCGAACTGGCTGGGGTACATGACGTCCTGGCCAAGTGCTACGGTTCCACCAACCCGGTGAACGTGGTGCGTGCGACCGTCAAGGGGCTCGCCGCCATGCAGTCGCCGGAAGACATCGCCGCCAAGCGCGGTTTGTCTGTCGAAGCGATCACGGGGTAAGGCACCATGGCAGCAACGATCAAGGTTACCCAGATCCGTAGCACCATCGGCGTTCTGGAAAAGCACAAGGCTACCATGAAGGGGCTTGGGCTGCGCCGCATCGGTCACACGGTCGAATTGGAAGACACCCCTGCCGTACGCGGTATGGTCAACAAGGTCAACTACCTTGTGCGTGTTGAGGGAGAGTGATCCATGAAACTCAATAGCCTGAGCCCGGCACCGGGCTCCAAGCACGCCGAGAAGCGCGTCGGTCGTGGCATCGGCTCCGGTCTCGGCAAGACCGGTGGTCGTGGTCACAAGGGGCAGAAGTCGCGTAGTGGCGGTCGAGTGAAGCCAGGTTTCGAGGGCGGTCAGATGCCGTTGCAGCGTCGTCTGCCCAAGTTCGGCTTCACTTCCATGAAGTCGCTCGTCTCCGAAGAGGTACGCCTGGCCGAGCTGGCCAAGGTCGAAGGCGACGAAGTGACCCTGGACAGCCTCAAGCAGGCGAACGTGCTCAAGGACGCCACGCAGTATGCGAAGGTGATCCTCTCCGGTGAACTGAACAAGGCGGTTACCGTCCGCGGTCTCGGGGTCACCAAAGGTGCCCGTGCCGCGATCGAAGCCGCCGGTGGTAAGGTAGAGGACTAAATGGCTAAGTCAGGTAACATGCCGGCAATGGGCAGCGGACTGGGCGAACTCTGGGCGCGTCTGCGTTTCGTGTTCCTTGCCATCGTGGTGTACCGTATCGGTGCCCACATTCCCGTTCCCGGTATCAATCCTGACCAGCTTGCTGCCTTGTTCAGGGAGCAGCAGGGCACCATCCTGGGACTGTTCAACATGTTCTCGGGTGGTGCGCTGGAGCGCATGAGTATCTTCGCACTGGGCATCATGCCTTACATCTCGGCGTCGATCATCATGCAGCTTCTCACCGCAGTCTCGCCACACCTCGAGCAGTTGAAGAAGGAAGGTGAGGCCGGACGCCGCAAGATCAGTCAGTACACCCGTTATGGCACGGTGGTGCTGGCCTTCGTCCAGGCCGTTGGCATGTCGGTCGGCTTGGCGGGCCAAGGCATTGCCTACACTGCTGACTTCAGCTTCTATTTCACCGCCGTGATCACATTCGTATCGGGTGCGGTGTTCCTGATGTGGCTAGGTGAGCAGATCACCGAAAAGGGTATCGGCAACGGCATTTCGCTGCTGATCTTTTCCGGGATCGTCGCGGGACTGCCGGGTGCCGTGGGTCAGTCTTTCGAACTGGCGCGTAACGATGGTGCCTGGAACGTGTTGCCACTGCTGGCACTTTCCGTACTGGGGATCGCCACCGTGGCGTTCGTGGTGTTCATCGAGCGCGGTCAACGTCGCATCACGGTGAACTATCCACGTCGCCAGGTGGGTAACAAGATGTATGCCGGTCAAAGCAGTTATCTGCCGCTGAAGGTCAACATGGCGGGTGTTATCCCGGCGATCTTCGCGTCCAGTATCCTGCTGTTCCCCGCGTCGCTTGGCCAGTGGGTCAGTGCCGGTGAGGGGATGGACTGGCTGCAGACGGCTTCGCTGGCCTTGGGGCCCGGGCAGCCGCTGTACATCTTGCTTTTCGGCGCGGCGGTGATATTCTTCTGCTTCTTTTACACAGCGCTGGTCTTCAATCCCAAGGATGTCGCTGACAACCTCAAGAAGTCAGGGGCCTTCCTGCCGGGCATTCGTCCGGGCGAGCAGACCGCTCGTTACATCGACAAGGTCATGACGCGTTTGACCCTGTTCGGCGCCCTGTACATCACCGCGGTTTCCTTGATGCCCCAGTTCCTGATCGTGGCCTGGAACGTGCCGTTCTTCTTCGGCGGTACTTCCCTGTTGATCGTGGTGGTGGTGATCATGGATTTCATGGCTCAGGTGCAGTCGCATCTCATGTCGCACCAGTATGAGTCGGTGATGAAGAAGGCCAACCTGAAAGGCTACGGTAGCGGCGGCATCATGCGCTGAGGCGTGCCGTACGCGATTTGGAGAGAACGATGAAAGTTCGAGCTTCCGTAAAGAAAATGTGTCGCAACTGCAAGATCATTCGACGCAATGGCGCCGTGCGTGTCATCTGCACCGAGCCGCGGCACAAGCAGCGCCAGGGCTGAATCCCTGGCAGCTGTCATGAACCGGTGCCGGCATGCCCCTTGCCCTTGGCTGGGTAAAGGGGTATGCTGTTGCGCCTTTTGTAGTTGATCCAACGAGCAAGCCGCTCAAATTTCGGAGTAAGCTGATGGCCCGTATTGCAGGCGTCAATATCCCGGACAACAAGCATGCGGCGATCTCGCTGACCTATATCTTCGGGATTGGCCGTACTCGTGCACAGAGCATCTGTGCCGCTTCCGGCATTGCGCCGACCACCAAGATTCAGGACCTGTCCTCTGAAGAGCTGGACACCCTGCGTGCTGAAGTCGGCAAGTACACCGTGGAAGGCGACCTTCGTCGTGATGTGACGCTGAACATCAAGCGTCTCATGGACTTGGGTTGCTATCGTGGTCTGCGTCATCGTCGTGGTCTTCCGCTGCGTGGTCAGCGTACCAAGACCAATGCGCGTACCCGCAAGGGCCCGCGCAAGCCGATTCGCAAATAACACGCATGTTCTGGCGTTAAGACAGGAAGAAACATCAACATGGCTAACCCGCGTAGTAACCGTAAAAAGGTGAAAAAGCAGGTAGTGGATGCGGTCGCCCACATCCATGCCTCTTTTAACAATACGATCGTGACGATCACAGACCGCCAGGGCAATGCTCTCTCCTGGGCAACTGCCGGTGGTTCGGGTTTTCGTGGTTCTCGCAAGAGCACCCCGTTCGCTGCTCAAGTGGCAAGCGAACGTGCAGCGACCGCTGCAGCCGAGTATGGTGTGAAAAACGTCGACGTGCTGGTCAAGGGCCCCGGTCCTGGTCGTGAGTCCGCCGTGCGCGCACTGAATGCCGCCGGTTTCCGCGTGCAGAGCATTACCGACGCGACGCCCGTTCCTCACAACGGCTGCCGTCCGCCGAAGAAACGCCGCGTTTAAGGAGACAGACTCATGGCTCGTTATATTGGACCGAAGTGCAAACTGTCTCGTCGTGAAGGTACCGACCTCTTTCTGAAGAGCGGTGTCACTCCCTTCGAGAAGAAGTGCAAATCCGAGCAGATCCCGGGTGTGCACGGCCAGCGCCGTCAGCGTCTTTCCGACTACGGCTTGCAGCTTCGCGAGAAGCAGAAAGTACGCCGCATCTATGGCGTGCTCGAGAAGCAGTTTCGCAACTACTACAAGGAAGCGGCCCGCCAGAAGGGCGCGACCGGCGAAGTGTTGCTGCAACTGCTCGAATCCCGACTGGACAATGTCGTCTATCGCATGGGCTTTGGCTCCACGCGCTCTGAGTCGCGTCAGCTGGTGAGCCACAAGGCGATCGCCGTCAACGGTCGTACCGTCAACGTGGCGTCCTATCAGGTCAAGCCAGGCGACGTGGTGTCCGTTCGCGAGAAGGCCAAGAACCAGAGCCGCATCCAGAATGCGCTGAGTATTGCCGCCCAGCGTGGCGATGTGGCCTGGGTCGAAGTCGACTCCAAGAAGATGGAAGGCACTTTCAAGGCTCTGCCTGAACGCGGCGACTTGTCTGCCGACATCAACGAAAACCTGATCGTCGAGCTGTACTCGAAGTAATCGCCGTGCCGCGATGCCGGGCCCTGTCTTGGGGCCCGGTGGAGAGTACCGAGTATCCGTTTGGCAGCCTATAGGTGTTCATCATGCAGCGTTCAGTGACAGAGTTTCTCCGTCCTCGCGATATCAAGGTCGAAGAGATCAGCGCGCATCACGCGAAGATCGTGCTCGAGCCATTCGAGCGCGGTTTCGGTCACACCCTGGGGAATGCGCTGCGTCGCATCCTGCTCTCTTCCATGCCCGGCTGTGCCGTGGTGGAAGCCGAGATCGCTGGTGTAGACCACGAGTACAGTGCGATCGAAGGGGTCCAGGAAGACGTCATCGAAATCCTTCTGAACCTCAAGGACGTGGCCATCAAGATGCATAGCCGCGACGAGGCGGTGCTCACGCTGAACCAGCAGGGCCCGGCCGTCGTGACCGCGGGTAACATCGCCGCTGATCACGATGTGGAAATCGTCAACCCCGAGCACATCATTGCCCACGTCAACGAGGGTGCCGAGCTGAAAATGCAGCTCAAGGTGGCCCGTGGCCGCGGCTACGAGCCGGCAGATGCCCGTGATGGCGCGGATGACGAAACCCGGGCCATCGGTCGCCTGCAGTTGGATGCGACCTTCAGCCCCGTGCGTCGTGTTTCCTATGCCGTCGAGGCCGCGCGTGTCGAACAGCGCACTGACCTCGACAAGCTGGTCATCGACCTGGAAACCGACGGTACCCTGGATCCGGAAGAGGCGATCCGCCGCAGCGCTACCATCCTGCAGGAGCAGTTGGGCGCGTTCGTCGACCTGGAAGCCGATAAGGAACAGGAAGTCGAGGAGGAAGAGGATCATATCGATCCCATCCTACTGCGCCCCGTAGACGATCTCGAGTTGACCGTCCGCAGCGCCAACTGCCTTAAGGCCGAGAATATCTACTACATCGGCGATCTGATTCAGCGTACCGAAGTCGAGTTGCTGAAAACGCCGAACCTCGGCAAGAAGTCCCTGAATGAGATCAAGGACGTGTTGGCGGCGCGTGGTCTGTCCCTTGGCATGCGGCTGGAGAACTGGCCGCCGGCAAGCCTGAAGGACGACAAGGCCTCCGCGTGAGCGTCGACTCGAGTCCCAGTTTGGTAAGGAATCACAACCATGCGTCATCGTAAGAGTGGTCGTCATCTGAATCGCACCAGCTCGCACCGCCAGGCCATGTTCAAGAACATGTGCGTATCGTTGGTCGAGCACGAAGTCATCAAGACAACCCTGCCCAAGGCCAAGGAACTGCGTCGTCATATCGAGCCGCTGATCACCTTGGCCAAGCAGGATAGTGTCGCCAACCGTCGTCTGGCCTTCAGCCGCACCCGTTCCAAGGAAGCGGTCGGCAAGCTCTTCAACGAGTTGGGGCCGCGTTACGCCGAGCGTCCGGGCGGTTACGTCCGTGTCCTCAAGTGCGGTTTCCGCACCGGCGACAACGCCCCCATGGCCTACGTCGAACTGGTCGACCGTCCGGTCGTCGAGGAAGCCGCTGGCGAGGAGTGATCCTTAGCCTGGCGCTGACACGGCACACAAAACCGGCTCCTTTCGGAGCCGGTTTTTTTGTTGGCTGGAGGCTTGAAGAGCGCCGCTTCGCGGCTGGAAGCTGAAAGACGAGCTTCGAGCTTCGAGCTTCGAGCTTCGAGCTTCGAGCTTCGAGCTTCGAGCTTCGAGCTTCGAGCTTCGAGCTTCGAGCTTCGAGCTTCGAGCTTCGAGCTTCGAGCTTGATCAGGTCTCCACCACGCTCGTGGCTCGTGGCTCGCGACTCGTTGACTGCTTCTCCAGCAACGGCTTGAGGAAGCGCCCGGTGTGGGAAACCTGCATCTTCGCGACTTGCTCCGGGGTGCCCTCGGCAATGATACGGCCGCCGCCGGAGCCGCCTTCCGGCCCCAGATCGATGATCCAGTCAGCGGTCTTGATCACGTCGAGGTTGTGCTCGATGACCACGATGGTATTGCCATGATCGCGCAAGCGGTGGAGTACCGTCAGCAATTGGCGGATATCCTCGAAGTGCAGACCAGTCGTCGGCTCGTCGAGGATATAGAGAGTCTTGCCGGTATCGCGTTTGGCAAGTTCGCGGGCCAACTTGACACGTTGGGCCTCGCCGCCGGAAAGGGTGGTGGCGCTCTGCCCAAGGCGGATATAGGACAGGCCGACATCCATCAGAGTCTGCAGGCGGCGGGCGATGGCCGGTACCGGGCTGAAGAATTCCAGCGCCTCTTCCACGGTCATCTCCAGCACCTGATGGATGTTCTTGCCCTTGTACTGGATATCCAGTGTTTCGCGGTTGTAGCGCTTGCCCTTGCACACATCGCAGGGCACATAGATATCGGGCAGGAAGTGCATTTCGACCTTGATTACGCCTTCGCCCTGGCAAGCCTCGCAGCGCCCACCCTTGACGTTGAAGCTGAAGCGGCCGGGTTTATAGCCTCGTGAACGGGCCTCCTGGGTGCCGGCGAACAACTCGCGAATCGGGGTGAAGATACCGGTATAGGTCGCTGGGTTGGAGCGCGGCGTACGGCCGATCGGGCTCTGATCGATATCGATCACCTTATCGAGTTGCTCCAGCCCCTCGATCCGGTCAAAGGGTTCCGGCGTGAGGGTGGTGGCTTTGTTGAGCTCGCGGGCGGCGATTGGCATCAGCGTCGAGTTGATCAGTGTCGACTTGCCGGAGCCGGAAACGCCGGTCACGCAGATGAACAGGCCCAGGGGCAGCTCCAAAGTTACGTTCTGCAGGTTGTTGCCGGTGGCGCCTGTCAGTCGCAGCACCTTTTCCGGATTGCCGGGGATGCGCCACGGCGGTATCTCGATGCGCCGCGTGCCAGCCAGGTATTGACCGGTAAGCGAATCGGGGCAGGCGCGAATCTGGTCCGGGGTGCCTTGAGCCACCACGCGGCCGCCGTGAACACCGGCGCCGGGGCCAATGTCCAGCACATGATCGGCGGATATGATGGCTTCCTCGTCGTGCTCGACCACGATCACCGTGTTGCCCAGATCGCGCAGACGCTCGAGGGTCTTGAGCAGACGATCATTGTCGCGCTGGTGCAGGCCAATGGACGGCTCGTCGAGGATGTACATGACCCCTACCAGGCCAGCGCCGATCTGGCTGGCTAGACGAATGCGCTGGGCCTCACCACCCGAAAGTGTCTCCGCGCTGCGCTCCAGGTTAAGGTAGTCGAGACCGACATTGACCAGGAATTCCAGGCGGGCATGGATCTCGCGGATGATCTTGAGCGCGATCTCACCCTTGCGGCCAGGAAGGGTGAGCTGCTGGAAGTACGCCCAGGCCTCGCCTATCGGCAGGCGCACGATATCCGGCAGGGCACGTTCGTCGATGAAGACGTGTCGCGACTCCTTACGAAGACGTGAGCCGTGGCAGGTCGGGCAGGGCTGTACGGCGAGATAGCGTGCCAGATCTTCGCGGACCATGTTGGACTCGGTTTCCCGGTAGCGCCGCTGCATGTTGGGCAGGACGCCCTCGAAGGGGTGCTCGCGAGTGACCTTGCGACCGCGATCGTTGACGTAAGTGAAGGCGATATCATCGTCTCCACTGCCGTGCAGTACGATATCGCGTTCGTGACGTGCCAGGTCCTGCCAAGGCGTTTCCAGTGCGAAGCGGTAATGCTCGGCTACTGCCTGCAACTGGTTGAAGTAGTAAATGCTACGCCGGTCCCAGCCCTTGATCACCCCCTCTGCCAACGATAGCTCGGGGTGACTGATCAGCTTGCCGGGGTCGAAGAACTGCTGTACGCCCAAGCCATCGCAAGTGGGACAGGCGCCGGCTGGATTGTTGAAGGAGAACATGCGTGGCTCGAGTTCGGCAATCGAATAGCCGCATACCGGACAGGCAAAGCGCGCCGAGAAAGCGATGTCGTCCGACTCGCCGTCCATGAAATGCACGATGGCGATGCCATCGGTCAGGCCCAGCGCCGTCTCGAAGGACTCCGCCAGACGCTGGGCGAGGCCATCGCGGACCTTGATGCGATCCACCACCACGCTGATATCGTGTTTCTTGTTCTTGTCCAAGGGGGCGATGTCGTCGAGCTCGAGGATCTGGCCATCGATCATGGCGCGCACGAAGCCTTGGGCGCGCAATTCGCTGAGCAGTTGCAGGTGCTCACCCTTGCGACCTTTGACCACTGGTGCCAACAGCATTAGCTTGCTGCCTTCCGGCAAGGCCAGTACCTGATCGACCATCTGAGAGACGGTCTGGGCTTCTAGGTCTTCGCCGTGCTCTGGGCAGCGCGGTGTGCCGGCACGCGCGAACAGCAGGCGCAGATAATCGTAGATTTCGGTGATGGTGCCGACCGTGGATCTGGGATTGTGAGAAGTGGACTTCTGCTCGATGGAAATGGCCGGGGAGAGCCCTTCGATGTGATCGACGTCGGGTTTTTCCATCATTGACAGGAACTGGCGAGCGTAGGTCGACAGTGATTCCACGTAGCGGCGTTGCCCTTCGGCGTACAGGGTGTCGAAGGCCAGCGAGGATTTGCCTGAACCCGATAGGCCAGTGACCACGATCAGTTTGTCGCGGGGCAGTTCGACATCGATTTGCTTGAGGTTGTGGGTGCGGGCACCCCTGACCAGGATCCTGTCCATTGCCACCTCGTGCAGTGTGCAAAAGGTCGATTATACGGCGTCGTCCGATGCCACAGCAAAGCGGCGCTCACTTTCCTGATGAGAGTTGCCTTTTCCTGTATGGCCCCGAACCGGTAGAATATAGAGTTTCTTCGTTGGACGTCCTATCCGCATGGTCTCTCGTCTGTTATTAGCTACTGAGCGCCGCGCTATCATCGGCCTGGCCGGCCTGTACGCCTCGCGCATGCTGGGCCTGTTCATGGTGCTACCGGTGCTGGCGCTATATGCCGAGGGATTGGATGGTGCCACCCCGCTGCTAGTGGGTCTGGCGCTGGGCGGCTATGGCCTGACCCAGGCCATCCTGCAGATCCCCTTCGGGCTGCTCTCCGACCGCATTGGCCGCAAGACGGTGATAGCCGGAGGACTGGTGCTGTTCTTGCTCGGCAGTGTGGTAGCGGCCCAGGCCGACAGCATCGCTGGGGTGATCCTGGGTCGTTGTCTGCAGGGAAGTGGCGCGGTAGCCGCAGCGATCATGGCCTTGCTTGCCGACCAGACCCGCGAGCAGGTACGCACCGCGGCCATGGCAATCATAGGGTTGTCGATTGGTGTGGCCTTCGCTGTGGCCATGGTGGTGGGGCCGCTATTGGCCTCGGCCTTCGGGCTGTCGGGTGTGTTCTGGTTTACCGCCGGGCTTGCGGCTGTGAGCCTGATCGTGTTGTGGCGCCTGGTGCCCAAGGCTCCCCAGCGGTTGCGCCATCGTGATGTGGGCTTGGACCGTCGCCAGTTGAAGTCCATGCTGGGGCGTACCGATCTTCTACGCCTGGATCTTTCGATCTTCGCCTTGCACTTGGTGCTGATGGCGATCTTCATTGCCGTGCCTTTCCGCCTGCTCGATGCGGGGATCGCCGTGCAGCAGCACGGCAGTGTCTATCTAGCGGTCATGGCCTTGGCCTTTGTGGCCATGGTGCCGCTGGTCATCGTCGCCGAGAAGAAACGCTGCATGAAACCGGTATTCCTGACTGCGGTGGCGGGCCTGATGGTGTGCCTGGTGGGGCTGGGTATGGCCAGCACGTGGTGGGCGCTGGTAGGGCTGTTGCTGGGCTTCTTCACCGCCTTCAACCTGCTCGAGGCGACGTTGCCATCGATGATTAGCAAATTGGCCCCGGCAGGTGCCAAGGGTACCGCCATGGGTGTCTATTCGACCAGTCAGTTCCTTGGGGCCTTCCTGGGGGGCGTGCTGGGAGGAGCGCTGGCGCAACACTTCGGTCAGGATGCGGTATTCTACGGCTGTGGCCTGATTGCCTTGGTTTGGCTGGCGGTGGTCTGGGGCATGCCGGCACCGCGCCACCTGGCCAGTGAGGTGGTGGCGCTCGACGAGAGAGCACACGGTGATGCCTTGGATACCTTGATGGAGCGCTTTGCCGAGGTGGCAGGCGTGGAAGACGTGCTGGTAGTACCCGAGGAGCGGGTCGTCTATCTGAAGGTGGATCGGCAACGGCTGGACAGCGATGCCCTGGCACGGGTAGCCGGGTCACGGCATGATCACAAGGGCGCCTGAGGCGTCTACACATACAGGCTTTACTTAGCAGAGAGCACAAGGAGACCAGCATGGCCCGTGGGGTTAACAAAGTCATTCTGATCGGCAATCTGGGTCAGGATCCGGAAGTGCGCTTCACGCCCTCCGGGACCGCAGTTGCCAACCTCAACCTGGCAACTACCGATACCTGGACCGATCGTCAGAGCGGCCAGCGTCAGGAACGCACCGAATGGCATCGGGTGGTGCTGTTCAACAAGCTGGCGGAAATCGCCCAGCAGTATGTCAAGAAGGGGTCGCGGCTGTACATCGAAGGGCGCCTGCAGACCCGTAAGTGGCAGGATCAGAACGGGCAGGATCGCTATAGTACCGAGATCGTCGCCAATGACATGCAGATGCTCGATAGTCGGGGTGGTGGCGACTTCCAGCCCCAGGGCAACCATGCCCAGCAAGGCGGCTATGGCAACGCCCCGCAGCAAGGCAACTATGGTCAGCCAGCAGGAGGGCAGCCTCAGCCGCGTCCTGCGCCGCAGCAGCCTGCCCAAGGGGGGCAGCCGGGCAACAACTATGGCGCTCCCAACCCCGGCAGTTTCGACGACTTCGATGACGAGATCCCGTTCTGAATCTCTCGGGTGCCGTCATCGAACCCGAGTGGCCGGATAAGGAGTCGCCGTGAAGTTGCTGATACTGGATGCCGGGCACTGCCTTAGCTTGGCGCTGGCCCGTGAGGCCAACCGGCGCAGTGACACCGAGCTGGTGATCGAGGCCGGCCTGGAGCTGGCACCCGGGCGACTCGAGGAACTCGCCCCGGATGCCTTGGTGATTCCGCCATTGGCGCGGCCTATCAGCGCCGAGCCGGCTGCGGTGATCGCGCATGCCGAGGCGGTCGAGGCTTGTCTTGTGGCATGTCGCGAGGCGCGGATTCCGCTGGTCTGGTGCGTGTCGGACCAACTCTATGAAGATGGTTTCGACGAGCCAATCGACGAGCACGTGATTCCGGCACCGCGAGACGAGAGCCTGCGACGCCTGATTCTGACCGGTGATCGCATTCGCCAGCAGCATCCCTTGCATCTGATCGTGCGTCTGGGCCCGCTATTCGCCTTGGAAGGAGCCGAAGCCTGGTTGAGTGAGTTGCTCGATAGCCTGATGGCCGGTGACGAGGTGCGTGCCGCCGAGGACGAGATCTTTTGCCCGACCTCGGCCGATGCCGCGGCCATGGCTCTGTTGGGTATGTTGCAGCAATTGCATTGTGGCGCTGACGCCTGGGGCGCCTATCACCTGGCTGGGACGGAGCCGGTCAGTGCCTATACCTTCGCCTCCATGGTACGCACGCAGCTTGCGACTCGCCTGGAGGGGGCGGGTGAGTCCGTCGAGCTCGGGACACTGAAGGCGCTCAAGTATCACCATGGCCATCCATTGCGTCGGGTGCTCAACTGTCGGCGGGTACTAGAGGCTTTCGGTGTGCATCAGAAACCCTGGCGTCTAGAGGTCGGCCGCATGTTGGATTCATGGTGTCGTGATCGTGCCGAGGAGCCGGCATGAACCTGATACGCAGCCTGCTGTTCTACTTGGGATATTTTTCGGCCATGCTGGCCTGCGGCGTGTTGTTCCTTCCAGTAGCGCCCTTCCTGCCGCTGAAGAGGCGTTATCGACTTCTCAACCTTTATAACCACTTCATCATTGTCTGGTTCCGAATCAGTTGCGGCGTGCGCTATGAGATCCGTGGTCGGGAACATCTGCCGGCTGGTCCGTGTGTGATCCTCGCCAACCACCAGTGCGAGTGGGAAACCATCTTCCTGCAACTGCTCACGCCCCCGGTATGCACGGTGCTCAAGAAGGAATTGCTGAATATTCCCGTGTTCGGTTGGGGGCTGCGACTGCTCAGGCCGATCGCCCTCGATCGCTCGAAACCGGCGCGTGCCATGAAACAGGTGCTGATCCAAGGCAAGGAGCGTCTGGAGGAGGGGTTGTCGGTGCTGATATTTCCCGAAGGCACACGCGTCGCCCCGGGGCAGCGCCGGCGCTACAACAAGAGTGGCGCAGTGATTNGGCGCAGTGATTGCCTGTCGTGCCGGAGTACCGGTACTGCCGGTGGCTCACAATGCCGGTGAACGCTGGCCAGGCCGCCACTGGGTCAAGAATCCTGGCAGACTGACCCTGGTTGTTGGTGTGCCGATCGAAACTGCCGAACGTAGCCCGGAAGAGGTGCTGGCCGAGGCCGAGACCTGGATCGAGACCAAGCTTGCGGAGATCTCCGAGATCCCACGCCCGACACGTGAGGCAGAACAGGCGACTGAGAAGCTACCGGGATGACTGCCGACGAGCATGACTCGTCGGTTGCAACGAAAAACGGCACCCTTTCGAGGGTGCCGTTCTTCATGCTAAAGACGCTTTAGTATTACTCGCTGAACTTCTCCAGCACCAAGCAGGCATTGGTGCCACCGAAGCCGAAGCTGTTGGACAGCACGCGCTTGATGCCGGCCTTGTCACGCCGGTGTGTGACGATATCGAAGCCATCAGCTTGCTCGTCGAGCGTCTCGACATTGGCCGAGGCGGCGATGAAATCGTGCTCCAGCATCAGTAGCGAATAGATGGCTTCCTGTACCCCCGTGGCGCCCAAGGAGTGTCCGGTCAACGACTTGGTGGAGCTCATCGCTGGCGTCCGGTCACCGAACACCTCGCGAATTGCCTTGAGTTCGGCGACATCGCCTACTGGCGTGGAAGTGCCATGGGTATTGATGTAGTCGATATCGCCGTCGACGGTGGCTAGGGCTTGCCGCATACAGCGTGAGGCCCCCTCGCCCGAGGGTGCGACCATGTCGTAACCATCAGAAGTGGAGCCATAGCCGACGACCTCGGCGTAGATCTTGGCGCCGCGGGCCTTGGCGTGTTCGAGTTCCTCGAGTACCACCATGCCACCACCACCGGCGATCACGAAGCCATCGCGTGCCTTGTCATAGGGGCGCGAGGCTTTGTCGGGAGTATCGTTGTAGCTGGTGGACAGAGCCCCCATAGCGTCGAACAGGCAGGAAAGCGTCCAATGCTCTTCTTCGCCGCCACCGGCGAAGACCATATCTTGCTTGCCGAGCTGGATTTGTTCCACGGCACTACCGATACAGTGGGCCGAGGTGGCACAAGCCGAGGAAATCGAGTAGTTCACCCCCTTGATCTTGAACGGCGTAGCCAAACAGGCAGACACGGTACTGCCCATGGTTCGGGTCACGCGGTAGGGGCCAACTCGACGCAAGCCCTTCTCGCGCATTACATCGGCGGCTTCTACTTGGTTGGCGCTAGACGCACCTCCTGAGCCGGCAATCAGGCCGACACGCTCGTGAGAGACTTGATCGGGGGTCAGACCGGCATCCTTGACCGCCTGATCCATGCTGACATAGGCATAGGCAGCGGCATCCCCCATGAAGCGGCGCAGCTTGCGGTCGATCAGGGTGTCTAGGTCGATGTCGACCACGCCGGCCACCTGGCTACGGAAGCCGAGCTCGGCATAGTCATCCTTGAAGCGGATGCCGGAGCGCCCGGCCTTGAGCGCTTCGGAGACCTGGTGCTGGTCATTGCCGAGGCAGGATACGATGCCCAGGCCGGTGACTACCACTCGTCGCATGGGAGCCTCCTGGTCAGAAATTCGCTGTGGAGGTAAACAGGCCGACCCGCAGGTCGTTGGCCTGGTAGATCTCGCGCCCGTCGACGGCCACGGTGCCGTCGGCGATACCCAGAATCAAGCGCCGGGTAATGATGCGCTTGACATGGATATGGTAGGTGACCTTCTCGGCGTCGGGCAGGATCTGGCCGGAAAACTTGACCTCCCCGCAGCCAAGCGCGCGACCGCGTCCCGGATGACCGAGCCAGCCCAGATAGAAGCCGACCAGTTGCCACATGGCATCCAGGCCGAGGCAGCCGGGCATGACGGGATCGCCAGGAAAGTGACACTCGAAGAACCACAGATCGGGTTTGATATCGAGTTCGGCGATCAGCTCGCCCTTCCCGTGGTCGCCGCCTTGCTCATGAATGCGGGTGATACGGTCGAGCATCAGCATGTTGGGTGCCGGCAGTTGGGCGTTGCCAGGGCCGAAGAGTTCACCTTGGCTGCATGCCAGCAGTTCGTCACGGCTAAAGGAGTGTTGCTTGATCACTGAGTCGTTCCGAGAGTCGAAATTGTTGTGAACCGCGCCTGTCGCGGACTTGTGCATTCTACTGTCAGCTGGCCACGATTGCACGCAAGGGCTTGATTGACCACCGATGATGGACAAGTCAATGTCCGAGAACGCATTGCTTGCGCATAACTCAAGCACCGGGGCATGATGCCGATAACTTTCTCGATGATGACATTGTGTGAATTTATCAATCAACCGTAGACCGTGACCAAGCCGATGAAACCCTATGTGGCCACCATTCTCCCTTAATCGTCCGCTGATCTGGGCGGGCCTTGCCGCACTGGCCGCCATTGGCTGGTTGCCTAGTGTGTGGTTGCGTCTTGTGGCGCTGGGTTTCGTGGGGGTTGGCCTGACGGATGCCTGGCGCCAGATGCAACATGAACATCGCCGTCGCCGGTTGTCGGAAGAGGCCCTGAAACTGTCTTCCGACGGTGTGGTGATCAGCGATGCCCGCAACCGTATCGTGGCCGTCAATCCCGCTTTCACTCAGATCACCGGCTATACCCTGGAAGAGGTCAAGGGGCAGGATCCCTCTGTGCTGTCGGCGGGCCGTCATGACAAGGCATTCTACGAGCGCTATTGGCAGACCCTGCAGGCCACGGGTCACTGGGAAGGCGAAATCTGGAATCAGCGCAAGCATGGCGATCAATTTCCGGAGTGGTTGCGTGTGCAGGCCTGCCCCGACAGCAAGGGGCATCTGAGCCATTACGTGGGACTGTTCACCGATATTTCCCGGCACAAGGCACGTGAGCAGGATTTGCGGCGTATCGGCTTCGAGGACCCTTTGACCGGACTGCCCAACCGGCGCCGATTGCATGACTTGATGACTTCGCGTCTCCGTCACTTGCGAGCCGGGGAAGGATTGGATATGGCCTTGATCGATATCGACTCCTTCAAAGCCATCAACGATGCCATGGGCGTCGACTGCGGCGATCGGCTGCTGGCGCGCTTCGGTCAACGACTCGCCGGCCATGTCGCTGGAGGGGTAGTAGGGCGCTTGGGCGGTGACGAGTTCATGGTGATTCGCACCACTACCTTCGATGACCACGACAAATGGGTGAGCGGACTGCGCGATCATCTCAGCGAGCCCTTCGAGCTGGATGGCCACTCGTTGCGTCTTGGCTTGACCATCGGCAGTTGCCGGGCCCCAGAGGATGGCAATGATTCCGGGGTGCTTTTCCAGCGCTTGGAGTCGGCGCTCTATAGTGCCAAGCGGCACGGCCGTAACCATGATCAACGTTTTCGGCCCTCGCTGGATGTAGCCGGCGATCGCCAACTCGCCTTGGTCAACGACCTGCGCACGGCCTTGGCCAAAGGCACGCAACTCGAATTGCATTACCAGACCCAGCATGCCTTGAGGGATGGCGCCTTGGTGGGGATGGAGGCATTGCTGCGCTGGCGCCATCCCGTACATGGGATGATCTCGCCCGGCGATTTCATTCCGCTTGCCGAACGGCATGGTTTGATGTCGTCGTTGGGCAACTGGGTGGTCGAACGAGCGATCGCCCAGTTGGCGAATTGGCGCTTGGCCGGTGTGGCCGAGGTACCGGTGTGGGTCAACATTTCCGCTCTGCAGTTGATTCAAGGGGATCTGGAGTCGCGCTTGGCGGCCAGTCTGGCTCAGTATCGGCTTCCAGCCCGCTTACTCGGGCTGGAGTTGACAGAGTCGGTATTGCTCGATGAACGAGCCGGCGATATATACCCGCGGCTCGAGGCCCTCCGGGCGTTGGGCCATCAGATTGCCATCGATGATTTCGGTACCGGCTACTCCTCGTTGAGTTATCTCAAACGGCTGCCGGTCGACAAGCTGAAACTCGACCGCGCCTTCGTGCGTGCACTGCCGGAAGATAGCGCCGATGCGGCTATTGTCGGCGCGGTACTGGCCATGGCGCGTGGTTTGTCACTGGAGGTGATTGCCGAAGGTGTGGAAACGCCGGCTCAGCGCGACTTTCTGCTTAGCAATGGTTGCCCACTGGTACAAGGCTTCTTGTTCTCGCGCCCGGTGCCAGCCACCGAACTCGAGCCTCGTCTGCTGAACGAGCTGCAGCCGATCTGAGCTCGTCGCCTTTGGAATGGCTCGAGGGGCCAGTGGCATCCTTTTGCTCCTTGCCGTTCAGCGCTCAGCCCTTGACAAGAGAGGCAAGCCCGGCGATCGCCTGTGGGGGATCATCGCCGAGTATCACGACCCGACTGTCTTGCAGTTCGCTCTGGCGAATACGTGCCACGGGGCCGCATAGCCCCACGGGGACATCGAGCTGTTCGGCCAGGCGAGGTAGCTGGCGCCGGATCAGGTCGGTCCGTTCGGCCTGTCCACTACACAGCAGCAGGGCAGAGGCCTTGAAGCGCTCTACGGCCAGTGGCAGTTCGCTGAAGGGCAGCGGGGCATCGAAGAGGTGCACTTGGTAACCGTGTTGGGAAGCAGCCAGGGCGACCAGCAAGTCCCATAGCGTTCCCTGGTCTTCCGGAAGTCGGCTGATCAATACCACGGAGCCGCGACTCGTCAGGTTGGCATGGTAGAGCCGGATTCCGATCCGGGTGCGCAGAAAGGCCTCCAGGGTACGGCGTTGCAGTGTGGCGCCGAGCTGGTCGTGCCAGCGTTCCTCGAGTTCGTCGACCACTGGCTTGAATAGCTCGCGCAGGCAGGTGTCGACCGGATACAGCGCCATGCACTGGTTGAACAGGGCATCCAAGCGCAACAGGTCCAGTGACTCCACGGCAGCGATGAGATGCTGGCGCTGGCTGGGCCAGTCGCCGGCAACAGGGTCCGGGGTTTCAACGACGCGGGGCTGGTCGAGCAGTTCGCGCACCTGGCTAACGGGGACCCCCCGGTTCAGCCATTGCAAGATGCGTTCGATACGCTCGATGTCATCGCGAGCATAAAGGCGATGCCCCTTGGGGGTCCGCTGCGGGCGAATCAAGCCATAACGGCGCTCCCAGGCACGCAACGTCACCGGATTGACGCCGGTCAGCCGCGAGACCTCGCGTATCGGATAGAGTGGTGCATCGGCCGGGTGAATCGCCTTGTCTCTCATGCGCACAACTACCTCTTGACGTTGCTATGGGAAGTTGTAGGAGGGGCGGTGACCAGCCGAGTCTTGTCGCGGGGCGTGGGGCTGCTATCAAGATCAGGCAACATCTTGTACAAGGAAAGCGCTTTGTACCATGTATGGCGGCAAGGTATTTCCTGTGGATGCGTCATGATTGGGCCGCGCGTTCATTGATGATACCGGCCAGGGCGTCGACGAAGGCCGGGTGCTCACCCACCGGCGCCAGAAGCGTCAGCCGGATGGTTGGGTGGGCCTGGTGCAGGGTCTCGACTTGGCCGGGGACGTCCTCGCGCAGGTGACGCCCGGCGGCGAAGAACAGCGGCAGGATATCGGCGTGTGTGATGCCCTGCGAGCACAGTTCGGTGACGGTGACTTCCAAGGAAGGCTCGCAGAGTTCCATGTAAGCGAGACGCAGTGGGGTCGGCGAGCGTTGTGCAAGAGACGCCGCCAGGCGGTCGAAGGGAGCGCGCCAATTCGGATCGCGTGAGCCGTGAGCAAGCAGTATCAGGGCATGGGACATGATGCGATCACCTCCGTTGGTGAAATCCGGCACCGAGGATGGTGGCATATGGGGTCATGATTGCCGACGGTAGTCAGTTTGGGCGCCGGCATTGGCCGTCGTCTAGACTACCAGAAGCGTATAAACGCTGTATAACTCATTGCGAGGCCTGGCTCACTAGCTGTCAACGCCTTCGCGCGTATATGGTGAGCCGGTGAGGCAGTGGGTCACCGGTGAGTGGAGGGAACCATGCGCATCTTGATCACGGGAGGCACCGGGTTTGTCGGGCGTCGGTTGTGCGAGCGCCTGGCCGAGGCGGGACACGCGCTGCTGGTGGTCTCCCGCGACCCGGCCAAGGCGCAGCGCGTCTTGCCTGCCGGCACCGATATCGAAAGCTCGGTGCTGGCGTTCACCGATCGTGCGCCCGAGGCGATCGTCAACTTGGCGGGAGAGGCGATTGCCGAGCGACGCTGGAGTAATGAGCAGAAGCGCCGACTGATCGACTCCCGGGTCGCCATCACCCGCGATCTGGTGATGCTATGCCAGCATCTCGAGAACACTCCAGCGGTGATGATATCGGGCTCTGCCATGGGCTATTACGGCGATCAAGGAGATCGCGAAGTCACCGAAGACACCCCCCCTCACGACGAGTTCGCGCACCGGCTTTGCGAGAGTTGGGAGCAAGCAGCGCGGGAGGCCGAGGCGTTCGGGGTGCGGGTGGCACTGGTCCGGATTGGCCTGGTGCTGGAACGGGGGGGTGGCACTCTGGCTAGAATGCTGCCCCCTTTCAAACTGGGCCTGGGCGGACGCTTTGGCAGTGGCCGCCAGTTCATGCCCTGGGTACATCGTGAAGACCTGGTGCGGATCATCGAGTTCCTGCTCGAACGTGACGCTCTGCAAGGCCCCTTCAATGGCTCGGCCCCGCATCCGGTGACGAACACCGAATTCGCGCGTACCCTGGCGCGGCACTTGCGGCGCCCGGCACTGTTGCCGGTGCCGGCCTTGGCGCTCAAGCTTGGCTTCGGCGAAATGTCGCGACTGTTGTTGACCGGGGCGGACATGCGCCCGGCACGCCTTCAGGCGGCCGGGTTCGAATTCCGCTATCCGACGCTGGACGAGGCGTTGACGGCGATTCTGAAGCAATAGCATCGCGAGATGTGGGCAATTCAGCGGCTATCCTTGTCCACCGTGACGATCACGCGCACCGCGTCCAGACGCAAGCGAGTATTCTCGATAGCGCTGTCCAGAGCGGTGCGTTCGTCGCGTAGCGCCTGCAATTCATCTTCGCGTACTGCGGGGTTGTGCCGTGAAAGTGCCTGAAGTCGTGCCAGCTCGGCATTCAGGCTATTGCGCATGCGGAGCTGGGCTGCCTCGACGATGCTTGGCAGTTCGCGCTCGGCTTCCGCTTCGCCCTGGCTCAGCAAGTCTCGCAACTGGTCGTGGCGGCTCTTGATCAAGTCACGGGCTACCGCCTTCTTGACCTTCTGCAGGTTCTTCGACAGTCCATTGAAGGAGACCTTGTCGGAGAGATTGGCGCCCGACTCATCGAGCAATACCCGCACCGCCGTGGGCGGCAGGAAACGATTGACGTGCAGCCGCTTGGGGGCCGGGCACTGAGTGCGGAAGATCAGCTCGACCATCACGCGGCCGGGAGGAATCGCCGGATGCTTTAGCAGTGCCAGAGCGGTATTGCCCATGGTGCCACTCAGGATGCGGCCCATCATCTCGCGCAGCAGGGGATGCTCCCACGATAGCCGTTGAACGTCGTCACGTGCCAAGGCGGTCGAGCGCGCGAGAGTCGCCGTGAACCCTTCTTCACCCTTCACCAGTCCCGGCAGGCCATCGAGCATCTGTGGGCTGGGCTGAAGCAGCATCAGGTCGCCGCCGAGCTCCTGGTTGTCGACGCCGAAAATGTCCAGCGCCTGGTCGAGATAGCGTGGCAGCGCTGGATCGTCGTCGAGCTCGCGGATGGCTTGCGCCACACTCTCGGCGCGATCATGGCGGCAGGCATTGAGTTCCAGCAGCCGATTGCGTCCGGCATCGCGCTCGGCGAGCTTGGCGGTGAACAGCGCGCGCGTTTCGTCGATGATCTCGTCGAGTCCATCGGTGTCGAGCAGGGCGTCGGCCAGGGCATCGCCAAAGGCATCGTAAAGCTCGTTGCCGATGCCATGCGGGGCGCTGAAGGCGTCCATTCCCTCGTCGTACCAGCGCAATAGCCGGGCATGGGGGCTGTCTTCGAAGACTGGCACATGCAGCTCGATGGCATGCTGCTGGCCGATTCGGTCGAGTCGTCCGATGCGTTGCTCGAGCTGATCGGGGTGTAGCGGCAAGTCGAACATCACCAGGTGGCGGCAGAACTGGAAGTTACGCCCTTCGGAGCCGATCTCCGAACACACCATCACCTGACTACCTTCTTCCATGTCGGCGAAAGCGGCCGCGGCGCGGTCACGCTCGACCAGCGACATGCCCTCGTGGAATACCGGTGCATGCACACCGCCTAGCACACGCAGCCCTTCGGCGAGGCCAATGGCGGTGTCGCGATGGTGGGCGATCACCAGAATCTTGTCACTGCCGGATTCGGTGAGCAGCTCCAGCAGCCAAGTGACGCGCGGGTCGAATTGCCACCAAGGTTCGGCATTCAGTGGGTCATCGGCCAGGGCGCGGTACATGGTGTCCAGATGCAGCACTACCTCTGGATGATCGAGGCCGGTTTCAATCAGTAGTTCGTCCAGATAGTCCTCGTCGCGTGCCAGACGACGCAGCACGCGGCGATAGGGTGAGGGCAGCTCGAGTGGGGCGAGGTGCAGGTGGCGCTCGGGAAAGCCTCCGACATGTCGACGGCTATTGCGGAACATCACCCGGCCAGTGCCGTGTCGGTCGAGCAATTGTTCGCGAAGCTGGGCACGTGCCGACTCATGCTGCGCTGGGCTACGCTCCGGGTCGGTCAGGGTATCGAGCAGCGCTTGGCTGTCTGGGTCATCGATCACGGCGCCAATGCTGTCGCGATCGGCCATGCTCTTCGAGCGATTGACGGAGTCGCTGAAGGGTAGCCGCTCCAGCGCGTCGATGGCCTCGGCGACATGCACGTAACCCTGTTCTTCCGCCTTGAAACGTTCGAGGTTCTGGTAGCGATCGGGGTCGAGCAGGCGTAGGCGTGCGAAGTGGCTCTCCATGCCCATCTGTTCGGGTGTGGCAGTCAGCAGCAGCATACCAGCGGTGGCGGCCGACAGGCGTTCGATACAGGAGTAGCCAGGGCTGCTGCTCTCGGGAGTCCACTCCAGGTGATGAGCCTCGTCGACGATCAGCAGGTCCCAGTCGCAGGCTTCGGCCTGTGTCTGGCGGTGGGGATTGGCGAAAAGCCATTGTTGACTGGCCAGGATCAACTGACCGCTGTCGAAGGGGTTTGTGTCCCCCTGGGCCTGGCTCTGGTGTTCGTCGAGCAGGGTAACCTCGAGGGCAAAGCGGCGCAGCAGTTCCACCAGCCATTGGTGGGTCAGGCTGTCGGGAACCAGGATCAGCGCCCGCTCGGCACGACCGGTGAGCAGCAGGCGATGAAGGATCAAACCGGCCTCTATGGTCTTTCCCAGACCCACTTCGTCGGCCAGCAGTACGCGCGGGGCATGGCGCCCCGCTACTTCGTCGGCGATGTACAATTGGTGTGGAATCAGGTCGATCTTGGGGCCGGCCAGTCCCAGTGCCGGGTTCTGCTCGATGCGGTGATGGTGATGCAGGGTGCGAAAGCGTAGGTCGAACCAGTCGTTGCGGTCGATCTGGCCGGTCAGCAGCCGGTCGCGGGCCTGGTCGAACTGCATGGTGTCGGCCAGGCGTGCCTCGGGGAGCTCGCGGACCTGGCCTTGATCGTCTTCGCCAATGTAGACGATCAGACCATCGATTTCCTTGCTGTCGTCGACGATCAACTGCCAGCCTTCGGTGGACTGGACACGATCGCCGCTGCCGAAGACCACGCGGGTCAGTGGGGCCTGGCGGGTGCTGTAGGTACGGGTTTCCTGGCTGGCGCTGAAGAGTACGGTCACGGTGCGGAAATCACAGTTCAGGACGGTGCCCAGACCCAGCTCGGCTTCGCCGTCGCTGATCCAGCGCTGACCGGGAGAAAATTCGCTCATGTTGCCTCGGATGATCAACAGGGTGCTGCGCAAGTCGGAGGCCGCCCGTCCACGGGTCGCATTGGACCCGGGCGTCGGCAGGGCGCGGTATGGTACCGGAAAGTATCCCGCCACTTAAGGCTCGGGAAAGAGAAATTGTTGCTGCCGCTCCGTTAGGGGCTGTCGAGCCAAGCGTTCAGTTGGGCTTGCGAGAGTTCGCCAGCATGGTGTTCGCGCAAGCGGCCA
This sequence comes from Litchfieldella qijiaojingensis, assembly GCF_014651875.1. Classification (GTDB taxonomy): domain Bacteria; phylum Pseudomonadota; class Gammaproteobacteria; order Pseudomonadales; family Halomonadaceae; genus Litchfieldella; species Litchfieldella qijiaojingensis. Next base: position 49,557 of record NZ_BMXS01000021.1, read on the forward strand.
TTGGTGTCGAACAGCAGGGTGGTCGGCAATCCCGGTGATCCAGTCAAGACCATCAGCTCCTGATGGGGGTCGAGCAGCGAGTAGCGAAACTCGAGTTCCTGTTCGTCGAGGTAACGAGCCACTTGCATCAAGTCCTCGCCCTGGTTGGCGACCACCACGGTGACATCGTCGCGACTACTGGCTCTAGCAAGCATCGGCATCTCGCGCAAGCAGGGAGGGCACCAGGTGGCCCAGAGGTTGATCAGCACGCGCTCTCCTTGCAGGTCTTGCAGATTGACGTGGTTGCCATCGAGATCCTCCAGGGCCAGATCCGGCAGCTCACGCAACGGCATATCGTTGCCCAGCGGGCTAAGCGTCATCAGCACCAGCCACAAGGCCGAGCTCCCCGCCACCAAGGCCAGGCCGCCGATCAGGCGCAGGAAATGATCGCGCAGCGCCCAGGCGGTCCAGATCGCCGCTGCCAGCAGCCCCCACAAGCCGTGATAGCCGGGTTGCCAGAACTTGAGAATATCCAGTGGTGCCGCGGCATAGGTTTCGATGTGGGTCAACACATGGCCCAGTCTGGCGCCCACCAACCAGACGACCAACAAGGTGTTGAACCAGTGCATGTGTCGCTGGCGGGGCAGCCCCAGCAACAGCAGGCTGGCCAGCAGCAGAACCAGTGCTGCGACGAAGGCATACAGGCGGGGGAGGGAAATCAATACCGGGCCGATGGCAATGGCATCCATGACGAGTCGAATCGCTTCTGTTGATCCAGGGTCGGCGTATCTGAGCGAGCGGGTTACAATGCCACACTCTACCGCTAGCCTAATGTCGCCACGACGGGCTGTCACTCACCCGCTTCGGGAGCCTATATGGCCAAGCCTGCCTTCGACGTACTGCGCGCCCTGGCCATTGCCAGCCAGGCACTGGGATTCATTGCCATCATCACGCTGGAAACCTTGATGGGCGATGCCGCCCGCCTCTGGCAGGGATGGACGCTGGCCTTGATGGTAATCGCAGCGTTGTGGATCGCCTTGGTGAGGCTCTATCGTCGCAACAAGGCGCATAAGGCTCGGGTGGCCCGTCAGACAGCAAGAAACGAAGAAGACGATGACGATGTCTAGTCGTGATCTTGCGATATGGCAAACCGCGGGGTCGGTGGCGCACAACGGCGAGGGTCAATGCTGATCACTTGCAAGTGGTGTCCCTCGGGCATTTGGCAATGCAGCACACGCCAGGCACACCCGGGGGCGCTGCTGCCCTCGCTCTCGAACAGTGTCGCACCATGGCGGCGCAGGTGCTCACAGGTGGCGGGAAACTCCGCGTCGCTGACTTCCAGCGTCATGCGCCGGGGCGGCGACGGCTGATCGGCGGCCAGCAGCATCATTACCTGAGTGTGGCCGTCCTCGTCGGTGCCCAGTTCGAAGGTGGCGCCGGTGGTTGTGCGCAGCAAGAGCGGCAGCACCAGAACCTCGCTACAGAAGCGAGCCATGGCATCCAAGTCGTGTACCTGCAGCACGGCCCTGTCCAGTGAGAGGCGTTGCATCGTGGGCTCCCTGATCGTGGTGTTGTTATATCGATCAGTGTGAACCAGGAAAGTGCAAGCGGCCGCTGGTTTCTCTCGATGCCAGCGATTTAACATGACTATGAGGGATGAAAAGCGGAGGAACGCAAACGCCCACTCGGGCGATCCATAGTGGGCGTTTCGAATGGAATTCTGGTCGGAGCGACAGGATTCGAACCTACGACCTCTGCCTCCCGAAGGCAGCGCTCTACCAAGCTGAGCTACGCTCCGACGATGTTGGGCTGGCGCCTCAACGGTGGGTCATTATACGGACTCCCAAAGCAGATGCAATATGCAATGGGTTCATGTCTGGCGGTCGACGGCCAGCCGGACGAGGTCGGCCATGCTATCGCGGTAGTGGCTGGGGGGTAGTGTATCGAGCTGTTCCAGTGCCTTGGCTACCATCTCCTCGGCGCGGGCGCGGGTATATTCCAGTGCGCCGGTATCGCGGACGATGGTGAGCACGTCGTCGAGACGCTCGAGGCCACCCTGGCGAATCGCTTGGCGAATAAGCTTGGTTTGGGCCGGGGTGCCGGTGGCCATGGCCTGGATCAGCGGTAGGGTAGGCTTGCCTTCGGCGAGGTCGTCTCCGACGTTCTTGCCCATGGCCTGGGCGTCACCTTGGTAGTCAAGCAGATCGTCAATGAGTTGGAAGGCCAGGCCCAGATAGCGACCATAGTATTGCAAGGCGGCTTCTCGCTCGGGGCTGGCGCCAGCGAGAATCGCTCCACTGTGCGAGGCGGCTTCGAACAACATTGCCGTCTTGCCCTGGATAGTATCGAAATAGGCGGCCTCATCGACATCGGGGTTGCCGACATTGGTCAATTGAAGCACTTCGCCTTCGGCGATGGTGCAGGTGGCGGAGGAAAGCACTTCCATGACTCGCATCGAGCCGATCTCGACCATCATCTGGAACGAGCGCGAATAAAGGAAGTCACCGACCAGCACGGAGGGGGCGTTACCCCAGGCATCGTTGGCTGTGGCCTTACCACGGCGCATGTGCGACTCGTCGACCACGTCGTCATGCAGCAGGGTGGAGGTGTGCATGAACTCGATCAGGGTGGCGAGGGTTATGTGTTTGTCACCTTCGTATCCCAGCGAGCGTGCAGCCAGCAGTACCAGCAACGGGCGCAAGCGCTTGCCGCCGCTTTCGATGATGTAGTGGCCGATGGTTTCGACGAGCGGCACCCGAGAGGCCAATTGGGCTAGGATAGTACGGTCGACGGCAGCGAAATCGTTCGCCACCACGGCATGGATGGGTGAAGCTGTTGGCTGCATGGGGTAGCTGCTTGTATAAGGTGGGGCCGGGCTTGGCTGCGTGCCTCGCCGGCCTTGGGCTGGGGGTAATGCTATGGGGGCCCCCCAGAGGCGTCAAGCAAGGGGGAGCGAACAGGGCTTCCTCTTGTGCTGTGCTGGGCGTGCGGTTATAATCCGCGACCCTACTCATCATGCTCCCTGTCAGATGGCTGCCAAAAGGGGCGCCATTCGCCGCAGGTCGATGAAGAGCGCAACCCGATGAGTGTTTGGAGAGTGTCTACTATGTATGCAGTTATCAAAAGCGGTGGCAAGCAGTATCGCGTCCAGGAAGGCCAGACCCTGAAGCTCGAGAAGCTGGAAGTGCCGACTGGCGAGACTCTCGAATTCGACCAGGTGCTGCTGGTTGCCGATGGTGACGACGTCAAGGTCGGTGCGCCGCTGGTCGAGGGTGCCAAGGTGGCGGCCGAGGTCGTCTCCCACGGCCGTGGTGAAAAAGTGCGGATCATCAAGTTTCGTCGCCGCAAGCACCATATGAAGCGTCAGGGCCACCGTCAGTGGTTCACTGAAGTCAAGATCACCGGGATCTCCGCCTAAGCGGAAGCCCCTCAACGAGCGAGGATTTTGCAATGGCTCACAAGAAGGCTGCCGGTTCCACGCGTAACGGTCGCGATTCCGAATCCAAACGCCTGGGTGTCAAGCTGTTCGGCGGTCAGGCCGTCGCCCCGGGTAACATCATCGTCCGTCAGCGCGGAACCAAGTTTCACGCCGGCGCCGGTGTTGGTATCGGTAAGGACCACACGCTGTTCGCGCTGAACGAGGGCGTGGTCAAGTTCGAGACCAAGGGTCCGAAGAGCCGCAAGTTCGTGAGCGTTGTCTCCGCCTGAGACAGCCCGAGCTTGGACAAGGCCGTGCATGCGAAGGGAAGTCGAGACACTCTAGTGTCGTAGAGACCTCCTTCGGGCACGGCCCAGGAAGGCCCCGCCTAGGCGGGGCCTTCGCGTATCATGGCGGCGTGGCCGTCAGGAGAGTGATAGATGCAGTTCGTCGATGAATCCTCGATCATCGTCGAGGCCGGCAAGGGCGGCAATGGCTGCCTGAGTTTCCGCCGCGAGAAGTACGTGCCCAAGGGCGGTCCCGACGGTGGTGATGGCGGCCATGGGGGCAGCGTCTACCTGATCGGTGACGATGCTCTGAATACCTTGATCGATTTCAAGTACCAGCGCTTCTACAAGGCCCAGAATGGCCAACCAGGCATGGGACGTCAGATGAGCGGCAAGGCCGGCGACGACCTGCATGTCAAGGTGCCGGTAGGCACCACGGTGATCGACGAGGACACCCTTGAGGTGATCGCCGACGTTACCGAGGCCGGCCAGGTGGTGCTAGTGGCTCAGGGTGGGCGTCGCGGACTTGGCAATGTGCACTTCAAGTCCTCTACCAACCGCGCCCCCCGTCGCACCACGCCGGGCACCGAGGGGGAGCGTCGCAACCTGCGCCTGGAGATGAAGGTGATGGCTGATGTCGGCTTGCTGGGTATGCCCAATGCCGGCAAGTCGACGCTGATTCGTGCCGTTTCGGCCGCCAAGCCCAAGGTCGCCAACTATCCATTCACCACGTTGGTACCCAATCTGGGAGTGGTGAAGCTTGGCCAGCATGAGCACTTCGTGATGGCCGACGTGCCAGGGTTGATCGAAGGGGCTTCCGATGGCGCTGGCCTGGGACTGCGTTTTCTCAAGCACCTGACACGCACCCGGCTGTTGCTGCACGTGGTGGATGTAGCGCCGTTCGATGAGTCCGATCCGGTTGAGGCCGTACATGCGATCGTGCACGAACTCGAGCAGTTCTCGCAGGCACTCTCCGAGCGGCCGCGCTGGCTGGTGCTCAACAAGCTCGATCTGCTGCCGGAAGGCGAGCGCGAGGCGCGTGCTCAAGAGATCGTTGAGCGACTGGCCTGGGAAGGGCCGGTTTTTCGCATCTCGGCCATCAGTGGTGATGGAACCGAGGCCCTGGTGCAGGCCTGCCATCGTTGGCTGACCGAGCAGAGACGGTTGGAGAACGAGGACGAAGAGGCTGCGGAACGGGAGCGCGAAATGCGCGAACGTATGGAGGCCGAGGCGGTGGCGCGCACCGAGGCGCGGCTGGGGCGCAAGCGCAAGCGTGATGACGAAGGGGATGACGACGACTTTGACGACGATGATTATGATGTCGAGGTCGAATACGTGCCTTGAGTGATCCAGGCTTCAGGAGAAAGAATCGTGAGCAACGAACGGGCTCCGGGGCGCGAGGCCTTGGCCGGCGCACGGCGGGTGGTGGTCAAGATCGGTAGTGCGCTGTTGACCAATGACGGGCGGGATCTCGACGAGGCCGCCATCGGCGGCTGGGTCGACCAGATCGCTGAGCTGCATCGGCGCGGTATCGAGGTGATCCTGGTCTCGTCCGGAGCCGTGGCTGCTGGCATGGTGCGGCTCGGTTGGCGGTCACGGCCGTCCACCGTGCATGAGCTGCAGGCCGCTGCTGCGGTGGGTCAGAACGGTCTCACCGAATGCTATGAGGGGCATTTCGCCCGCCATGGCCTGATCACTGCCCAGATCCTGCTGACCCATGATGATTTGTCCAACCGCAAGCGCTATCTCAACGCCCGCTCGGCGCTGCGTACACTGGTCGACTTGCGTGTGGTCCCGGTGATCAATGAGAACGATACCGTTGTCACCGATGAGATCCGCTTCGGTGACAACGACACCTTGGGAGCCTTGGTGGCCAATCTGCTCGAGGCCGATGCGCTGGTCATCCTCACCGATCAGGAAGGGCTTTACGATGCCGACCCCCGGTATCATCCCGGGGCGCGTCTGATCAATGAGGGGCGCGCCGGCGATCCTGCCCTGGCCGCGGTGGCTGGCACTGGTGGCGCTCTGGGGCGTGGCGGTATGACCACCAAGGTGCTAGCGGCCAGGCTGGCGGCGCGTTCGGGGGCCGTCACGGTGATCGCCAGCGGCCGCCAGCCCGAAGTGCTGATTCGGTTGAGCGAGGGCGAGCGTCTAGGAACCTTGTTGCGTCCTGAGCAGGCGCCGATTGCCGCGCGGAAGCGCTGGTTGGCGGGACAGCTTCAGGTGCGTGGCAGTCTCACGTTGGATGCTGGTGCGGTCAAGGTGTTGCGGGGGCGCGGCTCCAGCCTGCTGCCGGTGGGTGTCAAGGCGCTATCGGGTAACTTTGTGCGTGGTGACATGGTGGTTTGTGTCGACGAGCACGGCGAGCGGATCGCCAAGGGGCTGGTCAACTATGGTGCCGAGGAAGCGTTGAAGATTCTCGGCAGGTCCAGTCACCAGATCGAATCGATTCTCGGCTATATGGAAGCGCCGGAACTGATTCATCGTGACAATCTGGTTGTGCTGTAAAGGGACACTCGTCGGTCCTGGATGGCACGTCACCAGGACATGCGGGATGTGGCAAGGGGCCAGGCAGCATGATAGAATGCGCCATCCTCTCAGACATGGCCCGGTGGTTGACTTCAGCCAAAGTAGGGCAAGCCGGCTGGAAATGCTGTCGCTTTTCCAGTCAGGTCAAATGGTTACCGAATAGACGGTGAAAATTTCTCCAAGGAGACAGTAGTGGCTAACAGTAAGCAAGCCCGCAAGCGTGCCCGCCAGGCGGAAAGCCGCCGTGTACTGAAGGCGAGCCAGCGCAGCATGGTTCGTACCTACGTCAAGCGTGTCATCAAGGCCATCAACGGTGGCGACCACGCTCAGGCCATGACCGAGTTCAAGCTCGCGCAGCCGGTGATCGATCGGATCGCCGACAAGGACGTGCTGTCCAAGAAGAAGGCGGCGCGTCTGAAGAGCCGTCTGAACAAGCGAATTAAGGCGCTGGCTGCGTAAGCCGGACGCTTCAGGAACATACCGGAATCCGTTGCGCCTTTTCAGGTGCTGGTTTCCAGGGAATCCTGCAAAAAACCGGCTTCGGCCGGTTTTTTTGTGCCGAGTCCTTTATGGGCAACGGATTTCAGGACAACACGACACGACGATCAGCGTGAGCAACGACGACCGACAGACATCCTCGACGACTGAAACCTTGGGCACAGTGGCAACTGCTCAGCCGCCGGGCCGTGCCGGGCTGATGCGTTCGGGCATGATCGTCAGTGCCATGACCATGCTCTCTCGGGTCATGGGGTTGGCGCGGGATGTGGTGATCGCTGCCCTGCTCGGTGCCGGCAACGGGGCCGATGCCTTCTTCGTTGCGTTCAAGATCCCCAACTTCATGCGTCGGTTGTTTGCCGAAGGGGCATTCAACCAGGCCTTCGTTCCGGTGCTTTCGGAGTACGTCACCCATCGCTCGAGGGCCGAGGTACGCGAATTGCTGGATGCGGTGGCCGGCAGCCTCACGGTGGTACTGGCACTGCTTTCGGCGCTGGCCATGTTGGCGGCTCCCTGGCTGATATGGCTATTCGCTCCGGGCTTTGGGCGTGACCCGGCGAAGTTGGCCATGACCGCCGACATGCTGCGGTTGACGTTCCCATATTTGATGTTGATCTCGCTGACGGCGTTTTCCGGTAGCGTGCTCAATACCTGGAGTCGCTTCGCGGTACCGGCCTTCACACCTGTGTTGTTGAATGTGTCGCTGATCGGTGTTGCCGTGCTGCTGACGCCGCTGATGGATGAGCCGGCGATGGCCTTGGCTTGGGGGGTGTTGATCGCTGGTGTCGCGCAGTTGGCCTTCCAGGTTCCGTTCCTGGCTCGCTTGGGGGTCCTGCCTCGCCCTTGGCCAAGCTTTGCCCATCCCGGGGTCCGACGCATCCTGTTGCTGATGGCGCCGGCGCTGTTCGGGGTTTCGGTGTCGCAGATCAACCTGTTGCTGGACACCGTGCTGGCTTCGCTGCTGACGCCGGGCAGCGTGTCCTGGTTGTACTACTCCGATCGTTTGGTGGAGTTGCCGCTGGGAGTGTTCGGTATCGCCATCGGCACAGTGATCCTGCCGGCGTTGTCCAAGCGGCATGCGGAGCGTTCGTCCGAGCACTTTGCCAAGATGCTCGATTGGGCACTGCGTGCGGTATTGTTGCTGGGCCTACCAGCGGCACTGGCGTTGGCGGTACTGGCCGAGCCGCTGTTGATCAGCCTGTTCCATTACGGGGCCATGACTGATCGCGATATCGCCATGGCGGCGATGAGCCTGCGCGCCTATGCGCTGGGGTTGGTGGCCTTCATGCTGATCAAGGTGCTGGCCCCGGGCTTCTTCGCACGTCAGGATACTAAAACGCCGGTCAAGGTCGGGATCATCGCCATGGTAGCCAACATGGTGTTGAACTTGATCTTGATCTGGCCGCTGGCACACGCTGGCCTGGCATTGGCTACGGCGCTGGCGGCGTTTCTGAACGCCGGGCTACTGGGGCGGTTGCTATATAAGGAGGGGGTACTGTCCTTCCAGCCTGGCTGGGGCCGCTTTGCCTGCCAACTGGGTAGTGGATGCCTGGTACTGGGAGTGGGACTCGCCTGGTTGGCGCCGGACTGGCAACAGTGGCTGGGCTGGGGGCTTGGAACCCGAGTGCTCCACCTGGCTGGCCTGGTGGTGGGAGGAGTGGCAGCCTACTTCGCCTGGCTGGCACTGGTAGGGATCCGCCTGCGGCATTTTCGGCTGAGTGGATAGGCGACGGGACGGATAGGCGCCTGATAGGCTGACCGTTATAATTGAAGACTTTGACAGGTCGTAAGCGACGCATGGAATTGATCCGAGGACTGCACAACCTGCGCGAGGAGCACCGTGGCTGCGTGGCGACCATCGGCAACTTCGATGGTGTGCACCGCGGCCACCAAGCGATTCTCGAGCAGTGTCGCGAGCGAGCGGCGTCCCTCGGGTTGCCGGTAACGGTGGTGGTTTTCGAGCCACAGCCTCGCGAATATTTCGCCGGTGACCAGGCACCGCCACGCCTGACACGGCTGCGCGACAAGGTAAAGTTGCTGGTCGATCATGGCGCGGAGAGAGTGCTGTGCCTGCCGTTCAATGACGCGCTGCGTCGCCTCACGGCCCGTGAGTTCATCGACCGTGTCCTGATCGAGGGCTTGGGCGTGCGTCATTTGGTGGTGGGTGACGACTTCCGTTTCGGCTGCGAGCGTGATGGCGACTTCGCTCTGCTCGCCAAGGTCGGCCGGGAGGCTGGGCCAGGTCGTGGCTTCGACGTCGAGCATACTCGCACTTTCATCCTCGACGACGAACGCGTTTCCAGTTCGCGGGTGCGTACCTTGTTGGCCTGCGGTAACTTCGCCCAGACCCGGCGCATGCTGGGACGCCCCTATCAGCTGGGCGGGCGCGTGGTCGCTGATCAGCAGTTGGGGCGCACTATCGGTGTGCCGACAGCCAACCTGCCGTTGTTGCCATTGCCGCTGGCATTGCGCGGGGTATTCGCGGTAGTCACCGAGTTACCCGATGGTCGTCGCTTCACCGGAGTCGCGAACATCGGTTGGCGGCCCACGGTGGGGAGTACCCGGCCGGTACTCGAGGTCCACCTGTTCGATTTCGACGAGGATCTCTACGACCAGCGTCTGGTGGTGATTCCCTGCGCGCGACTGCGCGGCGAGATCAATTTCGATGGCTTCGAGGCTCTCAAGCGTCAGATAGAGGCCGATTTGGTCCAAGCGCGCCGCTATTTCGACCGGCACGAGCTGCGTGACTCCACTCCATTAGACGTGGCAGTCAACGATGCGGCACTTCCTCTGGCATCGGCGCCGCTGGCGCGCGAGGCTGCGACTTCCGATTCCTCGGTGGGCCCTTTGGCCGCCGGGTGCGACGATGACGGACACTCATGAGCGACTACAAGCATACCCTGAACCTGCCCGAGACCGATTTCCCGATGCGTGGCAACCTGCCCAAGCGCGAGCCCGACCGCGTGGCGCGCTGGCAGGAAATGAAGCTCTACCAGCGCCTGCGCAAGGAGGGCCGGGGACGTGAGTCCTTCGTGCTCCACGATGGCCCTCCTTATGCCAATGGCAGCATCCATATCGGGCATGCCGTCAACAAGATCCTCAAGGACATTATCGTCAAATCGAAGAGCCTGGCCGGGTTCGACGCTCCCTATGTGCCTGGCTGGGACTGCCATGGCTTGCCCATCGAGCACAAGATCGAGACCATTCACGGCAAGCACCTGCCGCCGGAAGAGGCGCGCAAGTTGTGCCGTGAATACGCTGGCGAGCAGATCCAGGAGCAGATGAAGGACTTCGTGCGCCTGGGCGTGATCGGTGACTGGGACAACCCCTATCGCACCATGGACTACGTCAACGAGGCTGGCGAGATCCGTGCCTTGGCCGAGATGGTCCAGGGAGGATATGTGTTCAAGGGGCTCAAGCCGGTCAACTGGTGCTTCGACTGCGGCTCGGCATTGGCCGAGGCGGAAGTCGAGTATGCCGACAAGAAGTCCGATGCCATCGATGTGGCCTTCCCCTGCGCCGACGAGGACAAGCTGGCCCACGCCTTTGGTCTGAGCGAATTGCCCAAGCCAGCGGCCATCGTGATCTGGACGACGACTCCCTGGACCGTTCCCGCCAACCAGGCGCTGAACGTTCATCCCGACTTCGCCTATGCGCTGGTCGATGTCGGTGACCGCCTGCTGATCTTGGCCGAAGCGCTGGTGGAAAGCTGTCTCGAGCGTTTCGGTCTCGAGGGTGGAATCATCGCCACCGCCCATGGAGCGCGGCTCGACCGGATCAAGTTCCGTCACCCGCTCTACGATCGCCTGTCACCGGTCTACCTGGCCGATTATGTGGAGAGTGACGTCGGCAGTACCGGTATCGTCCACTCGGCGCCGGCCTATGGCGAGGACGACTTCGTTACCTGCCGGGCGCATGGCATGGGCTTCGACGAGATTTTCAATCCGGTGCAGGGCGATGGCGTCTATGCCGATGATCTGCCCTTCTTCGGCGGGCAACTGATCTGGAAGGCCAACCCGGCGATCGTTGCCAAGCTCGAAGAAGTCGGGGCCCTGCTGGCGCACAAGACCATCACCCACAGCTACATGCACTGCTGGCGCCATAAGACACCGGTGATCTACCGCGCTACCGCGCAGTGGTTCGTCGGCATGGATCGTGAAGGCGCTGATGGCAAGAGCCTGCGCCGGCGTGCCCTGGAAGGCATCGAGGCGACGCGTTTCACCCCCACCTGGGGCAAGGCGCGATTGCACTCGATGATCGCCAATCGCCCCGACTGGTGCATCTCGCGCCAGCGTAACTGGGGTGTGCCGATCCCCTTTTTCCTGCACAAGACGACCGGCGAATTGCATCCGCGTACCGTGGAGTTGATGGAAGACGTCGCCAAGCGCGTGGAGAAGGAGGGAATCGATGCCTGGTTCCGTCTCGACCCGGTTGAACTGTTGGGCGACGAGGCCGGCGATTACGAGAAGGTCAACGATACCCTGGATGTGTGGTTCGACTCCGGCACCACGCACTGGCACGTGCTTCGCGACTCCCATCAGTTGGGTCATTCGCAGGGGCCGCGTGCCGACCTCTATCTGGAAGGTTCCGACCAGCACCGCGGCTGGTTCCACTCGTCGCTGCTGACCGGCTGCGCCATCGACGGCCACCCACCCTATCGCGGCCTGTTGACCCATGGCTTCACCGTCGACGCCCAAGGGCGCAAGATGTCGAAGTCGGTGGGCAATGTCGTCGCTCCCCAGGAGGTCATGGACAAGCTGGGCGCCGACATCCTGCGTCTGTGGGTCGCCTCCACCGACTATTCGGGCGAGATGGCGGTCTCCGACGAGATCCTCAAGCGCACCGCCGACGTCTATCGGCGTATCCGTAACACGGCGCGCTTCCTGCTCGCTAACCTCAAAGGCTTTGAGCCCGACCGCGATGCCGTGGCGTTCGACGACATGCTAGCGCTGGATCAGTGGGTGGTCGATCGGGCCGCTCAGCTCCAGGCGCGCATCGAGAAGGCCTATGCCGACTACCGTTTCCTCGATGTTTACCAGCAGGTGCATACCTTCTGCGCGCGTGAACTGGGTGGCTTCTACCTCGATGTGATCAAGGATCGCCAGTACACCACCCAGGCCGAGTCGCTGGCGCGACGCAGTTGCCAGACCGCGCTCTATCTTGTGGTCGAGGCTCTGGCTCGCTGGGTAGCACCGATCCTGTCGTTCACCGCCGAGGAGATCTACGAGCATATCCCGGGAACACGTCGCGACAGCGTACTGCTGGAAACCTACTATCAGGGGCTCGGTACGCTTGCCGAGGATGCTGAGTTCGGACGTGACTTCTGGGAGCAGGTGCTGGAAGTCAAGCAGGCAGTCAATAAATGCCTGGAAGACGCTCGCAATGCCAAGCTGATCAAGAGTGGCCTGGCCGCTGAGGTCACTCTTCATGTCGATGATGGCTTACATGCCACGCTGGCGCGGTTGGGCGATGAGCTACGTTTCGTGCTGCTGACCAGCGATGTGCGACTGGCGCCCTTGGCTGAAGGTGACAAGGCTGAGGCGACTGAGCTCGACGGGCTGAAGGTTGCGGTATTCGCTTCCCCGTACGCCAAGTGCGAACGCTGCTGGCATCAACGCGAGGATGTCGGCAGCCATGCTGAATATCCGGATCTGTGTGGGCGCTGTGTCTCTAACCTGCCGGAGGGTCCGGGTGAAGAGCGTCACTATGCCTGAGCATCGGGAACTGCGCGACCGGCCCATGCATCGGCCGTTGCGCTGGCTGTGGCTGGCGGCGTTGGTGATCGTGCTCGACCTGGCGACCAAGGCCATGGCCAGTGCTTGGCTGACTTATGGGCAGCCGGTGGAGATCCTGCCGATATTCAACCTGACGTTGTTGCACAACACCGGGGCGGCGTTCAGCTTCCTGGCCGGCCACGATGGCTGGCAGCGTTGGTTCTTTGCTGTGGTCGCCATTGGCGCCAGCATTGGCCTGTCGATCTGGATGAGCCGTTTGAAGGCACGCGAGACGCTGCTGGCGGCGGCGCTGGCGTTGATCATCGGTGGTGCGTTGGGCAATCTCTACGATCGGTTGACGCATGGCTATGTGGTCGACTTCCTTTCCTTCTACTGGGGGCAGTATTACTTCCCTGCTTTCAACCTGGCTGACGTCGCCATTACTCTGGGAGCCTGTGGGCTGATCTGGGAATCATTGCGCGATGTGCGAGGTCACAAGAAATCCTGAGTCACTATCGATGAGCCAGGCGGCTGGCAAGAGGGGTAACGATGAGCGATTACCGTATCGGTGAAGGCATGGAAGTCACCCTGCACTTCACCCTCAAACTCGAGGACGGCACCGTGGTCGATTCCACTCGAGACAAGGCGCCGGCTACGTTTCAGGTCGGCGACGGCAACCTGCCACCGGGTTTCGAGTCCCCAATCGAAGGACTGACCGATGGTGATACCGGTTGCTACGAGATTCCTCCAGAGCGTGCTTTCGGGCAGCATAATCCGCAGAATGTGCAACTGCTCAAGCGCGAGGACTTCGAGGATATCGAGCTGGAGGTGGGCACGGTAATGTCGTTCGCCGACCCCTCTGGTGGAGAGCTTCCCGGAGTGATCGCCAATGTCGAGGGCGACCGGGTGGAAGTCGACTTCAATCATCCGCTCGCTGGGCGTACCCTGACCTTCGAAGTGGAAGTCATCAGCGTTCGTCCCGCAACCACGCATTGAGCCTTTAACGGGCAAGCGAGGCAAACATGCAGATCAAGCTGGCCAATCCCCGCGGCTTCTGTGCTGGCGTCGATCGCGCCATCGAGATCGTCAATCGTGCCCTGGATGTGTTCGGCCCGCCGATTTATGTGCGTCACGAGGTCGTGCACAATCGCTTCGTGGTCGACACGCTGCGCAATCGTGGCGCGATCTTCGTCGAGGAGCTGCATGAAGTGCCCGACGACACTATCGTGATCTTCTCCGCTCACGGCGTTTCCCGTGCAGTGCAGGAAGAGGCCGAGCGACGCGGGCTGCGTGTGTTCGACGCCACCTGCCCACTGGTCACCAAAGTGCACATGGAGGTCCTGCGCTACGCCAGGCGTGGCGAGGAGTGCATCTTGATCGGCCATCAGGGGCACCCGGAAGTGGAAGGCACCATGGGGCGCTACGACACCTCGCATGGCGGTGCCATTTATCTGGTGGAGGACGAAGCCGATGTGGCGGCACTCGAGGTCAAGGATCCGGGCCGGTTGGCCTTCGTCACCCAGACCACGCTGTCGATGGACGACACCGCGCGGGTGATCGATGCCTTGCGCGCCAGATTCCCCGAGATCCAGGGGCCACGCAAGGACGATATCTGCTATGCCACCCAGAACCGTCAGGACGCTGTACGCGGGCTGGCCGCGGAGTGCGATCTGGTGCTGGTGGTGGGTAGCCCCAACAGTTCCAACTCCAACCGTTTGCGAGAACTCGCCGAGCGGGTCGGCACTCCAGCTTATCTGGTCGATGACGCCAGTCAGATCGACGCATCCTGGCTCAAAGGCATCGGCACCATCGGCATCACCGCAGGCGCCAGCGCCCCGGAAGTGTTGGTCGAGGGCGTGATCGAACGGCTACGTTCGCTGGGTGCCGATGCGCCGGAAGAGCGAGTCGGTCGCGAGGAGACCATTACCTTCTCCATGCCCCGTGAGTTGCGGGAACAGGTGATCGTCAGCGAATAGATATCGACAAGAACCTGCTTCGACTCCACGGGAGAGGCCTCGACGTGGCGAGACCCGCAAGGCTGACGCAGTCATCAGGCTTTACACTGATCGAGTTGATGATAGCCGTCGTGGTGATCGCCATACTCGCCTCCATCGCTTATCCCCATTATACCGACCATGTCGAGCGGGCTCGGCGTGTCGATGGGCAGTCCATGTTGATGCAAGTCGCCAGCCGACTGGAGCGTTGCTACACGGCGAGCAGCTCCTATGAGGGGTGTGTTCCAGGTCTCGATTCAAGCGGTATGGCGTCCGAGAGCGGGCATTACACCGTGACCGCTACCACGTTGACTTCCACTACCTTCGCCTTATCGGCTATTCCCCAGGAAGGGCAGGCGGGAGATCGCTGTGGCAGCCTGAGCCTGAATCACAGAGGGGAGCGGGCCCCCGATGACTGCTGGTAGCGCAACGCGGTCCCAGGGGTTCACCTTGGTCGAGGCCTTGATCGCCCTGCTGGTTCTGTCGTTTGGCCTTCTGGGAGCCGCAGCAATGCAGCTCAAGGCGATACAGGGGGCTCATGTTTCGTATCAGCGCTCATTGGCTACCGTCATCGCTTCGGATGCCAATGAGCGATTGTGGGTTGAACTTGGTGTTATGAACGGCACCTGTCCCAGTGCCGGCGGTGTACAGAGCCGGTGGCTGGCCCATTGGGGCAATGTCCTGCCTGGCTTGAGAGGAAGCACCATCACGACAAGGAAACCGGGCGGTTGCGAGTACCTGATCACCGTGACCTGGGATGACGATCGCTTCGAAGCCGAAGGAGATATCTCGACCCTGACCTATCTCGTACATTTGCCCGGGGAGTCCTGATGGACAACGGGCGATATGCCAAAACGCTGGCCAGCGCACAACGGGGCTTGACCTTGATCGAGTTGATGGTTGCGCTGGTGATCGGCTTGTTCGTCACGCTAGGCGCGTTTCAGCTCTTCATTAGCGGAAAACGCTCGTTCGATCGAGTCGAGGCACTGGCGGAGCGACAGGAAACGCTGCGCTTTCTTGTCGATACCCTTTCCCTGGATATTCGTACGGCGGACCGTGATGGCATGACCATCAGTGGGGATGACGACATCTTGACCCTGACATATACGGGTACACGGAAGGAAGATCCCCATTGTTCCATGGGCGAAGCGCTGACCCGGGTCGAGTATGCCTTCGAAGAAGCGACGGCAACCGTCAAGGTGGGGTATGACTGTGATAACCATCCGAAAGGGACTCAGCCATTGGTATCCGGTGTGGAAAAAATCATATTTCCGGCAGGAGGCGGCGGGTTGAGCTTTGTCGATGTCGATATTCGCTTTCCCGCGATTGGCGGGGAGGACGAGATGCAGCGCACCATCAGGTTCAGGGTGGCAAACCGAAACGCTGTCATCCAATGAGCGTATCGCGAGGAGGCCCCTCAGCACTCGCCTTTGCCTGCTGTACGTACCCTCCCCAGGTTGCTCATCACCACCTGAGCCGCCTGGCCGTGGTTTCCGCAGATATTGAAGGTCCCGTTATATCCTCGCGGCCAGCCAGTCGCCGGGAAACGAATGACAGAGGAGCCATTGCGAAAGGTGATGGTGGCTACCTCGCTAGCGGGCAGGACTTTCAGGATGGGCTCGTCGGCACCTCGCGAACCGCCATCGGCACGGCCTTGGATGATCATCAGCGGTGCCGTCCAGTCGCTTAGACATGCCTCCTGGTCGCGGCTGGGGCAGACACTGATGTCGGTTCGGCGCGTCACCGCGGTATTCTTCGTCTGGGCCAGGGCCGTCTTGATACGCAGGACTTCCGTGGCGACCTGGTGACGGGCGGTGAAGGCTTGAAGGCTCGGGATTGCCCAGCCTGCCATCAGGATTGTCACCGCGATCACCACCAGTAGCTCGATCAGCGTGAATCCCTTCACCTGATGGTCTAAGTGACAAGTGGACCAGCAAAAGTGGTGCTCCGGCCTGTTATGCTGGCGATGAGATCGCATGCTGCCCTCCCTGGCAGGGGTGCTGGAGGCTCCAGTATAAACGGGTCCGCTGCAAGCCAAACCGCAACATTGTGTGAGAGATTGTCCGTCGTGAGTGATTTTCTGATCGTGGGGGGTGGGGTCATCGGTATGATGACGGCACTGCAACTGGCCGATGCCGGCCATGAGGTGACGTTGCTCGAACGTGGCGACTGTGGACGCGAGGCCTCATGGGCGGGAGGTGGCATCGTCTCGCCGCTGTATCCTTGGCGATATAGTGCGCCCATCTCGAATTTGTCACGCTGGTCGGAGGGGTATTATCCCGAGCTGTCCTTGCGCTTGCTGGAAGAGACTGGCATCGATCCGGAATACTGCCAAAAAGGACTTCTCTATCTGCGAGTCGAAGATGAAGCCGAAGCATTGGCGTGGGCGCGTGTGGTGGGCAAGCCGCTCGAACGGGTCGACAGTGACTTCCTCTACGCCAAGGAACCCAATGCCGCACCTGGCTGCGACGGGGCATTGTGGATGCCGACCCTGGGCAGCATTCGCAATCCACGCCTGGTCAAAGCATTGCGTGCACGTTTGTCGGCCATGTCCCGGGTATCCCTGAAAGAAGGTGTCGAGGTGATTGGGCTGCGCCGCCAAGAGGAACGTATCGCGGCGGTGGAGACCGCCATTGGCGAGTTTGCAGTACCCGAGGCAAACGGGCAGGTGATCATATGTGGTGGGGCGTGGGCAGCGCAGTTGGTGGAGAGTATCGGCATACGCCTACCGGTACGTCCGGTCAAGGGACAGATGATCCTGTTCAAGGCGCCACCGGGGTTGGTGAGCCGGGTGGTGCTGATGGACGGACGCTACGTGATTCCCCGTGGAGACGGGCGGGTGCTGGCCGGTTCGACCCTGGAAGAGGTCGGCTTCGACAAGACGCCAACCATGGAGGCGTGCGATTCGCTTTGGCACAGTGCCACGCGAATCGTCCCCGCTCTGGCCGATTGCGAGATCGAGCATCATTGGGCAGGACTGCGGCCCGGGTCGCCGGACGGGATACCTTTCATTGGCCGGCTGCCGGGGTTTGACAACCTGCATGTCAACGCTGGGCATTACCGCAACGGGCTAGTGTTGGCGCCGGCCTCGACCCGGCTGCTGGTCGACCAGTTGCTGGGCCGCGAGCCGATCGTCGACCCCGCGCCGTATCGACCCTTGAGATGTTGAAAGGGGTCAGCCCTGCTCTTTCCGTTCTTCCAGGTACTTGTCGCGGTGAGCGCTCGAGCAGAACCATTCGCCGTGCTCGCGCAAGGCATCGCTTTCCGGGAGGTGGACGTTGCAGTAGGTACAGCGCACCATGTGACCTCCTTCGTTGTGGGTAGCGTCTTTTTCGAGCCATTCCTCGCGCTCGAGCTTCCACTCGCGGTACATGCGATAGAGCTTGAGGCCGGCGAAGAACAGCACGGCGAAGATGATCAGGCGAATGATCAAAAGATTCATCCTTATGTGACTCCCTGATAGGGTCGCTCGCTTTTGCCTGCGAGGCGACCATGCGGGACAATAGAGATATCCAAGAGTTTCGAGAGATTTCCACGCCCATGCAAGACTTGACGCTGGTGATGGCCCAACTCGATCCCCTGGTCGGCGATATTCCCGGAAATGCCGACCTGGCCATCGAGACGGTACGCGAAGCGCGCATCGAGCACGGTGCCGACATTGTGGTGTTGCCCGAGCTGTTTCTGACCGGCTATCCACCGGAAGACCTGCTGCTGCGACCCTCGATGGAGACGCGCCTGCGCGATGCTCGCGCGAAAATGGCCGAAAAGATCGACCGCGACGTGCTGGTAGTCGTCGGCTACCCCGGGCGCCGTGAAGGCAAGACCTACAACCTGGCTGGGCTGCTCTACAACGGTGAGTGGCAGGCGGAGTACGCCAAGCAGGCGCTGCCCAACTATCTGGTCTTCGACGAGCAGCGCTATTTCGAACCGGGGCGGGAGACGCTGGTATTTACGTACAAGGGCGCGCGCCTCGGCATCCTGATCTGTGAAGATATCTGGGAGGAGGAGCCGGCGCGTGCCGCTCGCGAGGCAGGGGCCGATATCCTGATCACCCTCAATGCTTCACCCTATCATCAGGACAAGCCGAGCGAGCGCTTGCGGCTGCTGGCCGAGCGTGCGGAGCAGGTGCGCCGCCCGCTGGTTTATGTCAACCAGATCGGTGGGCAGGACGAGTTGGTCTTCGACGGCGGTTCCGCGGTAGTCAACGCCAAGGGACGGCTCAAGGTGCAGGCTCCTTACTGGCAAGTGGGGCTGATGCCGATACAGTTCGTCAAGACCAAGTCGGGGTGGGAGCCTCGAGAGGGGGAGGTCGAGCCCGAGCTTGCTCCCGAGGAAAGCCTGTATTGCGCGTTGGTTACCGGGCTGCGTGATTATGTCAACAAGAGCGGTTTCAAGGGCGTGGTTCTGGGTCTCTCCGGTGGCATCGACTCGGCGCTGTCGCTGGCTATCGCCGTGGACGCGTTGGGAGCGCAACGCGTTCAAGCAGTGATGATGCCCTATCACTACACTTCGGAAATTTCCAAGGAGGATGCCGCCGCGCAAGCCAAGATGCTCGGTGTGCATTACGAGGTGCTGCCGATAGCCTCGATCGTCGAGGCCTTCAGCGAGACGCTGGCGGAGTCCTTTGCAGGCACCGTGCCCGATACCACCGAGGAGAACCTTCAGTCGCGAGTACGGGGTACCCTGCTGATGGCAATCTCCAACAAGAAGGGGCTGATGGTATTGACCACCGGCAACAAGAGCGAAATGGCGGTGGGCTATGCCACCCTCTATGGCGACATGGTTGGCGGTTACAATGCCTTGAAGGACGTCTACAAGACATGGGTCTATCGTCTGGCCAAGTGGCGTAATGTCCAGGAGCCGGCGATCCCGGAGCGAGTGATCGAGCGCCCGCCCTCAGCCGAATTGGCGGAGGGGCAGCAGGACAGCGACTCGCTGCCCGGCTACGATACCCTGGACGCCATCCTGTCGCGCTATATCGAAGGCGACATGAGCGCTGAAGCGATCATTGACGCTGGATTCAAGCGCGAAGATGTCTATCAGGTGGTCAAGTTGGTCGATCGTTGCGAGTACAAGCGGCGTCAGGCACCAGTGGGGGTGCGTGTCACGCCACGCGGGTTCGGCCGCGACCGGCGCTACCCGATCGTCAACGGCTGGCAGCCGGGGGAGTAGGCGCTGCGCGCCAGTAACGGGCTACGAGCGGCGAGCGGTTGTTGCTTGTGCTGCCTTGATGGGAGAGCCTCCTATCCGTAGCCCGTAGCCCGTAGCCCGTAGCCCTTACACCGACAATGGCTCGGCGTCGACGTGCAGGGGGCGGAAGGTCCGTCCGCGCAGGCGTTCATTGCCGGGGTCGTTCTCGATCAGAACAGTGAGCACTTCACGTGCTCGGTCGCGCATTTCGAGCCCCATATAGCCTTCCACCATTACCGCTAGAGCATCGCGGGTAGCCGATGACTCTGGATAATGCTCGATCACCCAGCGGCCGCGTTCCACGGCTGCCAGGTAGGCACCTTTGCGCAGGTAGAAATCCGCAACATGCAATTCGTGCTCGGCCAACACATTGCGCAGGTAGACGATACGCTGACGGGCATCGGGGGCGTATTCGCTATCAGGGAAGCGCTGCACTAGTTCGCGGAAGTCGGTATAGGCGTCGCGGGAGGCACCCAGATCACGCTTGGAGATATCGATCAGGCGTAGACGTTCGAGGCTGAAGCGGCCGGCCTGGAAGGCTGCCAAGCCACGCATGTAGTAAGCATAATCGACCTGGGGATGGTCGGGGTTCAGGCGAATGAAGCGGCTGGCGGCGGCACGTGCGGCTTCCCAGTTATCCACCTGATAATAGGCGTAGATCAGCTCGAGCTGAGCTTGCTCGGCATGATCGCCAAAGGGGTAGCGCGTATCGAGTGCTTCGAGCCGGTCGACCGCATTGCTGTAGTTCCCGCTATCCAGCGCTGAGCGAGCCTGCTCGTAGAGTTCGTTCTCCGAGAGCTGAGGAACATCGCTATCGTTGTCGGTGCCGGTGCTGGCACAGCCGGCCAGCAAAGCAACAGCGAGAGCGATGGCACCCAACCGAGTACCGCTAGTGAAAACGCGCATCATGATCCTCGTATCAACCAGCCCGGGCGGTCATGGTAGAATCGACCGCATTAGGCTCACAATAAAGCCTTCACTATAAAGTACTGTCGAGCGCCATGAAATACGGTGCCGTATGTGGACTCGACTCTGGCAAGCCTCTCGATCCCAGGCACAGGCGCAACTCTTCCTATGACCGACACCCTTCATCGCAGCGAACGCGTTCCCGAGGCCATGGCTGGCCAGCGCCTGGATCAGGCGGCATCCGCAATCTTCTCCGATTTTTCCCGCGAGCGGCTGAAGGCCTGGATCAAGCAAGGAGCCCTGACGCTCGACGGTGGCCAGGCTCGTCCCAAGGATAAGGTCTATGGTGGTGAGCATCTCGAGCTACATGCTGAACTCGAGGAGGACAACCGTTTCGAGCCTCAGGACATTGCCTTGAATATCCTCTTCGAGGACGACGAGGTGCTGGTGATCGACAAACCAGCCGGCCTGGTGGTGCATCCGGCGGCGGGTAATCCGGATGGCACCTTATTGAACGCCTTGCTGCATCATTGCCCGGAGCTTGCCAGTGTGCCGCGGGCCGGCATCGTGCATCGCCTGGACAAGGACACTACCGGTCTGATGGTGGTAGCCAAGACACTGACCACTCAGGCCTCTCTGGTCGAACAGATGCAGGCGC
The DNA here is from genome assembly GCF_014651875.1 of Litchfieldella qijiaojingensis. Classification (GTDB taxonomy): domain Bacteria; phylum Pseudomonadota; class Gammaproteobacteria; order Pseudomonadales; family Halomonadaceae; genus Litchfieldella; species Litchfieldella qijiaojingensis. The sequence goes on from NZ_BMXS01000021.1 coordinate 70,727, forward strand.
GCACAGTGGCGCGGGAGTATGATGCCGTGGTGACCGGCGTGATGACCTCGGGAGGCACGGTGGATGCACCGATCGGTCGCCATCCCAAGGACCGCAAGCGCCAGGCGGTGACAGCAACAGGCAAGCCGGCCGTGACCCACTATCGAGTGGTCGAGCGCTTCCGCAGTCATACCCATGTGCGTTGTCGGCTCGAGACGGGTCGCACTCACCAGATCCGCGTGCATCTGGCGTATCGGCGCTTTCCGCTGGTCGGCGACAGTGTCTATGGTGGCCGTCTCAAGCTGCCTCCCGCAGCCAACGAGGGGCTCAAGGAGCTCCTGCGTACCTTTCCACGCCAGGCCCTGCATGCCCGCAAGCTAGCGTTCGTGCATCCGACCAGTGGGCGGGAAATGTCGTTCCGAGCCGAGTTGCCCGACGATTTGCTAATGCTGCTGGACTACCTGCGTGACGATCATGAGAGCATGCGATGATGGATACTTTCGCCGACTCACGGCACCACCTCCACCCAACCTTGATTCTGCCCGACTGGCCGGCACCCACCACGGTGGGGGCCTTCGTGACCACGCGCGAAACCGGTCCCAGTCAGGGGGAGTTCGCTGCCTTCAATACCGCCACGCATGTGGGAGACGATGCCCAAAGCGTCGCGCGTTGTCGTGAGCTTTTGCGTGCTCAGTTGGACGACGACCGGCCGTTGCTTTGGCTTGACCAAGTGCATGGCGCCAAGGTCCAGCAAGAGTATTCCCCGGATCTTCCTGAGGCCGACGCAGCGGTAGCCTTCGACAAGCGTTATGCCTGCGTCGTCCAGACAGCGGACTGTCTGCCGGTCTTTTTCTGTGACCGTTTGGGGACGCGAGTGGCTCTGGCGCATGCCGGCTGGCGCAGCCTGGCCGGTGGGGTTCTGGAAGCCAGTGTGGCGGCGCTCGGTGTCGAACCCGAGCAACTTTTGGTATGGCTGGGGCCGGCAATCTCCAACGCCCAGTTCGAAGTCGGCCCCGAGGTGCGCGATGCCTTCGTCGCTGTGCAGCCGGACGCCGCCAGTGCCTTCGAGCCGAGCCCCTACCGCTTGGGCCACTTCATGGCCGATCTATACCGCCTGGCGCGTCTTCGCCTTGAGCGTCTGGGTGTTTCGCACATCAGCGGAGGGCATTTCTGCACCGCCTGCGAATCGCGCTTCTATTCCCATCGCCGTGATGACGGCAGGACCGGGCGCATGGCCAGCGTGATCTGGCTGCGATAAGAAGGAAGTACCGCCGCTGCGCGGCTGGAAGAAGGAAGGACGAAGACCGGCGCTGCGCGCCTTGAAGAATGAAGAAAATACCGGATACTTCTTGTCTTCCCTCTTCCCTCTTCCCTCTTCCCTCTTCCCTCTTCCCTCTTCCCCTTGATCCACATCAACCCCGCATGACTTTCCCGGGCCGCCGACTTGAAAGCGGTCCAACATACCTCCATTGATAGTGTCAAGTTGCAATCACAGGGCCAAGCGGCGCGTCCGACCGCGCCGTCACCCCATGGAGGACTTTGAATGCGATTCGATAAATTCACTGGCAAGCTGCAGAATGCTGTAGCCGACGCCCAGTCGCTGGCAGTGGGGCGCGGGCATAATCAGCTTGACCCTGGCCACCTGCTGATGGCGCTGCTGGATGCCACCGATAGTGGTATCAAGGGGCTGGTGCAGAAGGCCGGTGGCGACACCGGCAAGCTGCGCAGCGGGCTGGTTCAGTATCTGGATAATTTGCCCGAGGTTGGCCAGTTCACCGGCGAAGTGCAGCCGTCGCGTGATTTCGTACGGCTGTTCAACCTGGCCGACCGCGAAGCCCAGAAGCGTGGCGACCAGTTCATCGCCAGCGAGTTGGTGCTGCTGGTCGCGCTGGATATGGGGCATGCCGTGACCAAGGTGTTGACCCAGGCCGGCCTGACCCGTAAAGCGGTCGAGGCTGCCATCGACAGCTTGCGCGGCGGACAGTCCGTCGACGACGCCAACGCCGAGGAGAATCGCGAGGCGCTGGATAAATACACTCTGGATCTCACCGCGCGTGCCGCCGAGGGCAAGCTCGATCCGGTGATCGGCCGCGACGACGAGATTCGCCGTACCATTCAGGTGCTGCAGCGGCGCACCAAGAACAATCCGGTATTGATCGGCGAACCCGGCGTGGGCAAGACCGCCATCGTCGAGGGGCTGGCCAATCGCATCGTCGATGGCGAGGTGCCCGAGGGGCTCAAGGACAAGCGCGTGCTTGCGCTGGACATGGGCGCCTTACTGGCCGGTGCCAAGTATCGGGGCGAATTCGAGGAGCGCCTGAAGGCAGTGCTCAACGAACTGGCCCAGGAAGAGGGGCGGGTGATCCTGTTCATCGACGAGCTGCACACCATGGTTGGTGCAGGCAAGGCCGAGGGTGCCATGGACGCGGGCAATATGTTGAAGCCCGCCTTGGCACGTGGCGAGTTGCACTGCGTGGGGGCCACCACGCTCGATGAGTACCGCAAGCACATCGAGAAGGATGCCGCACTCGAGCGTCGCTTCCAGAAGGTGCTGGTCGACGAACCCTCCGAAGAGGACACCATTGCCATCCTGCGTGGCCTCAAGGAACGTTATGAAGTCCATCACCGGCTTACCATCACCGATTCGGCGATCATCGCCGCGGCCAAGCTGTCGGCGCGTTACATCACCGATCGTCAACTGCCCGACAAGGCCATCGACCTGATCGACGAAGCTTCGTCGCGCATTCGCATGGAGCTCGATTCCATGCCTGAGGAGATGGATCGTCTCGATCGCCGTCTGATCCAGCTCAAGATGGAGCGTGAGCAGCTCAAGAAGGAGACCGACGAGGCCTCCAAAAAGCGACTCGAGACTTTGGAGGCGCAGATCGATGAGCTGTCTCGTGAATACGCCGACCTGGAAGAGGTCTGGAAGGCCGAGAAGGCTAGCATCGAAGGCGCGGCCCAGTACAAGGCCGAGCTCGACAAGGCGCGCGTCGAACTTGACGCCGCCAAGCGCCAGGGCGACTTGGGCCGGATGTCCGAGTTGCAGTATGGGGTGATTCCTGAGCTCGAACGCAAGATCAAGGAAGCCGAAGAGGGCGAAGCGGCGCAAGCCAGCGAGCACAAGCTGTTGCGTTCCAGTGTTACCGAGGAAGAAGTTGCCGAGGTGGTGTCGCGCTGGACTGGCATCCCGGTGGCCAAGATGCTCGAGGGCGAACGCGACAAGCTGCTGCGCATGGAAGAGGCGCTGCACGCGCGCGTCATCGGCCAGGACGAGGCGGTCACCGCTGTGGCCAATGCCGTGCGCCGTTCCCGGGCGGGATTGGCCGATCCCAATCGTCCCAACGGTTCCTTCCTGTTCCTCGGTCCCACTGGGGTGGGCAAGACCGAGCTGTGCAAGGCGTTGGCCAGCTTCCTGTTCGATACCGAGGAGGCCATGGTACGCATCGACATGTCCGAGTTCATGGAGAAGCACTCCGTGGCGCGACTGATTGGCGCGCCGCCGGGCTATGTCGGCTATGAGGAAGGTGGCTACCTGACTGAGGCAGTGCGTCGCAAGCCCTATTCGGTGCTGCTGCTAGACGAGGTCGAGAAAGCCCATCACGACGTCTTCAACATCCTGTTGCAGGTGCTGGAGGATGGCCGCCTCACTGATGGCCAGGGACGTACCGTCGACTTCCGCAACACCGTGATCGTGATGACCTCCAACATGGGCTCGGACATCATCCAGCGCATGGGAAGCAGCGACAACGGTGATGTCGATAAGAATTATGCCGAAATGAAGGAAATGGTGATGGCGGTGGTTGCCGATCACTTCCGCCCCGAGTTGATCAACCGCATTGACGAGGTGGTGGTGTTTCACGCCTTGGGGCAGGAGCAGATCCAAGCCATCGCCGAGATTCAGCTCGACCGTCTTCGCGACCGGCTCGCCGAGCACGATCTCAAGCTGGAGGTCAGCAGCGACGCCTTGGCCCAACTCGCCGTGGTGGGTTTCGACCCGGTATATGGTGCCCGACCGCTCAAGCGCGCGATCCAGAGCCGGATCGAGAACCCTCTGGCCCAGGACCTGCTGGCCGGAAAGTTCGTGCCGGGCGATACCATCAAGGTGAAGACCGACGACGGTCGTCTGGTGTTCAGCAAGTAACTCTCTCAACCGGTCGCGTCCACGACCCCTCGGCCCGCTTCTCTTCTTGAGAGGCGGGCATTTTTGCCTATCCCCGGCGTTTTTCCTTGCCGATTGGTCGTGTTTGGGCTACCCGACGCTGTTTCACGGTTGACAGTCTCGCGGCGCTATTGGAATCTTGACGGTTCCTGATTACGGGCGCGGACGTTAACGGGCAATCCCCTATCACCGCGCGAAGGGTAGGCCTCATGGCCTCTACCCGCCGAAGGACATTCCGGGTTTGGGCTAACCGCCTGGCCTGGCCAACGCCCCCGACGCGGCAAACCGCCGTGATGAGAGTGCAGGCCCCAACCGGGCCTAAGGACGCCAGGGTTTGGCATCAGGTGCCGGCATTGACCGGCAGCGGCATACCGCCGCACTCGAACGCCGTAGCGCTATCGCGCACGGCATGGCACTCGAGACCTCCAGGGGAGAGACACAGTGGAACTGCTTTCCGGCGCCGATATGATCGCCCGCTTCCTTCAGGACGAGGGCGTCGAATACATCTACGGTTATCCCGGTGGAGCGGCGTTGCATATCTACGACGCCCTGTTCCGTCAGGATAAGGTCAAGCACATTCTGGTGCGACACGAACAGGCCGCCACTCACGCCGCCGATGGCTATGCCCGTGCATCGGGCAAGCCGGGCGTGGTGTTGGTCACCTCCGGCCCCGGCGCAACCAACGCCGTGACCGGTATTGCCACCGCCTACATGGACTCGATTCCGATGGTGGTGTTGTGCGGTCAGGTGATGAGCCACCTGATCGGCGACGATGCCTTCCAGGAGACCGATATCATCGGCGTGACTCGCCCGATCGTGAAGCACAGCTTCTCGATACGGCATCCCTCCGAGATTCCCGAAGTTCTCAAGAAGGCCTTCTACCTGGCCTCGACCGGGCGGCCTGGCCCAGTAGTGGTGGACATACCCAAGGACATGACCGCTCCCACCGAGCGCTACGAGTATGTCTATCCGAAGAAGGTCAAGCTGCGCTCCTACAACCCGGTCACCCGTGGTCATACCGGCCAGATCAAGAAAGCCGTCGAGCTGATGCTCAAGGCCAAGCGCCCAGTGTTTTACACCGGCGGCGGTGTGGTCACCGGCAATGCCAGCGAGGCGCTGACCGACTTGGTGCAGCGGCTAGGCTTCCCGATAACCACCACCTTGATGGGGATCGGTTCCTACCCGCAGGGAGACCGTCAGTGCCTGGGCTGGCTGGGCATGCATGGCTCCTACGAGTCGAACATGGTCATGCACCACTCTGACCTGGTCATTGCCATCGGGGCGCGTTTCGATGACCGGGTGACCAACAACACCTCCAAATTCTGCCCCACGGCCAAGATCATCCACGTCGATATCGATCCTAGTTCGGTGTCGAAGACGGTACGTGCCGATGTGCCCATCGTCGGGCCGGCCCAGGGCGTTATCAACGAAATGATCAGCCTGGTGCAGGGCAAGGAGATTGCTCATCCCGAGGCACTTGCCGAATGGTGGGAGAAGATCGACGGTTGGCGCGAGGAGCGACACGGCAAGCTCTACGAGCCATCGCAGCCGGGCGAACAACTCAAGCCGCAGGAGGTGATCGAGGCACTGTACAAGGCTACTCGCGGCGAGGCGTTCATCACCACCGATGTGGGGCAGCACCAGATGTTCGCCGCACAGTACTACAAGTTCGCCAAGCCCAATCGCTTCATCACCTCCGGCGGGCTGGGAACCATGGGCTTCGGCTTCCCGGCGGCCATGGGCATCAAGCTCAACTATCCGGATGACCAGGTGATCTGCGTGACCGGCGAGGGCAGTTTCCAGATGATGATGCAGGAACTGTCGACCTGTAAGCAGTACGGGGTCGGCGTCAAGATCGTCAATCTCAACAATGCCTCGCTGGGCATGGTGCGCCAGTGGCAAGACCTCAACTACAAGTCCCGTCACGCGCATTCCTACATGGAGTCGCTCCCCGACTTCCAGAAACTGATCGAGTCGTATGGCTTCACCGCCCTGCGGGTGGAGACGAAGGAAGAGCTCGAGTCGGCCTTGGAACGGACCTTTGCCGACAAGGACGAGCTAGTGTTCCTCGATGTCTATGTCGACCCGCGCGAACACGTGTACCCGATGCAGGTGCCCCTGGGCTCCATGCGTGACATGCTGCTTTCGAAGACGGAGCGGACCTGATGCGCCATATCATCTCGATCCTGATGGAAAACGAACCCGGCGCCCTGTCCCGCGTGGTGGGGCTCTTTGCCCAGCGTAACTACAACATCGAGACGCTCAACGTGGCGCCCACCGATGATCCTACGCTGTCCCGCCTGACGGTGACCACCATCGGTGACGACCGCGTGATCGAGCAGATCACCAAGCATCTCAACAAGCTGATCGACGTGGTCAAGCTGGTCGACCTGACCGAAGGCAATCACATCGAGCGCGAACTGATGCTGGTCAAGGTCAAGGCCCTGGGCGCGGCTCGCGACGAGGTCAAGCGCACCGCGGATATCTTCCGTGCGCAGATCGTTGACGTGACGCCGAGCCTGTATACGGTGCAGATCACCGGCGATGCCGGAAAGCTGGATGCCTTCCTGCAGGCGATGGCCCCGGTAGGAGTCCTAGAAGTTGCGCGCACCGGCGTCTCGGGGATTGCCCGCGGCGACAAGGTGCTGAGCTTGTAGCCGTCGGCAACCGGCCGCCAGTCGTCAAGCCGCTCTTCGGAGCGGCTTTTTACTATCCGGGAGCTACTTGGATTTACACCTCTGCCCATAAGGCGCTGATCAGCGGGCTCTTCAAGCGCCGCTGTGCCACGCATAAGCCTACATCGTAATGTGGCAGCTCCGGCTTGACCGGAAGTATGCGAATCCGGTCGACCAGCGGGCTATTGTCGAGCACGATCCTTGGCACTATGCCGACGCCAAACCCTAGGCCCACCATGCTGACGATGGCCTCGTTGCCAGCCACCTGAGCATAGATCTGCGGTGCGATACCCAGCGCCTTGAACCAGGTGTTGCTATGCTCGCGGGCTAGCCCCGATTCCGAAAGGATCATCGGAACCTGCCGCCACTGTTCGGGGCTCGGGATCTCTGGGTTAGCGGGAATCCAGGGGGCTCCATCGCGTGGGGCGATGAACACCAGTGGCGAGGTCGTCATCGGCTTGAAAGCCAGAGACTCGGGCAGCGTGCGTGGGCGCGGAGTGATCGCCATGTCTTCTTCGCCGGCCAATACGCGTGCCATGGACTCGGCGGGGTCGCCGGTATGCAACTTGATCTCGATGCGAGGATGGCGTGCGCGAAAGTCGCTCAGCAGTTCGTAGAGGAAGCTGTAACTGGCGGTGACCGAGCAGTAAATACTGATCTCGCCGGACAACTCTTGGGTTTCCTCCATCAGCGTATGCCGGATCAGTTCCCATTGTTCCAGTGCTTCACGCGCGTATTGCTGAAACAACCGACCTTGCCGGGTCAAGGCGACGTGGCGATTGTCGCGCTCGAACAGCGCCACGCCTAGACTGTCTTCGAGCTGGCGAATGCTACGGCTCAGGGTCGACGGGCTGACATGGCAGGCATCGCTGGCACGCCCGAAGTGCAGTGTCTCGGTAAGGCTCAGGAAATGTTGCAGGGGGCGCAGGTCCATGGTGGCTATATTTCATTTTTCGGTTCGTGATGTTGCAAATATAGCGTTTTACGCAATGCGTTGTCCTGCCGTATCTTGTCCGCATCGGCACCAAATACTCCAAGCGCCGCGATAGACGGCGTGGGTTGCCATCAACGCTGACACCGTTTTCCACATCACTCGAATCAGGAGATCATCATGCGTGTTTACTACGATAAGGATTGCGATCTGTCGCTGATCCAGAGCAAGAAGGTCGCCATCGTCGGCTATGGCTCCCAAGGCCATGCCCATGCCAACAACCTCAAGGAATCTGGCGTCGATGTCACCGTCGCCCTGCGTCAGGGATCTTCTTCCGCGGCCAAGGCGGAAGGAGCCGGGCTCAAGGTCGCTACCGTGCCGGAAGCTTGCAAGAGCGCCGACGTGGTGATGGTCCTGGCGCCGGACGAGAACCAGAAAGCCATCTACGAGCAGGAAGTCGAGCCCAACCTCAAAGAGGGCGCCACCCTGGCCTTCGCTCACGGCTTCAACATCCACTACAACCAGGTCGAGCCGCGCCCCGACCTGGACGTGATCATGATCGCGCCCAAGGCCCCGGGCCATACCGTGCGCTCTGAATTCGTCAAGGGTGGTGGTATTCCCGACCTGATCGCCATCCACCAGGATGCCACTGGTTCCGCCAAGGAGCTGGCGCTGTCCTATGCCGCCGCGATCGGCGGTGGACGCAGCGGCATCATCGAAACCACCTTCAAGGACGAGACCGAAACCGATCTGTTTGGTGAGCAGACCGTCCTGTGTGGTGGTGCTGTGGAACTGGTCAAGGCTGGGTTCGAAACGCTGGTTGAGGCTGGCTATGCGCCGGAGATGGCCTATTTCGAGTGTCTGCACGAGCTCAAGCTGATCGTCGACTTGATGTACGAAGGCGGTATCGCCAACATGAACTACTCCATTTCCAACAATGCGGAGTATGGCGAGTACGTCACCGGCCAGGAAGTTATCAACGAGCAGTCGCGTGAAGCCATGCGCAATGCTCTGAAGCGTATCCAGACCGGTGAGTACGCCAAGATGTTCATCAATGAAGGCAACACCAACTATCCGTCGATGACCGCTCGCCGCCGCCTGAATGCCGAGCACCAGATCGAGCAGGTAGGTGCCAAGCTGCGCGCCATGATGCCTTGGATCGCGGCCAACCAACTGGTCGACAAGTCCAAGAACTGAATGGACTGACTAGCTGATGACAAGGAAGGGCGCGGATTTCCGCGCCCTTCTTGCATGGGGATTGGCCGATATTCGCTATTGTTGATGGACTGAGGGTGTAGAATCACAAGGGCGCCTTGGGCGCCTTGTATGGCAACGGAACGAGACTCATGAGCCAAGAGCCTAGTAACACCGAGCATGAAAAGGCCGAACATGCCGACGATGATATTGCCTCCACTTTCGTGCGTGAGACGGAAGTCGTCGAAGAAGCGGTGGAAGACGGCAAGAAGGTGCGGCGCAGGGGGATCTATCTGCTGCCCAACCTGTTCACGACCTCGGCGCTGTTCTCGGGCTTCTTCGCTGTGGTTGCCGGCATCAATGGCGACTTCACCGCGGCCGCTGTCGCCATCTTCATTGCCATGATTCTGGATGGTCTGGATGGTCGCGTGGCGCGTCTGACCAATACCCAGAGCGCCTTCGGCGCCGAATACGACAGCCTCTCCGACATGCTCTCCTTCGGGGTGGCGCCAGGACTGGTGGCCTTTACCTGGATTCTGCAGGATATCGGCAAGACCGGTTGGGTCGTGGCATTCCTCTATGTGGCTTGTGCCGCCTTGCGATTGGCCCGTTTCAATGTGCAGCTCGGCAGTGTCGACAAGAAGTGGTTCATCGGCTTGCCAAGCCCCTCGGCGGCGGCCCTGGTGGCGGCCAGCGTGTGGACATTCCACAGCTTCGACGCCGACGCCTTCGGCTTCAAGTTGCTGATGCTGCTGCTTGTGGCGGCTGCCGGTGTGCTGATGGTCAGCAATATCCGCTATTACAGCTTCAAGGACATCGACCTCAAGGGGCCGGTCCCCTTCGTGGTTCTGCTGGCGATCGTACTCGGCTTCGTCGTTATTTCGGTCGAGCCCTCAGTGATGCTGCTGCTGCTGTTCGGAGCCTATGTGGCGTCCGGTCCAGTGATGGCGTTGATGCGCAAGATGAGGCGGTCACCCGGCAAGGAATGAATTTTTTCTCCGTAGGGCTTGTCAGCGGGCCCTGGGATCCGTAAAGTACGCATCCGCTGCCGGCGACGGGCAAACGTTGCGGGCGGTGGTGAGTGGCCGAAGTGGCTGTTTTCGTTGGGCTTTTTCGGATCGTTTGGGCGATTCGGGGTTGCACGGAAGCGGC
>NZ_BMXS01000022.1 GCF_014651875.1 Litchfieldella qijiaojingensis
CGGTGCCGGGGCGCGCGCTGGTCGCGAGGCTGTCGGCGTCGACGTCGTTGGCGCCGGTGATGACGTTGAGGCGCTTGGCGTGGATCGCGGCGTTGACCTCGGCGGCACGGGTGATGATGTCGAACTGATCGACCTGGGTGGCGTCGAGCCCCAGGCCTTCGATCGTGACCTGGCCCTGGTCGACGGCGAAGCGCTCGAGATCGCCGTTTTCGATGACCGGCTGGCCGGTGGAGAGCGTCACCCGCGGGCTGTTGAGGAAGCCGCAGCCGTCGCAGGTGATGCCGTAGGGGTTGGCCACCACCACGTTGGCGGCGCTGCCGGCCACTTCGGTGTAGCCGGCCAGGCGGCTGGGCCGGCCGCCATTGACCTCGTTGACGATCAGCCGGGCGGCGTGGTCGCGCAGGTTGGGGTTGCCGACGATCAGCCCGCCGAGCTGGGTGGCCTGCAGCTTGCGCGTGGCGTTGNCAGCACGATGACCGGATGCCAGAACAGGGCGTTGATGAGGAGGATGGCAACGTAGCGGCCCAATGGGCTACGGATGTTCATGGTGGCTGCGTCCCTGCATCACTGTTTTTCGGTTGTTCGTTGTTCGTTGCGCTCAGTCTTCCATGGTCATTCACGACCCCACCCAGGTTGCCTGTCGCCTACAGGAACGCCGTGACGCTGAAGACCACCGGCGTTTCCCGCCGTGGCAGCACGTCGGGGCGTTCGAGCGAGTGGGCGACACTGACATTGGCGGCGAGGTGCTTACCGCGCAGGCCGAGGCCCAGGGCATAGCCACTCAGGCGACCGTGGAGTTCGGGGTTGTGGCGACCGTGATGGATCACGCCCACGTCGTAGGCCAGCGAGGCCTCGACGCTATCGAAGAGGGGACGGGCGGCATCGAGCGGGTGTTGCCAGGTGACCTGGTTGCGCCAGTACCCGCCGCTGTCGCCGCTCAGGGACTGCTCCTTGAAGCCACGCACCGAACTCTGGCCGCCGAGACTCAGGCGCTGGGGGCTGTAAAGGACGTCATCGCTCCACTGGCCATGAATCAGGCTCGAGAAACTCAGCGACTGCTGGAACAGGGAAAAGGGCTGGAGATAGTTCAGGGTCAGGGTGGTCTTTTCGAACTGCGCCCTCGGCGTGCCGGGGATATCGGCGCTATCGCCCTGGGCACCCAGGATGGTCAGGCCCTTGTGCCAGCCGAGGTCGGCATTGAGCAGCGCCTTGCCGATACGGCGCCCGTGATTGAGGCCGAGGCTCAGCTCGCTCAGGCGCTGGCTGCTCACCTCAATGCGCGCGCCATCGATGTAGTTGCGTGTCGACAGACGACTGAGGCCGACACTCGCGGCCGTCTTGCTGACGCTATCGCGCCACAACAGCCGCTCGGCTTGCAGTCGATGCCGCTCGCTCTTGCCTTCCAGGGTGAAGATGAAACCGTTGGCTTCGGCAACGGTGTGATAATCGCTATGGGTATAGCTGTAGGAGAATGTCCAATCGCCAAAGGGCAGGCTGTAACCGAAATAACGGCTACTCGAGCCGATATCGGACTGGCCCGTGACGTCGTGTCCCCACTGGGCGACGAACTGGTCGGCGAGTCCCAGCGGGCTATCCCACTCGACGCTCGCGCTCCACTGCTGTTCGCCGGTCCCGGCACTGCCGTCGTTGTTGCGTCCCAGCGAGACCCTGACCGGCCTTCCTTCCTCGCTGGTGACCTGGACCCGGCTGCCGCCCACCGTCTCGCCCGGCACCAGTTCCATGGTGGACTGACGCGACGGTAGGCGATTCAACTGGTCGATCAGTTGTTCGAGATCGCGAAGGTTGAGGGGATCGCCCGCTTCGGCCGGCGAGGCCATGGCCAATTCGCGAGGTCTCGGGGCGTTCCCGGTACTTTCCAGCGCCTCGATATGCCCCTCGACGACCACCACCTGCAAGTGCCGTTGGGACAGATCCTGCTGCGGCAGATAGGCACGCGAGGTGACGAAACCGCGCTCGGTGTAGGCCTGGGTGATATTGCGCAGCAGTTCGTTGAGCTCGTCCACCGTCAGGCAGCGCCCGGCGAAGGGGTCACTCAACTCGTGTTGGCGACTGTCACTGAACAGGGCGACGCCTTCCAGCTCGATGGTATCGATCGCAAAACACTGGGCTTGGGAGGGGGCGGGCGGCGCGGGGGAAGCTTCGCGCTCCCCCGGCAGGCGTTGCACTTGCTGCAGCTTGCGCTGCTGTTCGTCCAGCAGGCGCTGTTGGTCGCCGCGAATGAAGTTCTGGTCGGCGGATCCCGCGTTCACGTCGGGAGGCAAGTCGGCCGCGACGGCCATGGCGCTCCACAGGCACAGCGCCAGCGTCCCAAGACAGCTCCCTATTCGACGTTTTTCCACGATGCATTCCCTGCTACGCACTTGCTTCTTGAGGGCAGTAACGGCAGCAGGGAGAGAAACTTTAAAGAAAGCTTATCCAGATTGCGCAACTGGGAGTCCATTCCGGCTCAGCAAGCCGACATATCCCCACCGACACTGCCGGGACTTTTTATGGATACCTCCAAAAAAGTCCTGGCATCGACATATCGCTTTCCCGTCTTGATCTGCCAAACAGACTTGTTTCAAATCAATTTGTTATTGCCATACCTCTTGTATCTCGAAAGTGGTATTCCCACCGTTTTGGGCGATTTTCGCCACGTTTATTCGCTCTGCCTCACGACATATCTTTCTTCTCATCAGAGATATCCATCGCCGGTGAAATTTACGGCTGGCGATGAGGATTCGCGAAAACGAGGGGACGGATATGTCCAATACCAATGTCGACTTACAGGCCTTGGCCAAGCCTAGACTCAACGGCGACCTGCATGAGTGGGACGTCGAGGACGAAAGCTTCTGGGAACGCCAGGGCAAGCGCATCGCCAACCGCAACTTGTGGATCTCGATTCCCTGCCTGCTGGTGGCATTCGGCTACTGGCAGATGTGGGGCATGCTGACGGTGCAGATGAACAACCTCGGCTTCCCCTTTTCCGAGGCGGAACTCTTCACCCTGGTTGGCATCGCCGGCCTTGCCGGCGCCACCCTGCGCATTCCGGCATCGTTCATGATCCGCATCGCCGGTGGGCGCAATACCATCTTCCTGACCACCGCGCTGATGATCATTCCCTGTCTGGGTGCCTATTTCGCCCTGCAGAGTCAAGACACACCACTCTGGGTCTTCCAGCTCCTGGCGCTGGTCTCCGGTGTCGGTGGCGGCAACTTCGCCTGCTCGATGAGCAACATCAGCACCTTCTTCCCCAAGAAGCAGCAAGGCTACGCACTGGGTATGAACGCCGGCCTGGGTAACCTCGGCGTCACCGGTATGCAGATCCTGATTCCGCTGTCGATGACCGCCGCCGTGTTCGGCGTATTCTCTGGCGAGCCCATGGAGCTGGTACGCGCCAGCGGCACCCTGATCGGTCGCATTCCTGAGGGCACCCCAACCTGGCTGCACAACCCGGCCCTGCTCGGCGTGGTAGTGCTGGTGCCACTGTGCATCGCGGCCTGGTTCGGCATGAACAACCTGCGCACCATCACGCCTAACCCCGGCTCGCCGCTGGCGGCCTTCGGCAAGATCCTCGGACTCTACAATCTGGGCCTGGTCACCTCGGCCATTGGCATCTACCTGATGCTGCCCCCGCCGGTGGGCTTGGGTCTGCTCAACATGTGGTTGGCCCTGCCGCTGACCATCGTGCTGACCCTGGGCCTGATGCGGCTGATTCCGGGCGAGATCAAGCCCAATATCCAGAAGCAGTTCACCATTTTCAGCGACAAGCACACCTGGTCGATGACGGTGCTCTACATCGCCACCTTCGGTTCGTTCATCGGCTTCTCGGCGGCCCTGCCGCTCTCCATCGAGGTGATCTTCGGCTCGATGATGGAGCGGGCCGCCGACGGCAGCCTGGAGCGGGTGGCCAACCCCAATGCCCCCAGTGCCATGACCTGGGCATGGATGGGACCGTTCGTGGGCGCGGCAATCCGGCCGGTCGGCGGCTGGATCTCCGACAAGATCGGCGGCTCGATCGTCACCCAGATCATCTCGGCGATCATGGTCGCGGCCTCCATCGCCACCGGATACGTGATGATGCTGGCCTACAACTCCAGCGATCCGAATGCCTATTTCTGGACATTCCTTGGCCTGTTCATCGTGCTGTTCGCCGCCAGCGGCATCGGTAACGGCTCCACCTTCCGCAGCATCGGCGTGATCTTCGACCAGCAGCGTAAAGGGCCGGTGCTGGGCTGGACCTCCGCCGTCGCCGCCTATGGCGCCTTCATCGCCCCGCGGGTGATGGGCGAACAGATCCAGGCCGGCACCCCGGAACTCGCCATGTACGGCTTCGCGGCGTTCTACGCGATCTGCCTGATCGTCAACTGGTGGTTCTACCTGCGCAAGAGCGCCTACGTGAAGAATCCGTGATGACGGCAAGGAGCGACTGAACATGGCATCCTCTCGTTTCAAGCAGTACTCGGTGCTGACCCGCTACCGCTATCACCAACCCGCCGTCAGCGTTGCGCGTGGCATGAACGCCCCGAGAGCCGCCATGATCGCGTCCTGATATCCTGCTCCGCAGCCGTGGTCTCGCTGCTAAACTGCTAAAGGTATCGCGCCTGCTGGGCCAAGCATGGAGAGGATGCATGATGCGTGATGGACAGTCGCTCGAGGATGGGATCCTGACCAAGCGGAACAGCGTGCTGCTCTTCCATGATGACAGGATGCTGGCCCATCAGCCGGATGCCCAGGCCCCCTTCCTGTCGCGGCGCATGGACAAACGGCTCCGGGAAATCCTCTCGGGACTGGAGGTGGCGTGGAAGTATCCCGAGCATCCCGGCCGCCTCACCGCCATCATGGAGTTACTCGAGCGCGACCCGGTGCCGGGCGTGCGCGTCGAAACCGGGACGGCGGCCACCCGAGAACAACTCAGCCGCGTGCATACCACCGCCTATCTGGAGGCGATCTACCGCTTGCGGGGCGAGAGCGCCTGGCTGGACGTGGACACGACGGCCGTTTCGCCGGGCAGTGTCGAAGCGGCGGAGGTCGCCGCCGGCACGGCCATCGCCGCCGTCGAAGCCGTCGTCTCGGGCCGTGCGGAGAGCGCCTTCGCCGCGATACGCCCCCCCGGCCACCACGCCGAGCCGGTCAGGGCGCGCGGCTTCTGCCTGTTCAACAACGTCGCCGTGGCTGCGGCACATGCCAGGGCCGCGCTGGGATGCTCGCGAGTGCTGATCGTCGATTGGGATGCCCATCACGGCAATGGTACCCAGGAGATCTTCTGGGCCGATCCCGACGTGCTGTTCTTCGACATCCACCGAGCCGCGCCATTCTTTCCCGGGTCGGGCCGCCTGGAAGACATCGGCGCCGGGCTGGGAGAAGGCACCACCGTCAATGTGCCGGTGCCCGCCGGAGCGGGTGATACCGCCTACCTCAAGGCCTTCCGGGACATCCTGGTGCCGGCGGCCGAGTGGTTCCAGCCCGACCTGATCCTGGTCTCCACTGGCTTCGATCCCCACTGGAATGACCTGGCACTGAACGTGTCTTATGAAGGATTCGGGGCCCTGACCGGTATTCTCCAGGGGTTGGCCAGACGGCATTGCCACGGCCGGCTGGCCTTCGTGCTCGAAGGCGGCTACAACCTGACGTCCCTGTCGCAGGGCGTGAGAAGCGTGCTCGAGGTGCTGGCCGGCGCCGAGCCTCCCGAACCCGGGATCGTCGGCGTGGCGGAGGTGAACGAGGCAGCGGCCTTTCATCTCGATGCCTTCGTTCCCCCTGACGAGAGCCCTTGAGGTCGACATGCCACCGCGTCGGCTTCACACCGCGTCGGCTTCACGCAACGCAAGGACCTCCCGGGCATCCCCTCCGTGTCCCGCAAGCGATTCAGCCCCCTGTGATGTCCTCGATCCAGGTCAACGCCGCCACGGCGGTCGGGAAACCGGCGGTGGGGATCGACAGCATCGCCACCTGCTTGAGCTCGGCCACACTGACGATATACACAAACACCAGCACGGCGGCGATGGCCGCCACTCCCCGCTGCATGGGAGTACGGCCGCGCTTGATGGCTACGGTCCCCACCACGATGTAGACCACCAGCCCGATCAGCTTGGCGGCCAGCCAAGGGTGCTGATGCGGCCAGAAGCGCAGCATCACCATCAGCCACACACCGAGCACCAGCAGCGCGGTATCGATGATATGCGGCACTACCCGCACCCACACCCGTTGCAATTGCGGCGATTCGCGCACCGACCACCAGGCACGCAACATGAACAGCGCCAGGCTCAGACCGGCGGCGGTCATATGCAGATGCTTGATCAGGAAATAGTAGGCCATGCCTTGCTCCTCAGCGTAACTCTCGCATCAGCAGCGCGATGCCCGGCAAAGTCTCGATTGGCCGACCGGTATGCCCCAGCGAAACTCGGGCCATCATCGCCAGCATCATAGTGCCAATGCCACCCACGGTAATTCCATAACTCACACGGTTCAGAGCGGACGCGATGGACCGAAGTGCTCGTAGTGGCGGCGCTCGTCGGACACGCCCAGCGCGGCCAGGGCTCGATCGACAGCGTTCATGAAGCCTTGCGGCCCCACGAAGTAGCAGCGTGGCTGGCCCTCGGGCAGATAGCGCGCAAGCAGGTCGCGGTCGATGCGACCGATGTGGTCGACTTCGCCGCCCTCACTGGCCGATTCGTAGAGGGTCACGATCTGCAGACGTTCGGGGTGCTCGGCTGCCAGCGCCGCCACCTCGTCGCCGAAGGCGTGGTGCTCGACATTCTGCGCCGCGTGCAGATAGACCACTCGCCGACCCTGTGCCAACGCCCGGCTGGCCAGTGGCAGCATGGGCGTCTGGCCGACACCGCCGCTGAGCAGCATCAGCGGCTCGTCGCCGTCGGCCAGGGTCAGGTCGCCCGCCGGTGGCAGCAGCTCGATGGTGTCACCCTCCGCCAGGCTGTCGTGAAAGTGGCGACTGGCACGGCCGTCCGCTTCGCGCTTGATCGATATACGGTAGCTGCGGCCATTGGGCAGGGCCGAGAGGCTGTAATGACGATAGACCGGCTCGCCGTCGATGATCAGTCGTACGCCGATGTACTGGCCGGGTTCGAAATCGGCCACGGGCCCACCATCCACGGGTTCCAGTATGAAGGAGCGGATCACGGCGCTTTCCTGGCGAGCCTTGGCGATGCGGAATGTCCGTGGCCCTTTCCAACCGCCTTCGCGATTGGCGGATTCATGGTAGCGATGCGCCTCGAGCTCGATCAGCAGCCCCGCCAATTCCTCGTAGAGCGCTCCCCAGGCCGCTGCTATCTCGGCGGTGACCGCCTCGCCCAGCACCTCACCGATGGCCGCCATCAGACACTCGCCGACGATGGGATACTGATCGGGCTGGATGTTCAGCGACACATGCTTACTGATCGCCGTGGCCAGCACTTGCTTGGCGCGCTGCGGGTCGCGGCGCAATTGCACATAGGCCAGTACCGCTCCGGCCAGGGCGCGAGGCTGGCTGCCACTGGCCTGGTGAGCATCATTGAACAGCGGCTTGACTTCGGGATAGCGCTGGAACATCAGCGGATAGAAGCGCTGGGTGATGGCATCGAGATGTTCGGCCACTACGGGAGCGGTAGCATCGATCAGTCGTTCCTGGTCATTCGTCAGCATGAGAGATCCTTGGGCTATAAGATGTATTAATAATGAATCTTATCACTACCCATCGAAATGCCTACCCATCTCAGCGCGGCGGAATGTCGCATCGACTCTCCGCTATCACATGTTGATTAGCAGGCTATTTTTGGCAACATAGGCCGCTTTTGACTCGATCAAGCGGATAATGGTCAGAACGTATCTCAACAAGATGAAGGGGGCGCCCGCCGAGCGGGCACGCCCATGCTGGCGTGATGCCCTGTGGTCGTGGTTCGGCGCCTTTCTGGGCATGACAGGAGTCGGCTGGCTGAGCGAGCTCACCTTGCCGTCGCAGGCCCTGCTGATGATCGGCTCCTTCGGCGCGACTTCGGTACTGCTGTATGCTGCGCCAGAAAGCCCACTGGCCCAGCCTCGCAACGTATTGGGCGGCAACGTGCTTTCGGCGCTGGTAGGCGTGTTCAGTTGGCAATGGCTAGGCGATACCTGGCTGGCGGCGGCCGTTGCCGTGTCGACGGCCATCCTGGTCATGCAACTCACCCATACCCTGCATCCGCCCGGCGGAGCGACCGCACTGATCGCCGTGATCGGCTCGAGCGAGTTGCACTCCCTGAGTTGGAGTTACGCCCTGATGCCGGTTGCCACCGCCTGCATTCTGATGCTGTCGGTTGCCATACTCGTCAACAACCTGGCCCGACACCGCCGTTATCCCCAGCACTGGTGGTGACACTCCAGCGTCATGGGTTGGCTCACGGTCCATGGCCTTCACCGGCTCGTGGTCATCTATTCCTTTCATGCTAGTCTTCAGCCGCTGCGACCTCCTGCCAATCGTCCCTGACCATGATCGAGATCAAGGGAGCCGAAACAGCTGGCGGGGGGCTGAGTCAATGACTGTCAACAACTCCGTCTCATCGGTTATCCAATGCCTGAGCCAGTCATAGGTCTGCCGGTAGCTGTGCTTGTTTTCGTGGCGGGTCCATGGCCAGTCGCTACCCCACACCAGCCGCTCGCTGCCCAGATGGTTCAGCAGTGCCTGCACATGGGGCCTCAGGTCGGCAACCGGCGAGCGATAGGGCGCCGATAGCTTGACCCAGGTCCGTCCCTCGCGCCCGGCATCGAGAATCTGGCGAAAGCCTTCATGGGCGAGTGGCACGGGATCAGCCGGCAGGCCCAAGTGATCGATCACCACTGTCACGCCGTGTCGGTGCAATGCCGGAAACAGCTCGGGAAGTCGCTCACCCTCCAGATGGACTTCCAGGTGCCAGCCCATGACCTTGAGGCGATCGAGAAAGTCGATCCAATACGGATCATCCAGGTCAGGCAACGCGCAGCGGTGCTCGATGAGATTCCAGCGAACGCCGACGATGCCGGCAGCAGCGTGGTTCCGCATCTCTTCCAGGGTGGTCGTGTTCGGCAACTGTGCCACGCCCCTGTACCCCGGTCCGAGCTTGGCCAGCGTAGCCAGCAGTTGGCGGTTGTCATAGCCCAGGAAGCTGGGTTGCACCAGCACCCCACCGCGCAGCCCGCAGTGTTGCAGATGCCGCTGCCACTCCTCGAGCGGTGCAGATCTCGATGGCCGATAGTTCGACTCTTGCGTTTCCTCTACCTGGCTGTAGACGTGAGCGTGGCAGTCGAAGCCTTGCATTGCTTTTCGTCCCTTTCCGACAGTGGTCATTGCAGTGACCCACCCTGGTCAGCTTGCAGTGATGGCTCTGATCAAGTTAGACATAAGTCTAGTTCTATAGAGAACTAGTTGACTGCAAGTATACACTCGTCTTTAGTTACCACAGCAAGTCCTTTAGGACCAAGGTTGGAGAACGGACCACACATGCAAGCGCCTTCAGCAAGATTCGGCACCGACGAGAGACTGCCGCTGTATGCGCGACTGCGCGATCAGTTGGCATCGCGTATCGCCAATGGTGAATGGTCTCCCGGCGACATGATTCCCTCCGAGAATCGTCTCTCCGAGGAGTACGGCGTCGCGGTCGCCACCATGCGCATTGCGCTCAAGCAACTCGTCGAGGAAGGTCTGCTGGAGCGTCGTCGCGGTACGGGCACCTTCGTCAAGCAGCCCGCCTTCCGCGCCGACCTGTTCCGCTTCTTCCATGTGCATGACGTGGAGGACATGGACGGCCCCGTCATCCCCGAGAGCCGCATCCTGTCATGCCAGGCCATCGAGGCACCGGCCGATGTCCGCGAGGCGTTCGGCGAAGCAGCGGGCGCCCGCTGCCTGCATCTGGAAAGGGTGCGCCTGTGGTCGGGCGAGCCAATGCTGTTCGAGGAGATCTTCCTGAGGCTGCCGGACTTCGACGGCCTGGAAAAACTGGACACCAAGGCCATGGGTCCCTTGCTGTACCCGGTCTTCCTGCAGGAATTCGGCATCCTGATCACCTCAGCCACCGATGAACTGTCGTTCGGCACGGCAACGTCAGCCAGTGCCAGGCACCTGGGGCTGCCTCCCGACTCTCCGGTGGCGGTCATCCATCGCATGGCAAGAAACCCCGTCGGTCGGGTCATCGAGTTCCGTCGCGTGCACGGGCGCCCGGAGCGCTTCAGGTATCGCGTCACGCTCGGCGAACCGTCCGCCTAGGGCCCTGAGCCCCAACCACAGCGCAGCATCAGAACTGCAGTCAATCAACGGCACACGTAGGTACAACAATGAAGCAATACATGCTAATCGGCGCACTCGCCGCAGCGACAGCCGCCTCCACGCCAGCCATGGCCGACGATTATCCCAACCGCCCGATCGAGATCATCGTGCCGGCTCCGGCCGGTGGCGGCACCGATGCCGTCGCGCGCATGCTCAACCAGTATCTGGAAGAGGAACTGGGCCAATCGGCTGCAGTCCTGAACGTAGCGGGCGGTGGCGGAGCCATCGGCGTCAACCAGTTGGCGCGCACCAAGCCGGACGGCTATACCCTGCTGTCGACCTGGAACAGTCCGATCACCACCGTGCCGCACATGCAGCGGGTGCAGTACTCCTACGACACGCTGACTCCGATCATCAGCACCTCGCAAAGCGCCTACACCATGTGCGTGTCTCCAGACTTCCCTGCCGATAATGGCGAGGAGTTCATCGCTGAGTTGCAGGCCAACCCTGGCCACTACACCTATGGCAACGATGGCGTCGGCGGCACCATGCGCTTGGCGGCTGAACGGATCTTTGCGGCCTTTGAGATCGACGCGCGGCCGATCCCCTTCGGTGGCGCGGGGGAAACCCTGCAGAACTTCCTGGGTGGACACGTCGACATCTATGGTGGCTCCATCACGCCGGTGCTGCCCTATGTCGAGGAAGGCCAGGCCAAGTGCCTGCTGGTGACCTCGGCGGCACCCAACGAAGCCTTGCCGCAAGCCTCGGGGCTGGAAGAACTCGGCCATCCCGAGCTGGAAACGGTGCTGTGGCGCATGATGCTGGCCCCGGAAGGACTGGATGAAGAGCGAGCGACGTTCATCGCCGATGCCGTGGAGCGTGCAGTGCAATACCCCGAATTCCAGGAATTCCTGGCCGGCCAGGGAGAAACGCTGAACCTGGTGCGGGGCGAGGCCTTGCGTGAACGCCTCCGGCAAGAGAGCGAGGCGATAGGTGAGGTGCTGGACAACTTGGGCCTCAAGAAACACTAGGATTTTCAGACGCCCCACCGTGGGACCGGTGCTTGTAGCATCGGTCCTGCCCCACTTCGCATGAACCAGAAAGCGGCCCACGATTTCCGCCTCTGCAGGAAGCCCCTTGCTTATGAAATATCGCGACACACTCTCGGGCCTCGTATTTTTTGCTATCGGCGTGACGACGGCCTGGATAGGCTCCGGGTTCTATGCCGACACCGCCTACATCCCCGTCGGGGTCGGGGTGCTGATGTCGGTCTTCGCGGTGCCGCTGATGGTGCGCGGCGTGGTCGGCAATACGATGTCCACCTCCATGCCGCTAATCCACCACCCTCTCCGATTCTTCGTCACGCTGGCGTGCTGTGTGCTGTTCTATTTCCTGCTGCCTATCATTGGCTTCTACACCACCAGCACACTGTTCGTGATCGTGATGGCGCTGCTGTTGGGAGAACGCAGGCCGGCAGTCGTCATCTGTGTCGCCGTGGTCTTTATCGCCCTGCTGTACGGCTTGTTCGCCGTAGTACTCAAGCGTCCGCTACCCGTCGAGTTCTTCCTGGCATCGTGAATGAAGGATCCCGCCATGTTCGAATCACTGTTTCACGCGCTCCCCGTTGCGCTCCAGCCCGACTCTCTGCTGAGTTTGGTTGTCGGCACCCTGGCCGGGATCCTGATCGGCGCTTTGCCGGGCCTGAATCCGGTCATGGCGATCGCCCTGATGCTGCCACTGACATATGGCTTCGACCCGATCATCGCGCTTGGTCTGGTGGCAGGCATCTATAACGGTTCGATGTATGGTGGCGCGATCCCCGCCATCCTGCTGAAAATCCCCGGTACACCGGCCGCCATCGCCACCACCTTCGATGGCTATCCCATGACGCGCAACGGCCAAGGCGGGCTGGCGCTCAAGACGGCCTGCTGGTCCTCTGCAGTGGGTGGTGTCGTCAGTGCCCTGGCGCTGATGACCCTGGCGCCGCTGCTGGCCAAGGTCACCCTGGCCTTCGGTCCCGCGGAATATTTCTGGGTCGCCGTGTTCGGCCTGACGAGCATCGCCGTGCTGGTCGGCAAGGACCTCAGCAAGGGCATACTGAGCGCCCTGCTCGGCGTGATCGTTGGGCTCGTCGGCATCGACACGCTCAGTGGCGAGGAGCGCTACACGTTCGGCAGCCTGTACCTGGTCGGCGGCTTCGATCTGATCATCGTATTGATCGGGCTGTATGCGATTCCGCCGATCCTGGAGATGGCGGAAAAGCGCAACGAATCCTACTTCAATGCCGATAGCTTCCGCGTGAGCGCCGTCGCTGGCGGCCTGGGCCTGCTACGCAACTATTGGCGCACCTGGTCGAGATCGTCGCTGATCGGCGTATGCGTCGGCATTCTGCCTGGTGCGGGCGGCAACCTGGCGGCCTTGTTGAGCTATAACGAAGCCAAGCGCCGTGCGCCCGACCCCGACAGCTTCGGTAAGGGCAACCCCGTCGGCATCGCCGCCGCGGAGTCCGGCAACAGTGCGGACAACGCCTCGGCGATGATCCCCTCGCTGACCCTGGGCATCCCCGGCAACCTGGTTGCCGCGCTGGTGCTCGGTGCACTGATGATCCACGGTCTCCAGCCCGGACCGCAGTTGTTCACCAAATCGCCCGACGTGGTGTTCGGTTTCATGTGGCAGATGCTGCTGACCGCGATGTTGCTGTTCGTACTTGGCGGCATGGTGGCGACGCGCCTGTTCGCCCAGGTACTGCGTCTGCCGACGGCATTGCTGGTGCCCACCACCCTGGTGCTGATGGCGATCGGGGTATATACCGTGAACGGCAACGTCGTCGACCTCTATGTGATGCTGGCCTTCGGCCTGGTGGGTTACCTGCTCGACCGCCTGGAATTCCCGCTGGCGCCGGTGGTGCTGGGGGTGCTGCTGGGCCCGATGGCCGAACAGAACTTCCGGCTGGCGATGCTGATCTCCCAGAACGATGCATCGGTCCTCTTCACCCGCCCGATATCGCAGGGCATTATCGCGCTACTGCTGATCGTGCTGCTGTCGCAACTGTGGAAATATCATCGCCGCAACGCCAGGTCGTCCGCGGCTCCGCCTTCGGGTTCAGCATGACCGTTTCGGTGACATGACCTCCCGCCGATCACCCCCGGATCTTTTCGTTGCCCTGCCATTTTCGTTTACCGGCAGGCATCGAATGGATCCAGGGGCTCTCCTCATCGTCATCAACGAAAGTGCGGCATGACCTCGCGTATGAACAGCTCGAGCGAGCGCTTCTTGTCCTCGAAAGGCAGGGTGTTGTCAGTCCAGAAGCTGTATTCGGTGATGCCCATGGCCTCGTAGCCTTTGAGTCGCTCGACCAGCTCAGAAGGCGTGCCGATCATCATGTTGCGATGCAGGCTATCAAGCGAGAACTCGGGGTTATCGGCCACCGACTCTTCCGTTACGGGTTCGAAGAAGCCGTTGACCGCCTGCTGGTCATTCTTGAACCAGGCCAGGAAATAACGATAGAAGCGGTTGATCGCCATGGCCCCCTTTCGCCAGCCTTCCGGATCGCCCTCCTCGTGCACATAGGTATGACGCAGCAGCATCAACTCGGGGCGAGTCACCTGGGGATGATTGGTACAAGCGGTATCGAACTTGTGCGCGAGATCGGCCACTTCCTCATCGCCTTTCATCAGCGCCGTGACCATCACATTACAGCCGTTCTTCACCGCGAAATCATGGGAGTTGGGATCGCGAGCCGCGATCCATATCGGCGGTAACGGTGACTGCACCGGCTTGGGTACGCTGGTGGTGGTAGGGAAGCGATAGACATCGCCTTGGTGAGCGTAATCTCCCTGCCACAGCCCTCGAATCGCCGGCACCATCTCGCGCAGCGACTGGCCACCATCCGCCGCCGACATACCATTGGTGAGGCGGTCGAACTCGTATTGGTAGGCGCCACGCGCGATACCGAATTCGAGGCGACCATCACTGATCAGGTCGAGCATGGCAGCTTCGCCCGCCAGGCGAATCGGGTCCCAGAAAGGGGCAACGAAGGTACCGGCGCCCAGGCGGATACGCTCGGTTTTGGCCGCCAGGTACGCCAGTTGCGCGATCGGACTCGGCGACGAGGTGAATTGCATGCCGTGATGCTCACCGATCCAGGCGGTACGGAATCCCCCGGCTTCGGCAATCCTCACCAATTCGCAGAGCTCCTCGAACAGTTGTCGATGGCTTTCGTGCTCGTGGTAGCGTTCCATGTGAAGGAATAGCGAAAACTGCATCTCTCGACTCTCCTAATGAAGTGCGTTACGACGTTTCAGCCAGTCTTGCCGCTATCGTGGCGTCTCGACCTTCCTCACTCAGTGCCTTGATCATGCAGTAGGACATGATCAGCAGCGCCAGTGAAAAGGGTAATGCCGCCGCGATGGCAGCCGTTTGCAGGGCTTCCAATCCACCGGCCAACAGCAAGACGGCTGAGGTGGCACCAAGACCCAAGCCCCAAATCACACGGTAGAGCTGAGGGGGATGGGGATTGCCTTTGGCCAGGATGGTGGAAATGACGAGGGTGCCCGAGTCGGCAGACGTTACGAACCAAGTGATAATCATCAGTGTCGCCATCGCGATCATGAACGTGGTGGCCCAGGGCACATCCAGGGCGGCGATGGTCTGAAACAGCACCTTGGTCACGTTGTCGTTCGCCACTGTGGCCAAATCGACGCCACCGAACAGCTGCAGGTGCAAGGCGGTACCGCCGAAGATCACGATCCACACCATCGCCCCCAGCGTCGCGGCCAGCATTCCGCCAAACAGCACTTCTCGAATGGTGCGGCCGCGAGAGATGCGTGCGATGAACATCCCCACGTAGGGGCCCCAGGACAGCCACCAGCCCCAGTAGAAGAGCGTCCACCAGCCCTGCCATTGGCTCTCGGGATCAGGGCTGGTCCAGAAGCCCATGCTGACGAGGTTGGTCAGATAATCGCCAACGCTGGTGGTAAAGATGGTCAACAGGAAGATGGTGGGGCCGGCCAATATGAAGAACGCGAACAGGATCATACTGAGATAGATGTTCCATTCGCTAAGCAATCGGATGCCCTTCCTCAACCCGGACACCGCCGAGAGAGTCGCCACCACGGTGACACCCAGTATCAGCAGGACCTGATTGGCACTGGTGATTTCCATGCCGAACAGGCTATTGAGGCCGGCATTCATCTGCGACACCCCAAGCCCCAGGGTGGTAGCGGTGCCGAACAAGGTGGCAAAGATTGCCAGCAGGTCGATGCCATGGCCGATCGGTCCGTAAATGCGTTCACCAAGCAGGGGGTAGAACGCCGAACGAATGGTCAGTGGCAACCCCCGGCGATAGGCGAAGTAGGCCAGGATGGTACCGACCAGGATATAGATCGCCCAGCCATGCAAGCCCCAGTGGAAGATGGTGATACGCAAGGCCGTCTGCGCCGCTTCCATGGTATGGGGTTCCACGCCGGCCATGGCGATGAAGGGGTTGCCCTGCAAGTGGCTCAACGGCTCGGCGATACTCCAGAACAGTAGGCCGGTACCCACCGCCGCGCTGAAAAGCATGGCGAACCAAGTGAAGTTGGAAAACTCGGGGCGCTCACTGTCGCGACCCAGGCGCAACTTGCCATAGGGGCTGACGATAATGCCGATCACGACGATCAGCACCACGTTTACCGTGAGAATGTAATACCAACCGAGTTCCTGCTCGATGAATTGCTTCACACCCTGGTAAATGCTGTTGGCCAATACCGGTTGAAGTACGGAGAAGAGGACGAAAGCGACCACCATCGCTATCGATGTGATCGCCATGGTCCTATCCACGCCGGCAAACACACTGTGCCTTGAAGTCGCCTCTCGAGAGTCTTGCATGGGGAGCTCTCCCTGGATGTCTCTTGTCGTTGTCGCGATGGCACCGGAGGCGCCGCACGAACCCAAAGGCTTGTCGAGTTGTTTGTGCCGTACTCACCTGCCGAAGGAAGCGGGGGTTCGCATCGCAGTTTGGTATACCGTATTACGACATGCAAAGATTTTTCCTTACCCTATTGTCGAATACGCTGACATCAGCCAAATAAATTAATTAAAAACAATAATATAAAACAATTATGATCAACACAGAGGTTCAAACTGACGTTCCATGGGCAAGAGCTCCTTGCTGGCTTTTAGATTACGTATTACGGTATACCAAGACCGCCAACACCTATAGCCACATAGCCCCCGGCGTAGATCGGACCAATGGAGACGACGATGAGCTTTGAAATTCGCAAGATCGCGACCTACCGCGAAACGACCTACATCGAGGGCGGCAAGCAAGGAGAGCGCCCCGTGACCATGCTCGGCGTGGCGGCAGTGATCGCGAACCCCTGGCATGGCCGCGGCTTCGTCGAGGACCTGGCGCCAGAAATCCGCAACGGCTGCTCCGATCTGGGCCAGCGAATCGTCGAGCTGGTGCTGAAAGAGATCGACGGCGACACCATCGAGGCGTATGGCAAGGCAGCGGTGGTCGGCGCCGACGGCGAAATCGAGCATGCTTCGGCGATCATTCATACCCTGCGCTTCGGCAACCATTATCGCGATGCCGTGGGCGCCAAGAGTTATCTGAGTTTTACCAACAAGCGCGGCGCGCCGGGCACCTCGATTCAGATCCCGATGATGCACAAGCACGACGAGGGATTTCGTTCGCACTACATCACACTGGAGATGCGTATCGAGGATGCCCCTCGTCATGACGAGATCGTCGTGGCCTTGGGTGCCGCCGACGGGGGCCGCCTGCATCCACGCATCGGCAATCGCTATCAGGACCTGCAGGAACTGGCCGCCGAGGCCGCTCGCGACGGCAACGACGACTAAGGCTTGTCTGAAAAGTCGCCGAGCGATGGCCAGACAAGGCAAAAATCAGCGAGAAGACGGAGTTTACGTGGGTGTAAATGAGTACTTTGAGCTGATTTTTAACGCCGTATGGGCGAGCGCAGGCAGTTTTCAGACAGAGCCTAAGACCCGAGGAGGCAGCATGAAACTCACCAATGCGCGCAAGGCCCCCGACGGGACGCGCTACTGGCGACAGGGACAGGGCACGCCGGTGGTTCTCATCCACGGCGTGGGCCTCGACGCCACCATGTGGCAATTGCAAGTCAGCGCCCTGGCACAACGCCATGAGGTGATTGCCTACGACATGCTGGGACATGGCGACAGCGCCCTGCCCCGGGAAAACGCCGGGCTGGATGACTATGCGGACCAATTGACGGCACTGCTCGACCACCTGGGATTCGAGCGGGTTGCCGTGGTGGGCTTCTCGATGGGCGGGTTGGTGGCACGAGCCTTCGCCCTGCGTTACCCACAGCGCCTGGCGGCGATGGTGGTGCTATCCAGCGTCTTCGAGCGCGATGCGAGTCAGCGTGCCGGGGTGCAACAGCGTTTGGCCCAGACTCGCGAGCAGGGCCCCGCGGCCAACGTCGACGAAGCCTTGAAGCGCTGGTTCAGCCCGGCGTTCCACCATGCTCACCCGGGGCGGATTGCCAAGATCCATGAAACCGTCAGCAACAATCATCCGCAAGGGTATTACCGAAGCTACGCCCTATTCGGTACCCAGGACGATTTCGGCGCCGAGCGGTTGCAGACGATCCGCGTGCCGGTGCTGGTCGCCACCGGTGAGCTGGACCCAGGCTCCACTCCGCGCATGGCCCGAGCGCTTGCCGAGCGCCTGCCCAATGCCGAAGTGCATATCTTGCCCGGCCAGCGGCATATGGTGCCCATGGAAGCTCATGAAGCCGTCAATGCCATGCTGCTGCGTTTTCTCGCCAAGGTCTTTGCCCGCGACTCGTTCAAGGAGGCACTCTGATGGGTCTGGATACACTACGCATGTATATCGACGGAGAGTGGGTCACCGCCCGTTCGGGCGCCACCTTCGATAGTTACGACCCTTCCACTGGCGAGGTCTGGTGCCGCCTGCCGGATGCCGACGCTGAGGATGTCGATGCTGCCGTACAAGCCGCCCAGCGCGCCTTCGAAGCTCCCGCCTGGGCCGGGCTCACTGCCACTGCACGCGGCAAGCTGCTGCACCGGCTCGGCGAGCAGATCGTCGAGCACGGTGAGGAACTCGCCCAGTTGGAAAGTCGCGACAACGGCAAATTGATTCGCGAGACACGCGGCCAGGTCGGCTACCTTCCCGAGTTCTTCCATTACAACGCCGGGCTGGCGGACAAGGTCGTCGGCGAAACCCTGCCGCTGGACAAAGCGGACATGTTCGGCGCTACCGTGCGTGTCCCGCTCGGCGTGGTGGCAGCGATCATTCCGTGGAACAGCCCGCTGTACCTGACCGCCATCAAGCTCGCTCCGGCGCTGGCCGCCGGCAACACCGTGGTCATCAAGCCCTCGGAGCATGCCTCTGCCAGCCTGATCAGGCTGATGCGCCTGGTCGAGCAAGCCGGCTTCCCGCCAGGGGTGGTCAACCTGGTCACCGGCTTCGGTCCAACCACCGGCGCGGCACTCACCGGCCATCCGTTGGTGCGCAAGATCGCCTTCACCGGCGGCGCCGGGGCCGCTCGCCACGTAGTACGCAACAGCGCCGAGAACTTCGCCAAGCTGTCACTGGAACTGGGCGGCAAGTCTCCCAACATCCTGTTCGAGGAT
Organism: Litchfieldella qijiaojingensis; assembly: GCF_014651875.1. Taxonomy (GTDB): domain Bacteria; phylum Pseudomonadota; class Gammaproteobacteria; order Pseudomonadales; family Halomonadaceae; genus Litchfieldella; species Litchfieldella qijiaojingensis. The sequence continues at coordinate 18,836 of NZ_BMXS01000022.1, forward strand.
GCCGACCTGGACAGCGCCATCAATGGCGTGGTGGCCGGCGTGTTCGCTGCGTCCGGGCAGAGCTGTGTAGCCGGCTCACGCCTCCTGGTCCAGCGCGGCATCTACGACGACGTCGTCGAGCGGCTCTGCAAGCGTGCGCGGACCATCCGCATCGGCGATCCCGCCGATGCCGAAACCGAAATGGGCCCCATGGCAACCCAAGCTCAGTTGGAGATCGTCGAGCGTATGGTCACGCAGGCACAAGCCGACGGCTCACGGCTGCTGCATGGTGGCGAGCGGCCGGCCATCGAGCGGGGCTGGTACTACACCCCGACGATCCTGGCCTGCGAATCGCATGACATTCCGATCATGCAGGAGGAAGTCTTCGGCCCGGTGGTGGCGGTGATCCCCTTCGATGACGAGGCCGAGGCACTGCGCCTGGCCAACGATACCGAATATGGCCTTGCCGCCGGTATCTGGACGCGGGATCTCGGACGCGCCCATCGCCTCGGCCGTGACATTCGTGCCGGCATCCTGTGGGTCAACACCTACCGTGCGGTCTCGGCCATGGCACCGATCGGCGGCTTCGGCGCCAGCGGCTACGGCCGCGAGTGCGGCATCGACGCGGTGCGCGATTACACCGAGCTCAAGACCCTGTGGATCAACTTGTCCACACAACCTATGCCCGACCCTTTCATCATGCGTTGAGTGCGGAGCGAACCATGATCGATACCCAACGTTACAAGCAAGTTCTCGGCGCGTTCCCGACCGGTGTCACCGTCATCACGGCCCTTGATGAAGACGACCGTCTCGTCGGCTTCACCGCCAGCGCCTTCTCGGCGGTGTCGATGGACCCGCCGCTGGTGCTGGTGTGTCCCAGCCTGAGCTCGGACTCCTATCCGGTCATCAAGCGCAGCGGCCGCTTCGCGGTACATATCCTCGGCCACGACCAGCAGTCCATCGCCTATCGCTTCGCCGGCAAAGGTCGCGACAAGGTCGAAGGAGTCGCCTGGCAACGCTCCATGCACGGCAACGCCATTCTCGACGGCGCCACGGCCTACCTGGAATGCCAATTATGGGAAGACTACCCGGGGGGCGATCACGCCATCATAGTGGGAGAAGTACAGAGACTATGGGTGGGTGACGACAAGATCGACCCACTGCTTTATTGCCGAGGAAAGATGGACAAACTACCCGAGGCCTTCCGTTCGACGGTGGCCACGGTCTGACCCAAGCACCGAAGAGGCACACATGTCACAACAACGTTTCGAAAAGGGTCTGGACAAGCGTCGCCGCGTACTCGGCGCCGAATACGTCGACCAGTCGCTCCGCAATGCCGACGACTTCACTCGTCCGCTTCAGCAGTTGGTCACCGAGTACTGCTGGGGAGAGGTGTGGCAGCGCGATGGGCTCAGTGACCGTGAGCGCAGCATGATAAACTTGGCCATGATCACCGCCCTGAATCGTCCTCACGAGCTGCGTCTGCACATTCGTGGAGCGATCAACAATGGCCTCAGCGTCGAGGAGATACGTGAGATCCTGCTGCAAACGGCGGTCTACTGCGGCGTACCGGCGGCCATCGACGCGTTCCGTAATGCCCGCGAGGTGCTGACCGAAATGGGCGAGCTAGGGAAGCGCTGAAGAAATCGACGAGCATGCTCAAGCGCAAGGCACCACTATGGACCAGGAGATGTAACGATGCGAAGAGCGCTGCAGGATGACAGTCTCAAGGTCACGCGCAATCAACCCACCCTCCGCGAGATGGTGCTGGACAAGCTGCGCCAGGCGATCATGAGTTTCCAGTTGCTGCCCGGAGACCGTCTGGTGGAACGCGACCTGTGCGAGCGCCTGGGTGTCAGCCGCACTTCAGTGCGTGAAGCCTTGCGTCATCTCGAAGCCGAGGGTCTTGTCGAGCATGTTGGTACCCGTGGGCCACGAGTCGCCGTGATCACGCTGGAAGACGCTCGCGATATCTACGAGCTGCGTTGCATGCTGGAAAGCATGGTGGTTCAGCTCTTTACCCAAAAAGCGAATCGTCGCCAGATGGCGGAGCTGGACCGAGCATGGGAGATCCTCAAGGATACCCTCCGCGAAGGAGACACTCATGAGATCGTCGAAGCGGTCAGTGACTTCTATGGCGTGCTCTACGACGGTGCCGGCAACCGCATCGCCGGGCAAGTGCTCAGTCAGTTGCAAGCACGCGTCAACTACCTGCGCGCTACCTCGGTCTCCCAGCAAGAACGTTCCTCCGACAGTTTTCGCGAGATGGAACGCATCGTCGAGGCGATCAAGGCTCGGGATCCAGCCGCTGCCCATGAAGCTTGCGTAGAACACATCCAGGCAGCCGCCAAGGTCGCCTTGGCAGCCCTGGCCGCCAAGAATGACCAATCGCCTGAATCGATCACATCACCGCTGCGAGTCGAAACCACGCTGTAGCGAGGCGCTCATGCAACACTACTGCTGTCGTTGCGGCCATCATCCACTCGACCTCGGTATCCCCGAAGGCGATACGCATGAGCGTCAGCACTGCGGTGCCTGTGGTCACGTTTACTACGACAATCCGCGGGTGATCGCCGGCGCCATCATCGAACGCGAGGGGCACTTGCTGCTATGTCAGCGCGGCATTCCGCCGCGTGTCGGTACCTGGACCCTGCCGGCGGGTTTCATGGAACGAGGAGAGAGCGTCGAGGAAGCCGCCCAGCGAGAAGTCCGGGAGGAGACCGGCATCGACGCCGAGATTCTCACGCCTTACTCGATTTTCAGTGTCCCACCGACCAACGAGCTCTATATCATCTATCGCGCACGCCTGCTGGAATGGAACGAGCCGCCCGGCCACGAGACACTGGCCGTGAAGTGGTTTCGCGCCGAAGACATTCCCTGGGATGCGATCTTCTACCCCGCCATTCGTCAGATTCTCGAGCGCTATATCGACGAACATGCCGGTGGCACCTACGGCATCTATACCGGCAGCATGGAGAGCGGCACCATACACTTCATGCGCTAACCCCGTCCCGATCAGACGCCTTGGGAGGGGGGAACGATCTCAATCACCTCCAGTTCGAACCCGGCCAACCCCTTGTAGTTCAAAGGCGCTCCCATGAGCCGCAACTTGCCGACGCCGAGATCGGCGAGAATCTGCGATCCGGTACCAGTGTTGGAGTAGCGCCGCTGGGGATTGCCGCTCGGCGGCTTATTGAGGCGCGTAGCCCGCGACAGCAGGCTCTGGGACGACTCATGGCTGGCGAGTATCACCACCACTCCATGCCTTTCCGACGCCACGGCCTCCAACGACGACCATAGCGACCATGCCTTGGGCCCCTGGTACTCGGCCCCCACCAGATCGCGCAGAGGATCCATGGCATGGACCCGCACCAGCGTTGGCCTGTTGACGTCCATTTCCCCCATGGTCAGCGCCAGGTGTGCCTCACCGCTGATGGTGTCTTCGTAAGTGTGCAGAGTGAACTCACCATGCACGGTCTGTAGTGGCTCCTGCCCTGTAGGCACCACCGTCTTCTCGGTGGCCAAACGGTACTGGATCAGGTCGGCGATAGTGCCGATACGCAATTCATGACGACGAGCGAAGGCCTCCAGTTCGGGACGACGCGCCATGCTGCCGTCGTCGTTCATGATCTCGACGATCACCGCCGCCGGCTCGAGGCCGGCCAATCGGGCCAGATCGCACCCCGCCTCGGTGTGGCCGGCGCGGCTCAATACCCCGCCGTCGCGTGCGCGTAACGGAAAGACATGACCAGGCTGCACCAGATCTCGAGGATGGGCGTCCGGTGCCACCGCCGCCTTCACCGTGGTCGCACGATCCGCCGCGGAAATTCCGGTGGTCACGCCCTCGCGCGCCTCGATGGACACCGTGAACGCCGTGGCGAAGCTGGCACCGTTGTTCTCGACCATCGGCGCCAGTCCCAACTGTTCGCAGCGCGGACCGCTCAGCGTCAGGCAGATCAGGCCGCGGGCATGGGTGGCCATGAAGTTGATCGCCTCGGGAGTGACGAAGTCGGCGGCCATCACGAGATCGCCCTCGTTCTCTCGGTCCTCATCGTCGAGCAGGATGACCATTCGCCCACGACGGATATCGTCGATGATGTCTTCGATTCGATCGAATGCCATAACGCCTCCGGCCCCTCGGTATGTAACGGCCCTATGCCATATAATGCGCCGTCATTTTGGCATACCATAATACAAACAGCCACCACCAGCCGGAGACCTCCATGCCCAAAGGCTACTGGATCGCCAACATCACCGTGACCGACCCGCAATCCTATGCCGACTATCAAGCCCTGGCACCAGAGGCGTTCGCCCGTTTCGGCGCCAGATTTCTGGCTCGAGGCGGCAGGCGTATCGCCTTGGAAGGTCGCGAAACTCCCCAGAGAAGCGTCCTCATTGAGTTTCCCAGCTACGAACAGGCGCTCGATTGCTACCACTCCGAGGAGTATCAGCGAGCCAAGGCGGCGCGCTGCCATGCGGCGGAGGTGGACATCGTTATCATGGAAGGCATATAAGCCACTGCGAGACTGAGGGGCCAATGCTATGCTGCCTGAGGTTCCCAACAGTTAACCGTGAGCTTTCAGCATGCCCCACTCAGGCGCAGGAGAAAGTCCGACCTACCGGCTGTTCTACTCACCGGACAGCGCCAACCTGGTGATACGCATGGTGTTGGAAGAGGTGGGCGCCACCTACCGGGAAGTGCGAGTCGACCGCGCCAAAGGCGGCCTCGACGATCCGGCGTTTCGGGCATTGAATCCCCAGGGGCTGTTACCGGTACTGGTAGATGAAACCCAGGATGTGACCTTGTTCGAGACTGGGGCCATCTTGCTACACCTGAGCGAGCGGCATGACAGCATCAGGATCGCTGATCCGACGCAGAGAGGGCCCTTCCTCGCCTGGTTGTTCTTTCTTTCCAACACCTTGCATGCCGACCTGCGAGTGCGTTTCTACACCTGGCGCTATGCCGAGGTCACGGCGGAGATCCTGCACCTAAGAGATAGGCTGGCTCGCCGAGTTCAGCAGCATCTGCAACTGCTCGAGGAACTTGCTGGTCATGGCCGGGGAGACAGCTTGCTGCCAAGCGGCCCCAGCGTACTCGACCCTTATCTGGCCTGCCTGATTCGCTGGATGCAGCTCTATCCTCTCGACAGCCCTCTGCACGATATCCGCTGGGACGAACTGCCCAATCTCGTCCGCCTGATGACATATTTGGAAGGCAAGCCCGCCATCCGCCGCGCCGCGTTGGACGAGGGCATCGAGGGACGCCTGTTTCTCGCTCCCGACTATCCCCTCGGTGATCCGAACCAGATCGTGGGACACGCCCCGAGCCAAACCGACTAAGCCACCTGGCGGCCCTCGCTTCCTAGCCGCACTTCGACCAACCGCAGCCGGCGTAACAGGTCGGGCAGCCGTCCATCATGATCAGGTCGCCGCGACACTCTGGGCAGTGGCCGACCACCACCGGGCCATCACTGTTTGCCTGCGCTTCACGTTCCTGGCGGACGACTTCCTCGGGCTCCGGCGGCTGCCAGGGGTCGCTGTGTGCCAGGCGGTGAGCATAGCGATTGACCAACTCGTCAACCGGCACCTGGTTGCCGTCGATGTCGACGAAGCCACGGCGGTAGAGGATCTGCTGGATCGACCAGGCGATCGCTGCCACTTCGGAGTCGTGGAACATCGGCTTGCCCCAGCGGTTGGTGCCGCAACGCACCAGACCCTTGTCCCAGGTCACCTTGCGCAAGTCGGCCAGCGCCTGGGTGACATAGCCGCCACGTGCCGCCAGGGACAGGCTGCGCATGGTGGCGGTGATCCACTGGTGCTCACTGGAGAGCTGGCCTGAGGGGAAAAAGAACTCCACCGGGCGCTCGATCACTACGTGCTTGCCGCCCAGCACGCCTTGGACCGGCATGAACGACACCAGCACGTAGACCTTCTTGCGGCCTTCGGCTCCAACGTAGGAGATCTTCTCCGACACCGCTTCCAGAGTACCCTCCGGGCGCGAGGGAATACGCACCGTAAGCGGGTTCTCATCGGCGAGCGGCTGTTCTTCTTGCACCGCCGCCTTCTTGATGCTCAGCGAGACGATCTTGGAGTTGATTTCAATGCTCATCAGCGTAGCGCTCCAGAAGGTTGGGGGTCGACGCGAAACTGCCCGGCGGGCCGGTCACCACTTGCCATAGGTCCCCTCCTTGATCGCATCGTAGAGGTTGGCGGCAGTATGCTCTTCGCCCTCGTAGATCACCTTCTCGTCGCCCTTGAGTTCCAGGATCTCGCCATTTTCCAGTTCGAATACATAAATGGTGTTCTTGAGATCGTCCTCGCGCACCAGCACGCCCTGGAAGGCCTCGGGATTGAAGCGGAAGGTGGTGCAGCCCTTGAGCCGGCTGTCGTAGGCCTTCTGGTAAAGGTCCTTGAACTGCTCGAAGGGAAACTCGGTGGGCACGTTGACCGTCTTGGAGATCGCCGAATCGACCCACTTCTGGGCTGCTGCCTGGATCGCCACATGCTGCTCCGGGGTCACCATGTCAGCGGTGACGAAGTAGTCCGGCAGGTCGCTCTCCACCGCATCGGCCGCCACGAAGTGGCGATAGGCCGCCAGCTCGAAGGACACCACCTCGACCTGAGCCTTGGTCTTCTTGCCCGCCTGGATGACGTTACGGAAATAGCGATTCGAGAATGACGGTTCGATGCCATTGGAGGCATTGTTGCCCAGCGACAGGCTGATGGTGCCGGTGGGCGCGATCGACGAGTGATGAGTGAAGCGCGCGCCGTGCTCGGCCAACGCCGCCACCAGTTCGGGCTCCACCTCGGCGATCTGCTGCATGTAGCGGCTGTAGCGGGTATGCAGGATACGTCCGGGTACCTTGTCGCCGACCTCGTAGCCATCCTTCGCCAGTTCGGGGCACTCGCGCAGCATCCTGGGCGTGATCTCGAATTCCTCGGCGAGTACCGGGGCCATGCCCTTCTCACGCGACAGTTCGAGCGCCTGCTTCCAGCCTTCGATGGCCAGCACCTTGCTCACCTCGTCGGTAAAGGCCAACGATTCCTTCGAGCCATAGGGGATCTTGAGCATGGCCAGGGTCGAACCCAGCCCTAGGAAGCCCATGCCGTGGCGGCGCTTGGCTTCGAGCTCGCGGCGCTGACCAGGCAACGGCAGGCCGCTGATCTCGACCACGTTGTCGAGCATGCGGGTGAAAATCGCCACCACCTTGCGATAGCGATCCCAATCAAAGCGCGGATTGTCGCTGAACGGCTCGATCACGAAGCGCGTCAGGTTCACTGAACCCAGCAGGCATGCGCCTTCCGGCGGTAACGGCTGTTCCCCGCATTGCCCGGTCACCAAGCCATTGAAAATGACGGAATTGTGATCGGCCTGCGTGGTATCGAAGACCGCCTCGCGGCCAACAGGCGTGATCGACACAATGCGGGCCATGAAGGGCTGCGTCTTGCGTAGCACTTTATCCTTGGCCCACAGGCGATACTTCTCGTTCTTGTAGTCGAGAAGAAAACCGATATCGTCCATGAAACGCCCACGCGACTCACCGTCAATGATCAGCTCGAAGTCCGACTGGCACGCATACTGGCGACTGCCTCCCTTACCGTCGGGCAAGGTGCGCGAACCGGCCTTGCGCCGCTGATGAATACGGCAGAACACACCGAAATTGGCCAACAACGTCTGCACGTCCTTGAGTAGGCTCTCCTGACTCGATGCCAGGCGAATCGAGCAACTTTGGCTCTTTCCTGAGACGTTGACGGTTCCATCCGCCTGGAAAAGTCCGCGCAGATAGCCTTTCACGCATGCTTCACTGCCTCGCCACACTACCTCGGGCACCTTGAGCTTGGTATCGCGAGTGAAGCCGTAATGCTCGAGCAGACGCGCGAGGATGATGGAGCGAATGAAGACATGTTGCCGATCGGCCACGGTCACGGGGGCCACTGCATAGAGACGTCCGTTCCTGGAGGCACTGGCGATCAGTTCGTTGACATGCGCTGACACCAACTTGGCAAGGGGTCGGTCCTCTCCCCAGAAATTGACTACGACCGCCTCATGGCCGCTGCCGCGATGGGTAAAGTGACCATCCCCCGTGATCAGTCCAAGTAACGTACCGAGTCTTTCATCTCCTTGGTCGCCAAACTGCCCTTTGCCCGACTGCACCAACAAACGATCCCCCGGCTTCAGGTCCTTCAGCGCGATCTTGCCACGGTCGGTGTAGAAGTCATGCCATTCAGTGGCTTTGATTTCGTAGCCTTCCTGGGTCTGCACGCGGTAGACGTCAGCGGTCTTCGCCGTCATGAAGGCCGGCACCGCAGGGCGAGTTTCGACTCCTTTGTCGCCGGTCTCAAGCGCTCGCTTGTCCACGGTGACTTCGAGATGGCTGCCCCGGGCATAGAGTTCGCCGATGGGCACCTGCCCATACTGGGTATGCAATCGAGTATCTGCCGTGACACAGGGGTTGGTCGCCCGGATCTCCTCGCAGAACCAGTTGTTGTTCAGACGGTTCACCTGGTCGATCAACACGAAGCCCGGTTCGGCGTAGTCGTAGGTGGAACGCATGATGGTGTTCCACAACTCGCGCGCCTTGACGGTCTTGACTACGCGACAGGCCACACGGCCCTCATCATCGACGCTGTAGCCTTCCTCGATCACCGGCCAGTCGCGGTAGATGAGATCCTCGGCGCGCACGTCATCCTTCTCGCCGGGATGCAGAGGGAAGGCCAGCGACCAATCCTCGTCATTACGCACCGCTTCCATGAATTCGTCGGTAATCAACAGACTGAGGTTGAACTGGCGCAAGCGACCGGGTTCGCGCTTGGCCTCGATGAACGCCTCGACGTCCGGGTGACCGACATCGAAGGTGGCCATCTGCGCACCGCGACGCCCACCGGCCGAGGCCACCGTGAAGCACATCTTGTCGTAGATATCCATGAACGCCAGCGGACCGTTGGTACCGGCGCCGGCACCGAACACGAAGGCGCCCTTGTGGCGCAGGGTGGAGAACTCGTAACCGATGCCACAGCCCGCCTTGAGCGTCATTCCGGCGTCCACCACCGAGCCCAGGATGTCCTGCATGGAGTCACGGATGGTACGCGACACCGTGCAATTGATCAGGCTCACCGACGGCTTGTAGTCGTCGGCTCCAGCGTTGGAGAGGATCCGCCCGGCCGGGATGGCGCCATTTTCCAGTGCCCAGCGGAACTTGGGCAGCCAGGCATCTGCCTGCTCGCCCTCGACCGCGGCCAGGGCCTGCGCCACGCGCTCGAAGGTGGCGTGAAAATCCTTGTCCACCGGCCGCCCATGCCGGTCCTTAAGCCGGTACTTGGCATCCCAGATATCACGCGATGGCGCCTGCACCGGAACCTCGTTGGATGTCTTGGCAGCCTTGGCGGAAGTGCTCATGTAAGCGGTCTCCGAAAGATCCACGGAATGTTCGGCAATCAGGGATTACGGCGCGTCAATGCCTCCTGGCTGAATGCTCCATCCTAGACATCATGACAGCGGCGCGCCCTGATATACGTCAAGCCTAGGTAAGTTTCGACATCGGACGCTTCTACTATATATAGATTAATTATTGTCACACCACACAAGATATGCCAAAAATCGACTCAATAGCAGCAATCACTTTCGACACTGCCGATCTCTTGGCCGTGTCGTCCAGTTCGTCTACACCGTGCGCGAGAAGCGCTGCTGGCCGGGGGTCAGGTAGGCATCGAAGGCCATCGCCAGGTTGCGCATCATCAAACGGCCGGCGGGGAGCACCGTCAGGGTGTTGTCGCGCAGCTCGATCAGACCGTCAGTGCGGGGCTCAGTCAGCTTATCCAGGGCCTCGGCGAAGTAGTCGCGGAAGACGATGCCGTGACGCGCCTCGATGGTGGCGAAATCGATATGCCCGTGGCACATCAGTTCATTGATCACATCGCGACGCAGACGATCGTCGTCATTCAGGCGATAACCGCGCATCACCGCTAACCGGCCGCTTTCCAGGCGTGCTTGGTACTCGGCAGTGTCCTTGACGTTCTGACTGTAGGTATCGCCGACCTTGCCAATGGCAGTGATGCCGAGGCCGATCAGGTCGCAGTCGGCATGGGTGGAATAGCCCTGGAAGTTGCGCTGCAAGGTGCCGTTATCGCGCGCCAGGCTGAGTTCGTCCTCGGGCAGTGCGAAGTGGTCCATACCGATGTAGACGTAACCGGCATCGGAAAGCCGTTTGATAGTCAGTTCCAGCAGTTCCAGCTTGCGCTCCGGCGGGGGCATGTCCTCGCGGCGGATCAGCCGCTGGGCCTTGAACAGCTCCGGCAGGTGGGCATAGCTGTAGGCGGCGATGCGATCCGGGCGCAGCGAGATGATCTTGTCCAGGGTGGCATCGAAGCTAGCCACCGTCTGCAGCGGCAGGCCGTAGATCAGATCGACGCTGACCGAGTCGAAACCGGCCTCGCGGGCCGCCGCCACCAGCGCCACCACCTGCTCCTCGCTCTGCACGCGATTGACCGCGCGTTGCACGTCGGGGTCGAAATCCTGCACTCCGAAGCTCAGACGGTTGAAGCCCAGCTCACGTAGTTCATGGATCTGTTCCGGCGTCACGGTGCGCGGATCGACCTCCAGCGAGAACTCGCGTTCTTCCGGCGGGGCAAAGTGAAAAGCCGTGTCCAGCGCGGCCATCAATTCACCTAGCTGGGCATTGCTCAGGTAGGTGGGCGTCCCTCCCCCCAGGTGCAACTGGGTCATGCGCCGCGTGTCGCCAAACAGCGCTCCCTGCACCTCGATCTCGCGCTTGAGCCAATCGAGATACTCGGCGGCGCGTTCGGTGTTGTGAGTGATGATCTTGTTGCAGGCGCAGTAGTAGCAGAGGCTCCGGCAGAACGGGATGTGCACGTAGACCGACAACGGTTTGGGATTCGCTGCTTGGTTGCTGCGTTCCGCGGCAGCGCGGTAGTCGTCCTCGGCGAAGGCCGCATGGAACTGCGGCACAGTGGGATAGGACGTGTATCGGGGCCCCGGGCGGTCGTACTTCTCGACCAGAGGGCGATTGAACAGCAGATCGTATGACATGACGGAAACGGCCTCTTGAACGGAGAGCGGCTTATCCATGGGACGCCGCTGCATGTTCTCAGTATGCCAGTCGGGATCACGCCGGTCGGTACCCGTTAAGAGGTAATTGGCGGCGCCAAAGGGGTATCCATTCCCATCTCATGATCCAGGTCAATTTTGGCAACCGGAACCATTAGCATGATGGCTCCCAAGCAGCCTAGCCGCTCGAAAGAATCGATCATGGAGCAGGAAGGCGAACAGGAGGGTGAAGTCTCGGCCTGACCCACACTCCCGGTCTCCGCCACATGCAGCGGGGACCGGGAGATTTTTTTGACAGGTAGCATTAATATCCACATAGGAAACGCTGAAGAAATCGACGAGCGGCATCAAGCACAAGGCGCCCGGAGCACAGGAACCGGAGCCTAGGGGGTATAGGTGAGGATTCCGACCGGGCTGGCGCACCAGCACCGCGCAACGCAGTGATTGGGTCGCGCAGGCATTTATTCAGTGTTTCCCATAGGTTATATCTAATAGGATGTTCAGCCCGTTCCGAGGTTGCCATGAGAATGCTTTCGAATGTGGCCTATCGTAGCCTCGCCTATGGGTGCATCGCCCTGGGTGCCGCGGGACTCGTGCTGCCACTGGTGCCGACCACCCCCTTCCTGCTGATCGCCGCCTGGGCAGCTCCCAAGGGTTCACCGCGCTTGGCTCACTGGCTACGGGAGCACCCGCGTTTCGGTCCGGTGCTGCATGCCTGGCGACACGGGCGCGCCGTTCCACGCCGCGCCAAATGGCTAGCCGCCTTGCTGCTGGCCACGAGTTGGGGGATGCTGTGGCTGATCGGCTCACCGTTACCAGTCCTGGCCCTTACCGGCGGGTTGTTCCTGCTGGTGGGCGGTTTCGTGTTGACTCGCCCCGATGCCGGTCCGCGCGCCCCATCCTGAATATCGAAAAAGAGCCTGTTTTCCATGCACATCACACGCTATACCGACTACTCGCTGCGCGTGCTGATCTTCGTCGCCCTCAAGGGAGAACAGCGCTCGACCATTACCGAGATCGCCGAACGCTTCCATATCTCTCGCAACCACCTCATGAAGGTGGTCCACGAACTCAGCCAGAAGGGTTATCTCACTGCCATCCGCGGCAAGCACGGAGGCCTGCTGCTGAACCGCCCAGCCGAAGAGATCTGCCTCGGCACCCTGGTACGCGACACCGAACGCGACCTGGAACTGGTGGAATGCTTCGGCGATCGCAACCAATGCGTGATCACACCGGCCTGCCAGCTCAAGTCGGTCCTCGGCGAAGCACTGGAAGCCTTCTTCGGCGTGCTCGACCGCTACACTCTCGCTGATATTCTGGGCCCCCACTCCCCGGAACTGATCCGGCTACTGCAATTGGATGCCGCTACTTCTGCCTCTCGCTAGCGGCAATGGTGCCAGACAGTCACTTCACTGCCATTCAGGTATTAGCCGTTGGATTTACCTTACCTTTCACGCAAATATCAAAAAGCCCCGCACGGGGCGGGGCAACGACTTCAGGACGTTCTCGTATAAGGTTTCGCGCTAGCTCGCGGGATGAAACGGGAAGGAAGAGTGGTGAAGATCGATGCGCAGATTTCCATCCTCATCCTTGAAATAGCCAAGGGTATATTCCGCCTCCGTTTCCTCACCGGTATTGGCATCGGTGAAGTAATAATGCCCCATTGCGAGTGCGGAATCCTCGTCAATGATGATGCCGGCATTATCGAATCTTACGTGACTCCACGGCTGAATGGCGAAGCCATGATCCTCGGGAACGATCCCAGTCACGAAGTAGGATACGGCCTCATCCTCCGACAAACGGAATGGCTCTTCCGATGCCTTGGTGGGCTTGAACAACACGATTCCTTCATCATAACCGTAGAGATCATCGACGGTTTCTTCTGCCAGTGCCTTATAGTCCCCATGAGAGGTATATGCCTCGCCGATAGCGACGATGGCATCCCCCCAGGCTTCCTGGGCCTTGATGACATCCTCTGTGGTAATCTCCCTGTCTTCCTCGGCATTCGCCAGGCCCGCGCCAGAAAAGAGAAGTGCGGTCATTGCCAGAGCAGGAAGCAGATTTTTCACCTTCATCTTTTTTACCTCGTCTTGATCAAGACAAATCAGGGGATTTTTCATCGGGAATTCGAATGGCGATGAAGTCCCGATAACCATCCGATGCTTGCGACGAGGATTAGTTCATTCGAATTTAGCGTTGTGCGTCACTCTGCCGCACCTCTCGCGGAAAAATCAGGAACCTAGGAAGGAAAAGGGCCCGCGATTTCTCGCGGGCCCTCGATGTCTGACGCCGATAAATAAGATCTGTTTCAGCGCCTCGCAATCAGACAAACCAGCACCTAGCCGGCAGCCGCCTCCGCCCGGAAGTACTCCCGTGCATGGTGATACAGAATCCCGGCATACCCGTTGCGCTGCATGATCTTGAGGATCTTCGCGGGGTTGCCGTCATCAAGAGCCTTATGCAATTTCGCCCGCTGCTCGGCATCGAGGGCTTCATACCAGTAGTACGGCTCGCCTTGCGCGTCGCCATCCTCGGCCCTGCGCACCAGGTCCATTTCTATGCGACCGCCATGTCGATACAGGATATCGTAGCCCTCCTGCAGGTGTGCCGTCGGCACATCGCACGGCTTTTCAAGGACTTCCAGCACGTTGTAATAGTAATAGCTCAGCGGTTGCATATGGCTCCTCCAGCGGTATGCCGTTGCCCATCCTTCGCTCTGTGGTTGCTCCATTTCCCCATGTTGCCTGAGACATGGCGGCTAGCTCAATTGAAAAGATGTACATCATCCAAGCCCGTACCATGCATTGAACTGGCTCCGGCCGCACAGGAACGAACCGATGCCACGCCACTCGACCTGCCCCGCTCCCAGTCACGCCTCGGCTGGCCCGAGGATACCGGGTGGTGAGCCAGGGGCAAGGGCCTATGCGACCAGGGAAGCGGTAGATCAAAATGACTGGTGCAGGTCAGCTACCGGCTACGTCCTGCCACAGAAGCAAGAACGAAGCCCCCTGTTGGAGCTGCTTTAGCTGCGATGGGAGTCGGGGATGACTATTTATGTGGCAGGTTATCTCAGGAGATGCAAAAGGAGACGCAAGCTAATTAAGAAGACCCTGGTAGGCGACAGTCGGGCAAAAGCGGACCTTCAGCGTAAGCTGTTAGGCGGCACCTGTCTCATTCTCATCGGGATTGAAAGCCAGACGGCTTGGCTGACACCACCCTCACCAGTCACTCCTCCTGATCCGCTTGTCATGGAGCACGGCCCAGACATAAGCCGGCCCGCGAACAATGGTGTTGATTTCGCCCGGGCCATCAAACGGCACAAGGGCAAGAGCTTTGCGAAAGTCTGCCTTCGAAATATTGTAGTCGGTGCGGCTTGGGTGGAACACGTCGCCGACGATGTCGTACGTAAAGGGCTTGCCCGTTTTCGTCTCAAAGTCTTGCCCTTTGCACGCACTCATGCGGCCCCACACCTCATCGACTGACGGCTCGACATGCTCATCGTTTTTCCGCGCACCAGGCGGCGGTCATTGTCGCGCTAACGCCCGGCTCACGCGCCGGTTTGGAGCCGCGAAGCGGTGGAAAAATTGTCCGGCAACAGCGGCTGGTTATGCATTATTCGTAGTGGCTCCAAAGCCGGAGAACTTTAACCACCCGTTCGTCTTCAAGCACCTGGTACACCAGGCGGTGCTGAATATTGATCCGCCGTGAATAGGCCCCCGCAAGATCACCGATGAGCTTCTCAAACGGAGGCGGCTTCCGATACGGGTCTTCTGCGATCAGTGCCAGCAATTCCTGGGCTTTTGGCTTCAGGCCGCTGGAGGCCAACTTCTTTGCATCTTTCTGGGTTTGTTTGGTGTAAACCAACTTCCATGTCACCAGTCCAGCTCCTCATCGCATTCATCCACAGGGGTATCCATCCCCTCACGAATAGACTCACGCATACCTGGCACAGAGAGCAGGTAAAGCGTTTCCTGAATTGCAGACCAGTCTTCTTCGGACACCAAGACGGCTTTGTTCCGTTTACCCATGATGACGATTGGTTGGTGGGACTCGGCGGTTTCATCAATCAACCGATAAAGGTTGCTGCGCGCCTCAGTTGCAGTAATTCCAGTCATGACGCACCTCTCGCGTGTTCAATTTTCCACCAAGTGTACGCCTTCAGGTACGTACGTCAAGACGAACGTAGTGCATGACAGGTATTAGACTGCCTGTTGTATATCGACTTGAACGCGCAAGCGCGTTCAACAATGTTATGCCGCACGTCGCTCATCCGCTAACCTACTGAAATATCAAAAATATTAAGTGTGGTTCGGCAGTATAACACCGATCATCGTGCCTGCTGCATAATACGGATGAACGAGCATGCTGCCTTTGCCGGCATGGCAGCTTTGGGTCGCCTCCAGTCTTTCAATTATCGCTAATTTAAATCCTTCCACTCCATTCCTAGAGGCTTGCCTGACCAGAAATGGTCGCCCAATCGCGGCTAAAGCCGCTCCTACATTAGCTCCTTTCCTGTTGCCAGATTAAGGCGAACCGCTTCAGCTCTGTCATGACCTGTTCAGCGCTATTTTTCCCATCCTTTTTCCCCAAAGGTAGTCCAGCGCCACTAGGCTGGCTCATATAGCTTTTCAACGCAGAACAAAGACACACGAATCTGCATGATTTGCCAGCCCTACACCCCGTGTGGGCCCAGCAGTGGAGCGGCTTGGCGGCCGGAGCAGGGTGCAAGAATAACGACACATCCAGAGCGCGCTGGGTGGGAACAATGAAGGGAGCCGCTGGAATCTTTGGCGCATGACTCCCAAGGCGATCAGGCGGGGGAATGAATCAGCCCTACCACGCTGACCAGGATCAACACCGCGCCGAGCACACGGAAGAACAAATGGGCCTCACCGGCCAGCATGTAGCGATGCACTCGCTCCCCCAGCAGGTGGCCCACCAAGGCACAGGGCAATAACCAGAGGTGGTGAATCAGTTGCAGGTCCACCCCGGCGATGATAAACGACACCATCTTTATCACTACCAGGATGAACCACAGCACGAATAGCGTATCGCGCAGTTGATGCTTGGCGACGTGGGAGGCTAACACCGCCACGATCAACGGCGCTCCGATCAGGGAAGTGCCACTGACGTAGCCGCCAAGAGCCAGTAGGACATAGTCCACGTACTTGTTGTTGCTGCGAAACGGCCTGTTCAGGACGTAGCTGATGGCGTAGACCAGCACGATCACGAAGATGATGGTGGTCATGGTACGCGAAGGCAGCGTGAGCAAACCCACCACACCGACCAGCTTGGGGATGATCATGATCTTCAGCGCTTTGAGCAGGTAGGCCCAATCGATGTTGCTCTCGCCATGGGTACTACCCGATTGCAGCGCCAGTGCCCGGTGGCCGCGCCAAGCGATCCAGCTCGAGAAGATCAGCAACTGGACGGCGATGATCGGCAGGAACACCAGGGGCTCGTTGAGCACCAGCAACAGGAATGGCAGGGACAGCACTGCGCCGCCGAAGCCGAGGCTCGTTCTGACGAAGCCGCTCCAAGCGAAGATCAATCCGATGAAGAAGTATTGGTACCAAGTGAGATCGGCCATGGGCTCGCAAGGTGTCCGAAAGGGTTTGCAAACGCCAGTGCCGAGAGAGCGCTCATCAACCTCGCGTTGCTGAGAGAGCGTATTCTTGCATCCTAATGTTCAAGAAGGGAAGCGTGACGACGGCTTCGCGACTTCTCGCTCCGTGACGCAGCCATTCTGGGAAACGACCGGCAAGGCCCATATGAAAAAGGGCCCGCGATGTCTCGCGGGCCCTTGGCATTCGAATCTGGCCCGCCCTGAAGGATTCGAACCTTCGACCTTTGCCTCCGGAGGGCAACGCTCTATCCAGCTGAGCTAAGGGCGGATAATCGGAATGTCTCGACATGAGCGCACATGCCGACGCGCCATATCCTACCCGTCACTGCCTTGACCTGTCCAGTCCGATGGGGGGCTTGGCAGACACCCAGCCCCGGCTTCCTTGGTCGAATGGCCGACTGATGGCATTTTCCTGGCAATTGTGTTGCCGCTATACTGTCCCCTTTTGCGCTGGTGCATCCAAGGGAAAGACTGAATTAATATCTGCGCAGGTCAATCGCTGCGTTGCGTGGTGCTCCGAATTACAGGACCGTGAAGAGGTGGTGAGAGTGAAATTCAGCAAACTGATCATGGGGTGTCTGGCCGCCCTGAGCCTGGCCGTGGCGGGCATGGCTCACGCCCAGGAAGATGCCGAACGCGAGGCCATCGCCGAACGATTGAAACCGGTCGGGGAACTCTGCCTGGAAGGTGAGGATTGCGGTACTGCCTCGGCCCCAACCACCGCCAGTGCCGGAAATGGTGGAGCCGTCGACGGCGCCAGCGTCTACAACAACGTTTGCATGGCGTGTCATGAAACTGGGGCCGCCGGCGCTCCGGTGCGTGGCGAAGAGGGCGCTTGGGCATCACGCATCGATCAGGGCGTCGAAACGCTCTACGACCATGCGATCAACGGTTTCAATGCCATGCCCGCCAAGGGCGGCAATCCGAACCTGTCTGACGATGAGGTGAAGGCAGCGGTCAATCACCTGGTCGAACCGGTATATGAGGGCGAACTGCCGCAAGTCGGTGGTGGAGCCAGCGAAGAAACCGCCGCCAATGGTGAGGAAGAAGGCGAAGCAGCCGCTGCCGCCGCCAGCGATATCGACGGCAAAGCCATCTATGGCCAGGTGTGCATGGCATGCCACGACACCGGTGCCGCCGGTGCACCCAAGCTCGGCGATTCCGAAGCCTGGGCGCCGCGCATCGAGAAGGGCAAGGAGGAACTCTACTCCAGCGCCATCAACGGCATCGGTGCTATGCCACCCAAGGGCGGCAATACCAGCCTCTCCGATGAAGAAGTACAAGCCGTGGTCGATTACATGGTCGAGCAGACACAGTAATCCACCTCAGCCGAGTAAGGAACGCAGGCCCGCGATGGCATCTTGCCCGCGGGCCTGCTTCTTTTCCGGGTCTTCCTTGTCGGCGCGCCCTTCCCATTCCAGGTTGTCCGCAGGCAGTTCGTCGAGGAAACGGCTTGGCGTGCAGTCCATCAGTTCGCCATAGGCCTTGCGCTGACGCGCCAAGGTCAGCGTCAGGGTCTGGCGTGCCCGGGTGATACCCACATAGGCCAAACGGCGCTCCTCCTCCACCGTGCCAGCCTCGATGGCATTGCGGTGCGGCAGCAATTCCTCTTCCAGGCCCATCAGATAGACATGCGGAAACTCCAGACCCTTGGAGGCGTGCATGGTCAGCAGTTGCACCCGATCGGAATCGTCTTCTTCCGCCTGCTGCTCGAGGATATCGCGCAGCACCAGCCGCGAGATGGCGGCTTCGACGCCATCGGTCTCGGTATCCTCGCTGGCCGTACGCTCCTCCGGGTCGCGTTGCATCGATTTCTCGAGCTGGTCGATCAGGATCCAGACATTGGCCATGCGCCGCTCGGCAATGGTCGGGGCGCTGGCGTTCTGATACAGCCAGGCTTCGTAGTCCATCTCGCGCAGCATGTCGCGAATGGCGGCCAGGGCATCGCCCTGGTCCATGCGCCGGCGCACGCCGTCGATGAAATGGGTGAAGCGCCCCAGACGCTCCACGGCACGGGTCGACAGCACCTGCTCCAGGCCCAGTTCGTGGCAGGCGGCGAACAGCGAGACACCACGCTCGGTGGCGTAGTTGGCGAGTTGCTCCAGGGTACCGGGGCCGATCTCGCGGCGCGGCACATTGACGATACGCAGGAAGGCATTGTCGTCGGCCGGATTGATCAGCAGCCGCAGGTAGGCCATGGCGTCCTTGATCTCGCCACGCGAAAAGAACGACGTGCCACCGGAGAGCTTGTAGGGGATCTGGTAGTGCTGGAGCTTGAGCTCCAGCAGTCGGGCCTGGAAGTTGCCACGATAGAGCACCGCGAAGTCGCGCCATTCGGCGCGTTCCTTGATCCGCCGAGTCAGTATCTCGCTGGCCACGCGTTCGGCCTCAGCCTCCTCGTGGCGATTGACCACCACACGAATCGGCACGCCCTGCCCCATTTCCGACCACAGTGTCTTGTCGTAGACGTGGGGGTTGTTGGCGATCAGCGTGTTGGCGGCACGCAGGATGGTGCCGGTGGAGCGGTAGTTCTGCTCCAGCTTGATGACGCGCAGACGCGGGAAGTCCTCGCCCAGCGTGACCAGGTTCTCGGGGCGCGCACCGCGCCAGGCGTAGATCGACTGGTCGTCGTCGCCAACCACGGTGAAAGTCGAACGCTCGCCCATCAGCAGCTTGACCAGCAGGTACTGCGAGACGTTGGTGTCCTGATATTCGTCGACCAGCATATAGTGGATCTTGCGCCGCCAGCGCGCCAGCGCTTCGGGATCGCGTTGCAGCAGCACCACCGGCAGCAGGATCAGATCGTCGAAGTCGACCGCGTTGTAGGCCTTGAGATGTCGCCCATAGGCCTCGTAGACGCGCGCCGCATACTGCTCGTCGTCATCGGCAGCGTGGGACAGTGCCTCTCCCGGCAGCACCAGGTCGTTCTTCCACTGCGAAATCGTGTGCTGCACGGCATTGATTTGCTCGGCGTCGACCTGGGCATCCTTGTTCATCAGATCGCGCAGCAGCGCCTTGGCGTCGTCCGGATCGAACAGCGAGAAGCCCGGCTTGTAACCCAATGCCTTGAGTTCGCCGCGAATGATGTTGAGCCCTAGGGTATGGAAGGTCGATACCGTGAGGCCGTGCCCCTCCTTGCCCTTGAGCATCTGGCCCACGCGCTCCTTCATTTCGCGGGCGGCCTTGTTGGTGAAGGTCACCGCGGCGATCCGCCGCGCACTCATGCCGCACTCCTGCACCAGATAGGCGATCTTGGTGGTGATCACACTGGTCTTGCCCGACCCCGCACCGGCCAGCACCAGGCATGGACCATCGATATAGCGTACAGCTTCCTGTTGGCGGGGGTTCAGCTTGGCGAGACGCTGCTGGATCGACATCGATCACTCCTTCGAAACGGCAATATCGATGTCTGCGGCGCCTTGAAACCCAAGCTGTCGCCAGGCTTCATAGACGATCACCACGCAGGCGTTGGAAAGGTTCAGACTGCGGCTGTCCGGCAGCATGGGAATACGCAGGCGCTGGGCAGGTGGCAGGGCATCGAGCAGCGCCTGGGGCAGGCCGCGGGTCTCGGGGCCGAACAGCAGCGCATCGCCGGGGGCGTAGCGTGGCTCGTGATAACCGGTTCGGCCGCGCGTGGAGACAGCGAAGACACGGCTCGGCGCCACGCTATCGAGAAAGGCCGGCCAGTCACGATGCACACGCACCGCCGCCCATTCGTGATAATCCAGCCCAGCACGCCGCAAGCGCCTGTCGTCGAGCACGAAGCCCATGGGCTCGATCAGATGCAGGCGAAAGCCGGTGTTGGCGCACAACCGGATCAGGTTGCCGGTGTTGGGCGGGATCTCGGGCTCATAAAGCACCACATCGAGCATAACGACTTCCTGATGAATGGCTGTCATCAACGCAGTCGGGCCCCAAGCGGGGCCCGAGATTTCCCAAGCGCCGATCTTCAGCCGTGTTGTACGCCATAGCGTGCACGGTAGGCGCGAATGGCCTCGGCATGGCGCTGCATGTCATCGCTGGCGTACTCTTCCAGGTAGGCCAGCACCATGTCCAGGGTGACGATGCTGACCACCGGCATGCCATAGCTGCGCTCGACCTCCTGGATGGCGCTCAGCTCGCCATTGCCGCGTTCCTGGCGATCGAGCGCGATCACCACGCCGGCGGCTTCGGCACCTGCCGCCGTGATCAGTTCCATGACTTCACGGATGGCGGTGCCGGCGGTTATCACGTCGTCGATGATCAGGATGCGTCCCTTGAGCTCGGCACCCACGATGTTGCCGCCCTCGCCGTGGTCCTTGGCTTCCTTGCGGTTGAAGGCGAAGGGCAGGTCGCGGTCGTGATGTTCAGCAAGTGCCACCGCTGTGGTCGCTGCCAGCGGAATGCCCTTGTAGGCCGGGCCGAACAGTACGTCGGTGGCCAGGCCGCTATCCTCGATGGCTTGGGCATAGCAACGCCCTAGCCTGGCCAGGGCGGCCCCGCTCTTGAACAGCCCGGCATTGAAGAAATAGGGACTGACGCGACCAGACTTTAGGGTAAATGCACCGAAACGCAGCACCCCCTGGTCGATGGCGAATTCGATGAACTCGCGCTGATACGGCTGCATGTTGTCCACCCTGCGACTATTCACCTCACGCCCCCTTATCATGTTCATCAACCAAGGCCATTTACCAAAACGTCTAAACGTCGGGTATCATACACGCGCGACGGTAAAGGGACCACGTAATGAAAATCGCCAGCATCAATGTCAATGGCATCCGCGAAGCGGTCGATCGGGGCTTTCTCGATTGGTTGGGCAATCAGGACGCCGACGTCGTCTGTGTGCAGAACCTCAAGACCAAGAGCTTCGAACTGGATGACAGCATCCTCTATCCGGAAGGCTACGAAGGCTACTTCCTCGACGCCGAACAGGACAACTTCTCCGGCGTGGGCCTGTATTGCCGCAAGATCCCCAAGGCCATCATGTACGGCCTGGGATTCGAGCAATGCGACCACGAGGGACGCTTCCTGCAGGCCGACTACGATCGCTTCAGCGTAGCCACTTTCCTAATGCCCGACGGCAGCGACCCTGCCGCCAAGCAGGCTTTCATGGCCCAGTACCAGGAGTATCTGGCCAAGATGGCCAGGAAGCGCCGTGAATACATCATCTGCGGCACCTGGCACATCGCCCACAAGACCATCGATCTGGCCAACTGGGCGGACAACCAGACCACGCCGGGCTTCAAGCCCGAGGAACGTGCCTGGATGGACCAGGTATTCGGCCCCACCGGCTTCATCGATACGTTCCGCGAAGTCAATCGTGATGCCGGGGAGTACACCTGGTGGCCAGCGCTGGATCAAGATCAACCGCGTTCACGCCAGGAGGGCTGGCGCATCGACTACCAAGTGGTTGGCCCCAATTTCCGCCGCCACGTGGTCGATGCCTGGATCGACTACGACGCGACCTTCTCGGAGTTCGCGCCGTTGATCGTCGAGTACGACCTCACCCTCTAAGCGTCTCGCCATTTCCCGTCGCAGAACGCCGGCCCAAGGGCCGGCGTTCTTGTTTTCCCGCGTTCTGTCTAAGCGGCTGACGCTCTCAGCCACGAATACCCAAGGCCTCGCGCTGGTGGGCGAAGAGCTGACGTCCAGCGCCTTCGGCCAGGTCGAGCATGGCATCGAGTTCGGCACGCGTGAAGCTGCCGGCCTCGGCGGTGCCCTGGACCTCGATCAAGCCACCGCTCTCGGTCATCACCACGTTCATGTCGGTATCGGCACCGCTATCCTCGGGGTAATCGAGGTCGACCACCGGCGTGCCCTGAAAGATACCCACCGACACTGAACTGACCAGTTGCTTGAAAGGATCCTGCTGGATCAGCTTCTTGCGCTGCAGGTGGCGGATGGCGTCGACCAACGCCACGCAGCCGCCGGTGATCGAGGCGGTACGCGTGCCACCATCGGCCTGGATCACGTCGCAGTCGACGGTGATGGTGAATTCGCCCAGTCGCTTGAGGTTGACCGCCGCACGCAGCGAACGACCGATCAGACGCTGGATTTCCAGGGTGCGGCCACCTTGCTTGCCACGTGCCGCCTCGCGGCCGCCACGAGTATGTGTGGCACGCGGCAGCATGCCGTATTCGGCGGTCACCCAGCCCTGATTCTTGCCGCGCAGCCAGCGCGGCACCCCGGCCTCGACGCTGGCATTGCACAACACCCGGGTATCGCCGAATTCGACCAGTACCGAGCCTTCGGCATGGCGGGTGTACTCGCGGGTCAGGGTGATTTCACGGGGTTGGTCGGGCTGTCGTCCACTGGGGCGCATAGGCGTTCTCGAAGACTCTCTTGAATTCTGTTGGCGGTTATTCGCCGGCGCGAATCGTCCGGCATGGAGCGCTATTCTACACGCTTATCGGTTACACTATTGAGTTCTCGATAACATGGCCGCGTAGTATCAGGAGTCAGCATGGTTCACAGCATGACCGCTTTCGCCCGCCACAGCCGTGAAGCCGACTGGGGCAGCCTGCACCTCGAGCTGCGTTCGGTGAATCAGCGCTATCTCGACTTGAATTTCCGTCTGCCCGAGACCCTGCGCGATCTGGAACCCACCTATCGCGACGCCCTGCGGGGCAAGCTGGCGCGTGGCAAGGTGGAGTGCACCCTGCGCTTCGAGCCTTCCGCTGTCGGCGAGAACCTGGCGGTCAACCGCGAGCGACTCGCTGAGCTGGCCCGTGCCCTGGTGGACGTGCGCAGCGAACTGCCCGGTGTGGCGATGCCCGACGCCCTGGCAATGCTCGAACACCCCGGCATACTCTACGCTCAAGGCATTGACTTGGAGACGGTCAAGGCCGCGGCCCTGGAGCTGTTCGAGGCAGCGCTGGGCGACTTGATCGCCGCACGTGCCCGTGAGGGAGAGCAACTCGCCGCCTTGATCGAGCTTCGCTTGAACGGTGTACGCGAGCAGGTCAACGCCGTGCGCGAGCTGCTGCCGGGAATCCTCGAGCGTCAGCGCGCTCAGCTCCTCGAGCGTCTCGAGCAGGTGCGGGCCGAACTCGACCCCCAACGTCTGGAAGCCGAACTCACGTTACTCGCCCAAAAGGCCGACGTCGACGAAGAGCTCGATCGCCTCGAGACTCACGTCAACGAGGTCGAACGTCAGCTCAAGCAGAAAGGGCCGGTCGGCCGGCGCCTCGACTTCCTCATGCAGGAACTCAACCGCGAGGCCAACACCCTGTCGTCCAAGGCCGTGGTCGCCGAGTCCACCCGTTGCGCGGTGGAGCTCAAGGTGTTGATCGAGCAGATGCGCGAGCAGATCCAGAATATCGAGTGACACCACGCATGACAGCGAGTCGGGCTGTGCCACCGCACAAGACGACCCAAGCCATTCCGAGGCTGGCACGGCTGATCGCGATGGCTATCTGTTTCGCCCTCGCGCCTGTGCCGGGCTGGGGACAGGAGTCTTCCTCCGCCGAGGGAGATAGGAGTGACCGCACCATCGTCGTCGGCGGGGATCACTACCATCCGCCTTACGAGTTTCTCGACGAGGATGGTCAGCCTGCCGGCTACAACGTGGAGCTGACCCGGGCCATCGCCGAGGTGATGGGGATCGATGTACGGATCGAGCTGGGCAGATGGGGCGACATGCGCGAGCGGCTGGAAAGTGGCGAGATCGACGCGCTCCAGGGCATGTCCTACTCCGAAGCCCGTGCCGAGCAATTCGACTTCGCCCCGCCTCACGCCATCGTGCATCAATCGATTTTCGCTCGCCGCAGCGACCCGGTGGTCGATGTAGAGGGCTTGAGAGGCAAGGAAGTGATCGTCCAGCGCGGCGACATCATGCACGACTACCTGATCGAGCATGATGTCGAGGCCAGGGTGATCACCGTGGATACCCACGCCGATGCGCTTCGGGCGCTGGCTTCGGGCCAACACGACTACGCCATGGTGGCCAACCTGCCGGCACTCTACCTGAGCCGTGAATTGGGGCTGACCAATATCGTGCCGATAGCGAAGCCTTTTTCGCTGCGCTACGGCTACGCGGTGCAAAAAGGCGATTCGAACCTGCTCGCCCAGTTCAGCGAAGGGCTTGCCATCCTGAAGAACACCGGTCGACACCAGGCGATCTACGACAAGTGGCTGGGCCCCCTGGAAAGCTCGGACGGCATTCCCTGGAAGAAGATCGGCCAGGTAGGTGCTGCAGTCTCCGGGGTTCTGCTGCTGATCCTGGGCGGTATCGTGGTCTGGAACCGGATGCTCAAGCGGCAAGTGGCAAGCCGCACCGAGGAGCTGCGGCTGCATCAGCAGCAACTGATCCAGGCCGACAAGATGACCTCCCTTGGCATTCTGGTTTCCGGCGTGGCTCACGAAATCAACAACCCCAGCAGCCTGCTGCTGCTGAACCTGCCGGTGTTGCGCGACGCCTATGCCGACGCCCAGCCCATTCTCGAAGAGCATTACCGCGTTCACGGGGATTTCACGCTGGGCGGCCTGGCGTACTCCCGGATGCGCGATGAGATTCCTCTCATGCTCGACGAGATGCTGGATGGCACCCAGCGCATCAAACGTATCGTTGGCGACCTCAAGGATTTCGCGCGACAGGGAAACACCGACCTGGGCGAAACCCTGGACCTCAACGACGTGGTGATCACCGCCGTACGCCTGGTCGACAATTCGATTCGCAAGGCCACCTGTCGATTCGAGACGCATTACGGCGCAAACCTGCCTCCCCTTAAAGGCAACGCTCAACGTATCGAACAGGTGGTGATCAACCTGGTGCTTAACGCCTGCCAGGCCTTGGAAAGCATGGACCAGGGCATCATCCTGACGACACGTTATGATCACGCAAGGGGCCGGGTGATACTGGAAATCCGCGACCAGGGTAAGGGTATCGACCCCGAGTCGATCAACCTGCTGACGGATCCTTTCTTCACCACCAGGCGCGAGTGTGGCGGCACCGGCTTGGGCCTATCGGTATCCGCCGGGATCGTTCGCGAGCACCACGGCAGCCTGGAGTTCGACTCCAGGCCCGGCGAGGGCACGACCGTTACTCTTGCCTTACCGGTATCGGCGGAACCGACACCCGATGGGAGATCATTGCGCCCAGCTTCGAGCTGAACGACGACAGCGCACGATCACGCCGCGACAAACCACGAACTTCCGGACAGTAGGTGGGTGAAGCGCCCGATGACGAAAAACCTGTACCCCTCATTCGGCCTGTTGCTCGTCGACGACGAGCCCTCTTTCCTACGCAGCCTGAGCATTGCCCTGGAGCGCTCCGGGGGGATCACCCACATACACCGCTGCCAGGATAGCCGCGAAGTGATGGAGACATTGGCGCGAGAAAACATCGGCCTGGTGACCCTCGACCTCACCATGCCCCATTTGTCGGGCGAGCGGCTTCTGACGCAGATCGTCGAGGAACATCCGGACATGGGCGTCATCGTGATCAGCGGCCTGAACCAGGTGGAAACCGCCGTCAACTGCATCAAGCTGGGCGCCTTCGACTATTTCGTCAAGACCGACGAGGAAAGCCGGCTGATCGAGGGCATCAAGCGGGCCATCCGCCTGCAGGAGCTAAGGCAAGAGAACCAGGAACTGCGCAAGCGCTTCCTCAACGACACCCTGGAGCATCCCGAGGCCTTCGCCCACATCGTCACCGGCGACAAGGGCATGCGTTCGGTTTTCCAGTATCTGGAATCGGTGGCCCTGACCAGCCAGCCGATTCTGATAACCGGGGAAAGTGGTGTGGGAAAGGAATTGATCGCCCGTGCGGCCCATACCCTGAGCGACCGCTCAGGACCACTGGTGTGCGTCAATGTGGCGGGGCTGGATGATAACGTCTTTGCCGATACGCTGTTTGGCCATCAACGTGGGGCGTTCACCGGCGCCGACCAGGCGCGAGCCGGCATGATCGAACAGGCCGCGGAAGGTACTCTCTTTCTCGACGAGATCGGTGACCTCAGCATGGCGTCTCAAGTGAAATTGCTGCGTCTGCTGCAGGAAGGAGAATACTATCCACTCGGCAGCGATCGACCCAAGCGCATGCGAGCGCGGGTCGTGGTCGCGACCCACCAGGATCTGGGCGAGAAGCAGATGGCTGGGGAATTCCGCAAGGATCTCTACTACCGACTACGCACGCACCAGGTCCATATTCCACCTCTGCGGCAGCGTAAACAGGACATCCCGTTGCTGCTGGAGTACTTCCTCGCCGAAGCAGCCGAAGAACTCGGCAAGAGCAAACCGACGTACCCTCCTGAGCTGCCGGTGTTGCTCACCAATTACGACTTTCCCGGCAATGTGCGCGAACTGCGCGCCATGGTTTTCGATGCCATGAGCGTGCATAAATCCAGGACGCTTTCCATGGATGTGTTCAAGCGCGCCATCCAGCAGGCATGCCAGGACACCCCCTTGGACCGTGCCGCCGAGCGAGACGTGTTCGCCTCCGACGAGCCCCTGCCGACGCTGGACGAGGTCGCCGACCTGTTGGTTCAGGAAGCGATGCGGCGTGCCGAAGGCAACCAATCCATCGCGTCACGCTTACTGGGTATTTCGCAGCCGGCGCTGAGCAAGCGATTGAAGAAGATGCGTGCCTAGGGAAGCGCTGAACCCCTATAACCATGGCAATACCCATAACCATGGTTATAGGTAATGCAACCCTTTGTATAAAAAGAATTTTTCATGAATTCACACCTTCGCCAACCACCCTTGGTTATACCCCTTCCTCTTGGGCCGTTCACCGCCTCTTGTTGAATACTCCAGATATAACAATCAGTTAGCCGAGACGACCAAGGCTGGCATGCACCTTGCTCCCTATGATCCGGGCTCGCAACAGTGAGCCAGGGGAAACCGCTGATTTATGTCGCGAGCGATGAGAGGCTGGCCGACGCCGAACCGCAGGAACCGGAGTTTACGTGGGTGTAAATGAGGCTTTCGAGGATCGCCGACGGTCAGGATATCAAGCGCAGCAATAAATCAGTGTTTCCCTAGCTTCGATAAACGCAAGCAAGAGGTTTCACCCATCATGCCAAGAACAATGACGACCGCAGCTACGGCACGGGCTGCATCGCTTTCCATTCCCACGACAACCATGGAGGGGAATGCATAATGCTGGATATCATCAACGATCTTCTCTGGGGCAAGGTGCTGATCGTACTGCTGATCGCCGTCGGCATCGGCTTCACGGTATGTTCCCGCTTCGTTCAGTTTCGTTATTTCGGCCGCATGTTCCGGATCCTGAGTGCCAGCCAGGCATTCAAGCGGGACAAGCACGGCCATCTGAGCTCTTTCCAGGCCTTGCTGCTGTCGGTGGCCGGTCGCGTCGGTGGCGGCAATATCGCCGGCGTCGCGGTAGCGATCACGCTAGGCGGCCCGGGAGCCATCTTCTGGATGTGGTTGGTTGGCCTGATGGGGATGGCCACCAGCTATCTCGAATGTACCCTCGCCCAGGCCTACAAGACGACACAGCCCGACGGCACGTATCGTGGTGGCCCGGCGTATTACATTGCCCGCGGACTCGGCAGCCAATGGAAATGGCTGGCAGGCCTCTATTCGGTGCTGCTGCTGGTCACCTTCGGCTTCGGTTTCACTGCCCTGCAATCCTACGCCGTCGCGACTTCCGTCGATGACGCCTTCGGCATACCGGTCGTTTACACCGGCATCGCCATGGCCGTGGTCGTAGGTTTGATCATCTTCGGTGGCGTCAAGCGGATCGCGCGGGTGGCGGAAGTGCTGGTGCCGGTAATGGCGGTCGGCTATCTGCTGATTGCCATCGTGGTACTGAGCATGAACCTTACCCGGATTCCCGATGCGATCCTGCTGATCGTCAACAGCGCTTTCGGTCTCGAGCAAGCGGTTGGCGGCGGTATCGGCGCAGCCATCCTCATGGGGGTCAAACGCGGCCTGTTCTCCAACGAAGCAGGCCTTGGCAGCGCCCCGAACGTTGCGGCGGTCGCCTATGTGCCACACCCGGCCAACCAGGGCATCGTCCAGGCATTCTCGGTGTTCATCGACACGCTGATCATCTGTTCCGCCACCGCTTTCACCATCCTGCTCAGTGGCGTCTACGACCCGGCTGCCGTCGCCGATATCGGTGGCGTCGCCCTGACCCAAGCCTCATTGGCCGATCATGTCGGGGAATGGGGGCGTAGCTTCGTCAGTATCGCGCTGCTGCTGTTCGGCTTCAGCACCATCCTCTACAACTACTATCTCGGGGAAAACAGCATCAACTTCTTAAGCGACCAGAACAAGACGTTGTTCAACGTCTTCCGGATCGCCGTCATCGGCCTGTGTTCCTGGGGGGCGATCACCGACCTGGGTACCGTGTTCGCCTTTGCCGATGTGACCATGGGCTTCCTGGCGCTGGCCAACCTGATTGCCCTGATCATGCTGATCAAACCGGGGCTGCGTTTCATGCGTGACTTCGACGACCAGATCAAGGCGGGTATCGAGCAACCGATCTTCGATGCCAGCAAGTTTTCCGACTTGAACGTCGATCCGGCCGCCTGGGATATCGAGCCTGAGGACCTGCAACGGGTACGACGGCCTCAAGTGGCCACACCTCCCTCCAGCTAAGCGGACATGTAGCAATCCGCGATTCGTCCGGCCCGGAAGCGACCCTGTCGCTCCGGGCCGGCCTCCCCTTGTCGCTTGCAACTTGCGAAAGCACGCCTGAAAACCGGGTACCTGAACTCATGGTGAAGATACAGGAGTGGGTGGAAGACATAAACGAGCGGGCCAGAACGAAGCTCGGAACAGGGCGCGTCGCCGACTATATACCGGCACTGGCGGAGCAGGATGCCAACAAGTTCGGCATCGCGATCTGTACCAATGAGGGAGAGGTATACGCTGCGGGTGATGCACAGGAGCCATTCTCGATACAAAGCATCTCGAAAGTGTTCCTGCTGACCCTGTCGTTACGAGTTTATGGAAACGAATTGTGGGAGCGCGTGGGTCTCAACCCATCGGGAATGCCGTTCAATTCCCTGACGCAGCTCGAAGCGGAACGAGGCAAGCCTCGCAACCCCTTCATCAATGCCGGCGCCATCGTGGTGGCAGACCGTTTGGTCAGTGCCTTCGCCACGCCGTCGAAACATCTACGGGATGTTGCCAGAAAGCTGTCCGGCAACGAGTCGATCCTGATCGACGCACGCGTCCAGGAATCGGAATGGCAGCACCGTTCCCGCAACGCCGCCATGGCCTACCTGATGAAATCGTTCGGCAACATCGACAATGACGTCGACCAGGTACTGCACTCCTATTTTTCCTGCTGCTCGTTGGCCATGAGCTGTGTCGACCTGGCCGTTGCGCTGAACTATCTGGCCGCTGACGGGCATGCCCAGGCCATGGGCGAGCCGTTCATCGCCCCCGATTTGGCGCGAAAGATCAACTCGATCATGTTCACCTGCGGCATGTACGATGCAGCGGGGGACTTTGCCTATCGCGTGGGGCTACCGGCCAAGAGCGGCGTCGGCGGCGGTATCGTTGCCATCGTGCCCGGCAAACTGTCGGTTTGCGCCTGGTCGCCGGCCCTTGATGAAAACGGCAACTCGGTGGCGGCCCAATACGCGCTGGAGCTGCTCGCGGAGGAAATGGTCCGCCAGCAGCTTGGACATTAAGCCGACCTGCTTGCTGAACCGGGTACAACGGCGACAGTGTGGATACCGCAGAGCAATGTGCGATAATGCGCGTTTTCCCTCGAAGCGGCTCAACCGGACACATGATCATGTCCCACGGTACTCTTTTCATCGTTTCCGCGCCGTCCGGCGCTGGCAAGACCAGCCTGGTGCGGGCCCTGCTCGAGCGCCTCGACGGCATCCAGGTCTCGGTGTCGCACACCACTCGCCCCCAGCGCGATGGCGAGGCCGATGGCGTGAACTATCATTTCGTCGACGTTTCCGCCTTCGAGCGCATGATCGAGCGCGGTGACTTCTTCGAGCACGCCCGGGTATTCGACAACTACTACGGAACCTCGCGCCCGGCGGTGCAGGCACTGCTCGCCGCGGGCACCGATGTGATCCTGGAGATCGACTGGCAGGGCGCGCGACAGGTCCGCGCCCAGGTCCCGGAGGCGGAATCGATCTTTATCCTGCCGCCCTCGCGTGCCACGCTGCGAGAGCGGCTGGCCAGCCGCGGTACCGACGACGACACCGTGATCGAACGTCGCATGCGCGATGCGATCAGTGAGATGTCGCATTTCGATGAATATCGCCACGTGATCATCAACGACGACTTCGCCACGGCGCTGGCCGAGCTGGAAGGTCTGGTGCGGGCCAGCCGCTCTCGCCTGGAACGCGTGCGCGAGCGCCACGGCTCACTGATCGAGGCACTCTTGTCACGCAGTGAAGGGGTCGAGTAGACTGATTTATCCCCCCAAGCGTTTCAACCACATGCGTTACACGCATTCAACCGCAATAGCAGGATACCGTTCATGGCGCGAGTCACCGTTGAAGATTGTCTGGATCACGTCGAAAATCGTTTCAAGCTGGTGATGATTTCCACCCAGCGCGCCCGTCAGCTTGCCCGCGGTTCCCGCGATGCCCTGCTGCCGTGGGAGAACGACAAACCTACCGTCATGGCACTCCGTGAGATCGCCGCCGGCAAGATCAACGAGAATGTGCTGGACGAGCCGATCGAAGCTCCGGTGCGGCCCCGCCGCGAACCCGAGATGGGAGAGGAGTGACGGTCGTCATTCAGGTATAGGCGCGCTTCATGTTTACCATCGATGACCTGGCCGACCGCCTTGGCGGCTACCTCCCACCGGATGAGATCCAGCAGGTCAAGCGTGCCTTCTATTATGCTGAGCAGGCCCACGATGGTCAGCGCCGGCGCTCTGGTGAGCCTTATGTGACCCATCCCCTGGCGGTGGCCAATATCCTCGCCAACATGCACATGGACCATCAGAGCCTGATGGCGGCCATGCTGCACGACGTGATCGAGGATACGGGGGTGTCGAAGGAGGCCTTGGCCGTCCAGTTCGGCGAGCCGGTGGCGGAACTGGTCGACGGCGTCTCCAAACTGACCCAGATCACCTTCGAAGACAAGGCGGTCGCCCAGGCCGAGAATTTCCAGAAGATGGTACTGGCGATGTCCAAGGACATCCGCGTAATCATCGTCAAACTCGCCGACCGCCTGCACAACATGCGCACCCTAGGCGCGCTGCGCCCGGAGAAGAAACGCCGCATCGCCCGCGAGACGCTGGAAATCTATGCGCGCATCGCCAGCCGGTTGGGCATCAACACCATCCGCGTCGAACTCGAAGACCTCTCCTTCCAGGCCCTGCACCCGATGCGCGCCGAACGTATCAAACGTGCCGTCAGCAAGGCTCGAGGCCACCGCCGCTCGACCATTCGTCAGGTCCAGAACAGTCTGCAGAGATGCCTTGACGACGACGGCCTGCCGGGAACCGTGATCGGCCGCCAGAAACATCTGCTGTCGATCTATCGCAAGATGCGCGACCAGCGCAAGTCGTTCGCCGAGATCATGGACGTGTTCGGCTTCCGCATCATCACCGATGACGTCGATAGCTGTTATCGCATCCTCGGCGCGGTGCACAACCTCTACAAGCCGGTTCCCGGCCGCTTCAAGGATTACATCGCCATCCCCAAGGCCAACGGCTACCAGAGCCTGCATACTACCCTGTTCGGCTCGAGTGGCATGCCCATCGAGGTGCAGATCCGCACTCGCGAGATGGAAGCCATGGCCAACAACGGCATCGCCGCCCACTGGCTCTATAAGGCTGGCCAGACCGCACGGCCGATTGCCATCGGCAGCCACGCCAGAGCCCGGGAGTGGGTGCGCGGCCTGCTCGAGATGCAGCGCCACGCCGGTAACCCGCTGGAGTTCATCGAACACGTCAAGAACGACCTGTTCCCCGACGACATCTACGTGTTCACGCCCAAGGGCGACATCATGGAGCTGCCGCAAGGCGCCACAGTGATCGACTTCGCCTACAGCGTGCACACCGATATCGGCAATA
This sequence comes from Litchfieldella qijiaojingensis, assembly GCF_014651875.1. Taxonomy (GTDB): domain Bacteria; phylum Pseudomonadota; class Gammaproteobacteria; order Pseudomonadales; family Halomonadaceae; genus Litchfieldella; species Litchfieldella qijiaojingensis. Next base: position 51,455 of record NZ_BMXS01000022.1, read on the forward strand.
GCTGCATCGCGTGCCGCATCGACCGCCATCTGGCACCACTTTCGACCCGCCTGGAAAGCGGCCAGACCCTGGAGATCATCACTGCCCCGGGAGCGCGACCCAATACCACCTGGCTGTCGTTCGTGGTCACCGCCAAGGCACGCTCGGCGATTCGCCATGCCTTGAAGCACCAGCAGCATACCGAGTCGGTACAGCTCGGCCGGCGGTTACTCAACAAGGCGCTGGCCGACTTCGACACCAGCCTCGAGGAACTACCCAAGGATCACCTGCCCAGCCTGCTCCAGGAAATGGGGCTCAAGAATGAGGACGAGCTGCTGGAGTCCATCGGTCTGGGCACGCGTCTGGCCCATGCCATCGCCCGCCGGTTGATAGACGCCCTGCCCGATACGGCCAGCGCTGCGACGGAGCGATCGCACACCAGCGGACAGGGCAGTCCGATCGTGATAAGCGGTGCCGAAGGTATGGTGATCAATTTCGCGCGCTGCTGTCACCCACTACCGGGAGACCCGGTGATCGGTCATTTGTCGGTAGGCAAGGGCATCGTCGTGCATCGCGCCGAGTGCCGCAATCTCGACGAGCTCCGCAGCGACCCGGAGAAGCTATTCGCCCTGGAGTGGTCACAGCAGATCCAGAATGATTTCCCGGTGGCCATGCGCATCGAGATGGAGAGCCGTCGTGGCCTGGTCGCTGAACTGGCCAGCCTGGTCACCGATGCCGATGCCAACATCGAACGTATCGGCATCGAGGAACGTGACGCCCGGCTATCGATCGTCAACCTGACGATCGCCGTGCGTGATCGCGTGCACCTGGCACGAATCATCAAGCGGATTCGCAACCTGCCTCACGTAGGCAAGATCTCGCGCGTCCGAAACTGAACCTCGACGATCGCATAGCCGTGCCTGGCGCGGCAGGCGATCGTTTTTTATTGCAACCACAGCGTCACAGCACTACCGAGGAGCAAGCCATGAGCAACAAGGCTGTCATCAACACCGACAAGGCACCCGCCGCCATCGGCCCTTATTCACAAGCCATCAAGGCCGGCAACACCGTCTACATGTCCGGCCAGATCCCGCTCGATCCAGCGACCATGGAACTGGTTTCCGACGACTTCGAGGCCCAGGCCCGCCAAGTCTTTTCCAACCTCAAGGCGGTCTGCGAGGAAGCTGCCGGCTCGCTTACCGACATCGTCAAGATCAACCTCTACCTGGTCGAGCTCGACAACTTCGCCATCGTCAACCGGGTGATGGAAGAGTTCTTCTCCGCGCCCTTCCCGGCACGTGCCGCGGTCGGCGTCAAGGCGCTGCCCAAGGGGAGCCAGGTTGAGGCGGAAGCGATCATGGTCATCGGTGACTGAGGAAAGGCTGATTCATTGCTGCGCTCGCCGATTTCTGAAGTGAGGTGTGGCCATGCGGCTGTTCTTCGCTCTGTGGCCCGACGACGCACTGCGCCATGAACTGGTGGCCCTGGCCCGGCAGGTCCAGGGTTCTTGTGGCGGGCGCCGTCCACGCGACGAAGCCATCCATCTGACCCTGGCCTTTCTCGGCGAGGTGTCGCCTGCGCAGGCATCGGAACTGGCCGATATGACTAGAGGGTTCCATTGTCCAGCCGGACAGTGGACGCTGGATCGCTTCGGTCACTTCCGGCGCGGTGGCATCTTGTGGTTAGGCAGCGAGGCGCCCGTTCCAGCGCTCGATGCCGTGCAGGCCCGGCTGTGGCAGGCACTGACCGACTACGGCTTTACACCACCATCACGCCCTTTCCTGCCGCATGTCACCCTGCTGCGCAAGGCGCGACGGCCGAGGTGGGACAAACTCCCCGCGGTGAACCTAGACTGGCATTATAATAAGCTGGTACTGATACACTCCGTCGCCGATGGCCGGGGACGCCGCTACGACTCCCTGGCCCACACGACGACCGCCTGAGGAGTCGCGATGACAAGGAAGCCCCTGGCTGTTGTAGCCACGTGGTTGGCCACTACCTTGCTGGCCATACCTCATGCGAAAGCGGACCTCTACCTTGCCGCAGGCATCACCAGCGAAAGCGATGCGGCACTCAAGGTCGAGCTCGATCGCGAGTTCGACCTCTCGCATTGGCATCCGCAGCTCAGCCTGCGCCTCGCCACGGGCGCCCTGCTGCTATCCACTGGCACCGACGATGGCGATGTCGCCTGGCTGATCACTCCGGCCTTTCGCTATACCTTTGCTGGCGAAACCGGCGCTTTCCTGGAAGGCGGAATCGGCGCCAGCGTGTTCTTCGACACCCGGATAGAATCGCGACGGCTCTCCACAGCCTTTCAGTTCGAGGATCGCCTGGCGCTGGGCATGCCGCTGGCCCAGGGAGACATCATGGCCAGCGTGACCCACTACTCCAATGGCGGACTTGATCACCCCAACGATGGCTTCGAGGTGTATGCATTGAGCTATCGCCTGCCTTTGTAGCCAAGGCTAGGCCTTGATGTTTTCCAGGAAGCCACCCTCCTCGAGCACCTGGGCGTAGCCCTCGCGGTAGGAAGGAAAGCGGAAACGATAACCGGACTCGAGCAACCGGGTATTGTCACAACGCTTGCTGGAGCGACGCTTTAACGGCGACTGGATGATTTCGGTGGCTTCCACCTTGAGCTTCCCGGCCAGCCAGGTCATGACCTCGTGCAATGGAGCCGGTTCGCAATCAGTGGCCAAATACAGCTCATCGATGTCCTTCCCGCCGAGCGTCAGGTCGATGAGATGGGCCAGCACCCCGGCACAGTCGTCACGGTGGATACGGTTGGTATACATCGGCGGCGCTGCAGGCGCGATACGGCCCTCGCTGACCTGCCGAATCAAGCGATCGCGCCCCGGTCCATAGATGCCGGAAAAGCGCACCACGGTGCCGGGTAACTCATGCCCGAACAGGAGTTGCTCAGCCGCATGCATCAACTGCCCGGAAAAGCCGTGTGGCTCGATGGGGCTCGCCTCGTCGACGTGCTCACCGTCCTGCTGGGCATAGACGCTGGTCGAGGAAACGAAGAAAATCCGCTTGGGCGGAGCGTCACGCCGGCCATACTCGGTCAGTACGGATTCGAGCCCCGCCGGATAAGCCGCCTGATAGGCGCTTTCCTCGAAGCGATCGGCACTCACCACATAAACCACGATATCGGCATCGGGCAATGTGGCCAGCGCGCCGCTGTCGTTGACATCCAGCGCTACTGACTCGATGCCGCTTCCCTCGAGCGCCTGTGGCTTGCGACGCGCTCCCAGGACCCGGTGACCGGCTTCCTGCAACTGTCGCCCCAACGTCATGCCTATATCACCACAACCAATAATCAGAGTCGTTGTCTTCACCTTTCCTCCGCCCCTTGATAAAAAGTCCCTATCGGAAACCCCTGTCCATCGATTCAAGAGGATGCCGCGAAGGCACCACCATGACTCTAACAGAACTCCGCTACATCGTAACCTTGGCTCAGGAGCGCCACTTCGGCCGTGCCGCCGAGCGTTGCTTCGTGTCGCAGCCTACCCTGTCGGTGGCCGTCAAGAAGCTCGAGGAAGAACTCGGCGTAGCCCTGTTCGAGCGTTCCAAGTCTACGGTACAGGTCACCCCGCTGGGTGAACAGATCGTCGAGCAGGCCCAACGCGTGCTGGAGCAGAGCAGCGTGATCAAGGAACTGGCCAATGCCGGCAAGGACCAGCTCACCAGCCCCCTGCGCATCGGTGCCATCTACACCATCGGCCCCTACCTGTTCCCGCACCTGGTGCCGGAACTGGCGCGCACTGCGCCGCAGATGCCGCTGTACATCGAGGAAGGCTTCACCGCCAACCTGCGCCGCAAGCTCCGCAGCGGCGAGTTGGACGCGATCATCGTCGCCCTGCCCTTCACCGAGACCGATGTACTGACCAAGGCGCTGTACGAAGAGCCCTTCGAGGTGCTGATGCCAGCCGGCCACCCATGGGCGGCCAAGGCCACCATCGACAAGGAGGACCTGCTCAAGGAGCGCCTGTTGCTGCTTGGCGAGGGGCACTGCTTCCGCGACCAGATCCTCGAGGCCTGCCCGGCGATCAGCGCACAGCTCAACAGTCCCAACAATACCCTGACTGCCGAGGGCGGCTCGCTGGAGACCATTCGCCACATGGTCGCCTCCAAGCTGGGCGTGACCGTACTGCCCCTCTCGGCGATCGGTACCGGCCATTATGAGGCCGGAGTGTTGGAAAGTCGTCCCTTCACACCGGAAGCGCCTTCACGCACCGTGGCCATCGCCTGGCGGGCCAGTTTCCCTCGACCCAAGGCCATCGATGCCCTGACCAACGCCATCATCCAATGCCGCCGCCTCCAGCAACCCGAGCCGGCATGAACGATCTGATGCAACCGGTCACGACGCTGTCCGGGGTCGGCGAGGCACTGGCCGCCAAGCTGGCCCGGCTGCGTGTCGAGAGCGTCGCCGACCTGCTCTTCCACCTGCCGCTGCGCTATCAGGATCGCACGCGCATCACGCCGATCGCCACCCTGCGCGCCGGGCACGAGGCGGTGGTCGAGGGCGAGGTCGCGGCCAGCGACGTGGTACGCGGGCGACGTCGCAGCCTGCTGGTGCGACTCAAGGACGGGTCGGGCATCCTTAGCTTGCGCTTTTTCCACTTTTCGCCGGCCCAGCAGCAACAGTTTCAGCCGGGAACCCGGGTGCGCTGCTTCGGTGAAGCCCGAGCCGGCGCCACCGGCCTCGAGCTATATCATCCCGAGTATCGTCTGCTCAAGGCCGGCGACACCCCGGTTGAAGATCACCTGACGCCCATCTACCCGACCACCGAGGGACTAAACCAGCCGCGCCTGCGCGGCTTGATCGCCCAAGCCCTGAAACTGCTCGATGCTACGCCCCAGTCACTGCCCGACTGGATTCCCAAGGCCCTGCGCGAACGCTTTCGCCTTCCCGAACTGCACACCTCGCTTCACTACCTGCACGAACCGCCGCCGGATGCCGACCTGGCGTGCCTGGCCGACGGACGGCACCCTGCCCAGCGCCGCCTGGCCCTGGAGGAACTGCTGGCCCACCAGCTCAGCCTGCGCCAGGTACGACTGCGTATTCAAGCCGACGGTGCGCCCACGCTGCCCTCCGGTCGCGGCCTGCAGGCGCGTTTCGTGGCCCAGTTGCCGTTCGCTCTGACCGGCGCCCAACGCCGCGTGCTCGACGAGATCGCTCATGACCTCGAGCGGCCAGTCCCCATGTTGCGTTTGGTGCAGGGTGACGTTGGCTCGGGCAAGACAGTAGTGGCGGCGATGGCTGCGCTGCAGGCGATCGCCGGCGGCTGCCAGGCGGCGATGATGGCACCCACCGAGATCCTCGCCGAACAGCATTACCGCACCTTCCGCGACTGGCTGGCGCCGCTCGGCATCGAAGTCGCTTGGCTGGCCGGCAAGCTCAAGGGCAAGCCACGTCTCGATACCAAGGCCGCAATTCTCGATGGCCGTGCGCAGATGGTGGTCGGCACTCATGCGCTGTTCCAGGGCGACGTGCACTTCCAGCGCTTGGGCCTGGCGATCGTCGACGAACAACACCGCTTCGGCGTTCACCAGCGCCTGGCACTGCGCGAGAAGGGAGAGGCCGGTGGGCTGACGCCCCACCAGTTGGTGATGACCGCCACGCCGATCCCGCGCACCCTGGCAATGAGTGCCTACGCCGATCTCGATGTCTCGGTAATCGACGAACTTCCCCCCGGCCGTACCCCGGTGCAGACCGTCGCCGTGCCCGACGAACGCCGCCCCGAGGTCGTCACCCGCATCCGCCAGGCATGCGCCGCGGGCCGCCAGGCCTATTGGGTGTGTACCCTGATCGAGGAGTCCGAGGCGCTGCAGTGCCAAGCCGCCGAGGCAACCCGCGACAGCCTGACCGAGGCACTGCCGGAACTCGCCATCGGCCTGGTCCACGGGCGCATGAAGGCCGCCGAGAAAGCCGAAGTGATGAGCGCCTTCAAGGAAGGCGAACTCGACCTTCTGGTCGCCACCACGGTAATCGAGGTCGGCGTCGACGTGCCCAACGCCAGTCTGATGATCATAGAAAACCCCGAACGTCTGGGGCTGTCGCAGTTGCACCAGTTACGTGGCCGCGTGGGGCGCGGCTCCACCGAAAGCTTCTGTGTGCTGCTCTATCACCCCCCTCTGTCGGCTCATTCCCGCGAACGCCTGGCGGTGATGCGCGAGACCAGTGATGGCTTCCGCATCGCCGAGAAGGATCTGGAACTGCGTGGCCCCGGTGAGGTGTTAGGTACCCGGCAGACCGGGCTGGCGCAGATGAAAATCGCTGACCTGGAACGCGACCGCGACCTGCTCGAGCAGGTCAGCCCCCTGGCCAAGGCCTTGCTGGAAGAGGCACCCGAGGCCAGCGAGCCGCTGATCCGTCGCTGGCTCGGCGAGGAAGCGGGAAGGTATGGGCAGGTTTGAGTGGTGCGTTCCAAAATTGTGAACACCAACTGGCTACCATTAGAACAGACTCCTTTCGATACTCAGGGTGTCCCATATCACAACAAGGACAACCCTTATGGATCTCAAGCTGCTATTGAACTGGCGCCTGCACCTGACGGTGATACTGGCGTCACTCCTCGCCGAGTGGATCGGTATTCTCCGTATACCGATGGGGCCCGGCACTCTGCTACTGCTGCCATTGTTTTACGCCTTCATCATCGGTGTACTGCTCAATCCTCACCTGTTCTCCGGCATGAACCGAATCATCCCCGAATCGGTCAGCAATGCCGCGGGCCCGCTCATCCTGATCGCTATCCTGCCCTTCATCGCCAAGTTCGGCTCTACCATCGGTCCAGCCATCGAGCAGATCATCGCCGCCGGCCCGGCACTGATCCTGCAGGAACTGGGCAATCTCGGCACCATGCTGCTGGCGCTGCCCTTCGCTGTGCTGGTATTGCGTATGGGGCGGGAAACCATTGGTGCCACCTATTCCATCGCCCGCGAACCGAACATCGCCATCATTTCCGACAAGTACGGCCTGCGCAGTCCAGAGGGCATCGGCATCATGGGGGTCTACGTGGTCGGCACCATGTTCGGCACCCTCTACTTCGCGCTGATGGCAGGGTATCTGGCATCGCTGGATATCTTCGACGTGCGCGCCCTGGCCATGGCCTGCGGGGTGGGAAGCGGCAGCATGGTAGCGGCCTGTTCCGGCGCCCTGGCCGAGGCAATGCCAGGCATGCGCGACGAACTCCTGGCCTTCTCCGGTGCCAGTAACCTGCTCACTTATGCGACGGGGCTCTATGTTTCCCTGTTCATCGCCCTGCCCGCTGCCGAATGGCTATACAAGCGCCTGAGCCCTACCGCTCTTCAGGAGGCCCGCAATGAAAACCTCTGATACCGCCACCATCGATAACCAGCAGTTGCAGGAACTGCGCCCCGAAAACCAACTCGGCAAGACCGCCCTGCTGCTGGCCGTGGTCTGCGCCGCCGCTTGGATCGCCAATATCGTCAACGGCGCACCTCTGCTTCAGGCACTGCCGGGCATGATGGTCCTCTACGCCATGGTGATGATCGGCCTGGGGATCGGGCGTGTCGCGCCCTTCTACCTGCCCAGCGTCGCCTGGGTCTCGCTGGTCAGCATCCTGATGACGCTACCGTTCTTTCCGGGTAACGGCTGGATCGTCGAGCAGCTCACCCATGTGAACTTTCTGGCCGTGGTGACCCCAGTGCTCGCCTACGCCGGCCTGGCACTGACCGGCCGCGAGTTCACCATGTTCAAGCAGACCGGCTGGAAACTGGTGATCATCTCGCTACTGGTGTTCACCGGCACTTTCGTTGGCTCGGCCATCGTCGCCCACCTGATGCTGTAGGAAGAACCGAGATGCCATCAATCCCTCTTCCCTCCTATGAACTCCTGCGCGAGTGGCGACACGATTTCCATCGCCACCCGGAAACCGCCTTCGAGGAGTTCCGAACCAGCGAGCGCCTTACCACGTTACTTCGCGAGTGGGGGCTGGATGTCACCACCGGTATCGCCGGTACTGGCGTGGTCGGCGTTTTGGAGGGTACCCGGGGTTCGGGGCCGAGCATCGGGCTACGCGCTGACATTGACGCTTTGCACGTCACTGAGGAGAACGATGTCGCCCACGCCTCCTGCCATCCGGGACGCATGCATGCCTGTGGCCACGACGGTCATACCACGATGCTGCTCGGAGCGGCCTGGGCACTGTCCCGACAGCCTGACTTCCGAGGCCGGGTAGTGTTCATCTTCCAGCCGGCGGAAGAGAACGAGGGTGGTGCCCGCAGCATGCTCGAGGCGGGCCTCTTCGAGCGTTTCCCGGTGGATGCCGTCTACGGTCTGCACAACTGGCCCGGCCTGCCGGTGGGGGAAGCGGCGGTGCACGACACCGCCGTGATGGCGGCCTTCGACATCTTCTCATTGACCCTGACCGGCAAAGGTTGCCATGCGGCAATGCCACACTTGGGCACCGACACCCTGTTGGCCAGTTGCCAACTGGTCACCCAGTTGCAGGCGCTGATCAGCCGCGAGACGTCCCCCGACCAGCCCGCGGTGTTGAGCATCACCAGCTTCCATGCCGGCGATACCTTCAATGTCATTCCGGAACGAGCCGAGTTGCGCGGCACCCTGCGCTGCTTCGACATGGAACTCAAGGCTCGTCTGGAGCGGCGCTTCACACAGGCCGTCGAAACACTCGCTGGCTTCCACGGGCTGCAGGCATCGCTGGACTATCGGCGCTGTTATCCGGCGACCATCAACACCCCGCCCCATGCCCAGCACTGCGCCGAAGTGCTCGACGACCTGCTAGGCAGCGACAAGGTGCGGCGCAATCCCACTCCCAGCATGGCCTCCGAGGACTTCTCCTTCTTCCTCGAACAACGACCAGGCGCCTATATCTGGCTGGGCAACGGCCATGACTGCGCACCGCTGCATAGCCCGCGCTATGACTTCAGCGACGAGTTGCTGCCGATCGGTACTCGCTACTGGGTCGAGCTGGTTGCGAAGTTGCTGCGCTAGGCATAACGAGCACCTTCATCATGGAAATAGCCGAGTTCGGGCCTCTCAGGGCCCGAATCCGGACACCCTTTGCCCATCGTTTCAAAGGAGTCTGACATGTCTTTCCATATCACCGTCATCGGCCTAGGCCAGATGGGTGGAGCCATGGCACTGACCTTGCGGAGTGCCGGCTTCAGCGTGACCGGCACCGACGTCAGTGCCGATGCGCGCAAGCGTCTCGCCGATCAAGGGCTGGCTGTCGTCGCCCCGGAAGCCCTCGGCGCAAGCGACGTATACCTGCTTTCACTACCTACCTCGGCGCACGTGCGCGAGGTGATCGAAACCACTCCGGGCCTGCTGACGATAGCGCCTCAAGGCAGCGTGATCGTCGATACTTCGACCTCAGACCCCGCGGTAAGCCGGGAACTGGCCGCCACGGTGGAAGCATCAGGCCGTGAATGGCTGGATGCGCCGGTCAGCGGCGGGCCGCGTGGAGCGGCAACCGGCAAGTTGGGCATGCTGCTGGGTGGCAAGCCGGCCACCGTCGAGCGGCTGCGACCAATGCTCGACGCCATGTCGTCGAAATATACCCATGTCGGCGGCCCAGGCTGCGGCCACACCGTGAAACTGGCCAACAACTATCTGTGTGCGGCACACCTGATCACCACTGCCGAAGCCGTGGCATTGGCTGTCAAAGGCGGCGTCGACCCCGCCGCCTGCCTGGCCGGTCTCAACAGCGGCTCGGGGCGCAGCGCGGTCAGTGAAGTCAACTTCCCCGAGTGGGTACTCTCCGGGCACTTCGACTCAGGCTTCACCATGGGACTGATGCGCAAGGACCTACGTCTGGCACGGGACGCCGCCCAGGCGATGGACCTGCCACTGGCACTTCTCGAACAGGTCGTGGCGCAGTGGCAAGGAAGTGGAGATGCCATCGCCGACCACGAGGATTTCAACCGCATCGTCGCCCCCTTCATGGCGGAGGTCGCACAATGAGTTCCACACTGAATCGCCTGGCTCAACAGCAACTGCAAGGGCTTCTCGCCGAGTTGCTGACCACCGACGACGGCATCGTCGCGTCCAACTGGATCGGTGGCACCCTGTGTGCAGGCACCGGCGAGGAGATCGTGCTCGACAACCCGGCCACTGGCGAAACGTTGTGTCGCTACCACGACGCCGGTGCCACACTACTTGACCAAGCAGTCGCCGCCGCGACGCATGCCCAAGGCGAGTGGATGGCGCTGACCGCCAGCGAGCGCGGCCGGCGCATGAATGCTGCGGTGCGCGGCCTCGAGGGCTTCGAAGAGCCGCTTGCTCAGCTCGAGAGCGTGGTTGCCGGCAAGCCGATCCGCGACTGTCGTGCCGAGGTGGTCAAGGTGCGCGAGATGTTCGAGTACTATGCCGGCTGGTGCGACAAGCAGCACGGCGAGGTGATCCCGGTGCCCACTTCGCATCTCAACTACGTACGTTACGTGCCCTACGGCGTGGTCGGCCAGATCACCCCCTGGAACGCCCCCATGTTCACCTGTGCCTGGCAGCTTGCTCCGGCCATCGCCGCCGGTAACGGCGTGGTACTCAAGCCCTCGGAGCTAACACCATTCTCCTCGGTGGTGATCGCCAGACTCCTGGAGAATGGCGGCCTGCCAAAGGGCCTGATCAATATCGTCAACGGCCTAGGGCCCACCACCGGCGCGGCACTGACAGGCCATGACGGCATCGGCAAGTTAGTATTCGTCGGCTCGCCGGAAAGTGGTCACCTGATTGCGGAGGCCGCAGCCAGGCGCTTGGCTCCCAGCGTGCTGGAGTTGGGCGGCAAGTCGGCCAATATCGTGTTCGCCGACGCACGGCTGGACGAGGCGGTGGCCGGTGCCCAAGCGGCGATCTTCGCCGCCGCCGGACAGAGTTGTGTGGCGGGCTCACGCCTGCTGGTCCAGCGCGGGGCCTTCGAAGAGGTGGCCACTCGCTTGGCCCGCGCCGCAGAGCAGATCGCCGTGGGCCTCCCTGACGACGAGACCACTCGCATGGGTCCGCTGCAGAACCGCCGACAATACCAGCGGGTCATGTGCATGATCGAGGACGCGGTGGCAGCAGGCGCCAGGGTTCTGACCGGTGGTCGGCGGCCCGCAGGGCTGCCTGACGAGGCCCAAGGCTATTTCATCGCTCCTACCGTGCTGGTGGACGTGACACCCGAGATGGAAATCGCCCGAGAAGAAGTGTTCGGTCCGGTGCTGGTGGTAATGGCCTTCGATGATGAAGCCGATGCCATCCGCTTGGCCAACGACACCCGCTTCGGGCTTGCCGGCGCCGTTTGGACCCAGGACCCCGCCCAGGCACATCGAGTTGCCGCCAGACTGCGTGCCGGCACGGTTTGGATCAATAGCTACAAGGCCATCAATGTGATGTCGCCCTTCGGCGGTTTCCGTGACAGCGGCTATGGTCGTTCCAGTGGTCTGGACGGCTTGCGTGAGTACAGCGTACCGCAAAGTGTATGGGTGGAAACCGCTCCTGAGGCTAGTGTGGCGTTCGGGTATGGCAATGGGGTCGGCTGAACGGCTGAGCGCCACGCTGCGGACACTGGCTCAGGGCAAGCGTGGCGCTTCAGCATCGCGGAATGCCTGCATCCAGTGCTGCAGATGACGCAGTAGCAGGACGCTGGCCTTGGGCTGTTGGCGCCCGATACGGGTGACCATATGGGCCTGGGAACGCTGGAATAACGGGTCGTCGACGGGGCGTGCCACCAGAGTGCCAACATCGAGGTCATGCGCCACGGCAAAGCCCGGCAGCAGAGTGATGCCCATGCCGCTGCGTACATACTGTGCAAGCACCACCATGGAGTTGGTATTCATTGCCAGGCGCGGGCGCAGGTGCGCCTGTTGGAAGGCCTGATCGACCATCTGCCTCACCCCGTGGCCGGGGTCCCACATGGCCATTGGCTGGTCGCTGATCTGTTCCAGCGTCAGCGGTGTCGCTTGAGCGGCAAGTGGATGGTCGGGAGGGAGTATCGCCATCAGCGGCTGCGGGCTTGAGGCCCAGAAGCGTAGCTGGGGATGGGTGCGTTCATGAAACATCAGGCCGATATGCGCCTGATCCTCGACGATCGCCTCGATGATGCCAGTGGTGCCCGCCAAGTGGATATCGAGCTGTATACCGGAATAGCGTTCGGTGAATTCACGCAGCGGCGAAGCGATCAGATCGCTGACGAAGCCTTCTCCCACCACCAGTGACACCGTGCCGGTTTCCAGGCGCTGGTAAGCTTCAAGAGAGGCGATGAAGCTCTCATCCAGCGCGCCGCGACGCTCGCAATACTCCAGCAGCATCTCTCCCACCGGCGTCAGTCGGATACCGTGTCGCTGACGCTCGATCAGGACGGCACCCAGGGCTTCTTCGAGTAGCGCGATCTGTCGGCTCACTGCCGAAGGAGCGATATCGAGGCGCGACGCAGCCCGCCGCACCGATCCCGATTCTGCGGCGATCCGAAAATAAACGAGGCGCTGATGAGGAATATCCACGGTCGCTCTCTATGGAAAGGCGTTTGGCCAATTCGGGAACCGTGGTACATGGTACTAGATATGGCGAAGCAGCTTCTGCAGTTTCTGCAGATCGCCGGAGTCACCGACCAGGCGCACGGTGCCCGCCATCATGCCATCGAGGAAGGCACGTTGAGTGGGCCGTCGCAGGATCTTGACGGCAGAGTCGACATCGGCGAAACGCAGTTCGAGGTCGAGATCCACCGGCAGGCCGGGACCGGTTTCGATCCCACTCGGTGACATGCGGTAATATCGGGCTATAGCCAGGTCCTCGGTGGCAATACCCCAGTCCAGACCACGCATTTCGGCGAGCGCATCCCGAAAGCCCGGCTTGCGACGCTGGGCGCGCTTGAGCAACAGGCCGAGTAACCACAGCATCAATCGAAGCTTCATGGCAATCCCTGCATGAGCATGGTGGGGAATGGGTGCGCCGGCTGCGGGAGAACAGCCGGCGTGGCGTGGCGCGAACCCATCCGAGCGGCCGGAAGCGCTGCGCCCCTATGCGGGTGCGATGAGACCGGCGTAACTACTTGGCCACGGCGTCCTTGAGCGCCTTGCCCGGCTTGAAGGCTACGGTCTTGCTGGCCGGAATGGTCAAGGGTTGGCCGGTCTGGGGGTTCTTGCCGGTACGAGCAGCACGCTCGCGCACGGTGAAAGAGCCGAAACCGATCAGCGATACATCCTGTCCCTTGGCCACGCTACCTGTGATCTCGTCGAGAATGACATTGAGCACCTGGCTGGCTTTGTCCTTGGAAAGATCGGCACGCTCGGCAATCGCCGAGGCGAGTTCTGGTTTGCGCATACAGCCCTCCTGGTTTGGCATGGCACGGCGGCGATTGCCGCCCTTCTTGTTGTTGAAGGTAAGATGTCCTTCGCTATCGAAGATACACCCTTCCGAGTTATCGGCAGCCTCCCCATGACATTTAGCGCTGTTAGCGCTGTCACAGAGGCAGGCGCCGGACACAACGTCACTAGACTAGCAATGCTGGCGCGGCTCGCGCCAGTTCGACTTTCCGCCTGACACAGGCGCCTGTCAACGCAAATCCAATCAAACGTCCGTCTTCGTCCTCGGCCATAGCGGTCAGATCCGGGCTTTCCCCCTCGATGCGCCAGCGTGCCGGCGTCCGGGCCGGCGGCAAGGCCACCACCGGGCACAGCGGCGTCTTGACCAGCACCGGCCAGGGGCCGTAGCGGACGCGGGTTGGGTTACCGGCAAGCGTGGCCGCCAGGGCCTTGGCACATGCCTGCAATGGTTGAACGTGCATGGCGTTGACACCATCCACGCAGGCCACGTCACCCAAGGCATGAATCCCTGGCACCGAGGTACGCAGATAACGATCGGTATGAATACCGGCCGCGCTGGTTTCGATATTGGCTTCGGCAGCGAGTTGCACGCGGGGTTTGAGGCCAGTGGCGACCAGCACCAGATCCGCCTCCAGGGTCCGGCCGTCACTCAAGGCCAGGCCGACACCGGCTCCAACATCCTCCAAGGAGGCCAGGGTGCGCCCCATCAGCAGCTCGATTCCACCCTCGTGCATGGCATCGGCCAGTGCCTGGCCCAAGGATTCGGGCAGCAGACGCGCCAAAGGCGTGGCTTCCGGAGCGATCACGCTGACCCGGTGACCACCGCCGGCAAGATCGTTGGAGAATTCGCAACCCACCAGCCCACTGCCGACAATGGCCACCCGGGCCGGCCGATTCAGACGCGTCAGAGCGTAGTAAAAAGCCCGATAGTCATCAAGATCGTTGATGGTGAAGACCTTCGCCGTCAAGTCGTCGGGAATCGTCATCGGTGGCTGTGGTACTGCGCCAGTGGCGATCACCAGTTCGCTGTAGGGCAACGCCTCATGATCGAGCCATAGCGTGCGGGACTCAGGGTCGATGGCCGTGACTCGGGTATGAGTGCGCACCACCGCACCCAACTGATCCGCCACCTCCAGCGCCGAGCGTTGTGCCAGACGCTCAGGCGGTTGACGCTTGGCGAAACCAGTGGACAGCAGTGGCTTGGAGTAGTCATCGCCGCTATCCGCGGTGATCAGGGTGATCGGTCGCTCGGAGTCAAGGGTCCGCAATTGCCGGGCCAGTCCGAGACCGGCCATCCCGGTACCGAGTATCGTCAGAGGTGCGCTCATGGGGCTCCTGGCAAGCCAATCTCAAGGAGCCCTCATGGTACACTACGCGCCCCCATCCTGACGCGGAGACGCCTGGTGCGCGATAGCCCGACAACCGCCTCGACCTGGTCCCCCCACTGGCAACCCGCCAAGGCCAGCCGTCCGGCCATGAGCCCGGCGTGGTGGGCCTGGGTTGCTTCCTGCGACTCCCTGACGGCGCGACTGATCTCTGCCGCCGATCAGCGCGACTTTCGTGTGTGCCTGCTCGATCAGCGCGTCGCGCGCCCTCGTCACGACGAGGCCCTGGCCCTGGGCTTGCCGCTTGGGCGACACGCCTGGCTGCGCGAGGTGGCGTTGTGCGTGGCCGAACGTCCGTGGGTAGTGGCCCGTTCGGTAGCTCCGCTGTCACGGCTGCGCGGCCAGCGCCTGGACCGTCTTGGTGAAAACTCCCTGGGGAGCTGGCTGTTTCGTCAGCCGGACCTCGAACGTGGCCCTATCGAAATTACTCGTCACCAGGCCCCCTTCTACCCGGCCCCCGGTCCCTGGGGGCGGCGCTCGGTGTTCCGCCACGGACGCTTCGCGGTACTGGTCCAGGAGTTCTTTCTCGACGCCATGAGGGATGAATTGGCACTGCCCGCAAGCTAGGATAGGGCTGTTCGAAGTGGAGATATGAATGGATCACACGCTACGCGCCCGCGGCCTGGCCCGCCTGCCCGACTTCCTGCACCTGATGCGCCTCGACCGCCCGATCGGCACCTGGTTGCTGATGTGGCCGACGCTATGGGCGCTATGGATCGCCGCCGAAGGACTGCCGAGTCGCGACCTGCTGCTGATCTTCGTCGCCGGCGTCTACCTGATGCGTGCCGCTGGCTGCGTGGTCAACGATTACGCCGACCGCCACTTCGACGGCCACGTCAAGCGCACCAAGGACCGCCCCTTGGCCACGGGACGTATCAGCGAACACGAAGCCAAAGTGCTGTTCGGCGTGCTGGTCGCCAGCGCCTTCGTGCTGGTGTGCTTCACCAACCTGTTCACGATAATGCTGTCCTTCGTGGGCGTGGCGCTGGCTTTCGTCTACCCCTTCATGAAGCGCTACACCCACCTGCCACAGCTATTCCTGGGAGCCGCCTTCTCGTGGGCGATTCCCATGGCCTTCGGTGCGGTACGTCAGGAGCTGCCGGTGGAAGCCTGGCTGCTGTTCGCCGCCAACGTGACCTGGACGGTGGCCTATGACACCCAATACGCCATGGTCGATCGCGACGATGACGTGCAGATCGGCATCAAGTCCACCGCGGTACTGTTCGGGCGTGCCGACAAGCTGATGATCGGCGTGCTGCAACTCGCCACCCTGGCCCTGCTTGGCTGGGTCGGTATACGGCTGGCGCTGGGTGCTTTCTACTGGGTGGGGCTTACCGCCATGGCGGCGATCTTCATCTATCAGCAGTGGCTGATCCATGACCGCTCTCGGGAGCGCTGTTTCCGCGCCTTTCTCAACAACCACTGGGCGGGCCTGGTGGTCTTTGCCGGACTGGCATTGACGCTGTGGCCATCCCCCGGAAGCTAGACCAGGACAAGGGTCGAACAGCGGCTGTCACAGTGCTGTAATATAAGCATGCTGCAATCGTCACCACTCCGTCATTGCCTTCATGAGGGCTATTCATGTCCGCCAAGACCGTGCTGATCGTCGATGACGAAGCCTCCATTCGCGAGATGATCGCCGTGGCGCTGGAAATGGCCGACTACCGAGTGCTGGAAGCCGACAGCGCCCAGGCGGCTCACGCCATGGTGGTCGATCACCAGCCCGACCTGATTCTGCTTGACTGGATGATGCCCGGCACCAGTGGCATCGAGCTGGCCAGGCGCCTCAAGCGAGACGAGACCACCGCCGAGCTGCCGATCATCCTGCTCACCGCCAAGAGTGAGGAGGACAACAAGATCCAGGGGCTCGAAGCCGGTGCCGACGACTACATCACCAAGCCTTTCTCGCCGCGCGAGCTGGTGGCACGCCTCAAGGCCGTCCTGCGCCGCACCACGCCCAGGGGCGTCGAGGAAGCCGTGGAGGTCGAGGGGCTAGTGCTGGATCCGGCCAGCCATCGGGTCAGTGCCCATGGCAACGCCGTGGAGATCGGCCCTACCGAGTACCGCCTGCTGCAGTTCTTCATGACGCACCAGGAACGCGCTTATACTCGCAGTCAGCTGCTCGATCAGGTCTGGGGCGGCAATGTCTATGTCGAGGAGCGTACCGTGGATGTGCATATTCGTCGCCTGCGCAAGGCGCTGGGCGATACCCACCAACACCTGATCCAGACCGTACGCGGCACCGGTTACCGGTTCTCCGCCAAGGGTTGACGTGCGCCTCTGGAGCCGCGAACTGTGGCAACTGGCCGGACTGGCCTTCACCGGCCTGGTAGTGGGCTGGCTGACCGGTGCCGGCGGCTGGGGCCTGGCGCTTGGATTGGGCGTGTATCTGGCGCTGCACCTGAAACGACTGCACGCCCTCCACCATTGGTTGACCCGTCATCCACATGATGAGCCGCCAGCCGCCAAAGGTGTGTGGGGCGAGCTGTTCGACCGCCTCTACAAATACCAGAAGGGCCAGCGCCTCACTCAGCAGCGCCTGCGCGCCACCCTCAAACGCATTCAGGAATCCTCCGAGGCGATGAGCGATAGCGTGGTAATGCTCGATCGGCGCGGAGACCTGGAGTGGTGGAACAGCGCCGCCGAGCGCATGCTAGGCCTTCAGGCTGCCCACGACCGCGGCCAGCACATCACCAACCTGCTACGCGACCCACGCTTCATCGGCTATTTCAATGCCCGCGACTACCGCGAACCACTGACCTTGCCCTCACCGATCGACGAGCGTCGTATCCTGCAATTCCAGATCACCCTCTACGGCGATGATGAGCGTCTGCTGATGGCCCGCGACATCACCCGCCTGCATCGCCTGGAGCAGATGCGCCGTGACTTCGTGGCCAACGTCTCCCACGAACTCAGAACGCCACTGACGGTGTTGTCCGGTTACCTGGAAACCTATCGGGACTTTCTCGAGCAGAGCGGGGAAGAGCGGCTGACCTCACGGTTCGCCCGTGGCCTAGCCCAGATGCAGGAACAGACCACGCGCATGCAGAACCTGGTCAACGACCTACTGCTGCTATCGCGCCTGGAGATCGACCAACGCGGCGAGGACACCAGCCCAGTGGCGGTTGACCAATTGCTCGAGACAGTGCGTCGTGATGCCGAGTCGCTATCCTCCGGCCAACAGAAGTTTGCGGTCGAACTCGATTCCTCGCAACGCTTGCTGGGTAGTGAACAGGAGTTGCGCAGCGCCGTCTCCAATCTGGTGTTCAATGCCGTGCGCTACGCTGGCGAGGAGTGTCATATCACCCTGCGCTGGCGTCCGTGGGGAAAGGGAGCCTGCCTCGAGGTCGAAGATGACGGCGAAGGCATCGACCCAGTGCATATCCCGCGCCTCACCGAACGCTTCTATCGCGTCGACAAGGGCAGAAGCGCTGCCACCGGCGGCACCGGTCTGGGCCTGGCCATCGTCAAGCATGTGCTGCTGCGCCACGACGCCCACCTTGAAATCGACTCCCGCCCCGGCGAGGGTGCGCTGTTCCGCTGCATCTTCCCGGCAGCTCGGTTGGCCGCGGCCAACGACGATCACAACGAAGCTCAGCGCGCCTGAACCGCTTTCAGCGTCAAATCGCGATAATGCCTATCCCACATCAAGACCGCACCGGCCACGGCACCGGGCAGCAGGAACAGGTTGGCCAGCGGTATCCAGGTCACCAGCGTTACCCAGCCGCCGTAGGTCAGCGTCGGCCACCAGCGACTGCGCAGCCGGCGCCGCATGTCGGCGAAGCTGACCTTGTTGTTGTCCATGGGATAGTCGAGGTAGGTGATGGCCATCATCCACGCCGAGAAGGCAGCCCACAGCAGCGGCGCGACGACATTGACGACAGGGATCCAACTCACCACGAACAGCAGCGCCATGCGCGGTAGGATATAAACCAGCTTGAGAAGCTCGCGGCCCAAGGCGTCGATGCCGGTCCTGACCAGGCCACGGTCATCGATGGGAGGACGGCCGGTGACTTGGGTTTCTACCTTGGCGGCCAACAAGCCATAGAAGGGGGCTGCGATCAGGTGAGTCACCAAGGTAAAGGTGAAGAACACCACCACTAACAGGGCGATCACGAACAGCGGCCAGATCAGCCACGTCAACCAATCCAGCCAACCCGGCACCATGGCCATCCAGCTATCCATCCAACCGCCGAATCGGCTCAGCACATAGTGCAGCATGGCGGCATACACCAGCAGATTGATCAGTACCGGGACGAACACATAGCGCCGCAGGCCCGGTGAATACACAAGGCGCGTACCCCGCGTGAGCGAGGTCAAGGCATCCATCATCTCGAGACACTCCACAAGCCAGACATGACAAGGCCGCCGCCTTCCCGGCGACGGCCGATAGTATTACATCTTGCGGTAGACGATGCCTCAGCGCTTCAGAGCGTCCTCGTCGAGTTCGTCGGGGTCGATATGACGGATATCCAGCCCCTTGACAAGATAGATCACGTACTCGGCGAGGTTGTCGGCGTGGTCGCCGATACGCTCCAGCGCGCGCAGGATCCACATCACACTGAGCACCGAAGAGATCGATCGAGGATCCTCCATCATGAAGGTCATCAGAGAACGCATGGCGCTGGTGTATTCACTGTCCACCGCGTCATCCTCGTGGACCACCTTCAGCGCCAGGTCGATGTCGAAACGGGCAAAAGCGGTCAGGGCGTCGCGTACCATCTTGCGCACGTGCTCGCTGATATGGCGCACCTCTACGAAGCCCTTGGCGCCATTGCCGGCTTCGATCAGGGCAAGAGCATTGCGGGCGATCTTGCTGGCCTCGTCGCCGATCCGCTCGAGATCCGAGGTAGCACGGATCACTGCCAGCACCAGACGCAGATCGGATGCCGCCGGCTGGCGTCGCGCCAGCACGCGGGTGCACTCGTCGTCGATCTTGAGTTGCAGGTCGTTGACGGCCTTATCGTTGTCGCGCACGCGCTCGGCCAGGCGGCTGTCACCATCGAGCAGAGCCGAGACGGCCTCCTGCACCTGGCGCTCCACCATTCCTCCCATGGCCATCAGATGGGTCTTGAGTTCCTCGAGCTCGTGATTGAACTGCTTGGAAATATGCTGACTATGCGTTTCGCTGGTGATATCCATGGGTCTCTCCTGTGGCCGGGGTACATCAGACCATCCGGCCGGTAATGTAGTTTTCAGTCTGCGCCAGGCGCGGGTTGGTGAACAGGGCGTCGGTGGCAGCATATTCCACCAATTCGCCAGCGTGCAGGAAGGCGGTGTAGTCCGAGACCCGAGCCGCCTGCTGCATGTTGTGGGTGACCAGGATCAACGTCAGGCGTGACTTGAGACTGCGAATCAACTCCTCGATCTTCAGCGTCGAAATCGGGTCCAGGGCCGAGGCCGGTTCGTCGAGTAGCAACACCTCGGGCTCCACGGCCAAGGTGCGAGCGATCACCAGCCGCTGCTGCTGGCCACCGGACAGCGACCAGGCGGAATCGTGCAGACGATCCTTGACCTCGTCCCACAACGCCGCCGAACGCAGTGCCCATTCGATCATCTCATCGCGCTGGCGCTTCTTCAGCGGCGCCTGCAACCGCAAGCCGAAGGCCACGTTCTCATAGATCGACATCGGAAATGGGTTGGGGGTCTGGAACACCATGCCGACCCGACGTCGCAACTCCGCCACCTCCACCTCAGGGGCATGGATCTCCTGTCCCTCGAGATGAATGTGACCCTGGCGCCGAACCTCATCATTGAGATCGTGTAAACGGTTGAGGGCCCGCAGCAACGTCGTCTTGCCGCACCCCGAGGGGCCGATGAAGGCGGTCACACGCTGACGTGGAACGCGCAACGTCAGATTCTCGAGTGCCGGCGTGTCGCCATAGGCGAGCGACAGCCCCTCGATTTCGAAGCAACTGGCCGACGCGGGGATCTCGATCACGGCAGCGGTGGATACCGCGGATGCCGGTGATGCGGGATCGGTAACGGAGTCGAAAACGGGCAACAGCGAGCCTCCTAGCGTTGCAGCGCGCCATGACGCGCCTTGACATGATGCCGCAGAAAGATTGCAGTCAGGTTAAGCACCAGAATCACCAGCACCAGCAACAGAGCCGTGGCATAGACCAATGGCATTGCGGCCTCGATATCGCCACTGTAGAAACCGACATCGAGGATGTGGTAGCCCAAATGCATGAATTTCCTTTCAAGATGGAGAAAGGGAAACTCACCGTCCACCGGCACCTGGGGCGCCAGCTTGGCCACTCCCACCAGCATCAATGGCGCCACCTCGCCAGCGGCACGGGCGATGGCCAGGATCACCCCGGTCAACATCGCCGGAACGGCCATCGGCAACACCACGCGGCGCAGGGTCTCGGCACGGGTAGCGCCCAATGCCAGCGCACCTTCACGTTGTGCATCGGGGATCCTGGCCAAGCCTTCCTCGGTGGCGACGATCACCACCGGCAGCGTCAGTAGCGCCAGGGTCAGCGAGGCCCAAAGCAAGCCACCGGTGCCGAAGGTAGGCGACGGCAAGCGGTCATGGAAGAACCACTCATCGAGGGTTCCGCCGATGCCATAGACGAACACGCCAAGACCGAACACGCCATAGACGATGGAGGGCACGCCTGCCAGGTTGCGTACCCCGATCCTCACCAGCCGGGTCAGGCGCCCCTGGGGGGCGATCTCGTTGAGATAGACCGCGGCAAGCACACCGAAGGGGGTGACCGCTACCGACATCAGCATCACCATCAGCATGGTGCCGAAAATCGCCGGCCACACGCCGCCCGCCGCATTGGCCGCTCGCGGTCCCTCGCTGAGGAACCGCCATACGTCCCGCCCCCAGGCCATGAACTTGTCGAACCCCGACATGGCGTTGGGCCGGAGAATCCGGTACACGCCTTGCAACGGCTGGACCACACGCCGCCCATTGACGCTCTCCAACACCAGGGCATCGCGACTCATGGCATCCTGCACGGCCAGCACCCGGGCGTTGGCCGCTTCCAATTCGGCTGCCAGAGACTCGCGGTCATTACTGTCTCGCCATCGCCCCTCCGCCAACCGCTTGGCCAGCGGCTCGACAACCTGCTCGCGCAGAGCGTCGCTCTCCTCGCGCAAGCGTACGACACGTTCGAGACGCTGGCGTACCGTCGGCCATCTCTCGGCTTCACTCAGCGCCAGATCCCGGCCTTGCTCTTGCAGACCGGCTACCCGACCGATGAAATCTCCCCAGCGGTTGCGCTCGACGACCACCAGGTCGGCTGGCCGTGCCTGGCTCGCGATACGCTCGATATCGACCCAGCGCCAGACCTCGCCGTGAAGGTCCCGGTTGCCGGTGTGATAGAGCCGCTGGGACACGCCCAGCTGGCCGCGCGGTGGCGGTTCATCGCGTATTGCGTGGCCGGCAAAATGCTGTCCATCGTCCAGGGTGACCAGCTCGATTTCGGTCGGCCAGAAATATACCAGCCCACGGCCGGCCAACAGCACCAACAACGCCACCACCATCAGCAGCGACAGCGACACGCAGCCCGCAGCCAGCCACGGTCCTGCGCCCTCGCCACGCGGTATCCGTAAACGTCGACCCCAGCGCGCGATCATGAACGTCCCTCCAGTCGCCTGTAGCGACGCTTGAGGCGCCCCCGAACTACCTCGGCCAGGGTGTTGACACAGAAGGTGAAGACGAACAGCAAAAGCGCGCTGAGCATCAGCAGGCGGTAGTGGGTCCCGCCAAGGGCGGCCTCGGGAAGCTCGATGGCGATATTGGCCGCCATCGAGCGCATGTCTTCCAACGGACTCAGAGTCATCATGGCACTATTGCCGGTCGCCATTAGCAAGATCATGGTCTCCCCCACCGCACGGCCGGCGCCAATCATCACCGCCGAGAAAATTCCGGGGCTGGCCGCCGGCAGCAACACCTTCCATAACGTTTGCCAGCGCGTCGCTCCCAGCGCCAGAGCGCCTTCGCCAAGGCTGGCCGGTACCCCGGACAAGGCATCCTCGGTCAAGGCATAGATGGTCGGGATCACCGCGAACCCCATCGCCAGACCGACGATCATGGCGTTACGGCTGACATAGTCCAGTCCCAGGACCTGCTCCAGCCACAAATGCAGGTCACCGCCGAAGAATACCCGCTCCAGGGCTGGCGACAGCCATAGCGACAGGGCGATCAATACGGCCAGCCAGGGCATCAGCCACAAGCCTGCCCAGCCAAGCGGCAACCGCTGCCGCAAGTGCGGCGAAAGCAACGACCAGGCCCAGCCACCGACAAGCAGGCCCATCGGCAATACCAGCAACAGGGCGAAGGCACCGGCGAGATGACGCTCGATATAGGGCGCCAGCACCAATCCGGCAACGAAGCCGATCACCACCCCGGGCATGGCCTCCATCATCTCGATGGTGGGCTTGAGCCGGTGGCGCAGTTGACGTGACATGAAGCAGGACGAATGGATAGCGGCCCCTAGTGCCAGTGGAATGGCAAACAACAAGGCATAGGCGGCAGCCTTGAGCGTTCCCCAGGCCAGTGGTGCCAGTCCGTACTTCGGTTCGTCGGCGGAATCCGTGACGCTGGCCTGCCAGCGATGCTGGGATTCGGCATGTCCTTGATAATGCTGCGGTCGCCACAGGGTGTCCCAATTCACCTCGGCGTGCTCGGCATCGACGACGAGCCGTTCGATGCCTGTCGTATCCGACCACAATAGCCGAGCCTCGGCATCGAATCCCAATGGCTCCCCAGCGGGGGCCGCTCCCGTCCACAGAAGGCCGGCCAATGCCTGGTAGAGTGCCAGCTCACCCGCGTCATTCAGTGCCAGGAACAGCCGTCTATCGGGCACGGGCATCAAGACCCGAATCGGTGCCTGCCCAGCCTGCCGGTAGGCGGGAGTGGGTATCGGCAGGACACTGTCAGGACCCATCACCCAGCGCCTGACGCCGCCGCCATCATCGCCGACGATCAGCGCTCTTCCACCGACCAGCGAGGCCAGTGCGGTAATCCGGCGACCTTCTTCGACTGCCGTGACTCGGCCCAACAGACGCGGCTCACCTTCCGCCAACGAGAATACCTCGAGATCGCGCCCATCTGCGCGCCACAGCATCGTTTCACCTACCGCCAGCGGCCCCGCTCCCAAGTCGGCGAACCGCTTCTCGGTTCGTGCCACGAAAGCCCCAGTCGACGTCGGGCGTAGCCAGGTACGCTGAAGATCGCTAATGTCCCGCATGTCTTGGTCGGCCGCGGGTGCCTGCTCTATCTTGGCCGACGTGAACAGAGGCACCACTTCCACGGCGAGGAAAACACCAATCGCCAGCACAGCCCCCACCACCCCGATCCCGCAAGCGCTGATCAGCAAGGTAGCGAGTCGATCACGTACCAGTCGCAAGCGCTGGCGGCGACGCGCTGAGGAGGTGGAGAAATCGATCATGTCCGGCGGTGGTCGAAAGGCATGGGTATCGAATGCGGCAGCGGGTTCCCAGCACAACTATGCGGCAAGCGTGTGACAGGGAGATGACAGCGCGTCATGGAGGCGAGGCCAACGGCGCGAGCCCCAATCGCTTGCGACTGATCGCCAAAGATTCGTCAGGCAGGGGTACGAAGCCCAGCGCGCGCACGATTTCCTGGCCAGACGACGACAGCACCAGGTCGAGAAAGGCCGCCTCGGGTTGCGGCAGCCGCTCGCCGGGGGGAAGATTGACATACAGGTACAGGGTCCGCGACAGCGGATATGCACCGCTCAGCGTGGTTTCTATGCTCGGGCGTACCGCTTGCCCTTGACCATCACGCAGTGCCAAGGCACGCACCGAGGGGGTCAAGTAGCTCATGCTGGCATAACCGATACCGCCAGGGCTTCTGGCCACCGCCGCCACCACCGCCGACGAACCCGGGTACTCGTTGACATCACGACGGAAGTCGCCGCCGCACAAGGCCTGACGCTTGAAGATGCCGTAGGTGCCGGAAACCGAGTTGCGGCTGTGCCGTACGATGGCACCGACCTCGACCCCAAGCGTCTCCCAGCGCTCGATGGTCGCGTCGGCGCCACAGTATCGGGTGTCGGAGAAGATAGCATCCACCTCGGCCAGACTCAGCGTCTTAACGGGATTGTGACGGTGGACGAAGATCGCCAAGGCATCCATGGCGACGGGAATACGGGTCGGCTCATGGCCCTGGCGGGTGATGAAATCACGTCGCTCGCTCTCGGACATGCGGCGCGACATGGGGCCCAACCGGGTGGTGCCGGCCGCCAGCGCCGGAGGTGCCGTCGCTGAACCACTAGCCTGGAGCTGTAGGCGTACCCCCGGATGACGGTCCTCCAACTGTTCACCCCAGCGCAGCATCAGGCCGGCCAGCGTCTCGGAGCCGATGGAGCCAAGGTTGCCGACCACAGGCAGTGAGGTGTCGGCCATAAGCGATGTCAATGGCAGACACCACAACAGTCCGCAGGCTAGTGACCGCTGGACGAGGCGCGAGATCCTGACCATGACGACTCCCGTCGGCGATTGGGTGGAATACGGATGAGAGAGTAAGGTGGTGACATCCCCCCGCTGGCGTTTAAGATGCTCTCTCGTGTCCGCGTCGACGATCCGACCCCACAACAATAACCGCCGAGCAAAAGATGTCCATGACCGACCTCGATGATGTGCCCACTCCACAAGGGGAGTTGACCCTCAAGTTGCTGGCCTCGCGGCAGGATACCAATTTCTATGGCGACATTCCCGGCGGATGGCTGGTCGCCCACATGGATCAGGCTGCCGAGCTGGCTGCCGGCCGCCAGGCACATGGCCGTACCGCCACCGTCGCCATCGAATCCATGGATTTCCTGTGCCCGGTTCGGGTCGGCTCGGTGGTCAATATCTTTACCGCCGTGCGCGAGATCGGCCGCAGTTCGATCAAGATCGACGTCGAGGTGTGGATCCGTCCGCCCCACGAGCGCGATCCCGATGAACTCTACAAGGTCACCGAGGCTCGTTTCGTAATGGTCGCGCTCGACGATAACGGCCGAATCCGCGCCGTGCCCGATGGCGATAGCTGATCGAGCCCAGCGCTGAATCATTACCTAGCTGCTGGCCGAGTCACGCGCTTTCAGGTAGGCAAACTCACCGACGTCGGTGAACGAGCGTACCAGTTGCTGGAAGTCGCGATAGGACTCGTAGATCTTTCGTGAATCCGGGTCGTTCTCGACTTGGCGCTGCAGCACTTCCTGAGACGACTCGTAGAGCGCTTGCATCACATCCTCGGGGAAGCTGCGAAGCTGAACGCCATGCTCGTCGACGAGCGTCTTCAGTGCCTGAGCGTTGCGATAGGTGAACTCGTCTATCATCGCCAGGTTGGCACTGCGCGCGGCCTCCGTGACCACGGCCTTGAGGTCGTCTGGCAAGGCATTCCAGGCATCCAGATTGACAGTCCCTTCCAAGATCGCACTGGGCTCGTTCCACGCCGAGGTGTAGTAATAGTCGGCCACCTGGTGCAGGCCGAAGGCCAAGTCGTTGTACGGACCTACCCAGTCGGCGGCATCGAGCACCCCAGTCTGCATCGAGGTGAAGATCTCCGAGCCCGGCATGTTCACCGTGGTCACCCCGATCCCGTTCATGGCCTCACCGGCCAGCCCCGGCAAACGCAGCTTCAAGCCCTGCATGTCCTCCAGCGAGTTGATTTCCTTCTTGAACCAGCCGGCCATCTGGGTACCGGTATTGCCTACCGGGAAGGGTTTGAGATTGTGCTTGGCGTAGAGTTCGTCCCACAGCTCCTGTCCGCCGCCGTTGTACAGCCAGGAGTTGGTTTCGGTGGTATTCATGCCGAAGGGTACGGCGGTGAAGAACTGTGCCGCGGCGACCTTGCCACGCCAGTAGTAAGCGGCGGAGTGCCCCATCTCGGCAGTGCCGGCGGCCACCGCATCGAAGACTTCCAGCGCTGGCACCATTTCACCGGCGCCGTGGACTCTCACCCGCATGCGGCCCCCGGAAAGTGTCTCGAGGCGTTTGGCGAAGTCGTTGGCACCGGTCCCCAGGGCGGGGAAGTTCTTGGGCCAGGAAGTGACCATGTTCCAGGTGATGGTCTCTTGGGCACTGGCGGTAGAAACGAAAGGCGCGGCAACGGCTCCGGCCGCACCGACCCCCAGCGTGGTCAGAAATTGACGGCGTTGCATGGCGAGCATGACTCCAGATTGCGTTATTGTGATTTTCCTGTCGGAGGCGCTGCCTCCCGGAAAAGTGTCCGTCACGCAGTATGCTTAGCAGCGTTTTGCTCGGCAAGCCCTGGGCGTTAACGCAGTCGCTGCAACTCCCGACGAAGTCTCGGCTTCCTATCGACCTCACAGGGGAGTCAGGTTGGCAAACCCCAGCACCAGCCACTTGTCGCCTTCGCCTTCGAAGCTGACCTGCACCCGGGCCCGCTCACCCTCGCCTTCGGCATTGAGGATCACTCCCTCGCCAAACAGCGGATGGCTGACACGCTGCCCGAGTGACAGCGTGGGCAGGCCGCCGCCACCATCGACCGACGTCTGCCGCGACAAACCCATTGCCGGACGGGTGGCGGTCACCGGACGTGAGATCTGACCGCGCAGCCGCACTTCCTCGAGTAACTCCTCGGGCAGCTCGCGCAAGAAGCGCGACGGCCGCTGGAAGGTTTCCTTGCCGTGCAAACGGCGCAACTCGGCATAGGTGAGGTACAGTTTGCGCATGGCGCGAGTCACGCCCACGTAGCACAACCGACGTTCCTCCTCGAGGCGGCCGGGCTCCTCGAGCGACATCTTGTGCGGAAACAGGCCCTCTTCCACTCCGGCGATGAACACGATCGGGAATTCCAGGCCCTTGGCCGAGTGCAGGGTCATCAACTGCACGCCATCCTCGAACTCGTCAGCCTCGTGATCGCCGGCGTTCAGGGCCGCCTCGGCCAGGAAGGGCTCCAGCGCCGCAGCGCCCTCGCCCACCTCGGGGGGATCCAGGGCATCGCCCAGAGTGAAAGCGCGCGCGGCGTTGACCAGTTCCTCGAGGTTCTCGACCCGAGCCTGGCCTTTCTCGCCCTTTTCGCTGCGGTGATGTTCGATCAGTCCCGAGGCCTCGTTCACATGCGCGATGATCTCGTGCAGCGCCATACCAGCGGTGTCATTGTCGAGGCGTTCGATCAGATCGGAGAAGGCCGTGATCGCGTTGCCGGCACGCCCCTTGAGAGTGGCGTCGGCGAGGCAGTCGTGCAGCGCCTGCCACAACGAGACGTTGGTTTGGCGGGCGCGCTCGCGCAAGATTTCCACGGTACGGGTGCCGATGCCGCGTGCCGGCACGTTGATCACCCGCTCCAGCGAGGCATCGTCCTCGCGATTGAGCAGCAACCGCAGGTAGGCCAGGGCGTTCTTGATCTCGAGGCGCTCGTAGAAGCGCTGTCCCCCATAGATGCGGTAAGGCATCCCCTGGCGGATCAGTGTCTCCTCCAGCACCCGTGACTGGGCGTTGGAGCGATAGAGGATGGCGATCTCACGCCGATTGAATCCCTCGTCGACCTTCTCCTTGATCGTATCGACGATGAAGCGCGCCTCGTCGAGATCATTGAAGCCGGCATACAACGAGATCGGCTCGCCGCGCTCGCCGTCGGTCCACAGTTCCTTGCCCATGCGCCCGGCGTTATGGGTGATCAGGGCATTGGCGGCATCCAGGATGGCGCTGGTCGAGCGGTAGTTCTGCTCCAGGCGCACGGTATGGGTATCGGGAAACTCCTGCTCGAAGCGGCGGATGTTCTCGACTCGCGAGCCACGCCAGCCATAGATCGACTGGTCGTCGTCGCCGACCACCGTCAGCCCGGCCCGGTCGCCTGCCAGCAGCTTCAGCCAGGCGTATTGCAGGGTGTTGGTATCCTGGAACTCGTCGACCAGCAGGTGGGAGAAGCGCTCGCGGTAGTGGGACAGCAACGCCGGATTGTCGCGCAACAGTTCGAGGCTTCTCAGCAGCAGCTCGCCGAAGTCGACCAGGCCGCCGCGTTCGCAGGTCAGTTGATAGCGCTCGTAGAGCTCGACCATCTGCCCCATGTAAGCGTCACCATGGACATCCACCTGATGCGGGCGCAGCCCCTCTTCCTTGCAACCGGAGATGAAATACTGCACCTGGCGCGGCGGAAAACGCTCGTCGTCGATCCGGTGATCCTTGAGCAGGCGCTTGATCAGCCGCAACTGGTCGTCGCTGTCGATGATCTGAAAGTGCTGGGGAAGTCGCGCGTCCTGCCAATGGGTGCGCAGCAGGCGGTGGGCGATGGAGTGAAAGGTACCCACCCACATGTTGCGCAGCGACAGGCCTAGCAGGGCCTCGAGGCGGGTACGCATCTCGCGGGCCGCCTTGTTGGTGAAGGTCACGGCGAGGATGGCGTAGGGTGACATGCCCTCGGCCTGCAACAACCAGGCAATGCGGTGCACCAGCACCCGGGTCTTGCCTGAGCCGGCTCCAGCCAACACCAGCATGTTGCCCTGAGGGGCGCTGACGGCCTCGCGCTGGGCCGGATTGAGTTGATCGAGAATCGCCGTGACGTCATCCATAGCGGGGATAAGGCTTGCTGTGAAAAATGAACGGCTAGCCTAGCATAGCTGGAAGCTGGAAGCTGGAAGCTGGAAGCTGGAAGGTAAGCGGCCGGTCATCACCCTTCGCGAGTGATCAGTCGACCGGCTTCCAGTTCTGAGGCAGGAGTTCGTGGATCTGGCTGGCCTTCTGGGTCGGCAGCCGAGCCAGTACATCTTTCAGGTAGGCA
>NZ_BMXS01000023.1 GCF_014651875.1 Litchfieldella qijiaojingensis
CCTCGATGCCGCCGGGGTCGTCGCCGTGGCCGTCGTGGTCGAGCAGGCGCTGGATCCAGCGCCGACGCGTGGGGGCGTCCGGGCAGTTGGCCAGCAAGGCGGCGTCCTTCTGCGGGATCATCACCTGGTAGTAGAAGCGGTTGGCGACCCAGCCGCGGATCTGCTCGGGGGTGGCCCGCCCCTCGGCCATGTCGACCTGGTAGGGGTGATGGATGTGGTAGTAGTCGCCCTTGGCCATCAGTGCAACACGAAAGGCCTCGGGTGTCAGCGGGGCGAATTCGGATAGCGTGGTGACAATCGCATTCATGGCAGGCTCCCGATTGGCATGATTCACAACTCGAAGCGCATGCCATCAAAGGCCACTTCGATGCCGTGGCCCTCTAGCACCGCCCGTTCGGCGGACCTCTCATCAAGAATCGGATTGGTATTGTTGATATGGATGAGAATGCGCCGGGTGGTCTCCGGCAGGGCATCGAGCTCACGGATCATCCCCCGTTCGCCGGCCAGGGCCAGGTGGCCCATCTCCATGCCGGTCGCCTGGCCGACCTCCAGTCGTACCAGTTCATCGTCATGCCACAGCGTGCCGTCGACCAATACGCAGTCGGCACGCGCCAGCCAGCCACGTACCGCATCGGTCAACCGCCCCAGCCCTGGGGCATAGAACAGCGAGCTACCTTTGACGGCATCTTCTATATAGAGGCCGATATTGTCGCCCGGCGTGGGCGCGCCACGGCGTGGCGAATAGGGAGGCGCATTGCTGTCCAGCACCACGGCAGTAAAACGCAACCCAGGACAACTCGGCACCTCGAAGGCCGCCTGACGGTGCTCGCCGTCGACCAGGATCGGCTGCCAATACAGCCCGTCCTGCCAATGGTGCAGCATGGGAAACAACGGAAAGCCAGTACTCAGGTCACGATGCACGGCGGGCGTGCACCACACATTCAGCGGACAACCTTCGCGCAGCGACAGCAGTCCGCTGGCGTGATCGATCTGCGCATCCATCAGCAGCACCTCGGCAATGCCACTGTCGCGAACGCCATGACGTGGATGCAACTCGGGGTTGGCGGCGATCTGGACACGGATGTCCGGCGATGCATTGCACAGCAGCCAGCGCTCGCCGTCGCTACTGATGGCGATTGACGATTGGGTACGCGGTGTGACGGCAGGATTGCTCCTTCTCGCTTCGCGACAGTTCGGGCAGTTGCAGTTCCACTGCGGCAAGCCGCCCCCCGCGCCCGAACCCACTACCAGGATCTGCATGCTAGCCTCCTCTCGACGCCTCGCTTTCGATACTCGAGAGCGCCTGGTACCGCGATATCCCGCCGCCCAGGCGCGGTCATGGAGCATCAGCGGTTGGCAATGTAGAGCGTCACCTCGAAGCCAAGACGCAGATCGTTATAGGTCGGTTTGGTCCACATGGCAGTTCTCCTGTGCGTGTGAAGTTGATCGGCAATTGCCAATCACAGTTAAGCACTTGCTCAGCACAGGCGATTCAGTACTTTGGAAGGAATTCGGCTCGTCAATTGGGCCCCGACACCCTGGGAGGTGATCGGTACGGCATATCTCGACGCTGCATGACACGCTCGATTGGCATGCCGGATAATGCACTTCCCTAATGGGTGACGGCCGGGCTAGCCTTAGGAGTACTCAACTCACTACCAGTATTGAGAACACTCGCCATGAAAGGAGATCGGCGTCTAGGACTCTTCGCCACGTTGCTGCTGTCACCGATGATTTGGGCGGAAGGCAGCGACGGCCCTACTTCCCCCGGCCACCAGCAGATCGAGAGGCTTTCCGGCTGCTTCGAAGTGACCTATCGGTTTGCCGAGGATGGAGTGCACGACATGTTCTCGGAGGACTATGGCCTGACGAATGCACTGCTCGAGTGGCTGGAGCTCGAGACGCTACCCGGGGGAAGCTATCGACTGACCCATGTCTCGGTTCTGGAGGAGCGGGTAGTGCCACACTTCCACGAAATCTGGACCCCATTATCCGAAGAGGGGACATGGCGACAGGAAGTGTATAGCCATACCCCCGGCAACCCCAGAAGCGAGCAACGCTACACCTGCACCGCAGCTTGGCAGCAGAACACTTGGTCCTGTCACGCCGGCAAGGCGAAAAAGCCCTTTCGCGACCGCGACGCTCCTTTTGGCTTCGACCGCCAGGACTATGACCACCTGGACCGACACAATACGCTTCTGGTCACTCCCCATGGCTGGGTACAGAGCCAGCAAAACCTGAAACAACGGGAGTCCGGTGAAGTCGTATCCCGCGAATTGGGCTGGATCACCTATCACCGTGTCGATGACGAGCGATGTCGCCAAGGACACGACTGGGCGCGGGCACAGCGCGAGAAGGATTGAATCCCGTCGTGGCCAATGGCGATTGTCCCCGGTCAGGCTGCGGCGTCCTTGACGGCTTCCATGAACTGACGGAGCTTGCGTTCATCCAATTTCCCGTCGCTACGAACACCGGTGCAAATATCGACCCCGAACGGCCGGACCGTAGCGATCGCTTCGCCAACGTTCTCAGCATTGAGCCCGCCTGCGAGGAAGACCGGCACCGGTGACACTTCGGCTATCCGGGCACTGAGCGACCAGTCGTGAGTGCGCCCCGTACCACCGAGCTCCTTGACCGGCAGCGATTGATTCCCCGAATCGAGGAGAAGCGCGTCGACCTCGGGCGCCACTTGCCGGGCTTCCGACACAGAGGTTTGGTCAGTGACGTGGATCACTTGGACGAGCGAGACTCCTGGCAGTGATCGACGCAACTGCGCATGACTTCCGGGAGGAAGGCGATCGCAGATCTGCACCGTATTGACTCCACAGCGTTGTTGCTGCGCCACGATCTGCGCAACAGCGGTTCGGCTAGTGAGCAGAAATGTGCCAATGGGAGGTGGCACACTGGCCGTGATTTCCGTGATCAACGGTTCGTCAATGACGCCTGGTCCACTTGGCATCTCGGACACCAGACCCAGTGCCGATGCGCCCAGGCGCACAGCAAGCCTGGCCTCTTCAACCGAACCGATACAGCAAATCTTGACACGTGTCATTGGCGACTCCCTGTCATCGAGCGGTAGCCATCCCTCAAGCCTATAGGAGCGACGGCAGCCTGCCGATCATGCAGAAAACCTGCGCCCCAAGGCAAGGACAAGCCGCTGGAATACAACGCGCATCGTCAGCAAGCGAATCGTTTGCGGATCCGCTTTTCCACGTCGTTCGCAGCGGCCTCGGCTGTGGCATCCACCTCCAGGCTATAGGCTCGCTCCGCTTTGGTAATCGGCTCTACAACGGCCTGCTGTCGCTCCATGATGACTTCATCAGCCTCGGAAGGATCACCCCCTTCTTTGGCCCTGGCCCGCAACCATTGCCGCCGCTGGGATTCGGGCGCGCTGCAATCCAGCAACAGATAGGGAATGTTCCGGGAAGCGGCAACCTGGATGAGTCGATCCCGCTCCTCCTGATGCAAAGCCGTGGAGTCCACGATGACGGGGTAGCCAGCCTCCAGGACATCGGCGGCCAGCTCGGCAAGACGTTGATAGGTGTCGCGAGTGGCTTGAGGGGTATAGATATCCGAGTCGGGTTGGGAGTGGCTGTGCATGTGAGGCTTCAGGCCGAACAAACGCTTGCGCTCCACATCGGATCTCAGCCAGATCAGATTCAATGACTGTGCCAGCCGTTGACTCAACCAACTCTTGCCACTGCCGGATACCCCGCTGGTCACCAGCAAATAGCGCTTACGCGGCATCGAATATCCTTCCGCCAAGTCTGCATAGGATTGGTATTGGTCGAGAAGCTCCTTTTTGTCCTTGTTGCTCAAATCCGGGTTGCCCCGGGTCAGAAGTGCGATCTTGGCCCGTACGATAGCTCGGTAAGCCTTGTAGAAATCGAGTAACGGCAAGCAATCGAAATCACCGCTGAGTTGCAGATAACGGTTCAAGACCCGGTTGGCCAGTTGCGGCGCACCACGATGCTCCAGATCCATGAGAAGAAAGGCCAGATCATTGCAAGTGTCTATCCAACGTAACCCTTTATTGAACTCGATACAGTCGAAAACCGTGACCCGATTTTGGTACAAGGTGATGTTGGCCAGGTGCAGATCGCCGTGACACTCACGCACATGGCCTTCTTGATGACGCCGGCTCAGGTGAGGTTCCAGCCGAGTGAAGGTCTCGTGACTCCACGTGGCCAGCCGGCCAAGCTGGTCCCGTTGAGCCGCTTGATCCAGCAGCGGATGGATTTGCTGGAAGTTCTCCTCGGCATCCTTGCGCACCGCCGCTGGCGTTCCCAACTCGCCTTGCGTGGCGGGCAGATTCTCGTGGAAATCGGCAATCTGGTCGGCCAGTTCGTCCATATGCGCTACTTGCAAGCGTCCCTCGCCATACAGCTCATTGAGCATCTGGTGCGTGTCGAACTGATGCATGCAAACGGCGTACTCGAAGGCTTCGCCCTCGCCGCCAAGCCGAGGATCGCTCGGACTGCCGGTAATGGGCACGACCCCCACATACAAGTCCGGCGCCAGACGGCGGTTCAGACGCACCTCTTCGTCACAGAAGTGCTTGCGCTGTTCCAGAGAGGAGAAATCGAGAAAGCCGAAATCCACGGGCTTCTTGATTTTATAGGCGAACTCGCCTGTCAGCAGAACCCAGGAAATATGGGTTTCATGGAGGGCGAAACCGGTGACCGGGTGATCATAGCGTTTGGGGTCTTGCAGTGCCTGGATCAATTCGCGACTCATGGTGACAGTCTCCTTCTCTTCGAGCTCGAGTATCGTCGCTGCTGGCACCGCAGGGGCGATTTACCCACGCAGCGTGCTGCCGCAACAGCAACTCTACATGATGGCAGCCATCATTGGCTCTGACTCGAACTCATGCAGCATTGTCAGGGCAGGATGCTGTCCGACGCACCCGCGAAGTGAATGACGCCCTCCCGCAGCCGATGGGCAAGTCCTATGGTAGTCGCTGCCGAGATACGGCCGATCGGCGCGATGTTGACACCAATAGGAAAGGGTAGATCAATAGCGGCCGCATGGTTGGCGATTTCGGTCCACGTGCTGCGGATGTGCATCAGCGAGCGTTCGGTCACCGACTCGGGTCCAGCGATAAGCCAGTCCTCCAGTTCATTGGACAAGCTCACTCCCAGCCAGTGCAGAAAGCGTATGTTGCGCTCGGAGCGAACAGGGGCAAGCGAGACAAGGACTTGGGGAGTGGCTCTTCCGCCCACGCATTCGCTGAGTGCATCCAGCAGAGTAGTGACTTCCTCGGCGTGAAAGATGACCTGGGTGGTGAAGAAATCCGCACCGGAGTCGATCTTGTGCATCATCCGTTCGGCTTCCCCCCGGCGAGTAGGGATGCATATGTTCCCTACCCGCATCCCAGGCACATCGAGCCGCTCCCGCAACAAGCGATTGGCTTCCGGGACCGACGGGCCAGGATAGGATTGGTCGCTACGCTCCCCGCCGACGAGCACGAAGCGACGGATGCCGTATTGTTCCCAGCTTTCACGGAACCAGTCGAGTTGACGCTTGCGCTCCAGATGTACCACCACCCGGTTGATGATACAGGGCACATCCAGACGCTCCTGGATGTGCCTTGCGAGCGTGCGGGGCTCGACACGAGGCTCGAACGGCCTTAACCGTTCGCCCTTGCGGCTCTTCGAGCTCTCCTCGTGGATCTCCGGGATATTGACGGCGTCCAGGCCAAGTGCTCGATGGAGGCTTTCGATCCTCTCCAATGTCGTCTCGATGCCGCTTTCCCCCTGCCCAAGCTCTGGTGGCACGGCCTCCAGGACGAGCTCGGCGGGCGGCGCCGCGCGACTTGTCAAGCTTTCCATCTGGACCCTTCCTCTCTTGAGTGAGTTGTCCATCCTACAGACCTGCCTCGCGTAAGGCTTGGGCCTTGTCCGTGCGCTCCCAAGTGAAACTCTCCTCCTCACGGCCGAAATGACCGTACACCGCAGAGGGCCGATAGATGGGGCGCACCAGGTCCAGCATCCTCA
The DNA here is from genome assembly GCF_014651875.1 of Litchfieldella qijiaojingensis. Classification (GTDB taxonomy): domain Bacteria; phylum Pseudomonadota; class Gammaproteobacteria; order Pseudomonadales; family Halomonadaceae; genus Litchfieldella; species Litchfieldella qijiaojingensis. The sequence continues at coordinate 5,997 of NZ_BMXS01000023.1, forward strand.
AAATGCCAAACGGGCGCAGGTCGAACAGCTCCCGCACCAGCTCCTCCAGCCGCTGCTCGGAGACTTTCCCGGTGCCGAAAGTCTCGATGCTGATGGATGTGGGCTGGCCCACCCCAATGGCATAGGAGACCTGGATCTCGCACTTGTCCGCCAGCCCCGCGGCGACGATATTCTTGGCAACGTACCGGCAAGCGTAGGCCCCAGAGCGGTCCACCTTGGAAGGATCCTTGCCCGAAAACGCCCCACCGCCGTGGCGCGCCATGCCACCGTAAGTGTCGACGATAATCTTGCGTCCCGTGAGGCCGCAGTCGCCCACCGGGCCGCCGATGACGAAATTGCCCGTGGGGTTGATGAGGTAACGGGTGCGATTGCTGATCCACTCCTCGGGCAGCACGGGCTTGATGATCTCCTCCATGACCGCTTCCTTGAGGTCATTCTGGGCGATGCTTTCCGCATGCTGGGTGGATAGGACCACGGTGTCCACAGCCACCGGCACGCCGTCCTCGTACACAAAGGTGATCTGGCTCTTGGCGTCCGGACGCAGCCACGGCAGGACGCCGCGCCGGCGTACCTCGCTGTGGCGCATCATCAGGCGATGCGCATAAGTGATGGGGGCGGGCATCAGCACGTCGGTCTCGTTGCAGGCATAGCCAAACATCATGCCCTGGTCACCGGCGCCCTGGTCTTCCTCGGTATCGCGGTCGACGCCTTGGGCGATATCCGCACTCTGCTTACCGATGGCATTGAGTACGGCACAGGTGGCACCGTCGAACCCCACTTCGGCGCTGTCGTAACCGATGTCGGTGACGGTCCGCCGCGTGAGTTCCTCGAGATCGACCCAGGCTGAGGTGGTGATCTCGCCAGCGACGATCACCATCCCTGTCTTGACCAGCGTCTCGCAAGCCACCCGCGCCCGCGGATCCTGGTCGATGATGGCGTCCAGGACGGCATCCGAGATCTGATCGGCGACCTTGTCCGGATGTCCCTCGGAAACCGACTCTGAGGTGAACAGGTATTGTCTGGTCATTGTGTCCCCTTCGTGCGGTTGTTTGGTCAGTGTCGGTACAGCGTTGGCAGGGGGTATGCCGCCCGGGACGGCCAGGTGACAACCCCGTGCCGATCAAGCGCAAGGCGGTCGTCAGGTCGACGCACCGCTCGGCTTGTGGAACAGGAAGATGCCCCAACGCAGGTGACCGTTGCGACCACCCTCGACCCAGTGTTGGAGACCGCGCTTCATGCGTTCGATATAGTCACGGCTGACCACTCGGGCAACGTCGTCCTCATGCTCGATGAGCACTTCGCGAATGCGTCCGTAATGGGTAGCGATCATCTCCGAGGCCTCATCGAAGGCCAGTTCCACGAGACCGAGTTCGGCCAGCGTCTCCTCGTAGAAGCCCGGCGAGCCCAAGGTATCCAGATGAATACGGGCAAGGATCGGCTCCAGAGCCTCGGGCGGACAGTCGTCGTCCTGCATCGGGTCGGTGAAGATGAAGTGACCCCCAGGCCGCAGCACCCGCACTACCTCTTCCAGCACTCGTCGGCGGTCGCCGCTATGCAGGATGGCATCCTGCGACCACACCACGTCGAAATCTTCATCCTCGAAGGGCAGGTCCTCGTAGCTGCCGTCAATGATCTCTACCAGCCCGTCCACGCCCTGCTCGCGGTTCTTCTGCCGCCCGCGCTCGTTTTCCTTCTCACTGATGTTGAGCGCGGTCACCGGGCAGCCAAACTCACGAGCGAGATAGCGTGCGGAGCCGGCGTAGCCGGCGCCGATGTCCAACACGCGGGTATTGGCCTCGAGCTCCGGCAGGCGTGCCGCCATCTCGGCGACGGTGCGGCGACTGGCGTCATAGACCGGCTCATGCGGGTGGCGGTAGAGCCCGACATGGATGTCCTCACCACCCCACACCAGGAAATAGAAGTTGTCGGCATCGTCGCTGTTGTAGTATTCGCGGGCAATCTCCACCGCGGGCGTGTACGCTCTGTCCAATACCTTATTCATCTTCTGCCCTCCGATAACGCTTCTGCGCCACGTGGATGAAGAAATCCGGCTCCACATCCCGGTAGGTCTCCTGAAAGTCGCCGTAGGTGTCCACTTGCTGGAACCCGACTTCACGCAGAAGGCGCCGGGTGTAGTCCTTGCGCAGAGGAAACATGTTCAAGTGATAGGTGGAGTAATCCGGGAAGGTGTAGCGAAAACGGGCCAGGCCCTCGTCCACGTACTCGGGGCAGACGGAGACATTGGCGCCGCAATAGTAGTAGGTGTGGTTGCTGGAATAGCCGACATCGAGGATGGCGTCGTAGTTACGCTGGTCGATGATCAGCAGCCCGTCGTGCTTGAGGGTGGCATAGAACTCGGCGAGTGCCTTGCGGCGGTCGTGTTCCGAGAATAGGTGGGTGAATGAGTTGCCGAGACAGATGATGGCGTCATAGTGGTTGTGGATATCGCGATTGAGCCAGCGCCAATCCACCTGAACGGTACGCAGTATGTGGCCACGCGCGCAGCCATTGGCGAATGCTTTGGCCAGCATGGCGGGGCTACCGTCACAACTCACGACCTCGAAGCCGGCCTCGATCAGGCGCGTCGAGTGAAAGCCGGTGCCCGTGGCCGCATCGAGCACGCTCTTTGCGCCATGCTCGCGCAACATGTCGATGAAAAAATCCCCCTCGCCACGTGCCCGGCTCTCCCAATCGATGAGCTCGTCCCACTTGTTGACGAAGGCCTCTATGTATTCTCGCTGATAGTGCCCTGTCTCCCGACAGGCGACAGGGTCGGGACCGAAATCCTGTTTCTGCCATGATGATACTTTCATTCGCTGCCCCTCAGGTGGGCAGGAGACGCCTGGATGACCCGCTCCGTGGCGGGTAACGAGCGTGCAATCCGTTCCTACCCACTCTCGTCGTGGAATTCTTTCCGATATATTTGGTTTCCGATGAAAACAGCCCACTTGCTTCCCGGCTTTCGGGAATCGATGCAGGTAATCCGCTCGCAAATAGCAATGTCGCAAATAGAAAGATAGAAGTCGTTTCCGGATAAGCAAGGCAGTGCATGTTAACTTTCGTCACCTTGCTGGCTCGACCGAGCCGACCGGCAAAAAAAATCCCAGCACCCTAGGCAGGGTGCTGGGACCGAGGCGACGAGCGAGTCTGGCTCAGGCGCTGGCGCCGACGGCAACTTCCTGACCACCGCGCTTGATCGCCGCGTAGCCCAGGCCGGTGATCAGCGAGCCGATGACGATCGCTGCCAGATAGAACAGCACCGGAGTGATGGCGTTGGGGATCAGCAGCACGAAGATACCGCCGTGGGGGGCCATCAGCTTGGCACCGACCAGCATGGAAATGGCACCGGTGATTGCGCCACCGACCATGCACACCGGGATCACCCGCAGCGGGTCCTTGGCGGCGAAGGGAATGGCGCCCTCACTGATGAAGCACAGGCCCAGCACGAAGGAAGCCTTGCCAGCCTCGCGTTCGGGTTCGGAGAACTTCGATTTGGCGACGAAACTGGCGATACCCATGCCGATCGCCGGAACCATGCCGGCGGCCATGATCGCCGCCATGGGCGCATAGGTCTCGGAGGCCAGCAGGCCAACGCCAAAGGTGTAGGCAGCCTTGTTGACCGGCCCGCCCAGGTCGAAGCACATCATGGCGCCAAGCAGGATACCCAGCAGCACGGCGTTGGCCGAGCCCATGTTCTCGAGGAAGGTAGTCAATGCCGAGAGAATCCCTGCCACCGGCTCGCCGACGATATAGATCATCACCAGGCCGGTGATCAAGCTGGCAACCAGAGGAATGATCAGGATCGGCTTGAGCGACTCGATGCTCGACGGCAGCTTGACGTTCTGGGCCACGGCCTTGGCCACGTAGCCGGCCAGGAAGCCGGCGAGAATCCCACCAATGAAGCCGGCACCGATCTCGGAGGCAAGCATGCCGCCGATCATGCCCGGCGCGATACCTGGCCGGTCGGCGATCGAATAAGCGATGTAACCAGCCAGCACCGGGACCATCAAGGCAAAGGCAGTGCCGCCGCCTATCTGCATCAGCGCTGCGGCAAGCGTTCCCTCTTCCTTGAAGGCTTCGATGCCGAATACGAACGACAGCGCGATCAGCAGCCCCCCAGCCACCACCATCGGCAGCATGAAGGAAACCCCGGTCAGCAAGTGCTTATAGACACCTTTCTCCTTGAAGCTCTGCTTGCGCTCGCCACTGACGGCGCCCGATGCGCCCTCCAGTACCTCGGCATTGGCCAACGCCTCTTCGATGGTTGGCCGCGGCTTCTTCAGGGCATTGCCGGTGGAGGTGTACCACACTCGCTTGCCAGCAAAACGGGTCGGATCGACCTCGATATCGCAGGCCAGGATCACCAAATCGGCGTCACGAATTTCCTCATCGGAGAGTTGGTCCTGGGCCCCGACCGAGCCTTGGGTCTCGACGCGAACCTGATGTCCCAGCGCGCGACCCGCTTCCGCCAACGCCTCGGCGGCCATGAAAGTATGCGCCACCCCCGTCGGGCAGGCAGTCACGGCGACGATCTTGCGGGCACCGGAAGCCGTAACCGGGGCGGCAGCAGCCGGTGACTCATCGCTTGGCTGGTAGGATTCGGCTTCACGACTGGCCCGCTCGAGAAAGGCGTCCGGGTCAGGTAGCGCCCGATCGATCGGCGCCTGGAACAACCGCTTGCCCTCGAAGCGTTGCGGTGCGGGCACATGATCGGCGGCGACGATCACCAAGTCGGCGGCCTCGATAGCTTCGGCGGATACCGGGGAGACCGGCTCTAGCTCACCGTGCATTTCCACGGTGACCTGCCAATTGCGACGACGGGCGGCTTGCTCCAGGCGGCGAGCAGCGAGGAAGGTGGTGGCCATGCCGCTGGGGCAGGCAGTGATCAGGATGATGTTCATGCGAGCACTCCCTCCGCGTCGACGTCATCGAGGCGACGTACGCGAGTCTGTTGTTGGAGTTGGGAAAAATCCTCGGCGTGGGGATCGCCCACGCCAACGTGACGAACGGATTCGGCGGACAGTGCCGTGGCGAAGCCGAGCGTCCTCTCGGTCGAATGGCCTTCGAGCACGCCATGTAGCATGCCGGCCACCAGGGTATCGCCGGCACCCACGGTGCTTTCCACCGTCATCGATGGCGGAGTGGCCAGCCAGGCACCGCGTCGACTGACCCAAAGCACACCGTGCGGCCCGGCCGAGATCAGTGCCTCCTCGACCCCGGCGCTGTGCAGACGCCGAGCCGCGTCAAGGCGCTGAGCATCGTTGTCCAGCACGTTTCCGGCCCAACCGGCCAGCTCCTGTTCGTTGGGTTTGACCGCAGTGGGCCGAGCATCGATAGCGACAGCCAAGGCCTGGCCGCTGGTATCGACCCACACCGGCAATTCATGTTCACGCAGGCGCCGGATCAGGGCGGCCTGATCGGCGGACGAGATGCCCGGCGGCAGGCTGCCGGCAATCACCACCGCGTCCGGGCGGCGTTCGGTATCGGCGGCGATGGCATCGAGCCACTCGATCAGGCGCGTCCAAGCCTCGGGGACGATAGCCAATCCGGGGCCGTTGATATCGGTGACCCGGCCGTCACCCTCGGCGACCTTGGCATTGATGCGAGTCTCGCCCGGCACGCGGATGAAGGCATCGGTCACTCCCAGTGCCTCGAAGGCTCGCAGGAAAGGGCCATCGTTGGCAGCACCGAGGAATCCCGATACCGTCACCCGGTGGCCCAGTGACACCATTACCCGCGCCACGTTGACCCCCTTGCCGGCCGCCTCGAGATGCGTTTCATCGGTGCGGTTGACCGTTCCCAAGACCAGACGCGGCAGGCGAATCGCCAGATCCAACGCCGGATTGAGGCTGAGCGTCAGTACATGAGCCATCAGCACCCCTCCAGGACGTCGCGTACCGCTTCACTGGTGGATTGAGCCAAGGCCAGTTCGGCCTGACGGCGTGCCTCGGCGAGATCGAATGCGCGCAGTCGCGCCTTGACCAACGGTACCTGGCGCGCGGCCACCGACAGCTCGTCGACGCCAAGTCCCACCAGCACCGGTATGGCCTGGGTGTCGCTACCCAGCTCGCCGCACACCCCGACCCATTTGCCATGGGTGTGAGCGGCGTCGACCGTCATCTGGATCAGGCGCAGCACCGCCGGATGCAAGCCATCGGCCTGGGCCGAAAGTTCCGGATGACCGCGGTCGATGGCCAGGGTGTACTGGGTCAAATCGTTGGTGCCGATGGAGAAGAAGTCGACTTCCTTGGCAAGGCTCGGCGCCAGCAGCGCACAGGATGGCACCTCGATCATCACCCCGAGCTGCACGTCGGTGGCGCGTTCGGCTTCAGGGATCTCCGCCAGCAGACGATCGAAGATGGTCTTGGCGGCGCGGAACTCGGCGATGTCCTTGACCATCGGCAGCATGATGCGCAGCGGCTTGCCGACGGCGGCTACGAGCAGCGCGCGGAACTGGGTCTCCAGCACTTCCGGCTGGGTCAGCGCCAAGCGGATACCACGCAGGCCGAGGAAGGGGTTGTCCTCCTGGGGTACCGGCCAGTAGGGCAACGGCTTGTCGCCGCCCACGTCGAGAGTGCGCGCCACCAGTGGGCGGCCGTCCAGTGCCTCGATGGCCTGCCGATACTCGGCGACCTGGGTGTCGAGATCCGGCGCCTGGGCGTGGGCCATGAAGATGAATTCGGTGCGCAGCAGACCAACGCCCTCGGCACCACGCTCCACGGCATCCGCGGTGTGGGCGGTATTGCCCAGGTTGGCGGCAACCTCGACACGATGGCCATCACGCGTGCGGCCCTCCTCGAAGCGTGCGGCGTAGGCCTCGCGTTCGAGCCGCTCAAGCTCCTTGAGACTCAGTTCAGCACGCTGGCGACGTTCGATGGACGGAGCCGGCACCACCCGGCCGCGCTCGCCGTCAAGAATCAACTCGACACCGTTTTCCAGACCCAGCACGCGTTCACCGGCGCCGACCACGGCGGGAATGCCCAAGGCACGAGCCAGGATCGCACTGTGCGAGGTAGCCCCGCCGCGCGCGGTGAGCAAGCCACGAACCTTCTGCGTATCGAGCTGAGCGACGTCCGACGGCCCCACGTCGTCCATCACCAGGATGTAAGGCTCGTCCGGCGGGGTCGGCAGCTCGACACCACACAGAATGCCCAGTACACGGCGGCCCACGTCCCGCAAGTCGGCGGCTCGCTCGGCCAGCAGGCGGTCGGCGAGCATCTCCTGGGCACGGGCGGCGGTGTCGATGGCGGCCCACCAGGCGGCCTCGGCGCTCATGCCCTCCTCGATGCCCTCGCGCGCGGCCTGATGCAGTTCCGGATCGTCGAGCATTTCCTCATGCATCGACAGAATCTCCGACACTTCACCGCCCGGGGCACTGCGTACCAGCGCTTCGAGTTGCCCGATGCCCGCCTCGATAGCGTGTTCCAACCGTTGTGTCTGATGTGCGGCATCACCGGCCCGTTCGGCGTACTCGAAGCGTGGTATACGCATCACGAAGGCCGGGGCGATCGTCAACCCAGGGGAAGCCGCCACCGCCTGGTGCGGTGTATCCTCGGGCAACGGCTCGAGCGGCATCTCGCGTGGCGTATCCTGGGTATGGTCGCGCCCCTCCTCGAAGGGCAGCACCTTCTCGCCGAGTCCCTCGCCTACGGCTGCGACGACCGCCTCCAGGGCTGTATCGGCGCCTTCGCCCTCGGCGGAGAACACCAATACCTGACCGCGGCGGGCACCCAGACCGATGACCTTGGTCAGGCTGGCGGCCGATACGGCTTCACCACCACCTTCGAGCAAACGCACCTTGATCGGCACCGGTTGTTGGCGCGCCACTTGCACCAGTTGCTTGGCCGGGCGGGCATGCATCCCATGGGCATTGAGCACTCGGGCGCGCACCGTCCGGGCACTGGCGGATTCGCCTGAGAGACGCGCCAGCACGGTGGCGACATCGGCATCGAACAATGCCTCGCCACCGCCATTGTCGAGCAGAGTCGCCAGCCGCTCCAGCAGGCCACGATGCGCGTCACCCTGGGCGGCCAGACAGAACACTCCCTGAACCGGGCCGTGGCTTCCATCCAATGAGCTCTCGGGAGTCGCCAGCGCCAACGCCGGTGTATTTACCCCAGTCGCGCTGCTGGTGAACCATAGCCCCTGCCCCAAGGCCTGCGGCGGTTGTTCGGCCATCGCGGCAACGAAGGCGGCATCCACGCAACCCGCTTGACGTAGCCGTGCGGCCCCGGCCAGGGCCAGTTCGAGATGATCGCGAGCGGGAAATTTCAGGCACAGAGTATCGGCATCCAGGCGCGCCTCGACCGGTGCCTTTGACAGCAGCGATGCCACGGCCGTACGCGAGTCGGCCGAGGCCAGCCCGTCGGCCACGCCCTCGCGATCCAATACATGGGTCAATTGGCGCAGAATATCGAGATGCTCATCGCTCTGCGCAGCGATGGTCACCAGCACGTGGACGCGGTTGCCATCGTGCCACTCGATTCCATCCGGAAACTGCAGGACACGCACGCCGGTACGCTTGACGTGTTCACGACTTGCGGGCGTGCCATGCGGGATGGCGATGGCATTGCCCAGGAAAGTGGAAGATTGGGCCTCGCGGTCGAACAGGCCATCGCGATAGCCGGGGGTCACCAGTCCCGCCTCGCCCAGTGCGGCGGCGGCCTGGTCCAGGGCGGCACGCCAATCGCTGGCGCGACAGCCAAGCATGATGTCATTGTGGCCGAGGGTGAGCATATGGGTGTTCTCCTGTGCCGGGATTCCAGTAACAAAACCCTGGCTGAATCGTGTCACCAACATTTAAACTCAATGCTGAATCGTGACACCACTTTTATCAAGTCGCATCGTATACGACCTTAGCAGGGGGTAGGACCTCCACCTCCTGGCGTAGAATGGTCGACACTCTCGCCGATACCCGCTCGCGGCGAAGAGCCAGTATAAGGATTCTCGCATGACACTCGCTGAAATCGCCCGACTAGCCGGGGTCTCACGCACCACCGCCAGTTATGTCATCAACGGCAAGGCCCGTGAGCGCCGTATCAGTCAGAATACCGTCGATAAGGTGATGGCTGTGGTCGAACACCATCACTACCGCGTGGATGCCCAGGCGGCCGCCTTGCGCCGCGGTGCCAGCCGTACCCTGGGCCTGATCATCCCTGACCTGGAAAACGCCAGTTATGCGCGGCTGGCCAAGCTGCTCGAACGTGGCGCCCGGGAACGAGGCTACCAGATGCTGATCGTCGGTTCCGACGACGATCCCGACAGCGAGCGGGAACTCGCCCGCGCCCTGCGCGCGCAGCGCTGCGAGGTACTGATCGTCGCCAGTTGCCTGGCCATGGACGACCCTTTCTATGGCGAGGTGATGGATTCCGGCCTACCGGTGATCGCCATCGACCGTGCGCTCGAACCAGACCGTTTCATGAGCGTCGTCAGTAACAACGAGGTCGCTGCGGAGGCCTTGACCCGGTCGGTGATGTCGCCCGACATCCAGCGTATCGCCTGGTTCGACGCCGTGCCGGAACTGTCGATAAGCGTTGAGCGTCGCGCCGGCTTTCGCCGAGCCCTGGCCGATAGCTCGGCACAGGCGATCATGAAAAGTGGCGCTCGCTACGATCGCGCCGAAGGCGCTCTCCTGATGCGTGAGCTGCTCGACGAACACGGCATCCCCGATGCGCTGGTCACGGCTTCCTATACCCTGCTTGACGGCGTCCTTGATGTGCTGCTGGACAATGGCGGCCTTCCAGAGTCCCTGCGAATGGCGACGTTCGGTGACGATCGACTGCTCGATTTCCTGCCCCTGGCGGTCAACTCCCTACCCCAGGATCATCAGCGCATCGCCGAACTGACCCTGGATCGGGCCCTGGCGGCTTCCCGCGGCGATTACCACCCAGGTCAAACGCTGGTCGAGCGCTCCCTGAAGCGGCGCAGGCCTCAGAATCAGGCGGTGCTGGAAGGATAATGGCTTATCCAGGCCTCGAGAGCCACCAAGGATGACTCGAGGCTCTCGGCCAACGCTTTCCGCAGGGTCGACCAATGCTCGGTTTCCCGGTGGCAAGCCGCATGCTCCAGCGCTTGCGCACGCGCGGCGACCAGCACCAGCCCCAGGCTCGACGCCTCTCCCTTGAGCAGGTGTGATGCCTGCATGACGTCGTTACTTCGTCTCTCCGCGATGGCGGTATCCAGCGCTTCGAGCCGTACCGCCAACTGCTGTCGGAACAATGAGATCAGCGATTCGACGCCAGTCATGCCCAACGTATGTTGCAACTCATTCAGAGTGGCATCATCCAGCAGATCCTTCGGCCCAGCGAACATGGCAGCTCGTGGTGTGTCATTCCCGCGCAGCGGAAACGACATGTCGTCCAGGTAGCACGACAACATGCTTGCCAAGGTGTCATGAAATAACGGCTTGGTCAGATAGTCCTGCATACCGACAGCCAGGCAGCGGTCGCGCTCCCCGCCCATGGCACCAGCCGTCATCGCAACGATCGGCACCTCGGCCATCCGCCCCCCCATGGCCCGCAAGCGTCGGGTGACCTCCAGACCGTCCATGTCGGGCATCTGCACATCCATAAAGATCAATGCATAATCACCGTTCGGAGCCATCCGCAGCGCCTCGCCACCATTGGCGGCCACTTCGACCCGGCATCCCAGGCGCTCGAGCATGGCGACCGCCACCTGCTGATTGACCGGGTTATCCTCGACCAGCAGCAAGCGGGCCGTATAGTGTCCCATTCCTGGGGATCTTTGCGGTGCAGGCGGCAACGCGGGGTCGGCCTGGGTGGGTAGCGACACCTCGAACCAGAAACGGCTGCCCTGCCCTTCGCGAGTATTGACGCCAATCTCGCCGTGCATGGCTTCCACCAACCGTTTGCAGATGGCAAGCCCCAGCCCAGTGCCGCCGTACTGCCTTGCCGTGGTGGCATCGCCCTGACGGAATGGCTCGAAGAGATGTCCCCGGTAGGCAGCGGGAATCCCGCAACCACTATCGATGACCTCGATGCGCAGACGTTGCGAGGGCGCCCAGAATACCACCAGCCGAACTTCGCCTTTCGCCGTGAACTTGATGGCATTGGACAACAAGTTGAGAATCACCTGGCGCAAGCGTCCGGGATCCCCTATTCGGCGGTCGATCAGTTCCGGGGCAACCTCGTATGTCAGGGCAAGCCCTTTGTCGGCGGCACGCGGAGTGAACAAGGCAACCGCCGCCTTCATCAATTCGCGTAACGAGAAGGAAGTATGCTCGAGCTCCAGGCGACCGGCCTCGATCTTGGAGAAGTCGAGAATGTCGTTGATCATCTCCAACAACTGTCCGGCACTGTCGTGAATGGTGCTGGCATAACGCCGTGACTGACCATCCAGCGGCTGGTCCAGCAGCAAGTCACTCATGCCGATCACACCGTTGAGCGGTGTGCGAATCTCATGGCTGACCGTGGCCAGGAACTCGGACTTGGCCTGACTCGCCGACTCGGCTTCGCGTGCCGTTACCTTCAATTCGTTGCTCAATGCTTCCATGGACAGGCGCGCGCTGGCATTTTCGCGCGATTCACGGAACAGGAATCCCACGACCAGCAGCGTCGCCACGCTCATCGACAGAATCAGCCCCAACAGCAAGCGATAGAGCCACTGCAGGGTTTCACGTTCCTGGGTCGCGGAATCGGCCAAGTACGCGTTGATGGCTATGATCAGTTGCTCGGTATGGGGGGCCAGCGCTTCGAGTTGCTGAATGAGGTCGGTGCGACTCTCCTCATCGAGTTCCACGAGCCGTTGCATGGTTTCATCCAGCGCTTCCACTCGCGCCACGATCTCAGGCATTAGCTTGGCGGTCGCGGGAATCGTGCGAAACAGCTCGGCGATGTCCCCTTTCTGCAGCAGGTTCACGCGGCTGTACATCAAGTCGAAACGCAGGCGAAGCCCATCCAGGGACTCTGTCGAGCCCGCGGTCACCAACTGATTTCGCATCAGGATCGCTTCGCGATCCAGCTTATAAGCGAACCAGGCGGCATCCCCTCCCACGCTCTGAGCCAAACTCTCCTGACGCCACAGCACCAGCCCTACCACCAGCATGGCGGCGGCAAAGAACAACACCGCAGCGAAGGCTCCAAGCTTCAGGCGTATGGGGTAGCGATGCATCGCGAAAGCGGGCTCCTCGTTACAAATGCAGCGACATCATTCGTAGACATGAATGCTCGCTACCTGCCATACCGAGCGGAAACGGATGGTTTCATTAAGTAACTGCTGGGGGTGGTCATCGAAGGGATAGAGCACGAAGATCGGCCCGAAATCGCGAACTTCCATGGGCACCCCATCACGCTTGAGAGCCAGGATCACGTCGTAGTCATAAAAGTCCGACAGTGGAACATCGGCGACGAAGTTGTTGAGCGCCTTGATGCGCATCATGTCTCCGCGAGCACCGACCGCCGCCATCACCTCCCTGCCCAGAGGGCCTTCGAAAAGACTGCTCCCCTCTGTCCAAGGGGTACTGGTTTTCAGTGCATACGGCGACATCGACATCAGCATGTCGTAATCGAATTGGGCTTCATCACCGACATTGGTGTATTCGATATCGCCGGATACCGTAAGAATGACTTTCCCCTGAGGGGGAGGAAGGTGTTCGGCCATGGCTGGCGGCGCCAACAACATGGGCATGACCAGCGTCAACAAGGAGACAAGGAAGGAACGCTTCGGCATAGCGGATATCCAGAACCGTGGATGCCCTGTCTAGACTACGCGATCCATGCGTCGAGGTCAGGCCCCGCTCGACAACATGTCTTAAACGATAAAGTCATGAGGGACGGAATCGTAATCGACACCATGCGGTCATTCATCTTCGGGCGGTGCTTCCAACTCCTCGAGCCCATCGAGGTAGCGTTGCAACTGTAGCGCCCGATCCTTCAATACGGCGTTGCGATGAAGTTGTTCGCCCAGCGGCCCCAAGCTGCCACTGCCCAACTCAGCGCGATAGAGTTCGACATGATATGCGGCGATGAATGCGAAGTCGGCGTCGCGACTGGCCTCCCATGCTTCCTGAGAGACAGCCAGCGCTTCACGCGCCTCGCTGCCCAGTACCCGTTTCAGCATCGTTGTCAGCCGTTGGATCTCGGCCTCCCAGTCGTCATGGGCCTGGGCCGCGCATTCACGCATCGCCTGGGTCGTCCAGCCGCCCTCCTCCATGCAGCTATCGGCCTGGTACTCGATGGGATGACTAGCCTCGGGTGTAGAGGCCGTATCTTCATCCTGAGCCATGCCGAGCGGTGTCCAACCGACCAGGAACCCGACCGCCAGGGCAAGAGAATACGGCAGTGTCATGTGGTTCATGGGCGTGCTCCTGTCGTTCTTCGGCTGTCAGCTAATGAGTTCCACCGGGCTCCCTACCTCCAGCGTTCCTCCTTTGATCACGATCAGGTTCTGACCGAAATAGACCTTGCCATCGACACCTTGACGATAACGAGCCAGGGTGCGCAATGGTTCACGCTCGGGAATAAAACCTCCCGTAGAAGGGTCCACCGTCACCATGGCACAGCGTGAGCAGGGCTTGTCCACGGCCAGTTCCACCTCGCCGATACGCAGCAAGCGCCAATCGTCCTCGGCATAGGGCAAACTGCCCGATACCACCAGATTGGGCCGGAACTGCGCCATCCGATGCGTCGTCGACAGGCGCGTGTTGAGATCATCCAGCGACGCCTGGCCAATCAGCATCAGCGGATAACCGTCGGCAAAACTGACCCGCTTGCCGATGGCCTGGCGATAACGCGGCGAGCGCTCGCCCAGCCACAGTAATTTCGCCGGTTCACCCACTACCTGCCCCATCCACTCATCGGCACGTCCAGTGGTCGTAAGGCCAGCAAAACTGTCGCCCCATACCTGAGTGGTGAAGGGTGCGACCTCGAAGGACTCTTGCTCGAGCGGCAGATCGGGTAATTCGGGATGGTGAAGCACCAGGCCGTTGTCGTGCAGCGTGGTAGCGACTCGTTGCAACTGCGGGTGCGAACGCGCCGTGATGAAGGTGCCATCGGGTTTGGCCACCATAAAACGACGGTCACCCAGCAGGCCTTCCTCGCCGACCAACGCCTGTTGCACAGGCTCGCCTGCAGTGGATTTGATGGGATAGCGATAGAGGCCCGAAAGAGTCGGAGTGTCGATGGACATGGGAGGCGTTCCTGGCCAGTAATATAAAGGGGGCGATCATTCGCCCCCACAGACTAGCCGGTTGCCCCATGGATGACCAGCCAGCTCAGGATGACTTGCCACCCTCGATACGCACCAGGTCTTCATAGGCATGCCAGCTTGCGTGCCCCAGTACCGGCAGGATCACCGCCAAGCCGATGTAGAAGGTCATTACACCAACCAGCACACAGCCGGTGAGGATCACAGCCCACAGCAACATGGGACGGAAATTGTTCGCCACGGAACGAATACTGGCTTCAATGCCTTCCATGAAGGTCAGATCCTGATCCATCAGGGTCGGGATAGCCACCACGCTGATCGTGAAGGCGCCGAAAGCCAGCACGGCCCCGACCGCCGTACCCACGGCCAGCATACCCAGGCCTTCCGGGGTCGTCAGTAGCGCCGTATAGAGAGTCTCCGGGCTCGGCACCTCGAAGCCGAAGAACAGCGCAAACAGCAACGTGGCCAACCGAATCCAGGCGAGAAAGAAGATCATCATCATCACGCCCATCATCGCGAGCTGACCGGTATGCGCGGTCCAGGCACCAAACGCATCGCCCAGGTTCGGCGCCTTGCCAGCCTCGAGCTTGCGACTGATCCCGTAGGAGCCGACCGCCACCAGCGGACCCAGGAACATGAACCCCGCCACCAACGGCAACAACCAATGCCATAGCCCCATCACGAAGGCCCCAGCGGTCACGGCGATACTCAGGCCGACCCAGAACAACCCGTAGGCCAGACTGACCGCTGCAGCCTGGCGAAAGTCGCGAAAGCCAGCCACCAGCCAGGTTCGTGGCTTATCCATTCCCACCTTGTTGATCACGATCGTGACTATCTTGGCATCCGACGGCTTGTGCTTGTTGGTATCAGCAGCATTCATAGCGTAACCCCTTATCCCGCGAGCGGAGAGCGAACGCACTCGGGCCGATTCCGTTGGCCCCGAGAGCAAAGTGGCCAACACAAGGCAAGATGCCTTAGCTCATCCTAAATGTAGACGACTGCCAGCGGACCCGCCGGGACTCTGCTTCAACGCCCAAACTGTGTGCCACCAACCACGCCCCGGCGGCAATGCCAACCAAAACGCCCCCGGCGAACCGGAGGCGTTGTTTCCCTAAAGAAGCGTTGAATGAATCAACAAGCGATATCAACCGGGGCGTCGCTACGCCATAAGGCGCACAGAACTAACGCACGATCATCACCGAGATCTTGGTGTGATGCACCACATGCTCGGCATTGGGG
This sequence comes from Litchfieldella qijiaojingensis, assembly GCF_014651875.1. Lineage (GTDB taxonomy): Bacteria > Pseudomonadota > Gammaproteobacteria > Pseudomonadales > Halomonadaceae > Litchfieldella > Litchfieldella qijiaojingensis. Next base: position 21,399 of record NZ_BMXS01000023.1, read on the forward strand.
CCCAGCACGTAGTCGGCGAACTTGCGATTGCTGTGCGATGCCATCACGATCAAGTCGACCTCGAGTTTCTTGGCGGTCTTGATGATCGCCTCCCAAGGTGAACCATCGACGAGCACGCACTGCACCGGAATATCGTCGGGTACATGCTGCTTGACGAACTCGTGTTGCGCCTCCGAGGCACTCTGGTGGACTTTCTCGGCGAACCCCTCCGGGAAGTAGGAACCGACCAAGGGCATGCGATAATCCGGCAGCACCGTGACCACATGCAACGATGCCCCAAAGGTTCGGCACAACGTCAGCGCGGTAGGCAAGGCCTTCGACCAGGATGCCTCTTCGTTGAGATCCACCGGCAACAATATCTTGGTGTACATGGCTCCCCTCCTCAGGCGGTTGCCGCCAACACTTGGTCATGACGTCGACGTCGCTGCAGCAAGACGATCAACGCAAAGACCAGGAATGCCGGTATCCACATCCACTCCTTCGTCCAGCGGTCCACCGGTGCCAGGACCTCGATGATTTCCTGATCGAAATCGAGGCCCAACTGTTCAGCCCTGCTGCCGAAGGTGACCATGTCGACAATGGCGCGACCGTCCTCGATCAGCAGCTCCAGGCCCAGATTCTCCAAACGCTCCTCACCGCTATCTCCCTCCGGTACCGGCAAGATCATGTATGTCGTCAACGGATCACCGAAGGCATCCTCACCGCGCACTTGCAGCCGCAGCGTGCTGTCCTCATCGACATCGCCAAGCGCCTGAACGAACTGACCGGGGGGAATCGACTCGTAGGGATCATGGATCATGTCCATCCAGAAGCCCGGCCGGAACAGGGTGAAGGCCACCAGCAACAGCAGGATGCTCTCGTACCAGCGGCTGCGGGCAATTAAGAACCCTTGGGTCGCCGCGGCGAAGATCAGCATGGCGATGGTGGCGACCACGAAAATCACGATGCCTTGCAAGAAGGATACGTCGATCAGCAACAGATCGGTATTGAAGATGAAGAGGAACGGCAAGGCGGCGGTACGCAGGCTGTAATAGAACGCCTGGAAGCCGGTGCGGATCGGATCGCCACCCGACACGGCCGCCGCAGCGAAGGATGCCAGTCCTACCGGTGGCGTGACATCGGCCATGATGCCGAAATAGAACACGAACAGGTGCACGGCGATCAACGGTACGAGCAGCCCGCTCTGTTCCCCGAGCTGGACGATCACCGGCGCCAGCAATGCCGACACCACGATATAGTTGGCGGTAGTCGGCAGCCCCATGCCCAGGATCAGGCTAAGCACCGCAGTAAGCAGCAGGATCAGCAACAGGTTGCCCATGGAAAGGATCTCGACCACATCCGCCAGCACCAGGCCGACCCCGGTCTGCGATACCGCCCCCACGATGATGCCCGCCGTGGCAGTGGCAATACCGATGCCGATCATGTTGCGTGCCCCGGTCACCAGGCCGTCCCACAGGTCGACGCAACCTTCCTTGATATCCTCGCCCAGATTACTGCGGTGGCGGAACATGGCCGTTATCGGCCGCTGCGTGACGATGATGAAGATCATGAACACCGTGGCCCAGAAGGCCGAAAGCCCCGGGGACAGGCGTTCGACCATCAGGCACCACACCAGCAAGATCACTGGCAGGATATAGTGCAACCCGACCAGTACCGTTGGCCGAGTCTGCGGCAAGGAGACAATCTCCGAATCGGGATCGTCGAGTTCCAATTCGGGATAGCCGGCTCCCAGTTTGAGGAGGGCGACATAAACCACCGCCAGAACCACGGACACTACCCAAGGCGTGGCACCGCCAAGTACCGGTTTCAACCAGCCCAGGCCGTAATAGACGGCAAACGACAGCCCCATCAGCAGCAACAGCCCAGCCAGGAAGCCGACCACCTTGTGTAGCAATGGACGAACGGGATTGCTCGATGGCAAGCCCTTGAGATTGGCCTTTAGGGCTTCGAGGTGAACGATGTAAACCAGCGCGATATATGAAATCAGTGCTGGCAGGAAGGCATGCTTGATGACTTCGATATAGGGAATGCCAACGTACTCGACCATCAGGAAAGCGGCAGCCCCCATCACCGGCGGCATGATCTGGCCATTCACCGAGGAAGCCACTTCCACGGCCCCCGCTTTTTCCGCAGAAAAGCCGACCCGTTTCATCATCGGTACGGTAAAGGTTCCCGTGGTCACCACGTTGGCGATCGACGAGCCCGAAATCAGGCCGGTCATGCCCGAGGCAACGACCGCTGCCTTGGCCGGACCGCCCTTGTAATGGCCAAGCAGGGAGAAAGCGACCTTGATGAAATAGTTGCCGGCCCCAGCCTTGTCGAGTAGAGCACCGAACAACACGAACAGGAACACGAAGCTGGTCGATACGCCCAAGGCGATACCGAAAACCCCTTGAGTGGTCAGCCATTGGTGATTGATCAAGCCATAGAGGCTGACACCTCGGTGAGCCAGGATGCCCGGCATGTAGGGACCAGCCAGTGAGTAGACGATGAACACCGAGGCCACGATCATCAGCGGTGGCCCCAACGCGCGGCGCGTAGCTTCGAGCAGTAGCAGGATCCCCGCCACCCCGACGATCACGTCCTGCAGAATCGGCGCACCGGGGCGTTGAGCAAGATCCTCGTAGAACAGGAACATGTACGCGCCGCAGAAGGCCGCGGCGGCAGCCATGATCCAATCCTGTAACGGAATCCTGTCACGAGGCGAACGCTTCAACGCCGGGTAAGCCATGAAAGCCAGAAAGAGCGCGAAGGCCAAGTGTATCGAGCGGGCTTCGGTGGCGTTGAATACCCCAAAGCCGAGCATGAACGATAGCGGGGAAGCGATCCATAACTGAAACAACGACCAAGCCGCCGCGATGCCAACCAGCAGTTTGCCAGGAGTTCCCAGGGGCTTGCGAGCCCCGGAGTCACTGGAAGCTACCAAGTCCTCCAGATCCACATCCGTGCTCGAGGATGTCTTTTTGTCATTGCTCATAAGCTTGCCCTGCTCATAATCAGTCGACGGGATAGAACGGAGCACAGAAACCACGATGCGCGGCCTCCTACTGGATGACCGCGCATCATTCGTGGAGCCTATCACTCCTTACAGACTAGATTATTCCTCGATCCAGCCACGTTCCACGTAGTAGCGCTTGGCCCCTTCATGCAACGGCGCGGAAAGCCCCTGGGAGATCATCTCCTCCTCGTTGAGGTTTTCGAAGGCCGGATGCAAGCGTTTGAAGCGATCGAAGTTCTCGAACACCGCCTTGACGGCCTCGTAGACAATGTCGGGGTCGGTATCGGCCGAGGTCACGAAAGTGGCCGCCACGCCGAAGGTTTCGACATCTTCCCCGTTGCCACGATACATGCCTCCCGGAATTACCGCCTTGGCGTAATAGGGGTATTCCTCGACCAAGCCATCGATTTCGGGACCCGTTACCGGAATCAATCGAGCGTCGACGGTGGTGGTGGCCTCCTGGATGGAACCGTTGGGATGGCCGACCACATAGACCATGGCGTCGATGTTGTTATCGGCCAGGGCAGAAGCCTGCTCGGCGGCATCGAGTTGCGACGCCAGAGAGAAGGTGTCCTCGGTCCAGCCCATGGCATTCATGACCACCTCCATGGTGTTGCGCTGGCCGGACCCTGGGTTGCCGATATTGACGCGCTTGCCGGGGAAATCGCTGAAATGCTCGATACCCGAGTCGGTACGCGCCACCACGGTAAGCGGCTCACCATGGATCTTGAACACGGCGCGCAGATCGTCGTAGGCATTATCCTCGAAGTTGCCAGTGCCATTGTAGGCTTGATACTGCACGTCGGACTGAACGACGCCCATGTCCAGTTCGCCGGCACGAATGCCGTTGACGTTGGCCACGGAACCGCCCGTCGAAGGCGCGTTACAACGAATGTTGTGCTCGTCGGAGCCGCGATTGATCAGACGGCAGACCGACTGCCCGACCACGTAATAGACCCCCGTCTGGCCGCCGGTCCCGATCGTGATGAAGCGTTCCTGCGCAACCGCCGGTGACGAGATCATTGCCGCCCCGAGAAGCGCACTCGAAAAGGCTGCAGCGGTGAAAGCGTGGCGTTTCATGAAGACACCTCTTGACGTTGTTGGCACCATTGCCGACGGACTTGCCGCCTCGTTGTTTCCTTACTTGTCGCAATCTCACCTGGCCACGTCTGGCCTGGCTCGTACGGCATGCTGGTAGCGCACCCGAGCCGCGCCCATGCGACAGGCCTCGCCTTCCCGTCGCGCGGAGCCGATGCTAATCAAGCCTTTCGCGCTAGTTGAAGGGCTTGGAAGAGTTATAGCCGCAAACCCTACGCAGGGCCAACGACACGCCCTATCGCCATGGCCGACCGCGGATATCACCACGCACTACTTTAGCGTAAAACATACCATCTTTTGAGTGCTTTTCACTTAATGCTAATCCTAGTCGTCATCAGCGTTTACGGACCGTTAACTTTTCTTCGAATGTCGTTCACTACGAGACTTTGTGGATAAGGGCCTGTTTACGCGACTTCATCGCCTCGAATTCGTCTTCATGAAAGAACCGCTTTTCGCCCAGAGCTGGCTGGAGATGGTGGAGCCAGGTAGCGCTCTCGTCATACTTGGCAAAGAAAGGTCGCTGTACCCAGTCGGCACTGCGTCCTTGGATGAAACGCAGCACGAAGACCTTCTCGCCGGCCACTTCGGTGATCCCCTGGATTTCCACCTTGCCCGGATCGGCGGACATCGAAGGTCCACGAGCGGTACGCGCCAGCCCCGGTACCCGTTTCATGGCCTCGCGGTAGATCTCGAAGGCCCGGACCAGAGGCACTTCGAAGTAATGCCGCGCGCCGGTATCGCGCTCGACGAACATGTAATAGGGAATCATCCCCAGCCGTACCTGAGTGGTCCACATCCGCGCCCAGACGTCAGCATCGGCGTTGATGTGATTGAGCAGCGGTGCCTGGGTGCGAATCTCGGCGCCAGTGGCACGGATACGACGGATCGCCTCGCGGCAGATGGGGGTTTCCATCTCGCGCCAGTGGTTGAAGTGGGCCATGAAGGCGACGTGCTTGCCCGCCTGAACCAACTCGCGGAACAGTGCCAGAATATCCTCCGCATCGGGGTCGGTGACGAAGCGATACGGCCAGAAGGTCAGGCTCTTGGAGCCGATGCGTATGTCCTGGACATGATCGAGTTCCGGCTTCGTCAATCCTTCCAGGTACATGCGCAAGTGCTTGGCCTTCATCACCATGGGATCGCCGCCGGTCATCAGCAGGTCGGTGACCTCGGTGTGCTCGGCCAGGTAACGATGCAGCGAATCGGCCTCGTTGGAAGCGAACTTGAGATCCTTATCACCGACGAACTGCGCCCAGCGGAAACAGAAGGTGCAGTAACTATGGCAAACCTGGCCTTGGCTGGGGAAGAACAGCACCGTTTCCTGGTACTTGTGCTGCATGCCCGGCAACGGCTCGCCATCGAGCAGCGGTAGGTTGAGATCCATCTGCCCCGCCGGATGGGGATTGAGTTCGCCGCGTATGCGTTCGACCACCGGCTTGAGCTCTTCCATGGAGGCGTCGCGCTTCAACAGCTCGGCAACCTCGTCGAAGTGATCCGGCAACAGCATGCCCCGCTGGGGAAAGGTCAATTGGAAGACGGGATCGTCCGGCACCTTGTCCCAGTCGATCAACTCATCGATCACGTACTGATTGACGCGGAACGGCAACACCTGGCTGACCACCCGCATGTCGAAGCGCAGGCCTTCAGACAGCTTCTGTATAGCCTCGATCTTGTCCAGTTGGCGATGGGTATAGACCTTGAACTGACGCGCCTCGAAGGCCTCGGCCCGCGGATCTCCCAGTTCGATATTCACACGCTGATTCATGCCATCTCCTCTTGGTCATCATGCAGCGCATGGTCGGACACGGCACTTCTCGACCGATGGGGCACGGCCGACGCACTGCATGGTGGTCATTCGGGGACGGCCATTGGTACAGACTCGAGAGAATAGTTGCAAGTCTTGCGGCCTTTTGTAACGAATGTCTCGAAAAACCTGCGAAAACGAGACGATTCAGTCAGCCAACGCCAGCGCTAACGACACCCTGCCAACTCGACTGGCATGCGTTAGGCTGATGAATGTCGATTGATGCCAGAAAGCTTCCAAAGGAGGTTGTCATGGCGCCAACACAAGTCACGATCGAATGCGTCAAGGGCGACATCGCTAACCAACCGGACATCGATGCCGTGGTCAATGCCGCCAACGCCCAGCTACGCACCGGCGGTGGCGTGGCCGGGGCCCTGCACCGTGCCGCTGGCCCAGGACTGGCAGAAGAATGCCGGCCGCTGGCGCCGATCAAGCCGGGTCAGGCGGTGATCAGCGGCGCCCACAACCTGCCCAACCGGCATGTGATCCACTGCCTGGGGCCGGTATATGGAGTCGACGAGCCTTCGGACGAGTTGCTTGCCGCCTGCTACCGCAATGCCCTGATCCTGGCTGAGGAACACGAACTGACGTCCGTGGCGTTTCCCTCGCTCTCTACCGGTGCGTTCGGTTATCCCATGAAAGAAGCCACGCGCATCGCATTGAGCACGGTGATCGACGCCAGTCGGAATTGCCAGTACTTGCGGCTGATACGCTTCGTGCTGTTCGACGACAACGCCACGGACCTGCACCGCCAGACACTGGAAGACTTGCAGCGACAGGGCTAGCGGCAATCCAGGCGGTAACGCTTCTCCAACTCGCGACGCTCGGCGCGCAGTCGATTGCCCTCTGGCTCGGTGTCACCAGCGCGAAGGAGCCGCTGGATATATACCAGGCGGCGATCGATAACGACGCAGCTCGGCGACGGGACCATGTCCGGGCTGGGCGGACGCGCTGGTTGCGCGGGCTCTCTTGGCACCTCAGGGGTAAGTGGGCGATAAGGCGACTCGCCGGGTGGCTGCCTGGGAGTCAGGGCGGGTAGGTCGTAACGATCGATCTCGAGTTCCAGCACGACTTCAGGGGGCGGGGGGCGATCCGAAACACGCCGTCCGCCGTCGGCATCCTGCCAGGAGTAGAGTGGTGCCTGGGCGTGCGCCACGTCGCCCAGGCCGAAAGCCAGCACCAGGCCAGCCCACCATCTGCATCGGTTCATTGGCTTGCTTCCATTTCCTGGAGCCCCATCCTTGGTGGGCATCGCCAGCATGCCGCAGTGTTGCCTCATTCATTCAGAATATCAGGCTAGACGTTATAGCCGAGAACACCAGGAAGCCATAACGCAATATCCGGGAAGATTGCCACCAGTGCCAACGCCGCGGCCATTGCAACGACGAATACCAATGCCCAGCCGATGGTCTGTTCCAGCCGAATCCTGGCCACCTCGGTGGTCACCATCAAGTTGACCGCCACTGGCGGCGTGAACTGGCCGATGGCGATGTTCATCGCCAGCAGGATGCCGAACCATACCGGATTCCAACCGAAGTGCTGCATCACCGGGATCAGGATCGGCATCATAATCAAGTAGATGGAGATGGCATCGAGCAGCATGCCAGCGGCGAGCACCGCTAGCATGATCAGTACCAGCAACAGCGTCCCATTGTCGGACAGGCCGATGATCCATTCAGCCAGTTCGCGGAAGGTGCCAAGCATGGTGCCTGCCCAGGCGAAGATACCGGCCAAGGCGATGATCAGCATGACCACTCCAGAAATCACCGCCGCCTCGCCGAACAGTTTCCACAAATCGCGCAAGCCCAACTCGCGGGTAATGAAGATGCCCACCACCACACCGTAGGCTACAGCCGCGACCGCAGCCTCGGTAGGCGTAAACAACCCGCTGCGGAGGCCCCCGAGGATCAAGACTGGAGCGAACAAAGCCGGCAGCGCCTGCTTGAAGCTCTCGCCAAGAGGCGGGCGTTCAGTGGTTTCCGGGGCCTCCCATCGATGGAGACGCGACAGCCAGAAGGCCGGTACCAGCAGCGCCAAGCCGGCGAGGATGCCGGGGAATAGGCCGGCGGCAAATAGCGCACGCAGGTCGACCCCCGGCACCACGATGGAATACAGAATCAGCGCCACCGAAGGCGGTATCAGAATGGCCGTGGACGCCGAAGCGGCGATCAAGGTCGCCGAAAAAGGTTTCGGATAGCCGGCCTTGGTCATGCTCGGCAGCATCACCATGGCCACCGCTGCGGCATCCGCCGGCCCCGAGCCACTCATGCCGCCCATGATCATACACACCAGCACAGCGACCAAACCCAGGCCGCCGTGGCGAGGACCGATCAGCGCCTGGGCGAAATGCACCAGGCGCGCCGCCACCCCGGCACGTTCGAAGATCAATCCGGTAAGAATGAACAGCGGAATGGCGATCAATGGGTACTTGGCGATGCTGTTGTAGGTGTTGGTGCCAAGTGTGGCCAGCATCGTCGGCGACAGGCCGGTGACGATCCCCACCGCGCCTGCCAGCCCCAAGGAAAAAGCCACCGGAACCCCGGCAACCAGCAGCCCCAGAAAGCTCAGGATCATCCATAGATCAGGACTCATCGTCGAGCCCCCCGCGCAAGCGGTCGAAGGTCTGTTGTGTCAACCGCAGCAGCATCAATGCCGAAAGCAACGGCAACCAGGCAAGGTACCACCACTGCGGCAAACCCAACCCCGGCGACAACGAGCCCCACTGGTACTCATCCCAGGTCAGCTTGCCACCGAACCACACGATCAATGACAGCACCACGGCCCCGCACAGCCACTGAAAGACGATCAGCGCCCGACGCGGCCCCCAAGGCAACGCTCTCTCCAGCAGTCCGATACGGATATGGCCGTTGCGGCGCAGTGCCACCGAAGCGCCTGCGAAGGTCAACACCACCAGCAGGAAGACCGAAAACTCCTCGGTGAACGCGAAAGACGCATTGGTGACATAGCGCACCACGACATTGGCCAGACTGATCACGGCGATGATCGTCAGCGCCAGCGTCGCAAGCACCCGCTCCAACCGGGCATCGGGTCGCACTTGCATGGCTCCTCTCACGACGGTGCCGACCCGGGAAAACGGGTCGGCACGCAGGACAAGACATCAAAAGAGTAACGGGAATCAGCGCGCCTCGATCGCGTCGCGCGCCGTATCGACCAGATCCTCGCCAATCTGCGGCACCCACTGCTCGTAGACGCTCTGAGTCGCCTCGACGAAGGCCTGGTGCTGCTCGCCATTCAGTTCGACGACCTGCACCCCGCGCTCCTGGATCGCCGCCAGACGCTCGCTTTCCTCCTCGCGGGTCATGGCGATTTCCCACTCGCCGGCATCGATGGCCGCCTGACGCAGCAGTTCCTGGTCTTCCTCGGGCAACGTGCTCCACACGCGCTCGTTGACGGCGAAGATCAACGGGTCGTTCATGTAATTCCACAGCGTCAGGTGCTGCTGACCGACCTGATCGATACGGGCCACGTCGAACACCGACAGCGGATTCTCCTGACCGTCCACCGCGCCAGTGGTCAACGCCGGCTTGGCATCGGCCCAACTCATCTGCGTGGGGTTGGCACCGAGTGCGGTGAAAGTGTCCTGGAACAGCGGCGACCCCACCACGCGGATCTTCAGCCCGTCCAGATCGGCCGGCTCGTCGATCGGCCCCTTGGAGTTGGAAAGCTGGCGGAAGCCATTCTCGCCCCAGGCCAGCGGTACCACACCGCGCGATTCGATAGCGTCGAAGATCATCTCGCCGGCCTCGCCGCCGGTGACAGCGTCCACCGCCGCGTTGTCCGGCATGAAGAACGGCAGCGAGAACAGGTTGAGTTCCGGCACCTGGGGCGACCAGTTGATGGTCGAGCCGATCGCCATGTCGATCAGCCCCTGGCGCATGGCCGAGAATTCACGGGTCTGGTCGCCTGCAACCAGTTGAGAATTGGGATAGACGCGCAGGGTGATGCGCCCCTCGGAGCGTTCCTCCACCAGTTCGGCCCACTTCTCGGCGGCCTGACCCCAAGGGAAGGCATCGGAAAGCACGGTGGAAACGGAGAATTCGCGCGCCTGAGCGGTCACGGCCGTGCACAACAGGGCGGCACCAGCCAGAACGGTGGTCAGACGGGAACAGCGAAATGCAGTCATGGCGTGTCCTTGAATGCGTTGGCCTGGTCATGAAACGCCAGGCACATTATTGGTATTGGGTATTGGAGAGAGATGGCTGCTCATGGCAGACCATATGACACCATTTCAGTGTCGTATGAACGACTCATTGTAAAGCGCTAGGCATCGAAAGAAAGAGCCATTATCCAAAAGCTGAATAAGCTACTCCTGACGATCATCTCCACGTCACACCGCTCAAGGATGCCCCGTCCCACTACGCAACCTGCTTCTAGGCCTCACCGTCATCGCCATCTGGGTGGTGTCGCAACTGCTGATACGGCTCCATTCGCCGAAGGCTGTCATTACTTCGCCTCAGGCGGATATCAATAAGCGTGATACGGGCTATGGCCTGTTGCAGATTGTGATCCCTCATTAGCTTCCTTATAAGTGTATACACCGAGTGTTGCTCATATGCTCGGCAAAATGTCTACAACTTCGAGACTAGCTACCACGCATATAAGGGAGTGCCACAAGCCAAGGCTTATGACTCTCAAGACAAGACCTAGGACTGGAGCTAATGATGTACAATCACAAGAAACTCGCCCTTGCCGCTGCCGCCTCAACCCTGGTGCTCAGCCAAACCGCTTCCGCTGCCCTCTACAGCACAACCACGGTCGAGGCGCTGTATGGCTGGGACTATGAGGATCGCGCCGGTGCCGGTTTCTCCATCGACAATGAAGAGCACGCCATCCTCACCTTCGCCAATGCCACCGGCTGGACTTATGGCGACAGCTTCTTCTTCGTCGATTTCACCAACCTGGATCAGGGCAGCAGCGACGAGAACAGAGCCGGCAGCGCCCATGCGGAATGGAGCCTGCGCGGCAACCTGGGTTCACTAAGTGGTCTCGATCTCTCCTTTGGCCCGGTTAACGGTATCTATGCCATCGGCCAGCTGGATATCGATCGCAACTCGGCCACGCGGAAGACCACGCATCTGACCGGCCTGAGTTTCGATTTCGATGTGCCTGGTTTCCGCTTCGTCAAGCTGCATACCATGTACCGCAATGATGAGAGTGCCGCGGCCCGCGGTAGCTCAGAGCAATACACCCTGGTCTGGAATGCACCGTTCAGCATCGGGTCTGCCGACTTCACCTTCGAAGGCTTTCTTGATTACATCACCGAAGAAGGCGACCTCGAATCTCAACTGCTCACCCAACCTCAACTGGTCTGGCATGCGACCCCCCATCTGGGTATCGGAGTCGAGTACCAGTACTGGGAGAACAAGTTCGGCCTCGCTGGTACCGATGAGTCGACTCCCCAGTTGATGGTACGCTGGACCTTCTAAGCCCGCACATCTCGATAGCGTCCATGCTGCGGCGGGGTATGTCCATGACACCGCCGCGCTTTCCAAGCCCCAACACCATCACCAACAGGCGGCCACTCCCCTGGTCGACAGCTCTGGTTATGCTAGAGTGCTTAGCTCACTCATTATCAGGACAGTGAGCGTGCCGTTACGCGACCTTCTGCTGGGTTTTACCGTCATCGCCATCTGGGCGCTGAACATCATCGTCATCAAGGTAGGAGTGGCGGACATGCCCCCACTGCTGATGACGACCCTGCGCTTCATGCTGGTGGCGGCGCTGCTGGTGCCGTTCAATCCCGTTGCACCACACCAATTTCCTTTCCTGCTGTTGCTGTCGGCGACCTTCGGCACCCTGCACTTCGCCTTGCTGTTCATTGGCCTGGAGCAAGCCGAAGCCGGTACCGGCGCACTTCTGGTGCAAATGGGAACGCCATTCGCCACGCTGCTGGCAGTAATCTTTCTCAAGGAACGCTTGGGGCCGAAGCGCCTGGTTGGCCTGATCCTGTCGTTTGCCGGGGTAATTGTGCTGGCCGGTGGCCCGACCCTACCCTCGGCACTACCGCTGGCCCTGCTGTTGCTAAGTGCGTTGGGTTGGGCAGTCTCGCAACTGCTGATCAAGCGTGGACCGAACATTCCTCCACTGGCGCTGGCAGGCTGGGTGGCGTTGTTCGCCGTGCCCCAGGTCGCGCTGGGCTCGCTGCTGTTCGAGCACGACCACATGAACGCCATGGTCAATGCCGGCTGGGCCGGTTGGGGCGCGGTGCTGTATACCGCTGTCATGTCGTCCATCGTCGCCTATGGCTTGTGGTACGGCCTGTTGCGACGTCACCCGGTCAATCGCGTCGTGCCTATGACCCTGCTGGTGCCGGTGCTGGCGGTGCTGCTCGGTGTGATACTGCTCGGCGATGGCCTCGGCATCCACAAGCTTGCCGGTGGCGCGCTGGTGGTGACGGGGATCGCGCTGATCATTCTGCGTTTTCGACCACGCCCGAAGCCTGAGGGAACTCCTCACCAGAAGCCCCACGGCTAGGGACGCATTGCCCCTCCAATCCCTGTGCCGTCACGCAGTCGCCCACCTCGATGCCCCGCTCGGCGAAGTAACCGGCATTGACCTCGAGTGCCGCCACGTAGGTGCCCCCGGCCCGGGTCACCGGGCAGCCGCTCGGATCCTGGGAGGTGCAGGGGGTCATGCTGGCCATGCTCAGGATACGGCCATCTTCCCCGATGAAGGCGATATCCAGCGGAATGCGGGTGCGATACATCCAGAACCCGGTGCGCGCCGGCTGGGGACGGTCATAGAGAAACAGCATGCCGGCATCCGGGGCGAGGCTATCGCGCTCCATCAGACCTCGGCCACGCTCGGGCAGTGTCCGCGCAATTTCCACCTGTAGCTTATGTGGCCCCTGATCGCTGTGAATGGAAAGCGTCTCACGCTCCCGCTCGGACATCGAGTCCGTCGGCGAGGCAGCGAGCCCCGCAATCGGCAGAAAGCTCGCAACCAATAGGGAGGAACAGGCGACCAGTACCTCGCGACGCGACATTCTCATATTCGATCTCCTCGATGACATCGACGATATGCCATCATGCGATCCCCCGGACCATTTACATAATGACGATGTGATGGCATTCCTCATACCCTGTTTTTCGATGACTCTCAACAGGTTCCGCGAGACATCAAGTGGATTCCCTGCGCCAATAGCGAAACGCTGGCTTCCGCTCCGTGGGCCAGGCCATTGCGACGTGCCGCATGGGTGGCGATCTCGAAACGCAACGTATCCTCGGTGTGTTCGAAGGACAGGGTGATCAGCGCCATCCCCCCCAGCACGATCATCTCGCAGACCCTTCCCGTCACCGGGTTCTCACGCTCGCCCCGCGAAGGCCGCCCGCGACGATGCAGCACCACGTCGGAAGGCGGCACATACCAGTGCACCTCGCTCCCCTTGTCGAGGTCTTCCAACCCCTGGGCCACCTCGAGCCGGTAGGGCCCCCAGGCCAACCGGGCCTCGCCATGCTCCACCACCTTGCGACCTTGGAAAACGTTGTGCTTGTCGAGCAAGCGCGCGACCTCCGCCGACACCGGCCGTCGGAACAGACTCTCCGGCGGCCCGCTCTGCAGGGTGCGCCCGCCATGCAATACGCATAAGCGGTCGGCCAGGGCACTCGCCTCTTCCAGGTCGTGGGTAACCAGCAGAATGGGAATATCGATCTCCTCGCGCAGCAAGGCCAGCTCGCGCTGCAAACGCCGGCGCGTGACCTGATCCACCGCCGAGAAGGGTTCGTCGAGCAACAGCACACGGGGCTCGCGCGCCAAAGCCCGAGCCACCGCCACCCGCTGACGCTGTCCGCCCGACAGTTGCGCAGGGTAGCGATCCTCCAGCCCCTGCAAGCGCACCCGGGATAGCCAGCCGGCCGCCCTGGCGCGACGCTCGCCGCGCGGCACGTGCTCCATGGCAGTCATTACGTTGTCCAGCGCCGTGAGATGCGGGAAGAGGGCATAATCCTGGAAGACGAAGCCGATGCGTCGCCGCTGGGCACTCAGACACACCCCGGCAGCGGCGTCGAACCAAGTCTCACCAGCGCACTGAATCCGCCCACCGGCCGGCCGATAGAGCCCGGCGATGGCCCGTAGCAAGGTGGTCTTGCCGCTTCCGGATGGGCCCACCAGCGCCAGCAGCTCTCCAGGGGAACAACGGAAATCGGCCGCCAACGGGATCGGCCCCGCCTGATGCAGCGACAGCGCCAGCTCGGCCAGCGCGGGCTCGATCGACATCGTGCTAGACACCTATCCCCCTGTTTCGACGCGCCAGGGCATAGACCACGCCGATGGTGACGAACGACACCAGCAGCAACATCGCCGACATCTGGCTGGCACCGCTTTCGTCGAAGGCCTGCACGCGGTCATAGATGGAAATGGCCAAAGTGCGGGTCTCGCCGTCGATCGACCCGCCGACCATCAGGATCACTCCGAACTCGCCCAGGGTATGAGCGAAGGTCAAGGCCATGGCCGACACCAACCCTGGCCAGGCCAACGGCAGTTCAATGCGCAGCAAGGTTTGCCAAGGCGACAGGCCACTGCACCAGGCCGCTTCGCGCAAGTGGGCGGGTACGTTCTCGAAGGCACGCTGAATCGGCTGCACGGCGAAGGGCAGGTTGACCACCAGCGAGGCCAACAGGATACCACTGAAGGTAAAATTGAGCCCTTCGCCGGTCAGCCGCTGCCATAGCCCTCCCAATGGCGAGTCGGCGCCGAACGACAGCATCAGGTAGAAGCCCAGCACCGTGGGAGGCATCACCAACGGCAGCGCCACCAACGCCTCGCACAGCACCCGCCCCCGAAAGCGTGTCACCGCCAGGGTGCGTCCCAACCATAAGCCAAACGGCAACAGCAGCAGGCAGGTGAACACCGCCAGACGCAGCGAAACCGCGAGCGCCGTCCAGTCCATCAGGGCTCCTCTTGCAGTGGCTCAGCGGGCAGGCCGAATCCATAGCGTGCCAATATCTCGCGAGCTTCATCCCCCTGCAGATAGTCATAGAAGCGATGCGCGGTCTCCCCTGCCCCTTTCACCAACACCATGCGCTGGTTGAGCGGTGCGTGCCAGTCCTCGGGAATCAATACATAGTCGCTACGTTCGGCCAACGTGGGAGCCAGTGCCAGGGAGTAGGCCACCAGGCCGCCACGAGCATCGGCGGAAAGCGCGAACTGCGCTGCCTGCGAGACATTCTCTCCCATCACCTTGAGCGGCTGAATCTCATCCCACAGACCGACGCGCTCCAGCACGTGTCGAGCGGCCACGCCATAGGGTGCATGCTCCGGATTGGCCAGGGCGATTCGCGACCTGCGCCCGGTTTCTCGATATTCTTCGAGTGCCCGCTCGACGGCCGCCAAGGGGTCGCCTTCACCTGGCAGGTCATCGCGCTCGGCACGCTGCAACCACACCAGCCGCCCATAGGCATAAACGATGCCCTCGCTTTCGGTCAGTCCATCCTCATGCAAGGCCAGCGCATTGATGTCATCCGCGGAAAGAAACACTTCGAAGGGTGCCCCCTGGGCGATCTGACGACGAAAATTGCCCGAGGAACCGAAGTTGAGGCGAACCTGCTGGCCCGACTCGGCCTGGAAACGAGTGGTTATTTCGGACAATGCAAACTGCAGTGAAGAAGCTGCCGCCACCGTTGGCGTCTCGGCCTTGGCAAGACCAGATAGGCTAATCAACAGCGTTCCCAACAACAGCCAGCACGATGTTTTTTTCATCAGCAACATGCTCAACCAGCAAGAATAAAGAACTGCCACCACGAATACTGACCAATCGGTCAAATCATAATATCATGCGCAAATTGTCGGTGATCCATCAAGACTTGGCAAAAACGGTCGCCTGAGTTGAGTCATGGAAACGCAACATTTCTGTCGCAGTATCGCCACGAGAGCCTATTCGCTCAGCAGGGAACGATAACGATACATGCAGCGAACCGACGCGCAGTGGCTGGACGACATCTTCGAAACCGAGAACCTCACCCCCTTGTTCCAGCCCATCGTGGATGCCGGCAATCAAGCCATCTTCGGCTATGAGGCCTTGATACGCGGCCCCTCCGACTCGCCGCTGCATTCCCCGCTGACACTCTTCGATACCGCCTCGAGGCTGGGCCGGCTGGTCGATCTCGACCTGCTGTGCCGCCGCCTGGCGATCCAGCGTTTCACTCGCCTCGGTCTGCCGGGACGGCTGTTCCTCAACGTGCTGCCCACCACCATCGTCGAGCGCGACTTCCGCGAAGGGCTCACGCTGCAGTATCTCGACCAGGTGGGCCTGGCGCCGGAGCGGGTCGTCATCGAGTTGACCGAGCATACGCCGATCCACGACTACGCCCTGATGCGCCAGGCCGTCGACCACTATCGCCGCATGGGCTTCCTGGTCGCACTCGACGACCTGGGAGCCGGCTACTCGGGGCTGCGTCATTGGGCCGAACTACGTCCCGACTTCGTCAAGATCGATCGCCACTTCATCAACAACATCGACCAGGATCCGCTCAAGCGACAATTCCTGCAGTCGATCCTCGATGTCTCGCGCCACCTAGGCTGCCAGGTCATCGCCGAAGGCATCGAAACCACGGGGGAATATCGTTGCCTGTGGGGGCTCAACTGGAGTTTCCTGCAGGGCTACTACTTCTCGCGCCCCAGCGAGAATCCTCCCCAGGCCATCGAGCACATGTTGCCGGCCAACACCCCCCATGCCGGCCAGGTCGCGGGAATCGCTGCCAGCATCTGCCGTCCCATCGAGCCGGTCGAGATCGATACGCCGGTACTGAGCCTGGCCCAGCGTTTCCGCGCCCAATCCGATCTGCGCTGCGTGGCGGTGGTACGACAACGGGTGCCGGTAGGGATCATCCGTCGTCACGAGTTCCTGACCCTGTTCACCAACCCCTTCAGTCATTCCCTCTATGCCAAGCGCCAGGTGGAAGAACTCATCGAAAAGCGCTGGCTCATGGCGCGTCACGACACGCCTCTGGAGCAACTCAGCCAGCAGATCACCGATGCCAACGACACCATGCAGGAAGACGTGGTGATCGTCGACGAGCAAGGCCATTATCGAGGCATGGGTCGCCTTCTGGACCTGCTGCGCGAGATCACCGCCATCCAGGTTCGCAGTGCCCGGCACGCCAACCCCCTGACCGGCCTGCCCGGCAATGTCCTGATCAACGACACCTTGGCGGCACGCTTGAACGATGCCCAACCGTTCGTGACCGTCTATTGCGACCTGGACAACTTCAAGGCCTATAACGACACCTACGGCTACGCCCGAGGCGACAAGGTCATCGTCGCCCTGTCGCGCATCCTGCAAGAGCAGATCGGCTGTCGCGATGATTTCGTCGGACATATCGGCGGCGACGACTTCATGATGGTGCTGGTTTCCAAGGACTGGCGTGGCATCTGCCAAAGTATCCTCACCGCCTTCGAACACCTTGCCCCCAGTTTTTACGACCTCGAGCATCGTCGCGCCGGCGGCATACGCATCGAGAACCGCCAGGGCGTCGAGACCTTCTACCCGCTGGTCAGTCTCTCGATCGCCGCCCTGCCAGTCCCTGCCGGGGCACACTACAACCCGCTGGATATCGCCGGCCAACTATCCGAACTCAAGACCCAGGCCAAGAAATGGCCTGGCAATTGCCTGTTCGTGGACCGCCGCCAGCCTTAGGCTTGATCCGAAAACTGCCTGCGCTCGACCACTTTTCTGACAAGCCTTAGTGCCGCAGATCACGGAACACGTCCGCCACATGCCCAGCCAATGCCTCGCTGGCCGCGCCGATTCCTTCCCTGCGGAGCAATACGACCTGATATTCGCCGAGCGGCGGCAACCCGGCATCCGGCTCCACCTTGCGCAACGGTGCTCGCACCAGGCTCAAGGGGAACGGTGCCACGGCAAGATCGGCCAGCATGGCGGCCTCCTGGCCGGCGCAATGCTCGCTGGTATAGGCGATACGGTAGCTAATGCCGGCACAATCGAGAGCCGTAAGCGCCATCGCGCGCCAGGCACAGCCATGATTGGCCAGCGACACCGGAAGCGGAGAGCGACGCGGTGCGACCCCGCCTTCACGACACGCCCAGACCAGCGGCTCGGTATGCACGATCTCACCGCGCTCCGCCTCCTGGCCCTGGTTGCCAGCGGTCACCAGCACCAGATCGAGCTCACCGTCATCCAGGCGCTGCAGCATCTCGATACTGCGCCCCACCACGACATCGACCTGTACCGCCGGGTGTGAACGGGCGAACTGCGTCAGCACACCGGGCAGGATGCGGGTACCAACATCGTCGGGTGTGCCGAAACGCACTGTCCCTTCCAGCGACGGCGCAAGGAACTGGGAGACAGCCTCCTCGTTGAGCTTGAGCAGGCGCCGCCCATACCCCAGCAACACTTCTCCTTCCGGGGTAAGCCGTACCCGACGCGCCTCGCGCACGAACAACGGATGTCCGAGGGTCTCCTCCAGCCGTTTGATCTGCATGCTCAAGGCCGAGGGGGTACGGAAGACTTGGCGTGCCGCACGCGTGAAACTGCCGCTTTCCGCTATTGCCACGAAGGTCCGCAGCACATCGGTATCCAGCAGCGGCAGTGCGGCGGATTGAGATGACAAGGCAGGAAGTGTCATGGCATCAACCTTTCAGATTTTCTTAAAACGAAATGTAGATCTTTTCGTTGGATTTAACAAACCTTGCCCGCCATGCTTGTCCCTGAGGTCGCGACCCTTACTCATTTTTCCGAAACCGATTCGGTGGCCACCGTCAGCCAATAGCCACCCAGAGGAGGCGTCGTCATGTCCAATCTCAACCAGCGCTTGCCACACACCGAACGCTTGCCGCACACCGATAGCGATCGGCAAAAACCGACCCACCCGCCCATGCCGGACTTCTACATGCCCGCCATGCCGCCACTGGGCCTGATCACCGCGGTGGAGAACGGAATTCGCACTCTGGTTCGCCGCTGGCGGTTCCGGCGGCGCTTCCTGTCCCTGCTCGACTACGACGACCACATCCTCGAGGACATGGGGCACGATCGCGAGGAAATCCTATGGGCCTCACGACTGCCGCTACGAGTGGATGCCACCCAGGCGATCCTGGAGCGCCGGGAACAACGCCGTAAAGCGCTGCGGCAATGATGGCCGAGTGCGCGGAGCGGCCGGATCGCACAAAGGCGATGCCGGCCGCTCTCCATAGCGACTAGTCTGAAGGCATACACCATGCAGGCATATAACAGGAGGCCGCCATGCTCGGTGCCATCGCCGGTGACATCATCGGCTCCGTCCATGAAGGTGCCGGCACCAAGACCCGTGACTTTCCTCTCTTCGTCGCCGCCAGCACGTTTACCGATGACAGTGTGCTGACAGTGGCGGTGGCCGATGCCCTGCTGCACGGCGGCGACTACGTCGACCTTTTCCACGACTACTTCCACCGCTACCCGGATGCCGGTTTCGGCGGCTACTTTCGCGGCTGGGCCACCAGCCGCGACCGCGAACCCTACAACAGTTGGGGCAACGGCTCCGCCATGCGTGTCAGCCCCGTCGGCTTCGCCGCCCAATCGCTAGACGAAGCCGTGGAGGAAGCCAGGCGCAGCGCCGCGGTCACCCACGATCACCCCGAAGGCATTCGCGGCGCGCAAGCGATCGCCGCAGCCATCTACCTGGCTCGTCACGGCGCCGACAAGGCCGACATCAAGGCCCGGATAGAGGAATTGTTCGGCTACCGTCTGGAGAAAGCCCTGGCAGACATCCGCCCGCGCTATCGCTTCGACGTCTCCTGCCAAGGCTCGGTGCCACCATCCATCATCGCCTTTCTGGAATCCGACGATGTGGAATCCGCCATCCGCAACGCCATCTCGCTCGGCGGCGACGCCGACACCATGGCCTGCATGGCTGGCGGCATCGCCGAGGCCTACTATGGGGGACTACCCGAGGAGCTGAGGAAGGAAACCATGGCGCAGCTCGACGCACCGCTTCGCGAGATCGTCGAGCGGTTCGCTGCACGCTATGGCTTGTGACGCCACCCGGGCCTCGTCCTACTCTTCGTCCAACCCGTCAAGCAGTTTGCCGAGCAACTTGCTCAACGTCTCTTGCTCTTCCCGGCTGAGAACGGAAAGCATGCGCGCCTCGTTCTCCACATGCAGCGGGACGAGCCGATCGATCAGTTCGCGCCCTTTTGTCGTCAGTGAAACCAGTATCCCGCGTCGATCCTCGGGATTGGGTGCGCGGACGATCAATCCAGTCTTTTCCAGCCGGTCCAGACGGTTGGTCATACCACCCGAGGAAATCATCAGTGCCTCGAAGAGCTGGGTCGGACCCAGCGCATAGGGTTCGCCGGCGCGGCGCAGCGTGGCCAGCACGTCGAACTCCCCCGCCTGCAAGCCATGCTGCTTGAAGAAGGCGTCCAACTGGCCCTTGGTGATCAGTTGAGTCGTTTTCAGATAGCCGACCACCTCCATCGGCAGGAGATCGAGATCGGGCAGCTCACGCTGCCATTGGGTCACAGCCCATTTCACTCTATTCATTGCCAACCATTTATCTTGATACTAAGATAGTTTTAACAAAGATACTTCACAGGAAGATACTTTATAGCAAGTGATAGGAGCAGAATGATGGCGAATACCGAACTGTCGCGCAAGCATACCGACCGGGCTGGGGTGTATGCGTTTGGCTGCCTGCTGCTGGTCGGCACCTTTCTCGCGCTGTCACTGGTGGTGGCGAAACTGGCCGACGGCGCTGGAGCGCCACGACTGACCTTCTTGATGCTGGCAATGGCGGGCGCCGCAGCCGTGCTGGTCGGTATCGCGGCGCTGCAACGCCAACCGATGGCGCTCAACCGTCGTACCCTGGAATATGCCGCCGTGGCCGGGGCGCTGTTCGCCGTGCCCAATGCGCTGGCCTTCCTCGCGGTGCGCCATGTCGGCGCGGGCTTCATCTCACTCAGCTTCGCTTTCCCCATCCTGATCACCTGGTTGCTGGCCGTATGGCTGAGCCTGGAGCGTCTGCGTGCAATGCGCTTGGTGGGCGTGCTGCTGGGGCTTGCCGGAGGTCTGGTGCTAGCCACCGCCAAGGCCGGCGGCACGGATGGCGCCTGGGGCTGGGCTGCCCTGGTGCTGGCCATGCCGCTGGTGATCGCCTTGGGCAACATCTATCGCACCTTGCGCTGGCCAGAGGGCGCCTCGCCGGTATTCCTGGCCGCGCTGATGATGCTCGGAGGCTCGCTGACGCTGTTGCCTTTCGCATTGTCGTTCGAGCCAGGACAGCTGCAGGAGCTCACCGGGTCCACGGCGGCACTCCGGCTCCTACTGGTGGAAGTCGGCATCTTCTCGGTGCTTTACCTCTTTTATTTCGTGCTGCAGAAACTCGCCGGCCCTGTCTACCTGAGTCAGATCGGCACGGTGGCAGCGCTGGTCGGCACACTGATCGCGGTGCTGGCACTCGGTGAGGCGCCGCCTCCCAACCTCGGCCTGGCAGGCGTGCTGGTCGCCTTCGGCACACTCCTCTTTCACCGCGGTGCTCGCACCGCTACCGCTCGCGGCGACATATCGTCCGCCTGATACCCCATCCCCAAGGCAATCCCCTCTTACCTCATTTGGAGATATTGCATGAGCATCACAGAAGCCCTTCACTGGCGCTACGCAACGAAACGCATGAACGGGCAGAAAGTCCCCCAGGAAAAACTCGAGCGGATCCTGGAAGCCGCACGCCTGGCGCCGTCGTCTTACGGATTGCAGCCCTATTCCATTCTGGTGGTGGAAGATGAAGCGCTACGCGAGGCGATCAGGCCTGTGGCATTCAATCAGCCGCAGATCACCGAATCCTCCCACCTGCTGGTGTTTGCGGCCTGGGACCCGGTTCATGAGGGACATGTCGATGAGTTCATCCGTCTGACCGCCGAAGAGCGCGGAGTGGAGCTGGCAGAGCTGGAAGGATATGAAAGTGCGATCAAGGGCACGGTAAACGGCTTTGCCTCAGCGCAAGACAAGTTTCACTGGGCGGCCAAGCAGGCCTACCTTTCGCTGGGTGCCGCGCTGGCGGCGGCTGCAACGGAACGGGTGGATGCCTCCCCCATGGAAGGCTTCGACTCCATCGGCCTAGACAAGCTGTTGGGGCTCAAGGAACGCAACCTGCGCAGTGTCGTCCTCATGGCATTGGGTTATCGCGATACCGACAACGACAGGATGGCCGGTCTCAAGAAAGTGCGCTGGCCCAAGGAGAAGCTGTTCATCCATATGCAATAGAAGTATGGGTATCGCCCCCACTTTTGACGCAAATGACCACTACTAAGTCGCCTTAGCCATCTCATCCCTTCCTTGAAAGGCGTTATGGTCGAACAGTCTTTGTCCGACCGGCGCCTTTTCCCAAGGAAGCGCTGAATAAATCGACGAGCATGGTCAAGCGCAAGGCGCACGGAGCACAGAAACCGGAGCCTATGGGGTATAGGTGAGGATTTCGCGCACCGCGCAACGCAGCGATTGAGTAGCGCAGGCATTTATTCAGTGTTTCCCTAACGGTCGGAAGACCGGGCACCAACACCTCATATACATTCATAATAACGAGTCCCCCGATATGCGCT
This sequence comes from Litchfieldella qijiaojingensis, assembly GCF_014651875.1. Lineage (GTDB taxonomy): Bacteria > Pseudomonadota > Gammaproteobacteria > Pseudomonadales > Halomonadaceae > Litchfieldella > Litchfieldella qijiaojingensis. The sequence goes on from NZ_BMXS01000023.1 coordinate 43,844, forward strand.
TCCAATTCCGCTCCCTTCGACTGCTCGTCGTCACCCTGGCCGGCACCTGCATCCTGGCAGTGACGGCAGCCCTGGTCAGCTATTCGATGGTCTCTGCCTCGCGCACCCAGGACGTGGTTGCCGAACATACCCAAACCCTGCTCGAAAGCAGCATCGATGAGCGGTTGTCGTCGCTGGCGGCGACCGAAGCCGGCCGTATCCGCAACGAACTGGACCAAGCCCTGACGCTTGCCTCCCAATTGGCACATACCAACGCACTGATGGGCACCAAGGATGAAAACGGACGCCCCCAATTGCGTTTGAGCCGCCATGAAGTCTCCAACCTGGTACGCCACACCGTGGTCGAGAACCCTAAGCTGCTGGATGCCTACATCGCCTGGGAGCCGGATGCCTTCGGTGCCGACAGGCTGTACGCCAATCGCGCTACCGGCTTCGCCGACGGCAGCGGCCGCTTCCGCCCCTGGTGGGTTCGCGAGGCCGATGGCAGCATGCGCCTGGAACCACTCAACGAGACCAACATGGAAAGCGAGGCACCTCTGGGCAACGGGCTACGCCAAGGCGAATATTACCTCTGCCCACGCGACACGCTGGCCCCCTGCATCATCGATCCCGCGGCCTACGATTACGCTGGCACCATGCGCATGGTCACCTCCTTCAACGTGCCGATAGTGGTCGACGGTGAGTTCCACGGCATTGCCGGCGTCGACCTGTCGGTGGATTTCACCCAGGAATTCCTCACCGAAGCCAACCAAGGGCTTTACGACGGTGCCGGCGAGATGGCACTGATCGCTTCCCGGGGCAGCGTGGCGGCCTATACCGCCGACACGGCCGCGCTCGGTGGCGCAGCCGACCAGGTGCTGGGCGACAGGATCCATCAACGGATTCTCGAAGCCCAGCGCGGCGGCGAGATGCAACATGTCAGCAATGCCGACGGCATGATCGAACTCTATTGGCCCTTCTCCGTCAGCGCTGACCAAGCGCCTTGGATATTGGTCACCCGCCTGCCGCAGGAAGTGGTCCTGGCCGAGCTCGGGGCCCTCCAGCACACCCTGGACAACCAGCGCCACCGGAGCCTGCTGGGCATGGGGCTGGTGGGGTTACTGGTGGCCGGCCTGGGCATGGTGGCAATCTGGCTGGTGGGCAACGGTATCGCCATGCCACTACGCGAGTTGGCCGGGCGCATGCGCGAGATCGCCTCCGGCGACGGCGACCTGACCCAGCGCCTGCCGGTCAAGGGACGCGACGAAACCGCCGAACTGGCCATTCAGTTCAACGCCTTCGCCGACAAGATCCATGACGTGCTGCTCGACGTGCGCGAGAGCAGTGAGGCGGTACGCGTTGCCGCCAAGGAGATCGCCAGCGGCGGGCAGGATCTGTCGCGGCGCACCGAAACAGCCGCCGCCAGCCTGCAGCAGACCTCTGCCTCGATGGAGGAGATCACCAGCACCGTGGAACACACCGCCCAATCGGCCCGCGAAGCCAACGATCTGTCGCTGTCGGCCTCCGAGGTCGCCGGACGCGGTGGCGAAGTGGTTTCCCAGGTCGTGGCCACCATGGACGAGATCACCGACTCCTCTCGTCAGATCGCCGAGATCGTCACGGTCATGGACGGCATCGCCTTCCAGACCAACCTGTTGGCACTCAATGCCTCGGTGGAAGCGGCGCGTGCCGGAGAACAGGGTCGTGGCTTCGCGGTAGTGGCCGGCGAAGTGCGCCAGTTGGCTAGCCGCTCGGCGGAGGCCGCTCGCGAGATCAAGGCGTTGATCGACACCTCGGGCGCCAAGGTTCGTAGCGGCACCGAACTGGTCCGCCAGGCCGGCGAGACCATGAATGAAATCGTCGCCAGCGTGACCCGCGTCACCGATGTGTTGGGCGAGATCACCGCCGCCGCCGTCGAGCAGAGCGACGGTATCGGTCAGGTCAACGTGGCGGTCGCCGACCTGGATCGCATGACCCAGGAGAATGCAGCACTGGTCGAGGAGTCGAGCGTCGCCGCCGAACAGCTCGAGGCGCAATCATTGCGCCTGGCCAAGGTGGTCGGCGGCTTCACCCTAGCCAACTCGGCCCCACACGCTCCGCTATGGACACCCACCGCACTGCCGGCGGCACCGACTCGCCAGCCCGAGTGGGAAACCGGCTAGGGCAAGGTACCGTACAGGGGGCGGCCCGCTGCCCCCGGCGTGTCCGTCATGGCTTCACCGCAGTGATGACCAGCGCCGGCATGTTGAACTCCACGTCGCCATTGGGCGTCGTGAAAGGCCGCAGCGATACCCGGGCTTCCCGGTCCAGGCGAGCGAACTGGTCCTGGTCGAGCAGCCCGCCAAGGGTCCAGGCACAGGCTTGCTCGGTGGCGACCAGGTCCGCGATGGAGGCAAAGCGCACCCGGCCGTCGCGCTGCGTCACCTCGGCGTCGGCGATGCCCGCCGCCGCACACAGCTCCAGCAGTGTTTCCCGGTCACCCAACACAAACGGCGCGCGGAAGGCGTCCGCTACCGAAGCGCCGAAGAGTCGTTGGAGCAGTTCGGCGAACACGGCATATCCCGGGGAGTGGTCCAGGGCATCGCAGACGGCCACGGCGAGCCGCCCACCCGGCCGCAACATCCGCAGCATCTCGCGCAGCCCCGCGGCGCGGTCATCGAAGAACATCAGGCCGAACTGGCTGACCACGCTATCGAAACCAGCCTCCGGGAATGGCAGGGACTCGGCACGCCCCTGGTGCCAGTCGATAGCGGGCGACACCCGACGCGCCACCGCCAGCATCTCGGGATTGGGGTCCACACCGACTACCGACCCGCGCGGACCGACACGCCCGGCGGCGGCGCGGGCAGCGACGCCGGTGCCGCATGCCACGTCGAGCACGCGTTGCCCCGGGCCGATACCGGCCATGTCGGCCAGCACATCGCCCCACTGCTGGAACAGCGCGGGCACGAACCGCGCCTCATATACTTCGGCGGGAGAGTCGCTGACCCTTTGGGTCGCCATTTCGTTCATCGTGATTCCTCCTCGGTGGGCAGGTCGATCCAGAGCGCGTCGGCGGAGGTGGCATGAGGCACCCGAGGTGGCCGTCCATGAGGTATCCTCATGGGGAGCGCTCGCGACGCGCTTGCGCGCCGCCCGCATCTCTGTAGAAACAGTCTAGGGAGAGGGCATGAGCAGCCACCATGACAGGGCATCCGGATCGCCTGCCACAGCGTCCGATGTGTCCGCAGCCGACGATCCGCTCTCCGATGTACTGGAGACGGTACGGCTGCGCGGCGCGCTGTTCTTCCAGTGGCAACCCTTCTGGCCCTTCGCCAGCGGCGTGCCCAGCGACCGCCTGTTCGGATCCCTGATCCTGCCCGGCGCCGAGCGGATCGTCTCCTATCACATCGTGACCCAAGGCCCTTGCTGGGGCAGTGTGGCGGGCGAACGGCCCGTCCGGCTCGAGAGCGGTGACATTCTGCTCGTGCCCCACGGCGATGCCTACGTCATGTCCAGCGAGCCGCGCCAGTCCAGTCCGGAGGACGAGGCGCCCACCATCGAATTCTTCCGCCTGATGGCCGCCGGCGAGCTGCCGCCGCTGGTCGTCGAGGGCGGGCCCGGACCGGTGCACAACCGCATCATCTGCGGATTCCTGGGTTGTGATGTGCGCCCCTACAACCCGGTGTTGAGCGCCTTGCCGCGCATGATCCACTTGCCTGCCCGCGCACCCGGCACCCGCGATCCGCTATCGCAGTTGATCGACTTCGCCCTGGTCGAGTCCGGACAAGGACGCGAAGGCGGCCGCTGCGTGCTGCTGCGGCTCAGCGAGCTGATGTTCGTGGAAGTCATCCGGCGTTACCTGGTCTCCGCGCCGCAACCGCAATGCGGCTGGCTCGCGGGGCTGCGCGATCCCCTGGTCGGTCGCGCCCTCAGCCTCTTGCACCGGCGCCCGGCCTTCCCCTGGACGCTACAGACACTGGCCCGCGAAGCCGGCACGTCCCGCTCCACCCTGGCCGAGCATTTCACACGCCTGGTGGGCGAGCCGCCCATGCAGTACCACACCCGCTGGCGCATGCAGGTTGCCGCGCATCGCCTGGCAGCTGGGAGCAGCAAGGTCTACGGTGTTGCGCAGGAAGTGGGCTATCAATCGGAGGCTGCGTTCAGCCGTGCCTTCAAGCGGGTCGTGGGCATGTCCCCGGCGCAGTGGCGGCAAGCCCGAGCAGGGGAGGATTGACGCTCGGTGTCAGGGGAAGACCATAGTGGCCGGGTTGCCCGAAACCGGGCCAAGGTGCAACAACGTGCCTATCTGCTCGCCTCCACGGCGTTGAGCGAGTTGATGGCCTGGCTTGACTGAAAGGGGCGGCCGTGCGTTTCGGCATTCAGTGGTGTTCAGTGCCCAGCAGGCGCGCATCCAGCCATCGCGACAAACCGACGGCGCCATCCTGCATCACGTCGTGGTGGCTCCAAGCGAACAACGGTCGGGCAACGGGAGCCAGCAGATTCATCCAGCGCCGGGTGCTACGCACCTGCCACTCGTAGCGCACCCGCGTCACACGGCCTTCCTGAGACAGTCGCCAGCAACCGGTGCCTTCCACATCGCCACTCGCCTCGCCGGCGATCAAGCGGGGGGCGTGCACGTCCGTCACGCGAATATCGAAGCACAGGCGATAGCCCAGGCGGCTCTTCCAGGTGTAGCGATAAACCCGCCCAATGCCTTCCGCGTCACCGGCGGCCAGTTCCTCCACCTTGAGCAGTCCCTTCCACCAGCGCGGCCATTCCAGCGACTGGCTGAGCGCCTGATAGACATCATCGATAGGGGCCTGCAGCCACCAGGTGGTGACGTAACGGTATTCCGCCATGCCGCTGACCCCGCGCCCGTCTCAGGGGGAAAAGACGTTGGAGGGCAGAACGGGATCGATGACGATGTCCTCCATCAGCACGGTCTCGACCCGGTCCCCATGTCGGTCGTAACCGATCACCTTGCGCGGGAACAGCGTCCGGTCGTCGAGCCAGAACTCGAAGCGTGCCACTGGGCCCACCGTCTGCCCCTGGTTGCCCTCCACTTCCAGATGATGCACCGGGTGGCCATTGAGGGACTCCTCACCCAGGTGCCGCAGTTCTCCCTGTTGTTGCAGGCGCTGCACGTTACGCAGCATCGTACCCACGTCCGACTCGTCGATCCGGTGCCCGCGCGCGCTGCGCACCAGACGGTTATTGGGGCTCAACGTCATTCCGGCGCGGCGCTCGGGGGAACCGAACGGCCAGAGGCGTACCTGATGGGTATGGGGATCGTAGATCAACACCGCGCCGCGGAAGGGCTTGACCATGTCCATGCGCACGAAGCCCGGGCGCTGGTAGGTGTAATGCAAAATCTCCTCGCCGCGTTTGCCCCGGCTGTGCAGTGTCAGCTGGTAGGCATTGACCAGCTCGAAGCGTGCCAATGCCGCCGCCACCGGATCGGAATCCAGGCTCAGCGACACCATCAGCAAGAGCTCCGGCAACATATCTCACTCCACCACCTCCAGCACACCGTACATTCCCCTGTCGCGGTGGCTAGGGAAGAACAGCAACTTTTTGTCGCAATAGAAAACCAACCGACCCGGTACCTCGGGGGTAAAGCGGATGACCTTTTCCTCGCGCTCCAGTTCCTCCTTGATATCCAGCCCCATCACCTCTGACTGAATCACCAGGCTGTGCGGTGCGAGACCAGGCTCCATGCTGGCTACCAGTTCCACCGGCACCCCGGCCTTTACCTGGATACGCTCAGACTCGAAGAAATAACTCCTACCAACGAGGCGGACACGTTGCACACCGTCGCTGTCGATCGTCGCCACATAAGGCTCAGTCTCGGCCCGTGTCTCGCTCGTAGTCAGGGCAATCAGCGCCGCTACCATCAGCATCCCCACCCACACGATTTTCCTGTTCTTCTTTCTTTCGTCGAACACCATCACATCCGCCTCTGGCCACATGTCGTCAGCATAGTAGCGGATCGCTGCCCCCCGCATAAGTCACAGAAAATCCACGAAACCAAGCACTTGCATCACTCCAAGGTGGAGCGAGCCCTCACTTCGCCCCTCTACCCCGAACGGCCGCAGGCTTGTCACGCTTCTCGGATTTTTCTTAGTCACCCCAGTAAGCACTTACTTACACTGTGCTTATGGATCGGGAGACGCGGATGCCAGCCGAGAAGATCACCCTGAGCGGAAAGCAGGAAACGTTCCTCATCACGCTCTATGCCAAGGCCATGGAAAGCCGCATGCCGGGCTCGCTGCTCAAGGACGAGTTCGCTGCAGAAGCGATTCGCCGGATCGATTACGATTTCACGAAACTGAATGTCCCGCACGACCCCATGATCGGCCTGGCGTTGAGGGCCAAGATCCTTGATGACTGGACTCGTGAATTCATCGACCACACCCCCATCGCGACGGTACTGCACCTTGGCTGTGGATTGGACAGCCGGGTATTCCGGCTGGAGCCGCCCACCAGCGTGCACTGGTTCGATATCGACTTCCCGAAGGTGATCGAGCTGCGCCGCCGCTTGTACCCGGAACGCGATGGATGTCACCTGATCGGGGCATCCGTCACCGACCCGGACTGGCTGCGCGATGTGCCAGCGGAACATCCGGTAATGGTGATCGCCGAAGGGCTCCTCCCCTATCTGCGCAAGCACGAAGTGCTCCGCCTCCTCGATACGCTCACCGCATACTTCCCGAGTGGCGAACTGGCATTCGACGGCTACAGCCGGCTCGGCGTGAGCCTGCTCAGGTTCGCCCCACCGGTCAGGGCAACCGGCGCCTCCCTGCACTGGGGTATCGACGATCCTCGCGAACTCGAACGCCAAGTTCCCAGGCTCAAACTCGTCAAGGAACTATCCGGGCTCGATGATCCAGCACAGATTATCAGAATGACCTGGCCCACCCGCCTGACAATCCTCTGGTGCCAATTCGTTCCCGCCTTCCAAAGACTCGGCCGTTTCCTGCTCTATCGTTTTTGATGGAAATCACGACCCTTGCGATTGTACTGTGGATAGGGGTCGGGAAGGCATAGCCTCCCTGCCCTCCGAACCGTGCGTGCGGTTCTCCCGCACACGGCTCTCCAGTCGATGGTTTCAGCATCGTGATTGGCTCGCCCGCTGCCAGGCCTCTGCCAGGGTGAAGAGCCCAGCAGCAGCGAAGGTTGCATTTGGCCAGCGTCGCGTATCTGCCCGCGTGTTACCACGGCCAGGACGTTTCTCCTAGCGTCGCAGAATTGCGCGCAGTCGGCGTCTGATGAAGCCATCCGGTGATCTGAATGTCGTCCGATAGGCGTGCTTGAAGTAGCCGAACCAGTCTCGCAGGATCGGGGTCAGGGCGGCGATGATCTGCCGGAGGCTCTTCCCTTCCGTCCGGCGGGTCTTGCTCCTCACTTCGGCTACGGGGCCATGGCTTACCCCCGATGCGGACTTTCACCGCACTGCGTACACGCCTTCACGGGCGCACTTGGAGCGGCTTTAGCCGCGATTGACAGGCAGAAATCGACCCTTAGTTGTCATTCGCGCATCGTCCGAGGAGCCAGACCTGCATGTCCGCTTTTGGGGAAAAGCGCAGGAATGTCGTCAAGGCGCAGAGACGGTGGGTTCTTGGCTCACGTGGGCGTGGTGAGATGGGCGTCGCACTCGCCCGTGAGACAAACCGTTAGCGGCTGGACCAGCGTCGGCGCTCTGTCGATCGGTGGAATGGGCGCCGTCCACGCAACAGGCTGGATCCCTGGCCCCGACCCGGCAACGGTCGCGGGAACGAGCTACAGTGATACCTAGGCATGTGGGTGTCACCACCACACGTTCCGGCCCGGAGACTCGGAGTCGACACTCACCAACCTACCGATCGGCTTGTTATCGACACAGTCGAAGGCAGACAGCGGACTTTCAGACCTGGACCGCAACCAGGGCAGTAGGGCAACCGTATGCCGAGTGACACGGGCGGGGGCGGTGGCCAACCGCCAGCGCGGTTGGAGGTCCGACTCCTTGGTGGAGTCGAGATAATCCTGGACGGCCGGCGTCTTCGCGCCTTCAACGCTCTTCGATTGCAACGGTTTCTGGTGTTGATCGCGTTACGGAAAGATCCGCAGCACCGCTCACGACTCGCGTTCGAGCTTTGGCCCGACTCCGACGAACCGCAGGCGCGCACCAACCTCAGAAAGTTGCTCCACGACTTCCGTCATTCCCTTCCCGACATCGGTGAGTTCGTCGAGATCGACAACGAGATTGTGCGGTGGATTGCGACCGGGCCGAGCGAGGTCGACGTGCTGAGGTTCCAGGATGCCATGGCCGCGGGTGATTTCGAGCTCGCTGCGCGCCTCTATTCGGGCGATTTCCTTCCAGCTTGTTATGACGACTGGGTCCTGGACGAGCGAGCGAAACTTCGAGCGCAGGTGCATGGGGCCCTCGTGCGGCTGACAGAAGAGGCTGCGGGGTGCGGCGACCACAAAGCCACGCTCAGGTATACCCAACGCATCATCGACCTTGAGCCGACCGATGAAGCCGCCGTTCGAATGCAGATGGAAGCCCTTCTCGCGCTTGGTGATAGAGCCGCGGCGCTGCGCACCTACCACCGGTGCGCAGAAGTGCTTGAGCGCGACCTCGCAGTGGCACCGAGCGAGGCGATGAGGGCCCTGTACCAACAGCTCCGGGCCGGCACATTCCACCGCGACGAAGTGCAGGGCAAGCACTTGGTCGCCGTTGCCGAATCGCCTTTCGTCGGCCGCGACCTTGAATGGAAGCAACTCAATGAGGCATGGAACACCACGCGGAAGGGTAAGGCACATCTCTTTTTGGTGACCGGGGAACCGGGGATCGGCAAGACCCGTCTTGCACTGGAACTCGGCCGCCGCGTTCGAGCCGAGGGACAGGTGGTGGCATCCGCTCGCGCCTACGAGGCGGCGGGCAGACTGCCGTGGGGGCCCGTCGTCGACCTGCTCCGATCGGATGCGATCCGAAGCCACATCGACACGCTCGACACGGTCTGGAGGGCCGAGCTCGCTCGTCTCCTGCCCGAACTGCGCGACGTTTCCCGGCCAACTGGACCGAAACGGTCGGGCGACGTGGCTCAGCGCCATCGGCTGTTCGATGCTGTAAACCGAGCCATCGTGGCTGGCGACCGCCCGCGTTTGCTGATCATCGACGATCTGCAGTGGTGTGACGCCGAGACCATCGAGTTGATCGGTTTCGTTGTCCGTTCCGGACAGACGGCACCGGTCCTCATCGTCGGTACTGTCCGGTGGGAGGAGATCCCACCGCATCATCCCCTCGTTGGACTCGTGGACGCCTTGGGCCACGACCAGGTCGTGACCACTCTGTCGCTCGACCGACTCGACGAAACCACCACGGCGAGACTCGCTGCTCGGCTACGCGGTAAAGACAGGATTGATCCGGAATTGGCGGCACGACTCTGGCGCGAGACCGAAGGCAATCCACTCTTTGTGATCGAAGCGCTCCGAGCCGGGATCTCCTCTGACGGAAGTCAGGCCGTGCTCACACCAACGATGCGGGCGGTGCTGCGCGCTCGACTGGGCCAACTGACTGATGGCGCTCGGCGACTCGCCGAGATGGCGGCTGTCATCGGTCGGCCCTTCTCGGTCGGTCTGCTGGTCTCGGCCACTGGGGCCGATGAACACGAGCTCGTTGATCATCTCGACGAACTCTGGCGTCGTCGGATCATTCGCGAGCAGGGGCTCAGGTACGATTTCAGTCACGACAAGCTCCGGGCGGTTGCCCTGGAGATGGTCACTCCGGCTCGTCGACGTCAACTCCACCGCGCCGTCGCCGAGGCGATCGCGGTCGAGCGCCACAAGGACATCGACGTGGCCAGCCCGCAGCTGGCCGCACACTACGACCAGGCCGGCATGGTCGAACCGGCCATCGACGCCTACCGCGTGGCGGGGGGGCAAGCGGTGGCCGTGTCGGCTCTCGAAGAAGCGATCACCCTGTTTCGGCGCGCGCTCGCACTGCTCGCCGACTTGCCACCGTCACCCGGCCGCGATGCACTCGAACTCGACATCCGGATCGCCCTCGGATCCCCCCTTGTTGCCCTGGAGGGCTACGGCTCCAAGGATGCGCACCAACTCTACGAGCGAGCCCTTTCGCTTTGCCGCAAGCTTCACAGACCCGTGGAGCCGCCGATCCTCCGTGGTCTCGGCCTCGCCCGGCTACAGGGCTGCCGCTTCGACGATTGCGATGAACTCGCCCGGGCCCTCCTCGACGATCAGCGTCATGATGCGATCGCCAGGACAGAGGGCCGATATCTCCTCGGCGTGAGCGCGTTTTGGCGGGGCGATCTGGCCAGAGCCCGCCACTATCTCGCTGGCGCTATCGAAGCCTATGACCTGTCCCATCGCGACGAGCATCTGGCGTTATACGCCCAGGACCCGAAGGCAATTTGCCTCGTACGGCTGGCCTGGGTCGAACTGTGGACCGGAGATGCCGGCCGGGCCGACGAGATCGCCCGATCAGCTCTTGAGCTGGCTGTCGATCTCGATCATCTGATGACGTTGGGGTACGTCATCACTTACGCGGCGATCATCGCGGCCGAATCCGAAGATCTCGCCCGCCTCGCCGAGCTCCTCGCGGACGCCGACCGTCTATGGAAGCGTTTTTCGGACCGCTACCTCATGGTCGTCCTGGAGGCCCTTCGGGGCTGGCTGGACGTCAGCGCGGGATCGGCTGGGGGCATCGAGAAGATCGTGCGGTCGGTGGCACGCTCGCGTGCCGAAGGGGAGACCCTTCATCTGACCTACACACTCCTTCTCCTCGCCCGGGCTCGCGGCATGGTCGGCGAGTTCCGTCAGGGACGAGCCGCCACGCGCGAGGGGCTCTCGTGGTCACACCGCTGCAACCAGCGCTATCTCGAGGCCGAGCTGTGGCGAGTCGACGGTGAGCTGGCGTACCGCACCGGGGAAACCGAAGCCGCCGCCGCATCCTTGCGCCGTGCCGTTGAGATCGCCGGCGCTCAAGGGGCGGGCTGGCTGGAGCTTCGGGCGCTCCACGCCTTCGCCAGTCGATTTGCCGATGAGACTCTGCGTGAGCAACTTGGCGACCTCCTCGAGACCCTTCCGTCGGGTCATGATCTGCCGGCGTTCCGCGCAGCAACGCGCCTTCTGAGCGACTCCGGTTAAGCGGGAACGCTTTCGGAACGCCTGCGGGCGCACCCTCTGCGAGACGGTGCAAAGGAGCACCCGGAGCGGAGGATCACCCAATGAGCGACACAATCAAGGCATTGACCGAAGCGGTGCGGGGGCGCGTCATCACCCCGTCCGATCCCGACTATGACGACGCTCGCGCCGTCTACAATGCCATGCACGACCGCAAGCCCCGCGCCGTCATCCGGTGCGTTGATTCGGCCGACGTGATGGCCGCGGTCGCGGCTGGCCGCGATGCCGGCCTCGACCTGGCCATTCGCGGTGGGGGCCACAGCGTTCCCGGATTCGGCACGGTGGATGGTGGTCTGGTCATCGACCTGTCGAGGATGAACAACGTGCGGGTCGACCCGGTCAAGAAGATCGCCCGGGTCGGCAGCGGCGCGACCTGGGGTGATGTCGACCATGCGACCTACCCGTTCGGCCTGGCAGCGCCCGGCGGGATCATCTCGACGACCGGGGTGGGTGGCCTGACGCTGGGCGGCGGCATCGGCTACCTGACCCGCGGCGTCGGGCTCTCCATCGATAACCTACTGTCGGCTGACGTCGTTCTCGCCGATGGCCGGCAGGTCACCGCGAGCGATTACCAGAACGAAGACTTGTTCTGGGCCTTGCGCGGCGGCGGCGGCAATTTCGGTGTCGTCACCAGCTTCGTGTTTCAGCTCCACGAGGTCGGTGACATCGTGGGCGGCCCGCTGTTCTACGAGTTCGACGATGCCACGGCGGTCCTGGAGTGTTACCGCGAATTCATTGCGGATGCGCCCGAACCGCTCGGATGCTTTTTCGGCTGGCAGATTGCCCCCGACCTGCCGTTTATCCCCACGGACCGGGTCGGGGATCTGTTCTGTGTGCTGGTCACTTGCTGGAACGGGCCCCACGAGGAAGCCGAGAAAGTACTTAAGCCACTACGCGATGCTGCCGAAGTGAAGGCGGAGCAGATCGGCGTCATGCCGTTCCCGGCTCTGCAGAGCGCCTTCGACGGTCTCGTCCCGAAAGGTATGCAGCATTACTGGAAGGCAGACTTCATCACCGAGCTCACCGACGAGGCGATCGCTGCTCACATCGAGCATGGCAAGAAGACACCGCACATCAGCTCGAGCATGCATCTCCATCCGATCAACGGTGCGGCACAACGGGTCGGCGCCGACGAGACCGCCTTCGGACATCGAGACAAGAACTTTGCCCCGGTCGTTGTAGGAATCTGGTCGGACCCCGCCGACAACGAGGCCAACATCAAGTGGGTAAAGGACTACTACGCCGCCATTCATCCCCACTCGGGCGGCGATGGGGGCTACGTCAACTTCATGTCCAGCGACGACAATCACCGTGCGCCGGCAAACTATGGCGCCAACTACGAGCGGCTCGCGGTAGTGAAGGCGACCTATGATCCGGACAACCTCTTCCACATCAATCAGAACATTGTTCCAGCGAATGGTCGCTGAACATCACGGTGTTCATCCTGTCAGGAGAATCGACGAAATGAGTGCTGAATGGCTTTTCAAGAGTGAAACCTATGACAACTGCAATTGCGCTGTAAATTGTGGTTGCCAGTTCAACTTACCAAGCACCCACGGCTATTGCCAGTCGGCTTTCGTCGGCAACATCGTTGAAGGCCATTTCAACGATACGCCGCTCGCGGGGCTGAATTGGGCGGCGCTGTACAAGTGGCCGGGCGAAATCAAGGAGGGAAACGGCAAACGCCAAATCATTATCGACGAACGTGCGGATGAAGCTCAACGGGTTGCACTGGAAACAATTATCTCAGGCGGCGCATGCGAACCATTGAGCAATCTTTTCTCTGTATTCGCGACCACATGCTCGGAATTTTGCGAGACATTGTTCCTGTCGATAGATCTCGAGGCGGACCTGGAGCTCAGAACTGCAAGGGTGGATATACCAGGCATCATGAGGAGCAACGGCAGACCAATAATCAACGAGTTTACCGGTCAACCGTTCCACATTGCGCTGGCACGCCCTAGTGGCAGTTTCGAGTTTACCTACGCAGAGATCGGACAAGGGACGACCTCGGTGACGGGTGATATGGAGATGACGTTCGAGGATTCATGGGCCCATTTTTGCGTTCACCACTTCAATCAGGATGGGCTGGTTCGTGAAAGATCAAGGCTCACGGCATGGCTTGACGGGTGACCTCCGGAAGGGGCCGGTGTCGAGGTGGCGCAGAAAAGTCATATTCCGAATTCGGTGAACATGATCGGGCGAAAAGTGAAGACGGTGCCCGTCGACGCCACACTTGAGGCAGTGATCAGGCGCGATCGTGTGGTCGTCATTACAGCGCTTTTTGCGGTCATCGCGCTGTCGTGGGCGTATCTGCTGGCCGGTGCCGGCATGGCGATGGTGGCCTCCTGCTGCTCGCCGCGGGTGTCTACCAACTCACCCCGATCAAGCATGCCTGTCTTCGTCACTGTCGATCGCCGCTTGCATTCCTTGGTCACCATTGGCGGCAGGGCGCCCGTGGCGCGCTACGCATGGGTCTTTTGCACGGCGCTTTCTGCGTCGGCTGCTGCTGGTTCCTGATGGGGCTGATGTTTTTCGGCGGCGTGATGAACCTCTACTGGGTCGCTGGCCTCGCGCTGTTCGTGCTGTTCGAAAGGACTGTCCCCGCGGGGCACTGGCTCGGCTACGCGACCGGCGTCGCTTTGCTCGTCTGGGGTGCCGGGATGCTGGCGCTTGCGTTCTGAGACGGGCATGCAGGCATCACGCCGCTTGTCTAAGAGCAGGCCGTTCGGGAGCCACATCACATTTCTTACGATGTGTCTCTCCCAGAGCTCTCCGTGGTCAGGCCCTGTATCGCAGCATTGGTCCAGACAAGTCCGAACTTCGCTATGCGGTGTCCGTTACTGACTATTTTCTGTCGCCTTGGACCTCCCCGCGAATGTCTGCTAGTGGCTGATCCCTGTCTTTCACAATCTCCTATATTAGCTTGTATCTCCCCTCTTCACCTACAGAGACAACCTACCACATAAACAGCCACACTCCACCTCTCAATCGCAGCTACAGCAGCTCCAACAGGAGGCTTTTCTCTTATTTTTTAGGATAAATATGTCTGAAAAAAGCAAACGCTACACTATAAGGAAGTAGTTTCTCGCATGAATGGTAGAAGAAATGAAAGTCAATTTGATTGGAGTTGACTGTGCTACAGCACCCAACAATGTCGGGTTGGCATTTGGCTCTTACTCCGATGGGCGCACGATTGTCGAAGCCGCATGTCTGGGATCACCCACAGCATTGCCCGAGGCCATTATCGCCGAATGGATACGTGGCAACCGGGACGATCCCGTACTGATTGCCTTGGATGCTCCGCTTGGGTGGCCTGCACCTCTCGCTGATGCATTGCAATTTCATCGTGCCGGTCAAAACATCAGCACACCTGCCCACGAGCTGTTTCGTAGACGGACTGATCGGATCGTGCGAGAGGCAATTGGCAAGCAATCCCTTGATGTTGGGGCTGATCGTATAGCGAGAACCGCGTATGCGGCACTACAGCTTCTTGAGAGTCTTCGGAAACGACTGAACGCGGAAATCCCCCTGGCGTGGGACCGCGATATCAGTGGCCTGAAAGCCATCGAGGTATATCCCGCAGCAACGCTTGCGGCCCACGGAATAGATGCCAAAGGATATAAATCAAAAAATGGGCGAAGTGAGCGAAATCGAGTCCTTGCTGACGTCAGTTCAAGAGTGGAGATTGATACGAGTATTCCGGCACTCGAAACGAGGGCTGACGGCCTGGATGCGGTCGTTTGCCTGCTTGCTGCCCACGACTTCCTGTCAGGCTCTGCCCTATCCCCTCCAATGGGAGCCCTTGTCGAGAAAGAAGGATGGATATGGGTTCACGATCCGTTGGCTGATTAGCTTGTATAGCCCTCTGCGATCTCAGTGAAAATTTGCGACGTAAATGGTCATTCCCCACTTAAAATCGCAGCTACAGCAGCTCCTACAGGGTGGCTTCGATCTTGCTTGTGTAGCTGACCTCTCGCGACCACTTCTCTCCCCTGAGAACGGACACGATTGGCTCGACCTCGGGCATGACGAGGAGAGACCGCCTATGCTGAAGCGATCTCCCCAAGCGAGGCCGAGCCGTGTTCAGGAAGCGCTCAATAAATGCCTTATCCCCAAGGAGCACCTCATGAGCAATCTCATCAATGACAAGACGCTGTCGTCCTCCTTGGACTGCCCAGTGGTGGCTGGCAAACGTCTGATCCAGCATATCGCGCCGCGCACCGCCGACGTGGGCGGCATCCCCGTCAATCGGGTGCTGCCTTCGCGGCAGCGTCGTCTGGTGGGGGCGTGGTGCTTCCTCGACCACGCTGGCCCTTCGGTGTTCAAGGGTGGCAGCGCCGGTCTGCGGGTCGGGCCGCATCCGCATATCGGCTTGCAGACCTTCACCTGGATGATCGAAGGCGAGGTACTGCATCGCGACAGCCTGGGAAATGAACAGGTGATACGTCCGGGCCAGGTCAACCTGATGACGGCGGGACGCGGCATCAGCCATACCGAGGAGTCGGTGCCTGGAGAATCACACTTGCACGCGGCCCAGTTGTGGATCGCCCTGCCCGAGGCGCATCGCAACACCGAGCCGCGCTTCGATCATTACCCGGACCTGCCTCGCTGGCAGGCCCAGGGAGTCGAGCTGACACTGCTGACCGGCGAGTTTGCTGGCCATCAGGCGCCGACACTGGCGTTCTCCCCACTGATGGGAGTGGATCTGCATGGTCTTCAGTCCACGATGCTGTCACTGCCGCTGCGGAATGACTTCGAATATGCCTTGCTGCCGCTGGAAGGCGAGCTCGAGATCGACGGCGAGCCCTTCGCCACCAATGAGCTGGCCTATCTGGGTCGTGGCCGCGACAGCGTCGAAGTGGCGCTACCGGAAGGCGGGCGCGCCATCCTGGTGGGTGGCGAGCCGCTCGAAGAAGAGGTGCTGATCTGGTGGAACTTCGTCGGCCATGGCAAGACGGAGATCGCCGAGGCGCAGCGCGATTGGGAGGCCGGCAGCGAGCGCTTCGGTCATATTCCCCAGTACCAGGGCGAACGGCTGATGCCGCCACCGCTACCCTGGAAGGTCTAGCTCTGATCACCATTCTGAGTTCCGATAGCTTTCGTCATATAGCATCGGCCATATGATGACGTAGGCTATCGGGCGAGTCCCACGGCAATATGTGGCAGTGATCGAAGGAGTGTCGCCATGAAATATCTCGGAGCCCATGTTAGCGCCGCCGGCGGCCCCGATCAGGCCGTGTTGCGCGCTGTCGAACTCGGTGCCGACGCTCTTGCGCTGTTCACCAAGAATCAGCGTCAGTGGCGTGCCAAGCCGCTGACGGACGAGGCCATCGAAGCCTTCCACCAAGCCTGCCGCGAGCATGGCTTCGCCCCAAAGCAGATCCTTCCCCACGACAGCTATCTGATCAATCTCGGCCACCCGGACGCCGCGGGGTTGAAGAAATCACGGGATGCCTTTCTCGACGAGATGCAACGCTGCGAGCAGTTGGGCCTCACCCTGCTCAATTTTCACCCCGGCAGCCATCTGAACAAGATCAGTGAAAGCGAGTGCCTGACTCGCATCGCCGACTCCATCAATGAAGCCCTCTCACGTACCCAGGGCGTTACGGCAGTGATCGAGAATACCGCTGGCCAGGGCAGCAACCTGGGCTGGCGCTTCGAGCACCTGGCCGAGATCATCGAGCAGGTCGACGACAAGTCGCGGGTCGGGGTGTGTATCGACACCTGCCACGCCTTCGCTGCTGGCTACGACCTGCGTACGCCGGAGGCCTGCACCGCGATGCTCGACGAATTCGAAACAGTGGTCGGATTCGACTGTCTTCGCGGCATGCACATCAACGACGCCAAGAGCGAGTTCGCCAGCCGTGTCGACCGCCATCACAGCCTGGGCCAGGGCAATATCGGACTGGAAGCCTTCACCACCATCATGCGCGACCCGCGCATCGACGATATTCCCATGGTACTGGAGACCATCGAGCCGGCGATCTGGGCCGAGGAGATTGCCTGGTTAAGGGCCCAGCAACACCAATAGCCGGGTGGCATAATACACATTTCCGGCCACGGGAAACGGGATGAAACTGATCCTTAGCCGCAAGGGCTTCGACTCTTCCGCCGGAGGCGTGCCCAGCCCCATCTTTGCCGATGGCCGGATGCTCGCCCTGCCTATCCCGGATGGGAACTCGGTCATCCGCTACCGAGATATCGTCTATGATGGGAGCTCACTCGGCGACCTCGTCGGCCAGCTCACCAAAGGCAAGGTGGCGCCGGACGATCGCGCTCATCTCGATCCCGACCTGATAGGCAACATGCTACCCCGGAAGCCGGGCTGGCGGCCCATCTTCGGCCAGACCGGACAAGCCCAGGGGCACCTGCGCAACCACCGGGTCGGCCCGGGCGATCTCTTCCTGTTCTTCGGGCTCTTCCGGCGTGTCGAACATCACAATGGCACCTGGCGCTGGGCACCCGACGCCCGTCCCTGCCATGTCATCTGGGGCTGGCTGCAGGTGGCGGAGATGTTGGTAGTGGACAAGGCTCAATCCATCGACTATGACTGGGCAACCTATCATCCTCACTTTCAGCGGCAGGACGATCCCAACAACGTGATCTACCTGGCGAGCCGCCAGCTACGCTTCAATGGGCTGAACGAAGAAATGCCGGGCGCTGGGGTCTTTCCACACTTCTCGCCAAGCCGGCAATTGACTACGCCACACGCCACCCGGACCTCCACTTGGCGGCTTCCCACCTGGTGCTATCCAATCAGAGGCCGCACGCCCTTGACCTACCACGCCAACCGGCAGCGCTGGCAGAAGCATGCCGATCACACGGAATTGACCGCGGCGGCGCGAGGCCAGGAGTTCATTCTGGATGGTGACGAATACCCGGAAGCGCTGCCTTGGGCATGTGATCTGATCCACCGCCTGAAGCACCACGACGCGCTTGCAGACGCCTATGGAGGAATAAGCGATGCATGAGACCAACACTCCCCTGCCCCTTATCGTCTCGACGGACGAGTGGCAGGCCGCGCTCGAGCAACAGATCGCCAAGGAAAAGGAGTTTACCCGCGCTCGTGACAGATTGAATGCGGAACGTCGCCGGCTTCCCATGGTGAAGGTGGAAAAGGAGTATGCCTTCGAGGGGCCGTCGGGCACGCTGAGCCTGCTCGATCTTTTCGAAGGCCGTCAGCAACTGATCGTGTATCACTTCATGTTCGGCCCTGACTGGGAAGCCGGTTGCGATGGCTGCTCCTGGGTCGCCGACGCCATGACCCACCCCGCCCACTTGCATGCTCGCGATACATCTTTTGTCATGATATCGCGCGCGCCGCTGGCCAAGCTGGAACGCTACAAGGCACGCATGGGATGGATACACCTGCCTTGGTACTCCTCGTACGGCAGTGACTTCAACTTCGACATGGGCGTCACGACCAGCGACAGGAATGACCCTACCGCCGACCGCGGAGAGAAGCATGGCGTGAGCATCTTTCTTCGCGACGGCAAGGATATCTACCGAACCTATTTCACTGGCAAGCGCGGCGTCGAATACCTGGGCAGTCACTGGACCTATCTGGACCTGACCCCGTACGGTCGCCAGGAAACCTGGGAGGACTCGCCCGAAGGCTGGCCCCAGACGGCACCGTATGTGTGGAATCGTCGTCACGATGAGTACGATACGTGAACCACTACCCCGACGACGATCCAGGGTTGAAACCCGCCGCGCATATCTGGTGCTCGCACGATGTACCTTGGTTGCACGATGAAAAGGGAACTGAACGCTACCCGCAAAGACAACTTGATCTACCCTGAATGCCACCTACCCGGATTTCCCGGTGATGATTTGCCACGAACAGGGGTAGCTTCCCATGCAACCACGTATCACACTCATCACGCTTGGCGTCGACGATCTGGAACGCGCACTACGCTTCTATCGCGATGGGCTAGGCCTGGAAACGCACGGTATCGTCGGCGAAGAGTTCGAGGAAGGCGATGGGGCCGTGGCATTCTTCGATCTGCAGGGTGGACTGAAGCTCGGGATCTGGCCGCGCCGCTGCATTGCCAATGACGCGAATCTGCCAATGGGCGCTCCAAGCGCGACCGAGTTCACCCTGGCGCACAATGTCGCTTCCCGGGAAGACGTCGATAGCGTGATGGCGCAGGCGAAGAGTGCCGGTGCCACGATCACCAAGCCCGCTCACGACACCTTCTGGGGCGGCTACGCTGGCTACTTTCAGGACCCCGACGGCCATTTGTGGGAAGTGGCTTGGAACCCGGCCTGGGAAATCGAGGAATGATAAGGGATAAGGAGCACGGAATTTCCATGAAGACTATCGGTATGCTTGGCGGCATGAGTTGGGAGTCCACCGCAAGCTACTACAAGGCGCTCAACGAAGGCGTGAAGGCCGCCATGGGCGGGCTGCATTCGGCGAAGATCAGCCTGTACAGCGTGGATTTCGCGGAGATCGAACGACTCCAGCACGAGGGCGACTGGGAAACGACGGCGGAGATCCTGTCCGAGGCGGCACGCTCGGTCGAGGCCGGCGGCGGCGACTTCCTGCTGATCTGCACCAACACCATGCACAAGGTGGCACCCCGGATCGAGTCCTCTATTTCCATTCCCCTGCTGCATATCGCCGATGCCACGGCACAGCGGCTCGCCACCGACGGCATCGAGCGTGTCGGCCTGCTCGGCACCCGCTTCACCATGGAACAGGACTTCTATAAGGGCAGAATCACTGAAAAGTACGGCATCGATGTCATCGTGCCTAACGCACAGGAGCAGGCCCTCGTGCACCAAGTGATCTACTCCGAACTCTGCCTCGGTCAGGTTTCCGCGTCGTCGCGCCAGCAATACCTCGAGATCATCAGCGCTTTGCATGAACGAGGTGCCGAAGCGGTGATTCTTGGCTGCACGGAAATCGCACTGCTGGTACAACAGGAGCACACGACGGTGCCGCTCTACGACACCACCGCCATTCATGCCGAAGAAGCCGTGAAGTGGGTATTGGCCGTGTGAAGTTCCCGGTTGCTATCACATTGGAATGATCACGCCTTATCCTCACCCATCCCGTGCTCTCACCGCTTCCGTGACGAAATCCAGCAAGGCGCGAATGCGGGCGACGTGCCTCAGGTCGGGGTGAGTCAGCAACCATAGATCGGTCGCAAGCTCCGGGATGGGATCCGTGAGACGGGCGAGTGCATGATCGGCATCGGCCAGGTAGCAAGGCAGTACCGCCAGGCCCATGCCGTCACGCACCGCCGCGAACATGCCAAGCATGGTGTCGACGCGATAGCGACAGCGCCCGCCCACGTCGTTGTCCGCCATCCAGGCATCCAGCGCCGCATAGCCCAAGTGCGTATCCGGCCCTACCCAATCGGCATGGTCGAGCGCGACCTGCCCTTTTTCGCCATGGCAATCGGCATGACCATAGACCGCTTGGGCGATAGTGCCGATTCGTCGGCCCACCAGCATCTCGGGTGGTGACGTGGAGGGGCGCACCGCCACGTCGGCATCGCGCTTGGAGAGGTTGAAGAGCTGATTGGATACGGCAACCTCCAGCACGATATCCGGATGGGCGCGACGGAAATCGGCAAAGATCGGCGACAACAGTCCCATCAGCAGGGTGTCGGTAGTCGTCACTCGTATCGAACCCGACAGCCTGAGATCACGCCCCACCACGCGTCGCTCGGCACCCAGCACTTCCGTCTCGATACGGGCAGCCGTAGCGGCCAGGTCCTCGCCGGCGGCGGTCGGTGCATAACCACTGCGGGAACGCTCGAATAGTGTCACTCCCAGACGCCGTTCGATATCGCCCAGGCGCCTAAACACCGTGGCATGGCTCAGCTCGAGCCGCCGCCCGGCGCCGGAAAGCGACCCCGCCTCGGCGATCGCCAGTACCACCCGCAGGTCTTCCCACTGAATTCGCTGTTCATTCATGCAAGGTTCGTTGTCATGTATGGGGAATGTCATTTCATTCCCGCAAAGTCTAGCGTGATAGTTCCCAGCAAGACACTAGGGGAACGAACACCATGCATGCACTGATCGTCTACAGCCATCCTGAACCTCGCTCCTTCAATGGCGCCCTGAAGGATGTCGCCGTGGAAACCCTCCAGCGTCTCGGCCACAGCGTGGAGGTTTCCGATCTCTATGGCGAAGGCTTCGACCCGGTCGAACGTCCCGAGCATTTCCCCGAGCGAACGGCTCCCCACACCTTCGCTGCGCTGACGGAGCAACGGCATGCCTACAATGAGGGCACCCTGCCCGCCGACGTGCAACGCGAAATCGCCCGGTTGGAACGCGCGGATCTGGTGATCCTGCAGTTTCCGCTGTGGTGGCACGCCCAGCCGGCCATGCTCAAGGGCTGGTTCGACCGGGTCATGGTCTATGGCGGGCTTTACTCGGGCAGCCTGCGTTACGATCGCGGCTATTTTCGCGGTACGCGGGCGATCAGCTCGGTGACCACCGGTTCGCCGGCGCCGGCTTTCTCGCGACACGGACGCGGCGGAGACATGGCCACCTTGATGTGGCCGACTCACTGCTCGCTCTACTATCTGGGCTTGGAGGTACTGCCGCCCCAGGTCACCTATGGTGTCCAGGGCGGAGGGCTCAGCTACCAGGCGGAAAAAAGCTTCCGCGCCCAGCTCGAGGCCGACAAGGCCAACTGGGCACGCCGCCTGGAAGGATTGGAAAACGAAACACCGATCCCCTTCAGCGGTTGGGACGACTGGGACGAGAATGGTGTACTGAAAGAGGAGCATCCACTTCGCTGGAGGCTTTAAAGCGCCTCAACGAGCTTCGCCAGACTGTCCTCCACTCGTGCTCCCGGCGCCCGACTCTCGTCGCCGTCGCGATACTTGCCGGTTTTGACCAGGCAGCCCTGCAGGCCAGCGGCCATGGCGGCGGCGACATCCGCTTCGGCATCGTCGCCGACCATCAGCGCTTCGACGGCGTCCACGCCCACATCGTGCAGCACAGCCTGGAAGAAGCCACTGGCCGGTTTGCCAAGAATCACTGCCTGGGTATCGGCCGCATATTCCAGCGCCTTGACGAAGGGGCCGGCATCCAGATGCAAGCGTCCCCGGCTGCGGAAATAGCGGTTGGTGCCGACTGCCAGCAGTGGCGCGTCACGTTCCACCAACAATTGAAACGCCGTATCCAGATTGGCATAGTCGAAATGCCGTTCGGCATCGCACAGCACTACCGCATTGGGGTCGTAAAGGTCGAGATCATCGAACTCCGGCACCAGGGCATCGTGGATCAGCAGGTAAGGCCGCAGCCGATGGCGCTGCAAGTAGGCTTTTACCGCCGCCGGTGCGGTATAGATCTGCTGACGCTCCACAGGAAAGCCCATGTCCAGCAATTCCGCATAGACCGCGGCACTGGTTTTTCTCGAGGTATTGGTCACGAAACGCAGCGCGATACTCGCGGCCTGCAGGTATCGTACCGCGTCCACCGCACCGGGTAGCGGTACGCCATCCTCATGGAGCACACCGCTAATATCGAGCAATACGGCCTGGGGCATGGTGCGTTCTCCTCGGCGACCTACCTTATGATGCTAGCAGCTTGTCGAGGCCAGGCATTCGGATACTGTCGTCTCGATCGTTCAATCGCGTGACAAGGGAGACGCATCGGCGGCTCATGATAGATTACGATCAACCAATATATGTTGATGAGGTCACGACTTGGCCGACACCGTAGCCCTAAGACTCGACAAGGTTTCCATCGGCACCCTCGACGGCGTCTCTTTCACCATTGCTCCGGGTGAGATCGTCTGTCTCTCCGGTCCCAGCGGTTCGGGAAAGAGCCGCTTGTTGCGCGCGATCGCCGACCTCGAGCCTCACGGTGGCGACATCTGGCTGGGCGAGCGTGCCCAATCGCAGTTTCCTGGCCATGAATGGCGTCGGCAGGTCATGTTGGTGCCCGCGGAAAGTCAGTGGTGGGCGCCGAGTGTCGGTGAGCACTTTCAGCACTCTCCGGTCGAGGACCTGTCGACCTTGGGGTTCGAGACGAAAACCCTCGACTGGCAGATCGGCCGGCTGTCTTCCGGTGAGAAACAGCGTCTTGCCCTGCTCCGCGCCCTATCTCGCTCTCCTCGCGCCTTGCTGTTGGACGAACCTACCGCCAATCTCGATGACACCACCATCCATCGCTGTGAAAGCTGGTTGCGCGAACGCACCAGGCAGTTGGGCTTGCCGGTGCTGTGGGTGGCCCACGATTCGCGCCAGATCGAACGTGTCGCGAACCGTCACTACCGTATCGAAGGCTCACGTCTCAAGGAGGTCTCATGAATGTGATCGACCTGGCCTGGTGGCAATTGGGGCTTGCCGCGTCGATGGTGGTGGCACTGGCCGCCTGCACGCATCTGGCACGCTTGGGGGTCGGCAAGAGCCTGCTGCTTGCCGGCGCCCGAACCGCGCTGCAATTGGCACTGATCGGCTTGATTCTGGAGGCACTGTTCGCGGCTTCCCGCCTGCACTGGGTGGCACTGATGGCCACCGCCATGCTATTGATCGCCGGGCGCGAGGTCATGGCACGACAGAAACGCCGCCTGCTCGGTGGCTGGGCCTTCGGCATCGGGACCGTGTCGATGTTCTTGTCATCCTTCACGGTCACGGTGCTGACGTTGACGGTCATCATCGGCCCCGAGCCCTGGTACACCCCCCAGTACGCCATTCCGCTACTGGGCATGATGCTCGGCAACACCATGAACGGCGTGTCGCTGTCACTGGATCGCCTGACCGACACCGCCTGGCGCCAGCGCGCGGTGATCGAGAACCGCTTGATGCTCGGCCAGCGCTGGCAGGAAGCGATCGGCGACATTCGCCGCGAGGCCATGCGCAGCGGCATGATCCCCACCATCAATGCCATGGCCGCGGCCGGGGTGGTCAGCCTGCCAGGCATGATGACTGGTCAGATCCTGGCTGGTAGCCCGCCGGCCGTGGCCGTGAAGTACCAGATACTGGTGATGTTCACCATTACCGTGGGCACCGGCTTCGGTACCCTGGCTGCCGTCGCCGCGGGCAGCCGGCGGCTGTTCGACGAACGCGAGCGCCTGCGTCTTGAGCGACTCAGCGAGCCGGTGTCATGAGTCGGGAACGGCTCGAAGCCTATCAGGTCATCGTCTACCTGGCGGCGATCCTCGCCGGGCTCGCGCTCGGCGCGATGCTGTCGACGCCCCCCAAGGTGCTGGAAACGCTGCTGTGGCCGGTGCTGGGGCTACTGTTGTATGCCACCTTCACCCAAGTGCCCTTGGCCAGGCTCCCCGAGGCCCTATCCGACACCCGCTTTCTCACCGCCGCGATCATCGGCAACTTCCTGCTATTGCCCATCGTGGTCTGGGGCCTGTTACAGCTTGCCCCCGCCACCCCAGCGGTTCGCCTTGGCATTATGCTGGTCCTGCTGGTGCCGTGTACCGACTGGTTCATCGCCTTCACCCAGTTGGGCGGGGGAGATACTCGTCACGCCATCGCTTTCACTCCCGTGAGTCTGCTGCTGCAACTGTTGCTGCTGCCGTTTTATGTATGGGCATTCTCTGGCCAGGAGCTGGCCTTGACCCTGGCCAGGCGAGAATTGCTGGAAGCCTTCGTCGGGCTGATCCTGGTGCCGTTGCTGGTCGCCTTCCTGACCCAGGCCTGGGTCGCACGCAAACGACAGCGAGCTGCCATGTTGCATGCTCTCGGCTGGTTTCCGGTGCCGCTCCTGGCATTGGTGGTGTTCTTGATCGCCGCTTCTCAGGTCGAAACCGTGATGGCCTCCGGTGGCCTGCTGGCCAGGGTGACGCCGTTGTTCATCGCTTTTCTGGCGCTCGCCGCTCTGATCGCACGACTGCTCGCCGACATGTTGCGGCTACCCAGGCGGCAAGGCAGGGTGCTGGCCTTCAGCTTCGCCACCCGCAACTCCTTCGTCGTGTTGCCCATCGCCCTGGCGCTACCGGCATCCTTCGAAGTCACGGCAGTGGTCATCGTGTTGCAGTCGCTGGTCGAGTTGCTGGGCATGGCGCTATTTCTGTGGTGGGTGCCGCGACGACTCTTCCCGCTCTCGGCGTGAGTCCCTGGATGCCGCGGGCAGTTCGAGTACCGGCTACACTGACCCGAACCACTGGTCCCATGAAGGAAGCACTGAATAGCGGACCAAGACACATTGCAAGGGAGGACACAATGCCGATCTATCGCAATGATCCCGCCTTGCCCTCACCGGCATTCCCCGGCAGCCACGTAGTGGTGGACGACGACTACGTGTTCGTTTCCGGCCTGACGGCGGCCGACATCCAGGGCGGCGAGACCGTAATCGGCGATGTCGGCGAAGAAACCCGCTGGGTAATGCGCAAGCTCCAGCATATGCTGAAAATTGCGGATTGCCGTCTGGATGATGTGGTACGGGTCGACGTGCATCTGGCCGACCTGGACGAGATCAGTATCATGGATAGAATGTATGCCGAATTCTTCGAGGCCGGTCGTTATCCCGCCCGCACCTGCACCGAGTCTCGTCGACTGTTCGGCGGCAGCCGGGTGGAGATCACACTGGTCGCGCGGCGGCCAAGCACCCGGAACGATTGACCTCGGCTTGCCGGTGAGGCCTTATGGGTCGGGCATTAACCTCCATGGAGTTGGAATTGCACATGCAAAACCCTTTCACAACCCGTCGGGCTCGCTACCTCACATTGGCTCTTGCCTACGCCACCCTGTCTGGCTGCGTGGTGTATGACGGAAGTTATGGATATGGGGACCCCGTCTACCCTTCCTACGATATTCCCCCTGGCCATATGCCACCTCCCGGCGAGTGCCGCATCTGGTATCCGGATCTCCCACCGGGGCAGCAGCCGCCTCCTGGCCACTGCGACGAACTCCAGTATCGGGTACCCCCCGATGCCGTGCTGATTCAAGGTTGAGGCGGTCAGGATACCCCTTCCAGTCCGAGCCACTCGCGCGCCAACCAGCTTCCGGCACGCTCGATCTCGTCTTCACGCGCCCCAGCATAGCCCAGTACCAAACCGGGGCGGCCCGGTTGACGCAGGTAATAACGCGAGAGCGGCGAGAGCGTGACGTTCTGCTCGGCGGCATGGGCCACCAATGTCCTCTCGGTTTCCAGGTCGTCGAGCCAGGCCACCAGATGCATGCCAGCCTGGCCCTCGGAAAGCGTCAAGCCACACGCCACAGCCGGCGCCAGAGCCTCGCGAAGCCGCGCCTGGCGTCGACGATAGCAATCACGCATGCGACGCACATGGCGCGAGAAATGCCCTTGGGCGATGAACTCGGCCAGCGCCGCCTGCACCGGATACTGCCCTTCGCGATGCAGACGCGCATTGGCACGCCGGAAAGGCTCCACCAAAGGCTCGGGCAACACCAGATAACCCAGCCGCAGCCCCGGATAGAGCACCTTGCTGAAGGTGCCGACATAGATCACCCGGGCACCATCGACGAGCCCCTGCAAGGCAGCGATGGGCCGCTGTCCGTAACGGAATTCACTGTCGTAGTCATCTTCTACGATCCAGGCACGGTGTCGCTCGGCAGCTTCTATCAACGCCAGACGCCGCTCCAGACTCATCGTGACACCGCTGGGATACTGGTGAGAGGGCGTGACATAGATCAACCTGGGCGAAGCCCGCCCGTTGGGGACACTCTCGACGCTCATGCCCTCGGCATCCACCGTTACCGGTTCCACTTCGAAGCCAGCGGCACTGAAACAGGCCTGGGCACCGTTGTAGCCAGGTTCCTCGACCCAGACCCGGTCACCGGCATCGCCGAGCATCCGCGCCAGCAGCTCGAACCCATGCTGGGCACCCTGAACGATCAGGACTTGCTCGGGCCGACAACGCACCGAACGCGACAGCCGCAGATAATCGCACAGCGCCTCGCGCAGCGCCGGTACCCCACCCTGAGCCTGGTAATCCAGCCATTGGGTGGGAGTCGCGTGCAGGTGACGCCGCAACAACCGTTGCCAAGTCTCGTGGGGAAAGCGATCCAGCGCCGGCACACCGGGCGCGAAGGCGCCGAAGCGATCGTCGAAGGTGGCACAGAATTCAAGCAGCTGCATACCGCGCGATGATAGCTCTGCCTCGCCCACTTCAGCCTGGCCGGCTGCTGGATTCGTCTCGCGACACTGACTCGTCACGGCCTCGAACGCCACATCCGCGATGAAGGTGCCTGCACCGGGGCGGCTCTCCAGGAAGCCTTCGGCGATCAATTGGTCGACGGCGGCCAACACGGTATTGCGGCCCAAGCCCAGTTCGCGGGCCAGGCGGCGCGAGGACGGCAGCCGCTGACCACTGACCAGACGCCCCTCCTGTACCCAGTTGCGCAGGGTTCGATAAAGACGTTGCGCAAGTGGCGCCGATGACGGCTTGGCCAGCTCGAGCCCCAGCGCTTCGATCGTCCAGTCCACCTCGACATTCATAACCGGTTCCATGATTTTCCTGAAAATTGGCTCTTATCCAGGAACCAATATGCCGCCAGACTGAGTGGGTGTCACCCCCTCAGGAGGACCTTCCCATGTCAGTGCGTCATGCCAAGCTGCGCGATGTCGAAGCCCTCGGTGAACTGCTCGACGGCTACCGAGTGTTCTACGACCAACCTTCGGACCTGGCCAGTGCCCGTAACTTCCTGGCACACCGCCTGGGGTTGGGCGATTCCCACCTGCTGGTCTACGAGGGCGAAGGTGGCGAGCTACTGGGCTTCGTGCAGCTATACCCGCTCTTCTCCACCGTGCGCCTGGCCCCGTTGTGGTTGCTCAACGATCTCTTCGTCGCACCCAACGCGCGTGAGCGCGGGATAGGCCGTGCGCTGATGATTGCCGCCCGCGACCTGGCCCAGGCCAATGGCGTCAGGCACCTGAAGCTGGCCACCCAGATCGAGAATCATACCGCCCAGAGGTTGTACGAATCGTTGGGCTGGCAGCGCGACACAGTGTTCCATCACTACGCGCTGACAGTGGACGACAAGGTCCTCGAGGAGAGTTGCCCATGATGGAAACAAACGCCTACGGCCAACCCGTTGGCAAGCAGGTAGAGGACTGGAGAGGCTCCGTCTTCCCCGAACCCGAGCCCATGTCGGGGCGTCTGGTACGGGTCGAGCCACTGGACGTCGACCGCCACGCCAATGACCTGCATGCGGCGTTTCTCGAACCGAGCGCTACGCCCGGTGAGGGCCTGGAGGAACGTTGGACCTATTTGGGCGGTTGCCCTTTCGAGAACATCGCTCAATACCGCGACTGGCTGGCCGGACGTGCGGCCAGTCGCGATCCAAGCTTTTATGCCATCGTCGAGAATGCCAGTGGCGAGGCACTGGGCATGGCCGCCTACCTGCGTATCGAACCAGAAGGGGGTTCGATCGAGGTCGGCCACTTGCACTTCACTCCGCGCCTCAAGCGCACCCCGTCCGCCACCGAGGCGATGATGTTGATGATGCGTCGTGCCTTCGCGCTCGGCTACCGGCGTTACGAATGGAAGTGTGACGCGCTCAATGCGCCCTCGCGGCGCGCCGCCGAGCGCCTGGGCTTTCGCTTCGAAGGTATCTTTCGCCAGCATCGTGTGGTGGCTGGGCGCAATCGCGATACCGCCTGGTTCTCGATTCTCGACAGCGAATGGCCTGCACTGGAGAACGCCTTCACGCGCTGGCTGTCACCCGACAACTTCGATGGCCGGGGCCGTCAGCACAAGGCGCTCTCCACCCTGACCCATGAGGTTTTGGCATGATACACATTCCACCCTCCATGCAGATGCACCTGGAGCAGGCCCATGCCCTCATCGAAGAATTCAGCTTCGGTGTCCTAGTCAGCGAAGGACTACAGGCCACCCACCTGCCCTTCCTGCTGGAGCGCAATGAAGGCGAGCATGGCACTCTGTACGGCCACCTCGCCCGGGCCAATCCCCATGGTAGAGGCCTGCACGGTCAGAGGGTGCTGACGATCTTCAATGGGCCCCATGCCTATATCTCTCCCACCTGGTATGCCAAGAAACCAGCAGTGCCAACCTGGAACTATGCTGTCGTACACGCCGAAGGCACGCTCGAACTGCTCGATTCGTCCACCACGAACGAAATCCTCGACAAGACGCTGGCCAAGTACGAACCCGAACTACTCGATGATCCCGAGACGTTAAGCGATGCCTTGCGCGACAAGCTGCTCCCAGCCATCGTCGGCGTCAGGATTCGTATCCATGAGATCCACGGCAAGGCAAAGCTCGGTCAGCATCGATCGCAGGAAGACCAAGCCGGCGTTGCCGCTGGGTTGCGCGATAGCGACAACCCGCAGGCCCGGCAGCTTTGGCGTTATATGCAATCCATTTCACTGGATACCGAGGAGTAGGGCTTATTGCATCTACCCTTGATCGCACTAACTTTTCCAGCCATCGGCCAGTGCCTTGTAGAGCCCGACCTCTTGACGTAGGGCGTCACAAACCACGCACCGATGGTGCCGCCGTGCCCTGGTAGGATGACGATGTCATAAAGCACGAACGGCGCCTATCGAGGCGCCGTTCGTGTCGTGAGGCAATGGGCACTACTTCAGCCCAGGTATTTGATCATTACCCCGGCGGCCACCGCCGAGCCGATGACGCCGGCCACGTTGGGCCCCATGGCGTGCATCAGCAGGAAGTTGTGGTGGTTGTACTCGAGCCCGATCTTGTTGGAGACCCGCGCCGCCATGGGCACCGCCGAGACACCCGCCGACCCGATCAGCGGGTTGATCGGCATCTTGC
>NZ_BMXS01000024.1 GCF_014651875.1 Litchfieldella qijiaojingensis
AGCGCAGTGGCAACATCGCCTGGCAATCGGCGCGGGGCAAGGGGCGTACCGACGAGACCCTGCGTCAGAGCCAACTGATCGCCAAGGGCAACCTCGTGATCCAGGCCGCCGACGGCATCGTCGCCGAGGTGCCCGAGATCAATGAACAAACCGTCAGCCAGACCATCGACGCCATGGTCGAAGCCGACCCCGACCTCGCCTGGCTCAAGGAGATGGAAGCGCGCGGCGACATCGACTGGCGGCGGGTCAAGGAAATCCACGACAGCTGGGAATACGAACAGTCCGGGCTGGGAGGTGGCCTGGCGATGGCGGTCGCCATCGTTGCTGCTGCCACCGGCCAATACTACGTCGGGCCGTTGCTGGGCACTGGGGCAGTGGCCGCTGCTGGTGGTGCCGCCGTCGGCTCGCTGGCCGGCACCGCCGCAGTCAGTGCGATCAATAACCGCGGCGATCTGGGGGATGTGTTCGACGACACCTTCTCCAGCGACAGCCTGCGTAGCGCGGCCACCGCCGCCGTCAGCGCCGGGGTCACCAAGGGCGTGATGGGGAAAACCACCACGACCGGCCTGAACTTCAGCAACGCCGGCGACATCGCCCGCTTCGCCGGCCAGCGCGCCGCGCAAACGGCCATCCACGCCGGCGTCAGCACCGCCATCGAGGGCGGCAGCCTCAGCGACAACCTCGAGGCCGGCCTCGACGGCGTACTGACCGAAGTGGTCGCCGCCGTGCTGTTCGACGCGGTGGGCGATTATGCCAAAGGCCACTTCGATCATGGCAGCCCGCAGAAGATCGCCCTGCATGCCCTGGCCGGCGGCGCGGTCGCCGAAGCCACGGGCGGCGACTTCCGAACCGGCGCGCTGGCCGCCGGCGCCAACGAAGCGCTGGTGGAGCACCTGGCCGAGCTGGTCAACGACGACCCGCAGCTGCTGGTCGTCGCCTCGCAGATCACCGGCATCATCGCCGCCGAACTGACGGACGGCGATGTGAATCAAGGCGCCGAGATTGCCGGGTATTCGACGCAGTACAACTACCTTTCCCACCAGAAGGTGGATGAGGTGAAGAACTGCCTGAGTGGAGCGACCTGTTCCAGCGAAGAACAGCAGGAGAAAATGCTGGCCGAGGCCGAGCAGCTTAGCCAAATGTTGGACGAGGAAATGAATGGGCTTTGCCAACAGAACCCGACGAGCGATGCATGTCGCACGGCTATCAACGCCGCCACGCAATATGCGGCGATGCGGGATGCCTGGGCGGTGATGAAAGGCGATGTCAGTCGTTCCTCGCGGAATCTGTTCGACAACGTATACAACAGCGATGGCGCCGAGGATCGCTTCTCCCTATATTACAATACCATCGACAATCGGGCGGACTTCTTTGGTGCTAGTGACCGGTATGAGCAAAATCTGGGAGCTGGTGCGAAGTGGTTCGGCGGGGCGAAGTTTGTGTCGCGGGCCAGGTGGACTGGTCTTGGGGCGAAGGAAGATTGGTCAGATTACACCTTCCCAGCAGGCGCCCTTCTTACTGCAGGTTGGCATGTCGGGGATATTTATGACTGGCGCGCCGAAGCAGGAGAGACACTGATGCAGGGAGGGTTCGATAACTTCAGGACACTATATAATAACCCCGAGGCTGATTCAGTGGCGTGGGATATTAACCAGCTTAAGAATGAGCAACGGATATTGCAGCCTATTCATGAGGCATATCTGGAAGATAGGGACTGGTTTGCTGGGGCCGGAAAATGGGCCACGGACTCTGACTCGTATGTAACATCACGGTTTTTGAGGGATGATATGAAGCAGATGTCAGGAGGGGTTGATATCCTAGACTATGACTCTCGTATTGAATACGGGTGCAAGTTGCTTGGCTACGATGCAGCTCAAGGATGTAGTCCATGAGTTTCGAGATAAAATATCCTCGGGGAAAGGTGATTTTTGGGTTTACGCTATGTCCCGCTGTCGTAGCGTCGTTTTGGGCTGGTGTTGAACTCTTTTACCATCTTCTTCCCAAATTTTTGTTGAGTAAAAATTGGACAGAGCTTTTCTCCGAATTTTTTATGATATTGTGGGTAGTGTCGGCGGGGGGTATGGTTTTTTATGGGATTCCAGCCTTCCTGCTTGCACTACTCTATGCTTCGCTAAAGCTCAGTAAGTCCCTAAAGAATTATTTTCTCGTTTTCATTGCGGGTGGTGTTGGTGCGCAGGTTTGGGGGGGGATGTTCATCCTAGTGTTGAACTGGATGGAGAGGATATTCGAGTTTCCTTGGGCGTTTCTTATGGGGGCATTTTCTTCACTCATCATCGCAATTTTTGTCCTGCCAAAGCCTGCCATGACTGATGAAGGCACTTCGGTAGAATAGTTTGATTGTGAGGAGAGTAGCTGCAACACCTCACACGGCTCTTTAACAATTTGCTTTTCAACCCTGGTCCGCCGTGGCGGGATTCACTTCGCTGGCCAGGGCCCCCACAAAAGTCTGGCCGGCGAGATTCGTGGCGGCCAGGTCAGCCTGTTGGCGCGCGAAGGCGACATCGTCAACGACCGCACCGCGGTCACCGCCGGCCACGCGCGTGCCTATGACACCTATCTCGATCAAGGCGGGCTGATCCGCGCCCGCGACAGCCTGGAACTGAATGCCGGGCGCGATATCGTCAACCGTGCCGAGATCGAAAGCCAGGGCGACGTCGCCTTCCTCGCGGGGCGCGATATCGTCACCGACGCCGTGGCCGATGTCCGCCGCCAGGTCAGCGGCTATGAAGCGGGTGTCGGGGAAGGCAGCGAGCGCACCACGCAACTCGGCGCCAGTCTCACGGCAGGGGGCGATGCCGCGCTGATCGCCGGCCGTGACGTGAGGCTCACCGCCAGCACGGTCGACGCCGACGGTGCCCTGGCCGTGGCGGCGGCCCGCGACATCCGCCTCGAGGCCGGCGAGGACACCACCCACGACTGGGGGGAGACCGACAGCCGCCGGTGGTATGCCAAGGAGCGCACCGATGAGGAATCCGTTAACCAGGTCGGCAGCCAACTGAGCAGCGGCGGCGACACCCACCTCAGCGCCGGGCGCGACGTGCGCCTGGCGGCCAGCGAGATCGACAGCCGCGCGGGCCTGGCCATCGCCGCGGGCAACGACATCGTCCTCGACGCCGCCGAGAACACCAGCCAAACCCAGACCCGCACCGGGCCATTCCGCCGTTCGCAAACCCGCAGCGTCGAACAAGCCGGCAGCGAACTGAAGGCCAGGGAAGACGTCGCCCTCCAGGCGCAGCGCCACATCACCGCCATCGCCAGTCGCGCCGAAGCCGGCGGCAACCTGGCACTCGACGCCGGTGGCGACCTCACCCTGGCCTCGGCGGCCAACGTTCGCCACCACGAATCCCACACCGCCACCACCGACTGGACCAGCCGCCGGGTGCGCCAGCAAGGCAGCGAACTGCTGGCCGGCGACACCCTCACGCTGCGCAGCGGGCGCGATCTGCGCCTGATCGCCAGCGAGGCCAAGGCCGGCGACGACGCCTTCCTGATCGCCGGTCGCGACGTCGAACTGCTCGCCGCCAACGATCAGGACTACTCCCTCTACGAAAAGGAAGAGAGCGGCCTGTTCAGCAGTCGCTACCAGCGCGACGAAATCAACGATATTCGCGCCGTGGGCAGCCGGCTCGAAAGCGGTAATGATCTCACCGTGGTCAGCGGTGTCGATCAACGCTACCAAGGCGCCCGCCTCGAGTCCGGCAACGACCTGACCCTGGCCAGCGGCGGCACCCTCCACTTCGAAGCCGCCAGCGACGTCCACACCGAAGCCCACGAGAAGCGCAGCGGCAACATCGCCTGGCAATCGTCGCGGGGCGAAGGCCGCACCGACGAAACCCTGCGCCAGAGCCAACTGATCGCCAAGGGCAACCGGGTCATCCAGGCCGCCGACGGCATCGTCGCCGAGGTGCCCGAGATCAACGAACAAACCGTCAGCCAGACCATCGACGCCATGGTCGAGGCCGACCCCGATCTCGCCTGGCTCAAGGAGATGGAGGAACGCGGCGACATCGACTGGCGGCGGGTCAAGGAGATCCACGACAGCTGGGAGTACGAGCACTCCGGGCTGAGTGGCGTCGCCCAACTGGTCGTCGCCATCGTCGTGGCCTACTTCACCGCCGGCGCCGCCAGTGGCCTGGTGGCCAGTGGCGCCTCGGCGGCGGGGGCCTCCACCGCCGCCGGCAGTGCCTGGGCTGCCGCGTCGGCCGGCGCCGCCGCGGGCTGGGCCAACGTCGCGGCCACGGCCGCGCTGACCAGCATGGCCAGCACCGCCGCGGTGAGTGCCATCAACAACCGTGGCGATCTCGGTGACACCCTCGACGACACCTTCTCCAGCGACGCCCTGAAAGGCTACGCGGTGGCGGCGGCCAGTGCCGGGATCACCCAGGGCGTCATGGGCGAGTCCACCGACACCACCCAACTCGACTTCAGCAACGCCAGTGACGTCGCCCGCTTCGCCGGCGAGCGCGCCGCGCAAACGGCCATCCACGCCGGCGTCAGCACCGCCATCGAGGGCGGCAGCCTGGGCGACAACCTCGAGGCTGGCCTCGAAGACGCGCTGACGCATGTGGTCTCTGGCGTGCTGTTCCATGCGGTGGGCGACTATGCCGTCGACCAGGAATGGGCGGAAGGCAGCCCAGAGAAAATCGCGCTGCATGCGCTGGCCGGCGGTGCGGTTGCCGAAGCCATGGGCGGAGATTTCAAGACCGGCGCATTGGCAGCAGGGGCCAGCGAGGCGTTAGCTGACAAACTGGTCGAGAGTGCCCAAGAGAATCCCCTCCTGTCCAACACCGTGGCCCAACTCGTCGGTATCGCGGCGGCTGGTCTTGTCGGTGGCGATGTGGAGCAAGGTGCCTGGATTGCGGGGCAGGCGGAAAGCTACAACCGCCAAGCGCACGCCCATGAGAAAGAGATCGCTCAACAACTTGCTGAGCAAAGTGATGGCAAGTACATAGCTGAAGAAATTGAGCAAGCTCTGCGCGGAATGTTTAACGATGAGCTGGGAGAGTCGCCGGGGTCTAACGTCGTGGTGGATCTGCACGACCTCGATGCCATTGATGCCAGCTACTATGACTTCGATGGTGAATGGCTCGCTACCCCTGGGGGCGACGGTAACACCCGTTATCTCGTCCAGATGGTACCAACGGATACGTCGCCGGAACTGGTCGACTACATTATCGAGCAGACAGGGGGAGTATCGTCTTCCTATCGTGCGATGGTATCTCCTACTCCGAGCCCTCGTCCCGAGCCCAAACTACGCTTCCCGGGCAGCATCGCCATGGCGGCTGGGCTACCCTACAACCTCAATCAGACCGATAGCCGGCCATGGGCGGAGATCAAACAAGGCCAGGAAGCACTCACCCGTGGTATCGCCAGCCTAGCGGCACTCCCGGTGACCGGCCCTTATGCGGCAGCCAATCTGACGGCTCGTGCAGCGGCAGGCTTATTCGCCACCGGTGCAGGTTTCGACGCACTAGGACAGTATGCGCAAGGGGGCGAATACCGCCCCGGCCAGACGCTGATGGCTGGCATCACTGCATTGGGCTATGGGCCACTGGCGGGTGGGGGGATACTGGGCAATGCCGCTGTGGGTGCTGTTGCAGGGGGGACGAGCACCGCTGCTAATAACTGGGTGTATGATGAGAACAAGTCGGTGGGTATAGGTGCGCTTTTTGGTGCAGGTGCCGGTGGGCTCGGTACTCTGTTTGGTGGGGTTGTCGCAAGAGAAACTCAAGGTATTCCCCGCCAGATAAGTTTGCCTTACTTCCAGACGCCAGCATCCATTACCATCCCATTGCCATCCGCGGAATCCTTGGGTAATGCCACCCAGACAATGATCAGTAATATGCCGGCACTGATTAACCTTCCTGATGTTGAGAGATAAGGAGACGACGCAGTGATGCCGAAACTTGATAAAAGAAGTGCTAATAGGCAGTGGGTTAAGGATAGGACATGGCCAGAGTTTTTGCTCTACCATTTAAAGTACAGCTTGCTTGCTGTCGTCGCCTTTCTCTTTTTCTGGAATAGTGTGGCTATTGGGGAGTGGCTGTATGCCCTTTTTGGTGCTGAGCTGAGAGGTTACGGTCCTCCACAACAGCGTTGGCATCGTGTATGGGCGGTAGGCTTCGTTGCCATGTATCTATTCGGTCTAATGATCGGGCTGTTCAATATGTGGTATTACAGAAAACATCCTGAAGAAGCAAGTAGATTAAGGAAGAGGCAAGAAGAGCGGAAAAATGAGAAGACCTATGAGGCCCAAAATTCACCAATGCGCGCCTCCTTTATCGAACCAACTGCTGCAGGCGATATCGTGCATCGCGCTGAGTTGAGTAAGACGGAGCAGGGTTATGCGTTGCGGCTGAGCCAAACGGGGCAGGATGTTCAGCAGGAAGACCGCATAGAGAAGTTTGAGTCTGAGCAGGCGGTGAAGCAGTATCTTGAGCAAAATACCCCGTTTCGATGGGGTGATTTTATTACTCCAGCAGCTATTGAGAAGAACAGGCAGGCGAATGAAGAAATACCACCGATCGGTTTGCTGATGGATAAGCTTGGGCTCTCTGGGATATTCGGGTCGTTATTGAGCATTATCTTAGTGACCAAACACATGCCCGCATTAACAGAAGACGGGATGAGTGACGTGCTGAGAAGTTTTGTCATCGTGCTCGCTGCTGTGTTTGGCTGGTGGGTAGGAAGGCAATGTTCACGGCTGTTCAAGCAGCAGTGAACGGTAAGGCAATGGAAGGCAACCTAGCCAGCGGCGTCGATCAACGCTACCAAGGTGCCCGCCTCGAGTCCGGTAACGACCTGACCCTGGCCAGCGGCGGCGCCATCCACTTCGAAGCCGCCAGCGACCTGTACACTGAATCCCACGAGGAGCGCAGCAGCAACTTCTGTGCTCTCCCCAAGTGGAAGTGACAATGGTAACGAAGCGTTGAGCTAGACCGGATCTGTTTCGGCTTCTGCTTTGATGGCCTCTTGAACGGCTTTGCGAGCTTCAATCCGTTGCATATAACGATGAAGTGTAGGCCAATCCTTGATATCTATCGAAAAGTTGGGCATCCAGGTGAGCACAGTGTAGAGGTAAGGGTCAGCTATGCTGTAAGTCCCCATCAGGTAGTCCTGGTGCTCAAGAGTGTTGACGAGGAAGTCGAATCGCTTGAAGAGCTTCTTCTTGAAAATGTCTTTCACATCTTCAGGAATCTCGTCGTTGAATAGCGGATTGCTACCGCCATGGATTTCAGAGGTGATGAAGTTGAGCCACTCCTGCAGGCGGACTCGCTCCCAGCTTCCATTGGCAGGTGCCAGCTCGGCATCGGGTACCAAATCAGCGAGATACTGCACAATGGCCGGGCCTTCTGTTAGCACCTTGCCATTGTCCAACTCAAGGGCGGCAACATACCCCTTTGGATTGACTTCCAGGAAGTTTCCGCCTTCTGCAGTCTTCTTGGTCTTGTTGTTGATTCGGACCAGTTGGAATTCAAGCCCAAGCTCCCGCATGAGGATATGAGGGGAAAGTGAGCATGCCTTGGGGGCGAAATATAGCTTCATACTGCCTCTTGGTAGGTATTTCCGTAAGTGTTGAGTGGGCCTTTCCATACTCGGCATTGGTGCCGTAAACCTACGAGGTATGCTACAAAGCTGATCTTGGTAGGTAAAATCACAATTCATGTTTCTGACATAAGCTGTCCTAATGATGCGTTGTCCTATATGGAATGGGCGCTTCTGGGAGCTGCTTTATGGCTTTCTGGATAATGTGTCAGCGACATTTTGAATGTGATCGAGTAACGCAGTGACGGGCAGAGACTTGTGATTGGAGGCTGCAAGTACCAAACCGAACTCACGGTATACAGACTCAGCCAGTTCCATGACGCGAATGCCACGAATGTCGTCCGGAACGGTCGAGAACGGCACCACGGAAAGCCCCATCCCTTCCCTGATTAGTGAATAGGCCGTATCCCAGTCCTGCACGGAAATGCGAACATTTTTGAGGTCTACTCCGTGCTGAGAGGCGATTTCCTGGCCATGTAAATGACAACCGCCCGTTGCGGCGATAAAGGGTTCGTCCACCAGTTCGTGGAGTGCGACGCCTTTTGAAGATGATCGGCGGGCCAAGGGGTGTGCAGAGGGCATCACGACTACCCAGGCATCCCTACCGAGAGGTATCGCCTGTCGGTGGGGAGCGGGGTTCATGACGACGCCTAGGTCGATGCTTTCATTGGCCAGCCATTCTTCAACCTCTTTATCCGTACCATTCAGGTGGACCACTTCGATACCAGGATGTATTCGGGAAAACGAACTGATGAGCGGTCGAAGCATTAAGGCGAAGACTGAAGGGAAGCTTGCGAGCGTGATCCTTCCCTTATCCCACTCCTTGGCGGAATCTGCCAGGTTCTGGATCGATTCGAGCTCAGCCAGCATCTGACGAGCTCTGTCCAATACCTGTTGCCCTACGGCGGTAACGGACGTCTGGCGGCGTTCTCGCACGAAGACCTTGATGCCGAGGCTCTCTTCCATCTGTGTAATCGCCTGACTCGCGCCGGACTGGGTAATGCCATAGCGTTCAGCGGCTTTCGACACACTGCCGGCGTCGGCAACGGCAACGAGCAGCCGCCAGTGCAAGAGGTTCATCATGTCAGTAGCTCTCCTTATATGCAGGCTGTGAATCTCTAAGGAAACACTGAATGAACGTTTTGACTACCGGAAGGCTAAGGTAGAGTGGGCCATCGCATAGGCAAGAAAACACCCCGCTGTCGCAGACAGCGGGGTGCTTCGTTAGCCGTGAGCGCGCGATATGGCGTCAGGCAGTGGCCGCGGACTTGGTGCCGACCAGCTCGGTCAGGGTTTCCTCGATGATGCTGAGACCTTCCTCGAGCACCTCGTCCTCGATGGTCACCGGCATCAGGAAGCGGATGGAGTTGCCGTACATGCCGCAGGAGAGCAGGATCAGCCCCTTCTCGCGGGCCTTCTTGCACAAGGCTCCGGCGAGGTCGGCGTCCGGGGTGTGGGCGGCCTTGTCGGAGACCAGGTCGAAGGCAGCCATGGCGCCCGTGTTGCGGGGGTTGTCGACGCACTCGAACTGCTGCTGCCATTGGGCGAAGCGCTTGGCCAGCTTGTCGCCCAACTCCTGGCTCTTCTCGAGAATATTCTCCTCCTCGAATACCTCGAGCACTGCCAGGACCGCAGCACAGGAGACCGGGCTGCCGGTGTAGGTACCACCCAGCGAGTTACCGCCGGAGGCATCCATATGCTTGTCGGTGCCGACCACGGCGGAGATCGGCATACCGTCCGCCATGCTCTTGGCCATGGTGATGATGTCCGGCTCGACGCCACTGTGCTCGATGGCGAACATCTTGCCGGTGCGCCCGAAACCGCTCTGCACTTCGTCGACGATCATCAGCATGCCGTGCTCGTCGCAGATATCGCGGATCGCCTTGAGGAAACTCGCCGGCGCCGGATAGAAACCGCCCTCGCCAAGCACCGGCTCGAGAATGATCGCCGCGGTGTCCTTGGGATTGGCGTCGGTCTTGAGGGCCATCTTCAGGCCGCGCAAAGCTTCGTCCTCGCTAACGCCGTGATAGGGCACCGGGTAGGGCGCGCGGAAGACCGTGCCTGGCATCGGGCCGAAATCGGTCTGGTAGGGGTTGACCTTGCCGTTCATGGCCATGGTCATGAAGGTACGGCCATGATAGCCGCCGTCGAAGCAGATCACATTGGTCTTGCCGGTGGCCGCGCGGGCGATTTTCACGGCGTTCTCCAGGGCCTCGGCGCCGGAGTTGGCCAGCATGACCTTGGCGTGACCTCGGACTGGCGTGACCTGGCTGAGTTTCTCCGCCACCTTCACATAGCCCTCGTAGGGCATCACCGTCTGGCAGGTGTGCATCACCTTGTCGAGCTGGGCCTTGACCGCCTCGACGACCTTGGGGTGGCGGTGGCCGATATTGAGCACGCCGATGCCGCCAGCGAAATCGATCAGGCGGTTGCCGTCGGCATCCCAGAC
Source organism: Litchfieldella qijiaojingensis (assembly GCF_014651875.1). Classification (GTDB taxonomy): domain Bacteria; phylum Pseudomonadota; class Gammaproteobacteria; order Pseudomonadales; family Halomonadaceae; genus Litchfieldella; species Litchfieldella qijiaojingensis. The sequence goes on from NZ_BMXS01000024.1 coordinate 10,016, forward strand.
CAAGGCATTCTCGGCCTTGTCGGCGAACTGGGTGGCGGGGCTGGCGGCGCCGTTGGCGACGTAGCGTTTCTTGAGTTCGTTGAGTTGGGCATTGTTCATGGGGTTGCTCCTGTCGAATGAACGATTGGCACTCAAAGGCCGCCGACACACACGTATTTTAGTTCAGTGAAATCTTCTAGCCCGTGGTGCGAACCCTCGCGTCCCAGGCCGGATTCCTTGACGCCGCCGAAGGGCGCCAGCTCGGTCGAGAGCAGCCCTTCGTTGATGGCCACCATGCCATATTCCAGGCCTTCCATGACACGCCAGATACGCCGGTAGTCGCGGGCGTAGAAGTAGGCGGCCAGACCGAACTCGGTGGCATTGGCCATGGCAATGGCCTGTTCCTCGGTATCGAAGCGGAACACCGGCGCCAAGGGACCGAAGGTTTCATCCCTGGCCACGCGCATCTCGGGCGTGACGTCGGCGAGCACCGTGGGCTGGAAGAAGGTGCCGCCGAGCGCATGGGGTTCGCCGCCACAGACCAGTCGGGCGCCCTTGTCCAGGGCATCGCGGATGTGCGACTGCACCTTGTCCACCGCTGCCGCATTGATCAGCGGGCCCTGGACCACACTATCCTCCAGGCCATTGCCGACCTTGAGCTCGGCGACGCGCTTGGCCAGTTTCTCGATAAAAGCGTCGTACACATTGGCCTGGACCAGCAAGCGATTGGTGCACACGCAGGTCTGGCCGGAATTGCGGAACTTGGAGGCGATGGCCCCTTCCACAGCAGCATCGAGATCGGCATCGTCGAAGACGATGAAGGGAGCATTGCCGCCCAACTCCATGGCCGCTTTCTTGACGGTACCGGCGCACTGAGCGAGCAAGCGCTTACCCACTGGAGTGGAGCCAGTGAACGAGACCTTGCGCACGCGCGGATCGGTGGTCAGCACTTCACCGATTTCGGCGGGGCGTTCGGCGGTGATGACATTGAGCACACCGGCCGGCAGGCCTGCCTGCTCGGCAAGTCTGGCCAATGCCAGGGCGGTCAGCGGTGTGGCCTCGGCAGGCTTGATCACCACCGGGCAACCGGCGGCTAGCGCCGGGGCGCACTTGCGGGTGATCATCGCCAGTGGGAAGTTCCAAGGGGTAATGGCGGCGACCACGCCGACCGGCTCTCGAAACACCAGGATACGCTTGTCCGCACCATGGCTGGGAAGGGTATCGCCGGCCATGCGCTTGGCTTCTTCGGCATAGAACTCGACGAATGCCGCACCGTAGGCCACCTCGCCGCGCGATTCGGCCAACGGCTTGCCTTGCTCCAGGGTCATTAGCCGTGCCAACTCTTCCTGGTGAGCCATGATGGCATCGAACCAGGCACGCAGCAGTGCCGAGCGCTCCTTGGCTGGGCGTTTGCGCCAGGCGGGCCAGGCGGCTTCGGCGGCGGCGATGGCGTCGCGGGCGTCATCGCCGCCCAGGTCGGGGACCTCGGCCAGCACATCCCCGGTAGCGGGATCGGTGACGGCGAAATGCCGTGGTGCATCGCGCCACTGGCCATCGATGTAGGCCTTGGGAATCAGCAAGTCGGGAAGTAACGGCATGGTGGTCTCCTGAAGTCGTCGGCCGGAAGCCTATGGCCATCATGTTTGACGCAGTGTGCATTATTTAAAACGTTGCGCCAAGCACTTTCGCTGTGCTTGTCATGGGTTCAAGGGTCAGCGAACCTGTGGAGTAGTGATGCATGGAGCATCGGCGTGGCCGTCGCTTTCCGCTACACTAGTGCGCCGATTTTCTTCCCAAGTGACGAGGTGCGCCTTGGTCGATCCCTTGAATGCCTGGTGGGCTCAGCAACTGGTTCTATGCGACTGGACCTTCGAGCCAGATCCAACAGCCGTGGAAGCCGAGCTGGCAGTAACACGCCTGGTCGAGTTGGGCGTCATCGATCGCGGCGAGCTTGGGTGGCGGTTGATCGAAGCCTTGATGCCGGGCGCCTCGGATCCATTGCGGCAACTCTCGGCACTGGAACTTCTGGCGCTTGCCACTGCTGGCGGCTGGATGCCACAAACCCGGGCCAACGCCTGGGTGCAGCGTGTGGCCACCGACATCACGCTGCATTACGGCCAGCTCGACGATTGGTTGAACGCGCTGCTGCATGCGCGTGGTCAAGAAGGCTGGGTGCGCGGTGACGATGGCTTCTTTGAAGCATGCGAGGCGCTGGCGACCCTGGAACACGATGGTGAGGGTATTACCTGGGAGGTGCTTACCGAGCATCTGTCTCGTCGAAACCGAGCAGGAGCGCTGTGGCCCGAAGGAGGCGGCCAGGATGTATGGCGCCTGCGCGCGGCGTTCGCCCCGGTATTGGCGCTGCCTCCCGATGAGACTCGAGACTGGCCGGCAGTGGGCGGCTGGCTGGCCGACGTCTGGCAAGTGCATGATCGCGATGAATTGATTCGCGTGATGCTGTGGTTGGCCGGGCAGGGTGATCGTTACGGTTGGGATCTGGATGCCGCTCGTTTGCTCGATCAGGATCGTGAGGTGCGTCGTGAGTGGCTGGAGAGCCTCGATAGTGCTGAACCTTATGGTCGGGTGATGCTGGAGTTCCTGAACCGGGGTGAGCCGTTGGAGTGGGGCGCTTGGGATTGGGTCCGGCTGGTCGACCTGGCTTATGCCGGACGTTGCCGGGGTTGGTTGTCCGAGGAGGAGGCGATCGGTTTTGCCGCCCATGCCGCGGATCTCCTGGCACGACGCTACAGCGACTGGGTCGCGCTGGTGAATGCTTACCAGCGCGGACGCAGTCTGTTCGAGGGCCGCGATGGCATGAAGCATGTCGAGCGCGACTGGGGGCTCTTGTTGCAATCGCCAGCGAGCCCTTGGAGCAGGCCCCTGCATGAGCTACTTCATGAAAGCGATCGGCACACCGCCCAGGCGATGATCCGTGCCTGGCGAGGCGATGCGCAACACTGGCTACTGGCGCTGGCGTCGGTGCGTGAGCCGGACCTGTTGCAGCGCCAGGGGCCGGAAGCGCCTATCGATCAGGCGCGACGCCAGGATGCTCAGGGTTACCTCCGTGAGACCCTGGGCCTGTATCCCGACGATGGGATCGCCGGCCTGTCGCGCTATTGGCTGCCTGCTCAGGCACACCACCTCAATCAGTTGGCGGCGGATGCCGCTCACGATGCATTACCGCCACTTGCCACCCCGTTTGGTAAGCCCAGCGAGGCGGCGGTCCTCCAGCGTGACGGGCTCAAACCGTGCAGCCGACATGCCGCCACCATTCATATGGCCGAGAAGTACGCTTTTTACCTGCAGATGGCCGTGGATAGCGGTGACTTCGATGCTCAGGGCTTGGCGCTATTGGCCGAGTCCTTGCGCGGTGTGCTGTGCCGTTTCTACTCCGGCCCACGCCGCCTGCTCGACGCCTGGGCCGCCTGGGAGCAGGCGCTACCCGAAAACGGCCAACCTTCGTTGGTACACGAGATTCGCTGGCACCGCGAGGATCCTGGTAGTCCTTTCCATTGGCTGGATTGGCAGCCCGGTGCCTGGAAGGAGCCGGGGCCGCGGCCAACGCTGACGCGCTTCACGGCGTTGTCTCTTGTCGGCCCACTGAATGCCGGTGCTTGGGGGGAGCCGTTGCGCGAAAGCGAGCACGAATGCGAGGCCATTCGTGAATGGATCGATGGACACTACGGACTGCATGACGCGGAAGGGTTGCGCGAATTCCTGACCTTCCTGCTCGAGGCCGGTGACCGCCAAGACTATCAGATCAACTATGCGCCCTACACTCTCAACTCAGCGCGCTTAAAGGAAGAGATAGCGATTCTCGAATCCGACATATGCGAAGAGGATGAGCGGAACCACCTGCTGCGCCTGAAGCGGGTCCGTGACAATGATGCTGGTTGCAATGAGGTGGACATGGCAGCCTGGGACATAGCCCAGGCGGTGGATCTGGCGATCGCCGGCCGTCAGCTCGGCTGGCTCAGCGAATCGCTCTTTTCGACGACTCTGGATACGGCCCTGGCTTTGGCCGAAACGCATTATGCCGGCTGGTCGGATTATGCCCGGGGCTTGTATGCCGGATTCGCTTTCTTCATGGCGGAAACCGAAGAGCGCGACGCCTTTCTGAGCAGCTTCCGCGAAGGCTTGGTCACCTGGCTGACTGGCGCGCCACCTCTGGCCGGCGCTTGGGCGAGCCTCGACTTTCCCGGTGCGCGGCCGCGCCACTGGGCGCCATTGCATATCGATACGTTGCCGGGAGACGTGCGCACCTTACATTGAGGAAACCCTGACTAAACGTCTGTGCTGCTCAATCGCTGCGTTGCGCGGTGCTCGGAATCCTCACATATACCCCATATGCTCCGGTTCCTGTGCTCCGGGCGCCTTGCGCTTGAGCATGCTCGTCGGTTTACTCAGCGCTCCCTGGGGGTCGCCAAGCATATCGAGAATCGATTATAGTCAGGCCGTTTGCTGAAAAGGCTCATCCTGTCAGGAGCCGGACCGAATCGCTGACAGGTCGTTATGGCAGTGGTACCGGCAAGGTCGCATCGGGGCCTCGGGCATCACTGCCACAGCGACACCCCTTCCCTTGGTAACGGGCCTCTTGCGCCGTCTCGGGGGTAGGCGCGGTTCAAGGGATGTTGAACGAGGTCGCAAGAATGCTTCGTGTCGCAGGATTGTGCTTGACGCTGGCCCTGCTGGCTGGCTGTGCGGGAACTTCGCAAAATGACAATCCGGGTTCCGCTGAACCCTTCAGCTTCACCAAGTCCCGGCCCGGTGCCTTGCCGATGTCTCCCGTGGACAATCCAGTCCGCGAGATGCATGGCTTTCATACACCGCCGCCGACCCTGATCCGCCAGGTGCTGCTCGCCGAGCATGAGCGCTGGGTCGGTACCCCTTATCGCCTGGGGGGCGAGGGGTTCACAGGCATCGATTGTTCGGCGCTGATGCAGAATATCTTCAGTGAACGCTTCAGCGTCGACCTGCCGCGGACCACCGAAGGACAAGCCTTGCAAGGCCGGCGCATCGACCGCAGCGAACTCAAGGTCGGCGATCTGGTATTCTTCCGCCCGCCGGGGCCCTATCGACATGTTGGCGTCTATGTCGGCGACGGTTACTTCCTTCACGCTTCCACTTCCCAGGGCGTGATTCTCTCCGAACTGGATAATGTATACTGGCGGCGCTACTACTGGCAGTCGCGCCGCCCCATGGAGCAGACCCAGTTGGCACTGCGTGCTGCTTTGAGCTCGGGAGGCTAGGGTTCTACCTGAAAACTGTCTGCGCTTGCCCATGCGGTGTTAAAAATCATCTCGAAATGCTCATTTACCCCGACGTAAACTCCGCTTTCTCGATGATTTTTGCCTTGCCTGGCCTTCGCTCGCCGACTTTTAAGGCAGAACCTTGGAATGTCTTGCTATTTTCCAGGACAAAATCGACGAAGGCCTGCTCGGCGCGTGACAGAAAGCTACCGCGCGCCCAGGCCAGCGACAGGTCGAGCCAGGCGGCGGGGGCGAAGGACACCGCGGCGAGTTCCGGTTCGTCGACCACCCGGCGCAGAAAAGTGGTGATGCCGAAGCCTTGGCGGACAATCGCCTTGGTCAGCGGAATCAGGTTTGACTGAAAGGCCACGTCGGCGGTGTGCCCCGTCCGCTGAGCCAGGGCATCGACGAATTCGCGATGGAAATAGCCATCTTGGAATAGCACCAGCGGCTCGCCGAAAAAACTCTCGGCGGTAATCGCTTGGCTCCGGGCGAAGGGGTGATCCACGGGCACGCACACCACCATTTCCTCACGCAAGAAGCGACGCCGCTCCAGCCCTTGGCTTTCGGGGTCGTCAATCACCACACCCAAATCCAGTTCTCCATCGTGAATCATGCGCTGCAGACGCCGCGTGCCGGCCTCCACCACCGTCAACCGAATACCCGGGTGACGTGCCTTGAAGCCCATCAGCAAGGGGGGGAAGTAATACGAACCCAGCATCGAGGGGATGCCGATGCGCACCTCACCCTTGACCAGGCCGTGCAACTCACGCATGGCCAGATGAGCGGCCTGGGCATGGTCCAGCAACTCGCGAGCATGGTCACGCAAGGTCTCGCCCTCTGGCGTCAGGCTGATACGCCGCTCGTGGCGGTGGAACAGCGGTAGCTCCAGGCGTTTCTCCAGGTTGGCGATGGTCTGGCTGACCGCCGATTGGGCGACGTGGAGTTCTCGGGAGGCGGCACTGAACCCACCCTGTTCGGCAGCCGTCAAGAAGACACGTAGGGCACGTAGGTCGAAGGGTAAGCTCATAAGCTAATCCGATGGCTAGTATCTTGATGTTCTATTTGGCTTATAAAGCTGCGCAAGCGATCATGCCTTGTCAAGCAATGCCGACGAGGCCCCATGATCGAAGCCCATAGTCGCGATTGGTGGCGGGCGACCCTGGCCCTGTGCCTGGGCTCCTTCACCGTATTCATCAATCTCTATGTCCCACAGCCGCTGCTGCCCGAGCTACGCCATACCTTCGGCGTTTCGACCCTGGCGGTAGGGCTGATCATGTCGGTGGCGACTCTGGCGTTGGCGGCGGCGCTACTGGTGTTTGGCAGCCTGTCCGATGCCGTGGGTCGACGTGTGATCATGCGTGTCACGTTGTTGCTGACCGCGCTATGTACCTTGGGATTGGCACTGGTGCAGACCTTCGAGGCCTTGTTGGTGTTACGCGTCGTGCAAGGCTTCGTGCTTGGGGGATTGCCGGCGGTGGCGATTGCCTGGATGGGTGACGAATTCGACAAGCGCGCCCTGATGCTGGCGGTGGCGCTGTACATTAGTGCCAACACCCTGGGGGGCATCGGTGGGCGGATCATGGGCGGCGTGGCCGCCGAGTTCGGGGGGTGGCAGACGAGCTTCCTGGTGGTCGGGATGGTCAGCCTGGTGTGCGTGGCGGTATTCTGGAAGCTGCTGCCGGTTTCGCGGCATTTCCAGCCGACCCCCTTCCGCTTGAGCACGGCGTTTTCCGCTATCGTGGGGCACCTGCGCAATCCCATGCTGCTCGGTGCCTACCTGTTCGGTGGCCTGAACTTTCTGATCTTCATCAACCAGTACAGCTATATCACCTTTCGCTTGAGCGAGGCACCATATGGTCTGAGCACCCAGTGGCTGGGCATGATCTTCCTGACCTACCTGGGCGGAACTCTCGGCTCCGCGCTATCAGGGCGGGTGGCGCAGCGCCTGTCGCAGCCGGCCTGTATGATGCTTGGGGTGACGGTTTTCATGGCCGGTACGCTGGTGACGCTGTCGACGGCCTTGCCGTTGATCCTCGTCGGCTTAACCGTCAATGCTTTCGGTTTCTTCTTTGCCCATTCCATGGCGTCGAGCTGGGTGGGGCGCCATGCCAAGGTGTCGCGAGGCAGCGCCTCGGCGCTCTACCTGGTGTTCTACTACCTCGGAGCGAGCTTGGGTGGTGTCTATCTGGAACCATTCTGGCAAGTGGCTGGTTGGTGGGGCGTGGCCATCGCCAGTTGGCTGGTATTGCTGGGGACCCTGATGCTTGCAGCCTGGCTGCGGCAGCATGAGCATGCACTGGCCACCCCCAACATTACGCACTAGGCTCGTCGTCCGCGGCAGAAACGCCTTTATTCAAGAAAGCCGCTATCCGGTTTTTTCCAAGCCTCCGGCTTCTTCGCCCCACACTTCTTCCAGACGCTCTTTGCGACCGCAGGCTGACTTGTAGAAGCGGTAGCGCATCGCGTTGGTTTGATAGTAGTTCTGGTGATATTCCTCTGCAGGGTAGAACGTCTCGAAGGGCTCGATCTCGGTGGCGATCTCGCTCCCGAAGCGTTCGGCCAGTTCGTCGCGAGTCGCTTCGGCGAGTTCACGCTCTTCTTCGTTGCGATAGAAGATGGCGCTGCGATAGGGGCTGCCGGCGTCGCAGAATTGGCGATTTTCGGCGAAAGGATCGATATTGCGCCAGTAGACATGCAACAGCTCGGCATAATCGATCTGCGTCGGGTCATATTCGATTTTCACCGCTTCGGCATGGCCGGTGTCTCCCGCACTGACCTGCTCATAGGTAGGGTTGTCAACATCGCCACCGGTGTAGCCTGAGGTGGTGGAGATCACGCCTTCTACCGGATCGAATGCCTCTTCCATGCACCAGAAGCAACCACCGGCGAAATACGCTTCCTGTGTCTCTGTCTTGCTTTCCTGATCCGCGGCATGGCTAACAGCTGAGATGAGCAGTAGCGCAGCGCACAGTGGCATTAGTGGGGCGAAACGTGAACCGGGGTGGAACATGTCGATTACCTTGTTTGCCGGGGAATGTTGTAAGGATATAGGAAATTGAATAATTGGATGGTGGTGGGGAGGATAGGTTCCACGGCCATGTCGAGTAAGGATCGTCACGAAAACGTGACTCAAGGAACGGACCCGTGCAAGCTGGCTCGGGATTTCCGGGGTGTCGCCCCAGTTCGATCAAGGGAGTGTCTGTCTTGAAGCGCCAACGACTCATCATCATTGCCGTTATCGCCGTGGTGGTCGCGGTATTCTTCGCCAGTGGGGCTCACGAAACCCTGACCTTGGATAACCTCAAGGCCGAACAGGTGCGTTTCCAGGCCTGGTTCGCCGAGGCGCCGTTCACCGTGGCGGGCGGTTTCTTCGTTCTCTATGTGATCATGGCGGCCCTGTCGCTGCCTGGTGCCACCTTGATGACGTTGCTGGGTGGCGCTTTGTTCGGACTGGGCTGGGGACTGTTGATCATCTCCTTTGCCAGTAGCCTGGGCGCCACCCTGGCGTTCTTGATCGCTCGTACCCTGGCTCGAAACCTAGTAGAGCAGCGCTTCTCTCGCCAACTCGAGAGCGTCAACCGTGGCATCGCTCGCGAAGGCGCCTTCTATCTGTTCACCTTGCGCCTGATCCCGCTGTTTCCGTTTTTCGTCATCAACCTGGTGCTGGGACTGACCCGCATGCGCACCTGGACCTTCTACTGGGTGAGTCAACTCGGGATGCTGCCTGGCACTGCGGTTTACGTGAACGCCGGGCGCGAACTGGGTGAGCTCGAGTCGCTGGGCGGTATCCTCTCGCCGGGATTGATCGTCTCTTTCGCGCTGATCGGCATCTTCCCGCTTCTGGCCCGGCGCGGAGTGGATTATGCCAAACGCCGGCGCATGGCCCGCCAATACGGTAAGCCGGCAAGTTTCGACTATGACATCGTGGTGATCGGTGCAGGCTCGGCGGGGCTGGTCGCCAGCTACATAGGGACCGCGCTCAAGGCCAAGGTGGCACTGGTCGAACGTGATCGAATGGGCGGCGATTGCCTGAACACTGGCTGCGTGCCTTCCAAGGCCTTGATACGTGTCGCGCGGCTGGCTCAGGAGGTGCGCGATGCCAAGCGCTTCGGTATCGAAACCAAGGAGCCGCGCATCGACTTCGCCGCGGTCATGGACCATGTGCACCAGGCCGTGCGCGATGTGGAGCCGCATGACAGCGCCGAGCGCTATCGTCATCTGGGGGTGGAGGTGATTCAGGGCGAGGCCAGGCTGCTTACCCCGTGGGAAGTGCGGGTCGGTCAACGGGTACTCACCACGCGCCATGTGATCATTGCCACCGGGGCGCGACCGAAGGTGCCCGAGTTGCCGGGGCTGGATGAAATCGAGGTGCTGACTTCAGACAACCTGTGGCAACTCGAGTCGTTGCCTGAGCGCCTGGTGGTGCTAGGTGGTGGTTCCATCGGCTGTGAGCTGGGCCAGAGCTTTTCCCGCCTGGGCAGCCGCGTGACGCTGGTGGAAATGGCTCCTCAACTGCTGCCGCGTGAGGACCGCGATATTGCCGCTCAGCTAGCCTTGCGCATGGAAAACGAAGGGGTGCGATTGTATCTCGGTGCGCGGGCGCTGCGTGTCGAGTCTGGCCCCAGCCACGGCGATGCGGGCAAAGTGCTGGTGATCGAGCGCGATGGCGAGCAAGGTACCCAGACGGAGAGGGTGGTGTTCGACCGCTTGCTGGTCGCGGTGGGGCGCGAGGCGGTGGTCGAGGGGCTGGGGCTCGAGGCGCTGAACATCGAGACTCGCGCCGATGGCACCCTTGATGTCGACGAGACGTTGCGCAGCCTGCATCCCAATGTATGGGCGTGTGGCGATGTTGCCGGCCCCTACCAGTTGACGCATGCCAGTGCCCATCAAGCTTGGCATGCTACGGTCAATGCCCTGTTCGGCGAGATCAAGCGCTTTGCCGTTGACTACCGCAACCTGCCGGCGGTGACCTTTACCGAACCCGAGGTCGCTCGCGTGGGGCTCAACGAACGCGAAGCCAGGGCTCGAGGAGTCGAGTACGAAGTGACACGTTATGATCTCGGCGAGCTCGATCGTGCCATCGCCGACGGTCGCACCCAGGGATTCATCAAGGTGCTGACGGTGCCTGGCAAGGACCGCCTGCTGGGGGTGAGCATCGTCGGTCATGGCGCCGGTGAACTGCTAGGCGAATTCACCTTGGCGATGACTCAGGGCATTGGCCTGAACAAGCTGCTGGGAACCATCCATCCCTATCCGACCTTCTCGGAGGCTGCCAAGGCCACGGCCGGGGTGTGGAAGAATGCTCACAAGCCTGAACGGGTGCTGAGCTGGCTTGCGCGTTACTTTGCCTGGCGGCGGCGCGGTGGGCCGCTCGAGGAGGTCCGCGAGAGCCTGCGTGGACGCAGCGATAAGGCATGAAACTGGTTCACGGTATCGATGCTACACGTGCATCCCGACCATGACAGTTGCCTGGAAGTGGCGGTACTCAAGGGAAAGGCGAGCGAACTGCAGGACTTCTCGGCCGAAGTCACAACCGAACGCTGCGTTCGCTACGATCAGTTGGTGCAGGTGCAGGTGCAGGTGCAGGAGGAGGCGTCGGAATAGGCGCCTGCTGATGCCTTGCCGGTCGTCATGACTCTGTCGCGATTGCGGCAAGGCATCGGCGAGTTCTCAGTGTTCGACGCCACCTTCGCCATGCACGTGGCCGTGCTCGAGCTCTTCCTGGCTGGCTTCGCGAACGCTCTTGATCTCGACATCGAAGTTCAGGGTCTGACCGGCCAGCGGATGGTTGCCATCCACGGTCACGGTATCGCCCTCGACCTTGGTGACGGTAACCATCAAGGGGCCGCCTTGCGTCTGCGCCTGGAACTGCATGCCTGGCTGCACTTCTTCGACACCCTGGAAGGCATCGCGGGGCACTTCCTGAACCAGGGCAGGCTGGGTTTCGCCATACCCTTCGGCGGGGGTGACGGTGACCTGAAGCTTGTCGCCGCTCTCACGGCCTTCCAGTTCCTTCTCCAGACCCGGGATGATGTTGCCGGCGCCATGGAGGTATGTCAGCGGTTCGCGACCTTCCGAGCTGTCCAGCACTTCACCTGCATCGTTGGTCAAGGTGTAGTGGAACGCGACAACGGAGTTCTGCGCAATTTGCATTGAGGGACCTTTCGGTGAGTGCATGTCATTACCATGGTAACGTGCCACCATGGGGGCTGTCAGGGGCGACGAGGAATTTTTCATTTTCGCCATGCCAATCATGACGTTGGTTCAACCGATATGACAGTGGTTGCGTAGGTTTCGGGGCAGGGATACCCTACCAGACAATCTTGCAAGCCGGGCCTTGGTTGCCTGCGACCCATCCATATTACGGAGCGCCCCTTATGACCGTGACCCTGATCTGGCTGATCGCCTTCGCCGTGATCCTGTATCTAACCCTCAAGGGATGGAATGGAGCGCTGGGTACCTTCTTCGAGCGCAAGATGCCGGAACTGCTGAAGTCCAAAGGTGACGAGCGCTGGATATGGTGTCCCGCCATCGCAGTACTGGGGGCCACTTACATCGTGCGCCCGGTCGATATGCTGATGACCCTGATCGTGGTCGGTCTGGTGGTCTGGCTGGGCAAGAAGATCCTGGGGTGGGCCCTCAAATAAGGACAAGCATCCCTGAGTGTGTGATGCCAACGGATCCCGGAAAAGTGCAAGGCCCGCGAGATAATTCGCGGGCCTTGTCGCTGCTGGCGCGATCGGTTCAGTAGGGTGCGACGCTCAGGTTGGCGCCGCTGCCGATCAGGCGGACGCGCTGGCCGACCTCGAAGTTGCGGTCGGCTTTCTGAACCACCACAACGCTTTGCCCGTTATCGCGTCGAATTTCCATTTCCCAGGCGCGTGTACGGTTGGCAGAATCCTCGATCTTGCTGCCAGCCACGCTACCGCCGATGGCACCGGCGGCGGTGGCCAGCCTGCGGCCCGAACCGCCCCCAATCTGGTTGCCCAGCAGGCCACCGATCACCGCGCCACCGAGACCACCAACCACGTTGCCCTGTGGGCTGTCGGCCTGGATCTGTACCTGGCGCAGCGCGACGATGGTGCCGTAGTTGACCGTCTGGGCGGTCTGGGCTTGGCTGCCGCGGTAGACATCGCCGGAATAGGGGGCAGTGTTGGCACAGCCCGCCAAGGTCAACAGGCCAATAGCCACAATGGGAAGAAGACGCTTCATGGAACCCTCCTGCAACTTGGCGCACTGCCAAGCGATTCTATCGTTAGGAAACGGTGTTTTATAATAGTTTAGCGGCTCTTGTCCCCTAGGACCAGTGGTTGGTCGCTGAGTGCCCTCAGTGTAGCGCGAGCAAATAGCAAACAATAAGGAAAAGGCAATGCAAAGAGGAGAGGCCGAAGCCTCCCCGCTAGATGGTCGTTCACGTCACGGCAATTGCCATCAGCCGAATTGGTTCATGGTGTTGTCCTTGCCGCCGGCCTTCAGCGCGCCTTCTCCGGAGAAATACTCCTTGTGGTCGTCACCGATGTTTGAGCCGGCCATGTCCTGGTGCTTGACGCATGCCAGTCTGCGGCGGATCTCCTGACGCTGGACGCCAGCGACATAGGCCAGCATACCGTCGCCACCGAAGTAGCCCTGAGCCAGTTCGTCGGTGGACAGTGCCGCGGTGTGGTAGGTCGGTAGGGTGATCAGGTGATGGAAGATCCCCGCCTCGCGCGAGGCGTCGCGTTGGAAGTTGCGAGTCCACTCGTCGGCCACGGCGGCCAGCTCGGTGTCGTCGTACTCGGCACTCATCAGATTGGCGCGGTCGTAGGCGGATACGTCCTTGCCTTCCTCTTTCCAGGCATCGAAGACCTGTTGGCGGAAGTTCAGGGTCCAGTTGAAGGACGGTGAGTTGTTGTAGACCAGCTTGGCGTCGGGGATGACTTCGCGAATGCGGTTGACCATGCCGGCGATCTGGCCCACGTGCGGCTTCTCGGTTTCGATCCACAGCAGGTCGGCGCCATTCTGCAGGCTGGTGATACAGTCGAGCACCACGCGATCTTCACCGGTTCCCTGACGGAACTTGTAGAGGCCGTTGGGCAGGCGTACCGGCTTTCTCAGCTCGCCGTCGAGTTTGATCACCATGTCGCCTTCGGCGACATCGCCAGCCGATGCAACTGGCGTGGTTTCGAGGAAGCGGTTGTATTGCGATGCCAGATCGCCTGGCTCCTTGGAAACCGGCACCTTCTGGGTCAGTCCGGCACCCAGCGAGTCGGTACGCGCGACGATCACGCCGTCGTCCACACCGAGTTCCAGGAAGGCATAACGCACGGCGTTGATCTTGGCCAGGAAATCCTCGTGGGGCACGGTCACCTTGCCGGCCTGATGACCGCACTGCTTGACGTCGGAGACCTGGTTCTCGATCTGGATGCAGCAGGCCCCGGCCTCGATCATTTTCTTGGCCAGCAGATAGGTTGCTTCCTCGTTGCCGAAACCAGCATCGATATCGGCGATGATCGGCACCACATGGGTTTCGAAATCGTCGATCCGTGCCTGAACCGCCTTGGCGGCGACTTGGTCGCCCTTGGCGCGAGCATCGTCGAGTTCATGGAACAGATGGCCGAGTTCCCGCGCGTCGGCCTGACGCAGGAAGGTATAGAGTTCCTCGATCAGCGCCGGCACGGCGGTTTTCTCGTGCATGGACTGGTCGGGCAGCGGGCCGAATTCGGAACGCATGGCTGCCACCATCCAGCCGGAAAGGTACAGGTAGCGCTTGTTGGTATGGCCGAAGTGCTTCTTGATGGCGATCAGCTTCTGCTGGCCGATGAAGCCGTGCCAGCAGCCCAGCGATTGGGTGTACTGGCTGGTGTCGGCATCGTATTCGGCCATGTCCCGGCGTATGATGCCGGCAGTATAGCGGGCGATGTCCAGACCGGTCTTGAAGCGGTTCTGGGCCTTCATGCGGGCGACGTATTCGGGGTTGATGTTGTCCCACTTGCCACCCTGGGCTTCGCGCAACTGGGCTATCGCGTTGAGATCGTCTTGATAAGCTGACATGGGGCCATCCTTCATTGGTAGGGAAGTAAGTGCTTCTAGATTAGACAGGATCAGGAATACCGTATTCGTTGCCGCCGACTACAAGTTTGGTCTAAAACGTTTGTTTTAATCCTGTCTTGTTAAGCACTATCGCCCATGATGGCGGGGGGGAACAATTATTACTTTGGGGCAGGCAGGGTTGTAGTTTGACTACAAGAAGGGCCATTTTGGCCCCGGAAATGTAGTCAGTTTTCGTTGCGTGGGATAATTGTTGATGAATCAACCGGCTAGCGAAAGCCGCATGTTGCGGTGCGGTATGCCAGCATCGAGAAACTCGTCACCGAAGGCTTCGAACCCCAGGCTTTCGTAGAACGCCAGGGCGTGGGTCTGGGCGGCGAGCTCGACGTGGGTGTGCCCACGTTGGCGAGCGACCTCGATTGCGGCCTGCATCAATTGCCGGCCCACGCCCAGTCCACGAGCCTCGATCAGCACTGCGACACGGCCGATATGACCGTCAGGCAGCAGCCGGGCAGTGCCAATGGCGCGTTCCCCTTGCCAGGCCAGGAAGTGGACGCAGTCGTCGTCGCGACCGTCCCACTCTTCGTGCCGTGGGACGGCCTGCTCCTCTATGAAGACGACTCGTCGAATTTCGCTGGCCACCGGGCCTAGCGTGGCCCAGTCGCCATGCTGGATCGTGATGGCATCGGTCGAGTTCATGGTGTGTTCTCGTCGTCCAGTTCTTCATCGTCATGCAGTGGCCAGCTCAGGCTGCCACGGTCGAGCAATCGAGCCAGCAGCTCGGTAGCATTGGGGTAGGCAAGCAACTCGGCGCCGATGGGGCTGCGGGAGGCCAGGGTGCGGGCCAGTTCCAGGGAGCAGTCGATGCCGTCGCCATCGACGAACAGGGTGGCTTGGCCATCGCCCAGAGGGCAATACGCGAAGCGCGAACCAAGGGTGCGCTCCAGTTCGGCTCCGGCCTGTAGTTCGGTGACAAGCGCCTCGACGTCGGTTGGGATATCGTTGGGGACGAGTTGGTCGACGTACTTGGGTTGAGTCATCACGCGGCCGAACCATTGGGCGAGTTGGTCGGGGTCGTCGAGGGTATCGAGGATCAGCGTTCGCATGCGTTCCAGGGCCGCATCGTCGAGTTCGCCCGGGTCGTCGGGCGACGCCATGCCGGCGTCGGCGAAGCGCAGCGAGGGCGGCAGCCCTTCGCCCACGTAATCGGCGAAGGAAGTGATGGCTTCGTCGGCGGAAGGGGCGCGGAAGCCCACCGAGATCGTCATGCAGTCGTCGGATTGGCTGATACCGTGGTGGGCCCAGGCCGGGGGTAGATAGAGCATGTCACCGGGTTCCAGACCCCAGTCCTGATCGCCCTCTACCTCGAAACGTTCGAGGATGCGCAGGTCGATACCTTGCAGGATCGGCGCATCGTCGGGCACCTTGCCGCCTAGTTGCCAGCGTCGCTGGCCGCTGGCTTGCAGCAGGAAGACATCGTACTGGTCGACGTGGGGGCCGACGCTGCCACCCGGGGGAGCGTAGCTGATCATGATGTCATCGAGCCGCCAGCGCGGCAGGAAGGTGAACTCTTCGAGCAGTGCGGCGACCTCGGGTACATAGTGATCCACCGCTTGCACCAGCAGCGTCCAGTTGCGCTCGGGCAGACGCGCGAAGGTGGCTTCATCGAAGGGGCCGTGGCTCACTTGCCAGGGGCCGTCGGGACCCTTCTCTTCCACTAGCCTCGCCTCGACGCCTTCCTCGCAGGCCAGCCCCGCCAGTTCGTCAGGATCGAGCGGGCTTTCGAAGTTCGGGAAAGCACCACGGATCAACAGCGGTTTTTTCTGCCAGTAGTCGCGCAGGAATTCGCTGGCAGAGAGGCTGCCAAGCAGTTGCAGCGGGGTATGGGAAGGCATGGTCAAAGCTTCCTCGCTTGCTCCTCGGCATTCCCGATATAGGTCGCCGGCGTCAACGCCTTGAGTTCGGCCTTGACGTTGTCCGGCAGCGCCAAGGTGTCGATGAACGCGGCAAAGCCGGCCTGGTCGATGCGCTTGCCGCGGGTCAGTTCCTTGAGTTTCTCGTAGGGCTTTTCGATGCCGTAGCGGCGCATCACCGTCTGGATCGGCTCGGCCAGCACTTCCCAATTGGCGTCGAGGTCTTCGGCCAGGCGCTGCGGGTTGGCCTCGAGTTTAGAGATGCCCTTGAGCGACGCTTGGTAGGCGATCAACCCGTAAGCCAGGCCAACCCCCAGGTTGCGCAGCACCGTGGAGTCGGTCAGGTCGCGCTGCCAGCGTGAGATCGGCAGTTTCTGAGCCAGGTGGCCGAGAACGGCGTTGGCCAGTCCTAGGTTGCCCTCGGAGTTTTCGAAGTCGATGGGGTTGACCTTGTGCGGCATGGTCGAGGAGCCGATCTCGCCCTCGACGGTCTTCTGCTTGAAGTAGCCCAGAGAAATGTAGCCCCACACGTCACGATCGAAGTCGATCAGAATGGTATGGAAGCGGCAGAACGCATCGAACAGCTCGGCGATGTAGTCGTGGGGTTCGATCTGGGTGGTGTAGGGATTGAAAGTCAGCCCCAGGCGCTCGACGAAGGCCTGGGCATTGGCCGCCCAGTCAATCTCGGGGTAGGTCGCCAGGTGGGCATTGTAGTTGCCCACCGCGCCGTTGATCTTGCCGAGGATCTCCACCGACTCGATCTGTTTCAACTGGCGACGCAGGCGGTGGGCGACGTTGGCCATCTCCTTGCCCAGGGTGGTGGGACTTGCCGTCTGGCCGTGGGTACGCGACAGCATCGGCACGGCGGCGTGTTCGTGGGCAAGTGTCTCCACTGCTTCGGTCAACTCGCGCATCACCGGCAGCAGCACGCCGAGGCCGTCCTTGAGCATCAAGCCATGAGACAGGTTGTTGATGTCCTCGCTGGTGCAGGCGAAGTGCACGAACTCGCTGATGGCGTGCAGTTCGGGCTGTTCGGCAATGTGTTCCTTGAGGAAATACTCCACTGCCTTGACGTCGTGGTTGGTGGTGCGCTCGATCTCCTTGATGCGTGCCGCGTCGGCCTCGGAGAAGTCACGCACCAGGGCATCGAGAAACGCCGTGGCCTCGGCGGACAGCGGCGGCACTTCGGTGATCTGCGGGTGAGCGGCCAGCGCTTCAAGCCAGCGTACTTCGACGGTGACGCGGGCGCGGATCAGGCCGAACTCGCTGAAATGCTCGCGTAGGGCTGCGGCCTTGGTGCCGTAGCGGCCGTCGACGGGGGAAAGGGCGGTCAATGAAGAGAGCTGCATGGTCGAGGTTTCCGTGGGTGATCGCGTAACGATAAAAGAGTCAGCCGTGGTTCAACTGGTCGAGCGCCTTCTTGAGCGCATTGCGCTGTAAGATCAGCTTCCAACGTCGCCCGCCTTGCTGATGCCACAATAGAGCGAAGCGCACGCCGGCGAGCAGCGCGGCACGTACCCGCTCGGGCATCATGTGCTGTTGCAGCAGCGAGGGTTCGCCCTGCACCACGATGCGGTACTTGAAGGTCGAGAGTGTGTCCTGGTAGAGCTCACCGAGGCTCGCCACCACGTTCTCGTGAGTGTCGCCGAAATGCTCGGCCTGGCCCTGGACTCGGGTCAAGCGCGTGCCGAGGGTGGTCATCATGTCGCTGTTCTTGCGCAGCTTCTGCATCAATAGTAGTAGCGAGAAACCGTAGCGCAGTACCACGGGGTTGGTCTGCTTGCGGCCGAGCACGGCATCGAGAAGGTCGAGACCTTGGCGCATGTAATTGGGGTGGCCGCCGTAGATCGCCTCAAAGCTTTCCGGGTTGGTATCGACGGTGGCGCGGATAAGGGTGGTCCAGGCTCGCTCGTCGGCTTGGCCATGACGCGCGAGGTCATCGACCACGCAGGCAGCCTGGAAGACACCAGCCAGGGCCAGAGCTTGACGCGAAACCGGATCGTCCGGGGCGCGATGAATCGGGGTAGTGGTCATTCAATGGGCTCCGAACGTTTCCAAGTCTCGCGAATCACCCCGCCGCCCAGGCAGATCTCGCCATCATAGAGTACCAGCGACTGGCCAGGGGTGACCGCGCGCTGTGGCTCGTCGAAGATGATTTCCACGCCGCCCTCAGGGGTAGTGTGCATTCGACAGGCGACGTCGGCCTGTCGATAGCGAGTCTTGGCGGTGAGGCTGGCCTCGGTCGCCGGTGCCTCGCCAGCCACCCAGTCCATCGGCTCGGTGACCAGGGCGTCACTGTAAAGCAGGGGATGATGCTTGCCCTGCACGGCGACCAGCACATTGCGATCGAGGTCCTTGGCGGCGACGTACCAAGGCTCTTCCGGATAGTCGGCCAGGCCGCCGATACCCAGCCCTTGGCGCTGGCCGAGGGTATAGTACATCAGCCCCATGTGTTCGCCGATGACGTCTCCATCCGGGGTCTCGATCACGCCCGGTTGGGCTGGCAGATACTGCTGGAGGAAATCGCGGAAGCGCCGCTCGCCGATGAAGCAGATGCCGGTCGAATCCTTCTTGCGCGCGGTTGCCAACCCATGACGCTCAGCGATGGCGCGCACCTCGCTCTTGTCCAGTTCACCGACCGGAAACAGCGTGCGGGCGATGGCCGACTCGGGCACCGCATGCAGGAAATAGCTCTGGTCCTTGTTGGCATCCAGGCCCTTGAGCAGCCGCGGGCGGCCGTTACGCAGGCCCTGACGTACGTAGTGCCCGGTGGCGATTTTCTCGGCACCGAGCATTTCGGCGTACTCGAGGAACACCTTGAACTTGATTTCGCGGTTGCAAAGGATATCGGGGTTCGGCGTCCGCCCGGCACGGTATTCGGCCAGGAAGTGTTCGAAGACATTGTCCCAGTATTCGGCCGCGAAGTTGGCGGTATGCAACCTGATACCGAGCTTCTCGCACACGGCTTGCGCATCCGCCAGGTCTTCCTTTGCGGTGCAATATTCGGTGCCGTCGTCCTCATCCCAATTCTTCATGAACAGGCCTTCGACCTGATAGCCCTGTTCGAGCAGCAGCAGGGCGGAGACGGAGGAGTCGACACCGCCGGACATGCCGACGATGACCTTGCCCGTGGATGACATAGACGTTCTCGGATCGGGTGACAGCTAAACGGGGCAGAATTATACCTTATCTTGGCTTCGAGCTTCGAGCTTCGAGCTTCGAGCTTCGAGCTTCGAGCTTCGAGCTTCGAGCTTCGAGCTTCGAGCTTCGAGCTTCGAGCAGTTGGCTGCAAGCCTGGAGTAATAGGAGACTGCCCGTAGCCCGTAGCCCGTAGCCCGTAGCCCGTAGCCCGTAGCCCGTAGCCCGTAGCCCGTAGCCCGTAGCCGTAAGCTTAGCGCTCGTGGATCACGTCCATGGGAAACACCCTGCCCAGGCGGGCGTCACGGACACGCCGCAACACTAGCGGGCTGCGCAGGCGCCCGGCCCGTTCCAGGTCTTCGATCTCATCGAAAGTCAGCCAGTGGATGGCGCGGATGTCCGGGTCCAGGTCATTGCCGAGATGCGCCAGTGCCATGCCCACGAAACTGTGGCTATGGAAGGTCAGCCCGGCTTGCGCTTCGTAGACGTACAGGCCCAGGTAGTCGGTGATGCCGACGCGCCAGGCACTCTCCTCGCGTACCTCGCGCTCGGCGGCTTCCAGTAGCGTCTCGCCGGGTTCCAGGTGACCGGCCGGCTGGTTGAACAGCGTGAAGGGGCCACCATTATCCTCCTCGACCAGCAGGTAGCGTCCGGCACGTTCGACCACGGTGGCCACGGTGACTCTAGGGGTCCAGCGTTTCATCGGCGTCTCCGGCCAGCAGAAGATGGGTGGCGGCCTCGGCGAGGGCCATTGGCACTAGGCGCATGCAGTGTTTCCCGACGCCATTGCCCAGGGGCCAGGCCATCCAGGCGCCAAGGTCCGATGGCCACTCGGATCAGGCGTAACGTGGGGTGGCCGACATGGGCGGTCATGCGTCGCACCTGGCGATTGCGGCCCTCGCTTATGGTCAGCTCCAGCCAGGCGGTGGGCTGGTGCTGGCGATGCCGCACCGGCGGCTGGCGTTCGGCGACTCGTGGAGCGGTGAGCCGCCGTACCTGAGCCGGACGGGTCGGGCCGTCATTGAGCATCACCCCTTGGCGCAGGGCGTTCAAGGCGTCGTCGCCAGGTTCGCCCTCCACCTGGACCCAATAGGTCTTGGGCTGCTTGTGGCGTGGATGGGCGATGCGGTGGATCAGTTCGCCATCGTCGCTGAGTAGCAGCAAGCCCTCGGAGTCGTAATCGAGGCGTCCGGCAGGGTAGATGCCCGGGACCTCGATGATATCGGCCAGGGTGGCTCGACCGTCACTATCGGTGAACTGCGACAGCATGTGATAGGGCTTGTGAAGGAGATACAGCGAACTCATGGGGCTTGGTCTTGTACCAATGATTGTCGACAAATCCTGTTTCAAGCCTACTCTGAACGATGGGCTGGATGCTATACTCCGCGCTCCACTGAACACACCACAGGGGAGTTCTCAATGGGGTTCCAGAAAATTGTCGTCCCTGAAGGCGGCGAAAAGATTACCGTCAATGCCGATAACACCCTGAACGTGCCGAACGAGCCGGTCATCCCGTTCATCGAGGGTGACGGTATCGGTGTCGACGTTACACCGGCGATGAAGATCGTGATCGACGCGGCTGTGCAGAAAGCCTACAACGGCGAGCGCAAGATCCACTGGATGGAAGTCTATGCCGGCGAGAAGGCCACCCAGGTCTACGACGCCGACACCTGGTTGCCCGATGAGACCCTGGAAGCCGTCAAGGATTACGTGGTGTCCATCAAGGGTCCGCTGACCACTCCGGTGGGTGGTGGCATCCGTTCCCTGAACGTGGCTCTGCGCCAGAAGCTCGACCTCTATGTCTGTCAGCGCCCGGTGCGCTGGTTCGAAGGCGTGCCCAGCCCGGTCAAGAATCCCGCCGACGTCGACATGGTGATCTTCCGTGAGAATTCCGAGGACATCTACGCCGGTGTCGAATGGAAGGCTGGCACTCCGGAAGCCGACAAGGTTATCAAGTTCCTGCGTGAGGAAATGGGTGTCACCAACATCCGTTTCCCCGAAATGTGCGGTATCGGCGTCAAGCCGGTCTCCGAGGAAGGCACCAAGCGCCTGGTGCGCCAGGCCCTGCAGTATGTCGTGGACAACGATCGCGAGTCGCTGACCTTGGTGCACAAGGGCAACATCATGAAGTTCACCGAAGGCGCCTTCAAGGATTGGGGCTACCAGGTGGCGCGTGATGAGTTCGGTGCCGAGCTGCTCGACGGCGGCCCCTGGATGACCTTCAAGAACCCGAATACTGGCAAGCAGGTCGTGGTCAAGGACGTCATTGCTGACGCCATGCTGCAGCAGATCCTGCTGCGTCCGGCCGAGTATGACGTGATCGCCACCCTGAACCTCAACGGCGACTATCTCTCCGACGCCTTGGCGGCGGAAGTGGGCGGTATCGGTATCGCACCGGGCGCCAACATGTCCGACAACGTGGCCATGTTCGAAGCCACCCACGGTACCGCGCCCAAGTATGCCGGCCAGGACAAGGTCAACCCCGGCTCGCTGATCCTCTCCGCCGAGATGATGCTGCGCCACATGGGCTGGATCGAGGCCGCCGACCTGGTGCTCAAGGGCATGGAGAAGGCGATCTCCAAGGGTGAGGTCACCTATGACTTCCACCGCGTGATGGAAAATGCCGTGCTGTTGAAGTGCTCCGAGTTCGGCAAGGCCGTCGCCGATAACATGTAAGTCGCGCGTCACGATGCTCGAGCCCTCGCCCGTTAAGCGGGTGGGGGCTTTTCGTGTTCAGAGGGCTTGCAGAGTCGCGACGGTGGACGCATCTTTGTTAGTAATGAACCCTGTGAGGCATCAGGCGTCGAACCAGAGTTGATGCCGGGGGTATCAACCGGCTTGTGAAGATGGATAGTGCCTCTTATGTTCAAGATAGACGAGCCCGATTTGATATGGGTGACGGCGGGCATGACACGACCCACGGATCCACAAGAGGATGATGACGGTCAAATAGCCGTGGATCCCGCCGACCCGGCGTTGGCAGAGCCACCGTTGTTCAAGGTCGTGCTGCACAACGATGACTTCACGCCCATGGAGTTCGTGGTCGAAGTGCTGCAAATCTTCTTCAATATGGATAGCGAGAAGGCGGTACAGGTGATGCTGGCGGTGCACACCCAAGGCAAGGCGACCTGTGGGATCTTCACTCGCGACATCGCGGAAACCAAAAGCCATCAGGTCAATCAATATGCCAGAGAGTGTCAGCATCCGCTGCTGTGCGATATCGACAAGGCCGACTGACGCCTGGCATGGTGCATGTCAGGGCGAGTGGCCGGCACAAGAGCGGCTTGCCAAACCCGCAATTGTGCCCGATGGTGAGAATGCCGGTTTTTGAAAGTGCCGACCGATGCCGTAGGCGGCTAGAAGGGGACTGCCATGCTGAGCAAAGAACTTGAACTGACCCTGAACACGGCCTTTACCGTGGCACGTTCCAAGCGCCATGAGTTCATGACCGTGGAGCATCTGCTGTTGGCTCTGCTGGATAATGCCTCTGCGGCGGATGTATTGCGTGCCTGTGGGGCCAACCTCGATAAGCTGCGCACGGACCTGCAGGATTTCATCAACTCCACCACGCCGCTGATTCCCGAGGATCAAAGCGATCGCGAGACCCAGCCGACTCTGGGCTTCCAGCGGGTGCTGCAGCGTGCGGTCTTCCATGTCCAATCTTCCGGCAAGAGCGAAGTGACCGGGGCCAACGTGCTGGTGGCGATCTTTTCCGAGCAGGAAAGCCAAGCGGTCTACTTCCTCAAACAACAGAACGTCGCTCGTGTGGATGCGGTCAACTACATCGCCCATGGCATTTCCAAGGTGTCGGGGCATGGCCAGAATCCGTCATCGCCCTCGCCGGACGCCGAGGATGCCGAGGATGGCGTCAGCGAAGGCAGTGCCCATCCGCTGACCGGGTATGCCACCAACCTCAACGAGCAAGCGCGGTTGGGCAAGATTGATCCCCTGATCGGCCGCGATCACGAGCTCGAACGGGTGGTGCAGATCCTCGCCCGACGGCGCAAGAACAACCCGCTGCTGGTAGGCGAAGCCGGTGTTGGCAAGACCGCCATTGCCGAAGGCTTGGCCAAGCGTATCGTCGAAGAGGATGTGCCCGACGTCATCGGCGATGCCATGGTCTACTCGCTGGACATGGGCGCCTTGCTCGCCGGCACCAAGTACCGTGGTGACTTCGAGAAGCGCCTCAAGAGTCTGTTGGCCGAACTCAAGAAGCAGCCCAATGCCATTCTGTTCATCGACGAGATACATACCGTGATTGGTGCCGGGGCAGCGTCCGGAGGCGTGATGGACGCCTCCAACCTGCTCAAGCCATTGCTCTCGTCCGGAGACCTGCGCTGCATCGGTTCAACCACCTTCCATGAATTCCGCGGCATCTTCGAGAAGGACCGGGCGCTGGCGCGGCGTTTCCAGAAGGTCGACGTGATGGCGCCCTCGGTGGACGACACCATCCGCATCCTCAAGGGGCTGCGCGGGCGTTTCGAGGAGCATCACCGTCTCAAGTACACCGACGGCGCACTGGAGAGCGCGGTGCGCTTGGCAGACCGTTACATCAACGATCGCCATCTGCCGGACAAGGCCATCGACGTGATCGATGAGGCTGGTGCCCACCAGCGGCTACTGCCGCCGGAGGTGCGGGTCGATACCATCGATGTCGAGCAGGTCGAAGCCGTGGTGGCTTCCATTGCACGGATTCCGCCGAAGAGTGTCAGCAGCTCTGATCGCAAGCTGCTCGAGAATCTCGAGCGCGATCTCAAGATGCTGGTGTTCGGCCAGGACGAAGCCATCACCAGCCTTGCCGCGGCGATCAAGCTGTCGCGGGCTGGTCTCAAGTCACCGGACAAGCCGGTGGGCAGCTTCCTGTTCTCTGGCCCGACCGGGGTCGGCAAGACCGAGGTGGCCCGTCAGTTGGCCGCCTTGATGGGGATCGAGCTGCTACGCTTCGACATGTCCGAGTACATGGAGCGGCACACCGTGTCGCGGCTGATCGGCGCGCCTCCGGGCTACGTCGGTTACGACCAAGGCGGTCTGCTGACCGAAGCGATCACCAAGCAGCCGCATTCCGTGTTGTTGCTCGACGAGATCGAGAAGGCGCACCCGGAAGTCTTCAACCTGTTGTTGCAGGTGATGGATCACGGCCGCCTGACCGACAACAACGGCCGTGAAGCGGATTTCCGCCACGTGATCCTGATCATGACCTCCAATGCCGGGGCAGATCAGATTGCGCGACGCTCCATCGGCTTCCAGCCCCAGGATCACTCCACCGATGCCTTGGAAGTGATTCGCAGGACCTTCTCGCCTGAGTTCCGTAACCGCCTGGACAGCATCATTCAGTTCCACAGCCTGGAGCCGTCGGTGGTGCGCAGTGTGGTCGACAAGTTCCTGGTCGAACTGCAGGCCCAACTCGACGAGAAACGCGTGCAGCTCGATGTCGACGAACAGGCGCGAGCCTGGTTGGCGGAGCAGGGCTACGACCCCGAGATGGGGGCGCGTCCCATGGCTCGCCTGATCCAGGAGAAGCTCAAGAAGCCGCTGGCGGAGCTTATCCTGTTCGGCGAGCTGGCCGAGCACGGCGGCGTGGTGCATGTCACCGTGGAAGGCAACGAGTT
Source organism: Litchfieldella qijiaojingensis (assembly GCF_014651875.1). Lineage (GTDB taxonomy): Bacteria > Pseudomonadota > Gammaproteobacteria > Pseudomonadales > Halomonadaceae > Litchfieldella > Litchfieldella qijiaojingensis. The sequence continues at coordinate 34,934 of NZ_BMXS01000024.1, forward strand.
GCACCTGGCTACCGAGGCCGAAATGGCCTGATTGCTCCGCTTGCGCGAGCTAAACCCCATGGCGCCCTGTCTGCGATGACGGGGCGTCTTTTTTGTTTGTTGGTTCCAGGCGGAAGAAAGGCGGGAAGGCTCAGCGTGAGCGATAGACGATGCGGCCCTTGGACAGGTCGTAGGGAGTCAGCTCGACCTTGACCTTGTCGCCGGTGAGAATGCGGATGTAATTCTTGCGCATCTTGCCGGAAATATGGGCCGTGACCACGTGGCCGTTTTCCAGCTCGACGCGGAACATGGTATTGGGAAGCGTGTCGACGACGACGCCTTCCATTTCGATATGATCTTCACGTGCCATATAGGCGATTCCTCGTTACGCGATGATGTCGATCGTTAACGTCAGGATAAGACGTTACTCAAGATAGCGCGCTATTGTGCCGCATGCCGGCCGCCAAGGCAAAAACCTCGCTCATAACGGTACCAATCGGCGCCAATGGCGACCATCGAGATATTCCAGCGGCTGAAAGTCGCGCTTGTAATTCATCTTGCGGCACTCGCGAATCCAATAACCCAGATAGACATGGGGCAATCCCCGCCTTTGGGCGAGTGACACCAGCTCGAGTACCGCGTAGGTACCCAGCGAACGCCGGTTGAGTTCGGGAGACGGGTCGAAGAACGTGTAGATTGCCGACAACCCGTGACCCAGGACGTCGATGGCGGCCACGGCCAGCAGCCGGTCGTTGCGACGGAATTCGAGCAAGCGGGCATAAGGGTGATCGAGTGTAAGGAAAGTCCGGTATTGCTCGTGACTGGGGGGGTACATGTCGCCGTCGGCATGGCGGGTACGGATATAGCGCGCGTAGAGTTCGTAATGTTCGGTGAAGAAGCTTGCCGGACGCTCATGGACCGTTAGGTCGGTGTTGCGTTTGATCACCCGTCGTTGGCTGCGACTGGGCTGGAAGTCGGCGACAGGGATGCGCACCGAGACGCAGGCATTGCAGCCTTCGCAATGCGGGCGATAAAGATGCCGGCCGCTGCGACGAAAGCCGAGTAGTGATAGAGCGTCGTAGACGCCCTGGCCGGGAGACTCCTGGGGGTCGAGAAACAGCGTGGTGGCCTCGCGCCCCTCCAGGTAGCTACAGGCATGGGGGACCGTCAGGAAGAAGCGCAGATCCCGCACCGGCTGTTGCGGAGCCCTACTGCTCACTATTACCGTCTCCTTGGGTGGTGGCGTGTGTCACCGGAATACTTAGCCAGGCTCCCACCCGATATCTTCACGAAGGTTCGAGGCCCTTGCTGGGCATACCTGTCAAGATAGTCGATGAAGTCGCGACGGGCGATATCCCGAGCACCCATTCGTGCCAAGTGGCGGGTATGCATCTGGCAGTCGATCAGTCCGCCGCCACGCGCCTGGAGGTGGCGGGCCAGATACACCAGCGCGACCTTGGAAGCATCGCTTACGCGGGAAAACATCGATTCCCCGAAGAACATGTTGCCCAGAGCGACACCGTAGAGGCCTCCGACCAGCATTTGATCCCGCCATACCTCCACCGAGTGGGCATGGCCCAAGTCATGCAATGTCAGGTAGGCGGCCTGCATCTCGGGAGTGATCCAGGTGCCTTCCTGATGGATTCGGCTAGTGGCACAGGCATCGATGACGGCAGGGAAGTCATGGTCGATACTGACCCGGAATCCGGCGTTGCGCAGGCGTTTGGCCAGGCTGCGACGAATGCGTATCTCCTCGGGGAACAGCACCATGCGGGGGTTGGGGCTCCACCACAGGATCGGCTGGCCTTCGCTGAACCAGGGGAAGATGCCTCGCTGGTAGGCGCCCAGCAGCCAGTCGGGGGTCAAGGCGCCGCCGACCGCTAGCAGGCCATCGGGTTCATCCAGTGCCTGCTCGACATCGGGAAACTGTACATGGTCCGGAGGCAGCCAAGGTAGCATCGCATCGTCGTCATCGTGGGAACAAAGCTAGTGTGACCGCCTTTGGTCGGTGTCTCAAGCAGATCCGAGCCCCTGTGCCCCAAGCCAAAGCCCCGGTATGATGGCGCCTGATGGACCATGGAAGACGCCTTTGTGGCGCAAGGGGGATGGCCACTTGAGTGTCAAGAAGAAGACCACGGGACGCCGGGTATCGGCGGCTCAAGCCAAGGAGCGAGCCAAGCGCTTCGGTTTGCGCCTGCAAGGAGCTTCCCGCGAGGGCGTGGTGATTCTGTTGCTGGCAGGCTGTGTATTCCTGTTGCTGGCCCTGTTCAGTTATCAGCCGGGGGATCCGGGATGGTCGCATAGTGGCCCGGAAACCCGGGTCGGCAACTGGATGGGGCCGATCGGTGCCTGGTTGTCCGACGTGCTCTATTCCCTGCTCGGTGCCAGTGCGCTGTGGTGGCCCGGCATGCTGGGGTTTTCCGCCTGGCGCCTGATGCGCTCGCGCCAGGTGCACTTCGAATGGGATGCCACGGCGCTGGCGGTGCGCTCAGGAGGGTTGCTGCTGCTGTTGTTGGGCACCACGACTCTCGGCGCCTTGCATTTCTACAATCCACAAAGCGGCTTGCCTTATGCCGCCGGGGGAATTCTCGGCGAAGGGCTGGTGGCCAGCTTGCGTCCATTGGTGGGTTCCCATGGCACTACGTTGTTGGCACTGGTCGCCCTGCTGTGCGGCTTTCCGCTGTTCTCGGGGCTTTCCTGGCTGACGGTCATGGACGAGATAGGTCATCGGGTCAATCGCCTGTTGCTGTGGATCTGGGGGCAACTGGGTGGCTTGCGCGAGTCACGCGAAGGCCATGAAGAGGAGGCACCCTTGCCGCCCGGTGAGGCGGACGTACCACTCGATGACGAGAGCGACAGGCCGCGCTGGTGGCAGCGGCTGATACCATGGCGGCGTCGCGAGGCGGCGACCTTCGACTTGGACGAAGAAATTCCGGGACGCGGCGAACGACGCCATGAGCCTCGACTCGAGGCCGACGGCGGGACCGACATTCCCTGGGAAGTTCCGGCGCGGACACCGTCGGCCAAGGCGCACCCCGAAGCCGCCTACGACCGCCAGCACAAAGTCGAGCGCTTGGAGCGACAGGTTCGCCAGCCCACCGACATTGCTTCGGTACCGGAACCCAATACCCGCCGGGTGCCGGAAACCATTCCCGATCCCGTGTTGCCGGACGATGATGAGCCGGCCTGGGCGGGCATGTCGCTGCGCGCCGAGCGCGATGACGGGATCATGCCCGAGCAAACCCAGGCGTCCACGGAGCGTGCGCCAGAGGAAGCGTCCGGTGATGAGTCCGAGGCGTCACAGGAGGAGCTTACCCCGGTCGCCTGGGCCTCGTCGGGATCTTCGCCGCATTCACCGGCACGCAGCGGCAAGCATGAACCGAGCCTGGTGAGCTGGAACGATGCCGATTGGGACGAGGAGGAACCCGACGACGAGCCACGCCTGGACCTGGCACACAACGACGACAAGCCGTCGGCCGTTGCGCCTGAACAGCGTAAGAACGATTCGCGAGTCGATGAGCCGTCGCGCAATGTCACCGAGTCCGGAGCCGGCCGACTCGCCACGTCCGAGCAGGGGCGGCCGGCCGCCGAGGAGCCCGACGGGCCCACCCTGTGGACCGTGGAGCACCTGCAGAGTCAGCGTCCCTTGTTCGACGACTTGCCGGAACCGGATGGTGACCTGCCAAGCCTGCGCCTGCTGACCCCGGCTGAGGCACATCAACCCAACTACACGCCCGAACAGCTGGCCAGCATGGCCGAACTGCTGGAAACCCGGTTGCGCGAATATGGTGTCAAGGCCGAGGTAGTCGAAACTTGGCCAGGGCCGGTAATCACCCGCTTCGAGATCAAGCCGGCAGCCGGGGTGAAGGTTTCCAAGATCAGCAACCTGGCCAAGGACCTGGCGCGTTCGTTGATGGTCAAGAGCGTACGCGTGGTGGAGATCATCCCTGGTAAGCCCACCGTGGGTATTGAGATCCCCAACCCGCAACGGGCCATGATTCGGTTGCGCGAGGTGATCGACTCCGACCGCTACCAACAGGCCGACTCGGCACTGAGCTTGGCGCTGGGCCAGGACATCGGTGGTGCACCGGTGGTCGCCAATCTGGGCAAGATGCCGCACCTGCTGGTGGCAGGGACCACCGGCTCGGGCAAGTCGGTCGGGGTCAACGCCATGCTGATCTCGATGCTGCTCAAAGGCACGCCCGACGAAGTGCGCATGATCATGGTCGACCCCAAGATGCTGGAATTGTCGGTCTACGACGGTATTCCGCATCTGCTGGCCCCGGTGGTCACCGACATGAAGGAGGCTGCCAACGCCCTGCGCTGGTGTGTGGCCGAGATGGAACGGCGCTACAAGCTGATGGCCGCCATGGGCGTGCGCAACATTGCCGGCTTCAATGGCAAGCTCGACGAGGCCAAGCGGGCCGGTGCCCAGGTCGCGGACCCGCTGTGGGAGCCGCAGCCCTGGGAGATGCACGAGTCGCCGCCGGTGCTGGAAAAGCTGCCCTATATCGTGGTGGTGATCGACGAGTTCGCCGACATGTTCATGATCGTCGGCAAGAAGGTCGAGGAACTGATCGCCCGCCTGGCGCAGAAGGCGCGCGCAGCCGGCATTCACCTGATCCTGGCGACACAGCGTCCCTCGGTGGACGTGGTGACCGGCCTCATCAAGGCCAACATTCCTACGCGCATGGCCTTCCAGGTCTCGTCCAGGGTCGATTCACGCACCATCCTCGACCAAGGCGGCGCCGAGAACCTGCTGGGGCACGGTGACATGCTCTACCTGCCCGCAGGTGCCGGGCTGCCAATGCGGGTACACGGCGCCTTCGTCGACGACGACGAAGTGCATCGCGTGGTCGAGGACTGGAAGCGTCGCGGTGAGCCGGAATATATCGATGAGATCCTCTCCGGCGGGGTCTCCGCCGAGGCACTGACCGGCCTGGAGGCCGAAGGCGGCGGCGATGGCGATGACACTGAGCAGGACGCCCTCTACGACGAGGCGGTGATGTTCGTCACCGAGTCGCGCCGGGCCTCGATCTCGGCTGTGCAGCGCCGCTTCAAGATCGGCTACAACCGTGCCGCGCGCCTGGTCGAAGCCATGGAAAGCGCCGGCGTGGTGTCGTCGATGGGCTCCAACGGCAGCCGCGAGGTATTGGCACCGCCGCCCGTCGGAGACTGACGGCACCCTGAGTCCGCGCAATATGCAGCAATCGAGGAAACCGGGGCCGCGGGTGCAACCTGCGGCCCCGGCCGAGGTCCATGCCTCGGGAATCAATTTTCGGGCATACCGAATTAGGGAGTGAGCATGAAACCGATGACGTCGCTGTTGGGCCTGTCGCTGGCACTGGTGATGCCGGTCGCGGCAATTGCCGATCAAGGAGCGGAGCGCCTGACGCGCCTTCTCGAACCGCTGCAGACCTATGCCGCTGACTTCGAGCAGCAGATCCTCGATAGCAGCGGGCAACGTCTGCAGGAAGTGCATGGGCAGATGTGGCTGTCGCGGCCGGGCAAGTTTCGCTGGGAAGTCGACGCCCCCTATCGTCAGATCGTGGTTTCCGATGGCGAGGAGGTCTTCTTGCACGACCCCGACCTCGAGCAGGTCACGGTGCAGCCGCTCGATACCCGGGTGACGCACACACCGGCCCTGCTGTTGTCGGGAAGTGCTTCCGAACTGACCGAAAGCTATGAGGTGGACCGCCAGCAGCAGGGGGCAGCGGAAACCTTCACCCTGACACCGCGCGATGCCGATACCCTGTTCGAAGAACTCAAGATGACCTTCTACAGCGAACGGCTGGGCATGCTGCAGATGACCGACAGCACGGGCCAGCGTACCGCCATCCGTTTCGACGATGTGCAGTACAACCCCTCCATCGACGATTCCCGCTTCACCTTCGAGATTCCCGATGGGGCGGATGTGATTCGTGAAAGTTATTGAGCACGTCTTCTGACACCGTTTTCCGTGGGAGACCAGCTTCGCTGGGCGATGGCGGAGCGCGTTGAGTCTGTATCGGGGCGCCTGGCGGCGCCAATCGCTCAATGAATTGAGCTCCCACAACGGCACCAACCGGTGGTTTTGTGGGAGCCCAGCTCCGCTGGGCGATGGTGGAGCGCGTTGAGCCTGCATCGGGGCGCCTGGTGGCGCCAATCGCTCAATGAATTGAGCTCCCACAACGGCATCAACCGGTGGTTTTGTGGGAGCCCAGCTTCGCTGGGCGATGACGGTGGGCAGGTAGCTGGGTTCAACCGCCTCCCTCACTTCGGTCTGCCTTTGCATCGAGTTCGGTCCGCCACTCCATGATCTGCTTGAAACGCGCTTCCTGGCCATACTCGCTGGGCACATAGAGATCGACCTTGGGCAGGTTCTCGGGCCAGCAGTCGTGCGCGCTGCCTGCGGGATAGGCGTTGGGCTCGTTATGGGCGTAACGATAGCCATGACCGTGGCCCAGCGACTCCATCAGCTTGGTCGGCGCATTGCGCAGGTAGGTGGGTACCTCGAGATTGGGATGTTCGGCGACGAAGGCCTTGGCCTGTTTCCAGGCGCGGTCGATGGCGTTGCTCTTGGGCGCCACCGCCAGGTGGATCGCAGCGTGGGAGATGGCACGCTGGCCTTCGTAGTCTCCCAGGCGCAGGAAAGCATCCCAGGCCGCCATCACTAGTGGCAGGGCGCGGGGATCGGCGTTGCCGACGTCCTCCGAGGCGATGGCGCTCAGGCGGCGTACCACATCGAGGGGGTCACCGCCGCCCTGCACGAATTGGGCGATGTACACCAGTGCTGCGTCCGGACGTGACGAGCGCACCGACTTGTGGATTGCCGAGAGCAAGTCGTAGTAATGGTCGCCCTGCTTATCGAAGGCACTGGCCTGGTGGCCCAGCACTTCGTCCAGTGCTTCACGTGGCAACCGCTCCCCCTTTCCCGCCGGCGTAGTGAAGTCGCAGGCGGTCTCGAGCAAGCCCAGCGCGCGCCGAGCATCGCCACCGGCGGCGCGGGCCAGGATGGCCAGTACCTCGTCATCGACCTGGATCTCCCGGCTTCCCAGGCCGCGCTCATGATCGCTGAGAGCCTGGCGCATCACCTGGCGTAGCTCTTCCTCGTCGAGCGCTTTCAGGACATAGACCCGGGCCCGCGACAACAACGCTGAGTTGACCTCGAACGAGGGATTCTCGGTGGTAGCGCCGATCAGCGTCAGTAGCCCCGATTCCACGTGGGGCAGCAGGGCATCCTGCTGGCTCTTGTTGAGACGATGGATCTCGTCGAGGAACAATAGGGTACCGCGCCCTTGGGACTGGGCCAGACGGGCGCGTTCGACCGCCGCCCGGATATCCTTGACTCCGGCCATCACCGCCGACATATGCTCGAGTTCGGCCCCGGACTCGTTGGCGAGGATCTCTGCCAGTGTGGTCTTGCCCACTCCTGGTGGACCCCACAGGATCATCGAGCGTACCGTGGCGGTCTCCGCCATGCGCCGCAAGGGCTTGCCCGGACCGACCAAGGCTTGCTGCCCGACATAATCGGCAAGCCGCCGTGGACGCATGCGGAAGGCCAGGGGGGCGCTGTCCTGTGATTGTTGCTGGCTGAAGAGGTCCATGTATTCGACTCCGGGTACTGTCTACGACTTTCGGTGATGGCGGAATGACGGCTTTGGCACTAGGGTTATACAACCGAGGCTTATGGAACGACGAGCGTAGACTTTTGTTACTGCCGTTGAACCTGAGCTTCTCGGGCGAATCCAAGCTCTTGTCGCCGTTCGCTCTTGCTCTGCCAGCAGAGGAGGCCTTGCCATGCCCATGCTGACTCAACTGCGTTTGGATCATGCCAACATGGCTCGCCTGTTGCATGTCCTGCAACTCAAGCAGAAGACGCTCGCCGCCGGTGAGCGTCCTGATTTCCAGCTCATTCGTGAGGTGGTGGACTATATCCTCGATTACATGGATGGTTTCACTGTCCCCTTGGAGCGGATCTGCGGTGAGCAGTTGCTGGCCAAGGCTCCTCAGGCCAAGGAACTAAGCTGTCGCCTCGCCAGCGATTATCATGCCCTGCACGAACGTCTGATGCGTCTATCCCAGGATCTCGACATGATCCTGATGGATGCCGTGGTGCCGATGGATCGTTTCACCGATGACTTGAAGGCCTATCTCGATGCTCATCGTGCCTATTTGCGCGATGAACGGGAAGAACTCTTTCCTCTGATTCGCGAACATTTCGACGATGACGACCTCGAGCGTCTGGCCAAGGCGCTTCCCGAAGGTGCGGCCGCCAAGCTCGAGTATCTTCAGGAAAGCTATCCGGAGCTCTATGCCGAATTGCGTGCCGCTCCCGAGCCTGAGCTGAGCTAGGAATACTAATACTCTAGCGGCTGCCGACCCTGGGCAATTCCCGCCAGCGTGTCGTGTAGCGCGGCGAACGCCGCCGGCTCTGCATCTGCCAGTCGGCAGTGGCCGACTGTACGCCGAGCGTGAGTGCCTCGTGCCCGAAACGCTGGCGAATGGCGTCCCACGCCATCATCAAGCGCTCCTGGCGCGTGGAATCGCAGCCGTCGAACAGCGAGGGCTGATGATAACGACGCGGCGATAGATCGCCGAGCATCACGCCCAACTTGTGGTAGACCGTTCCGGGACGCCACAGGTGTACCACCAGTGCTTGGGCGAGTCGGTTGAGTAACAAGGTGTCGGCGCTGGGGAAAGGGAACTCGCCCCACGCGCTCGAACGTTCCTGCGAGGCGCCGAGAAAGGGGCTGGTGCGTAGGAAGACACCCACCGTGGAGGCCTGAAGGTCATCACGTCGCAGCTTCTCCCCCGCACGCTGGCAGTGGTGGCGCAGGGCGGTGCGGATCTTGTCGAGATCGCCGAGCGGTCTGCCGAACGAGCGTGAGCACAGCACACTGCGCCGAGGCGTTTCCAGGGCGTGGAGCGGCAGGCAGGAAATACCGGCGAGTTCTCTGGCTGTGCGTGCCACTACCACGCTGAAACGGCGCTGGAGCCAGTCCCGGGGAGCATCGCGCAGGGCCGCGGCGGTGACGATGCCCTGACCGGCCAGGCGTGCCTGCAGGCATTCACCAATGCCCCAGATACCGGTCAGGGGCAGTTCCCGCAGCACTGTCTCGAGTTCTGGGGTCGTAGCGTCGTACCACACGCATACCTGGGGACGGACCGGTTGACGTTTGGCGCGTCGGTTGGCCAGCTTGGCGAGCGTTCGGGTAGGGGCGATGCCCACCGACACCGGCAATCCTACTTCGTGGGCCACGGCTGTGGCCAGTTCCCTCCCAAATGCTTCGAGATCGTCTGGTAGGCCACGCAGGTCGAGAAAGCACTCGTCGATCGAGTAGGGGTCGAGCCCCGGAACCCGGGCCTCCAGCACTGACTGTACTCGTGCCGACAGATCACCGTAGAGAGCGTAGTTGGACGAGCACAGGGTGATCCGACGGCGCAGCTCCGGGGCGATCTTGTGAGTGGGGATGCCCATCGGGATGCCCAGCGCCTTGAATTCCTCGGAGCGGGCGATCACGCAGCCGTCGTTGTTGGACATTACGCCCACTGGCCGCCCCTCTAGGTGTGGCGCGAACAACCGCTCGCAGGACACGTAGAAGTTGTTGCAGTCGACCAGCGCGAACATCTTCAGCGCTCCCGGTCCGTGGCATGCAGGGTGTGGATCACGTGGCTGACCACTCCCCACAGCCGGCAGTCGCCGTCGGCCTCCAGCGGCAGCCGCGACTGGTTCGGGTGGGCCGAACACAACCACAGGTACCGGCTCGTGCCGGCCAGTCGCTGCAGGCACAGTTCGCCCTCGATAACGGCAATTACCCAGTGGCCGGGGCGGGTCGCCAGCGAGCGATCCACCACCAACAAGTCGCCGTCATGAAAACCGGCGTGGGCCTGGGCATTGCCTTCCACCTGCATGAAAAAGGTCGAGGATGGTCGCGGGACGAGGTGGCGGTGCAGATCCAGCGGCGTATCCAGGTAGTCGTCGGCGGGCGAGGGAAAACCGCTGGCGCCACGCTTCAAGGGGGCTGGTGGCAAAAGTGGAGCGGGGGACATCATGCGCATCGCGGTCTCCAGCGGAGCAAAAAACAGATTACTGTAAAAATAAACAGTATTTGGCCAATGAGCAAGCATGACTCGGGTCGCACCCTCGGTTGAGGTAGAATGCGCGCAGTGCACGCACAGTGAGGACACACGACGACAATGGATCGGCTGCAGGCGATGCATATCTTCCGGGCCGTGGTCGAGGCAGGCAGCTTCGCCGGCGGCGCGCGCAAGCTGGGGCTGTCCAACGCCATGGTCAGCAAGCAGGTGGCACGCCTCGAGGAACAACTGGGGGTGCGGCTGATGGTGCGTACCACGCGTCGTTTGCAGCTCACCGCCGAAGGCGAGCGCTATCTGCAAGGTGCCGGGCGACTACTCGACGAATTGCACGAGTTGGAGGCTGGCCTGGGAGAACAACGAGGCGAGGTCCGTGGCCGGTTGCGGCTCTCGGCACCACTGGATTTCGGGGTGCGCGAGTTGATCCCGGCGCTGCAGGCCTTCGAACAGGCGCATCCGGCGGTGGCGCTGGACGTAGTCCTGGAAGATCGCCGCGTCGACCTTCTGGCGGAGGATTTCGACCTGGTGGTGCGTATCGGCGAGCTGGAAGACTCCAGTTTGATTGCTCGACGGCTAATGTCGATGCCGATGTATGTCTATGCCTCACCAGACTACCTCGCGCGTTACGGCGTGCCGAATCATCCCTATGACCTGACGCAGCATCGCTGTCTGCATTACAGCCTGCAACGCAATGGGCCGAGTTGGATGCTGATGGTCGATGGAAAACCCGAGCGCATCCGCTATCGTCCGGTGCTGACCTGCAACAACGGCCGAGCCCTGACCGAGGCTGCGGCGCGAGGCATGGGGTTGGTGCAGAAGCCGGCGTTCCTAGGTGAGCCGGAAGTGGCTCGCGGGCGTCTGGTACGAGTGCTGGAAGCCTTCAGTCCCCCGCCAATGGGGGTATACCTGCTGTATGCCGAGCGTGAGCTGATGCCGGCACGGCTGCGGGTGCTGATTGACACCCTGATGTCGCACTTCACGGAGCAAGGGATATGAGCGGACCGATTCTGATCTTCGACTCCGGTGTCGGCGGACTGTCGGTGGTGGCGGCAATGCGGCGACGGCTGCCAGAGGCGGCACTGGCCTATGTCTGCGATGACGGCATGCTGCCTTACGGTACCAAGAACGACGACTGGCTGGTGGCTCGCATCGTCGCGGTATGCGAAGCGGCAGTGCGCGAGAGCGGAGCCTGTGCCCTGGTGGTGGCCTGCAATACTGCCAGCACCCTGGCGCTCGACGCGTTGCGCGCGCGGATCACGGTACCGGTGGTGGGGACCGTGCCGGCAATTAAACCGGCCGCGCGGCTAAGCCGTAGTCGCCACCTGGCGTTGCTGGCGACCTCGGCGACCGTCAATCGTCCCTACACCCAGGCATTGATCGCTGATTTCGCCGCCGACTGCCAGGTGCTGCGCCTGGCTGCCGACCCGCTGGTCGAACAGGCCGAGCGCCTGCTGACCGGAAACGCGGTCGATCGCCACGTGGTAGCGGACTGCTTGGCGCCGCTGTGGGACGATGCCGAACTCGATACCGTGGTGTTGGGCTGCACCCACTTCCCGCTGTTGCGCGAGGTTCTGGAGGCCGTTGCGCAATGGCCGATCACCTGGGTCGATTCCGGTGATGCCATCGCGCGTCGGGTCGCTCAGGTGGTGGTCGAGCCGGCCCCCCTCGTCGGGCCGGGGCCAGGCTGGGTCACTGGCTCGCGGGCGCGGTTGGCGCCGGTGCTCGCGAGGTACGGCTTCGCCATGCCCCGACATCTCGACGTACCCTTGCCGGGTCGGCAGAGCGTGCCGATACCGGATGATTCATCGACATTCCACTGATCGCCAGATTCCAATCGCAAGGAGACCCCGTGGCCGTACCCGTAGTCGAACCTTCCCGCTATGACGAGCAGCTCGAGGCCAAGCGCGCGCGCCTCGCCACGCAGTTCGCGCGTTTTGCCCCGCCGCCGTTGGAGGTATATGCCTCGCCGGCGAGCCATTACCGGCAGCGCTGCGAGTTTCGGGTCTGGCATGAGGGCGACGATCTCTTCTATGCCATGTTCGAGATCGACCCCGGTGACCCGAAGAAAAAACGCGTGATCCGTGTCGACGAATACCCGGTGGCCAGCCGGCGCATCAACGAACTGATGCCGCGCCTGCTGGACGCGGTGCGTGACAACCCGACGCTGCGGCGCAAGCTGTTTCAGGCTGAGTTCCTGACCACATTGTCCGGGGAGGCGCTGATCACCCTGATCTATCATCGCCCGCTGGACGACGAGTGGGAAGTCGAGACCCGTCGCCTGCAGAGCGAGCTCGGAGCGTCGATCATCGGTCGCTCGCGCAAGCAGCGTCGAGTACTGGAGCGTGACCACGTCTGGGAACGGCTGACAGTGGAAGGACGCGAGTTCGCCTACCAACAGGTCGAGAACAGTTTCACCCAGCCCAATGCCGAGATCTGCAAGGCGATGCTGGCCTGGGCGCGGGACGTGACTCGCGATAGCCGGGATCGCGACCTGGTCGAGCTGTATTGCGGCAACGGTAATTTCACCATCGCCCTGGCCGAGAATTTCCGGCGCGTGCTGGCCACCGAGATCTCGCGGACGTCGGTGGCCTCGGCCAAGGCCAATCTGGCGGCCAATCGTATCGACAACGTGACGGTGGCGCGCATGTCCGCTGAAGAGTTCTCCGCGGCGCTCAAGGGCGAAAAGGGGGGACGGCGAGTGGCCGAGATGGGGCTGGACGACTACGATTTCTCTACGGTGCTGGTCGACCCGCCGCGTGCCGGTCTCGATGCGCATAGTTGCGAACAGCTCAGCGGTTATCGGCGTATCGTCTACATTTCGTGTAACCCCGATACGCTGGAGGATAACCTGGAGCGCCTCGGACGCACTCACGCCATTACGCGCTTCGCGCTGTTCGACCAGTTTCCCTGGACGCATCACTGCGAGTGCGGCGTTCTGCTGGAGCGGCGCTCACCGAGTCAAGAGGCAATGCACAACTGACATGCTCCATGTCAAAGGGTCAATTCGGTAGGGGTGAGGGCCGAGCTGCAGTAAGCTGGCGCGGGCGTGGTGGCAAAAGGCCACACCGTTCAACATCCCGCCGGTCGCAGGGGGCGATCGGCTCGAGCCGAGGTGATTGATGCAACACGTTGCGATCGATGGCAAGCAGGAGCTTCTTGCCCAACTCCAGGAACAACTGGTGAAGCGGCTTCCCGGCGACAAGGTCGAGTCGGTCATGGCCTTCGCCGCCATTCTCTATTCACGGGCGTCCATCGAGGATCTGGCCGAACGCCGCCTCGACGATATCTATGGATCCTTGCTTGCCGTCTGGCACTTCTTCCAGACCCATGACCCAGCGTCGCCCAAGGTCCGCGTCTACAACCCGGATTTCGAAGAACATGGCTGGCAGTCGACCCATACGCAGGTCGAGGTGCTGCACCGGGACATGCCGTTTCTGGTCGACTCCGTGCGCATCGAACTCAACCGTCGCGGAATCACCGTGCATGCCATCCATAACGCTGTACTGGCAACCCGGCGCGATACCAAGCATCACCTGGTAGAGCTGGCGCGTCCCGATGACAAGCATGCGCCCGAAGGGCGGGAGTCGCTGATCTGCATCGAGATCGACCGCCATTCCGATCCGGAGCTACTGGAAGACATCGAGAACAGCCTGCACGATGTGCTGCGCGACGTGCGTACCGCCGTGGCTGACTTCGAGCCTATGCGCGACAAGGTGAACATGGCGCTCAAGGAACTCAAGGCCAAGCGTCCCAAGCAGGTCGACAGTGGGGACCACAAGGAAGCCATCGCTTTCCTCGAGTGGCTTATTGCCGACAATTTCACCTTCCTGGGCTATGACGAATATGAAGTGGTCGATATCGGTGGCCACGACGAATTGCGCAAGATTCCCGGCAGCGAACTGGGCGTGTTCAAGCTCGACCAGCCCCGCTATCGCGAACGTATCCGCAACGACCAGGGCATCGATGGCGACCACTACGTACTGGTGCCCGAGCTGCTGTCGTTCGCCAAGAGCGCTTACCATGCCCGGGTGCATCGCCCCACCTATCCGGATTACATTTCCATCGATCGTTACGACGACAAGGGGCGTGTGATCGGTGAGCGGCGTTTCATTGGGCTGTATTCCGCCAATGTCTACAACGATTCGCCGCGTCACATTCCGCTGCTCAGGCGCAAGATCCAGGCGGTCATGGAGGCCGCCGGGGTCAATCCGCATGGACATGACGCCAACCAGCTACGGCAGATCCTCAATGTCTATCCGCGCGATGACCTGTTCCAGACACCCACCGACGAATTGACGCGCACGGCGATCGGCATTCTCAATATTCGCGAGCGGCGCAGGGTGCGGCTATTCGTTCGCGAGGACCGCTTCGGCAAGTTCTATTCATGCCTGGTATTCGTACCGCGCGATGTGTTCTCCACCGATCTGCGCGTGCGTATCCAGAACCTGTTGTGCGAGGAACTCGATGCGACCTTCGGCGACTTCAATACCTATCTGTCGGAGTCGGTGCTGGCACGCATCCAATTGATCCTGCGTTTCAATCGCGACGAACCGGTTGAATACGACCTCAAGCGCATCGAGCAGAAAGTCGCCAACTTGGCACGCAACTGGCGCGATGACCTGCAGAACGCGATGGTCGAGGGCTTCGGCGAGGAACAGGCCAATCGCTTGATGGATCTCTACCGCGACGCTTTCCCCATTGGCTATCGCGAGGATTTCTCGGCTCGCACCGCCGTTTATGATGTCCACCATATCAGCGAGCTGGACGATGGTGCGCCGGTGGCGGTGTCGTTGTACCGTCTGGTGGAGGAAGAGGCCGACGGCGTCAACCTCAAGTTGTTCCACAGGGGCAGCCCTATTCCGCTTTCCGATGTACTCCCGGTGATGGAGAACCTTGGTTTGCGAGTGATCGGCGAACGCCCCTACGAGGTCGAGCGCAGTGACGGAAGCTACTGGATCCACGACTTCGATCTCGAGCATCATGCCAATGAGATCGTCAACCTGCAGGAGATGCGCGAATCCTTCGTCGACGCCTTCAAGCGCATCTGGGTCGGCGAGGCGGAAAACGACGCCTTCAACCGGCTGATCATCGGCGCCAACCTGAGCTGGCGTGAAGTCGCCATGCTGCGTGCCTATGCCCGTTACCTGAAGCAGATTCGTTTCGGGCTCTCGCAGCTCTACATCGCTACCGCCCTGGCCGAGCATCCCGAGATCACTCGCGAACTGGTGACCCTGTTCGAGTTGCGCTTCGATCCGGAGCAAAGCAACCGCGATGCCGAAATCGAGGGCTGTCTCGAGCGTTTGCATCGCCAGCTCGATGGTGTGGCGAGCCTCAACGACGACTTGCTGATACGCCGCTACATCGAATTGATCCAGGCGACACTGAGAACCAACTACTATCAGCCTGACGCCAACGGCGAGCTCAAGGGGTATCTCGCCTTCAAGCTCGACCCCGCACGCGTGCCGGATATCCCCAAACCGCGCCCGATGTACGAGATCTTCGTCTATTCACCGCGTTTGGAAGGGGTACACCTGCGTGGTGGCAAGGTTGCCCGTGGTGGCCTGCGCTGGTCGGATCGCCGCGAGGACTTCCGCACCGAGGTCCTTGGCCTGGTCAAGGCCCAGCAGGTCAAGAACGCGGTGATCGTGCCGGTCGGGGCCAAGGGCGGATTCGTCTGCAAACGCCTGCCGGAAGGCGGCGACCGCGATGCCATCCAGCAAGAGGGCATCGCCTGCTACAAGACCTTCATTCGCGCCCTGCTGGATGTCACCGACAATCTCGAGGGGGGCGAGGTGGTGCCGCCGAAGGCCGTGGTGCGCCATGACGACGACGACCCCTACCTGGTGGTCGCCGCCGACAAGGGCACCGCGACATTCTCCGATATCGCCAATGAGATCTCGCTGGAGTACGGGCATTGGCTGGGCGACGCCTTCGCGTCAGGCGGCGCCAATGGCTACGACCACAAGAAGATGGGCATTACCGCCAAGGGTGCCTGGGAGTCGGTCAAGCGTCACTTCCGCGAGATGGGCATCAATACCCAAGCCGACGAGTTCAGCGTACTGGGCATCGGCGACATGGGGGGCGACGTGTTCGGCAACGGCATGTTGCTGTCCGACAAGATTCGTCTGGTGGGCGCTTTCAACCACCTGCATATCTTCGTCGATCCCGATCCGGACGCTGCCGCGTCCTTCGCCGAACGCAAGCGTCTGTTCGAGTTGCCGCGCTCCAGTTGGGAGGACTACGACACCAAGCTGATTTCCAAGGGCGGTGGAATCTTCAAGCGCAGTGCCAAGTCGATTCCGATTTCCCCGGAAATGAAGGCTGTCTTCGACATCAAGGAAGATAAGCTTGCGCCCAACGACTTGATCCGAGCCATGCTCAAGTCGCGGGTCGATCTGATCTGGAACGGCGGCATCGGCACCTACGTCAAGGCCACGGAGGAGACCGATGCCGAGGTCGGCGACAAGGCCAACGACGCGCTGCGTATCAACGGCGTCGATCTCAATTGCCGGGTGGTCGGCGAGGGGGGCAATCTCGGTTTGACCCAGCGTGGTCGTATGGAAGCCGCCCGCAAGGGGGTGCGCGTCAATACCGACTTCATCGACAATGCCGGAGGCGTCAATTGCTCCGACCACGAGGTCAACATCAAGATCCTGCTCGATGATATCGTCAAGCGTGGCGACATGACCGACAAGCAGCGCAATCAACTGCTGGCCAGGATGACCGACGATGTCGCCAAGCTGGTGCTGATCAGTAATTATCGCCAGACCCAGGCGCTGTCGCTATCGGAGATCCTTTCCAAGGAAGGGTTGGGCCCCTATCGGCGTTTCATCAACGAGCTGGAAGCCAACGGGCAGCTCGATCGCGAGTTGGAGTTCCTGCCCAGCGACGAGGAACTACTGGAGCGCAGTAATGCTGGTGAAGGGCTGACATTGCCCGAACTGTCGGTACTGATCTCGTACGCCAAGAGCGTGCTCAAGGGTGACTTGATCGTCTCCGACGTGCCCGACGACCCTTACATCCAGCAGCATCTCGAACGCATCTTCCCCAAGGTGCTGGTCGAACGCTTCAAGACCGAGATGTACGAGCACCGCCTCAGGCGCGAAATCGTCGCTACCCAGATCGCCAACGACATGGTCGATCATATGGGCATCGTCTTTGCGCGTCGCCTGATCGACACTACCGGGGCCAGCCGGGCGGAGATCGCCAGAGCTTATATCATCGCTCGCGACAGCTTCAATCTGAGCAGCCTGTGGCAGCAGATCGAAGCGCTCGACAATCAAGTCGACAGTCGCATCCAATACCGTATGATGCTCGATCTGATGCGCTTGCTGCGCCGAGCGACGCGCTGGTTCCTGCGCCACCGTGCCGGCATGACCGTCAAGGACTGCATCGGTCACTTCGCACCGCGTTTGGCCCAGCTCCAGGAAAGTCTCGGCAAGCGCCTGCGTGGCGACGAGCGCGAAGCGTGGGACGCTCGCCGCGACCAGCTCACCGCGGCCGGTGTACCCGAGGCATTGGCCAGCGCCGTGGCCTCCACCAACAGCTTGTACGCGGGGCTCGGGATCATCGAAGCGGCCAAGCAGTCGGACGAGAAGATCCAACGGGTCGCCGAGGTCTTCTACGAGGTCGGTCATCGTCTCGAGCTGCCGGGTGTGATCGAGCGGATCAATTTGCTGGAGGTGCGCGACAGTTGGCAGGCACAGGCGCGAGAAACCTTCCGCGACGATCTCGACCGCCAGCAGTTGGCGCTGACCGTGGGCGTGCTGAAGCTCGACGATGCGCCACGCGAGGTGGAAGCTCGCGTCGAGCACTGGATCGAGCGCCACAGCGTCCTCTATCGGCGCTGGTGTGGCCTGCTTTCCGAGCTGCGTTCCGGTACCCAGGGCAGCTACCCGCTGTTCGCCGTGGCCATTCGCGAACTGGTCGATCTGGCTGAAAGCGATAGCGAAGGCTGAACCTTCGTCCCTCTCACCGGGAACGATGAACTCCGCCGCATGGCGGAGTTCGTCGTTGAGGGCTGGCTTGCGCTATAATCGCCGCCCCATGCTTACGCTTTGCCGTCCCCCATCTTTGAGGAGTCCCATGTACGCCCTGGCCCGATCCCTACTGTTTCGACTCGATCCGGAAACCGCCCATGGCGTGACGCTCTCCGCGCTGGATACGGCTCACCGGTTGGGACTGGTCGCGCGTTTGGCTGGAGGCACGCGGGTCGACGACCCGGTTGAGTTGATGGGGCTGCGCTTTCCCAACCGGGTGGGGCTGGCGGCGGGGCTGGACAAGAACGCCGACCATCTCGATGCGCTGGGGGCGCTCGGTTTCGGCTTCGTCGAGGTCGGTACCGTCACCCCCCGGCCTCAGGATGGCAATCCTCGGCCGCGGCTGTTCCGGTTACCCCAACGCCGGGCAATCATCAATCGCATGGGCTTCAATAATGCCGGCGTCGACCACTTGGTCGCGCGGGTGAGAGAAAGTCGCTATGACGGCGTGATCGGTATCAATATCGGCAAGAACCTGACCACACCAGTGGAACGGGCGGTGGACGACTACCTGATCTGTCTTGACCGGGTACATGCGCATGCTCACTACATTACCGTGAACATTTCCTCCCCCAATACGCCGGGGCTGCGTAACCTGCAGTTCGGCGAGCATCTGGATGAGCTGCTCGGCGCGCTACGCGAGGAAGCCTCGCGGCTGGATCGGAATAGTGGGCGACGAGTGCCCTTGACGGTGAAGATCGCCCCGGACATGACCGCCGACGAAGTCGTCTTGGTCGCCCGCGCGCTCAATGCCAACGCCATCGATGGCGTGATCGCCACCAACACCACCGTCTCGCGTGAAGCCGTGGCCGGTTTGCCGCATGCCGACGAGCAAGGCGGGCTTTCCGGCGCGCCGGTCTTCGAGGCATCCAACGCAGTGATCCGCGAGTTGCGCCGTCACCTGCCGAGTATGCCGATCATCGGCGTGGGCGGCATCGAAAGCGGCGAGACCGCCGTGGCCAAGTGTCAGGCGGGTGCTGACCTGGTTCAGCTCTATTCGGGCTTTGTCTATCGCGGTCCTGCGCTGGTCAGGGAGTGCGCACGGGCGCTGCACGCGACAGCACGTATGGAGCACGAAGCGCTGGAAGGGCGCCAGGTTCTGGACGAACATTCGGGAAGGAATTGAAAAGGCCCGTGGGGGACACGGGCCTTGAGGGGCTTCACCAAAAGAAATTGGTGAAAGGTGAGCCGAGGGTCACATCACCATGGGGTTCTTGTGAATGCCGGAGACACCCGTCATGCCGGCCCATTGATCCCCACGACCTTCACGCCAACCGCTCATCCAGTATTCTCGTAGATTGACATCCTGACTAGGGCAGTCATCTCGGGAACGGCCACTAATACCGGCTTTGTAGCCGTGAACATAAGCACGCTGGAAGCGATCACGTTTCTGTCGTTTCATCGGATGACCTCTTTGACGAACCAGTTGTATCTAAACCAGTTTTTGGAAAGCAGGTGACACGGCGAACAAGCGGCAGCACTTGCTCCTCGCCCACCTGAGGCGTCCGCGGACATCATACGCATGCGTTACTAGTAGCTACTCCTTTTACATCTAGCGCAAAATGCCACTTGCTGTCGACAAGCGATTTGGCATAAGGGCATTATCAAAACGAAGTTACAGATATATGTCAGGCGTGCGCACCGATCGAAAATCTTATGAGTGATGAGCAATTGACTGATTCCATGGCGTTTTTCGCCACCTGCCCCAAGGGTCTCGAAACGCTGTTGGCCACGGAGCTGGAAGGCTTGGGTGGCACGACCACCAAGACCACAGTGGCAGGAGTTCACTTCCAGGCCACTCTCGAGGTCGGCTACCGCGCCTGTCTTTGGTCACGCCTGGCCAATCGCTTCATCCTGTGTCTGGCTCGTGAGGAAGGGGTGGAGCGGCCCGAACAGGTGAAGGATGTCGCTCAGTCCTTGGACTGGCACGACCATTTGCGTCCTGGTACCACTATGGCGGTGGACTTTCATGGCTTGTCGGACCATATCCGTCATACCCGCTTCGGTGCCCAGGTAGTCAAGGATGGGGTGGTCGACAGTCTGCGCGCCGCTGGGCGGGCGCGTCCCGATATCGACCCCCGCCATCCCGACCTGCGGCTCTATGCTCACCTGCATCGCGGGCGCCTGATGCTGGGCATCGACCTTTCCGGCGATAGCCTGCACAAGCGCGGTTACCGGCGTGAACTGGGTCATGCGCCACTCAAGGAGAATCTTGCCGCAGCGCTGCTGGTGCGCGCCGACTGGCCAGAGCGTGCCAAGGCCGGCGAGGCATTGATCGACCCCATGTGCGGTTCCGGGACACTGCTGATCGAAGCGGCGCTGATGGCGGCCGACATGGCTCCCAATATCGCCCGTCAGCGCTTCGGTTTCCACGGCTGGGCCGGTCATGAGCCGGCTTTGTGGCATGAGCTCAAGCGCGAGGCCGAGGCGCGAGCCAGCATCGGTCGCAAGCGCTGCAAGGCGCGTCTCTATGGCTTCGATCAGAGCCCGCAAGCGATCGCCGCCGCCAAGGCCAATGCCATGCGCGCGGGGATTCCGGCGCTGATCAAACTCGAGGGAGCATCAGTGGCGCAATTGACACGCCCCGAGAGCCTGCCCGCCGATGCCCACGGGTTGCTGATCACCAATCCGCCCTACGGCGAGCGCTTGGGGGAATTGCCGGGGCTGGTGCCGCTGTATGCCGATCTGGGTGCTCGAACGAGGCAACATTTTCCCGGCTGGCGGCTGGCGCTGTTCACCGGTAACCCGGATCTTGGTCATCGCACCGGGCTGCGTGCCGACAAGCAGTACGCCTTCAAGAACGGCCCGCTCGATTGCAAATTGCTGTTGATCGAGATTCCCGATGCAGGTGGCGAGCCGGCCGCTAAAGCGGACCACGAGGCTCCGTCCCGGCCAGCGCGCTCGGAAGGAGCGCAGATGTTCGCCAACCGCTTGGAGAAGAACCTCAAGCGCCTGAAGAAGTGGCTCGAGCGATCCGGCGAGAGCTGCTATCGGCTGTATGACGCCGACATGCCGGAGTATGCCCTGGCCATCGATGTCTATGGCGACCGCGTGCATGTCCAGGAATATGCGCCACCCAAATCGATCGACCCTTCGCAGGCACAGCGCCGCCTGCTCGATGCCTTGGGTGTGATTCCCGACGTGCTCGGCGTGAAGGCCGAGCACGTCCACTTCAAGCAGCGCGAGCGCCAGGCCGGCAAGGCGCAGTACCAGAAGCAGGCCACCAGTGGAGAGCGTTACCAGGTGCGCGAGGGGCGGGCAAAGCTGTGGGTCAACCTACGCGATTACCTGGACACTGGATTGTTCCTCGACCACCGCCCGGTGCGCCGGATGCTGGCCGAGATGGCTCCCGGCAAGCGTTTTCTCAATCTGTTCTGCTACACCGGTGCCGCCACCGTCCAGGCGGCACTGGGAACCGAGCAGCAAGGGGGGGCCAGCGACAGTGTCAGTGTCGATCTGTCCAATACCTATCTGGACTGGGCGCGCGACAACATCGCCCTGAATCGGCTCGACCCCAGCCGCCATCGCGTGGTGCGCGACGATTGCCTGCACTGGCTGGAAACCGCCGGCAGCGAGTTCGATCTGATCTTCCTCGACCCGCCGACCTTCTCCAACTCCAAGCGCATGGAGGGAACCCTGGACATCCAGCGCGATCACATTCGCTTGGTCGAGCTGGCCATGGCTCGGTTAGCTCCTGGCGGGACGCTGGTGTTCTCCAATAACCAGCGGCGTTTCAAGCTCGATGACGCGCTTGTCGAGCGCTACGTGGTGGAGGATATCTCGGCGAAGACCTTCGATCCGGATTTCACGCGCCGCCCCAACCTGCATCATTGCTTCCTGATTCGCCACCGAGAGGCGACATGATCCGACTGACGCTGTATACCACCTTGGGCTGCCATCTGTGCGACGAGCTCGAGCACCATCTCGCCAGCTTGAGTGTGGCTGAGGTCATCCTCGAACGGGTCGAAATCGCTGACGACGATGCCCTGATGGCGCGCTACGGTGAACGGATCCCTGTATTGGTAGACGCAAGCGGAGCGGAACTGGAGCGAGGTTTCGAGCCTGAGTGTCTAGCGGCATGGCTGGCCGAGCGCGGCTGGCTGCGCAAAGAGGCGTTGGAGACTACCGAAGCGCCAATCAGCGAACCGAAGGGAGCGTATCTACGCCGCGGGCGGAGGTTTCTGGGGTAATGCCGGCATTCTCGAATGGCGCCAACGTCATCGCGCAGCGGAGCTGCGCTCCCACGACATTGGAACATTGCGGGGGTGGGTGGGAGCGCAGATTTTCTGCGCGATCCGGCCGTCAGGCCGGCCTGACGGCCGGATCGCCGCCACGGCGGCTCCTACAGAACAATGGGGCACCGCCAATGTGTAGGCGCGCCCGTGGGCGCGATGAATGGGCCACCTAAGCCGGCCTGACGGCCGGATCGCCGCCACGGCGGCTCCTACAGGAAAATGGGGCACCGCCAATGTGTAGGAGCGACCGTGGTCGCGATGGAGATGGCCAGATTCAGGCATTATCCAACAGCGACAACTGCCTGACGGCGTCGCGTCCTTCGGGGGAGTCGGCCTGGGCTTCGAGCACCTTGCGGAAGCCGCGTGAGGCCTGAATGGTTGCTACGTCGTCGAGCCACATCATGGCCTGCGCGTGGTCGTCGGCAAGCTGATGCTTGAGACCACCGAACTGGGTACCGATCTGCCCCCAGGCTCGGCTGAAGATCCAGTCGCCGAACATGTCCTGATGAATATGCACCAGCACATAGTCATGGTCACTTTCCCAGCGAACGATCACGGCGACTCCTGCGTGGACGGTGAACCTATACGGTTCTTGCGTGCTATGTTAGGGCGCTATTGTAAAGGCTTGGGCGTGCCGGACAAGACATCATCGCCAGGAGGGACTTCATCATGCACCTGCTCATCGATCATCAGATTCCCCTGGCCGACGCCTTCTTCGCTGAACTGGGCCACCTGGAGCGGGTACCGGGGCGCGAGATCGATGCTTCGGCCGCGGCCAAGGCCGATATCCTCATCGTGCGCTCGGTCACACCTGTCGACGAGGCGCTGCTTGCCGACTCGAGAGTGCGTTTCGTCGGCACCTGTACCATCGGCACCGACCATGTCGATCGGCGGGCACTGGAAGCGCGAGGCATCGGCTTTGCCAGTGCCCCGGGCTGCAACGCCGAGGCGGTGGTCGATTACGTGCTTTCCAGCCTGTTGCTGGTCTGCGAGCGGAAGGGGGTGGCGCTCGACACGCATCGAGTGGGCATCGTCGGAGTCGGCAATGTCGGTGGACGGCTACACCGGCGGCTCGCGGCGCTTGGCGTGGAGTGCCTGCTATGCGACCCGCCCAGAGCGAAGGTCGAAGGCAGCGACGCTTTCGTCGATCTGGATACCTTGCTCGAAGCAGTGGACATCGTCTGTCTGCATACGCCCCTGGTACGCAGCGGGGCGCATGCCACCTATCACCTGCTCGATGCCACGCGCATTGCCGCTCTCGAACCGGGTACGATATTGCTCAATGCCGGACGTGGCGATTGTCTCGACGGCGAGGCGTTGTGCGAGCGCCTGGAACAGCACGGCGACCTCACCACCATCCTCGATGTCTGGGAGCACGAACCGGCCATCGATGAGACCCTGTGGCGGCTAGTGGATATCGCCACTCCACATATCGCTGGTCATAGTCTCGATGGCAAGATGCGCGGGACCGAGCAGGTCTATCAAGCCCTGATGGAGTATCTCGGCCTGCCGCTGCGCCATTATCTCGCCGACCTGGCGCCGCCGCCTGCGTTACCGCGCCTGACGCTGGATGCCGGTTACGATGTCTGGGAGGCACTGCGGCTCTGCGTGCGCACCTGCTACGACGTTCGCCGTGACGTCGACTCGCTGG
Organism: Litchfieldella qijiaojingensis; assembly: GCF_014651875.1. GTDB lineage: Bacteria > Pseudomonadota > Gammaproteobacteria > Pseudomonadales > Halomonadaceae > Litchfieldella > Litchfieldella qijiaojingensis. Next base: position 58,915 of record NZ_BMXS01000024.1, read on the forward strand.
GAAGAGAGTCCCGCCGCCAAGGCATGGCGACCGGTTTCGACCATTGTCGTGCCCATTACCCCCTGCGTCGTGAGTTCTCGACTCTGGAAGTGGAGCTCAAGCCCGGTGCGGCCGAGCTCGCCCCCTGGCTGACGGCGGTGGGGTTCAGGGTGACGATGAGCTGATCAGTGGCTGCGCGCCAGCATCGAGCTTCGAGCGTTTGGTTGCCCGTAGCTCGTAGCCCGCAGCCATTACTGACGATATGCCGATTCCTTCAGGGCGCGAATCCGGTCGTCCAGCGGCGGGTGGCTGGCAAACAACCGCTCCATGATCTTGCGGGTCTGGCCGGTGGTGATGGCGAAGGCCGTCAGGGTATCCGGCATTTGATCGGGTATCTCGGTCTCGGCCTTGAGCCTGGCCAGGGCGTTGATCATGGCGCCGCTGCCAGCCAGCTTGGCGCCGGCGGCATCGGCGCGGTACTCGCGGAAGCGTGAGAACCAGGCGACGATCGCCGAAGCGATCAGGCCGAAGACGATCTCGGCGACGATCACTACCACGAAGTAGCCCATGAAGCCCAGGCCGCCACTATCGCTGCGGCTGCGCAGGAAATTGTCGACCAAGTGAGCGATGACGCGGGCGAAGAACATCACGAAGGTATTGAGCACCCCCTGGATCAGCGCCAGGGTCACCATGTCGCCATTGGCCACGTGGCCGATCTCGTGGGCCAGTACCGCACGCACTTCTTCGGGGCGCATACGGTTGAGCAGTCCGGCGGAGACGGCGACGAGGGCGTCGTCCTTGTTCCAGCCGGTGGCGAAGGCGTTGGACTGCTGAGCGGGGAAGATCCCCACTTCCGGCGTCTTGATGCCGGCCTCGCGAGAGAGCTCGGCAACGGTGTCCAGCAGCCACTTCTCGGTAGCGTTGCGTGGTTGTTCGATGACCTGGGTGCCGGTCGAGCGCTTGGCCATCCACTTGGAGATGAACAGCGATACCATCGAGCCGGCCATGCCGAAGATGAAGCAGAAGATCAGCAGGGCATTGAAGTTGATGCCTTGCTCGGTGAGATAGGGTGCGACCCCCAGCAGGCGCAGGGTAATGCTGGCCACGATGATGACCGCCAGGTTGGTGGCCAGGAAAAGAAGGATTCGCATCATGTCGGTGTATCTCCTGAGACGGTCGAAACGGGACCCATTACCAAAACTGCATGTTTAGATACGGTCAACGGCCTAGGGTTTCAAGCTAGGGGAAACACTGAATAAATGTCTGTGCCGCTCGTCGATTCATTCCGCGTTTTCTTGTGGACGAGTTGGCACCTCATTGACGGTAACGCTCCAGGAAGCGGGCGAAGCGGTCCAGCGCGTCGCCGAGCTGTTCGGCCCAGGGCAAGGTCACGATGCGCACATGGTCAGGTTCTGGCCAGTTGAAGGCGGTGCCCTGAACCAGCAGGATCTTCTCCTGTAGCAGCAGGTCGAGCACCAGCTTTTCGTCGTCGTGAATGTTGTAGACCTTGGGATCGAGCCGCGGGAAGGCATAAAGCGCACCCTTGGGCGTCACGCAGGACACGCCGGGGATGGTATTGAGCTTCTCGACGGTGATGTCGCGTTGTGCGCGCAACCGTCCGCCAGGCAGGATCAGGTCATTGATCGATTGATATCCGCCTAGGGCCGTCTGGATGGCATGCTGGGCAGGGACGTTGGCGCACAGACGCATCGAGGCCAGCATGTTGAGGCCTTGAACGAAATCCGCCGCCTGGTGCCTGGCCACCGTGCCGGAGAGGATCATCCAGCCACTGCGGAAGCCGGCACAGCGATAACTCTTGGACAGCCCGTTCATCGTCACCACCAACTGGTCATCGCTGGCCAGGGCGCCGGTGGAGACATGCTCGGCGTCGTCATAGAGGATCTTGTCGTAGATCTCGTCGGAGAACACCACCAGGCGGTGTTCGCGAGCGATGTCCAGCAGCTCGCGAATCACCTCCGGCGGGTAGACGGCGCCGGTGGGGTTGTTGGGGTTGATCAGCACGATGGCACGGGTGTGACTGGTAACCTTGGAGCGAATGTCGGCCATGTCCGGTGCCCAGTCGGCCTGCTCGTCGCATAGGTAGTGCACCGGGCGACCACCGGAGAGGTTGGCGGCAGCGGTCCACAGCGGATAGTCGGGTGCCGGGATTAGCACTTCGTCGCCATCGTTGAGCAGTGCCTGCATGGCCATCACGATCAGCTCGGAAACGCCGTTGCCGATGTAGATGTCCTCGACGCCGACGCTGGGGATGCCCTTGCGCTGGCACTCCTGCATCACCGCCTTGCGTGCCGAATACAGCCCCTTGGAGTCGCAGTAGCCTTGAGCGGTGGGCAGGTTGCGCATTACGTCCTGAAGGATCTCTTCCGGGGCTTCGAAGCCGAACGGCGCGGGGTTGCCGATATTCAGCTTCAAGATGCGCTGGCCTTCGTCTTCGAGGCGTTTGGCGTGGTCGAGCACCGGCCCGCGGATGTCATAACAGACGTTATCGAGCTTGTGCGATTTCCTGATCGAGGTCGGGGTGTCCATAAAGTGTCCGTCAACTCAGTTAGCGTTATGGGGCTGGGCGTCGTCGGTATCGGAGGTGGCGTCGTCACTTTCGGCGGCAGGGGGCGGAATGTCCGCCGGCGTCTCCAGGGTGATCGGCCCGAGCTTGCCGTTGCGCAGCTCGTGCAGCAGCACCTCGGCACCGCGGTGCAGGTCGACCTCGCCACCCGGGCGCAGGCCGCCACGCTTGGCCGCGATTTCACGCACGATGGCGGTACCATCGAAGCCGGCCATGGCCATCAGGTCCGGACGTGGCGGGCCATCGGCCTCGACCCGCTCGGTATCGGGATGGGGCGCATAGGGCGGCAATGTCTTCAGCGTGTAACGCGCCATCAACGCTTCGGGGTAGCGTCTGGCCAGCTCGGCGGCGGTGATCACCGCCACGTCCAGGTAGTCCATGGCGGTATCGCGAATCGCGCCGCTGGCAGCCAGGCGATAGGCACTGGCCTGATCCTCGATCTTCGGCCACAGCACCCCCGGGGTGTCGATCAGCGCCACGCGACCGTCGATGCGCACTTTCTGCTGGCGCTTGGTCACCGCCGGCTCGTTGCCGGTCTTGGCGATCTTGCGCCCGGCCAGGCCATTGATCAGCGTCGACTTGCCGACATTGGGAATGCCCATCACCATCACCCGCACGTCGCGGTCGGCGCGTATCTGGCCAGCGAGTTCATGACATAACCGGGGGATGCGCTTTAGCTCGCGGGCATTGGTAGTGGTCACCGCTAGCGCACGAGTATCGGTCAGTGTGTCGAAATGCGCCACCCATTCGCGCGTGCGCTCAGGGTCGGCCAGGTCGGCCCGCGAAAGTATCTTCAGCACCGGCTTGTGCTCGGTCAGTTCGGCCAGCATGGGGTTGGCGCTGGAGTAGGGCAGGCGCGCATCGAGGACTTCCAGCACCACGTCGATTTCCGGCAGGGCGTCCTTGATCTGGCGACGCGCCTTGTTCATGTGTCCCGGGAACCAGCCGAGCATCGTCATTCTCCTGCACGCAATGAAAACGGTCGCCCATATTACCAGATGGACGACCGGATTGACGCGGCTGTCGTACGGCTGGAGATGGCGGTGTCACTCTCCCGCGTGGAAGTCGATGGCCACCGAGTTGATGCAATAGCGCAAGCCCGTGGTGTCGGGCGGGCCATCCGGGAAGACATGGCCGAGATGGGCGTCGCAGCGCGCACAGACCACCTCGGTGCGAACCATGCCGTGAGAGGTGTCAGGATGCTCCGCCACTGACGAACGGGTCAGGGGGCGGTCGAAGCTGGGCCAGCCGCAACCGGCATCGAACTTGTGCTCGTTTTCGAACAGCGGCACATGGCAGCACACGCAATGGTAGATGCCATGTTCGTCGCTGACCTGATGGTCGCCGCTGAAAGGACGTTCGGTCCCCCTTTCGCGAGTCACCCGGTATTGCTCGGGGGTGAGTAGGCTGCGCCACTCGGCGTCGCTTTTCTCGACTTTCTTGCGCATGGCGTTTCTCCGTGCTGTCCTTCCGAATCCCGATTCTGGGCGATGCCCCCATCCAACTACGAAATGGAGGATCATTTCCAGCATAGCGTGCTGGGCTCGAAAGTCTCGCCCGGTAAGGTCGCTTGACAGCTTTCAGGGCGCTCAGTAACATACGCGCCACCTTGTTGAGGCAAGCGATGCGTCCCATTCGTCTAGTGGTCCAGGACACCGCCCTTTCACGGCGGGAACAGGGGTTCGAACCCCCTATGGGACGCCACTGTCTCGGCAATGCATCGGCATGCGGGAATAGCTCAGTGGTAGAGCATCGCCTTGCCAAGGCGAGGGTCGCGAGTTCGAATCTCGTTTCCCGCTCCAAACTCCCACTTCGGTGGGGGGAGTAGGCCGACGTGAGGGTCGCGAGCTGGAGCGCCAGCCCGGTCGAATCACGTTATCCCACTCCAAGGAATGTCCCATTCGTCTAGTGGCCTAGGACACCGCCCTTTCACGGCGGGAACAGGGGTTCGAACCCCCTATGGGACGCCACCTCCGTGCCGAGGGTTGCAGTAAGGCAAGACCAGGGTGTCATTCGCGGGAATAGCTCAGTGGTAGAGCATCGCCTTGCCAAGGCGAGGGTCGCGAGTTCGAATCTCGTTTCCCGCTCCAAACTCCGGTTTCATGCGTCCCATTCGTCTAGTGGTCCAGGACACCGCCCTTTCACGGCGGGAACAGGGGTTCGAACCCCCTATGGGACGCCACCGGGCACCTGGTACCTGACCGACAAGCGGGAATAGCTCAGTGGTAGAGCATCGCCTTGCCAAGGCGAGGGTCGCGAGTTCGAATCTCGTTTCCCGCTCCAAATTGTCATTTCTCCCCTCGTTCTTTCCGGTGATGATCGCCGCGAGCATTGAATTTTTTCCATTCGACCGCATCTTTAGGGTCCTAATCGTTTTTTCCATTTTGGATGACAGGTGATCCGATGGCCGAACCGGCACTGTCCATTCGTGGCCTGACCAAGATCTATGGCAACGGCTTCCATGCCTTGAAGGGTATCGACCTCGACGTCGCTCAAGGCGACTTCTTCGCCCTGCTGGGCCCCAACGGTGCCGGCAAATCCACCACTTTGGGTATCGTCTGCTCCCTGGTGCAGAAGACCGCCGGCAAGGTGTCGGTGTTCGGCGTCGACATCGATAAGGACTTCGCGCGCGCCAAATACCATCTCGGCGTGGTTCCTCAGGAATTCAACTTCAACCAGTTCGAGAAGGTCGAGGACATCATCCACGCCCAGGCCGGTTACTACGGCATGCCGATGCGCGAAGCCAAGCCACGGGCCGAGCGCCTGCTCAAGGACTTGGGGTTATGGGACAAGCGCAAGGGCAGTGCGCGAATGCTCTCAGGTGGCATGAAACGTCGTCTGATGATCGCCCGCGCCCTGATGCACCGTCCCAAGTTGCTGATTCTCGACGAGCCCACCGCCGGGGTCGATATCGAGCTTCGGCGCAGCATGTGGGATTACATGCGGCGCATCAATCGCGAGGAGGGCACCACCATCATCCTCACCACTCACTATCTCGAGGAAGCCGAGAGCCTGTGCCGCAACATCGCCATCATCAACCATGGCGAGATCGTGCAGAACACCAGCGTGCGCGGCTTGCTGGCGCAGCTCAATACCGAAACCTTCCTGCTCGACCTGGCCCGGCCCGTCGACAAGCCGCCGGTGATCGAGGGCTTCGAGGTTCAGCAGGTCGAAAGCAACCAGCTCGCGATTTCAGTCAAGCGTGGCCAGAAGCTCAACGACGCTTTCACCCAGCTTACCGAACAGGGGCTGTCGGTGGTGTCGATGCGTAACCGTGCCAACCGCCTGGAGGAGATGTTCGTGTCGATGGTGGAAGACGCCAATGGCGGCGGCGCTCGTGTCCCGCCGGTACGTCAGATCGATAGTGGAGAGGTAGCGGCCAAAGTGGAGACTTCCCACACCGGTACCGGGGGCCGCCGATGAGTCCAATGCAGATCGCTATCGCCTTGTGGACGTTGGTGGTCAAGGAGATCAAGCGCTTCACTCGCATCTGGCCGCAGACCCTGCTGCCGCCATCGATCACCATGACCATGTACTTCATCATCTTCGGCAGCTTGATCGGCTCGCGGATCGGTCACATGGATGGTTTCAGCTACATGGACTTCATCGTCCCGGGGCTGATCATGATGGCAGTGATAACCAACAGCTACTCCAATGTTGCTTCCTCGTTCTTCTCCAACAAGTTCCAGCGCAGCGTGGAGGAGATGATGGTCTCGCCGATGCCTAACTGGGTGATTCTGGCAGGCTTCGTGATCGGCGGCATGGTACGTGGCCTGGGCGTGGGGCTGATCGTCACCCTGGTGTCGCTGCTGTTCACTCGTCTCAGCGTCCAACATCCATTGTTGACCGTTGGCGTGGTGGTGCTCACCGCAGCGTTGTTCTCCATTGGTGGCTTCATCAACGCGCTGCTGGCCAACAAGTTCGACGATATTTCCATCGTGCCGACCTTCGTGCTCACGCCGCTGACCTATCTGGGCGGGGTCTTCTACTCGATCTCGCTGTTGCCGGGCCTGTGGCAGGGGGTGTCGATGCTCAATCCCATCCTGTACATGGTCAATGTCTTCCGCTATGGCTTCCTCGGTGTATCGGACATTCCGGTAGGCCTGGCGATGGCCGCCATCGTAGCCTTCATCGTGGTATTGTTCGGTGTGGCGTTGTGGATGTTGGAGCGAGGGCAGGGCATCCGGAGCTAGCATGAGCACTGAACGACCTGAAACACTGCAGGGTGCGCCGTTGGGGCGCGAGTCCGCCTATCCCGAGCATTACGATGCCGGGCTGCTGTACCCCATCGCTCGCGCAGCCAATCGCGTGCCGCTAGGCATTCGCGATGACGCCTTGCCGTTCGAGGGCGAGGATGAGTGGCACGCCTTCGAACTTTCCTGGCTGGATGCCAAGGGCAAGCCGGTGGTGGCGGTGGCGCGCTTCCGGCTGCCGGCCTCGTCGCCCAATCTGATCGAGTCGAAGTCGTGGAAGCTGTATCTCAATAGCTTCAACCAGACTCGCTTCGATAGCCGTGACAAGGTAATCGAAACGCTCGAGCGCGATCTTTCCGCGGCGGCCGGAGCGCCGGTGGTCACCGATTTGTTCGGTGTCGACGATGAATGCCTCGTTCCCCGGCGCCTGCCCGGCGAGTGCCTCGACGATCTGGATATCGAGATCCATGACTACTCGCCCAACCCCGAACTGCTCACGGTGGGTGAGGAGATCGTCGCGGAAACCCTGTATTCGCATCTGCTCAAGTCCAACTGTCCGGTCACTGGCCAACCCGACTGGGGCAGCGTGATGATCCATTACCGTGGCCCACGCCTTGATCGCGAGGGCTTGCTCAAGTATCTGGTGTCCTATCGTCAGCATCAGGACTTCCACGAGCACTGCGTGGAGCACATTTTTGTCGACCTGATGGAGCGCGCCCGACCCGAACGGTTACTGGTGCTGGCGCGCTATGTGCGGCGTGGCGGGCTGGATATCAGCCCTTGGCGCGGCACGCCCGGCGAGCGGCCACCCGAGCCGTTGCGTCTGGCCCGGCAGTAACCGGCTGCGGTAAGCTGAGAAATATTCTCGACTCAGCCAACGTCAGGAGATTTCGATGGATGCGATGACGCTGTTGCACGAACGCAGCTCGATGGGCAAGTTGATGGGCCCCGCGCCCAATGCCGAACAACTCGATGCCCTCTATCGCGCCGCCCTGCGCGCACCGGACCACAAGGAACTGACGCCCTGGCGTTTCATCGAGTTCTCGGGGCCGGGGCTCGACCGACTTGGCGAGCTATTCGCCGAGGCCGAATACCGTGAGAATCCGCATATCGACGACGCCAGCCTGGACGCGGCGCGCAAGAAACCCAAGCGCGCACCGATGATCATCGCCGTGATCGCCAAGGTCACTCCCGAGTTGCCCAAGGTGCCCAAGCTCGAGCAGGTGATCTCCGCCGGTTGCGCCGCCCATGCCATGATGCTGGCCGCCTATGCCCAAGGGCTTGGCGCGATGTGGCGCACCGGTCACTACGCCTTCGACCCGACGGTGCACAAGGGGCTGGGGCTCGGCGAGCACGACGAGATCGTCGCCTTCCTCTACCTTGGCCAGATCGGCGGACGCCACAAACCCCTGCCCAGCCGCGATCCCGAGGCCTTCGTCGAGCGTTGGAATTGAGGAGCCAGTGATGCGCACCGTCGGCGTTCCCCACCCACGCCTGCCGCTGCCCGAAGCGGGGCAGGGGGATGACCTCGCAGCCTTCCAGACCTGGCTCGAAGAGGCGATTCCACTGCTTCCTCACCTGGGGCTCGAAGGCATGGCGTGGCAGGACGACACGCTGGTCTGGGAGCTGACACTCGCTCCCAACCTCAACGACAAGGGCACTGGCTTCGGCGGCTCGCTCAATGCCCAGACCACGTTGATCGGCTGGTGCTGGGTCACCCTCTGGTTGCGCGCTCGACAACGCCAACAGGACGTGGTCGTGGCCGAGGCTAGCCAGCGCTTCCTCGCCCCGGTTCGCGGTGACTATCGGCTGGAATGCTGTCCCCAGGACCGACATGCAGCCGCTACCCTCGCTGAGCGGCTCGATGAGCGCGGCAAAGGGCGCATCACACTGCTGCAACGGCTCTACTGCGGAAAGCGGCTGTGCCTGGAAGCCTGTGGTGACTATGCCGTGCTGCCCGAGGCATGAGCCGGCCGTCACGCAAAAAACGGCTTGCAATCGCGGGGTTAGATCGCTACCATTTGCGCCGTTCTTGAGGGGCGCCAAGCGTGCCTGGGGAACCACAATGTGGAGAGGTGTCCGAGTGGTCGAAGGAGCACGCCTGGAAAGTGTGTAAGTCGAAAGGCTTCGAGGGTTCGAATCCCTCCCTCTCCGCCACAGGATTTTGAAGGGGAATCAAGCACTTAGCTTGGTTCCCCTTCTGCGTTTTGGGCTGTGGGGACTAAGTTGGGATTGAGAGGTCCGTAGTGATCTTACCCAGTAATCGTTGGACACCACGCCTGCACAGCGGTGGGCGATGCCTTCGTACTCGATGCCTGGCAGAAGGCTCAGAACCGCTAGGCCTTTACCATGCTGGCCGATAGCAACGCAGAGTTCACCCGCGCACTGGGCACGGACATGGGCGCCTCAGGCGGCGGCATGGGCATTCGCAGCAAGAGAGTCGCGTTGATCGCCAACGATAGTGTGATAGGTACCTCGGCATCGACATGACAGGAGTCGACGAAACCGTCCTGGCCAATCTCTGAGGCCAAATTAATCACTTGGCCACACAAGCGTCACCCCGCTGAAACAACCGCCTTCTAGGGTTTGTACGAAAAGTCGCCGAGCGATGGCCAGACAAGGCAAAAATCAGCGAGAAAGCGGAGTTTACGTGGGTGTAAATGAGCATTTCGAGCTGATTTTTAACGCTGTATGGTCGAGCGCAGGCAGTTTTCGGACAAAATCTAGTGTCGGCGTGAACACGGCAGCGAGGATACGACATGGCCCATAAGAAACGCGAGCCGCTCAGCGACGAGGAAACCGAGTTCCTGACGCATCCGGTGAACGGCACCGCCATGGCCGGGCAGCGCAAGCGTGACTGGGAGCGAGCCATCAAGCAGAACCGGCGCCCGCATTGAACGCCATGCCTCTCCCCCAAGGCTGCGGGGGGTACGCATGAAGATACTGATGATCTCGGATGTCTACTTTCCGCGGGTCAATGGTGTTTCGACCTCTATCGCCAGCTTCCGCGAGGCGCTGTCGCGGCTTGGCCACACGGTGACACTGATCTGCCCCACCTATCCCGTCGGCCAGGTAGCTGAACCCGGCGTCATACGCATCCCCTCCCGAGGTGTGCCGGGGGACCCCGAGGATCGCTGGATGCACCATCGGCACGTCCTAGCGCTGCAGCCCGAACTGGCCGATGAAGGCTTCGATCTGATTCACGTGCACACCCCCTTCGTGGCGCACTACGCTGGTGTGGCGATGGGGCGACGGTTGGGCATTCCGGTTATCGCGACCTACCACACCCTGTTTGAGGAGTACCTGCACCACTATGTTCGCTGGCTGCCCTCGGGTATGTTGCGCTGGGCGGCCAGGCGCCTCTCTGTACGCCAGTGCCGCCAGGTGGACGCCCTGGTGGCCCCCTCTCGCGCCATGGACGCTACGCTGAGACGCTACGGTGTCAATGGCCACATTGAGGTGATCTCCACCGGCATCGGTCTGGACAGCTTCTGCGCCGAGCCACGGCATGACTTTCGCCAGATGCATCTGCTGCCCACCGAGGTCCCGCTGTTGTTGTTCGTCGGTCGTGCCGCGCGGGAGAAGAACATCGGCTTTCTGATCGAGATGCTGCCGGCGGTACTTGAGCGTCATCCCGAGACACTGCTGCTCATTGCCGGCGAGGGCCCGGCCCAGGCCGAGCTAAGGCAGCAGGCCAGGCGGCACGGGGTGGAAGCCTCGGTGCACTTCATGGGCTATCTGGGGCGCGACGGCCAGTTGCAGTCTGCCTATCGCGCCGCCGATCTATTCGTTTTCGCCTCGCGCACCGAGACCCAGGGGCTTGTCTTGCTGGAAGCCATGGCGCTGGGCACCCCGGTGGTATCGACTGCGGTGATGGGCACTCTGGACATACTGATCGATGGCGAGGGCTGCCTGGTCGCCAACGAGAACACCGATGACTTCGCCACCAAGGTCAACCGACTGATCGACGACCGGGAGCATCGCACCGAGCTGTCCATCAGGGCACGGACGCATGCGGCAAAGTGGCATGAGGATCTCAAGGCCGCGGAGTTGGCGGCGCTTTATCGGAGAACTTGTGACTCGCGACTCACATCAATGGTCGACGCAGATGCGAAAGGCGATTGACTCATCTATTCGCCTTTCCATCGAATAGCTCATGTCGCTTTTCGAATAAATCCCCTCGCCGATAGGCTGCCTCGACCTTGTTCTCGATGGCGTGAGCCAGTGCCATTTCTGCCAGGCCCCGGGGGAGGCAGCCGCTTTGTGCTGGTCAACGGGTATGAGTCCAGGAGCAGGACGACGGACTGATGGTAAGCTACACCCCTGCGACTTGTAACACGCCACATTCAGGTACGGTAATCATGAAAAAACTGGTGTCACTTCTTGTCTTCGTCGCCATTGCCTATGGCGGTCTGTTTTTCTACTACGGTGTGGCGGTGAAAGGCGCTGTTGAAGAGAGGCTGCGGTCCAGCGGTTTCTCTGTCGTGGAGGTGGTGGATACCGACTATGGTTGGCTGGCCCCGCTGAGCACTCAGTCCAGCGCCTCGGTTGTCGTGCGATACCATGGTGCGGAAGCGGTGGTCGCTGTCAGGGTCATTGGGCATCCGGTGTTTTCGACAGAGTCGCAAATTGAGCTCAGTGGTCTGCAAATGCTCAATTTTCGCTTGGGCGGAGGGTGATCAAGTTCACACCGGGAGCCCCGATGGCTCGTCGCCCGCGGTCGGGATGCTCCTGGTTTCGCCATCCTGCGCATTCCACGTGCTCTTGCGTTTAGCACGCTGACGGCACCACTTCATACCAACGACTCTAACCTCAATATCTCTTTTCGTAGTTCTGCCTTGCGACGTGTGAGCGTTTCCACCCAGGTGGCCAGGCTGGTGGCATCGTCCTCCGGTATGGCCTGGGCGTCGGGTGAGGCGGCAAAGGCATCGAGGAGTTGGAGCTGGGTGCAGAGGTCCTGAAAATCGCCGAGCCGCGCCTGGTGATCCTTGAGCCGGTCGATCAGACCGCGATGTTCCATCGGTTCCAGCTCCGCCAGGTAGCGGATGCGCTTCACCGTCTTGCGTAGCTGGTGCAGGTCGGTGTCAGGCGAATCTGGGCCGAGGGAGGCCAGTTCGGCGTCGTGCCGGGCAAGGCGCTGGTGCAGCACGCCGCGAATCGCATCGGGCTCGATTGCCGACAAGTGCCGCGACAACTGTTTCGAGCCGATGGTGTGTTGCCACCGCTTCATTTCTTCGTGATAAGCGGGCTGGCGTAACCGGGAGCTCAGAGCTTGGTGTTCCTTGCGGGTCTGTTGGCGCAGAAAGGCCGTAAGCGCACCGCGTACCGATGGCGCTTCGAGGGAGGTCGAGCGGGACAGGTCGTCCAGGAACACATCGAGATCGCGCAGCCGGCTGGTGGCACGGGAGTGACGCTTCAACCCTTTCAGGGTTCGCTTGAGCTTGGGAATCTCGGTGATCGCCAGTAGCGACTCGGCCACCGCCCGGCTGCGGCGCAGGTTGACGTGTCGACGCCGGAGCTATAAGTCCGTAAATCATCAAAACAGATTGTCCCCCCGACCCGCATGACCTTTCCTTGCTGGTGACCAAACCTGTAAGGACCGCGCCATGCTGAGCCGAGAGGACTTTCTCA
>NZ_BMXS01000025.1 GCF_014651875.1 Litchfieldella qijiaojingensis
ATGCTCATGCCTTGCGCATGGCTGACCTGGATCGTGGCGCGTTCTTCGATGCTGAGTTCTGAATAGGCCATGGAGGCAACACCTTACCGGAATGGTCAGGTGTTGCACTCAGTTTCTGCGGCCAAGGATTTTCGTCACAAGTATGTCACACCCGCCACTATCTCATTCGATACTGAATTTCAGGGATGACAGCAGGAAAGCCCTGATTTATGTTGAAACGGTACTCATCAAAAAGGAGGCCAAGCTGAGAGTGTGGCTCTCTATATATATCAACTATAACTAATAAGCTTGGGCGGGAAAGGGAATGAAAAAGTCTTCATGGCTCGCATGCTGCCTGCTGGTCGCAACGACCGCATCCGCAGATTTGAACGGCCTAACCTATATTACGGAAGAATATCCTCCCTATAACTTCAAGAGAAATGGGGAAGTGCAAGGCATTTCCGTTGATGTACTGACCGCCATATTCGAAGCAACCGACTCCGACCTGAGCCATGATGACATTCGCATCCTGCCTTGGGCTCGGGGATACGATACGGCCCTTAAAGAGCCCAACACGGTGCTGTTTTCCACCACACGCACGACATCACGCGAGACACTGTTCAAGTGGGTAGGCCCCATTGTCCGGGACCGGGTGACGTTGCTCGCACGCCGGGACCGAAATATCGACATTGCTTCCATCGAAGACCTCAACCGGTCGAACTATCAAGTGGCGGTCATTCGCGAAGATATCGGCGCCCAACGCCTGCTCGAATCGGGTGTTGATCAAGAAAAGATTCTTAGTGCGATATCCAATGTCAGCGCCATGAAAATGCTCAACCGAGGCCGGGTCGATTTATGGGCCTACAGCGAAGACGTCGCCTTCTGGCTCATGGAGGAAAACGGGCTGAATAATGACGATTTCGAGTCCATATATACCTTGAGTGAATCGTATCTATACTTCGCACTGCACCGGGACACGGAGGACCGTTTGGTTGACGCCATGCAGGCGGCTCTGGACAGACTGCGTGAGCAGGGTGTCATCGAAGTCATCTCGGAGCATCGATGAAGAAAAAGACGGTTAGGATCGGTCAACGACTGGCACCGTTAATGGTCATCCCCCTGCTTCTGCTATCCCCTTTCTCCCAAGCAGGGACACTGATCTTCAATACGGAAGAGTACCCGCCATTCAATTTCGTCAACTCGGCCGGCAATATCGACGGCTTTTCCACGCGCCTCCTCGAAGCGACATTGGACGAGGCAAACCTCTCGGCCACCTTTCGTCTCTTGCCGTGGGCAAGGGCCTATACCGAAGCGCAGCTTCGTGAGCACCACTGCGTTTTTTCCACGGCCCGAACACCGGAGCGCGAATCCCTTTTTCAGTGGGTCGGACCACTTGTCGTGACCGACTGGGCCGCCTTTGCCTTGACCGACATCGATATCCAGGCAAGCCGTCTAAGCGAACTGGAAAACCTGCGCGTCGGCAGCTTCCGGGGGGATGCCGTGGGTCGTTTCGTCGAGAATAGTGGTGTGCCGATATTGGTCACCGCCGCCGACCGGGAGAATATCTCACGCCTGGAGGCCGGTCTGATCGACGTCTGGGTCAGCAGTGAAACGGTTGCCCGTCATATCGCCGCCGAGGCCGGGGTATCGATAGAACGACTATTCACTTTCAACCAAGCGGAAATGTACCTGGCCTGCCACCTCTCAGTGCCTGAAACCATATTGACGCGTCTTCAGACATCGCTGGATACGCTACGTAGCGAAGGCCATTACGAGCGCATTCGCGAGCGTGTGCTGAGGCAGTGGGAGCGGGAGCCATGAGCGATTTCGTTCCGACGGGCCGGCGCAAGGGTATCTCACGCTGGCGAGGCATTACCGCCAAACAGGCAGTGTTGACCCTGATCATCGCCGTGCTGCTGAGCATTCTCGCCGGCATGGCCGAGCTGACGACAGACGTGCGCATCATGCGAGAAGAAGTGCAGGTGCAGACTCGAAAGCTGCTCGAGTTGGTGGACGGTACCGCGGCCGAAGCAGCCTTTCAGCTCAATCCGGACCTGGCGCAGCAAGTGGCGAATGGTCTGTTCGAAGGCGGTGACGTGAAGCGGGTAGAGCTGCGCGATGATTTCGGCCGCACCATGGCCCGGCGCGAACTGCAGCGTGACACCGGGGCCGGCTGGTTCTCGAGCGCGTTATTCGGAGACATCATCCACTATGCTGGCATTCTCGAGTATGAGATGGGCAGCGGCATACCTCCCGAGCCAGTGGGGGAAATCGAGCTGACGCTAGCACTCGACAGTCTTGGTCGCTCCTTCCTTGAACGGGGCCTGCTCATCTTCACGCTAAGTGTGGTGAAAGCCCTTGCGATTGCCGCCCTGGTCGTGATGGCGTTCTATTTCCTGATAACACGTCCGTTGCTCAAGGTGCATGCGGCCATCTCGGAGGTCGACCCACAACGGCCGGGAAACTGGCCAAAGCCCCGACTCAAACACCATGCCAACGATGAACTGGGCCATCTGGTGGAAGGTCTGGACGATCTGTTGAATGCCTTCCAGCGAGGCCTGAACCAACGTGACCACTTGCACCAGATATCCACCATCGATGGGCTGACGGGCATCGCCAACCGGCGCCGTTTCGATGCCTTTCTCTCCGAGGAGTGGCGCCGCGCCAAACGCTCGGGTCAAGAACTGTCGATCCTGTTCATGGACATCGATAACTTCAAGGCCTTCAACGACAACTACGGTCACGTCATGGGAGACGATTGTCTGCGCGATGTGGCCCGAGCCCTCACTCAGACAGTATCTCGGGCTTCCGATCTGGTGGCGCGTTACGGCGGCGAAGAATTCGTCTGTGTTTTGTCCGATACCGACCTCCATGGCGCACTAGCCGTGGCACGTAGAATCCACGCAGCCGTTCTGGATCTGGCAATACCCCACGCCTTTTCCGACACACACGATTGCATCAGCCTGAGCATCGGCGTAGCCAGCGCGACGCCAAACAAGCAAGGCGCCACCCCCGACCAGTTGCTGGAAACCGCGGATCGGCACCTTTACCAGGCCAAGAGTGACGGTCGCAACTGCGTGATCTGTCAGCCATAGAGCCTCTGGGTCTCACCAGGGGAGCGCCACCCACAGGGTGGCACCTCCCCAGCCAACCAGCACCACGCCCAAACCGCGTCCCAGCCAATGCCCTGCAGGGGCCAATTTTTCGACCAACACCCAAAGCGCCAGGCCGGCGATCCAGACCAGGTTCATGACGCCGCCGACGAACAGCAGCAGCATCAGCACCCAGCAGCAGCCGACACAGTACATGCCGTGCCGCAGGCCCATCATGAAGGCACCTCCCGCTCCCTTGCGCCACTGCGTCAGCATGAAGTCCAGAGGCGAGCGGCAGTGCCGAAGGCAAGCGTATTTCAACGGCGTCCACTGGTAGATTCCCGCTCCGATCAACACCACGCCAGCCGCAATCAGGCTGGTCATCGTCATCATCGGCGAGAGCAGCGCGACGCGCTCCAACGCGTACTGCAACGCAACCGCCAGCACGCTGAACAGCACCCAGATCACGAGATATCCCGAAGCGAAGATGCCCGAGGTCAAGGCTCCCTGTCCACGCGCCCGACACCGGCGTGATATGGTGACGTGCAACAGGATCATCGGCGCGGCACTAGGCAACATCATCGCTGCCATCATCACCACCCACATAACCAGCATCAGACCCGCTTCGGCCAACGTCCAGGGTGCAAGGCTCATGGGCATCAGCATGGTGCCCACCCTCGCCATGGACGCGGCCTCCACGAGCAGATAGCCCCAGCACAAGGCAATGACGACGCTCAGCCCGGTAATCACCAGCAGCCGGTCGCGCCGCAGTACGCTTTCCATCGTCGAAGTGCTCATCGCTAGAGCGCCGACTTCACCGCACTACGCCGCCACCCCTTGCGGTGTCTGCACCACATGCGCCAGCGTACTGTGCGACCCGGTGGTAGTGAAGGCGATCGCTCCGCTACTCTGGATATTCGCCGCGGCGACCTCGCCTTCAAGATGCTCGAACCCTTCGGGCATCACGACACGTATCCGATGCGGCTCGCCGGTTACCGGGTTCTTGATCGGCTCCACATCGCTTTCGAGCACACCGGGAATGTCGAGACGGGCCGTCCGCGCTTCCTGGTCGAATTCGACCGAGATCGGGGTGAATATGGGATCGTGCATCTTGGTCACGATCAGGCTGAAGATGTGGAACAGCGTGCCTTCGTCCGAGTGCTCCCCCGACATGATGGCGAACAATGCCTCGCGCTGTTCCGGGCTGGCCCGTTCATCGATGAGCGGCTGAGCCTCGCCGTTGCCTTCGTGAAGCGGCCCCGGGAAATGCACGACGACAAAGAATCCCAGACCGTCCAGGCGGACATCCTCGAAAAACCCGTTGTCGATCTGCATGCCCAGAAACCCCCAACATTCCCCATGGGTCGGGGGAGCATTGAAATCGCAGGGACAACCAAATGCGCAGTTGCAATTCTTGATCCATCGACCTTCAAGCCGCCAGTTTGCCTGTGCCATAACCGCAGCCTCCATTTTTTATCGGCAGAGGAACACCTTCCTTGGACGATGCCTTGCTCCCTGGTCATCTCCGTAGTTTAGGTTCTGTCTGAAAAGTCGGCGAGCGAAGTCCAGGCAAGGCAAAAATCATCGAGAAACGGACCGGGCTCGCGTGCGAGTTTACGGGGATGTAAATGAGCATTTTGAGATGATTTTTAACGCCGCATGGGCAAGCGCAGACAGTTTTCGGACAGAACCTAGCGGTCATGAGAGCATCATGCCGTGGCCATTCCAGCTTTCTCGAGCATGGCTTCCAGCAACACCTGGCAGCCCAGCGCACAGTGCTCGGGTGTGGCATATTCGGCCTCATTGTGGCTGATGCCATCGCGACAGGGGATGAAGATCATCGCGGTCGGCGCCACCCGCGAAACGTACACAGAGTCGTGGCCGGCGCCGCTCATCATCCGGCGATAGGGCACCCCTTGGGCCCGAACGGCGGTTTCCAGCGACTCGATGCAGCCGGTGTTGAAATGCACCACCGGCGATTTCCAGATCCGCTCGCTATGGACCGCTACGCCGAAGGCCTCACCGGCAACGGCCAGCTCGTACTCGAAAACGGCTTCCAGGGCATCCAGCTCGGCTTCCACCACATGGCGCAAGTCGACGGTGAGGCGCACCTCGCCGGGGATCACGTTGCGTGATGCCGCCTCGATATCCAGACAACCGCAGGTGACCTTGGTGTCGCCACTCTCATCGGCCAACGCATGGGCCTGCAGGCGGTCGATCAGACGCGCCGCGGCGGCAAGCGCATCGTGGCGATAACGCATCGGGGTCGGCCCGGCATGGGCGGATTGGCCGGTGAAGGTCACGTCGAACCAGCGCATTCCTTGCACGCCGGTCACGACCCCTAGGCTCTCGCCCTCTTCTTCCAGCACTGGGCCCTGTTCGATGTGCAACTCGAAGAAACTGGCCAGGCGCGGTTCGCCCACCGGCACCGGACCCGCGAAGCCGGTGGCGTCGAGTGCTTCGCCCAGGGTTACGCCATCGCGATCCTTGCGGGCCAAGGTCGATTCGACACTGAACTCGCCGGCATAGGTGCCCGAGGCGACCATGGCGGGAGCGAAGCGACAGCCCTCCTCGTTGGTCCATACCACCAGTTCCAGGGGCCTCTCGGTGACAATGCCCTGGTCATGCAGGGTTCGGAACACCTCGAGTCCGGCCAGCACACCGAGCACGCCGTCGAAACGCCCGCCCTTGGGCTGCGTATCCAGATGACTGCCGGTAGCCACCGGGTCCAGGTCATCACATTCCCCGGCACGGCGAATGAACAGGTTGCCGACTCGGTCCACCCTCACCGTGCAACCGATCGCTTCGCACCATTCGATCAATAACCGTCGACCGGCAGCGTCTTCCTCGGTCAGCGCCAGACGGCAACTGCCGCCGTTCTCGGTGGGGCCGATCTCGGCCATGGCCATCAGGCTGTCCCACAGCCGTTGGGAATCAATGGAAACTGACATGATCGCCTCGCTTGTTGTTTGCTGAACGGAAATCGCTTTCAGCCTAGGCAAGACACCCCAGCACCGATATACCCCAATCGGGATATGATCGATGACCAAGACCGCCATATCGGTCGACTATGTTCATATGAAACTCACACGAGCCAGCGCCATAGACTGGCACTACATATGCCGGATGCGATTCCCAGCAAGGGGTTCCTGAGCCATAACGCCGTGCCACCAGCAGCCACGGCAGCCAGTCGAGTTCCACCGTCACCATGCACGATCATTGGGGTAATCACGGCAATCAGCACCGAACTCGACATGGCATTGACGAAACGCCTGACGCGAGGCCCAATCGGCACCCTCGACATGATCACCAACCCGCCCGCTCGAGACAAAGTCGTGATCGCCACCATGATCGCAATCGCCAACAGCGATTGGCTTGCCGCCAGCCAACTCACTGCCCCACCTCTTGCCGTTCTTTGCCCGAAGCAAGAACCGCAACCAGCCCACCCGTCAAGGCACCGACCACGACATGCAGGTAAGCAGGCAACCACCAGTAAGCGAGCAAGGCACTGACCGCTGCAGCGGCCCAAGGCAAGCACATCGCCGCACGCGGGCTTGAGCCAACGATGATCACCAGCAGAAAACACATCATGATCACGTCGAGTCCGAAGCGTTCCGGTGCAGTGATACCGCCACCGAATTCAAGGCCAATCGCCGTCCCGACTACCCATGCCGACCACAGCGCTATGCCACCGCCCAGTAGAACCCCTACGTTACGCTCGCCACGCTGATACTCACCGAGCGCCATGGCCCAACTGGAGTCAGTCAAGAATCCCACCGTAGCGAACTGCTGCCGGCGTGGCAGCGGGTATAACCAAGGGTACAAAGCCGCACTCATCAACACATGACGGGTATGGATCGTCAGGGTGGTGGCCGCCAGAGCCAGCAACGGCAGTGGCGACTGCCATAGCTCGAGGGCCGCGAACTGCGAGGGAGCGGCGAACATGAACACACTCATCAGCATCGCTTCCCAGTCAGCCAATCCGCGGTGCGTTGCTGCGACCCCAAAGGCCACCCCAAAAGCCACGGTAAACGCTGCCAGCGGCAGCATCATGCGAATGCCTCTCCAGGTTCCAGGAAGATCCAGTCGCGTCGATTTTTCCTCTTGCATCATGCCATTAGAGCCTTTCGTGTTAAGTTTCCCCATAAAAACAAACAGACCTGCTTGTTTTTTTTGTTAAGCCGAGTCTAGGCTGAACCGAGCGTGGTCGTCACCCGAGCACCACGCTGACCAGATGACTGGTACCACAATAGCAACAAATTGCCGACCGTCACGGACTGGAGAACTACATGACCTTCCACTCTAACAAGCTGACGCTGGCCATCGCCGCCTTAGCGATCCCTGCCATAACGACGTCAGCAATGGCCTCCACTTCGTTCATTGCCAATTCCTTCTACGATCAGCAACACCCCCATTCCCGCTACGGCTATATCGAGTGGGCGGAAACGGTGAAGGAACTGTCCAACGGCGAATTGCAACCCGAGGTCTATACGGGCACCGTCCTGCTGGCTCCTCGCGCCAGCCTACAGGGGATTCAGGACAATATCGCACAGGTCGCACACCATGCCGCCGTGTATACCCCCTCCGAGATGCCGGTTGCCAACGCGATCCAGGAACTGGGCTTCAATTTCGATGACCCGCTCATCGGCATCCTTGCCGTAACCGACTTCAGCCTCAACAACCCTACTCAACTCGAAGAATGGGAAGAGTTGGGTATCGTCTATCTAGGGGCCTATAACACCCCGCCCTACGTGCTGTTTTGCCGCGAACCGGTGCGCACGCTCGATGAATTGCGCGGCAAGCGTATCCGTACCGCGGGCTCCACGGTTTCCGCATGGGTCGAGGAAGCCGGCGGTATCCCGGTCAACGTACCTTCCAGCGAGATGTACAGCGGCCTCGATCGTGGCTCACTCGACTGTGCATCGAACGCCGCCAACGACTTGATCGATCGTTCACTCTGGGAAGTGGCCGAGCACACCACCCTGCTACCGACCGGCATGTACTGGTCAGGCCCACAGTGGGGCTTCAATCCAGAGTTCTGGGCCAGCCTCAGCGATGAACACCGAGACGTTTTCAAGGAGGCTACCGCCAAGGCGATGACGCGCATGATCGTGCAGTACCTGGGTACTGCGGATGCCGCGCTCGAAGAAGCCATCGCCAAGGGCAATAACGTCTACGAGCCTGGTGCAGACCTGATGGCCTCGGTGGAAGACTTCCGCGAACGTGCCCTGGGAAACGTATATGACACCGCTCGCGATAAGTACGGGATCGCAGACGCGGAATCGCTGATCGATGACTTCCTGGCGACTTACGCGAAATGGGAAGAGCTCGTCGGTAGTGTCGACCGCGAGGATGAGGAAGCGCTGGCCGAACTGGCGAGCCGTGAAATCTTCGATAAGCTGCCGGCTGACTACGGTATTTATTGATACCTACCGGTATATCAGGGGTCGACAAGTGCGACCCCGCTTGACGAAGAGAAGCCACCATGACAAAGCGCCAGAAGCAAGAGGATCGGTCCCGGCAAACCCAGTCCCGGATCATGAAGGCGACACTCGAATGCATTCTGGAAAAAGGCATTCGCGCCACCTCGACGGTCGATGTCGCCAGGAAGGCAGGGGTATCACGGGGAGCGCTGGTCCATCATTACCCATCCAAGGAGTCACTGATGCAGGCCGCCTTGGAGGATCTGCTGAACAAGGAAGTCGATAGCGTTCGCGACATGGCCATGCAGGTCAAATCAGGTTCTCTGAACTTCGACACTCTGCTTCAGGCACTCCACGAACATTTCAAAGGTGACATGTACATGGTCACTCTGGAATACCTCACCACGGCGCGCACCGATACCGCCATCATGGATGTCCTTCAGCCCTTGGCGGCAAAGTTCAACGCCTCGCTGGAGCATATCTGGGAACAATTGGTTGTCAGTGCCGAACACACCTCGCACCACAAACGGGTCGCGCTCAATGCCACACTGTGCATGATGCGTGGGATGGGTGCACAGAGCATCTGGCGCGATGACCCCGAGCTTTATCGCGACATGCTGGAGTTCTGGAAGCAAACCTTGCTCGACCTGGGATTCACCGCTTCATCCGAGACGGGGAGGCAACCAGCATGACGGGGCGCCTCGATACTTGTCTGGAAACCCTAAGCATATGGCTCAGCAAGGGAGTCCTGACGCTATCGACCATTTTCCTGGTATTGATGGCGCTGCACGTGACATTGGATGTCGCCTTACGTTACCTCCTCGGCAAGTCGTTTCCCGGCACCCTGGAAGTCGTGTCCTTCTATTACATGGTTGCCGTGGTCTTTCTGCCACTGGCCTACGTCGAACTCAAGCAAGAGCATATCAGCGTCGACGTACTGGTGGGTCGTTTCCCAGTGGGAGTGCAACTCGCACTCTACCTGTTTGCCGGCACACTCGGACTGATCTACTTCGGCATGCTCTGCCATCAGAGCTACCTGGATGCCGTGCAAGCCACCTCACGGATGGAAACGGCCATGGCCAATTTCACATTCTACTTATGGCCAAGCCGTTGGGCGCTACCGATTGGCTTCGCTGCCATGTGCCTCGCCATCTTCGCCAACATGATCAAGGCACTACGCCTTCGTCAAGCGCTGTAGGAATCCTTCATGAGCCATCTCGAGATCGGCGTGGCCGGTATTGCCATTGCCCTGGCCCTGATCGCGCTGCGTGTACCAATCGGCATTGCCTTGGGCCTGGTATCCATCTTCGGTATCAGCGAAATGACCACCATGCGTGTGGCCTGGGGCATGATCTCCGCCACTCCCTTCGATTTCGCCGGCACCTGGGAGCTGACTGCCGCTCCCATGTTTCTATTCATGGGCTACCTGTGCACCACCACCAACATGACCCAGGGGCTCTTCCATGCCATGCGCCTCTATCTGGCGCGCCTGCCCGGTGGCTTGGCGGTGTCCAGCGTCATGGCATCGGCCTTTTTCGCCGCTGCCTCGGGCTCGAGCGTGGCTACTTCCGCGGCCATGTCCCGCATCGCCGTGCCTGAAATGCTCAAGCACAACTACGACAAGGGCCTGGCCACCGGCACGGTGGCCGCTTCCGGCACCCTGGGCTCGCTGATTCCACCCAGTGTGCTGCTGGTGCTCTATGGCGTTTACGCCCAGGTTTCCGTTGGCCAGTTGTTCATGGCTGGCTTCCTGCCCGGCCTGCTCTCGGCACTGCTGTATATCGTCATGATCATGGTCAGGACCGGACTCGACCCGAGCCTGGCCGGCAATACCGATGTTCGCTCCAGTTGGGACGAGAAGTGGGATGCCTTCAAGGATATCTGGCCGTTGCCACTACTGATCGGAGCCGTGCTCGGTGGCATTTTCCTGGGCGTCTTCTCGCCGACCGAAGCCGGTGCCGTGGGTACCACCATCGCCGCGGTGATCGCCTTCACCCGACGCTCCCTCACCATGGAAGCCATCAGGGAGGCCCTGGTACGCACCTCCGTCAGCACCGCGAGTATCTTCATCATCCTGATCGGCTCGCTGTTCTTCACCCGGTTTCTGGCAATGAGTGGCGTACCCGCCGCTTTCTCGGAGCTGATCCTCGATGTCAGCACCGACACCTGGTGGATCATCCTTGCCGTGACGCTGATCTACCTGGTGCTCGGCATGTTCATCGATTCCATCGGCCTGCTGCTGCTCACCCTGCCGCTAATCCTTCCCTTGGTACAGGGCGCCGATCTCAATCTGGTGTGGTTCGGCATCATCGTCGTCAAGCTGCTCGAAGTCGGCCTGGTCACCCCACCGATCGGGCTCAACGTGTATGTCATCAAGGGCGCGCTGGGCAAGAGCGTGACCCTGCCGGAAGTCTTCAGGGGCGTAAGTTGGTTCATCGTCATGGACATCATCGCCCTGCTGTTGATCGTGCTGATCCCGGCACTATCGCTCTACCTCCCCCAACGCATGTTCTAACCGTCACTCAAGGAATGCCAATGACAACGACACGCCTCATCAACGCCAACGTGGTCGACACGCGACGCGGCGAGATTCTGACCGATCAGGAAGTCCGCATTCAGGGTGGACGTATCGTCGAGATCAGTGACACGCCGCTGACTGGTGAAGACGACAGAACCATCGACCTCAAAGGCCATTTCCTGATGCCCGGGCTGGTGGATTCGCATGTCCACGTCACCGCCATTACGCCCAATTTCGCTTTGCTGGAAACGCTATCGCCGTTCTATGTCGGCGCCAAATCCAGCGAATTGCTCGAAAACATGCTCATGCGCGGCTTCACTACCGTTCGCGATGCTGGCGGTGCCGACTATGGCCTGGCCAAGGCTGTGGAGGAAGACAGCCTGCTCGGCCCGCGCATTCTCTACGCAGGTAATGCCCTCTCCCAGACCGGTGGTCATGCCGACATGCGCGGTCCGGGGCAGCAAACCTTCGAGGGCTGCTTCTGTTGTGCTGGGCTCGGACGCGTGTGCGACGGTGTCAGTGAAGTTCGCCGCGCCGCACGCGATGAAATTCGCAAAGGGGCCACTCAGATCAAGATCATGGCCTCGGGGGGCGTTTCTTCACCGACCGATCGTATCGATAGCACGCAATTCTCCATCGAAGAGATCGATGCCATCGTCGAGGAGGCCACCGCCGCCAATATCCATACCATGGCGCACGCCTATACCGCGCGTGCCATCAACCGGCTGATTCCCCGAGGCGTCAGGACCATCGAGCACGGCAATCTGATGGATGAAGAGAGCTGTCGGCTTTTCCTGGAGCACGACGCCTATCTCACGCCGACACTGTCGACCTACGATGCGCTAGCGAAGGAAGGCGTCGAGGCCGGAATGGCGGCTCACCTGCAGCAAAAGGTTTTTGACGTACTGGATGCCGGTGGCAGAGCGCTGGAGATGGCCCATCGCCACGGTGTGAAGATGCTTTACGGTTCCGATCTGCTCGGGCGCATGCAGCGCCATCAGCTCAACGAGTTCCACCTGCGCAAGGACGTCGTACCGGCCGCGGAACTGATTCGCTCCGCCACCTGCAACGCCGCGGATGCCTATGGGTATAAAGGTGACTTCGGTGAGGTCATCCCGGGGGCTCGCAGCGACCTGCTCGTGCTGAAGGACAACCCGCTGGATGACATCAATGCCCTGACACAGCCAAATGAGCAACTGCTGATGATCATGAAAGCTGGACGCCTCTACAAGAACCTACTCTAGGGAAACACTGAATAATTGCCTGCGCGGGCGAATCGCTGCGTTACGCGGTGCTCGGAAGCCTCACATATACCCCATATGCTCCGGTTCCTGTGCTCCGGGCGCCTTGCGCTTCACTCCGCTCGTCGATTTATTCAGCGCTTCCCAAGTATCCTCGCCCCATTAGGGAAGCGCCCCGTGTTTCCCGGATCGGTGCATGAGACATCCGAACAGACCTCATGCGCCGATATACCCCAATCGGGATATGTCATCGAACGTTCGGACCTCGCTAGTCTGCTCTCGGCTCCCTTCGATTCACACAATAAGAGGCCGAGACCATGAACGAGATCCTCAAGGCACCCCGAGCCTACGATACCGAGGTGCTGTGGCAGAAGGACAAGGACCACTTCATTCACCCCTTCACCGACTTCAGCGTCTTCCACGAACAGGGTTGCGATCTGATCACCGGTAGTGAAGGCATTCATGTCGAAGACTCCCACGGCAATCGCTTCATCGACGGTATCGCCGGGCTGTGGTGCGTCAACGTCGGCCATGGCCGCAGCGAGATCGCCCAGGCCATGGCCGAACAGGCCACGCGCATGGCCTATTTCTCGACCTTCAACAATCTCTCCAATGCCCCGGCGGCGGAACTCGCCGCCAAGCTCGCTGAGTTGGCTCCCGCGCATCTCAACCACGTGTTCTATAGCTGTGGCGGCTCGGCAGCCAATGACGCCACCATCCGCCTGGTGCACTACTACTTCAACCGCCTCGGCAAACCCAACAAGAAACGCATTCTGTCACGCCGCAATGCTTACCATGGTACGACGTATCTCGCCGCCAGCCTGACCGGTATCGAGAGCAACAACTGGGATTTCGATACCCTCGACCACCTGGTGACCCACCTCAGCGAGGCCAACTGCTATCGCCGCCCGGAAGGCATGAGCGAGTCCGAGTACTGCGACCATCTGGTGAAGGAACTCGAGGACACCATCGAGCGGATCGGCGCCGACAATATCGCCGCCTTCATCGCCGAACCAATCATGGGCGCCGGTGGCGTGCTGATGGCACCCAAGGGTTATCACAAGCGCATGCAGGCGGTGTGTCGTGCTCACGACATCCTCTACATTGCCGACGAGGTAGTCACCGGCTTCGGCCGTCTGGGGCATTTCTTCGCCTCCGAGGCGATGTTCGACACCCAGCCGGACATCATCAACGTCGCCAAGGGCCTGTCATCGGGTTATGCCCCCTTGGGCGCCACGCTGATCTCCGACGAACTCTACGAAGTGCTCGGCACGCCGCAGCGTAAGGGCGGCGTGCTCAGTACCGGGTTCACCTACTCCGGGCATCCGGTGAGCTGCGCCGCGGCGTTGAAGAACATCGAGATCATGCAGCGCGAGTCGATCTGCGACAACGTCCGCGAGGTCGGCCCCTACTTGGAGGAACGGCTCAAGACCCTGGCTCACCACGCGACAGTGGGCGACGTGCGTGGCAGCCACTTCATGCTGTGCATCGAAAATGTCGCCGACAAGACAACCAAGAAGCTGCTGCCGGTGGAAGCGCGAGTTGGCGACCGCATCGCCTTCGAGGCCCAGCAACGCGGCCTGATCGTCCGCCCGGTGGGGCACCTGAACATCGTCTCGCCACCGCTGATCTGGGATCGCGGCGTGGTCGACCGGGTAGTGGAAACCCTCGACGAGTCGCTGGCCGCAACCACCGCCACGCTGAAACGCGACGGTTATCTCTGACTTGAGCCGCAAGGGACGGACCGGCCCAGGTCCGTCAGGAAGCTCCATTACAACGACAAGACGAGATTGTCCCATGCAAAGCTTTGGACTCTGGAGCCTGCTGCCCACCCTGGTGGTGCTGGGCATGGCGATTATTACCCGCCGCACCATCGAATCGCTGATGGCCGGCACCCTGGTCGGTTTGCTGATGATCGACCCCACCACGGTGGTCAGTCAGGGTTCCGATATCCTGCTGAAGGTGCTCGGCAACGACACCGTGACCTGGATCATACTGGTCTGCGGGTTGTTCGGCAGCCTGATCGCACTGCTGGTCAAGACCGGCGGGGTGCTGACCTTCGGCGACACCGTGACCCGGCGCATCCATACCCGCAAGCAGAGCTTGCTGGCCACCTGGCTGCTGGGCCTGGTGATCTTCGTCGACGATTATCTGAATGCACTGACCATCAGTGCCTCGATGAAGAAGATCACCGACCGCTTCAAGGTCTCGCGCGAGATGCTGTCGTATGTGGTCGACTCCACCGCGGCACCGATCTGCATCCTGGTCCCCTTCTCCACCTGGGCGGTGTTCTTCGCCGGTCTGCTGGAAGACAACGACGTCACCGGGAGTGGAATGAATCTCTATATCGAGGCGATTCCATTCATGTTCTATGCCTGGATCGCCGCCGCCATCGTGCCGCTGGTGGCACTGGGCGTAATACCGGCCCTGGGGCCGATGAAGGCCGCCGAGGCGCGCGCCGCTTCCGGCCAGTCGATGCCCGAAGGTGTCGATGACGCCGCCCTGGAGGTGGAGGATGACGGTCGCCGCCGACCTCACCTGCTCAATTTTCTGCTGCCCATCGCCGCGCTGATCGGCTTCACCTGGTACTTCGAGATCGACATTCTACGCGGGGTGATCGTAGCACTCGCCGTGACCTTGGCACTGATCTTCAGCCAGCGCCTGCTGAGCTTTCACGACACCTTCGACACGGCGCTGGAAGGCTTCAAGGCGATGATCATGCCGCTCGGCACCCTGGTCGCCGGCTTCACCCTCAAGGAGGTCAACGATGTGCTGGGCCTGACCGAGTTCGTGATCGCCACGGTGCAGCCGCTGATGACACCGGGCATGCTGCCGGCGGTAGTGTTCGTCACCATGGCCTTCCTGGCCTTCGCCACCGGCTCCTTCTGGGGCCTGTTCGCCGTGGCCATGCCGATCGTGCTGCCGTTGGCAGCCAGCGTCGACGCCAACATGCCACTGGTGATCGGCGCGCTGATCTCGGCCAGTTCCTTCGGCAGCCATGCCTGTTTCTACGGCGACTCTACCGTGCTCTCCGCCCAAGGCAGCGGCTGCACGCCAATGGCCCATGCCCTGACCCAGCTGCCCTATGTACTGATTGCCGCCACCCTCGCCACTGGTGTATTTCTGGTGGTGGGCCATCTGTGAGAATTGTCATGACCCATATATCGACCACTACCCATACGAGTTCCACGGCAGCCGCCACACCCGCGGACCTGGGCTTTGCCATGCCCGCCGAGTTTTCCCCCCACACTGCCTGCTGGATGCTGTGGCCGCAGCGCCCGGATACCTGGCGCTATGGCGCCAAGCCCGCGCAACGGGCCTTCGTCGAAGTGGCCACGGCCATTGCCGAAAGCGAAACCGTCTATGTGGGCGTCAACGACGAGCAATATGAAAACGCCCGTAATCAATTGCCCGCCGATGTGCGCGTGGTGGAACTCTCCAGCAACGACGCCTGGATGCGCGATGTGGGCCCGACCTTCGTCACTCACCCCGACGGCCGGCTGGCAATGGTCGATTGGGAGTTCAACGCCTGGGGTGGACTCAAGGGCGGGCTCTACTTTCCCTGGGACAAGGATCGCCGCATTCGCACCAAGATCGCCGAGATACTGGGTATCCCGCGTTTCGAGGCACCGGTGGTGCTGGAGGGCGGCGCCATCCACGTCGATGGTGAGGGCACCTTGATCACCACCGAAGAATGCCTGCTCAACCCCAACCGAAATCCTGAGGTCGACAAGGCCAACATGGAGCGCCTGCTCGGCGACTATCTAGGGGTGGAAAAGATCATCTGGCTACCACGCGGTTGCCATCTCGACGAGACCGACGGCCACATCGACAACCTGTGTTGCTTCGTGGCTCCCGGCGAGGTGGCATTGAACTGGTGCGATGACGAGACGGATCCGCAGCATGCCATTTCGCGTGAAGCACTGAAGGTGTTGGAAAACGCCACCGATGCCCGCGGTCGCGCGTTAAAGGTCCACAAGCTGCTCCAGCCCGGGCCGCTTTTCATCGCCGAGGAAGAAGCCAGCGGCATCGATCGCCTGAGCAGCTCTCATCCACGCCAGCCAGGCGATCGCATGGCCACTTCCTACGTCAACTTCTACATCGGCAACTCGGTAGTGGTAATGCCACTGCTCGACCCGGCTCGCGACGACCAAGCCAAAGCGACACTTCAGGGTCTATTCCCCGACAGGCGGGTAATCGGCGTGCCCGCGCGCGAGATCCTGCTCGGTGGCGGCAATATCCACTGCATCACCCAGCAGCAGCCACTTGCGTCTTCCCATCAGGCATGAGGCAATAAGAATAAAGAAACAGCGTTTTGAAACTCCGACGACGAATTGACAGTCCAATGTTGCGATCCTCAACGGAAGGAGGGACATCATGAGGAAGTTACTCACAACTGGACTGTTGACTATCGCTCTGGCAATTGGGCTCGCTGCCTGCGGTACCACTCCCACCGAGCGCGCCACCAGCGGTGCTGGGGTGGGAGCTGCTGCCGGCGCGGGAGCCGCCGCCGTCACAGGAGGCAGTGTGATCCGTGGTGCGGTGATCGGTGCTGGCGTTGGAGCTGCCACCGGAGCCTTGACCGATGAAGAGGACATCAACCTCGAAAGGGATTAGCGGCATGCGTCAGCGCCTGGCAAAAAATGCCCCGCGAAAGCGGGGCAAGCCAAGCGAGGGAGACGTCGTCATGCCTACTGCTGGAAAGACTCCAGGTTCTCCCTGGTCACCAATACGAACGGAATCATGATCTTGCGGTCGACGGCCTCGCCAGCGATCAGGCGCATTGCCGCTTCCACCGCACCGGCCCCCTGGCCGGCGGCATCCTGAAACACCGTGACCGCCAGTTCGCGCTGCTCCAGCGAGGCCAAGGCATCGGAGTGATCTTACCCAGTAATCTTGGACACCGGGTTACGCGATTTTCCTGGCCTCGAGGGCCTCGGGACTGATCAGCCCAATCGCACTGTGCCTTGGAGAGCAACAAAGGTTAAATCACTGCTCGACGATCCATTCGTGAATCGGGTCGTTCTGGAATTTCCACTCGCGTTTCGGGCCGGCCATCATATTCAGGTAATTGAGTTCGTAACCGCGGGTACCGCTATTTTCTTTTCTTGTCAGTGATCGAAGCTGGAATCATCCCTGACCACTGGCCGAGTTATCGTCCTTGCCGGTAGCCTCACGGGCCTTGTCCTGCCGAACACCGAGTGCGATCGCCAGCGTTTGGGACAGACACAGTGAGGCCGTCAGGCCGCGGAAACTCTTGACTTCCGCCTCGTGCACCACGAGCGAGACATCGGCCAGCCGTGCCAAGGGACTAAGGTTGGAATCGGTAATCACGACCAGTGGTATGCCGCGTTCCCTGGCCTCGGCGGCAATCTCACGTGACTCCTGGGCATAAGGCGAGAAACTGATCACCAGCAGGGCATCCCGTTTGCCGACGGACTTCATCTGCTCACCGTGCATTCCCCCCAACCCATTGACCAGAAAGGCCCGCTTGTCGATATGGTGCAAGGCGTAGGTGAAATAGCTGGCGACCACAAAGCTGCGCCGTGCCCCCATCACATGCACACTCTCCGCCCGCTCGAAGATGTCCAACGCCCGCTCCAGGTCACGTGGGTCGATACGTCCAGGCAACAATTCCAGGACCTCGCGATTGGCTTCGGCGAACTCCCACAGCAGTTGAGTGCTATCGGGCGTTTCCCCAGTCGCGGAGCGCACCGCACGGATGCGTTCGGCATAGTTGGGCAACTCATCGACAAGACGCGAGCGGAATAACTGCTGCATCTCCGAGAAGCCCTTGAAATCGAAGCTATTGGCAAAACGGATCAGCGTCGAAGGGGTAACCCCCGCCCTTTCGGCCAACTTGGCAACAGTGGCGAAGGCCACTTCCTGGGGGTGGTCCAGCAGAAAGCGTGCTGTCTGTTGGAGACGTCGACTCAAGGAGGCGTATTCCTCAGTAATACGCGCTTCGAGTTCAGCGAAGTCCTGTGGGGTCTGAGACATGGTCGAACTTTCCTTCCGAGGCCACGGCACCCCGGTTTTGACATGATCGCGAGTGCAGTCCAGTGGCAATGAAATAGAAATTTCATGTATACGCTAGTGTAGAATGTACGATTTCCATGGTACAGGAAGTGGATATTTCCAGCCAGCGACCACGAATTTCTCGATGACCAACGGCTGCGGATAAGCCACGTTTCCCAGTGACGGGAAAAGAGACAAAAAACCCCGCCATCAGGCGGGGAAACAAGGCGTCCACACTGTGCCTCGGAGAGAACTGGAGGTTATCTCACCGCTTGACGATCCACTCGTGAACCGGGTCGTTCTGGAATTTCCACTCGCGCTTCGGGCCGGCCATCACGTTCAAGTAATAGAGTTCGTAACCGTGCGGCACCCCTGCCGGGTGATAGCCACGTGGCACCATAACGCAACAGCCATCCTCTACCGCCATGGTCTCGTCCAGCGAGCGGTCGTCCGTGTAGACACGCTGGAAGGCAAATCCTTGAGATGGGTTCAAACGGTGGTAGTAGGTTTCCTCGAGAATGGACTCTTCCGGAAGGTTGTCCACGTCATGCTTGTGCGGCGGATAGCTCGACCAGTTGCCCGCCGGCGTATAGACCTCGACCACCAGCAAACTGTCGGCTGCCTCGGTTTCCGGGAGGATGTCCTGGATATGGCGGGTATTGCTGCCGGTTCCTCGGGTACTGCGCTTGACCTGCTCGGGGGCGATCAACCGTGCCGGATAGCTGCCTTTGCCAGGCGCACTGCATACCGCCAGCTCCAGATCGGTGGTCGCTTCGACACTGAAACCGACACCATTGGGCAGGTAGACGGCATATGGGGGTATCTTCTCGAAGATGTCCATACGCTCACCGATATCCTCCCAGCGGTCGTTGCCGCTGGTCACGGTGGCGCGGCCGGATAGCAGCACCAGGCAGTGCTCTCGGTTACCGGTGTTGCCTTCAATCTGCTGGCCCTTGGAGAGTTTGTGAACCCGAAAACCGACATAGTCCCAGCCAGCGGATTCCGGGGTGACTTCGAGCATTTTACCCTGCTCATCAGGTTGCTGGGGGCGTACCAGAAGCGATGTCATCGATGCCCTCCTTTACAGTCTTCACTAGTCAGTCGGTGGTTCAGCGAATGTCATTCAGGGCAATGCGGCAACCTTCGCGCAGCGAGCGCTCGGCTGCCTCAGCCAGTCGCAGGGCCTCCAGCCCATCCTGGGCACTGGTCAGTGGAGGGCGGTGCTCCTGCCAGGCCGTCACGAAATCGTCGATCTCGTTGCGATAGGCCACCGCATAGCGCTCCAGGAAGAACCATTTCGGCTTGTCCTCGACCTGCCCCTCTTCGCCGGTGAAACGCAACCGCGTATCGGTTTCGTTCTGCGCCTGAAGCATACCGGCACTGCCGAACGCCTCGATGCGCTGATCGTAGCCATAACAGGCACGGCGTGAGTTATTGATATGGCAAAGTCGACCACTCGCCGTCGTCAGGGTGACCATGGCGGTGTCGATATCCCCTGCCTCGCCGATGGCCGGATCGATCAGGCAACTGCCACTGGCCTGCACATGGGTAACTGGCTCATCCAGCAGCCAGCGTGCCATGTCGAAATCGTGGATCATCATGTCACGGAACAGGCCGCCCGAGGCAGCGACGTAGTCGGCGGGGGGCGGCGCCGGATCCCGGCTGATGATGGTCAACGTCTCCAGGGTACCGATACGCCCCTCTACCAAGGCGTGCTTCAAGGCCGCGAACTGGGGATCGTGGCGACGATTGAAGCCCAGGGCACAGGTCACCGGATGGCTGGCCAATACCTCCAGGACCTCTCGGGTTCGCTCCAAGTCCAAGGCGATGGGTTTCTCGCAGAGCACCGCCTTACCGGCCCGCGCCGCCCGCTCCAGGTATTCGGCATGAGTCGGTGTGCTCGAGGCTATCAGCACGGCGTCGATGGCATCATCGGCGAAGATGTCATCGACGCTCAGGGCGCTGCAGCCATACTCCTGGGCAAGCGCTTCAGCCGCGGGGTGATGGAAGTCGGCGACCGCCGCCAGGGTAACCCGAGGGTGACTGTCGATGGCACCGGCATGGACCTTGCCGATACGGCCCGCGCCAATCAGGGCGAGTCTCATAGGGTTTCCTCTTGTTTGTCGCTGGGACATGGATTGTCGTTGCGGTACGTTTCAGGCCCGTCCTATACCGTCATCCCGCGGGAGGGCATACCGGACCTTGCCCAGCCATGACCTAGGCTTGAGTGCTTGTGGGTCAGTCTAGACAAGCGGAATAAAAATTCCATTAATACCAAAGTATAGAATTTATGGTTTGAAAATCCGCATAAATGGAATCTATATTTCATATTGCATCAGCTAGCTCTACAGCGCTGAGAACGACATAACGACAACCACGAGGAATATGATCCATGACACGTCTCTCTCAATGGCTGCTCGCCTCGACCGCTACCGTTGCCCTTATGAGCGGTTCCGTTCACGCGGACGGCAATCGGTTCGTCATGGTTACGCATGGCGTTCCCTCCGACCCGTTCTGGTCCGTGGTCAAAAATGGAGCCGAAGCGGCCGCTGACCAGATAGGTGCCACACTGGAGTATCGCGCCCCGTCCACTTTCGACATGGCCAAGATGCAGCAGCTCATCGAGGCGGCTGTGGCCTCGGACCCAGATGGTCTGATCGTCTCCTTCACTGACGAGGATGCACTGGGTGGCGTCGTTCAGAAAGCCGCCGACAATGGCATTCCAGTCATCACCATCAACTCCGGCGGTGACGTCGCAGGCAAGTACGGAACCCGCCTCCATATCGGCCAAAGCGAATACGAAGCCGGCAAGCAGGCCGCCGAACGCATGCGGGAAATGGGTGTTGAAAAAGGCCTCTGCGTCAATCATGAGCAGGGTAACCAGGGACTCGACCAGCGTTGCGATGGCTTCATTGCAGGCTTTGATGGCAACGCTGAGCAGCTGGCAACGACCCACGACCCTGTGGAGATCCGCAATGCCATCGTCGCTTATCTCAACCAGAACGGCGATGTTGGCGGAATCCTGACTTTGGGCACGCTGGCCGCCGAACCGTTGGTGCGCGCCATGCGTGAGCAGGGTGCCACGGACATGTTCACGCTCGGGACCTTCGATCTCTCCCCCAGCATCCTCGAGGCCCTCGAGCAGGGCGAGCTGGACTTCGCTATCGACCAGCAGCAGTACCTCCAGGGTTATCTGCCCGTGATGTTCCTCGATCAGTACGCCAAGAATGGCCTGCTGCCGGCTGGGGACGTTCCGACCGGCCCAGGTTTCGTGACCCAGGAAAACGCCGCGCAGGTAATCGAGCTGAGCAAGCAGGGCATTCGCTGATATCCACCTAACTGCATGGGCCCGGCATGGCCGGGCCCGGGAGTCGAGTCATGAAATCCAACGAAGCCACTCATTCTACCGCTGCAGCGGCCGGGCATCAGGATGAGCGCCTACGCCAGGTTCCCCTCTGGAAGAAGGCGCTGAGCCGCCCCGAGTTGGGCGCACTGGCCGGGACCGTTCTGGTGCTTGCTTTCTTTATCGTTGCCGCCAGCGGCACCGGCATGTTCACGCCGGCAGGCATCCTCAACTTCCTCGAAGTGGCGGCCCAGTTGGGGATCATCGCCACCGCTGCAGCGCTGTTGATGATCGGTGGTGAGTTCGACCTCTCCATCGGATCGATGATCGGCTTGGCTGGCATCCTGATCGCCATCCCCGCAGTGGAATACGGTTGGCCGTTGTGGGCCGCCATCCTGCTGGCCTTCTCCTGTGCGGCCCTGGTGGGTTGGATAAACGGCTACCTGGTCAACCGCACTGGGCTGCCTTCCTTCATCGTGACCCTGGGCTTCTTGTTCATTCTGCGCGGCCTGGCGATCGGCATCAGCCGTCTGCTGACCGGGCGTACCCAGATCGGTGGTATCCATGACCACATCCCCGGCGACTGGTTTGCGGCCCTGTTCTCGGGCGAGGTGGCCACAGGTCTCTTCAGTTGGATGGCCGCACAGGGCTGGATCGCCACCAACTTCGCGGGCAACCCGGTCGTCACGGGCATTCCGGTTTCTATCGTCTGGTGGCTGGGACTCACCGCCGCAGCAACCTGGGTGCTGCTCTTCACGCCCTACGGAAACTGGATCTTCGCCAGCGGCGGTGATGCCAACGCAGCACGCAACTCCGGCGTGCCAGTGCATCGAGTCAAGATCTCGCTGTTCATGTTCACCGCCCTCTCGGCCACCGTCTTCGCCTGCCTCCAGGTGATGGACACCGGCTCGGCCGACACCATTCGCGGGCTGCTCAAGGAGCTAGAAGCAATCATCGCCGTGGTCATCGGGGGTGCCTTGTTGACTGGGGGTTATGGCTCGGCCATCGGCGCCGCGCTGGGCGCCCTGATTTTCGGCCTGGTACAGATGGGTATCTTCTATACCGGTGTCAACACCGACTGGTTCCAGGTCTTCCTGGGTGTGATGCTGCTGGTGGCCGTGCTGTTCAACAACTTTATGCGCAAGAAGGCGATGGAGGCCAAGTGAGATGAGTGAACGTACGCCCATGATCGAGATGCGCAACGTCAGCAAGCACTTCGGCAGCGTCATCGCCCTGAGTGACATCTCGATGCAAGTGTATTCCGGCGAGGTCATGTGCCTGCTGGGTGACAATGGCGCCGGCAAGTCGACCTTGATCAAGACCCTATCGGGTGTTCACCAGCCGACCCATGGCGATATGCTCCTGGGTGGCAAGCCGACGCGCTTCAAGTCGCCGGCCTACGCTCTGGACGCCGGCATCGCCACCGTCTTCCAGGATCTGGCGATGATCCCGCTGATGTCCATCACCCGTAACTTCTTCATGGGCCGCGAGCCGACCGTCGGCTGGGGTCCCTTCAAGCGTATCGACTGGAAGCATGCCGACCGGATCGCCAAGCAGGAGATGGCCAAGATCGGCATCGATGTGCGCGACCCTAGCCAACCGGTCGGCACGCTCTCCGGCGGTGAGCGCCAGTGTGTGGCCATCGCCCGTGCGGTCTATTTCGGCGCCAAGGTGCTGATCCTGGACGAGCCCACCTCGGCACTGGGGGTCAAGCAGGCCTCTGTGGTACTGCGCTACATCGCCAAGGCGCGTGCCGACGGCCTGGCGGTGATCTTCATCACCCACAACGTGCATCACGCCTATCCCGTTGCCGACGCCTTCACCCTGCTAGCGCGCGGCTCCAGCCTGGGCACCTTCCGCAAGGAAGATATCTCGCGAGAAGAGGTGCTCAACATGATGGCCGGCGGTGCGGAGCTGGAGAGCCTCGATGCCGAGTTGGCCGAGTTCCAGCGCAGTGACCAAGAGCAAAAGGCGGCGCAAGGCGCTGGGGCGCCAGTGTCTACGCCAGGCGCCCCCCCCCAGGCCCATGCCGCCGGCGGTCATTGAAACAGAGCGGAAGCAAGAGCGGATGACCATGCACGCAACGAGAAAGACATCACCCTTCACCCTGTCGGTATGTGCCGAGATGGTGTTCCGGGACTTACCGATGAAGGAGAGGGTCCAGCGGATCGACGCTCTCGGCTTTCAGGTGGAGCTCTGGGACTGGACAAAGCACAACCTGAAGATGCTGGCCGGAACGGGCGCGACGTTTTCTTCTATGACGGGGTATGTGAGCGGCACTCTCTCGGACCGGGAGGGGGCGGATGAACTGGTCCGGACGGCCAGACAGTCCATCGATGTCGCCAAGGAGCTGGGCATACCGCGACTGAACCTGCATGGCACGGGCCTCGATGGAGAGGGGCTTCCCGTCAAGCCCGCCAAGGAGGTCACCGGCGCCATGTGGATCAAGGCCCATGACACCCTGAACCGACTGGCGGACCTTGGCCAGGAACACGGCGTCACCTTCGTCCTGGAAAACCTGAATACCGACGTCGATCACCCCGGCGTGCCCTTCGCACGGGCCGCCGATGTGCTGGAACTGGTGGCGAGCGTAGACCGCCAGGAAGTCCGGATGATGCTGGATCTCTACCATGCACAAATCGGCGAGGGAAACCTGATCGAGCTGATTCGACGGTGTGCGCCCTATATCGGGGAAGTCCAGGTCGCCGACGTGCCGGGACGCTGTGAGCCAGGCACGGGGGAAATCAACTATCCAGCAATTGCCCAAGCTCTTTTTGATATCGGCTATCGAGGCAACGTGGGACTGGAAGGCTGGGCATCGGACGACGACGAACTCGCCCTGCAACGGTTCGCAGAGGCATTCAGCCTTTAATTTGATGCATTGAATGGCCGCTTTCTCGCCACGGAAAACCGCGCTTTACGCCGAATGAGCTTCCGCGAAGAAAAACATCCCGCAAGCCTTCCATGAACCGGTGCAGGCGGCTGGCCGCGATGAGGCATCGCCATGGATTGGTGGCGCCATAACGCTGCGAGAGCGGGAAAGCGCACGTCGGGCCTACTACCCCGGCGATGGACATCGATACGACATGCGACGTGGAGAGACAATATGCATGACTCGAAAACGGATAACAGACCCCTTGATCTGATCTGCCTCGGCCGCGTCGCCGTCGACCTCTATTCCGAACAGATCGGCAGCCGCCTCGAGGACGTCTCGAGCTTTGCCAAGTATCTGGGCGGAAGTTCAGGCAACATGGCCTACGGCACCGCTCGCCTGGGGCTGAAGTCGGCCATGCTATCGCGCGTCGGCAACGAGCAGATGGGCAACTTCGTGCGCGAAGAGCTCGAGCGCGTGGGTGTCGATACCACAGCCCTGCAGACCGACCCGGAACGTCACACCGGCCTGGTGCTGCTGGCGCTCAAGGATCGCGACAGTTTCCCACTGCTGTTCTATCGCCGTGACTGTGCCGACATGGCCATCGACGCCGATGCTATCGACCCAACCTTCATCGGCCGTGCCCGGGCACTGGCCATTACCGGCACCCACCTGTCCACCGAAACCACCGGCAAAGCCTGTCGCAAGGCGCTGGACGCCGCGGCCGAGCATGGTGTCAAGCGCGTGCTGGACATCGACTACCGCCCGGTGCTGTGGGGTCTGACCACGCCAGGCGACGGTGAGACCCGCTTCATCGCCGACGACAAGGTCACCACCGACCTGCAGGCCTGGCTCCCCGACTTCGACTTGATCGTCGGCACCGAAGAAGAATTCCATATCGCCGGAGGCAGCACCGACACCCTGGAAGCCTTGCGCGAGGTGCGCAAGATCAGCGACGCCACCCTGGTCTGCAAGCTGGGGCCCCAGGGCTGCGTGGTCTTCGAGGGTGAGATTCCGGACCGCATCGAGGACGGCATCCTGGTCGAAGGCGTCAAGGTCGAAGTCCTCAATGTGCTGGGCGCCGGAGACGCCTTCATGAGCGGTCTGCTGCGTGGCTGGCTACGTGACGAGGACTGGGCCACCAGCGCCAGCTACGCCAATGCCTGTGGTGCGCTGGTGGTTTCGCGCCACGGCTGCGCCCCGGCCATGCCCACCGAGGAAGAACTGTTCGACTACCTGGGCCGTCGCGAGTCGGTGAAGCGTCCCGACAAGGATATCCGGCTCAATCACCTGCATCGGGTCACCACTCGAACTCCAGCGCAATGGCCCGAAGTCTGCGGCCTGGCCTTCGACCATCGCCGCCAGCTCACCGACATGGCCCGCGAGGTCAAGGCCGACCCCCGTCGGATCCCGACCCTCAAGCGCCTGCTGGTAGAAGCCGCCGAGGAAGGTGCGCGTCGAACCGGGCTCGAAAAACCGGCGATTCTGGTCGATGACGTCTTCGGCCAGGACGCGCTCAACGATGCCACCGGCAAGGGCTGGTGGATCGGTCGCCCGGTGGAGCTTCCCAGCTCGCGTCCGCTGCGCTTCCAGCATGGCGACGACCTGGGCAGCCGCCTGCGCCATTGGCCCAAGGAGCACATCATCAAGTGCCTGGTGTTCTACCACCCGGATGACCCGGTATCGCTGCGACTCGACCAGGAGGCCCACCTGCGCCAGCTCTACCAGGCCGCCTGTGACACCGGCCTGGAGCTACTGATCGAGGTGATTCCGCCCAATCATCAGGAAGTCGACGACCAGACCCTGGCGCGAGCCCTGCAGCGTTTCTACAACCTGGGCATTCGCCCCGACTGGTGGAAACTGCCGACCATGTCCGATGCCTCCTGGCACGAAGTCAGCCAAGTCATCGAGAGCCAGGATCCACATTGTCGTGGCGTGGTACTGCTGGGTCTGGACGCTCCCATGGATGACATGAAGAGCGGCTTCACCGCAGCCGCCCAACATGCCCAGTGTAAAGGGTTCACCGTCGGCCGCACGCTGTTCTCCACTCCCAGCCGTGCCTGGCTGGCCGGTGATATCGACGATGCCCAACTGGTCGACCAGGTCGCGAGCAACTACGCGGAACTGATCGAGGAATGGCAGCGGCTGCGCACCGCCCAGCCCCAAGCAGAGGAAGTCCTGTCATGAACACCGTTAGACTCACCATGGCCCAAGCCGTCGTGCGTTACATGATGGCCCAGAAAGTAGAAATCGACGGTGAGCTGAAACCCATGTTCGCCGGCGTTTGGGCCATCTTCGGCCACGGCAACGTGGCCGGCCTGGGCGAGGCGCTGTATCACGTCCAGGATGAACTGCCCACCTACCGGGCGCACAACGAACAGGGCATGGCGCATGCCGCCATCGCCTACGCCAAGACGCTGAACCGCCGGCAAATGATGGCCTGCACCGCCTCGGCCGGGCCCGGCTCGACCAACATGGTCACCGCCGCCGCCGTGGCCCACGTCAACCGGCTGCCGGTACTGTTCCTGCCCGGCGACACCTTCGCCACGCGCATGCCGGACCCGGTGCTGCAGCAGGTCGAGAACTTTCACGACCATACATTGACGTCGAACGACTGCTTCAAGCCGGTCAGCCGCTTCTTCGACCGCATTACCCGGCCGGAACAGCTGCTGACCTCACTTCCCCAGGCCATGCGAGTGCTGACCGACCCCGTCGAGTGCGGCCCGGTGACCCTGGCGATGCCGCAGGACGTGCAGACCATGGCCTATGACTACCCGGAGCACTTCTTCGCCGAGAAGGTGCATCGCCTGCGCCGCCAGTCGCCGGACCAGCAGGAGCTGGCCGCCGCCATCGAGCTGATCCGTCAATCCAGAAAGCCGCTGGTCGTCGCTGGAGGCGGCGTTCACTACTCGGGCGCCTTGAGCGAGCTGGACACGCTGGTCTCCACCTATCACCTACCGGTGGGCGAAACCCAAGCCGGCAAGGGTGCCCTGCCGTGGGACCATGAACAGAACATGGGCACCATCGGCGTGACCGGGGCCGCTTCCACCAATGCCCTGACGGCCGAGGCCGACCTGATCATCGCCGTCGGTACCCGCCTGGGCGACTTCGCCTCTGGCTCGCGTGCCATGATCAATCCGGACGCCCGCCTGCTGTGTCTCAACGTCGCCTCCTTCGATGCCGTCAAGCACAAGGGCCAACCGCTGGTCGGCGACGCCAGGCTAACACTGTCGCAAGTCCAATGGGCGCTGGGAGACTGGCAACCCGACGGGGCCTGGATCGAGAAAGCCGCCCAGCTGCGTGCCGAGTGGAACAAGACGGTGGACATCGCCACCACCGATCGCGGCACCAACCTACCCACCGATGCCGAGGTGGTCGGCGCCGTGAACCGCGCCGCCGGCGAGAAGGACATCGTGGTGTGTGCCGCCGGTGGCCTGCCGGGCGAGCTGCAAAAGCTGTGGCGTACCCGCTTCGATCGCGGCTACCACATGGAGTACGGCTACTCCTGCATGGGCTACGAGTTGGCCGGTGGTCTCGGCACCAAGATGGCCAAGCCCGACTCCGAAGTCTTCGTCATGGTCGGCGACGGCTCCTATCTGATGCTCAACTCCGAGATCGCCACTTCGGTGATGCTGGGTCACAAGATCATCGCCGTGGTGCTCGATAACCGGGGTTTTGGCTGTATCCATCGCCTGCAGCAATTCTGTGGCGGCCCCGGCTTCAACAACCTGCTGGACGACTGCCTGACCGTCGAGGGCGGCGCGCCCAAGACCGACTTCGCCGCGCATGCCGCCGCTCTCGGGGCTCGCGCCGAGAAGGTCAACAACATCGAGGAACTGGAGGCGGCACTGCAGCGAGCCAAAGCATCGAACGTCAGCTACGTGATCACTCTGGATACCGATCCGCTGCTCGATACCAAGGAAGGCGGCTCATGGTGGGACGTAGCGGTACCGGAGGTTTCCGAGCGCTCCGAGGTCGAGGAAGCCCGCAAGCGCTATGAGAGCTATAAGGCACGCCAGTGGCAGAACATGTAAGCCCAAACCAGATCATCGACAACAAGATTTTTCATTCTAGGAGTACGTCATGAGCGTAAGACTGGGAATCAACCCGCTGACCTGGACCAATGACGATCTGCCCAGCCTGGGCGGCGAGACACCGCTCGAAACCTGCCTGTCCGAAGGTCGCGAAGCCGGCTTCAGCGGCTTCGAGCTCGGCCACAAGTTCCCTCGCACTCCGGAGGCTCTCTCCGAGGTGCTGGGCGAGCACGACCTGTCGCTGGTCTCCGGCTGGTACTCCAGCAATCTGCTGGAACGCAGCCCCGAGGAGGAGATCGAGGCGGTCAAGGATCACCTGAACCTGCTCAAGCAGTGCGGCGCCAAGGCCATGGTGTTCTGCGAGGTCACCCACTGCGTGCACGGTAACCAGTCGCACCCGCTGTCCCAGCGTCCCCACTTGAGCGATGCCGAGTGGCAGCGTCTGACCGAAGGTCTCAACATCGTCGGCGACTACCTCAAGGAACAGGGCGTGCACATGGCCTATCACCACCACCTGGGCACCGTGGTGGAGAGCCAGGCCGACGTCGAACGGCTGATGGACAACACCCGTGATTCGGTGGGCCTGCTGCTCGACTTTGGCCATCTGGTGGGCGCCGGTGGCGATCCGCTGGCGATCGCCAAGCGCTATTCCTCACGTATCAAGCACGTACACTGCAAGGACATTCGCTTCCCGGTGCTGGATGAGCTGCGCAACCGCGACAAGAGCTTCCTCAACGGTGTGCTCGATGGGGTATTCACCGTGCCCGGCGACGGCAACATCGACTTCCTGCCCACCCTGAAACATCTGAGTGAGCAGGGCTACCAGGGCTGGCTGGTGGTGGAAGCCGAGCAGGATCCGAAAGTCGCGCATCCGCTGACCTATGCCCGCATGGGGTATCGCAACCTCAGGTCACTGGCCGAACAAGCAGGGTTCAGCGTCGACGAATGACGTGCCCTGGGAACCGAACCCCCCATTTTCAACCGGAAGCACCGAAGGTTATCTCATGAACCAGATTCATCATTACCTCAATGGCAACATCGTCGAGGGCCGTAGCGAACGCTTCGCCCCGGTCTACAATCCCGCCACCGGCGAGCAGAGCGCTCAAGTGGCCCTGGCTACCGCTGACGAGACCCGCGAAGCCGTGCGCGTCGCCGACGAGGCCTTCGCCTCGTGGTCCAAGGTCACGCCGCTCAAGCGCGCGCGTATCCTGTTCAAGTTCAAGGAACTGGTGGAGGCCAATGCCGACGAGATCGCCCGACTGATCTCCAGCGAGCATGGCAAGGTGTTCTCCGATGCCAAGGGCGAACTGACCCGTGGCCTGGAAGTCGTCGAATTCGCCTGCGGTATCCCGCACCTGCAGAAAGGTGAGCACTCGCTGAACGTGGGTACCGGCGTCGACAGTTACTTGCTGATGCAACCGCTGGGCGTGTGTGCCGGTATCTCGCCGTTCAACTTCCCGGCCATGGTCCCGATGTGGATGTTCCCCATCGCCCTCGCTTGCGGCAACACCTTCGTGATGAAGCCCTCCGAGAAGGATCCCTCCACCTCCATCCGCCTGGCCGAGCTGCTCAAGGAGGCCGGCCTGCCCGATGGCGTGTTCAATGTGGTCAACGGCGACAAGGAGGCCGTCGACGTGCTGCTCACCGACGAGCGCGTCCAGGCGGTGAGCTTCGTCGGCTCCACCCCCATCGCCGAGTACATCTACGCCACCGGCTCGGCCCATGGCAAGCGCGTCCAGGCCCTGGGCGGCGCCAAGAACCATATGGTGATCATGCCCGACGCCGACCTGGACCAGGCCGTCGGTGCGCTGATGGGGGCCGCCTACGGCTCCGCAGGCGAGCGCTGCATGGCGATCTCTGTGGCCGTACCGGTTGGCCAGGAAACCGCCGAGCGCCTGCGCGAGAAACTCGTTGCCGAACTCGCCAAGCTGCGCATCGGTCCGGGGATCGTCGATGGCCCCGACAACGACATGGGCCCGCTGGTCACCAAGGAACACCTGGAAAAGGTCAAGGGCTACATCGCCACCGGTGTAGAGGAAGGCGCGGAACTGGTGGTCGACGGTCGCGAAGCGGTGGTCGAAGGTGCCGGCAATGGCTACTTCGTTGGCGGCTCGCTGTTCGATCATGTCAAGCCGGGCATGCGCATCCACAGCGAGGAAATCTTTGGCCCAGTGCTGGCCATCGCCCGCGCCGACAGCTACGACGACGCGGTCAAGATGATCAACGACCACGAGTATGGCAACGGCACCGCCATCTTCACCCGTGACGGCGATGCCGCCCGTCAGTTCTGCGAGCAGATCCAGGTGGGCATGGTGGGGGTCAACGTGCCGATCCCGGTGCCGATGGCTTTCCATAGCTTCGGTGGCTGGAAGCGCTCGCTGTTCGGCCCGCTGCACATGCACGGCCCCGATGGCGTGCGCTTCTACACCCGCATGAAGACCATCACCCAGCGCTGGCCGAGCGGTATCCGTGCCGAGACCAACCACTTCACCATGCCGACGCACTAACCCGGCAAGGCGTGTGCACTCGCGCCGGGCCATGTGCCCGGCGCTCGTTGGTCTGGAAACAGGATCATCACGATGCAGACTCTGAAGATCGGCCTGATCGGCACCGGTTACATGGGTAAGGCTCATGCCATCGCCCTCAAGGCCGCCCCGACAGTCTTTTCCCTTTCGGCTACCCCGGTATGCGAACTGCTGGCCGAAGTCGACGACGAGCTGGCCGAGTGGAAGGCCCGGGAACTGGGTTTCGCCCGCTCCACCGGTAACTGGAAAGCGCTGGTCGCCGACCCCGACATCGATGTCGTTGACATCTGTTCGCCGAATTTCCTGCACAAGGAGATGGCGCTGGCCGCTATCGCCGCCGGTAAACACGTCTACTCCGAAAAGCCGTTGGCCCTCTCCGCCGCCGATGCCCAAAAGATGGTCGAGGCCGCCGAGCAGGCCGGGGTCAAGACTCTGGTGGGCTTCAACTACATCCGTAACTCGGCGACCCAACTGGCGCGCGAGATCGTCGAGAGTGGCGAGATCGGCGAGCTCATCCACTTCCGCGGCCGCCACAACGAGGACTACATGACCGACCCCAGGGTGTCTCACGGCTGGCGTACCCGCCGTGAGACTGCCGGCGCCGGCGCTCTGGGCGACGTGGGCTCGCACATCCTCAACATGGCGGAGTATCTTACCGGCCAGCGCATCAGCGAGGTATTCGGCCAACTCCAGACGGTGATCCCCCGGCGTCCCCTGGCCGACGGTAGCGGCGGCATGGGCGAGGTGGAGAATGACGACCAGGCCCAGGCGTTGCTGCGCTTCGACGGCGGTCTGATCGGAAACATCGAGACTTCCAGGGTCGCCACCGGCCGCAAGATGGGCCTGGCCTACACCCTCACCGGCACCAAGGGATCGATCATCTTCGACCAGGAGCGGATGAGCGAACTGCAGCTCTACAAGCACGAAGGTCCCGAGGGGCGTCGCGGCTTCAGCACCCTGCTGATCGGCCCCGAGCATCCCGACTATGCCGCCTTCAGCCCAGCGGCCGGCCATGGGCTCGGCTACAACGACCAGAAGATCATCGAGGTCCGCGACCTGGTGGAAGGTATTGTGGGTAACCGCCCCCTGTTCCCGGACTTCCGTGAGGCCT
The DNA here is from genome assembly GCF_014651875.1 of Litchfieldella qijiaojingensis. Lineage (GTDB taxonomy): Bacteria > Pseudomonadota > Gammaproteobacteria > Pseudomonadales > Halomonadaceae > Litchfieldella > Litchfieldella qijiaojingensis. Next base: position 32,157 of record NZ_BMXS01000025.1, read on the forward strand.
GGCGGGTCAACCGCATGATCGAGGCCATCGAGCGCTCCCACGCGGAAGGGGGCTGGGTTGTGGTTTGACCCAGATGTCTTTCTCCTGCCACCGGAAACTGACTGCAGTAGGAGACGATGCTTCGCAACCGAAGCGGTCAGCATCGTTTCCGCTAGATACGCCCTATCGCCAACACGTCATCGGGCCGGCATTATTACCGGCCCGATCAGCGCCAAGATCACGACGGACCGTAATCGTTCGCAGGTCGAAGTGGGTGATGCAGTGGCCTAGCCTGGCCAGCCGCCCAATTCGTTAGCAGAATATCGATTAGTCTGATGATAAACCCAGCGCCTGCCTTTAGAATCGAAGTTCGCTTCGCAGAACGGCATGCGCATGAGATCCGACTCCCTGGCCTACGATTCCGGTAGCACTCCCGTCCCCCTGCACCGCCAGTCGGGCTTTCTGTCCTTCCTGGTATCGCGCCTGGCGGCGGTGTTCGCCATGCAGATCCAGGCGGTGGTGGTTGCCTGGCAGGTCTATGACATCACCCGCGACCCCATGTCGCTGGCCTATGTGGGCCTGGCGCAGTTCCTGCCCATGGTGGTGTTGCTGCTGCCCGCCGGCGACTTGGTCGACCGCTTCCCGCGCAAGCGCATCCTGCAACTGAGCTGGGCGGTGCAAGGGCTATGCAGCGCCCTGCTGCTCACGCTCTCCGCCTCCGACAACGGCGACGTCAGGTTCTACTATGTCGTGCTGACACTGTTCGGCTGCGCCCGGGCCTTCACCGGGCCGACGCTACAGAGCCTGCTGCCCAATATCGTGCCGCGCCCCCAGCTCGCCCAGGCCATCGCGCTCAACAGCTCGATCATGAAGATTGCGGTGATCGGCGGCCCGCTACTGGGTGGTATTCTCTACGCGGTGGGTGGCAGTCTGGCCTATGCGGTGTGCCTGGGCTGCTTCCTCACGGCGTTGATACTGCTGGTGCCCGTACCCGTCCGCCAGGCCCAGGAGACCAAGGCACGCGAAGCCACCGCCTGGAAACGTTTCACCGCGGGTATCGGCTATATTCGTTCGCAGCCGATCATCCTCGGTGCCATCTCTCTGGACCTGTTCGCGGTGTTGCTGGGCGGGGTCGTGGCGCTGCTACCGATCTATGCCCAGGACATCCTCAAGGTCGGCCCGGAGGGTCTGGGGGCGCTGCGTAGCGCCATCGCGATCGGCGCCCTGCTGATGGGACTCTATCTCGGAATACGCGGCATCCGGCGACATGCCGGGCTGGTGATGTTCAGTGCGGTAGCCATCTTCGGAATCGCCAACCTGGTATTCGCGCTATCGACGGTTTTCTGGATCTCCTGGTTGGCCTTGTTGACCGCTGGTGCCGCCGACATGATCAGCGTCTACGTGCGCATGACACTGATCCAGTTGGCCACCCCGGACGAGATGCGTGGCCGGGTCAATGCCGTCAACATGCTTTTCATCGGCTCGAGCAACGAACTCGGCGAGTTCCGTGCCGGCAGCATGGCTGCCTGGTTGGGCGCGGTGCCGGCAGCGGTGATCGGGGGACTCGGTACGTTGGCGGTGGTCGGCGCGTGGTCGCGGCTCTTTGCCCCGTTGCGCCAGGTCGACCGTTTCGATGACGCCACGGTGGAGCACCACCAGCGGTAGAAACCGCTATCAACCAGCTAAGGCAGCCTGCTCATCGCGCATGGCCATGACCGTTTCGCCGACACGTTTCACCGCCGCTTCGATGGCAGCCGTCAACGGCGCGGCGTAGTTGAGTCTCAGGCAGTGACGGTACTTCCCCGAGGCGGAGAACAATGATCCCGGAGCGATCCACAGACGCTCGCTGGCCAGGCGCTCGTTGAGACGCACGCAGTCGATGCCACCCGGCAGCTCAAGCCACAACAGGAATCCACCTTGCGGGTAGCTGACGCCGGTATCGGCTGGAAAGTAGCGCTCGACCCAGCCGAGCAGAATGTCGCGGTGGCGCTGATACTGGCGGATCATTTCGCGCAGATGGCGCTCATAGTGGCCTTGGGCGATGAACTCGGCCACCGCCCGCTGTGGCAGCGTCGCCGAAGCGCCGGTAGAAACGTATTTCATGTGCAGTGCCTGATCGCGGTAGCGACCCGGCGCCATCCAGCCGACCCGCAGCCCAGGCACCAAGGTCTTGGAGAAGGAACTGCACAGCAGTATCCGCCCCTCGTCGTCGAAACTCTTGATGGTCCGGGGGCGCGGGGTGGTGAAAGCAAGGTCACCGTAGATATCATCCTCGATGATCGCCACATCGAAGCGCTGCGCCAGCGCCAGCAAGGCTCGCTTGCGAGCCTCGGGCATGGTGTAACCGAGCGGGTTGTTGCAGGTCGGGGTGACTTGGATGGCCTTGATCGGCCACTGCTCCAGCGCCAGTTCCAGGGCTTCCAGACTGATGCCGGTCTGCGGGTCGGTGGGAATCTCCAGCGCCTTGAGGCCTTGGGCCTTGAGAATCTGCATGGTGCCGTAGAAGCTCGGTGAATCCACCGCTACCACGTCGCCGGGCTGAGTGAGGGTACGCAGGCTGAGCGACAACGCTTCCTGGCAACCGGTGGTGACCAGAATGTCGTCCGGGTGCAACAGGCAGCCCGATGTCGTCGCCAGCCTCGCGATCTGCTGGCGCAGTTCCCGGCTGCCCGCCAGGCTGTCGTAGTTGAGTCCGCGAACGTCGACATGGCGGTGCAGGGTGGCCAGCATCCGCTGCAACGGCCGCAACGTTGCCGCGCCCAGGTCGGGGATACCGCGCCCCAGCATCAGCATTTCGTCTTCGTCCGGCGGACCCCCCACCAGTTCCAGCACCTGGTCCCACTGCGAAACGTCAAGCGGCCGCTGGGCGGGGCGCGAGACGCGGGGCAACACGCTGGGGGTTGCCCTGGGCAAAACGTAATAGCCGGAGCGTGGCCGCGCCTCGGCGAAGCCAGCTTCTTCCAGGCGGCGATAGGCCTCCTGCGCCGTGGAGACACTCACCCCCTGCTCGCGGCACAAGGTGCGAATCGACGGCAACCGATCGCCGACGCGATACAGCCCCTGCTCGATACGCTGGGCCAGCGTCTGTACCACCTGCTCATAGCGTTTCATTACAGTTATCTCGGTATATCGAAGCAACCAATACAGATGCAGTGAGAATCTGCGATACAGTTAGTTTTCCTTTCATTCTGTATCGCAGAAATACTATAAATCTGAATCTGTATCGATGCATAGACCAGTCGTAGCCTGTCATGGAGCCACTGACAGGAGACCACGACTATGCTCCTCGACCTTTTGAAACAACTACGCGCTGCTTTCTGGCGGCAATGTCAACGTCACTGCTCACGGCGCCAACTGCTACGACTGGACGATCATCTATTGGATGATATCGGCATCGAGCGCAGCGATGCTGAACGCGAAGGAAGTAAGCCTTTCTGGAAGTGACCCTCAGAGGGTGTTTACAAACTACTGCGCTCGGCCATGCTGCGTTGAAATCAGCCTCAAAATGCTCATTTACAACCTCGTAAACTCCGCTTTTTCGGCTGATTTCGCCTTGCCTGACCATCGCTCGTCACATTTGTAAACACCCTCTCAACACACATAGGAAAAAAGGAAACCTATGAAACAGGAGAGTTATCGCTACTTGCTGCTGGATGTCTTCAGCGGCCGGCCCTTTGCAGGCAACCCCTTGGCAGTCTTTCCCGAGGCGGAAGGCATGGCCGATTCCCAGATGCAGGCTATTGCCAATGAGCTTAACCTCTCGGAGACGGTGTTCGTCGGGGTGCCCACGGCAGAGAACCGCTTCCCGATCCGGATCTTCACACCTTCCACCGAACTACCTTTCGCCGGCCACCCCACGGTGGGTACCGCTCACCTGCTGGTGGCGCAAGGCATGGCCGACCGAGAACAGCCACTGATCTTGCAAGCCAAGGTCGGCGATCTGGAGGTACGCTTCGAAGACGAGCTGGCCTATTTCACCACTGCACGCCCCGTCGAGGTCGGCGCCAGTTCGATCGTTCGCTCGACGGCCGCCGACCTGCTCGGCGTGGCGACATCGCAGGTCATCGGTGAGCCGGTGGTGGCCTCTTGTGGCCTGCCTTACCATCTGATCGAGCTCGACTCCCGGGAAACGCTCGCCCAGGCACAACCCTCCCCATCGCTCTGGTTGCAACATGTCTCACCCAGCCACGTCGAGCAGATCTATCTCTATGTGAACGACGGGGAAGCCTTGAACGCTCGGATGTTTTCCACCGAGATCGGCTGCCTGCGCGAAGACCCCGCTACCGGCAGTGCCGCCTCTGCTCTAGCTGGCTTCCTGGCGACGCACAAGGAGGGACCGGGTCACTGGAAATGGCGAATCGAGCAAGGCGTCGAGATGGGGCGCGCAAGCGACATCCTGGCCGAGGTTCGGCGCGACGACGCCGGCGCCATGACGATCCGCATCGGTGGCCAAGCAGTAATCGTCGGTGAGGGACGCATGTGGTAAAGGCTATTTGCCTGCAGCAAAGGCCAGCACGTTGTCGAAGGCCTCGCCGAAATAGAGTTCGTAGTTGTCGCGCTCGACGTAGCCCAGATGCGGGGTGGCGACCAGGTTAGGCAACGACAGCATGGGATGCCGATAGAGCGGTTCTTCGTCGAACACATCGATGCCGGCACGCCCCGGGCAACCAGCACGCAAGGCGGCCTCCAATGCCCCGGGGGCGATCAGCCCGGCGCGGCTGGTGTTGATCAGCACTGCCGAGGGCTTCATGCGCGCCAGGTCATCGGGGCCGACGATGCCACGCGTACCCTCGTTCAGGCGCAGATGCAGGCTGAGCACGTCGGCACGCTCGAACAGTTCCCTCTGACTGCCAGCGACCTCGAGCCCGGCCTCACGAGCACGTTGCCGGGTGCTCTCGCGTCCCCAGACCAGTACCGACATGCCGAAGGCCTGGCCATAGCCGGCAACCAGCCGACCGATCTTTCCGTAACCGAAGATGCCCAGCGTGCGCCCATGCAGGCCGGTGCCCAAGGTGCGCTGCCAGCGCCCGGCCTTGAGATTCTCCACTTCCTGGGGAAGATGACGCATGCCCGCCAACACCAGCGCCCAAGTCAGCTCGGCCGTGGAGTGGGGTGATCCGGAGCCGGTCATCACAGTCACGCCATGACGCTCGCAGGCTTCGAGATCGATATGTGCCGTGCCAGCGCCGGTCTGGCTGATCAGCCTGAGCCGGGGCAAGCGTGCAAGCAACTCTGCGCCGACTGCGGTGCGCTCGCGAATCAGCACTAGCGCTTCGGCCTCGGAGAAGCGTTCGGCCAAGGTGTCCAGGTTGGTGACGGTATCGTTGAAGATGGTCACCTCGTGACCGGCGAGCTTGCGGAACGCGGCCAGTGTTTTGACCGCATCCTGATAATCATCGGGGATTACGATATTCATGAGGGAGAACAATCCTGGTTCTTGGGAACGGGGTCAGAAAAACGTCACCACCAGTGCCACGGAGCCCACCAGCAATGCAGTGATCACGGCGATGTCCACCAGCCGATCCAGCCAACGATCCAGCGTCACCGGCTGACGATGATTGACGACCCGACGTGAGCGGCGCGTGGCGCCGCGCAATGACTTACGGCCTGGCATGGTGACGTTCCACTGCTTCTGAAGGCGCTTTTGTTGGTTTCATCATAAGCTGAGCTGGAAAAGCATTGCCATTGCCGTTTCCGACCCCATACCGTACAACTAGCAAGCAGGCTAATTTTTCTTTTATCAGGTACCCCCTGAGCCGACGAGCTGATGCTCAACACCGATGTCTATGCTCACGAGGATCGCCTGCGCAGCTACCGGATCGTCGCCGAGGGAGGGAGGAAATGAACGCCGGCCGGAACGATCATGACGCCAAGCGTTCCAACGGGCAGCCATTCACGAGGTGCCGGAGTCCCCGCCACACCCTCGCATGATGGCGGAGGCGCATGCCTGATCCCGACAACCCACACCCCGAACGCCTCCCCCGCCTTCTACTTTCAAGTTTTCCAGAAAGGATAACCACATGACACTCAACGGGAAAATCTGCGTCGTCACCGGCGGTGCCAGCGGCATCGGTCTCGCCATCGCCAAGCACTTCGCCGGGGCCGGCGGCAAGGTAGCCCTCGCCGATATCGACATCGAAGGGGCGGAAGCGGCGGCAGACGAGCTCGGCCAGGATCATATAGCCGTCGAGATGGATGTCACCGATCCCGACGCGGTGCAGCGCGGCATCGACAAGGTGGTCGACACCTTCGGTGGCGTGGATGTCCTGGTGTCGAATGCCGGGGTACAGATGGTCAAGCGGGTGGAGGAATTCGAGTACGCCGAGTGGAACAAGATCATTGCGATCCATCTCGGCGGCGCCTTCCTGACCTCGAAGGCGGTGCTGCCCCACATGTACAGGCAGGGCAGCGGCACGATCCTGTTCATGGGCTCGGTGCATTCGCTGGAAGCCTCGGCGCTCAAGGCCCCCTATGTCGCGGCCAAGCACGGGCTGCTGGGACTTGCACGGACGATCGCCAAGGAAGGCGGGAGCAAGGGCGTGCGTACCAACGTGCTCTGCCCGGGCTTCGTCAAGACCCCGCTGGTCGAGAAGCAGATCCCCGAGCAGGCCAAGGATCTGGGCATCTCCGAGGAGGAAGTGATCAACGAGGTCATGCTGGGCGAGACCGTCGACAAGGAGTTCACCACCGTCGAGGACGTGGCACAGACCGCGCTGTTTCTTGCCAGCTTCCCCACCAACGCACTGACCGGGCAGAGCATCGTGGTCAGCCATGGCTGGCGGATGGACTGAGCCATGCACGGCACCGATACCCCCGCAGAACCCGAATCGAAAAGGATCAGACACATGGCGCGGAAACCGAAGGCCGTGAATCTTGCCCTGCAGGGCGGGGGCGCGCATGGCGCCTTCACATGGGGGGTCCTGGATCACATCCTCGAAGATGGCCGACTGCAAATCGCCGGGGTATCGGGTACCTCGGCGGGGGCGATGAACGCGGTGGCCCTCGCCGACGGCTTCACCCGCAACGGCCCCGAAGGCGGGCGCGCGGCGCTCGATCATTTCTGGCGAAGCATGAGCGAGGCCGCGCGATCCAGCCCACTGCGGCGCATGCCCATCGATGTGTTGATGGGCAACTGGGGCTTCGAAAACAACCCCGTCTATCATGCCTTGGGTGCGCTGTCGCGCATGTCATCGCCCTATCAGCTCAACCCCATGAACATCAACCCGCTGCGCGACTTGGTGGAAAGGAGCATCGATTTCGGCATGGTGCGCGCCTGCAGCGCCTTCAAGCTGTTCATCTCCGCCACCAATGTCGAGACCGGCAAGGTCAAGGTCTTCCCCCGCGAGGCGCTGACGGCGGACATGGTGATGGCCTCGGCTTGCATGCCTCATCTCTACCAGGCGGTAGAGATCGACGGCGTGCCCTACTGGGATGGCGGCTACATGGGCAATCCGTCGCTGTTTCCGTTTCATGGCAAGACGGGCACCGATGATGTCGTGGTCATCCAGATCAACCCGATCGAACGCAAGGGCGCACCGCGCACGCCAATGGAGATCCAGGACCGGATAAACGAGATCAGCTTCAATGGCAGCCTGCTGAAGGAACTGCGCGCGATCGACTTCGTCGACCGGCTGATCCGCCAGGGCAAGCTATCGCCCGACGACTACCGCCAGGTGCGGGTGCATATCATCGAGAACCAGGCGGAACTGAAACCGCTGGGTGCCTCGTCGAAGATGAACGTCGAATGGGAATTTCTCACCAAGCTGCGCGATCTCGGCCGTGCCACCGCCACGCGCTGGCTCGACGAGAATTTCGAGTCCATCGGCCATCGCGGCACCGTCGATCTGCGCGAGATGTTCCAGGACATGGGGGCGAAACATCAAGGAGGATAGGCGCCAGGCGTCCCGGCCACTCCGCGGCGAAGATATATCAGGAAAGGAGGTGCTTCGACGTCGGATGTGGAATTTGTCCCCTGATCTGAGCCAGGATATGGTCTCCACACTGACAGGAAACCCGCCATGGACGGTAACCGGATCTTGACCCCAAGCATTGCCCCGGACTCCGACGGCACCAGCCTGGCCGCTCTGCGCTGGAATCGCCTTGTCGGCGGCGACAACGTCACCATGCGCAGCTACCGGATCGTTGCGGAGGTATGGAAAGGTTGACTGCTCCCCTTCCTGAAGGAAGGGGATTCCCAATTCACCGAGAACCGGACATGGAGACTTGCCCCATGCCGCTTACATTCTCTCCAAGGGCTAACACCGCCAGCCCGGCGGCTCTGATGTTGACCGCCGCATTGATGTCGCGGTCGTGCTCGGCGGCGCATTCGGGACACGCCCAATCCCGCACGTGTAGCGGCATGTCGTCCACTACATGCCCGCACTCCGAGCAGCGTTTAGACGACGGGTACCACTGGTCGATGGCGACTACCTGGCGCCCTGCCCACTCAGCCTTGTACTCAAGCTGTCGCACGAACTCGCCCCAGCCCGCGTCGCTGATCGACTTGGCCAGAGTTGGGTTGCGCAGCATGTTCTTGACCTTGAGGGATTCGACGCAGACCACTTGGTTCTCGTTGATCAGTCTGCGGGACAGCTTGTGCAAGTTGTCCATCCGGCAATCGGAGATCTTGGCGTGAAGGCGGGCCACTTTCTGCCGGGCCTTGGCACGGTTGCTGGAGCCGAGCTTCTTTCGGCTCAGGCAGCGTTGCGCTCTGGCCAGTCTGGCAGCGTGCTGGGCCGTATGGCGGGGATTGCCGGTTCGATACCCGTCGCTGGTAACGAACAGGTCTTTCAGGCCGAGGTCGATGCCCACCATTTCCGGCGTGACGGGCAAGGCCTCGGCGTCGAACTCGCACAAGCAACTGACGAAGTAGCGGCCGGCGGAGTCCTTGGAAACGGTAACGGTGCTGGGTTCGCTGGGCAGCGGTCGGCTCCAGCGAATGGCCAAAGGTTGGGCACACTTGGCCAGGAACAACTGACCATCGCAGTACCTGAAGGCCGAGCGGGTGAACTCCGCCGACTGGCGATGGCGCTTGCTCTTGAACCGCGGGTACCTGGCGCGCCCCTCAAAGAAGTGCTTGAATGCCGCTTGCTGGTGACGCAGGCACTGTTGGAGCGGTACCGAGCTGACCTCGTTGAGAAAGGCGGTTTCTTCGGCTTTCTTCAACCGGGACAGGTAAGCGTTCGCGGCCGTGTAGCCGATCTTCTCGCGCCGCTCTTGGAACGCATCCGTGCGGTGTCTCAGCACCGCGTTATAGACGAAGCGCACACAGCCGAACGTACGGGCAAGCAGTTGTTCCTGCTCCGGCGTCGGATAGAAGCGGTATTTGTAGGCGCATTTCGTCATACGAACCAAGATACAACAATCACTGTATAGATAGCCAGCAATCAAAAGGAGGCAGCGAGATTAAGGGGTGCCTGCCGGCACCGCGCTATCCCTCCCCGCACGCAAAGTACGGGGTATCTCGCGCATAAACTGATGAGCGCCCGACTCGATTTGCCCGGGACCCTGTCCGGCATCAAGCGCATGGCACCACTGTCGCTTTTCGTGATCGTGTTCGGCCTGGCGTTCGGCGTGGCCGCATTGCAGCGGGGGCTGTCGGGGCTGGAGACGTTGCTGATGAGCGCTCTGGTGTTCGCTGGTGCGTCGCAGTTCGCGGCCTTGGAGTTGTGGGGGCCGCAGATTCCGCTGATCGCGCTGATCGCCACCACTTTCGCCATCAACGCCCGCCACCTGCTGATGGGTGCCGCGCTTTATCCCTGGCTGCGCCACCTACCCACGCGCCAGCGCTATGCCAGCCTGACGGTGCTCAGCGATGCCAACTGGGCGATGGCGGCGGCGGACCATCAACGTGGCGAGACCAATGTCGGCATGCTGGTCGGCGGCGGCCTCGCGATATGGCTGGCATGGATGATCGGCACGCTGATGGGGGTGGTGTTCGGCAGCGGCATCACCGACCCCGAGCGCTATGGGCTCGACGTGATCATGGGCTGTTTCCTGCTGGCCATGCTGGTCGGCGGCAAGCGCGACCTGTCGATGCTGCTGCCGTGGAGCGTGGCCGCACTCAGTGCACTGGCAGCGATGGCCTGGCTGCCGGAAAACTCGCATGTCATCGTCGGCGCCCTGGCCGGTGGTGTGGCCGGACTATTGGTGCCCGGCAAGCCACAAAAACGGGAGGCCTCGGCATGAACCTGCCCATGACACTCATCGGGGCGCTCACCGCCATCGTCGTCATGGCGCTGGTCACCTACCTGACGCGCGCCGGCGGGGTGCTGGTGATGTCGCGTGTCCCCATTGGCCCCAAGGTCGAACGCTTCATCAACGCCATGGCCGGCTCGGTGCTGGTGGCAGTGATCACGCCCATGGCCGTCCACGGCGACGGCGCGGCGCGCCTGGCGCTGCTGGCCACCTTGGGCGTGATGCTCATCCTCCGCAAACCCTTGCCGGCGATTGCCGCCGGCATCGTCAGCGCCGCATTATGGAGATTCTGGGTAAGTCTGTGACAGCCAGGCTTTCCTCAAAGGGAATCCAAGCGCTCGGCTATTCGGCTCTCAAGCTGCGCCTGATCGTCGGCGAAGCGGCGAATGCCCTCGGCCAGCTTGTCGTTGGCCATGGCATCCTGGTTATGTCCCCACCGGAAGGCGGGCTCGGTCAGCGGTGCCGGACGCTCGCCACTGGCGGCCGGAAATACCACCTGGGGCTCCACGTTGCCCTCGGCCCCGGCCAATTCCTCTAGCAGCGCCGGGGAGATGGTCAGCCGGTGGCAGCCCGCCAGTGCCAGGACCTGGCCGACGCTGCGGAAGCTCGCCCCCATCACCACCGTGTCGTAACCGCCCCGACCGGCATGTCGACAGACGCTACGCACGAACAATACGCCGGGATCCTCCTCCGGGGCATAGTCGCGTCCGGTTTCCTTCTTGTACCAGTCGGTAACTCGGCCGACGAACGGCGAAACCAGGAACACCCCGACGTCGAAGCAGGCCTGCGCCTGGGCCAGGCTGAACAGCAGCGTCAGGTTGCAGTTGATGCCGTCTTTCTCCAGTTGTTCGGCGGCACGGATGCCCTCCCAAGTGGACGCCAGTTTGATCAGCACCCTGTCGCGGCCCACGCCTCGCCGCTCGTAAAGCTCGATCAACTCGTGGGCCTTGCGGATGCTGGCCTGGGTATCGAAGGAAAGCTTGGCGGCCACCTCGGTGGATACCCGCCCCGGTATCAGCTTGGCGATCTCGCTGCCCTTGACCACGGCGAGCCGGTCCACGCAGTGCTCAACCTGGCTCTGGCGATCGCCGCCCTCGGCCTTGACCGCGGCGAGCTCTTCATCGATCAGCGCCTGGTAACCGGGCAGATCGAAGGCCTTGAGCAGCAACGAGGGATTGGTGGTGGCGTCATGCGGCTGGTAACGCCGAATGGCCTCGAGATCGCCGGTATCAGCGACCACCAGCGAATGACGTTTCAGGGCATCGAGACGAGTCGTCATGGCTTACCTCCCAAGTAAAGTGGATTCGATTCACGCCGGAATGGCATAGCCATCAGCCAGTGCCTGGCGATAGCGGGCATAGACATCGTGATAGGCCTCGACACGTGTGGGCTCGGGTTCAGCCAAGGAGCGCTCGTCGAGATGCACCAAGCGTGCGCAGACCGCCTCCAACGAGGTCGTCGCCTGACAATGGCACCAGGCTGCTTGCAGCGCCGCACCCAGTGCCGCGGCGTCGGTGATTTCGGGGCAGATGACTTGGGTGCCGGTGATATCGGCGACCATCTGGCGCCAGATCGGGCTCTTGGCGCCGCCACCGATCAAGCGAATCTGACTGGCGTCCTTGGCCAGGCCACCGAGCAGCTCGAGGCCATAGCGCATGCCGAAGGTGGCGCTCTCGACTACCGCCCGACACAGATTGGCCTGGGTCGTGTTGACGCTGGTCAGTCCCAGGAAGCTGGCCGAGGCATGCGGCAAGGTAGGCACCCGCTCGCCATTGAAGAACGGCAGGATAGTGATGCCGTCGGCACCGATCGGGGCGCTGGCGATCCGCTCGCCGAAGGCCGCCAGATCGAGGCCGAACAGTTCGCGCACCCGAGTGGTGGCCGAAGTCACGTTCATGGTACAGATCAACGGCAACCAGCCGCCGTGGCTGGCGCAGAAGTTAGCGACCATTGCGCTCTCGGCACGCACCGGTTCGTTCGAGTAGGCGCATACCGTGCCCGAGGTGCCCAGGCTCAGGGTCACCAACCCCGGTGCGATGTTGCCAGTACCAATGGCGCCCAGCATATTGTCGCCACCGCCACTGGACACCAGTACGTCGTCGGCAAGTCCCAGCTCCCTGGCCAGCGCTGGACGCACCACCCCGGCCGGCTCATGCGATTCGATCAACCGCGGCAACACACGGTCAGCGTCCAGCTCCGGGGCGATCTCGGCGAACACATCATCGCGCCAGTGCCGTGTCAGCGTATCGAAATAGCCGGTCCCCGAAGCGTCGCCAGCTTCGGCGACACGCTCACCGGTCAGCCAGAAATTCAGATAGTCGTGGGGGAGCAGGATGCTGTCGATGCTCCGGTAGGCGCCAGGATGGGTATCGCGCAGCCAGGCCACTTTGGAGGCGGTATAGCCGGTCTGCAGTACCAGACCCAGCTTGTCGAGACAGCCGGCTTCGCCACCGAGTCGCTCGACCAGAGCGGCGTTGTGGTCCGCCGTTTCGGTGTCGCACCACAGCTTGGCCGGATAGACCGGTTCACCACTTGCGTCCAACGCCACCAGGCCATGCTGCTGGCCGGAAACGCCGATGGCGCGGATCGCCCGGGTGTCGATGCCGGCACGCGCTACGGCATCGGAGAAGGCGCCGCGGAAGGCCTCCAGCCACTCGCTGGGGTGCTGCTCGCGACGACCGTTGTCGCCCTCGATCAGTTGGTGGGGGCGGCTCGCCTCGCCCAGGATGGCGGCGTCTTCCGTATCGACCACCACCACCTTGGTGCTCTGGGTGCCGCAATCAACCCCGATATACATTTCGCTTTCCTCTTCCCGGCCATGATTCATCATGCTCGCGGTCACGACGATGGTGTAACAAGCCTAGCACTCCTAGCACTTGACCAAGGCCTCCACGGTGGCACGGGCACCCTTGTGATGAAGGCTGTCTAGTGCGTCGAGGTAAGCGCGACGAAAGCGTTCCTCTGCGTTCAGGTCGCCGAATAACTCGCGATTGTCGATGAAGGCAGTCGGTTGACGCCGGTTGTTGGCGGCAATGGCCATCAGTTCTTCCTTCAAGCGATCGACCACCGCGATCGGCTCGCCCTGTTCGTCGACGCCCTCGACGTAGCGCGCCCAACTCGCCACTACCGCGGCGGCACGGTGCATCTCGCCGCCTCGGACGATCTGCTCGCGGATCACCGGCAACAGCCACTTGGGGATACGATCCGAGCTCTCGGCGCACAGCCGCGCCAGGGTGTCCTTGATTTCGGGATTGGCGAAACGCTGGATCAGCGTGCGTCGGTATTCCTCGAGATCCACCCCGGGTACCGGTGCCAGTGTGGGGGTGCCTTCCCGGGTCATGTAGTCGAGCAGGAAGTCGACGAACAATGGGTCCTGGCAGACCTCGTGGGCATAGCGGAAGCCTGCCAGATAGCCGAAATAGCACAGCGCCTGGTGACTGGCGTTGAGCAGCCGCAACTTCATCAGTTCATAGGGCTCGACATCGTCGACCACTTGCACGCCGACCTCCTCGAAGGCTGGGCGCCCGTTGGCGAAGCGGTCCTCCAACACCCATTGGGTGAAGGGTTCGCAGACCACCGGCCAGGCATCGTCGACGCCGAAGCGGCTGGCCAGTTCCTCGATATCGGAGGGAGCGGTCACGGGGGTGATGCGATCGACCATCGAGTTGGGAAACGGCACCTCGGCTTCCATCCAAGTGCCCAGATCGGCGTCGCGACGGCGGGCATAGGCGGTGAACATGTAGTGGGCGACCTCGCCATTGCCCTGGATGTTGTCGCAGGACATCACCGTGAACGGTGCCACTCCCCGCTCGCGACGCAACCTGAGTGCCTCGACGATCAGACCGAAAGTGGTTCGGGGCGAGTCGGGATTGTCCAGGTCATGACATACATCGGGATTATCGAAGTCGAACTCGCCACTGACCGGATGAAAGTTGTAGCCACCCTCGGTGACGGTCAGCGAGACGATACGAATGGCCGGGTCGGCCATCGTCTCGATCACCGCCCCAGGGTCGTCCGGCGCGTACCGATAGTCGACGATCGAGCCGATCACCCTCGGCTCGTAATGGCCATCGGGGTGCTTGACCACTAGGGTGTAAAGATGGTCCTGGGCGGCCAGTATTTCCTGCATGCGACGGTCGCCGGGCATCACGCCGACCCCGATGATGCCCCAGTCCAGTGCCTGGCCGCGATTCATCAGGTCGTCCAGATACATGGCCTGGTGGGCGCGATGGAAGCCGCCGACACCGAAGTGGACGATCCCTGGTGTGACGTCGCGGCGATCATAGCGGGGACTGACGACCTGGGGGTCCAGCCTGTTCAGGTTGTCGTTGTTGAGAGCGGTCATGAGGGCACTCCTTGCCGCAAGCGGCAATAAAGAAAGTGACAGAAAAAACGGGACACTAGCGCCAGATCACGTCGGGCTCGATCGACTCGGCCTTGATCAACCGCGCATTGAGCATGTCCTTGTGGCGGGCACGCTCCAGCGCCCCCTGCTGGTCCTGGCCCATCCCCAGCCAGCGCTGGATCAGGCGGGCCTCGAGGACCTCATCGGGCACCTCGAGAAACAGCGTCAGGTCGAACAGGGACCGCAGGCTGTCCCAAGGCACCCGGTCGAGCAGCAGGTAGTTGCCCTCGACGATGACGATGCGATGCGCCAGGGTGATCAGCCGGCCGCCGGCCCGGGCCAGGTCGAGCGGACGATCGAACACCGGTACCGCGACCGTCTTGTCGGCACATCGGATGCGCTCGAGGTCGTGCTTGAGGCCGTCGGGGTCGAAGGTCTCGGGAGCGCCCTTGATCGGCAGCAGCCCCTGGGGCTCGAGAATGGCGTTGTCCAGGTGATAGCCGTCCATCGGCACCACCGCGGCGACGCCGGGCTGGCGTTCGTTGAGCTCCCGGCACAGCCATTCCGAGAGGAACGACTTGCCGGCACCGGGCGGCCCCGCCAGGGCCACCACGAAGCGACGACGATTGCCCGCCGCCTCCAGGATCCGCACGGCCATGTCATGGATATCGGGATTCATTTTTGTCTTCTCCCGCGCAAGCATTTATCGGTCAGCTCATCCAGTTGCCGCCATCCACGTTCAGCGTCTGGGCCACCACGTAATCGCTGTCGTCGCTGGCTAGGAACACCGCGGCCCCGGCATGGTCCTCGGGGCGGCCCATGCGTCCGTAGGGCACCGCCTCTCCCACCAGACGCTTCTTCTCGCCGAGCGGCCGGTTCTCGTAACGGGCGAACAGCGCATCGACCTCTTCCCACATGGGGGTATCGACCACGCCCGGCGCGATACCGTTGACGTTGATGCCATGCTTGATCAGCCCCAGCCCGCACGACTGGGTCAGGCTGATCACCGCCGCCTTGGACGCGCAGTACATGCTGACCAATGCTTCGCCGCGCCGGCCCGCCTGCGACGACATGTTGATGATCTTGCCGCTCTGGCCACGATCGACCATGGACTTCGCCACCGCCTGCAGGGTGAAGAACAAGCCCTTGACGTTGACGTTGAACTGCTTGTCGTAGCTCGCCTCGGTAACTTCTAATACCGGCGCCATATCGAATACCGCGGCGTTGTTGACCAGGATATCGATGCCGCCGAAGCGCCCTGTCACGGCTTCCACCATCTCCGCGATCGACGCCCGGTCGCAGACATCGAGGCGTACGCCCATCAGCCGCGACCGGACTTCCTCGCCTAGCTCCGCTTCCAACGATGCCAGGGCCTCGTCGATGGCGACCTCGTCGATGTCGGCGACCGCCACCCCCGCTCCTTCGGCCAGATAGCGTTGCACGATGGCCAGACCGATGCCGCGCGCGCCGCCGGTCACTACGGCGACCTTGTCCTTGAGTTTCATACGCTCAATACCTCCTCGAAGATGTTGTGGATCACACGGATCGGTCACTGCCGGATGGAAGGCTGAGTGGAGTCAAGGCGTTGTTGCCGCCACTCTTCGGTCAGCGCTTCCAATCCACGCATGTGCGGCAGGATCCGCCAGGCACCAGCCTCGATTAGCCGATGGTCGTGGCCAGCCTGGATATGGCTGGCTCCGGTGAAGCCGATCACCGTCATGCCCGCGGCGCGGGCCGCCGTAACTCCCGAAACGCTATCCTCCACCACCAGGCAATCCCCTGGCTGGCACCCCAGGGTCTCGGCGGCCAGCCGATAGACCGCCGGGTCGGGCTTGGGCCGCTCTACCTGCTCGGCGGTGAACAGCGGCGCGCCGTTCAACAGCGCATCCAGCCCAGTGGTAGCCAGCGAGCCAAGGACGCGCCGGCGGCGGCTGTTGGAAACGATCGCCAATGGCATGTCGAGCCTGGCGACGGCCTCCGCCACCCCCTCGATGGCACGCAGCTCGCGGGCGAGACGCGCCTCGATGGCAGTGTCGATGCGCTCCAGGGCATCATCGGGCAGCGCGTGGATGCTGCGCTGCTCGATATGGGCGAGGATATTGGCGGTGGTCATGCCCAGGGCCTGCCCCAACGCCTCCTCGGGGTGGAGGTCCGGCAACCATTCGCCAAGGATTCGCACCAGGGTGTCCTCAGCGATGGCCTCGCTATCCACCAGCACGCCATCGCAGTCGAAGATCAGGGTTTCCATGGGCGCTCCGTTCATTGGCCGTTGGCCGCGGAGGGCGCCCGGTTGTCCTGACGATTGAGACCGGCCAGGGGGTGTCGATGCAGAGTGGGCAAGGCCAGACCTTCGCTGTCGAACAGGTGCGCGCGTTGCGGTTCGAAGCCGAAGCGCACCTTGTCGTGCACGCGATGGGCGACATCGCCGTCGGCGGTCACGGTCACCATGCTCTCGCCCATGCGCACGTACAGCGAGGTCACCCCGCCCAGGCGCTCTATGACCTGTATCTCGCCCTCCATCGGGCCCTGGTCGTCGAGCATCAGGTGCTCGGGGCGGATACCCAGTTCCAGCGTCGAGCCCGTGGCCAGATCACTGCCGTCGACCGGTATCGCGCAAGACTCCCCTCCGGGAAGTCTGACCCTGACGCCTTCGGAGTTCGCATGGTCCACGCCGACCTCGAGGAAGTTCATCTTCGGCGAGCCGATGAAGCCCGCCACGAAACGGTTGCGCGGGTGATGATAAAGCTCCATGGGCGAGCCGACCTGTTCGACCACCCCGCCCTGCAGGACCACGATCTTGTCAGCCATGGTCATGGCCTCGATCTGGTCGTGGGTGACGTAGATCATGGTGGCGTCGAGTTCCTCGTGCAGCCGCGCCAGCTCGATGCGCATCTGCACGCGCAGCGCCGCATCGAGGTTGGAGAGCGGCTCATCGAACAGGAAGATGCTGGGGTTGCGCACGATGGCACGGCCGATCGCCACGCGCTGACGCTGGCCACCGGAGAGCGCCTTGGGCTTGCGATCGAGCAGCGGCTCGAGCTGCAGGATGCGTGCCGCCTCGCGTACCTTCTCGCGGCGCTCGGCCTTGGGCACCCCGGCCAGGCGCAGGCTGAAGCCCATGTTGTCCTCGACGGTCATGTGCGGGTAGAGCGCGTAGCTCTGGAACACCATGGCCAGGCCACGATCGGCCGGCCCCACGTCGTTAATGCGCTGCCCGTCGATGAGGATATCGCCAGAGGTCGCGCTCTCGAGTCCCGCTATCATGCGTAGCAGGGTCGACTTGCCACAGCCCGAAGGGCCGACGAAGACCACGAATTCACGGTCGTTGACCTCGAGATCCACGCCCTTGATGATCTGGGTGTCGTCGAAGCGCTTGACGATCTGATTGAGTTGAAGCGTTGCCATGGGGAAATCCTCGTTACTTGACGGCGCCGAAGGTCAGGCCACGGACCATCTGTTTCTGGGTCAGCCAGCCGAATACCAGGATCGGTGCGATGGCCATCGTCGACGCCGCGGAGAGCTTGGCCCAGAACAGGCCTTCGGGGCTCGAGAAGGAGGCGATGTAAGCGGTCAGCGGTGCCGCATTGGAAGACGTCAGGTTGAGGCTCCAGAAGGCCTCGTTCCAGCTCAGGATCACCGACAGCAGGCCGGTGGAGGCGATGCCCGGCAGGGTCAGCGGCAGCAGCAGGAAGAGCACTTCCTGGAGAGTGCTGGCACCGTCCATGCGTCCCGCCTCGAGGATGTCCTTGGGCAGATCCTTGAAGAAGGTGTAGAGCATCCACACCACGATCGGCAGGTTCATCAGCGTATACACGATGATCAGTCCGGTACGGGTGTCGAGCAGGCCGACATCGCGGAACAGCAGGTAGATCGGCACCAGCACCCCGACCGGCGGCAGCATCTTGGTGGACAGCATCCACAGCAGCGTGCCCTTGGTGCGCTTGGTGGGCAGGAAAGCCATGGAATAAGCCGAAGGAATAGCGATCAGCAGTGCCAACAACGTCGAGCCGAAGGCTACCACCACGCTGTTCATGGCAAACTTGAAATAGTCGGCACGGCCATGGACGGCAGTGTAGCTTTCCAGGGTCGGCGAGAAGATCAGGCTGGGTTCAGCGATGGCCGCGGCCTCGGTCTTGAAGCCGGTCAGCACCATCCAGAAGATCGGAAAGAAGATCACGCCGGCGATCGTCCAGCCGAGCACCGTCAGCCCGAGGCGGCGACGCGCGGCAGTGTTCATGAAGGCCGCGTGGCGCCCTTCCTTGATCGCCGCCTGGTTGCTGGTCGAGGCGAGGGGTTTGGTTCTTGCCGTAGTCATGGGAGTCTCCTCGCGTCAGTTTTCCAGGTTCTTGGCCACCATGCGGACCAGGAAAATGGCGACGATATTGGCCAGGATGATGGCGATCACCCCACCGGCAGAGGCCGTGCCCACATCAAAGTCGAGCAGGGCCCGGATATAGATCAGGTAGGCCAGGTTGGTGGTCGCCAGCCCTGGACCACCGGAGGTGGTGACGAAGATTTCGGCGAAGATGGTCAGCAGGAAGATCATCTCGATCATGATCACCACGCTGATCGCCCGCTTGAGGTGCGGCAGGGTGATGAAGAAGAAGATCGCCACCGGCCCGGCGCCATCCATGCGCGCGGCCTCCACCTGATCGTCGTCCAGCGACTGCATGGCGGTAAGCAGGATCAGCAGTGCGAACGGCAGCCACTGCCAGGCAACGATGATCACGATCGAGGTCAGTGGCAGCGAGGAAAACCAGTCGAGGGCAGGCAAGCCGAGCGATTCGGCCACCCAGGACAGCACGCCGTTGGCGGGGTGCATCATCATGTTCTTCCACACCAGGGCGCTGACCGTGGGCATGACGAAGAACGGCGAGATCGCCAGTACCCGGGCCACGCCGCGTCCCGGAAACTCCTGCTGGAAGAGCACCGCCAGCAGGGTCCCGCCGATCACGGTGATCGCCAGCACCGAGCCCACCAGCAGCAAGGTATTGCCCATGGCCGTCCATAGCGCCGGGTCGGTGAACAGGTATTGGTAGTTTTCCAGCCCGGCGAAACCGGTCATGCCGGGCATCAGCAGGTTGTAGCGCTGGAAGGAGAACCACAGGGTCATGCCCAGCGGTACCAGCATCCACAGCAACAACAGGGTGACCGCGGGTCCCTGCAGTGACAGGTTTCGCCATCCACCGACGGTCCGCCCGGAGGCTCGTGTCTTGTTCATGGTCGTTTACCGCAAAACGTGAGAAAGGGAGTGGCCGGGGTGAACCCCGGCCAGCCGGGACCGATCAATCCAGGTAACCGGCACGCTGCATGGTGCGCTCGGTGGCGCGCTGGGCGGACTGCAGGGCCTGCTCGACCGTGGAGTCGCCGGTCAGCGCCGAGGCCACCATCTGACCGACCTGGGTGCCGATCGACTGGAACTCGGGAATGCCGACGAACTGCACGCCCATGTAGGGGCTGGGCTCCAGGGTCGAGTCGGTGGGATCGGCGTTACGGATGGCATGGAGCACGAAGTCGGCGAAGGGCGCTTCGCGTTGGTAGTTCTCGTTGGCGTAGGTCGACTCGCGGGTACCCGGCGGCACGCTGGTCCAGCCCTGGGTCTCGCCGACCAGCTCGATGTACTCCTGGGAGGTCGCCCAGCTGATAAAGGTCTTGGCTGCCTCGGGCTTCTCCGAGGAGGAGGGGATGGCCAGCGCCCATGACCACAGCCAGTGCGAGCCCTTGGGGGTTTCGGCGATCGGCGCCGGAGCAAAGCCCAGTTGGTCGGCCACCGAGGACTCACCGGGGTTGTAGAGCTTGCCCGCCGCCGAGGTGGCGTCGACCCAGATCCCGCAGTTGCCGCGCGAGAACAGCGCCAAGTTCTCGTTGAAGCCATTGGAGCTGGCGCCGGCAGGGCCATAGTCGTTGAGCAGGTCGACGTAGAACTGGATCGCCTCCTGCCAGGCCGGCGAATTGATCTGCGGATTCCATTCCTCGTCGAACCAACGCCCACCGAAGGTATTCACCAGCGTCGAGACGAAGGCCATGTTCTCGCCCCAGCCCGGCTTGCCACGCAGGCAGATACCAGCGACGCCGTTATCCGGATCGTGGACCCGGCTTGCCCAGTCGCGGACTTCCTCCCAGGTCGGCTGCTTGGAGACCTCGATTCCTGCCTGCTCGAACAGGTCCTTGCGATAGAACATCATCGAGCTCTCGCCGTAGAACGGCAGGGCATGCAGGGTGCCGTTATGACTCAGGCCGTCGCGGACCGGCTTGAGCAGATCGTCGGCCCGATAGTCCTCGGGCAGGTCATTCAGCGGTACCAACCACCCGCGCTCGGCCCAGATGGGAGCCTCGTAAGTGCCGATGGTCATCACATCGAACTGACCGCCGTCGGTAGCGATATCGGTGGTCAACCGCTGACGCAGCACGTTCTCCTCGAGAATCACCCAGTCCAGCTCGATATCGGGATGCGCCGCCTCGAACTCATCGGTCAGGCTCTGCATGATGACCATGTCGTTGTTGTTGACCGTGGCCACGGTGATGGTTTCGGCATAGGCAGCCGTAGCGGTGGCGCCGACGGCCGCGATGCCGGCAAGGGGGAGTGCTCTTGTGAGCTTCATCGGTTGGCTCCTTTAGAGGCTTGCCCTGTATTCGGGCTTGGCATTGTTGTAGAAAGCCGGATTCTTGTTTTGATCAATTTACTCATCGATCGATCAAATGATCGGACAGGAACCAAAAAAACGCAAAGGAACTGGTATTAGACTTTAGGCCAACGGATTAGAGAAACGCTGACAGTCAGAGATTTTCCGACTCGATGATAAAGCGCGCCGCGTTCTCGTCGGTGATCAAACCCTTGAGCCAGCCGCCGCGCAGCGCAGCCAGGATCGCCGGGCCCTTGTCACGACCACCGGCCAACGCCACCAGCGACTGGTCGCGAAACATCTCCAACGGCAAGCTGGTGACGCGGCGGGTGATGGAACAGTCGATCACCTCGCCGGCCTGATTCAGCGGCCAACCCAGCAGCTCGCCTACCGCACTAAGCGACAACAACTCCTCGAGTTCGGTCTCACTGATAAAGTGATCCTGAAACAGGGTCGCCTGGCGATCGATGCGCCCGATGCCGATGAAGGCGGCCTCGGCCTGCTTGGCGACCTCGGCGATGGCCTGGAACAGGTGCTGGCTGAGCATGGCCTGCTTTTCCTCCACCGAGCCGGCCACCACCGGCGCCGGCAGCAGGAAGCGCTCACCGCCGGTCTTGTCGGCCAGCACCATGACCCCGTCGTAGCGGTTGGCGGAGCCGTCGCGGGCGACATTGCCGACCAGCGACACGAAGCGATGCTGCGGTCGGTCGATACGGCTCAGGGCTTCCACCATGGCCCGCACCGAGCGACCGGTGCCAAGCGACAGCGTCAAGGGTTCGGAACGGTCCAGGTAGCGGGACAAGCGTTCGGCGCCGGCCACCGCCAGGTAGTGGGCGCTGCTGTCGGCGGCGTCGGGGTCGGCCGGCACGACATCGCAGAACTCCAGGCCGAAGCGTTTGAGGATGGCATCCGACATCACCATGCAATTGGCCAACGGATGATCGATGTGCACCTTGACCAGTCCTTCCTGACGCGCCAAGGCCAGCAGCCGCTGTACGCCAGGGCGCGACACGCCGAGCTGGCTGGCGATCTCATCCTGAGTGCGCCCACCGACATACGACAGCCAGGCCGCGCGCGCCGCCTGATCCAATTTCAGCTCGAATTTATCCACGTGATCCGACCGTTCCGGTTGCACTCGATGCTGGAAATCATCGCAAGCAAGTCGGAAATTCACAACGTCATGTTCGAAACGCCGTGGACCGACACTTACCAACCGTTACCGACTCGTCAGTGTTTTCATTGAACGCACGGGGCTCATTGGTATCGAATGGCGGTACCCATCACCCGACCCACGGGAGCTTTCCATGACCGACCATCGCAACGATCGACAGCGCAATGCCGCCTGGGACGCTGCCCAGCAATGGCGTGAACGTGCGCGCCATGCTCGTCCTCAAGGCAATGTCGGTGGGTTTCGCCTACTGGCGACCTGGCTGCTGTTCGGCGTCCTGATGGTCGTCGGCACCGTGCTGGGGCTGTTCTTCCTGCTTGTCGGATGGGCCATGTTGCCGTTCCTACGCCACCGGATGAAAAAGCGCATGGAGCGCATGCGTGCCGAGCAGGCCGAGGATATCGGCGGCTTTGACCGCTACCACGACCGCAGGGGCCGCCATCAGGATGTGCTGGAGGGCCAGTACGAGGTGAAGGACGACGACCGCAACCGCTAGCCGGGCGTCAACCGCCGGAGTTGGCCATCAGTGCCTCGAGGCGGTCGAGCAAACGCATGGTCGGCAAACAATCGGAAAAGGCGGCCTCGGGTCGCCGGCCTTCGCATATCGCCGCGATGAATTCCCGGTCCTGATATTCGAAACCGCTGCCCTCCAAGGGCACCACTGCCCCGCGGTGGTCCTTCAATTCGTCGCGGAAGGCCTGCAGGGTGTCCTCTTCACCGATGTAGCGATAGAAACCGCCAAAGGGCCCATGGTGGTTGAACGACAGCACCAGGGTGGCCATCACTCCGGCATGTGAGCGCAGGCCGATATTCATGTCCATGGGGATGCCGAGTTCGGCATGTGGCGGCCCGGCGCTGCCCCATACCTCCAGATCGAAGTCGTCGAGCAGCCAAGCGAACAGGTCGACGCTGTGGCAGGCGTGATGCCACAGCAGATTGTCCGTCCAACTGCGCGGATTGCCGTGCATGTTGAGATTCTGGCGCCGGAAGAAGTAAGTCTCCGATACCAGGTGCTGGAGATGGAACTCACCGCGCTGGATACGCCGCTTGATCTCGCGATGCGGAGCATTGAAGCGTCGGGTATGGGCCACCATGCCCACCCGATCCGAGCGCTCGGCCCGTTCGGTGAGGCGCTCGGCATCGGCAAGATTGAGGCTCATGGGGATCTCGGCCAGCACATGCTTGCCGCTATCTATGGCCTGCGCGGCCTGGCTGGCATGCAATTGGCTCGGTGTGGCCAGGATCACGGCATCGATGTCGTCGCGCGCCAGACTCGCCTCGTAATCCAGAGAAACTTCGGGGATCTTCCATTCGTGGGCAAAAATTCGTGCATCCTCGTCGACGCCACCGACCAGGCATGCCACCTCGACATCTTCGATACGCTCCAAGGCCTGCATGTGAATGCCGGCGATGGCCCCTTCACCAGCCAGCAGCAGACGAATGGGAATGCTGGTCATGCTTTCGTCTCCTTGCAAGATACGGTGCGTAAGTCAATGGTATAGGAGGCTATCTTCCGACTCTCAAGGGAGTTTCCCAAGGATGATGAGAACCCCGCCGCTACGCCGACATCGCCGATATCCGGCAAGCATCGTCGTGTTCTTGCTCTGCTGGTTCGTCGTCACGGTAGCCCAGGCACAGACGCTACGGGTCGGCGTGTTGCAGTTCGGAACCGTCAACTGGGAGCTGGAGGTGGTCCAGTCCCACCGTCTGCTGGAAGCATATGACATAGAGCTCGAGGTGGTGCCACTGGCCTCCGAGAATGCACTGGCCGTGGCCCTGCAAGGTGGACGAGTCGACCTGATCGTCTCCGACTGGCTATGGGCGGCGCGCCAGCGGGACGCCGGGCGTGCCTACCAATTCGCGCCCTATTCGCTGTCGGTGGGCGCCGTGATGGTCGCTCCCGAGGCGGGCATCGGCAGCGTGGAAGAGCTGGCCGGCCACCAGTTGGGCATTGCCGGAGGACCGGTCGACAAGACCTGGATCCTGTTGCGGGCCTATGCTCGGCGTGTCCACGGCCTCGATCTCGACAGTGCCGTCGAGCCCGCCTACGCCGCGCCACCGATGATCAATGCCCTGATGCGCGACGGCCGCCTGAGCGCGGCGATCAATTTCTGGCACTACAATGCCCGTCTCCAAGCCATCGGCATGCAACCGCTGGTGACCGTCGAGCGGATGCTCGAGGAACTCGGCATCACCCCGGTTCCCCCCTTGCTGGGCTGGGTATTCGCCGAGGCCTGGGCAAAGGAAAATCGCGAAGCGTTGCGCCATTTCCTGGAGGCCACCTATCAGGCCAAAGCGATCCTCGCCGCCGACTACTACGAGGTCTGGGAGTCGTTACGCGCTATGGTCAAGCCGGAAAACGAGCCCATGTTCGAAGCGCTCAAGGCCGGCTATCGAGCCGGCATTCCCGAACGCTACGGCGATGCCGAGATCGCCGCCGCTCAGCGACTTTTCCAGGTCCTGGCCGCGGAAGGCGGCGGAGAGCTCACCGGAGGCGTACGGCGCCTGGCCCCGGCGGTTTTCTGGGACGGCTTTCGCTTGCCATGAGATCACGCCAATGGCTACTGCGCGGCGCCTCGCTGCTGGGTCTGGTGCTGGTCTGGGCCATCGCGGCGTGGATAGCCGCTGCGCCGATGCTGCCGGCACCACAGCAAGTGCTGGCCAGTGCCTGGCAACATAGCCTGAGCGGCGAATTGCCCTACCATCTCTCGACCACCCTGGCCCGAGTCCTGGTGAGCTTTCTCCTGGCGATGAGCATCGGCACGGCCATCGGCATTGCCATGGGCCGCTACCGCCGGCTCGACATCGCCCTGGATGGCGCGCTGGTGCTGGGCCTGAACATCCCGGCCCTGGTGACCATCATCCTGTGCTACATCTGGTTCGGGCTCACCGAGGTCGCGGCGGTGATCGCCGTCTCGGTCAACAAGATCCCCACCGTGGCGGTGACGGTGCGCGAAGGAGCGCGCGCGGTGGATCTCCGCCTGTTGGCCGTCGCCCAAGCCTATCGTCTGCCACCGTGGCGCAAGTTATGGAAGGTCTATCTCCCGCAGCTGTATCCCTACCTGATGGCCGCGGCTCGAGGCGGCCTGGCACTGATCTGGAAGATCGTGCTGGTGGTGGAGCTGCTCGGGCGCAGCAACGGCGTCGGCTTCCAGCTACATTCCTACTATCAGTTCTTCGACATCACCAGCATCCTGGCCTATACCTTGGCCTTCGCCGCCGTAGTACTGCTGGTCGAGGCATTGATCATGCGGCCCCTGGAAAATCGGCTGACGAGGTGGCGCGATGCCTGACCTGGAAGTTCGCATCGACGAGAAGCGCTTCGGCGACGCAGTGATCCTGCGCGACCTCACCTTTAGCGCGCAGTGTGGTGAGTTTCTGGCACTGGTCGGCCCCTCGGGGGTGGGCAAGAGCACTCTGCTGAATCTGATCGCCGGACTCGATCCCCTATTCGATGGTTCCATTCATTGGCACGGAGCTCCACTGCACCGGCACGCCCACTCCCCCGAGCGACTGGGGATGATGTTCCAGGAACCACGTCTGATGCCTTGGCTGAGCGCCCTCGACAACGTGCGCCTGGTACTTGCCGACCCCGCTGCCGAAAGCGAGAGAGCACGTACCTTGCTGCAGGAAGTCGGACTCGGCCATGCACTCGACGCCTGGCCCAACCAGTTATCGGGAGGCATGCAACGTCGCGTGGCCCTGGCACGCGCCTTCGCGGTCGACCCTCGCCTGCTGCTGATGGATGAACCCTTCGTCTCGCTGGACATGCCGACCGGCAACCGGCTGCGCGAATCGTTGCTGGCGCTGTGGCAACGCGACCGCCCGCTGGTGCTGTTCGTGACTCATGACTTGCGCGAAGCGCTGGCACTGGCCGACCGCGTGCTGTTCCTGTCCGAGCCACCGGCGCGGATCATGTTGGACTACGTGGTTCCACTGGAGCGCCCCAGGAATCTCGAGGGCACAGCGATCGCCAAGTTGCAGGAACGGCTGTTCAGCCGCCATCCGTCCCTGCTCTCCGGGGCACTGGAAGCGCCCTCGGTGCGGCACGACACGTGACAATGAAACCTGGCGCACGGTGGAAAAACCCCGTCAGGTACCATAACTTGAAACCAGTAAAAACCAACCACTCATCCGACCCCATCGAGAGGCGGAGCATGCACAATGACAAGGCGTTTTCTCCCATCATGGCCACGCTGGGCCTGACCGGTCTGTTCCTGCTATCACCAACGAGCATGGCTGCGGACAATGATTATCCCACCGAAGCGCGCGTGGACTACGTTCTCGGTTGCATGGCGGCAAACGGCCAGGATTACCTGACCATGCAGAAATGCTCTTGCAGCATCGATGTGATCGCCGAACACATGACCTTCGACGACTACGAAGCGGTGAGGACCGTAATGAGCATGCAGGATCAGCCTGGTGAGTTGGGCATGCTGTTCCGCACCGAACGCAGCATGCAGGAAGACCTCGAGCGCTTCCGCAGCATACAGGCCGAAGCCGACCTGCGCTGTTTCTGAGCCACCCCATGTATATCGAACCACCGAGTGTCGCCCTGTTCGTTCTCGCCATGGCTGCCAGCGCCATGGCCGACACCCGGATGCACGAGGGTGAGCGGGTATTCCGCAATCAGTGCCAGGGCTGTCACTCGCTGGAACCCGGCCGACACATCGCTGGCCCCAGCCTGCATGGCGTGGTCGGTCGACCTGTCGGTGCGGTCGAGGACTTCGACTACTCCCCAACGCTACGGGATAGCGAGTTGACCTGGACACCCGAGACGCTCGACCGCTTTCTGACCGATCCCGATGCCTTCCTGCCTGGCACCCGCATGGTGTTCTGGGGGTTGGAAGAACGCCCGCGCCGGCAGGTGATCGAGTTTCTGCAGCATGCCGACGAACGGTAACGGCTATCGCGCATGGCCGGACGATATTGCCGACTTCATCGCGCAATGAATTGCGCTCCCACCACCCCCTAAGGCTGCGTACCGCTCGTGGGAGCGCAGCTCCGCTGCGCAATCCGGCCGCCAGGCCGGCTTGATGCCAACGTCTTCGCGGCTACAGCTGCTTCAACATGACTGGGTGCCAGGATTTGAGCACAGTGGTAGCTTCATCGCGCAATGAATTGCGCTCCCCCCTAAGGCTGCGTACCGTTCGTGGGAGCTCAGCTCCGCTGCGCGATCCGGCCGTCAGGCCGGTTGGACCGTGGTCAGTGCTCACTCAGCGCCGGCGCCTGCCTTGCGGGTCATCATTCCACGCGCCGGGTTATAGGCCAGGATCGCCAGACCGAGCAGCACCGCGGTGGTCGCCACGACGATCAGCGTCGCATCGCCATTGAAGCGCTCGTACATCGCGAAGCGGATCATCTCCACTGCGTAGGTGAAGGGGTTCAAGGCGGCGACCTGGTAGACCAGATAGCTGCCCTCGCGTATGCGCCACAGGGGGTAGAGCGCCGAAGAGAGAAAGAACATCGGGAAGATCACGAAGTTCATGATGCCCGCGAAGTTCTCCAGTTGGCGCACGAAGGACGATAGCAGCATGCCCAGAGCGCCGACCATGAAACCGGTGACGACCAGCGCCGGCAGGATCAACACGTAGCCCATCAGCGGCGCCTTTACGCCGTAGAGGTAGGCGATGACCAGGAACACGTAGACCTGCACGATCGACACCAGGGTCCCTGCCAGCAGCTTGCAGACCAGCAGGTACCAGCGCGGGAAGGGGCTGACCAGCAACACGCGCATGCTGCCCATCTCGCGATCGTAGACCATGGACAGCGAGCTTTGCATGCCGTTGAAGAGTTGGATCATGCCCACCAGCCCCGGGACGATATAGACCTCATAGAGAATGTAGGTCTGGTAGGGTTCGGTCATCGCCACGCCAAGTGCCATGCGAAAGCCGGCGGCGAACACGAACAGCCATATCAACGGCCTGACCAGCGCGGCCACGAAGCGCGAACGCTGGTGCACGAAACGCAGCAGCTCACGGCTGACCACGCCGCGTAGACAGTGTCCGTAGGCCGCCAAGCTCATCGTGCCTCCCCTTCCGTCAGTCGATCGAAGGCCTCGCCGATCGAGGCACTTGCGGTTTGCGATACCAACTCGGCCACCCCGCCATCGGCACACACCCGGCCGCGATGCAGCACGATCACGCGGTCATCGGGATAGACTTCATCGATCAGGTGGGTCGCCCATAGCACCGCCACTCCCTGTTCGCGACACAATCGATGAACGTGCTCGACCAAGGCACGACGCGAGGCAATGTCGAGCCCCACCGTGGGCTCGTCGAGCAGCAGCAGCCGTGGTTCGTGCAACAAACCGCGGGCGATCTCCACTCGCCGACGTTGCCCGCCGGACAAGTGCCGCACCCTGAGCCGCAAGCTGCCCTGCATCTCCAGGCGGGTAAGCTGCTGCGAGGCGCGACGGAGGGCCTCGGCCGGTGTCATCCCGTGCAACGCACCGTGATAGCTCAGGTTCTGCCTGACTGTCAGGTCCATATCCAGGGTTGGCTGCTGAAACACCACCCCCATCTGGGCGTGTGCCTCGACCGAATGACGACGCAAGTCGAGGCCGCCTATACGAATCTCGCCCTGGCGATGGTCGTAGAGCCTTGTGATCAACGAGAACAACGTGGTCTTGCCAGCGCCGTTGGGTCCCAGCAGCACCGCGAACTCTCCCGCTTTCAGATCGAAGGACACCGACTCCAGCACCGGCTGGCCACTGTAGCTGAAACTGAGATCGCGCACGTCCAGGGCGGTCGAATCGTCCGCTCGTCTGGTTTGTTTGCCCCCTTCCGGGGTGAATGCCGGTGCCATCTCGCGAGTCACGGTTCGACAACTACTCCCCAAGGAAAACGCCCCACCGGAATCGAGCGAATCGCCTCGAGTCCGTCGACATCGATCACGGTGACATCGCCACTCACCCCGTTGGTGGTATACAGGCGGCTCTCGTCACCGTTGAGCGCCAGGTGCCAGACCCGCTGCCCTGTCAAAAGATAGTCGAGCACTTCATAGGTTTGCTGATCGATCACCGCGACCCGATTCGAAGGCCCAAGGGCAACGAAGCCATAACGACCGTCCGAGGTCAGCGCCACCCCCACCGCCTGCACGGTCTCGCGTGGCACGCCCGGGACGTCGAAGCGAATGGTGTGCTTGATGTCGTAGGTGTCCTGCATGTCGAGGATCGAGACCGTGGCGCCGATTTCCGACGATACCCAGGCTTCCGCCCCGTCATGAGTGAACTCGACATGCCGGGGTCGCGCACCCACCAGCCGATGATGGACCGCCTCCATTGCCTCGAGGTCGATAATGTGCGCCATGCTCGAGGTTTCGGAAGTCGCGATCAGCCATTTGCCGTCGGGACTGATGCCCAGCCCCTCGGGCTCGACACCGACGGGAATCTCGGTGACCAGGGTACGCTGCTCATAGTCGATCACCGAGACGATATTGTCGTCCTCGTTCGACACATAGAGATAAGGACGCTCGGAGTCGACCCGAATGACCTCCGGATCCTCTCCTGCCGACTGGCTGCGCACCACCTCGAGTGTTTCGAGATCGATCATGTCGATGGCCTCATCGTCACCCACTGCCACGAACAGTTCATTGCCATCGGGGCCCAGGACCATGGCACGTGGCCTACGACCGACATCGATGGTCTCGACGACCTCCAGCGACTCGCCATCGATCACCGACACGGTGTTGTCCTTCTCGTTGGAGACGAAGATCCGTTCGGCCTTGGCCACCACTGGCATCAGCGCTATGGCTCCGACCGCGAGCCCGAGAGCGATATGTCTGATCATCGGCATCCTCCACGAGCCAGTCAGAAACGGCATGACGATTCCCCCTCGTCGGCGCCGAGCGAATCCAGCGGCGAACGCGGATGCAGATATCCCTCCTGCGGAGAAACGGACGCCACCATGCGTGGTCCAGTGACCAGGATCGGCTGCCGCAACTGGTGGTTCCATGTGCGATAGCTCACCGGCAGTCCCAGGTAACCGGCCAACTGGAACTCGTCGCTGAGCATATAGTCGAGCACCACGTCCCGGGCTACGGAGCCGGTGCGCGCCGTTGCCTCACCCAGCGAGCGCACTGCCAGCCAGGCAGCGAAGTCCTTGGGCGTCATCCTGCGCCCGGCAAACTCTTCGAAGCGTCGCTGCAACTGCACGGCGCCCCACGACTCGTGGGCGCGATGCCAGGCGGTCGGCATCAGTCCCTGGGTACCCGCCACCGGCCTTGGCAGCCAGGTCTGGTAGGGAAAATACTCGCCGAAGTAGTCGTTCTCGTCGGCGATCACCAATACCTCGTATTGGGGGAACTCCTGCACGAACACCGGGATCTCGCGTTGAATGGCATGGAAGCCGCCCTCGGCCCGCCGAGCCATGGGTTCGTGGGGCCACATCTTTTCGGTGACGATGTCATGACCGAAGCGTGTCGCCGCTTCCCGATAGGCCTCGACCAATAGCCGATCCTCATCGGTATTGCCATAGACCAGTGCCCAGCGGTCCCACTTCTTGTAAGCCAGGAACTGCGCCAAGGCATCGGCCAGCATCCGCCGGCTGGGAGTCGTGTGGTAGAGATTCGGATGACAGGCTTCACTGCGTAACGCATTGTCGGGAGCCGCGGCATTGAACACCATGCGGTCTTCCAACGCGGCATCTGCCATGACCGCCTCCAGTTCCTCGCGGGGCAAGCCACTGATGACCCACCCGGCACCCTGGTCGATCAACTCGTGCAGGCCTTCGAGCACATCACCGTCGCGAGCGACGATGCTCTCGACGAGCACGAACTCCTGGCCGAGAAACTGTCCGGCAGCATTGTTATCGCTGACGCCCAGCCGTGCCCCCTGAACGCCTTCGTCGTCGAGGACCGGGTCGAGCACCGACAGCGGCTCCAGGTCCTCGTCGCGCTCCATGCCCAGATAGCCCAGCGTAATGGTTTCGCTGTCCTGGCCACTATCCTGAGCGCTGGCCAGCCCAGGCCAACCCAGGAGCACCACGATCGTCCACAGCAGCAGAGCCGATACACAGCGCACGGCATCGCACCCGGTTTCGCGAGCGACTCTTTGCATGCCCCCTCCCTGTCATATCCGGATCAGTGGCCCTGGTCCCGATCTACATTTCCGACCTGATCGCCCGCACCATACGACTCAATTGTTCCTCGAGCAGATAGGGTTGCTCGCACAATGCCGGCAAGGCTTGCTGACGTTTCTGAAACGTACGTCGCTCCCAGAAAAGTTCCTTCTCCAGGCGCTCGATGTCATCGCTACTGGCCTCGTCCGAGGTGCGCCGAACTTCCAGTTCATCGACCAGCTCGGAGACCCGCTCCAGGCGCTGAACTTGTCCCCGGGCTGCGCTGCGAATGCGTTCGATGGTACGACTGCGCTCACGGTTGGTACGCTCGAACAGACCGGCAAACAGCAGCGTCAGACGCCGCTCGCGATCCGCCTCGGGACCATCCGCCACTCGCTCGACGAAATCTCGTACACGTTCAAGCGCGATTTCGCGGGGGGTATCGCGCGCCGTCGCGAAACGCACCACGCGCCCCACTTCCTCGTCTTCCCACCACTCTTGCTCGAGCGCGTCGGGAGATGGCCCGGTCCACATGGTGCCCCAAGCCAGTTCAGGGATCAGACGTTGCACGCAGGGCCAATCTGGCGGGCCGGCGGCGGCACGCTGGGCCTGTGCTTCCTGAATCGTTGCGAAAACCGTCACCAGCGTCAGGCCCAGCGCCAGACCACAGGCACGCACATCACTCAGCATCGCTACCTCCCGAGCCGGGATGAATCAGTTGACCGTGCCGATCGAGCAGCGGGACATCGTAGTCGGCCAGGATGGCGTTGATATCGTCCTGACGGCGGTCGATGAAGTCGTTGATGGTATCCTTCCAGTGCGGCTCCCCATCCCGCACCCCCATGGTGATGCGATAGGAAAGCCGGGCATCGGTGGTATCGTCGACCAGAGGAATCACCTTGAGCGGTGGGTCCTGACGCGCGGCGTAATAACCGGCAATCGGCCCCCACACCACAGCCCCATCGGTAACCCCGGCCGCCACATCTTGCACGGCGTCCCTGGCCGGCGTCCTGACCCGGGTATCGGTCTGCAACGCATAGCCCTTGATGGTGGCGCCGGCACGCCGCAGTGCCACCAAGGGAGGCGTCTCGGACACGACGCCGATATGCCGACCTTCCAAGGCCGCATCGTCCAGCGAGCTCACCTCGAGGTCGAAGTCCACGGGCACCACCAACGAATAGACGGAGCGATAGTAGTCCTTGGTGTTCTGCACGAAACCATAGCCGGCGGCCACACCGATGATCACGTCACACACGCGTAGTTCCAGGGTATTGCGCACGAACCCCATGACCTGCGGTGCCCAAACATAGGTCAGTGGCAGCCCCAGGTCGTCGGCCATCAGTTTGGCGATACGGTTCTCGAACCCCTCACCCTGCTCGTTGGTAAATGGCAAGTTGTTGCCATCGGCACACACGCGCAGCTCATTACGCCCTTCCAGCTCCGGCACGTCGGCGCGAGGCTCGCCACCCGTGACCACCAGGCCCAACAAGCCCGCGGCGATGCCGCACAACCATCGATTGCCCCTCATGATTTCCTCCGACCCATGTTGCCGAACCCAGCGTCAACGCAACGGGGCCGCGGCGGTTCAATCCTCGTCGCTGCCCTCGGAGGCTTCCTCTTCTTCTTCCTCCTCGATCACCTTGGGACGGCCACGGCCCAGATCACCGGCGGCTCGCGCCTTCATGTAACTGTAGATGTTCTCGATGTTGCTCAGCACGTATTGGTCGTCGGCGAAAGATGGCATCACCCTGCCCGGCTGAATGTCCCGACCGCCGGCAATGGTCCGGGCAAATTCGGCAAAACTGCGACGCTCCGCGGCCTTCACAAGACTGGGAGCGAAAGTGGATCCCACCCCATCGGGCCCATGGCAGGCCATGCAGTTGCGGGTAAAGGCAATGTAGCCATCATAGGTACCTTGATCGACCTTTCCATCGATGATGGTGTAGTCGCCCGGTGTGGATTCAGTCGCGGCGGCTTCCTTCACGTCCTCTTGTTGCTGCGACGCCTGCTCACCCTCTTCGACCTGTTCCTGTTTTTCGGGCTCGGCCGACGCCTGCACCTGCGTCATCATGCCTGTAGCGAGCAACAGCATTCCCGTGGCACCAGCGGCCACAAGCCAACGTGGTATCTGGATCTCAGTCATTCGGCGTGCCTTGTTTTCTATCCATTGTTGTGTCCATCGAACCCGGCGCTTCTGCCACGTCCAGGTTCGACCCGATGGGATGGTTAGCGATTTCTTTCACCTAGCATAGCGATGGCACGGGGAGGCTTCCCCGTGCCATCTTCTTCGGTATGCCGCAAGTTGCGCATCAGGCATCCGGCAGTGAGAACACGGTCAGGATCCCGCCCAGCTCGGTATAGTCATCGAGAGCGGAGAAGACACCAACCGCCCCCAGACCTGCCTCGGGATCTTCCAGACCGGCCGCCAGACCAATGCCTGCCCAGCCGCCGACACCGGACAGCACCGCGATGTACTGCTTGCCCTGATGCTGGAAGGTATTGACGTTACCGATGATCCCGGAGGGCGTCTTGAAGCGCCACAGTTCCTCACCGGTCTCGATATCCACTGCCTTCACGTACCCTTCGAGGGTGCCGTAGAAAGCCAGACCGCCAGCCGTGGCCAAGGCCCCGCTCCATACCGCGAAACGTTCGTCCTTCTTCCACACAACTTCCCCAGCGACCGGGTCCCAGGCAATAAAGCTGCCCATGCGACCTTCCATGTCACCATCCTGAGTCGGCGCAGGCATCATGGTCAGGGTAGCGCCGACATAGGGCTGGCCAGCGACGTATTCGGTCTCGAAGGGCTCATAGTTCATGCAGATGCGGTTGATCCCGGCATAGAGCAGCCCGGTCTCGGGCGAATAGGCGCTCGGCTGCATGTTCTTGGCGCCCATGGCGGTGGGGCAGATGTCAGTGGTGTTGACATTAACCCCTTGCCGGAAGGTGCTGAACTCCTCATTGACCACCGGACGGCCGGTTTCCATGTCATAGTGGCTCGCCCAGTTGGTTTCCGGGGCGAATTTCTCGGCTACCAGCAATTCACCGGTTTCACGATCAAGCAGGAAACCAAAGCCGGTACGATCGATGATCGCCAGGCCCTTGCGCTGCTCGCCATCGATCTCGACATCGATCAACTGGTTCTCGTTGACGCCGTCATAGTCCCATTCGTCGAAAGGCACCTTCTGATAGACCCACTTGGTCTGTCCGGTGTTGGGATCGCGAGCGAACACCGTGATCGACCACTTGTTGTCGGCAGGCTCGCCATCGATCGTACGCTGATCCGGGTTCCAGGTTCCGGGGTTACCGGTGCCGTAGTAGACCAGGTCGAGTTCCGGGTCATAGGTGATCCAACCCCAGGGGGCACCACCACCGCGCTCCCACTCGCCTTCCGGCCAAGTGGAAACACCGAGGTCCGCTTCGCCGATCGGCTCACCCATCATCATCGTGGTTTCCGGGTCAAGCAGGACGTCATCGTCCGGTCCGTTGGAGTAGCCGCGCCATTCCATCTCGCCGGTTTCGATATTGTAGGCCGTCAGGTGGCCGCGCACCCCGAACTCACCGCCACTGACGCCCACGAGCACCTTGTCGTGCACCACCAGCGGCGACATGGTCATGGTCTCGCCCTTGGTGTGGTCGCCATTGTTGGCTTCCCACAGCAACTCGCCCGATTCGGCATCGAGTGCGATGACGGTGTTGTCGGCCTGGTTGAGGAAGAGCTTTCCGTCGGCATAGGCGAGCCCGCGGTTGACCGTATCGCAACACATCACCGGGATGACGCGTGAGTCCTGGTCCGGCTCATAGCTCCAGACAATACGGCCTTCATCCTCCAGATCCAGGGCGAAGACCTTGTTGGGGAAGGGGGTGTGAATGTATAGGCGACCGTCTCCGACATACAACGGGCCACCTTCGTGGCCGCGTAGCACACCAGTGGAGAACTGCCACTGTGCGCGCAGGTCGCTGATGTTGTCACGATTGATCTGGTCCAACTGGCTATAGCGATTGCCTTGGTAATTGCCCAGTTGGGTCGCCCACAATTCCGGATTTTGCTGCAACTCTAGCTGATTCTGGTTGGCTTGAGCTGCAACGCTAGCGGCCAGGAGCCCCATGGTCGCTATGGCATAACTCATCTCCCGTAGCATGGCGTTGTCTCCACAGTCCTGAACGTTGCAGTACGCCGCGCATGGCGCACTGCAACTTGTCGTTGTTGTGTTCTAAACAGCGCAATAAAAGGTCTAGCACAAGATTGCCCCTTGCACAGGCGCACTCATGCCCCATTGGCGTGCAACATCGAGTCAAAAGACTTTTGCCATATGAACAACAATCGAAGGGAGCGATTCCCGCTGACGTGCAATGATCCGCATCCATAGGGTGAGCTTGACCTAACCGACACAGCCCGCTAAGACTTATGGAAGCGCTGAATAAATCGACGAGCGGTTTCAAGCACAAGGCGCCCGGAGCGCAGCAACCGGAGCATATGGGGTATATGTGAGGCTTGCGAGCACCGCGCAACGTAGTGATTGATCAGCGCAGGCATTTATTCAGTGTTTCCTTAGGTTGTAAGGCATCTGTGCCTCACAGTGCTTTACTACAGGAGGCAACTTCATATCCAACCTGTATGGGGCAGGAGAACACTTATGTGGACCAAGCCGGCTTATACCGATCTGCGCCTTGGCTTCGAGGTCACTCTCTACATCGCCAATCGTTGATCGTCAGGCGCACGTGAAGACGCTCCGCTAGTCGGAGCGTCTTTGCGTTACCGGAAGGACATTGGCACATGCAGATTCTCGTACTGGGCTCGGCAGCGGGTGGCGGCTTCCCGCAGTGGAACTGCAATTGCCCTAACTGCCATGGTGTACGCAGCGGGCAATTGCAGGCCACATCGCGCACTCAATCGTCGATAGCGATCAGCAGTGACGGTGAACGCTGGCTGCTGTGCAACGCCTCGCCGGACATTCGCGCCCAGCTCGCCGCCAACCCTGAGTTGCACCCCAAACGTCGGCCTCGCGACACAGGGATCGCCGGTGTGCTGCTGGTCGATGGCCAGATCGATCATGTCACCGGCCTGTTGTCGCTGCGCGAGGGCTGCCCGCTGGATGTGTGGTGCACGCCCAATGTGCATGAAGACCTGAGTAGTGGTTTTCCGCTCTTTCCCATGCTGACTCACTGGCAGGGTGGGCTGCGCTGGCAACCGATCGAGATCGACGAAGGTCATCTCACGACGCGCTTCTCGATCCCCTCCTGTCCCGGCCTGGCTTTCACCGCCGTAGCCCTGCACAGCAACGCCCCACCCTATTCGCCTCGCCGCGGCGCGCCCACACCGGGCGACAACATCGGCCTCTATATAGAAGAAGATAGTGCCGGAGGACGATCGCTGTTCTACGCTCCGGGGTTAGGGCGGCTCGATGAGGAGTTGCGTGGCTGGCTGGCGCGCGCCGACTGCGTACTGGTCGACGGCACCCTGTGGGACGACGATGAGCTACAGCGCGCCGGGGTCGGACAGGCGACCGGCATGGAGATGGGCCACCTGGCCCTGGCCGGCGAGGAGGGACTGATTCGTGAGCTCGAGGCCTTGCCGGAGACCACCCGACGCATTCTCATCCATATCAACAATACCAACCCGATCCTCGACGAAACCTCGAGCCAACGTGCCGAACTCTACGCTCGGGGCATCGACGTCGCCTATGACGGCATGCGGTTCGAACCTTGAACCTGTCGCCCTACATCGGCGTCTCAACGTGAAACGCGGGGAGATTCACCATGCCATCGCTCGCATCTCCACTGACGACCTCACCCAACCCAGCCACGGCGCCCGAGGGCCAAGCACTTGACCGCGAAGCCTTTCGTGCCGCATTGATGGCCAAGGGCGACTACTACCACATCCATCACCCCTACCAGGTCGACATGGCCGAGGGGCGCGCCACCCCCGAGCAGATCCGCGGCTGGGTCGCCAACCGCTTCTACTATCAGGTGATGATCCCGCAGAAGGACGCCGCCTTGCTGGCCAACTGCCCGGACGCCCCCACGCGTCGGCGCTGGATCCAGCGCCTGCTCGACCACGACGGCCACGGCGACGACCCCGGCGGCATCGAGG
>NZ_BMXS01000026.1 GCF_014651875.1 Litchfieldella qijiaojingensis
ACTTCAGTCGCGATTTGTCGGGAGTGGCTACAGCGCCTGGTATTGTCCCCGCCGATAGCCAAGGTGGGGAAGACTGATCGGCGATGGTGACACCACCAGCTCAGCCGGCCTGGCGGCCGGATCGCGCTCACGAGCGCTCCTACACTAGCCATGGGGCGCATCCTGGCCGCGGTGGCTGGGTTACCCAAGCCGGCCTGACGGCCGGATCGCGCAGAAAATCTGCGCTCCCACCGGTTTAGGCGTGATGCGGTGCTGTTGTGGGAGCGAAGCTCTGCTTCGCGATGAATGCGGCACTGTTCGAGGATGCCGGCCGGCCTGGCGACCGGATCGCGCAGAAAATCTGCGCTCCCACCGGTTTAGGCGTGATGCGGTGCTGTTGTGGGAGCGAAGCTCTGCTTCGCGATGAACGCGGCACTGTTCGAGGATGCCGGCCGGCCTGGCGACCGGATCGCGCAGAAAATCTGCGCTCCCACGAGAGATGAGGCCATCCCGACGCGGAGTGATTACACCCAGTGTGTTATCCAGAGAATGATCTCCGGGAAGGCCGTGAACAGCCCTACCGCCCCGAGTAGAATCATCCAGTAGGGCAGGGACGCCTTTGCTGCGGCGGTCAAGTCGACATCGTTGTTCGAGATTGACGACAGCACGAAGAGGTTGAGCCCCACCGGGGGTGTGATCATGCCGATCTCGATTAGCAGAGTGACGATGATGCCGAACCAGATGGGATCGAAACCCAGACTGGTGATCATCGGGAAGGTGATGGGTAGCGTCATCAGCAATAGCGAGATGCCGTCGAAAAAGCATCCGAGCACGATATAGACGATGACGATCATCAGCAGGATGCCGTAGGGTCCAAGGCCGAAGCTTCCGATCGCATCGACGGCAGCGCGCGGGATGCCCAGTAGGCTGACGGCCTGTGACAGGATCACCGTGCCTATCAGGATCATGCCGATAGCCGCGAACATCAGCGAAGCATGCTTGAAGGCTTGCCACAGGCGTTGCAGGGTCAAGTCTCCCCATGTCATTCCTAGCACGATACTGGCGACCACCCCCAATGCGGCGGATTCGGTGGGGGTGGCGATCCCCAGGTAGATGGTGCCGAGTACGAAGAAAATGAGGATGGGGAGCGGCCAGATTTCCAGTATTCCATGGCGGATGTCAGCCCAGATGATTCTGTCCTTCGATGCTGGTGTCACCGCCTCGCCGATGTTGGAGCGGATCATGATCCATAACGAGAAGGCGGCAGCGATCAACAGGCCTGGTAGCATGCCGGCGATGAATAGCTTGCCTATGGAAACGTTCTGGGTCGCGCCATAGATGATCAGCGCCAGGCTGGGAGGAATGAGCAGGCCCAACGTCCCGCCAGCGGCCAGGGTGCCCACTACCACACTGGGTTTGTAACCACGCCCTTTGAGTTCGGGATAGCCTACCGAGCCTATCGCTGCCGCGGTGGAGGTGCTGGAACCACTGACGGCACCGAAAAGTGTGCATACGGCGATATTGGTATGCAGCAGTTGTCCGGGAATGCGCGCGAAGAGCGGTGTCAGGCCGTTGTAGACCCGCTTGGAGACACCGCTGGCCAGTAGAATCTCACCGAGGAAGATGAACAGCGGCACGGCGCTGAGCGTGAAGTCGGTGAGCATGTTCCATGCAGCGTTGATGGCGAGCGGCGTGGCGCCATTGGCCTGGAAATGAAGCAAAAACATCCCGGTGAGACCGAGAGCTGCGCCCAAAATCGCTCCGCTCGAGAGAAAAACGATCAGGCTTCCGCTGAGTAGTAGCCAGCTCATTAGATGGCATCCTCTGTCAGGGATTTTTCCGCAAGCGGTTGACGTATCCCATGCCGTAGCTGCACCAGTAAGCACAGCAACATGGAGAATGGCATGATCGCCATCCAGGGCCACAAGAGGATGCCGCTGATGTCAGTCCGTGAGTTGATGGAGTACGAGAAGCCCATGAAATTCCAGGCCTCGTAGGCAAAGATCAGGCAGAACACAATCAGCGTCATGGTGCCGACGATATCCATGACTCTCGCCATTGACGCAGGTACGAGATTGGTGAGTATTTCGATACGAATATGGCGACCCTTGTCGAGCACATGGGGCAGGCACAGGAAGGTCAGCGACAGGAAGAGCAAGCCGGCCAGTTCATCGGAAAACCGCAAGGGACGGCCACCAACATAGCGCATCAGCGTGCTGACGAAGATGAGTGCCGTCATGATCACACCGCCGACCACGCCAAGAAGGAAGGACCCCTATGCCGTTCTCTCGATCAGCAGATTGACTTTTTGCATCATTGACATTGCCCACCCCACAAAAGAGGAAGGAGTCGGCCAATGCCGACTCCTTTCGTGTTGCTATTCGGAAAGTGCCTGGGTGACGGTGTTGTAATAGTGTGTCCCGTCTTCTCCGGCGTTTTCGGCCATGGTTTTCCAGGTACTCCATGCTGCCGTGACGAAGGTGTCGACATCCGCTTCGGAGAATGATGGCAGGATGGTGATGCCCAGCGATTCGCGCTCCTCCCGAGCCAGCGCTTCGCGCTCGGGATCGACGGCGAGCTCGCGTGTCGTGTTCCAGGTCTCTTGACCTGCCTCTTCAAGGGCTTGACGCTGATTGTCATCGAGCCGTCCCAAGGCTCTTTCGCTGATGCCGAATAGCCACGGCGCGGCAGCCCAGGGATGCAGGTAGGATTCGTATTCCGTGACTTCCTGCAGAGAAACGGTCTTGGCTACTGTGGAGAGATAGTAGGCGCAATCCACGACACCCGTTTGCAGTGCCATGTACATGTCGTTCTGGGGGATGACTTGTGCGGAGATGCCCAGCGTATCGAAAGTATCGACCAGGTGCCGTGACCAGACGCGTACCTTCTTCCCCTGCAGGTCATCAAGGGAGCTGACAGGCTCCTTGCAATGGAGACCGACATCGAAGATGGGGGCGACTACACCGCCAACCGTATGAATGTTCCACTTTGCAAAGCCGTCGTCGTACATTTCCTTGATGACAGGAAGAATGTCGAGATGCTGCTCCGCTTCGGTAATCGCCCCTTGGGCATAAACCGATGCCAGGGCGGGTGCATCTCGTGTATAGTATTCGCCATATAGCAGTGCCATATCGACCATGCCGTGTTGCAATGTGCGCAGTATATCGGCTTCCTTCAGGCCAAGAGCGCCAGCATGGTAGACTTCGATCTTCAGTTCTCCACTTGATTTTTCATCGACCAGCTTGGCGAATCTTTCGATATGCTCGGCCTCTGGCCTGGATTGTGAGAGACCGCTATGGAATTTCAGGGTGATGGCATCTGCTTGTGCGTTTCCCGCTGTTGCCGTCAAGCCAAGCATGATCATGCCCAACGCCAGTTTGTCGCTATTGTAATTTTTCATTCAATGCCTCTCTGCGCAAGGTGGTTTTTCATCTTGCTGCAGAGTCTTCTCATCGCAACGGGCAATTTGCGACACCAAGGTGCCGGCTAGCGACATGATGGGGATGCCAAGATACTTATTTTGACAGGCCGAAATACAGTTGATTCTGAAGTAGAATAACTTAATATTCATCATGCCATGGTTTGCGGTGGGACGTTTCAATTTTGGCCGGAAGAGACAGTCACGGCATAATTCATCCACTTGATTGGATGTATGGACTGGAGCATGATGAAAATCTGCGGGGGACAGGTCGCAACGAAAAGAAATAATTTTACAAATGCGATTGATTGTCGAGCTGGCTACTAAACCTCTCCTTTACATGAAAAAAAGAGGTAGCTATGGGGGCACATTTTGCAAGTCTTCTGAAGAACAAGAACATGGTGTATATCGAAAGCGAAGCACCCTTTCAATCTGCTTGCCAAGTGAAGCGTGTCGCTTTCCTGTTGTTGGAGAACTTCTCGATGATGGCATTCACGGGCGCTGTCGATGCACTCGTGACCGCCAATCTGATGCGGCCGTCCACTATCTATGAAGTGCTGGTGGTGGGCAATGGAAGCGATGCGGTGGTTTCCGATCTTGGCATCGAGATCTCGGTCGATTGCCAGTTAGCGCAGCTCGATGAGAGGCAGTTGGACATCCTCATCCTGTGCGGTGGCCTCCGAGTGCAGCCACGAGCCAACCCGGCCATGCGTACCAAGCTGAAGGTTGCCAACAAAGCTGGAGTGGTACTTGGTAGTTTATGGAATGGTGCCTACTTCCTGGCCGAGGCTGGGTTGCTGGATGGCTACGAATGCGCCTATCACCCCGATGGGCGGGCGATGATGATGGAGGAGTTCCCGAATGTGGCAATATCCAACCGTAGCCATGTGCTGGACCGGTATCGCGTTAGCTGTGCCGGTGCCAGCAGTTCCCTGAACATGATGCTCGAAGTGGTTCGGAACGACTGCGGCAGTGAGTTCGCAAGCGCCATCGAAGAGGTGTTGAGTTGCGACAAGATGGCGGAAGTCATCGACGTCTCGGTCTGCAGCGTCGACCGTAATCCCA
Source organism: Litchfieldella qijiaojingensis (assembly GCF_014651875.1). Taxonomy (GTDB): domain Bacteria; phylum Pseudomonadota; class Gammaproteobacteria; order Pseudomonadales; family Halomonadaceae; genus Litchfieldella; species Litchfieldella qijiaojingensis. Next base: position 4,463 of record NZ_BMXS01000026.1, read on the forward strand.
CCTTGCCGGAACCTTTGAAAACTGCGCTGCAATTGATGCGAAGCAATATCGAGGAGCCATTGTCGATCGCGGAAATCACCGAATGTGTGGGGATTTCCAGACGTCAACTCGAACGATTGTTCTGTCATCACGTCTATGCCAGCCCCTCGCGGTACTACCTCGAGTTACGCTTGACCCACGCTCGGCAGCTACTTCAACAAACCAACAAGCCCATTGTCGAGATTGCGGTTGCCACGGGCTTTGTCAGCATCTCCCATTTCCGTCGCTGTTTTCACCAGTTGTTCGATATCTCTGCCGGACGCTTTCGCAAGACGTTTCAGGACGGAGACATGACGTCGGCGTGATGCGGGGGTAGGCTGCGCCGAGAGGGCACCATTGCACGGCTAACCGTGCAATGGTGGCTCGTTGTCTCAACCGGCAAGCAGTGTGGGCAGCCACAGTGCGATTTGTGGCCACACGCTGATCAGTGCGGCGGCCAGGCACATCAGCAGGAAGAAGGGCGCCGAAGCCCAGGCGACCCGGCCAATGTTTTCGCCGGTCATGCCTTGTAGCACGAACAAGTTGAAGCCGACTGGCGGGGTGATCTGGCCCAATTCCACCATGATCACCAGGAAGACGCCGAACCACAGTGGGTCGAAGCCTGCTAGGATGACGATGGGCAGGGTGATAGGCAGGCTCATCACGGTGATCGAGATGCCGTCGAGAAACAGACCCAGCACGATATAGAACACCGCCAGTGCCATGAGCAGTGCCATGGGCGTGAACTGTTGCGCGGCGATCCACGCGGCCAGCTCTCTGGGCAGGTGCAGGTAGCCCATGGCCGTGGAGAGCAGCATGGCGGTGACCAGTAGGCTACAGACCATGGTGGCGCTGACCAGGGTGCCTTTGAGGGCATCGAGCAGCAGGGGCAGGGTGAGCTGGCGTTCCAGGATGAGCAGCCCCAAGGTGGCGGCCACACCTACCGCGGCGGCTTCCGATGGAGTAGCGATCCCTGAATAGATCGAACCGATGACGATGGTGATCAAAGCCACCACCGGGGTCAGCAACGTCAGGGCCTGCCAGATGCCGACCTCGCTTCCCGTTTGCCGGGGAGCGAGTTGTGGCTGCAGCATGCTGCGCAGGACGATGAAACCGCTGTACAGCAGGGCGATCAGCAGGCCCGGTACCACGCCGGCCATGAACAGCTTGCTGATCGAGACCTCGGCCTGCACACCGTAGACGATCATCACGATGGAGGGCGGGATCAACAACCCCAGGCTGCCTGCACCGGCCAACGAGCCGATCGACAGATTGCGGTCATAGCCGCGGCTGGCGAGTTCGCGGGTGGTGATCTTGCCGATGGTGGCCGTGGTGGCGGCACTGGAGCCGCTGACGGCGGCGAACAGCGCGCAACCGAACACGTTGGTGTGCAGCACACCGCCGGGGAGGGGGCGTGTGAGTGGTGTCAGGCCCTTGAACAGCCGTTCGGAGACGTTGGAGCGGAAGATCAGCTCGCCCATCAGGATGAACAGCGGAATGGCGGAAAGCTCCCAACTGTTGCCGGCGCGATAGAGAATCCGCGAGAAGATCAGTCCGATACGGTCAAGCCCAAAATCCCCCAGCCACCACAGCGAGCCCATGGCGGCGATCACCAGGGCGGCGAAGACCCAGGTACCCATGGCCAGCACCGTGATCAGCAGTGCCGCCACGCCAATGGCGATCCATACCATGTCCATAGTCGATGATCCTCAGTCTTGTTCTGGAAGCACTGCTTAAATGCCTGTGCTACTCAATCGCTGCGGTGCGCGGAAGCCTCACCTATACCCCATAGGCTCCGGTTGACTCGAAACCTGCGGTTTCTCGCCCCTTCGGGGCCATCCTTCGGATGTTTGTCGCTTCGCTCGGTTCTGTGCTCCGGGCGCCTTGCGCTTGAGTATGCTCGTCGATTTAATCAGCGCTTCCTTGTGTCGGGTGGGTGTGGCGCGAACGCTCGGTGACGAGCTGCAGGCTGCGGACCACTAGCGTGAAGCACAGCAGCCACAGGCCGAGCAATACGATGCCCTCGGGAATCCATAACGGCGTTTCGGATAGGGTGTCGCTGGTGATTCCGCGCTCGTAGCTGCGGGCCACGTTCTGCCACCAGAACAGGGAAAGCCAGCCGAAAGCCGCGAAGCTGGTGGCGGCGATCAGCAGTTCTAGTGGCCAGTGCCATTTCTTGGGCAATCGGTCGAGGACCAGGGCGACCCGGATCAGGCCATCTTTTTCCAGGACATAGGGCAGGCCAAGAAAGGTCATGGCGGCGACGGCATAGCCGATGTATTCATCGAGTATGAACGTCGAGTGTCCGAACAGCCGCAGCACGATCTCGAGGATGATGTGCCCGAACATGTACAGGATCAGCAGGATCGCGACCCCCGCCGCGAGGCGATTCAAGCCTCGCGACAGGGTAGCCAGCCAACCGATCATGGGGTTTGCCCGTTATGGAAGGCGTCGAGGATCGCTTGGCCACGCTCACCCATGGTGTCTTGCCAGCCACTGACGACCGGGCTCGCGGCATCCGCCAGCGCTTGTTGGAAGTCGGCGGAGATCGGGTCGTGGATCGTCACGCCCTGCTCGTCGAGCGTGGCGTAGTTGCTCACAGTGCGTTCGCGCACCGCTTGCCAGTTGTGTTCGTCCGTACGGCGAGCGGCTTCGCGCAGGGCTTCCTGCTGATCCGCTGAGAGCGATTCGAAGGCATCGCGGTTCATATGCACCATGTTCAATGGGATGGCGTACTGGATACCGCTGAAGTGCTGCTGGTGTTCCCAGAAGCTGGCATTGGCGCCGGCCTCGGCGGAGGTGAGTACGGCGTTGATGCCTCCGGTGGCTAGCTGCGGAACCACATCGGCCCAGGAGAGGCTGACCGGGGCTGCGCCGGCATTGCGCAGGGTTTCGGTGCCGTTGCGGTCAAAGGTGCGGATCTTCAGGTTCTGAAGGCTTTCGCTGGAGGTGACGGCTTCACGCGACCAGATGCCGCTGGCCGGCCAGGGCGAGGCATACAGCAGGATTTGATCGTTGTCCTCGAACACTTCGTCGTAGTGGGGGCGTGCGATCTCGTACAACCGACGCGCTTCGTCGACGCCCTCTACCAGGAACGGCAGCGAGGAAAGCAGGAAGATGGGGTCGATGCCGCTCATGGTGCCCGAGAGGGTATCGGCGATCTGCACGGCATTGTCGGCTACGGCGTAGAAGTGATCGCCCGACTTGAAGCCCAGTGCGCCACCGGTATGCAGCGTGATGTCCACTTCACCGTCGGTGAGTTCCGTAACCTGTTCGATGAAGTATGCATCGCCCTGAGCATGAATGGAGTTGGCGTTGTATTCGTTGGAAAAATCGAGGCGCGTGGCCGCTTGGGCGGAGGCGGTGATGCCGAGGCACAAGGCAAGACCAAGCCCGGATAGTGACAGCCGGGAACGTGTGGGGCGGATCGCTGAGACGAGGGTTGATAGGGGCATTGAGAGACTCCGGTTATTGTTAGCTCTCTAACGGTCCCTTATTCCTTTTGTCCGTGGCTGCCCATTTGCGACTGCTCGGGTGTTATTTGCGACTGGAAGTTTCAGACCACGCCGTTGACTTGGCTCAACCAGGCCGGTCTGGCGGACGGATCGCGCAGCAAGCTGCGCTCCCCCTGGGATAATGTGATGGGTGGGGAAATCATTTCTCGATGAATACTTCGGCAAACTGCCGGAAATCGTCTAGCCGATTCTTGCAAATGGAAAACACCATGTCCCAGTTAACATTCTCGTAGTTGTGCACCACGATGTTTCGAAAGCCTACCGATTTACGCATATTGGTGGCGAGTTGTGGTGAAATTATCCCTGCCTGGGCAAGAACATCGAACGTTTGCCCCATGGTTACCGGGGCTGTCACGTCACCGTGTTCGGCAATCCAGTGGGCGGCAATATCGACACATATCTGTACGGCGCGGGTTAAGTTCAGCGATACGATATCTTGGGCATCCAAGTCGGTCGCCAGGGTCTTTGCATCATCGGGGCAGCGGGATTCCAACCGAGCGATACAGCGCCGCAGGGACTCCAGCTTTTGATTGATCACTTGCCTATCCATGCTCGCTGTCTCGTCGTCAGGATATGTTGTTGCAAGGGGACGAAATCCGTATTTTCCATGATGTTCTTGTAGATCAGTTGCCCCCATGCGGCATCCGATCCCTTGATGCGTACCCCGGTTGTCACGATCTGGCTTAGTAGCGGTTCTCCGGCACTGGCGAGGTCGATCAGGTCGACAGGGCGGTCGAACGCAAGAGCGAGGGCGTCAATCATTTCCAGGCGCCGCTCGGCGGTGAGTGGCTGTGCTGCCTGCACCGCGACATCTACATCGCTGCTTTCATGCGCCTGTCCGTTGGCAACGGAACCAAACAAGATGACCTGTTCCAGATCGGGAAAGGCCGTAATTACCTTCTCGAGTTTGGTGGACGCCAACATCACTTCATGAGATGCCACTGACCGGCTCATCGCTTTGCCTTCTCGCTTCCCTGACTGTTGTTGGGGCTTGCTGTGCTATTGAACAGTGTACCTTATGACCGGTCAGCACCGAAGCGCCGGCCTGGCGGCCGGATCGCGCAGCAAGCTGCGCTCCCACGGGGGGTACGTAACCTTATGGGGTGGTGGGAGCGCAATTTATTGCGCGATGCATTTGGCAGGGTCGCTGAGGAGGCCGGCCTGGCGGCCGGATCGCGCAGAAGATCTGCGCTCCCACGGGGGGTACGTAGCCTTATGGGGTGGTGGGAGCGCAATTTATTGCGCGATGCATTTGGCAGGGTTGCTGAGGAGGCCGGCCTGGCGGCCGGATCGCGCAGCAAGCTGCGCTCCCACGGGGATACGTAGCCTAATGGGGGTAGTGGGAGCGCAATTCATTGCGCGATGAATGATGCAACACGCACTGGTACTTTATAGCCACACAGCATTCCAGTAAGAGTATTGGCCAATGTCGTTAACCAAGCCGGCTCTTAGAGGGTTGGCCACTATGTATCTGGCCATAGCCTTTAGTTCGTTTTCCTGCCGGATAGCATGATCGTGAAATCCTTGCTGCCAGAGCGTGACTCCGATATCCAGAGACACCTTTGCTTTATAGATCCGGACTAACTTCGAAATATCGCCGGACAGTTGTATCAGCCAATGCACGTGATCTGGCATGACGACGTAGCTAAGTGTTTCACCATGTTGGCTCACTGCTGGGGCGTAGAGGTGGCGGCAGGCAATACGGGCATTCTTCGTAGAGATAAACCAAGGGTGACGATTTTGGGTGGCCATGGTGATCAGATAATAATGTCCTCTTATCGAATGCCGTCCTTTTCTGAGTGTATGACTGCGAGGATGTGACATATCGGCTTCCTTACCGAAGATTGTAAAGATTAACCTGGCTTGCTCGCGCAGGCCTCTGCGCTCCCATGAAATATGCGCAGTTTAACATGGTGGGAGTGCAGCTCCACTGCATGATGGATGGGGGGTGGGAGCGCCATGCATTGCGCGATGCATCTGGCAGTGGCCCGAGGGTGCCGGCCTGGCGGCCGGATCGCGCAGCAAGCTGCGCTCCCACGGGGATGCGTAGCCTTATGGGGTGGTGGGAGCGCAATTCATTGCGCGTTGCATCTGGCAGGGTCGCTGAGAGTGCCGGCCTGGCGGCCGGATCGCGCAGCAAGCTGCGCTCCCACGGGGGGTACGTAGCCTTATGGGGTGGTGGGAACGCAATCAGCCGGCATTGGCTTTCAGCCACTGCCAGTAGTCCTGGATGCCTTCGCGGATATCCGTGAACTTGGGCGCGAAGCCGAGTTCTTGCTGTGCCAGTGAGATGTCCAGTGGTGAGCCCCTGACCACGAACGGGCCGGGGCCGAGCTGGACGTTGGCGTGCGTGCCGATGATGTCGGCGACGTCTTCGACGATCTGCAAGTGGTCGACGGTGACACCGCTTGAGATGTTGAAGTTGCGGTGGGTGACGCTTTCCTGCTCGAACAGTTGCACGATGCCGGTTGCCGTGTCGTGGACATGGGTCCAGTCCAGGGCTTGTTCCGAGCCGTTGGGAGCCTGGATGTCGTCGAGCCCTTCCAGTGGCCCGAACAGCGCCTGATAGACCTTGTGCATGTGGGAAGGGCGCTTGCCGGGGCCGTAGACGAAGAACAGCCGCGCATTCCTGACATCCATGCCGTAGGTGTCGCTGTACTGTAGGCCGTAGAGCTCGCCGGCGATCTTGGTGGCGCCATAGAGGTCGGTCGCCTTGTAGGGAGTCGATTCGCTCTGCGGCCCTGCGGCATCGCCGTACACCGCGCCGGAGCTCATGTTGACGACTTTCTTGATGCCCAGGATGCGGCAGGTTTCGAGCACGTTCAGGGTGCCGGTGGCATTGATCGAGATGTTCTTGAAGGGGCGTTGCTGGAAGTGCGGGCCGGCGATGACCGAAACACCATGAATCACACCTTCCAGCTCATCGCGATGGCGTTGCAGGATCTCGAACATGGTGTGATAGTCGAGCACATCGGCGCTTTCTAGCACCAGGTTGTCGCGCACTTCTTCCAGATAGTCGAGGCCGAGACGATCGAATTGGCCGGCGGCCATGTCGCAGATGATGACTTTCTTGCCTTTCTTGGCCAGTTGGTAGGCCACCCAGGAGCCGACGTGGCCGAGCCCCCCAGTAATCAGAACAGACATGGATCGAGTCTCCTTGTGAATTCAGTGGTTCCTAGTTGAGGACCAGGTTGGGTATGAACATCACTACCGCCGGGAAGACGATGATGGTCAGTAGCACGATGAACAGCGGGATGTAGAACGGGATCGTCTCCCGGACAAGGCCCGCGAAGGACATGCCGGTGATCTTCTGTATCGTGAACAGCACGGTGCCGACCGGCGGTGTGATCAAGCCGATCATCAGGGTGAAGATCATCACCACGCCGAAATGCACGGGGTCGATGCCGTATTGCACCACCACCGGCACCAACAGCGGTGTCAGCAGGAACAGTGCCGGTACCGAGTCGATGAACAGCCCGATCAGCAGAATGAATAAGGCAAGCAACAGCAGCAGCGCAAGCGGGTCGGTCACGGTGGTGAGCAGGAAATCCGCCACCAGCGAGGTGACCTGGTAGCGTGCCAGCACCCAGCTATACAGGGCACTGCCGGCGATGATGAACAGCAGCGCGGCGGTGTCGATGGCGGTGGCGCGCAGGATATCCAGAAACTGGCGGAAACTGATCGAGCGGTAGACCATGAATGAGATGATCAGGCAGTAGAGCAGCGCGACCACGGAGGCTTCAGTGGGGGTGAACATGCCGGAAAGAATGCCCACGATGATGATTAGTGGCGTGAGCATGGGCAGCACGCCACGCGTGATGGCGAGGGTGAACTCGCTCAAGCGCGCCCTGGCCCGCGTCGGGAAGCCACGACGATGCGAGATGATGGCGACCATTACCATCAGCCCTAGCCCCATGATCAGCCCGGGGATGATAGAGGCGAGGAAGATCGCGGCAATCGAGGCATTGGCCAGTGCGCCGTAGATGACCGCGGGAATGCTGGGCGGAATGATCGGGCCGATGGTGGCCGAGCTGGCGGTGACAGCGGCGCTGAAGCCGATCGGGTAGCCATCGTCTTCCATGGCCTTGATCTCCAGCGCACCGAGCCCGCCGGCATCGGCGACCGCCGAGCCGGACATGCCGGCAAACAGCATGCTGGCGACGACGTTGACGTGACCCAGCCCGCCCTTGAGATGGCCGACCATGGTGCGGGCGATATCGAACACGCGGTCCGAAATCCCGGCACTGTTCATCAAACGGCCAATGAGCAGGAAGGCCGGGATGGCGAGCAGGGTGAAGCTGTTGACCCCATAGAGGGTACGTTGCGAGATCATCTCCATGGGGATGGCATCGAAGCCCCGGGTGTAGCCCAGCACCAACGCCGAGGAGGCGATCATGGCGAATGCCACGGGAACCCCGATCATCAGCAGGATGATCAGGCCGACGAACATGATGGCGAATACTTCCATGGTCAGTCACTCCTGCTTTCTTCGGTGGTGGGGTAACGGCTTCCGACAACGCGCTGGTAGAGGTCCTGGAGCAGAAGACCGATCATGAGAAGCGCGGAGATGAGCTGAATGAGGTAGATGTAGGAAAAGCTCATCCGGAATGTACTGGCCATGATGCCGGCCGTGCGGTCCATCATGTTCCAGGCGCCGACCACCAGCATCAGCAGCACCAGTACGCAGATGACGTCCGCCACGCTGGTGGCGATATTGCGAAGCGATGGACTCAGGACGTCGGTGACGATGGTGATGCGAATGTGCTCCTGGTAACGCAGTGCGAGAACGGAGCCAAGGAAGATCTCGGCCAGGAACAGGTAGCGCGAGGCCTCGTCGGTCCAGGGCACAGCGATGCCCAGGACGTAGCGTGAGATGACCTGGATGGCCATGATGATCAGCATCAGGGCGAAGGCCGTCATGACGATGCCGGTCAGCAGTTTCCAGAAAAGTTCGACCGTACGGGTAACGAGTTCCGCGGTTTTCACGGGAGCCTCCGATATGATGTCGATCGGAATGGAGGGGCTGGGCGATCCGTCGCGGTTGTTCCCGGACGGATCGCCTTACCTTTACTCGACGAGTGACAGGACGTAGTCACGTACCGCGGGGTGGTAGCTTTCGGCGATGTCGCGAATGGCGGGCTCCGCTGCGCTACGGAAGGCGGCCACGTCCGGCTCGACGACGGTCATGCCCAGTTCCTGTAGCGTGGCGTAGAGATCGTCCTGGCCGTTGGCGACCATGTCGTCACCCCAAGTGGTGGCTTCGTCGATGGCTCCGAGAATGACGTCACGCTCTTCGTCGCTGAGACCTTGGTAGAAGTCCTCGTTCATCAGCCAGTGGAAGAAGGAATAGACGTGCTCGGTGCGATTGATGTGGCTCTGCACCTCGTAGATCTTGCCGGCATGGATGAGGTCGACCGGGTTTTCCTGCATCTCGATCACCCCGGTCTGCAGCGAGGTATATACCTCGGGCCAGGCGATGGGACTGGGCAGGGCGCCGATTTCCTCCCAGATCTGGATCCAGGGCGCGATCTCGGGCACCCGCATGCGCACTTCCTGGATATCCTCGGGTGTTTCGACCGGGAAGTTGGAGGTCAGGTTACGCGGGTTGCGCGCCGACAGCCCGACCAGGCGGATATTGCCGTTGGAGATCAACTGTTCGTTGAGCAGTTCGCCGGTCTCGCCGCTGTAGACCTCGCGGGCCTGTTCGCTGGAGCTGTAGACGAAGGGCAGGTCGGCGGCGGCGAATTTTTCGGCATACAGGGTCATGGGCATCGAGCCACCCAGGGCGATGGCGTATTCGCCGTAGCTGGCGCCTTCGAGGTGGTCGCGTTCGCCACCCACCTCGGTACCCAACAGGGTGACCGAGAATTCACCATTGGTTTGTTCTTCGATGCTTTCCTTGAGCCGCTCGCCGACTTTGAACATGGCGTGCGAAGGCTCGACGTGGATGGCGATCGCCAGCTCCTTGGCCGAGGCGTTCACCGAGGCCCCGAGGGTAACGAGGCCGGCGAGTACGATTCCACTTGCTTTTATTGTCTTCATGATTGTGCCCCTTTTTGATTGTGAGCTTGGATGGCGTGTCGGTGCTTCATCCTGAAAACGGGCTGCGAAATGCCCGCAACGCGACGGCTAGGTCGGGTTCCTGTTTTGCTTGTTCTTCCAGAGGTACGCCGTTGGCCGTGGCTTCCCAGGCGGCGCGAAGGCTTCGGCATCCGGCGGCGATTCCATTGGGGTGGCCCATGATGCCGCCACCGCAAGTGAAGATGAGGTCGGTCGAGTGCAGCTTGGCGAAGGTGGCAGGGGCCTGATGGATCGTTTGCGCCGAGGAGAATACCGGCATGGCGCGGTCGTCTCGGCCTGGCCCTTCCAGCAAGGGCGCCAGGCAGGCACGCGCGGAGTCGATCACCGATTCATCGGCTTCGGCGAACTTGCTGCCCAGCCCGTTGACGTGCAGGTGGTCGGCCCCCGCGAGGCGTAGCAGGGCCTGATAGGCACGATAGCTCATGCCGATCTGTGGGTGACGATAGAACAGCCCCCAGCCGTTGCGATGGCCATGAATGGGGAGTTCGGAGTGGCGTCGCAGTGCCACTAGCGACGACATCCCTACCCAGTTGACGCTGGCCATGATGCAGGTGCCTCCATGATCGCGAACCAGGTCGTGGCGCTGGCGCATCTCGTCGATGTCGCCGGTGATGTTAAAGGCATACATAGGCTTGCGGCCGGTGCGCTGCGCATGCTCCTCGATGACTCGCATGATGGCGGGCACGCGCTTGGCTAGTGGCGAATAGGGGGGATCGGCGATCAGTTCATCGTCCTTGATGAAGTCGATGCCAGCCTCGATCAGTTGCTTGACCAGGTCCGCCGTTTGCTCTGGCGATAGCCCAACGCTGGGCTTGATGATAGTGCCGATCAGCGGGCCGTCGTCGACCCCGGCCAGGCGTCGCGTGCCGTCGATGGAGAACTGCGGTCCCGCGAATGCCTTGATGAAGTCGTTAGGCAGCGTGATGTCCGTCAGCCGGAGGCCGGAGAGTTCCCGCAACTCGGTGAGGTTGCCCAACACGGTGGCCAGCAGGTTGGGCAGGCTGGCACCGATGTTCTCCAATGGCCAGGACAGAATGACATCGGCGCGGGTGTAGGTTTCGCTGGGGAGTGCGCCAGGTAGCGACGGTGCGGTGACCGTTTCCCGACGGATCACCGATTCGACACGCGCTGCATGACGTTCGCGCAGTGCGTCGGTTTCCCCTGCGAGTTTGAGGAAGGTGCCGGAGGATTGTTCGCCGGCCATGGCCTCGGCGGCCCGTTTGGGGTCGAGTGGCGTTTCGATACGATAGCTGGCGCTGATTCGCGGCCTGTGCCGTTGAGCCATTTGTGTGCCCCCTTCAGCTTTCTTTGTCGTTGTTTAAGGAAAGCTAGCACGGTCTTTTTGGTAGCGCTACCATTTTTTTGATCATAAGGTAGACTGAAGACATTGCAACCCAGGCTGAACGAGGAAAAGGCCATGGCGACCGGGAAATCGGTAATCAGAGAGCGCCGCCGGCACCGAGGCGACAATCGTGTGACCATCGAGGATGTGGCGAAGCAGGCCGGTGTCGCCCCGATCACGGTGTCGCGTGCCTTGAACACGCCGGAGAAGGTCTCGGCGAAACTGCGCGAGCGTATCGATCACGCGGTGGAGGCGTTGGGGTATGTGCCGAACCTGATCGCAGGCGGGCTGGCATCGGCGGGGACGCGCGTGATTCCGGTGATAGTACCGTCGCTGTCGATCCTGACGTTCATTGAGGTGGTACACGGTATTCAGCAAACCCTGGAAGCGGCCGGATATCAGGTACTGCTGGGGTCGACCGATTTCGATCTGGACCGCGAGGCTGCGTTGGTCGACTCGGTATTGGGCTATTCGCCTTCGGGGGTGATCATGACCGGCCTGTTGCACCGCGATAGCACCGTGCGCCGCTTGAAGGCCTGGGGTCGGCCGGTGGTCGAGCTCATGGAGCTGGGTGATTCCTGCCTCGACATGAATGTGGGGGTGGAGAACGACGAAGCCGGTGCCTGCATGGCCAGACACTTGCTGGAACGCGGCTATCGTCGCATCGCTTTCCTGGGTACCGGCATGCAACGCGACTATCGCGCACGACAGCGCTACGAGGGGCACCGCCAGGCGCTGGAAGCCGCGGGAGTGAAAGGCGACCTGTTGTTCCACAATGAGGAACCGTCATCGTATGCCGCTGGCCGGCGCGTCTTCCTCGAGGCGCTGGAGGCATGCCCCGATCTCGAGGCGATGCATTTCGCCAACGACAACCTGGCCGCTGGGGCGATCCTGGAAGCCAACCGGAGAGGGATGCGCGTGCCGGAGGATATCGCCATCGGCGGCTACCTGGGTTTGCCATTGGGAGAGCATTTGACGCCCCAACTGACGACCGTGGCGGTGCCACGCTTCGAGATGGGTGTCGAGGCGGCGAAGCTGCTGTTGGTGCGACTGGAGGGCAGGTCACCCCCTTCGCCTCGGGTCGACATCGGTTATGAATTGATCGTGCGAGAGAGCACCTGAACCTACGACCGGAGGACAACGATATGCAACGACTGCTGGCGGCCTTCTATGGCGATGATTTCACCGGCTCGACGGAAAACCTGGCGCAGTTCAGTCGCCACGGGCTACGTGGACGGCTGTTCTTTTCCAGCGCCAACCGCGAAGCGATCATGAACATGGCGCCAGGGTTGGACGTGATCGGGTTGGCGGGGACGGCCCGTGGGCTTGCACCCGCAGCAATGACCGAGGAGGTCGAGCCGGCCCTGGCGGTACTCGAAGCGCTGGATCCGTTAGTCAAGCAATACAAGGTGTGCTCGACCTTCGACTCGTCGCCGACGGTGGGCAGTATCGGCCATGTCATGGAATTGGCCAGACGCCACTGGTCGGGGTGTGCCTTGCCGGTCTTGCCCGCCACACCCGCTTTCGGTCGTTACACGGCGTTTTCCCACCTGTTCACGCGCTATCAAGGCGAGATCTGTCGGTTGGATCAGAACCCGGCCATGGCCCATCACCCTTCGACGCCGATGACGGAGGCCGACTTGAGACGGCATCTGGCCAATCAGACGGCCATATCGCCTGCGGCGGTGACGTTGCTCGACTATCGCACTGAGGATGGCGGTTGGCAGCAACTGGAATCCGCCGCGGAGGAGGAACGTTTCGTCGTCCTCGATGCAACTGACCAGGACGAACTGCAACATGCCGCCGGCTTGATTGTGAAGCTCGCCAAGCAACGTTCCACGCTGGCAGTGGCCGCGCAGGGTCTGGCCGATGCCTTGGGGCGGCTTTGGTCGCGGGATATGGACGAGCGGGAGCCGTTACCGACCAGCTACCCGGGGGTGGAGCGGTTGTTGGTGCTGTCCGGCAGTTGTTCACCCCAGACACGTGGCCAGCTCGCCCATTTCGAAGCCGAGGGAGGCAAGATCGTGGCGGTCTCACCCGAGCAGGCGTTGCGCGACCCGGAGGGTCTGGCCAGCCAGCTTGCCAGCCAAGTGGCGGAGGTATTCGAAGAGGGGCTCGATGTCGCGGTGGCGACCACTCGGGGGGATGCCGACGTAATCGCTGGCCTGTCTTCCGAACGCCTGGCGCAAGCCGTGGGGCAGGTATATGCGTGTCTGGCGCGGGAGCTCAGGGAGCGCAAAGCCATTCAACGAATCGTGTTCGCCGGTGGCGACACCTCGAGCCACGCCATGCGCCAGACCGGTGCCGATGCATTGGAGCTGGTGGCCTTCGACGAGGCCCAGGGCGGGCACTTGTGCCGGCTGGTGGCCATCGATTCGCCGATCGACGGGCTGGAAGTGGTGCTCAAGGGCGGCCAGATCGGTGGCGAGGATCTGTTTTCGCGGGTGAAGCGCGGCACCCAGTAGCCTCGCTCGCCAATGGGCGATTGTGGGAGCGAAGCTTTGCTTCGCGATGGATGCGGCACTGCTCGAGGATGCCGGCCTGGCGGCCGGATCGCGCAGAGAATCTGCGCTCCCACGAAGGAGGCACAGCCTTATGGGGTGGTGGGAGCGCAATTCATTGCGCGATGCATCTGGCAGAGGCGCTGAGGAGGCCAGCCTGGCGGCCGGATCGCGCAGCAAGCTGCGCTCCCACGAGGGAGGCACAGCCTTATGGGGTGGTGGGAGCGCAATTCATTGCGCGATGCATTTGGCGGGGGCGCTGAGGGCCGGCCTGGCGGCCGGATCGCCGCCACGGCGGCTCCTACATCAGGTTTCGTGCCTATAGCCACCCAGCTCAATGGACGAATGAAAGCCAATGCGGGAGTGACCGTGATCGCGATGGGAGATGCCACCCACGCCAGCCCCGTGGCACAAACGCCAGGGTAGGAGCGACCGTGGTCGCGATGGGAGATGCCACCCACGCCAGCCCCGTGGCACAAACGCCAGGGTAGGAGCGACCGTGGTCGCGATGGGAGATGCCGCCCACGCCAGCCCCGTGGCACAAACGCCAGGGTAGGAGCGACCGTGGTCGCGATCCGGCCGTCAGGCCGGCTGAGTGTCCAACGGCACCACCGCATATGGCTACCGGGCAGGGCCCGTTGGCCAATCCCACCCCATCGCGACCACGGTCTCTCCTACTTTAGCTTGTCGGCATAAGGACAAGACAGGGCCTCGTCTGAGCCCCTGCCAATGCCATCGCGAGCTCGCGCGTTCCTACGCCAGGCGCCTTGAGCGTAATCCTTTGTGACGACCGTCGTTTCCTGGCGCGTTGATGACTTGACAACTCGCCTCAGGGGTGCATATACCATCTATATGGATGGTGTATGGATTCCATGCGGATGATTTATTTGCCGGGGATAAGCTGATGAGTGTGCATGAACTTCGACGAAAGGCAGGCGATACCACCGAGAAGATCACTATCAATCTGGCTGTGGTTGATCTGGGGCAGATCGATCTGCTGGTGCAAGAAGGTTTCTACTCCAACCGTACCGACCTGATTCGCACGGCGATCCGCAACCAGCTGGCGAAGCATGCAGAAGTGGTCAGGGAGACAGCGGCACGCAAGACCTTTGTCCTGGGGTTGCAACATTACAGCCGCAGTGATCTCGAGGCGGTACAGGCAGCCGGGGAGGTACTTCAGATTCAGGTATTGGGGCTGGCCAGTATCGCCGATGATGTCTCCCCTGAGCTTGCCCTCGCCACCATCGATTCGGTCGTCGTGCTGGGTGCTTTGCATGCCAGTGCGGCGGTCAAGGCCGCCTTGGCGGATCGAATTCATTAATGGGCTACAACGCCAAGGAAGCTTCCGATGATGAACACAACGATGATGGCGGGATTACAAGAAGCGACGCGGTTGACCCGCGCGGGTCAGTTGCATGAGGCAACCGCGCTGATACAGCGCACGCTGCGAGGCGTGCCGAGCCAGGATGTCGCGGCTCAGCCCACTTCCGACGCTTCAGCTCCGGGAGAGACACTAGAAGGGAGCTACTGCGTGATTGACGACGAGCCCGCTTCGGCAGCAAAGTCAGCCGCCGGTGAGTCGCCATGGCGTGCATCACCTGCACCCGAGGCGAAGCGCGAGGATACGCAGACCCGCCCGGAAGGCCCTCAGCCGAATCCTGCGCGCACCCCGGCGGCACCGCGACCATTCGCCGCCGGTCTGCATGACGTATGGCGCGAAACGTTGCATCGCTTCCGAGAACCCGAGGAGGCCGGGTCACAGCCGCTCTCGGACCGGGTCCCTGACAGCGTGCCCGACGCTGGAAAATTTACTACCGGGACTTTCACTAACCATGCCGGCACGCGCGACTACAAGCTATATATCCCCAGCGGCTATCATGGCCAGTCGCTGCCGCTTATCGTCATGCTTCACGGATGCACCCAGGATCCCGATGATTTTGCCGCTGGCACTGGCATGAATAAGCTCGCCGAAGAACAACTGTGCTTCGTGCTCTATCCCGCCCAATCCACTGCCGCCAACCACGCTAAGTGCTGGAACTGGTTCATGGAGGCTGACCAGCAGCGTGAACGAGGTGAACCGGCCATCATTGCTGGCCTGACCCGCCAGGTCCTCGACGAGCATCGCCTGGACGAGCGGCGAGTCTATGTGGCGGGTTTATCGGCCGGCGGTGCCATGGCAATGACGCTGGCAATGACCTACCCGGATCTTTATGCGGCGGTGGGCATCCACTCGGGGCTTCCCCACGCGGCCACGCACGACCTTCCCTCCGCACTCGCGGCGATGCAGGGCGGCACCGGCCCCTTGGCGAGCCACAAAAAAACGGGGGCTGTCGGTAGGCCGGCCAGCACGGCCGGCGTTCCCGCAGTGATATTTCACGGCGACCGCGACGCCACGGTGCATCCGTGCAATGGCGACCAGGTGGTCGCTCAATGTGTGTCGTCCCCTGCCATAGGGGAGGCGTCGAACGAGGGTAGAGGTGCGCGCGTGGAACGCGGCCGGGTGCCCAACGGCCATGCCTATACGCGCACCACCCATCATGACGCGAGTGGTCAGCCCACGGTGGAGCAATGGCTGATCCACGGCGCCGGTCATGCCTGGTCGGGTGGAGATCCACGCGGTTCGTATACCGATCCTAAAGGGCCGGATGCCGCCAAGGAGATGCTGCGCTTTTTCTTCGCCCACCCGAAAATTGCGGAGTCAGCAGACTGAAATTGTAGGGTCCTGGATATCAGCGAATTGGGTCATTGGTGGTATGCCCCGTTTAGTACCTTGTGTCTATTGAGCAAGTGTTTGGGATCGAGCGCCTGCTTGAGGGTGCGCATCAGAGCGATCTCCTGGGGCGAGCGCGACAGGCCCAGGTAGTCACGTTTTTCCAGGCCGATGCCATGCTCGGCGGAGATCGAGCCGCCCAGCACGGCCAGTGGGGCATAGACCAGCCGTTCGATCGCTTGGCGGGTTTCGGTATCGTCGCGGCCGACAGTGATCGAGACATGCAGGTTGCCATCGCCCAGGTGGCCGAAGACCACCATGCGCCCGGTATCCGGCCAGCGAGCGGCAAGGCTGGCTTCCAGATCTTCCACGTAGCGCGCCATGCGCTCGATCGGCAAGCTGATATCGAAGGTGAACAGGGGAGAGAACTCGGCGAGCAAGCCTTCGATATCCTCGCGAATGGCCCAGATTGCACGACGCTGGCCTTCCGATTGGGTGACGACCGCATCGCTGACCAGCGATTGCTCGAAAGCACTTTCCAGGGTGCTGTTGAAAAGCTTGGCATCTTGCTCTTCGTCGATGCCCTGGGCTTCGGCGATCACGTAGTAGGGATATTCGGCGGGCAGTGGGGGCGTGTGCCGGCCGCTGTCCACGGTGAGCAGCCGGTAATGGTTCTGCCAAATTGCCTCGAAGGCGCTAAGGTTGCCCCCCAGTTTCTGGCGCATGAGGGCCAGGAGGTGGCTGAGTGCCTCGAAGGAGGGGACGGCGATCAGCGCGGTCTCTTCGCTGGTCATGCGTGGCTGCAAGCGAAGCACTGCGCGGGTGACGATGCCCAGTGTGCCTTCGCTGCCGATGAACAGGTGCTTGAGGTCGTAGCCGGCATTGTTCTTGAGCATGCGGTTGAGCGAGCTGATCACGGTGCCGTCGGCGAGCACGGCTTCAAGGCCGAGCACTTGCTGGCGCATCATGCCGTAGCGAATGACGCGGATGCCTCCTGCGTTGGTGGCGATGGTGCCGCCAATGGTGCAGGAGCCACGAGCGCCAAGGTCCAGCGGGAATTGCCACCCTTGTGCTTCGGCAGCTTCCTGCGCTTTCTGCAGCGGCACGCCTGCCTGTACCGTCATGGTGCCGGCGAGGGTGTCGAGTTCTTCGATGGCGGTCATGCGTTCCAAGGAAATGACCAGTTCGTCGGGTGCCGCCCGCCCGCCGTGCACCAGGCCGGTCAAGCCGCCATGGGTGACGACCGGCTGGTTGGCGGCGTGGCACAGCGCCATGACCGCGGCAAGCTGGTCGGTATCGGCCGGACGCACGATGGCGGCGGCTTGACAGCTTTCGCCCCTGAGCCAGTCGACGTTGCGTTGGGTGACGTCGTCACCGGTGAGAATGCCTTGGGTGCCGACCACTTTCTGGATGTCATTGAGCAGTGATTGCATGCGTATTCCTTAGCCAAGTTTCTAAGCGATGGCTACAAATCGCGCAGAAAATCTGCGCTCCCACCAGGTAGCGAGCAGCCTTGCCCGGGGTGGTGGGAGCGCAGCTCCGCTGCGCGATGGAGTTGGGGACCGTGTCCAAGAAGGATTGCCGGCCTGTCGGCCGGATCGCGCAGAAAATCTGCGCTCCCACCAGGCGGCGAGCAGCCTTGCTTGGGGTGGTGGGAGCGCAGCTCCGCTGCGCGATGGGGTTGGGGACATTGTCCAAGGAGGATTACCGGCCTGTCGGCCGGATTGCGCAGAAAATCTGCGCTCCCACCAGGTAGCGAGCAGCCTTGCCCGGGGTGGTGGGAGCGCAGCTCCGCTGCGCGATGTAGTTGGGGACCGTGTCCAAGAAGGATTGCCGGCCTGTCGGCCGGATCGCGCAGAAAATCTGCGCTCCCACCAGGTATCGAGGGGGCTTCCATGAGCCATTCGTCATGCCATCGCCGGTTCATGGGCGCGGCCAGGAATGGCATCCAACAATTGTCGGGTATAGACCTCGCGAGGTGACAGGAACACTTCCTCGGCAGTGCCTTGCTCGACGATGCGGCCGTGCTGCATGACGATGATGCGGTCGCAGATCTGGGCGGCCACCCGTAGATCGTGGGTAATGAACAGCAATGATAGGGAAAGTTTTTGTTTGAGATCCTCGAGCAACTCGAGAATTTGCGCCTGGATCGACACATCCAGCGCCGAAACGGCTTCGTCGGCGACGATCAATTCGGGATTCAGTGCGAGCGCCCGGGCGATACCGATGCGCTGGCGCTGCCCGCCCGAGAATTCGTGGGGAAAGCGTTCGGCCGTCTTGGCACCCAGCCCGACCAGCTCGAGCAAGTCTTCGGCTTGCTTGAGTGCCTGCTCGCGAGGCACGCTGTTGGCCATGGGGCCTTGGGCGATGGCCATGCCCACGCGGGTGCGCGGGTTGAGTGAGGCGTAAGGGTCCTGGAATACCATCTGCACGCGCTTTCGCTCGCGACGTAGGGCGTCGCCCTTGAGCACGGTGAAATCGATACCGTCGAGGCGTAATTCGCCACTATCGGGACGTTCGAGGCGCACCACGCAGCGTCCCAGGGTCGACTTGCCGGAGCCGGACTCACCGACGATGCCCACGGTCTCGCCGCGGTCGAGGGTGAAGGAGACGTCGTGAAGTGCCACTACCTCGCGGGCCGGTTTGAATAGCCCCCCACGTGAGCGGAAGACCTTGTGCAACTGCCTTACCTCGAGCAGCGGGGCAGGTTCGCGCTCGGCGCGCGTCGGTGGCACGGCATTGCTGGGAATGGCGTTGATCAGGGCGCGGGTGTAGGCGTGTTTCGGAGTATCGAGCACGTCATTGGCCGAGCCAAGCTCGACTACCTGGCCTTCGCGCATCACGCAGACTCGGTTGGCGATCTCGGCGACCACGCCGAAGTCGTGGGTGATGAACATCACCGCCATATGATGGCGTTGCTGAAGGTCGCGGATCAGCTCGAGGATTTGTGCCTGGGTGGTGACGTCCAGCGCGGTGGTAGGTTCATCGGCGATCAGCAGTTCGGGCTCCAGGGCCAGGGCCATGGCGATCATCACCCGCTGGCGCTGGCCGCCGGAGAGCTCAAAGGGATAGGCGCGAATGGCTTTTTCCGGCTGGGGAATGCCGACTTCTTCGAGCAAGGCCAGGGCCTTGGCTTGCCGCTCCTTGGGCGTGAGCACGCCATGGGCTTCGAAGACCTCGGCGATCTGGTCGCCGGCGCGCATCAGCGGATTGAGCGCGGTCATCGGCTCCTGGAAGATCATGCCGATGCGCCGTCCGCGCAGATGGCGGTGCCTGTCCTCGCTGAAGGTGAGCAGGTCCTGGCCGTCGAACAGGATCTCGCCGCCGGTGGCGCGCACGCCCTTGGGCAAGAGTCCCATGACAGCGTTGGCGGCCATCGACTTGCCCGAGCCGGACTCACCCACCACACACATGACTTCGCCCCGGGCCACGTCATAGGTGACGTTCTCCACCGCGTAGTGGCGGTCGGCGCCCCTGGGCAGCGCCAGGCTGAGGTCGCGGATACTCAGGATGGTGTCGCTCATGGTGTTCTCCTGTGAGACCTACTGGCGTTGGCGGGCGAGCTTGGGATTCAAGGCGTCGTCGAGGCCCTCGCCGACCAGGTTCAACGCCAGCACGGTGAGCAGGATAGCGATGCCGGGGAAGAAGCTTAGCCACCAGGCCTGGCGGATCACGGTGCGTGCCGCGCCGATCATATAGCCCCAGGACATGACGTTGGGATCGCCCAGGCCGAGGAAGGATAGGGCGGATTCCAGCAGGATGGCGGTAGCCACCATCAGCGAGGCGAGCACGATGATCGGCGACAGGGTGTTGGGCAGGATCTGGCGCAGGATGATGGTGCTATTGGTTTGGCCGACCAGCCGCGCGGCTTCCACGTATTCGCGATGTCGCAGCGACATGAACTCGGCGCGGACCAGACGCGCCACCGGTGGCCAGCTGACGATGGCGATGGCCAGCACGATGGAGGTCACGCTGGGTTGCATGATCGCCACCAGCACGATGGCCAGGGCGAAGTTGGGGATGGTCTGGAAGAACTCGGTGAAGCGCATCAGGCCGTCGTCGATCAGGCCCCCGTAGTAGCCGGCGATAGCGCCCAGCGGTACGCCGATGATCAGCGCCACAGCGGTCGAAACCAGGCCAATCAGCAGCGATACCCAGGCACCGTGCATCAACCCGGCGGCGACATCGCGACCCATGGTGTCGGTACCCAGCACGAAGCCGTCGACTTCCATCGGGGAGAGGAAAGGGCGCTGCACCATACGCCACGGCGATTCGGGATAGAGCAGCGGCGCGAGGATGGCCATCAGGATGATCATGGTCAGAATGATCAAGCCAATCAGGGCACCGCGGTTCTGGGCGAAGCGGGCGAAGAAGCTCATGACGCCTCCTTGATGCGCGGGTCGGCCAGGCGATAGACCAGATCGGTGACGATGTTGAACACGATCACCAGTGCCGCCGAGAAGAAGAAGATCCCCAGCAGCAGGTTGTAATCGCGCTGCATCAAGGCCTCGTACATCAGGCGGCCGATGCCCGGCCAAGCAAACACGGTCTCGGTGAGGATGGCGCCGCCGACCATCTGCCCGGCCTGCAGGCCGGCCAGGGTGATGATCGGCAGCAGGGCGTTGCGCAGGATGTGACGCCGTTGGATAACACGATCCTTCAGGCCCTTGGCACGAGCGGTCTTGACGTAGTCCTGCTGACTGGCCTCGAGCATCGAGGCGCGGGTGATGCGGGTGTAGATCGCCATGAAGAATAACGCCAAGGTGGTGGCGGGCAAAATCAGGTGCTTGGCGACGTCCAGCACCAGGGCGAACCCTTCGAGACCGGCACCTACCGTGTACATGCCGTAGGCCGGCAGCCAGTCGAGATAGACGGAGAACAGTACCACCGCCATCAGCGCGACCCAGAACAGCGGTGTGGCGTAGAAAAGCAGGGCCAACGCCATGATCAGCGAGCCGGAGACTTTCTTGACCCTGGCGGCGGCCAGCGAGCCGGCAAGGATCCCCAACGCTAGCGACAGCACGAAGGCGGTACCGGTGAGGAGTAGGGTAGCGGGAAGGCGCTGTAGGATCAGGTCGAGCACCGGCATCTGCTGGCGGTAGGAGTAGCCGAAATCGAGCGTGGCGATACCCGAGACATAGTGCCAGAGCTGGACGTAGATGGGTTGATCGAGCCCGAAGCGCTCACGTAGCTGGCGCAGGAATTCCTTGTCGGTGGCACCCGCTTCACCGGCCAGGATCGCGGCAGGGTCGCCGGGCGCCATATGGATCAGGAAGAAGTTGAAGATGATGATCAGAAACAGCACAACGATGGCTTTCATCAGTCGCATCGTGATCAGTCGGGCATACAGCATGCTGGAAAGCCTCTGCGAGCATGACGAGCAACGAGGGACGGCCCGTGCCGCCCCTCATGGACTGGGTCAGTCTTCGATCCAGGCGTCCTTGAAACCGTCGTTGACGCCGACCCCGGAAGTGACCAGGTTTTTGACGTTGCAGCGGTAGATGGTGGGGAAGCCGAGTTCCAACAGCCAGCCGACCGGGACGTCCTCGTGAAGGATTTCCTGGACGTTGTGGTAGTGCTCTTCGCGCTTTTCGTCCGGGTGGGCGGTCGCCGCCAGGTCGAACAGTTCGTCGACACGCTCGTTTTCATAACCTTCGACGTTGTTCCAAGGCGAGCCCTTCTCGATGTTGGATGAGATGTAGGTGCGCGAGATGCCTAGTGCCGGGTCACCGTACTGGTAGAGATAGGTGAAGGCCAGGTCATAGTCCCAGTCACCGAGCCGCTGGTTCCAGCCGCCCACGTCGGTGGCTTCGGTACGCACATTGATGCCGACTTCCTTGAGATTTTGCTGCACGGCTTCTGCCCAACGGTTCCAGGTCTCGCCGTAGGGCAGCGGCAGCAGGCGAATCTCTTCGCCGTCATAACCCATCTCGTCGAGCAACTCGCGCGCCTTGTCCGGATCGTGCTCGTAGGGATCGAGACCCTCGTTCTGGAAACGGGCGTTGGAGCCGAAGGCGGAAAGTGGCACTTCGCCCAGACCATTCCACAGCACATCGCGAGCGAAGTCGCGGTTCATGGCGTACATCACCGCCTGGCGGAAGCGCTTGTCGGCGGTGGGCCCTTCGCGGTTGTTCATCCAAAGCATGGCGAAGGGGCTGAAGTACTCATGGCCCTCCTGGGTGACGCAGGAGTTGTCCATCTCGACCAGGCGCGGGACATCGAAGTTTTCCACTGTGCCGTAGGGCAGCACGTCGACGGTGCCGTTTTCATAGGCTACCGCGCGCGAGGCGCCATCGGGGATGATGTGCCAGTTGATGCCGTCGAGGTAGGGCAAGCCGTCTTCGTAGTAGTCCTCGTTCTTGACCAGTTCGATGACGGTACCGCGATCCCAGTTGGCGAACTTGAAGGGGCCGGTGCCGATGGGGTGGTTGTTGGCTTCGTTATTACGGAAGTCGGTGCCTTCGTAGATGTGCTTGGGCACCATGGTGAAGGTGCCGGCCTCGAAGGAGATCAGGAAGGGACCGAAGGGTTCCGCAAGGGTGAAGACCACGGTGTGATCGTCGGGTGCTTCGATGCTTTCGATATGTTGCAGCACGGCGCGCGCGCTGGGGTTGAGTTCGCGGTGGAAGACGTCGGCGGAGAACACTACATCGGCGGAGGTGAAAGGCTCGCCATCGTGCCATTTGACGCCTTTGCGCAGATGGAAGGTATAGGTCAGGCCGTCGTCGCTGACTTCCCAGGACTCGGCCAGTTGCGGCATGGGGTTGAGGTCAGTGTCGTAGCGCAGCAGGCCTTCGTAGATGTTGCCGGCCACGGTGCGGGTTGGGGCATTCTGGATCATGCCCAGCACCAGTCCTGGCGGTTCGGGTTGGATCACGGTATCGACGACGCCACCTGCTTGTGGTTCGGCCAAGGCGGGTAGCGTGACCAGGGAACAGGCAGCAACGGCGGAGGCGAGTGATTTTTTCATTGTGACTCTGTCCGGTTGTTGGTTCGTTGTGGTTGTAGGTGAACGCTTTTTGAACTTAGCAGTGGTTCTTCAAACTGTCGACAGTCGGCGCTCGACGGTCGACAAAGGGAGGTAATAGGTCATACTGTGAATAGAATCCGATTTCTAACGATCTAGATGACCACAATGAATACCAAGCACGCGGCCAGCTTCCCGAGTCTCCGGCAAAGCAATCTCGTCGAGCAGGTTGCCGATGTCCTTACCGAGGCGATCATCGCTCGTCGTTTAGAGCCCGGAGAACGGCTTTCCGAGGTGCAGTTGGCTCGTGACATGGGGGTCAGCCGGGCGCCGGTGAGGGAAGCGGCTCGTCTATTGGAGAGTCGAGGGTTACTGGTATCGCGGCCGCGCAGGGGTTTCTTCGTGCGCGAATTGGACAGCGACGATCTCGCCGATGTGTTCGACTTGCGTCTGTGTCTCGAGCGGCATGCTTTCCAGTTATTGGCAGCGCGGTTTACGCCCGAGATGCATGACGCCCTGCATCGGCAGGTGGAGATCATGTGCGATGTGGCCAAGGAGGGCGATGACGGTCGCAAGATCGAGGAGGATCTACGCTTCCATCGGTTGGTCTTCGAGTTCGCCGGCAATCGCCGCCTGCTCAAGGCGTTCGATGACCTGTCGCACGAGTTGCGCCTGTGCATGGCGTTGATCGGCCGCACTCATGCCGATCCCGACAGCATCGTCACCAGTCACTGGGCGCTGGTCGAAGCCCTGGCAAGCGGCGAGGCCGATAATTGCCGGGCCGCCGTCGATTATCACATCGGGGTGGCACGGGACTATGTGATTCAGGGAATCGCCCCGCCGCCGAGTGGGTAGAAACGCAGAAACGTCTATCGTCTCGAGGAGGTGCCAGATGCCAAGCGATGTCGAAAGCCGTGTGCTGGAGCAGTGTGATCGCCTGTTCGACGATACCTTGGACTTGACCCGTGACCTGGTTGGGCAATACAGCGTGCTTGGCAACGAGCAAGGTGCGCTGGAGACGATGGCACGCTGGTTGCGGCACCTGGACATGCCGGTGGAGCAGGTGCCGATGGATGATCCGGACCTGCACCGCAACCCCCATTACGCCCCTGTCGATTGGTCCAGCGAGGGCCGCTATAACTTGGTATCACGCCTGAACCCTGAGTCCAGCCGTCCCCATCTGGTGTTCAACGGCCATCTCGACGTGGTACCCGCCGAACCGACCGATATGTGGACGAGAGCCCCTTGGGAGCCGTGGGAACAGGATGGCTGGCTTTACGGGCGTGGCTCCGGCGACATGAAGGCGGGAATCGCGGCCATGGTGATGGCTGTGCAGGCGGTGCGTGAGGCCGGTGTCACCATCGACTTTCCCCTGACCCTGCAGACGGTAATCGAGGAAGAGTGCACGGGAAACGGGGCGCTGGCTTGCGTCAACCGTGGGCATGGCGGTGATTTCGTGTTGATTCCCGAGCCGTTCGGTACACGGATCTATTCCGGGCAGATTGGTGTGCTGCGGTTTCGCATTCGCGTCAATGGGGTGCCCGCGCATGTGCTGGATACCTCAGCAGGGAGCAATGCGATCGAGTACCTGCAGGCTTTGATCCCCGGGCTCAAGGTATTGGAGGAGGAACTCAACCGTGCACCACGGATGCCGCCTTACGACAGCCTGGAGCATCCCTTCAACCTGAATATCGGGCGTTTCGAAGGTGGCAACTGGGCCTCCAGCGTGCCGGCGCACGCCACCCTCGAGGGGCGTCTGGGCTTCGCCCCGGAGATGTCGCCGCAGACGGCAATGGAGATGATGCGCGAGTGCGTGGCAAAGAGACATGCCGAGCTAGGTGGCAATGTCGAGCCACCCATCGTCGACTTCCATGGCTTTCGATCCGAGGGCCATCTGGTCGATCTGGATAACCCTGGCGTTCGCCTGCTTACGGAGTGCCACCAGGCGCTGACCGGCAGCGAGCCGGAGCATTATTTTTCCACTTGTACCACCGACCTGCGGGCTTTCCATGTCGGGGCTGGTGTCACCGGTACCTGCTATGGGCCGGTGGCGGAACGGATTCACGGGGTGGACGAATGCGTCGATATCGAATCGATTCGCCACGTGCTCAAGACCTATGCCCTGTTCATTTGTCGCTGGGGCACCTAATGGCGAATACATGATTTAACGCGGTTTCATCCATCGCGCAGCGGAGCTGCGCTCCCACCACACCCTCCAAGGCCATGCATCCCCTGTGGGAGCGCAGATCTTCTGCGCGATCCGGCCGCCAGGCCGGCTTGGTTTCTTGCATCCGTACTACTGACGAGCTTCCGCAAAGAAAGTTACGCCCACTCCCGGCGCCTATTCGCGCCTTTGGCTGGCTTGCACGCCGTTATCATGAAGACTCCCGATATTGCCACTCTTCCATGCGGGCGTACTCATGAATCCTTCCACTTTGATCGGTATCGTCGCCAGCGTCATGCTGCTGGCCAGCGTGTTGTTGCTGAGCGCCGAGTCGCCAGCCAGCTTCGTCAACCTCCCGGGCCTGGCCATCGTCCTGACCGGAACCCTGGCGGCGACCTTCATCAGTTATCCGTTGAAGGAGGTGGTGCGGGTAGTACGCCTGGTAGGGATCGTCTTCCGGCGCGAAAACAGCTACGCGCATGATGATATCCAGGAACTGGTGAGCATGGCGCGGCTGTGGTTCAAGGGCGATCTGCGTGCCGTAGAGGAGGCGCTGGCGCAAACTCGCAACCCTTTCCTGCGCACCGGCGTTCAATTGGTGATCGACAACACTCGTGAGGAAGAAATTCTCGATCTGCTGCGCTGGCGCATCGCGCGGATGAAAGCTCGTGAGCGTGCCGAGGCGCAGATCTTCCGCACCATGGCGCTGTATGCGCCGGCATTCGGCATGATTGGCACCCTGGTGGGTCTGGTGAACATGCTGGAGGTAATGAATAGCGCCGAGGTGGGGATCATCGGCGAGCGCATGGCGGTGGCACTGTTGACGACCTTTTATGGCATCGTTTTGGCCAATCTGGTGTTCAAGCCAATCGCTGTGAAGCTCGAGCGACGTACCGAGAAGCGCTTGATCGCCATGAACATGGTGCTCGAGGGGGTGTCGTTGATGTCGCGCCGTCGTTTGCCATCGTTCATCGAGGAAACGCTGAAGTCGTTCATGGCCAACCATCGCGACGAAATTCGGGATGAGGCGTTGGCCGTAACACCAACGGCCCGGCCAAAGCGGCGGTGGAAACGGAGGCGGAAGATGGCGGCGGGAGCCGTGGATGCTTGACGACGCTTTCCACCGAACTCGCGGCGACTCCCGCTACGATGTCATTCTGGACGCTGGTGTTCAGGAGGATGTCGGTGGGGTCTGGATGGTCAGCTACATCGATATCATGACGTTGCTGGTAGCCACCTTCGTGCTGCTGTTGTCGCTCTCCGCCCGGGTAGGGGGAAGCGAGGAGGTGGATGAGTCCAAGGAAGCGACGCTAACCGAAGCCGTTGTCATTGCATCTGGAGTTCGCTTGGGCGTGCCGTTGCCGCCGACAGCCAAGGTGACACCTGTCATGGCATCGCCAGAACCTGAACCTGAACCAGACTTCACCGGTCAGATCGACCCGCAAGCAGTCGTCGTGGCGCTCGGCGTGGCGGGGCGAGTGCAAGCACCAGCGGTGGAACTGCCCGAGGTCATGGCCCCCGACGACATCGACCTAGGCAAGCCACTCGAGGATATGGTGGTGGTGGTCACCGAGAACGAGCCGCCACGCATGAAGCGCGTGGATCCGCAAGCCATCGAAGTGGCTACGACGCTTGCCGAGTCGCTGGAACGGCGCCTGGCCGATGCTCCCCATCTGCCGAGTCTGGAAGGGGTATCGGTGTCGCGCGTGGCGGAGGGGATCAGTCTACGCGTGGAGGACCATCTGTTGTTCGAGTCAGGGACCGCGGAACTGATCGGTTCCGGTCGTGATGTGATCGATAGCTTGCTGAACATTATCCAACGCTACGAGGGCGAGGTTTCGGTCGAGGGGCATACCGATAGCCAGCCGATCAATACCGATCGCTTTCCTTCCAACTGGGAGCTTTCCAGTGCACGAGCCACTGCCGTACTACGACATCTTCAAGTGGCAGGTATCGATGGCACGCGCCTGAAGGCGGTGGGGTTCGGCGATATGCGGCCGATCGCCGACAACGATAGCGCCGAGGGGAGGGCGAAAAATAGAAGGGTAGAGGTGATCGTCCACTTGGATTGATACCGCGGCTTACCCCCCATTCGGCTTTTTCTTCCTATTCTTGCTGTTCTTGACAGAGAACATGGCCTGCTTGAAGACCAGGGTGATGGCAAACATCATCCAACCGGCACTGGCCAGGATGTTGAACAGCAACATCTTCTGTGGCCCGCTCAGGGGCGAAAATAGAGCCTCGATCGGGATGGCCAGACCCAGCGCCAACAATAGCGGCAGGGCGAGAATGTGCATCCACATCTCCGTACGCCGCTTGCGGATGCGGTAGCGAGCCAGGGTCAGGCGCATGGGCCGATGCCCCCACGTGACCACAATCACAGTTCCCACCAGACTCAATGCGCCCAGTGTGGGCAGAGTCGTGCCTTGCGCGATCGAAAAGCTGACCGACCAGGCCAGCACCAGCCACATCAAGCCTTCCGACACGGCGATGGCATCGGCGGAGGTGCGGGCAAATCGCATGAACGTTCCTCTTGGTTAGTACATGCAGATAGTACGTGATATGTGGCGTTCTGTCGGTAGCTAATCAACCTGTGGCGATAATATCAGGCCTCTCATTCCCCCCTCCCCTGTGTTTCTCATCTAGAGATCGGGTGTTTCCCCTTTGATGAGTCAGAGATATGGCTCAAGAGTCTCAACGGCCATAGCTTAAACAAAGGATAAATCAAGATTGTTCTCTCCATATTCAGATGGGCCTTTGGCTCAGTCTGCATAGAAATTTTCTTATTACTTTCCTCAGTAGCACATGGATAAAAAAATGAGCATGTGAAATTCCAATCTTTATGTAAACCTTTGTAGTAAGTGGTAAGTGCTTTGTAACGCCTGCCTGGCCGAACGGCAGATGAGAACAAGTAAGGGAAAGACAGATAACAATCTGATTTACATGGCCCTGGAGAAAGCCAAGCGACAACTCCCGGGCGGTAGCGTGGGGAACGAGCGATGCAATTAGGTAATTTCCGACAGCTGTTGGTCAGAAGGCTGTTCTTCATATCCTTGGTCGGCATGCTATCCGGTTGCGCCTTGGCACCCGGTGGGCACATCGACTATGACGCCGAGCCCCCGCCTATCGATCACCTGGTAGATATCGAGCCGATAACCCCGGAGCTTGTGGCGGCCTATCGACGCGAGATCAATGGTGATATCGCAAGCCTCATGCCCCCGCACCTGAAAGCCGAGATTGATAACTATCAATACCTCGTGGGACCAGGCGATGTTCTCAGCATCATCGTTTATGATCATCTTGAGCTAACCATTCCGGCTGGGCCCGAGCGTAGTGCAGTGGAAGCCGGGAATACCGTGCATCGCGATGGTACCATCTTCTATCCCTATATCGGTCGCGTGCAGGTTGCAGGCAGAACTGTGGACGAAATACGAACTATCCTGACGCGACGCCTTGCCACTTACATTACGGATCCACAGATTGAAGTCAGTGTGGCAGCTTATCGCTCTCAGAAAATCTACATCAGCGGCGCAGTTGGAGCTCCTGGGACTCTACCGATCACCAATGAGCCTCTGACCATACTTGATGCCATCAGCCAGATAGGTGGCCCCTCCGAAGACGCGAATTGGCATCAGGTTGTGCTGAATCGTGATGGTCAAAAGCAGGAGATTTCATTGTATGCTCTGCTTCGACAAGGGGATCAGACGCAGAATCGCTTATTGAAAGACGGCGATGTACTACATGTGCCGACATTGGAAAATCAGAACGTGGCGGTTCTCGGTCAGGTACGTAATCCAGGCAATTTGCCACTGGGCAACGAGCGCATCACCTTGACTACCGCATTGGCCAGAGCCGGTGGTGTGGTGGAGACCTTGGCCGAGCCTACGGGAATCTTCGTGATCCGCATCATGCCGGAAGAGAGCGAGAAGCTGGCGACTGTCTATCAACTGGATATCAGCAATGCCACAGCACTGACCATGGGAACCCACTTCCCCTTGCAGCCCCAGGATGTGGTGTATGTCACTTCGGCACCGCTGGCACGCTGGAATAATGTGATCAGCTTGTTGTTGCCATCGGCGGTGTTGCCTGGAACCTTGGTTGGAACAACATCTGATCTTAGCGATTTATAACTTCTGATGTTTAATTCGATCCTGATCGTGTGCCGAGCCAATATCTGTCGTAGCCCGGTTGCAGAAGCGCTTATGAAATTGAGATTACCGACGCATAGCATCGAGTCGGCGGGACTTTCCATGAATGTCATGGAAGGTCAAGGGATTCCTGCCATTGCCCAGGAATTGGCCAAAAAGGAAGGGTTGGACCTTTCGAAACACCGATCACGGTGCATACAAAGAGAAATGATCGAATCTGCTGACTTAGTTCTCGTAATGAGTGAATCTCAACGCCTTTCCATTGGCGAGTTATCTCCGGAAGCTACTGGAAAGACCATGTTGTTTGGACGTTGGCTGAGAGGCGGTGGAGCCCAAGGAATGGAAATCCCCGACCCCTATCGTAAAAGTCGCGAAGCCTATGCTCATGTACACCGATTATTGGTAAAAGCCGCTGACGAATGGCAAGTCAGATTGACATAGTTATCAGGAATTATAATGACTCAAATGCCCTCACTACCCAGTACCCCAAAGAATAATGACGATGAAATAGATTTTCAACGTCTGTTTGGCTTGCTGTTGGACCACAAATGGCTGATTGTTCTGGTGACAGCAGCATTCATGGTGGGTGGCATGATCTATGCGACGTTATCAACGCCCATCTATCAAGGTAACGCGCTTGTACAGGTCGAGAGACGCTCATCCGTCAGTCCTCTTGGGGATTTAGCGACAGTCATGGGTAGAGAGGAGCAAAGCGCTTCGGCAGAAGTCGAGATTCTGCGTTCAAGAATGGTGTTGGGCAAGGTGGTCGATAGAATTGAATTGGATAGCGTAGTTATCCCTAGAAAGCTTCCAATTATAGGAGAGTACATTCAAAGGAATGGCATCGCACGGCCTAATCTGAAAACTTGGCCAGTCATCGGGAGTCTGATTGAAAGATATGATTCCGAGATCCCTTTGATTGACGCAGTAAATAGTGCTGTTTGGGGAGGGGAGAGCCTACAGCTAGGACGTCTCGATGTCACTGATAAGTTTCGTGGTCAGCCCTTCTTTTTACGTGTCCTTGAAGAGGATAGGTTCCAGCTACGGCTGAATGATCAGATAATCGGAGAAGGAGTTGTTGGTGAAACTACTGGTTTTTTAGATGGAGGAGTTAATCTTCGAATATCCAAAATTGACGCTCCTCCAATGACCGAATTCACTTTGATAAAGCTTCACAGGGCTTCTGCGATTGGCTCATTGGCTGCTAGGCTGGGTGTTTTCGAACAGGGGGGAGAGCGTGGCGGCGGTACCGGTATGTTGCGTTTGATATTGACAGGAACGGATCGCGAGGAAATCCGGCGTGCGCTCGATGCCATCAGTCAAACATTTCTGATGCAGAACGTCGAGCGCCAGTCCGCCCAGGCAGATCAAAGCTTGGAATTTCTTGAAGAGCAAGCACCTGAGCTTAGAGCTAAGTTATCCGATGCTGAAGATCGGTTAAATCAATATCGTGTAAAATTGGACAGTGTCGACCTTAATAGTGAAGCACAGTCCTATATCAATCAATTTATTGAAATAGAAAGGCAGTTAAATGAATTGGAGCTTCAAGAGTCAGAGATATCTCAACGGTTTACCCCACAACATCCTTCATACCGGACCTTGCTTAGACAAAAAAATCACCTCATAAATGAAAAAAATCGCTTGAATGAACTTGTCAATGAGATGCCGGCCGCTCAACAGGAAATTGTACGTCTGACACGCGATGTAGAAGTGACGCAAGCGATTTATGTCAATGTACTTAATCGGGCACAGGAGCTACAGCTAGCTAAAGCCGGGACGATTGGCAATGTACGGATTATCGATGATGCACTAGTCGCAGGAGGTCCAATCGCACCTAACAAACCGATACTAGTCATATTATCTACCATAGTGGGTGCCGTGCTTGCGGTGGCTTATGTATTGGTTAAGGGGATCTTGAATCGAGGAGTAGAGAGCCCAGAGCAGTTAGAAGAGCTTGGTCTTCCAGTGTACGCTACTATTCCTCTATCTGAAGATCAGTTGAAGCTGGTAAGACGCATAAAATACCAACGTGATAAGCGAAGCAGTTCTATTATCAAAGGTATCTTGGGGGTCGTAAACCCCACGGATACGGCTATTGAAGCCCTTAGAGGGCTGCGTACTAGCCTACACTTTGCCATGCTGGAAGCCAAAAATAACTGCATCATGATTACAGGGCCAAGCCCAGAAATAGGGAAAAGTTTTATCACTATAAACTTGGGAACAATATGTGCTCAGGCAGGACTCAAGGTATTAATCATCGATGCCGATATGCGTAAAGGACATATCCACAACGCTTTCAGACATGCATCAGAGGGTGGGCTTTCTGAGCTACTTTCAGGGGAGTTGGAATGGCAGAATGCGATACGCCAAACCGAGATTGATGGATTGTTCTATGTATCACGTGGGAAGATTCCACCTAATCCTTCCGAATTGCTGATGCAGGAACGATTTGGTAATTTTCTTGAAGGGTTTAGTCCTGAATATGATTTAGTACTCATCGACACTCCTCCGATATTAGCCGTGACCGATGCTGCTATTGTTGGAAAGCGAGTAGGTGCTAGTTTAATGGTCGCTCGCTTTCAATTGAATCCACCTAGAGAAGTCAGTATTGCACTGCGGCGTTTGGAAACTTCTGGTGTGGAAGTTAAGGGATGCATCCTAAATGCCATGGAGAAAAAGTCTTCAGTCAGGTACGGATATGGGTATTACAATTACTCCTATCATTAATGCTGACAATACGAAAAATCGAGGTTTTATATTTGGCATATAAAACTTATATATCAAGCCTGAGCTTTTTATTTCACGCCAACTTTTCTGAAAATACCAATGAATACTAACGCCGAAACCTTGATGATTCTTGGTAGTGGTTTGATGCAAAAGTCAGCCTATATGCAAGCAAAAGAACTCGGGTTAAATATTGTCGGAGTAGATCCCGGTGATAAAGCATGTTGCAAAAAAATAGCAGACATTTATTATGACTATGATCTGGGCGATATTTCGAAGTTAAAAGACGTTGTCAATAAGCACTCAGTAACCGGAGTGATGACATTGGCCGCTGATTATCCAATATCATCGATTGGGCAATTAAACGATGAGTATGGTTTTTCAGGCATATCATACGAGGTGGCAAAGATTGTAACGAATAAGTCGAAAATGAGAGAGGTTGTGAAAAAATTCAATGTCAAATGCCCAAAATGGACATTGGTGGCGAATATAAATAATCTTTGCGATTTTGATTTTGATATTAATAAAACTTCACCAATTATTGTCAAGCCGGTAGATAGCTCGGGTGGTCGTGGAGTCACTTTTCTAAACAAGGGTTCTGAAGTTTTCTTGATGGAGGAGGCGATACGCTATGCTAATAACTTCAGCAAAGCCGGCCAGGTCATAGTCGAGGAGTTTGTTTCTGGAAGCGAGTTTTCAGCCGAAACCGTAACGTTTCAAGGTGTTACACAAATAATAAGTATAACAGAAAAAATAACATCACAAGAGCCTTATTTTATGGAGATAGGTCATAACGTGCCTTATCAGTTTGATGAAATAGAAAATAAAGTTGTCGAATTCTTCATAGAAAAAGTAATTCAGGCTACTGGTATAAACAACAGTCCAGCTCATATTGAATTTAAGATGCGCGATGGTGAACCGGTATTGATTGAAGTCGGTGCAAGACTAGGAGGTGGCTTTATCACGACTGATCTTGTTCCATTGGCAACTGGATATAATATGGTGTCAGCAGCCATAATGCTCAGCCTTGGTCGAAAACCAGAATTACAAAAAACACTGCATCGAGCAGCTTCGATACGCTTTTTTATACCATCCCCAGGATGTATTAAGTCCATCAAAGGATTTTCTGATGTGAAAAATATTAATGGGGTAAGTTCTATTTTTTGCGATTATAAGATTGGTGAGATAATACCTGTTATCAGGGATGCCTCAGGAAGAAAAGCATATATAATTGGAGTTGCAGAGTCTTTGGAAGACGTAAAATTTCTACTTGACACGGCCGCCAGCTCTATCCTGATTGAGACTTAATATGATTGATATACCTTTTTTCGATTCATTGACACATGCTTCAAGAAATGGATGTTGGCTTGGAAAAAATCATTTCAATGCAAGCCTAGATCGTCTTCTAATGGAAGCAAGAAAAATAGAAAACTATAAGGCTTGCCTGGTGAATATTGCCGGATATCAAGATAATAATGAACTTGAGTCAATCGCTCTACAATATCCTAATCTTTTTGTACCTATTGCTGGATTTGACCCAAGTAAGTATGAATCAATTTCAGAGATCTCAATTAAATTAAAGGAAATTTCATGCCGCAGATTTGCTGGCATTAAACTCCACCCGAGGCTTAACAAATATAACCCGTTATCAAGCAAATGCTTATTTACAATCCAGAAGGCATCGGAGTCAGGCTTGATAGTATTTCTTGATACTCTATTCAGACAAATGTATCTACCAAGCCGTCATACTGCAGATATAATTGATAAGATAGCTTTTTCCTGTCCAGATACTAAAATTGTTCTTCTTCATGGAGGCGGAACAAGCATGCTTGACGTCTATGAGATAGTTAGGATGAGGAAAAATTTGTTATTGGACATTTCATTCTCCATGATGAGGTATAAAGGAAGTTCGTTGGATTTGGATATAAAGTTTATTGCTAATACTCTTGATGAGCGTGTTACTTTGGGTTCCGACTTTCCTGAGTACGTGCCTGAAGAGTGCCGAAATGTTGCGATCAATATGATGCAAGAACTACCTTTAAAAAACATTCATAATATTTTTCATGGTAATCTAGAGAGATTTTTCGAAAAATGGATTTAGCTATTGAGCTGATAATATTTTGTTTTTCGTAAATCAAGGTTTACCATTGAAAATGAAAAAAGTATTTTCTGGGCCATGTTGGGAAAATTCAACCCATTCAAGAGTTGGTATAAGTAGAGCCACATGGAATGAATGGTGGTCAAAGCAAAATCCTTCAGCCTCTAAAAAATTTGGCCGGCAGGCAAAGCCTGGAGACTTTGGAGCAATACTTGTAAAAAATGGATATAAGATTGAAGAGTGGGGGAATATCGAGTATCGGTATCAATCAGCGTCAGTAGGGAAAGCGTTTACTAAGCTTGTTTTACAGTTAAGCATCGATAAGAGACTTATAGGTTCTGTGCATGATTTGGTTTCTAACTACTGGACTGGCCTGAACTTTTTAGATAATCCTTTAAAACAACTTGATTATGGTGCTCACCGGTTTATTAGTTTTAATTACTTATATTGCCATTGTGCTGGGTTTCCTGTTACAAATGGTTTTTTTTGGCGTAATCAAAAGAATGTCCCCAAGTGGGCCTCTTGCAGTGGTGATCCGAGTCGTGATAACTATGCTCATTGCCAACCTGGAAAGTTTACATGCTATTCCAGCGGTGGCTATTGGAGGTTATCACAAATTCTCACTAAGGTATGGGGACAAGATCTTAAAAGTGTCTTAGACGAACATTTGTTTTCAAAAATAGGCATAGAACCCTCAAGTTGGAGGTGGTTGGGTGGGGATGAAGTTCGCAGTAATATGTTTTTTTACCCTGAAATGCCAGGTTATGGCGATTTCATTGACCCACCTTATACAATAAATGGATATCGTATCCAGGGAGGAGGTGGGTGGGTGGAAATGTCTCCAGTTGATTTGGCGCGAGTAGGGCTACTAATTGCACGTAGAGGGCTTTGGGAAAAGTGTCGCTTGCTCAGTGATAGTGAATTACTTAATGGGCATAAGGGGGGTAATGATAGTGAGTTATACGTTGATAAGGCTCGAGATTTAGTGTTTGCGAAAGTAACGACAGATGGGTTGGATATAAATAATTTAAAATATTAACAATAGTTAAATAACAATTTACATATATTTTATAAATTAATTATTTTATTTACCATGGTGTACAAAGGGGCTGGGGTTTAAAGAAATCAAGGGAGGGGGTATGTTGTGCTATGACAAGGTCGTGAGAGCAGGGGCTATCGATGATGTCTTAAGAGATGAGGTTGAATTAAATAAGATAAGAGAAGATATTGTCAAAGGGTGTATATATATATTCAATAGCGGAATTGACAAGCTATTGCTTGAAAGGATAAGAAAATATTTGATTTCACTAGGGAAAAACTCACTCCCAGTATATTACTCAATCCATGAGGGGTGTCCTAATTTTCATAGGGTTAATCATTGGGACCCTAGATCTCATGTTCGTGGATGTTTTCATCAATTTTCCTTCTTCCCTTGGAATGATGATATATTTAAATTTTTCGAGTTATTTAAAAATGTATTTTACTTGAAAAATAGGCTAAGCGGATTGCCCGAAACTAGCTTCTTGTCTAGTGTTCCTGAAGATGGTTGTGTTGCAAGATTGTCATTCCAGTACTATCCAGTTGGTGGAGGGGCTCTTAATAAGCATAAAGATCCGGTTGATTACCATCAACTGACTGTTCCTACAATGCTTCTTTGCCAAAAGGGGGTCGACTTTCACAAAGGAGGTGCATATGTCATGAATCATCTAGACGAAAAGATCTATATTGACGAACTCAGCGATTGGGGTGAGGTGACTTATTTTAATGCTCAAATGGTGCATGGTGTCGATAAAATTGATCCTGATGCTGAACACTGTTGGGAAGAATTTAAAGGGCGCTGGATAGCCTTATTTGCAGTCAATAAGCTTGCGTCAAGTAACAGGATATCCAATTCAATTGATCTAGGGTCTTAGAAATGGTTTCTATGATGTGGAACTGGCAAAAGCTGGGAGCGATTGTTAAGCCTTCATCAATATATCCTCTATGGCTAAGAAATTTTACTGGCGCAACAGCAGTAGTAGAGCATGGTAGTCCGGGATTATTTTGGTTTTACATAACGGGACGTGATGATTATAACAAATCTCATATTGGAAGAATTCTTGTTGATTTAAATCATGGCCCTGCTGTTGTGTACATAGAAGAAGATGTTTGCTTCTCACACGGTCGACTTGGAACATTTGACGAAGACGGAGTTTCTTATCCTTGTCTGATTGAAGCTCGATACGGGATTGATTTATTTTATACAGGGTGGGTAGCAACTCGCAGCACAGGTTTTCAGAACCATCTTGGCAAGGCTTATAGTATTGATGGTGGAAAGACATTCAAGAGATACTCAAAAGCGCCAATTTTAGCCAGAAATGATTCGGAACCATATTCCATTGGATCCGTATTTGTGATGCAGGATAATGAGTTATGGAAAATGTGGTATACAAGCTTTGTCAGTTGGGAAAAAAAGGATGATAATACAATACAGCACAAGTACCTTATAAGATATGCAGAGTCAGAAGATGGCTTTTCCTGGTTCCGCGACTACGAAAATTGTATTGACTTTGACAAAGGAGAATTTGCCATATGCAGGCCGACAGTTATTAAGTTAAATGGTATATATCACATGTGGTTTTGCGCACGAGGAAATGAGTATAGACTCTGTCATGCTATTTCTAAAGATGGTCGATCGTGGAAACGTCTATATTATAATATAGTTCCATCAAGTTCTTCAAAAGAATCTTGGGATAGTCATAGTCAGTGTTATCCTGCAGCATTTAGATATAGTGGATACTTGTATCTGTTATATAGTGGTAACGGTTATGGAAAGGAAGGTTTAGGGTTAATAAGGATATCAATTGATGCATTGTCAAAAATTCCCGACTTACTAATAGGATGACGATAATGTTAAGTTTAGAAGAGCTTGAGTCCGCTACTTTGGATGTCACAAATATTGATGATCTAGATGTCGATGTTCTTAATGAAATTTTAAATAAACATGACTACGGCATTGTCAAGGGCCTGATCAATCCTGATGAAATTAAACACGCTAAAAATTTATTATTTGAACAATTTTTAGTTGAAAACGATTCTCCTGCTACTGGAGAATCACCAAATCGGATTCAAGATAATTTCCAGAAGTTATCTATAGGAGGAGGGGAGCTGAGAGAAAAAGATTTATCAAAATGTGTAAGAACTTTTTATAATCCAATTTTTGCGAAAGATATCTACGGTCTTAGGAATGCTTTCAGGCAAGCTGCAATGGTGAGAAATCTGGTAACAGGTTTTAGAAAGGACTTTGCGCTAGATACTGTTCAAGATGGTTTTTGGACAGCTTCTCGTATACACCACTATCCAACCGGCGGGGGGCATATGGAAGGACATATTGATGATTATGTTCCTGTAATAGTGGGGCAATATGGCGTAAACTCTTATTTCCAACCTTTGATCGTAATGAGTAAAAAAGGCGAAGGGGAAGATTGTGATTATAAAAAAGGAGGAGGGTATTTTGAAAATAATGGTGGACGCATTTATTATGATGCTTTTTTGGAGTTAGGTTCAATTATCATATATAATACTAAAATTTTCCATGGTGTGGAAGAAATTGATCCTCATCTACCTTTCAGACAATCATGCTTGAATGGTAGATTTTCTGGCTTGGTTACAATGTATAGAGATTTATCGTAGAAAAGGTCGTTTTTAGATTTTTAATTTAATTGATGGTTGAATATGATCGCCTTTAAATTATTAACTGTCGGGTCCCCGATGATCGACTGAGCTATAGAAGCTATCCTTTGCTGGCAGCCAAGGAGCTTCTTCACCAGGTCATTCGGGAGCAAGGATATGGACATCAAGCTACATAAACAGGCGACGACCACACCCAAGATCCGCGCCGAGATCCAGGCTGCGCCACCTGGCATCAGCAATAGCGAGCTGGCAAGGAGGTATGGTGTCGCTGACACTACCGTTCGTCGCTGGCGGCTCCGCCAGGATACCCATGACCGCTCGCATACTCGGCATAATCTGCTGGCCACGCTGACGCCCGAGCAGGAAGAGGTGCTCATTGCCGCCCGGGAATTCTTACGGCTGGGCCTCGATGACCTGCTGGTGGTCGCGCGTGAATTCCTCAATCCTCGCCTCTCGCGCTCTGGGCTTCATCGCATGTTGAAGCGACGTGAGGTACCGACACTGACGGAACTGGCTCGGCAAGATGCCGCTGATGACGAGACACCCAAGCACAAGCCGTTTCGGGACTATGCGCCGGGCTTCGTGCATGTCGACATCAAGCACCTGCCGCAGATGCCGGATGAGGAGCGGAAGCGCTATCTGTACGTCGCCATCGATCGCGCCACGCGCTGGGTTTACCTGGAAGTGCGGCGTAGTCAGTCAGCTCAGGATGCGCGGATCTTTATGAAGCGAGTGATCGAAAAGGCGCCGTTCAAGGTCCAGAAAGTGCTGACTGACAACGGCAAGTCCTTCACGGACCGCTTCACCCGTGCGGGCGAACGGACACCCAGCGGTCAGCATCCTTTCGATCAGGAATGCCAGCAACACGGCATCCAGCATCGCCTAATCAAGCCGGGACGGCCACAGACCAATGGGATGGTCGAGCGCTTCAATGGCCGGATCAGCGACGTGTTGGCGACACGACGAGGAGTCAGGTGAAGACCTGGAGCAGACGCTGAAATGCTACTGCTGGTTGTACAATCACCACATACCGCAGAAGGCGCTGCACCATCAGCCACCCATTACGGCGATGAAAGACTGGCAGGCGAAACGTCCAGAATTATTTCATAAGCATGTGATTAATCACCCGGAACCTGACAATTGAAAGAGAATTTGTGTTAAGCCTTCTTTTTTCAGCCATTAATCTACCATTTTATTCTATTTGTCATTTGTATTTTTATGGAGCTTTCAATGATAAATAATATAAAGGAAATTTTATTTTTAATAGATAAAAAACAACGGAGAAATTTTGTAAAATTGCAAATCCTTGTAATTGTAATGTCACTTTCTGAAATCGTGAGTGTAGTGGCCATTGGCCCTTTTATGGCTTTGGTAGGCGATATTGATCTCCTTGAAAGTGATGGTTGGATTTCTTGGGTTTATGAAAAAAGTAACCTTGATAGTCCAGAATTTTTTTTATTTTGGATGGGAGTTGGTGTGTTATCAATTTTAATTGCTTCTGGTTTATTTTCTATATTTACAGTTTGGAGATTGTCTATGTACGGTGCTTATATTGGTGCTGAACTTGGCAATAGATTATTTAAGCATTACATGTATAAGCCATGGCTGTTTCATGCAGGGAATAGAAGTAGTAATTTAACAAAGCAGATATCACAGGAAGTTCAGCGATTAACTAGTAGTGTCATTATTCCCTTGATGCAGATGAATGCCAAGTTGGTGATGGCTTCGTTAATGTCAATAACTGTATTTATTTATGACCCCATGGTGGCGTTAGCAGGGATATCTATTTTTGTTATATCATATCTCCTTCTTTATAAGACAGTTCGTTTGAAATTAATAAAATATGGAAGCACAATTTCTCGTGAACAATCTTTACGCTTCAAGCTAATGTCGGAGGGCTTTGGTGGAATAAAAGATACGTTATTGCTAGGGCGTCAGAGAATGTTTATTAACCGATTCGAGAATGCAAGTGAACATCTTGCAAAAGCTCATGGTTTTACCCAAACATTGAGCCATGCGCCACGATATGCAATGGAGATTATTGCGTTTGGCTCTGTGATTTTTTTGATACTTTATCTTCTTAAGTCATATGATGGAAATTTGAGCAGTATTTTGCCTGTGTTGTCTTTTTATACTCTCGCAGGATTTAAACTGTTGCCTTCATTTCAACAAATCTATTCTAATGTCTCAAGGGTTCGTGCCAACTTGGCTGCATTTGAATCTATACGTAGTGATTTGTATGAGAGCATGGATAACCAATCAAAATTTAACTATAGTCATGGTGAGTTTAAATCCACACTTACACTTAAAGATTTTATTTTATTTGAAAATATTGTGTTTCGCTATCCTGGGAAAAATGAGGCTGCTTTAAATAATTTGTCACTGACTATTCCCGCTAACCATGTTGTTGGATTGGTAGGTCTTTCTGGTGCAGGAAAGTCTACAGCCATTGATGTACTTTTAGGTCTAATTCGTCCTGACCAAGGACAGATATTGATAGATCAAACTTCTCTTACCGATTACAATATTCGTGCATGGCAAAATACATTGGGATTTGTTCCACAAAGTATTTTTTTATCCGATGCCAGTATTCGTGATAACATTGCTTTCGGTTTGCCGCCAGAGGAAATTGATGAAGCACGAGTAAAGTTTGCTGCTCATATGGCAAATTTAGATGAACTTCTGATGAAGCTACCTGATGGCTTGGAAACGCATGTTGGAGAAAGAGGTATACAGCTCTCAGGTGGTCAGCGTCAACGTATTGGGATAGCTCGTGCCTTATATGATGATGCCAAAGTGCTTATCTTGGATGAAGCAACTAGTGCCTTAGATGGAATAACTGAGAAGGTAATTATGGATGCTATTCACAAATTTTCAGGTAGCAAGACAATCATAATGATTGCCCACAGGCTTGCTACTGTTAAGCAATGCCATAAGATTTATCTTCTTGAACAGGGGTGTGTTCTAGATCATGGAACTTATGATGAATTAATATCCCGGAACCTAACTTTTAGACGCATGGCAGAGCATGCTTGACTATAACACAGGGAGGAATGGCGGTCTCAAGTTCCAACCGCAACACTATTGAAGCGTCCTTGGGCCGGTGACGGATTTTTCGAGCACCTCGGCAGAAACCTCCAGCGGCGTCCGCCACTCCGTATAACCGTGAGCCCCATGACGAGGCCGAGTTGGAGATAGGAACGGAGAACAAGCATACATGCCATGATGGCTAGGTATGCGATGGAGCCGCCAACAGATCGGGTATATGTGTGCAGTCCTCACCCATGCCTCATCAATTCTGGTTTGCACAACGGGGCGGGGTCATATAAGCAGTGAGAGTAGCTGCTGATAAACTCAATAAAAATGGATATTATGGATATTTCAGACATTTGGCTGAAAATCATGGCTAAGAGAAGTTGCAATCTCCATATTTGCCCTCTAGACAAGTTCATCCCTTCTTTTATTGATTTTGTTAGAAAGGAGTTTCCGGACTCAGGCAATTTTTTTTATACAATAGGCAAAATTGAAAAACATCCCTATCGAGAGGGGAAGGATAGTTGTCACCAAAGAAGCCGAAGATTGGGCTATTTTCGGCTTCTTCAAGCTATGCATTCATCT
This sequence comes from Litchfieldella qijiaojingensis, assembly GCF_014651875.1. Lineage (GTDB taxonomy): Bacteria > Pseudomonadota > Gammaproteobacteria > Pseudomonadales > Halomonadaceae > Litchfieldella > Litchfieldella qijiaojingensis. The sequence goes on from NZ_BMXS01000026.1 coordinate 46,021, forward strand.
AAAAAAATAATCCTCCATGGTTTATCCAATGATTACGTAGTTATGCTTCTTTTTCTTAACCCTTGGGTATTAAAAAAATGCTATTGGGTGATATGGGGCGGTGATCTTTACCGATATCAAAAGCCTAAAAAACGAAATAAGGAGAGATTTGTAGAATATGCTCGTTGTTTCGTTATAAAGCGAGTTGGTTATTTAGTTACCTACTTTCCAGGTGACGCTACTTTGGCAAGAAATTGGTATGGAGCGAAAGGTAAGAATATTAAATGTTTCATGTATTTAAGCAATGTTTTTAAGCCTGTCTCTGGAGGGGTAAAAAAAAAGAAATCTATTAAAACACTGCTTGTTGGAAATTCTGCAAATCCATCAAATGATCATGAGCTTGTTTTCAAAAAAATTGCAAAATTGGATCTGAGTAATTGGCGTATTGTTGTTCCACTTTCTTATGGAGATCATGCTAACTCTAAAAAAATTATAGAACTGGGGCGAGAGTTATTTGGGGAGAGGTTTGAGCCTCTTACTAACTTTTTGCCATATGATGAATACTTAAAACTTCTTAGTGACGTAGATATTGCCATATTTGCGCATAACCGACAACAGGCAATGGGAAACACCATTAGTCTTTTGGGAATGGGTAAGCGAGTATATATTAGGCGAGATACGTCGTCATTTGAGCTGCTTTCGAGTATCGGACTAGACGTTGGTAGTATAGATTCTCTTACGCTGGATAAACCTGTTTTCGATGAAGAAAACAACCGGAAAATAATAGAAAGGTATTTTTCGGAAGGGAGTTTAAAGAGCCAGTTAAAAAAAATTGTTGGATAATGTCCTTATCGTGCATCTGGTAATGCAGCCGCTGAACAAATCTAGTGCCAAGATTTATCTTTATATCATCTGTTCGGAATAAGAATCTCTGTAGTTTCTTTTATCGAGGAGCTTAAATTTCGTATCTTCCAGAAGAGTTAATTTATTATATTGCCAATAAATGTATGAAGAGCTTAATATGATGAGTATATGCTTCAATAAACCGTCTGCTACAGGCAATGAAATAAAATATATTCAGCAAGCATTGCAAAACGAAAGTCTTGCCGGAGATGGTTTTTTTGGCAAAAATTGTCAGCAGTGGTTTGTGAATCACTTGCGCTGCAAAAAAGCATTGCTTACGCCTTCTTGTACCCATGCGCTTGAACTTGCTGCGATATTGATTGATATTCATCCTGGTGATGAAGTTATCATGCCTAGCTACACTTTTGTGAGTACCGCTAATGCCTTTGTATTGCGTGGCGCAAAAATTGTTTTTGTTGACATCCGTCCGGATACCATGAATATCGATGAAAGAAAGATTGAGGATGCCATTGTAGAGAAGACTAAGGCTATCGTTCCGGTTCATTATGCCGGTGTGGGCTGTGAAATGGATACCATCATGGCCTTGGCTGAGCGTTATGACCTCTTTGTTGTGGAAGATGCTGCTCAAGGTATGATGAGTAGCTATAAAAGCAGAGAGTTAGGTTCGATTGGACATTTAGGGGCTTATAGCTTTCATGAAACGAAAAACTACACTAGTGGTGGAGAGGGCGGTTTACTTATTATCAACGACAGCCGGTTCAAGGAACGTGCCGAGATCGTAAGAGAAAAAGGTACCAATCGTAACCTGTTCTTTCGAGGAATGGTAGATAAGTATAGCTGGGTAGATGTAGGGAGCAGCTACCTTCCTTCCGAGCTACAATCCGCTTATCTGTGGGGGCAGTTGGAGAAAGCAGAAGACATAAATCGACAACGTCTTACTGCTTGGGAGTATTACTACTATCACTTAAGTGTTCTGGTAGAGAAAGGTAATATTGAGTTGCCTATAATTCCAAATGGTTGTATACATAATGCGCACATGTTTTATATAAAGGTAGCGGATGTCGAAGAGAGAAGTTCACTGTTATCACATCTAAAAGAAAATGGCGTGGCAGCGTTATTTCACTATGTGCCCTTGCATAGTTCTGAGGCAGGTATGAAATATGGCCGTTTTCATGGACAGGACGAGTATACAAGCAAAGAAAGTGACCGTCTGATTCGACTGCCTCTATGGCTTGGAATTTCACAGTCCGAGCAAAATAAAGTCATTTCTTTAATAAAAGACTATTACTTTTGAGCTTTTGGTATCACCAATAAAAATTGCTTCCAAGAACTACTCTACGGAAAACGATCGTTAAAGTGTGACGAAGTGCTTTTCGATCAGGCTGCTAATTTTAGTAAAATAGGAGCGAATACCTCACACACTTTTCAACGAAAGTTACCATAAAATAATGTCACAGTCCTGCAGTATTTATTTCTATAAAAATCACATGAATGTGACGTCTCTTGACAGGTGCCTGGAAGGTCGCGGGGAGTATGGGTCATGGGCAGAAATCTTGCAAGTGATGAGTTCAACTGGAACGGGGCTTCGGCCCGAGAGCCCAAAACTCCGCTCACTTCAGGGGGGGGCAAAAGCAACGAGGATGAGTCTAGCGCCATGCCTCCCACTTCTTCGCTCTTAGCAGGGTCGCAGTCTCGTTCCGAGTGGCGTGTCGTGCCCCCTAGTGACGATGCTGCCGCCTTGGAACATCAGCGCCGTCATGCCAGCATTCATGAGCGACTGCTCTATAGCACCCGGGTACAACGTCTGATTGGTATGGTGATAGCGGTGCTGCTGCCGGCCGCTTGGCTCTGGGGCTGGGGCTTTTGGCAACACATTACCGTTACTCAATGGAATTCTCTGCTCGGCACCGCTACCGCCTATCTGTTGGCCGTCACCGCCGTGCAGCGACTGGCGAAGTTACCAGGTACACGCGCTTACCTTCTGATCGTGCCGAGCATCACCCTTTGCTATTGCTTGCTGTTAATCGTGCTATACCTCTTAACCATTGAGCATGCACAGCAGCATATTCTTGTTAGTTACGGCTCTGCAGTAGTCTACTGTACAACCGGTTATGCAATCTCGACCCGCTTCAGCCGACTCAAGCTGGCGGTGGTGCCTTTCGGGAAAACCGTCGATCTATGTCATGGTCAGGACGTTGATTGGTGCTACCTTGACGCGCCTGCGCTTAGTCAGGAATGCGTGGACGGTGTCGTGGCCGACTTGCGCGCTGAGCTGCCTGAGTCGTGGGAGCGTTTTCTTTCCGATTGCACCCTACACCGCATTCCCGTCTATCACGTCACTAATGCCTTCGAGTTTTTGACTGGCCGAGTTCTTCTCAATCACCTGTGCGAGAGCTGTCACGGCACCCTTCAGCCCGACGAAGGCTATGAGATCATCAAGCGTGGCCTCGACCTGCTGGTTGTACTGCTGCTGATGCCCTTCGTTCTACCGATGATGGCCGTTACTGCCTTAGCGATTCGTCTCGACAGTCCCGGTCCGGCACTGTTCACCCAGCAACGAATGGGCTTTCACTGTCGACCTTTCACCGTTTACAAGTTTCGCAGCATGTATATCGATCACGAGGGTACCGGCTTCACCCAGAATGGCCATGACCCTCGCATCACCTTGGTGGGCCGAGTGATCCGCAAGTACCGTATCGATGAGCTGCCTCAGTTGCTCAATGTACTCAAGGGCGATATGAGTCTGATCGGTCCTCGACCGGAATCCCTGGAGCTGACCGATTGGTACCAACAGGACGTTCCATTCTTCCACTATCGCCATGTAGTCCGCCCCGGTATTTCCGGCTGGGCCCAGGTTGAGCAGGGCTATGCTGCTGAAGTTGACGGTATGGTCCGCAAGCTCGAGTACGATTTCTACTACATCAAGCACTTCTCGCTGTGGCTCGACTTACTCATTGTTATCCGCACCATCAAGATTCTGTTTACCGGTCGTGGGTCGCGATAAATAACTAAGATTGAATTTTAATTATTAGTTATTTTCCAAAATTCATAAATACAATGGACTACCTTGATGGCCACCCATCCATTCAATATTGACCATGCAAGATTAAAAATCTTGGTCACTGGTGGTGCGGGTTTTATTGGCTCGGCCGTGATTCGCCATATTATCGCAAACAGCCGGGATAGTGTAATTAATGTCGACAAGCTGACCTACGCCGGCAACCTGGAGTCGTTGGCCGAGGTCGCCGACAATCCCCGTTACACCTTCGAGCAGGTAGATATCTGCGATCAGGCGGAACTCAAGCGGGTGTTCGCTGAGCACCGACCGGATGCCGTGATGCACTTGGCTGCAGAAAGTCACGTGGATCGTTCCATTGATGGTCCGGCAGCCTTTATCGAAACCAATATCGTCGGTACCTATACGTTGCTGGAGGTCGCTCGGCTCTACTGGCAGGGGTTGCATGAGACATACAAGAGAACTTTCCGTTTTCATCATATTTCTACTGATGAGGTCTATGGTGACTTGGAGGGAGCGGAAGGATCGTTTACCGAGCAGACACCTTATGACCCCAGTTCACCATATTCCGCCAGCAAAGCTAGTTCCGATCATTTGGTGCGTGCTTGGCAGCGGACTTATGGTTTTCCCACCTTGATCACCAATTGCTCGAACAACTACGGTGCTTATCATTTTCCGGAAAAACTGATTCCGTTAATCATACTCAACGCCTTGGAGGGCAAGCCGTTGCCAGTGTATGGCCAAGGCGAGCAGATTCGTGATTGGCTTTACGTGGAGGATCACGCTCGGGCATTGTACACCGTGGTGACTCAAGGCCGGCTCGGCGAAACCTATAATATTGGTGGCAACAATGAGCGGCGAAACATCGATGTGGTAACCACACTCTGCGACCTCTTGCAAGAATTGACAGGGGGAGGCTTTGGAGGGCGATGGATAGGAAACTATCGTGATCTCATCACCTTCGTCGCTGACAGGCCGGGGCACGATTTACGTTATGCTATCGATGCTAGCAAGATTCAGCACGATCTTGGTTGGGTACCACGAGAAACCTTCGAGAGTGGCATCCGCAAAACGGTGCAATGGTACCTGGACAACCTTGAATGGTGCCGCCGTGTGCAGAATGGCAACTATCAGCGTGAGCGTTTGGGGGCAGGCGTCATCGCATGAGAATTCTTCTGCTTGGAAAGAACGGTCAAGTGGGATGGGAGTTGCAGCGTGCCTTGGCACCCATCGGTCATGTCATTGCCTTGGATCGAAGCGGTCAGGGCGGTCTGAGTGGTGATCTTGCAGATCTTGATGGGCTACGTTTCATGTTGCGCGAGTTCAAACCCACGGTGATCGTCAACGCCGCTGCCTACACTGCGGTGGACCGTGCCGAGGAAGAGTGTGAAATGGCCAGCCTGATCAATGCCGAGGCTCCACGCGTATTGGCCGAAGAAGCCCAAACATTTGATGCATTGCTGGTACATTACTCCTCCGACTACGTATTCGATGGTAGCGGTAAGGCCCCTTGGCAGGAGAGAGATACACCATCACCGCTTAACCACTATGGTGCCAGCAAGTTGGCCGGAGAACAGGCCATCCAGGCTAGTGGCTGCCGATATCTGATTTTCCGTACCAGCTGGGTATACTCTGCTCGAGGCAAGAACTTCCTGGCCACGATGGTGAATTTGATCAAAACGCGAGAGGCATTGAAGGTCGTCTGTGATCAAATCGGTGCCCCCACCGGTGCCGATTTGATCGCCGACGTGACCGCTCACGCCATTGTTCGTGCACGCAACAATGCATCACTCGAAGGTCTTTATCACGTGGTTGCCGCAGGCGAAACCAACTGGCATGGCTACGCGACCTTCATTGCTGAGTGGTTCCAAAGACAGGGTGTCGACATCCAAGCCACGCCTGAACGCATTGATCCCGTGCCCTCCAACGCTTGGCCTACTCCTGCAACACGCCCACTCAACTCACGACTTTCCACAGAAAAACTGGAACGTGTCTTTGGATTGGCGTTGCCGAGTTGGCAACAGGGCGTCGCTCGGTGCTTGGCTGAAAGATGACTATCTTTATTGAACTGGTATTTGTGAAGCACTGTTCAAAACCGTTTTGACGCAACGTGGGTAACGAATAACATCACCACCCTGCAAGCACAGCTCCCATAACACAACTATCGCCGTTGTGCTAATCATTACAACGCATTGAGTCAACTCCCTCTGGGTGCGAATTTATTCGCGAAAAACTGCACTACCAGTGGCCATGAAAAAGTATAAATAAGGAGCGCATATGACACGCAAGGGTATCATCCTCGCGGGTGGTAATGGCACGCGCTTATATCCCATCACAAAGGGGATTTCCAAGCAGCTGTTGCCCATTTACGACAAGCCGATGATCTACTACCCACTTTCTGTGCTGATGCTGGCAGGTATTCAAAAGATCCTGGTTATTACCACTCCGGAAGATAAGGATGGTTTCCGGCGTCTGCTTGGTGACGGTAGCCAGTTCGGCATCTCGCTCAGTTATGCCGTACAGCCCAGCCCCGACGGGCTGGCACAGGCCTTCATCATCGGAGAGGAGTTCATTGGTGATGACTGCGTGTGCCTAGTGCTAGGCGACAACGTCTACCACGGCCCCGGTCTGAGTAAACAGTTGCAGGCGGCCAATGCCCGACGAAGCGGTGCCACAGTGTTCGGTTACCGTGTCACCGATCCTGAACGCTTTGGTGTGGTGGAATTCGACGAGCAAAAGCGTGCCATCTCCATCGAGGAGAAACCCGCCAAGCCGAAATCCCATTTCGCGGTGACTGGTCTGTACTTTTACGACAACGATGTGGTCGAGATCGCCAAAGCGGTGAAACCTTCTCACCGCGGTGAGCTAGAAATCACCAGCGTCAATCAGGCCTACCTGAAGCGAGGTGATCTTAAGGTGGAATTGCTAGGCCGCGGCTATGCTTGGCTGGATACCGGCACCTTCGACTCGCTGCAGGAGGCTTCGGGCTTTATCGAAACCCTAGAGAAGCGCCAGGGGCTGAAGGTGGCCTGCCTGGAAGAGGTGGCCTATCGAATGGGCTATATTGACTGTGAACAACTTCTGGCCCACGCCGATGCGCTCAAGAAGAATAGCTATGGCGAGTACCTTCGACAGCTTGTCGAGTCGGAAACTTGAATGGTTGATAAGTAGAGTTGAAGCTTGATGAATATCGTCAATACCAGAATTCCCGACGTCAAACTGATTGAGCCGAAGGTGTACGGCGATGAACGTGGCTTCTTCATGGAAACCTGGAACGCCAGGAGCTTTGCTGAGGTCGGCATTAACGCCCACTTTGTCCAAGATAACCACAGCCGCTCCGTACGGAATACCTTGCGTGGTTTGCATTACCAGATCCGTCAGCCTCAAGGCAAATTGGTGCGGGTGACCCGCGGCGAAGTATTTGATGTTGCGGTAGATTTGCGCAGGAGTTCACCGACCTTCGGTCAGTGGGTTGGGGATTATCTTTCAGAAGAAAATCAACGCATGCTATGGGTGCCTCCAGGCTTTGCCCATGGGTTTTATGTCACGAGTGAAATAGCTGATTTCCAATACAAGTGCACAGACCTTTATGCACCTAAATATGAGCGGTGTATTTATTGGAATGACGTTGACTTAGTTATTGAGTGGCCTATACCTTCAGGTGTTGAGCCTGTAGTGTCTCCCAAGGACGCAGCAGGCAATGCATTGGCAGAAGCTGAATACTATACATGACATGTTATCACCATTTTGTCGAAGTGTACTGTGAGTGTGACGAATTGGTGCTGTAGAGTTTTTCGATTACACAAAGAGTGTTTCTGTGATTTATATCGCTTCAGTCAGATAGGAAGCGACAAAAACACCAATAGCTGAATCGGCTGTGCTCCCGAAATACACCGCCTTTAGGAAGGCCACCGAAATCAAGGTGAAGAGGTTATTAAAGTCTGAATAACGAGTTCAGGAAAAGCCAGGATCATCAAACACCATTTCAGGCTAAATAATAATGGGCTATGGAAGCCTAGGGTGTTACATTAATGGTGTAACAATTCTGATTGTCTATATAATTATTACTTCAGAGTGGAAAGGCATGAGCAAGCGCATAATAATAGGTTTCTTTAAATCCATAGGGGCCCAGTTTAAAAAAGCTGTTTTTTATTTGAATTGCTATCAATATTACTACAAAGAAAACAGCAATGAGGGACCTTTTTTTATAGTGGGTGTTGGTAGGTCTGGAACTCACTTTTTATGTAAAATATTGAATCATGTAAACGGTTTGAATGATTACTACGAAGGAAAAGAAAGCCCCCTTTTTTTTGGTAAGGTTACAAGAAAGGCAGTTCATAATAAGAGGTTGACAAGGTTACATATTGGCTATTATAGACTTTTGCAAAGTAAAGTAAATGACGATATTTTAATAGATCAAACCCATCCAAACTTATGGCATGCGGAGCAGCTAATCAGTGCGTTTCCACATGCAAAGTTTATAGTTATTGAGAGAGAGCTAGAACAAGTAATTACCAGCATGAAAAAACATAAATATGTATCTCAGTGGGGGGAAGATTTTAATAAGTATCCACATCCAAATCCATTTCTAGGAACTACCAAAAATAATCTTGAAATATATCAGAACGTATGCACTTTGCAAAGAAATGTTTTCAAATGGTATTCGCATATCTTAAAGGGGCGTCAGCTTAAGAACTGTTATCCTCATCATGTTTATATATTAAAATATGATGACTTATCAAAAAACATGGACTTGGAAGTCACAAATCTATGTAACTTCCTAGGCGTGAAAAGTGATTACACTGAAGTTGAGTTTAATAAAGACGCACTAACCAAGAAGAGAAACCTAACTCCTGAGGAGAAGAATATGATAAAAGAAGCGATTAACATGTGCATGAATATTAATTAAAAACATTTTAATGGTTATAGAGAAATGATTGAAATATTTAGTGTGCTACAGTGCGTCAGAAAAATATCAAATGGACTAATAAGAGTAACTGATGACTTTAAAAATTACCTTATACATCCCAAAATAGTTCCTGTTGTGTTCTTTGATGGCCAAAAAAATGTAGGTGATCAACTTAATGCTTATTTAATCAGAAAAATGTTTGGGAAAAAAATCTACAAAGCTAAAACAAATAAACTGCCACACGTTCGCTTTGTAGGAAGTGTCTTAGGATCTGCCTCTTGGCAAAGTTATATATATGGAGGAGGATCAATTGACGGAAAAAAACCACTACATAAGATTGATAAAAAAAAGATATATGCCCTCAGAGGAAAAAAGACATTGAAACTGGTTCGAGAACATTGTCAAGATGATAGTTTTGATGTGCCTTTAGGTGATCCGGGGCTTATACTTCCTTTATATTATTCAATTAATGTTAAAAAAGAAAAAAAGGTAGGCTTGGTTCCGCATTTTGTCGATAAAAATAACGCCATCATCCAGTGGTTTCGTGGTGATTCTAGAGTATTAATAATTGATGTGGGGAGTGAGGTTGAAGATTTTGTTGATAAGTTATTGTCTTGCGATTTTGTACTTTCTTCTTCCCTTCATGGTCTTATCTTATCTGATGCCTATGCTATCCCAAACAAAAGGTTAATTTTCAGTTCTAAAGTTCTCGGTGGCGATTTTAAGTTCGAGGATTATTACAGTGTTACTTCAAGCCCAGAAGAAAAAGGTTTAACCATATATAACGAAGAAGACTTAGAAAAAGTAATTGATAGCTTGCAATCAATTTGCTCTGTAAAAAAGTATGTAGGTGATATTCGAGCTTTACATGATACTTTCAAAAGTATAGGAAGTCGGCATGGATGAAAAAGTGTTTGAAAACTATAGCATTGTAAATAGGAAAAGAAACATTTGTAAGAAAACGAATGTTTTTGTCGGGCGTGCGGGTTATGTCATTGAGTTAAAAGGTGGAAAAAATGGATCCTATCATTCTGAATATAATGGTTTAAAAAAAGAACTTTTTAAATTATCCCTTTGTCATGCGATCCGTTATGGGGTTGATTTTAAGAATCATAATGTTTCAGGGTTGATTTTTCATAATCCATGGTCTTCTGGATATTACCATTGGTTAATTGAAGCTATGCCACGACTTCTTGCCCTGAAAGATGAATGGGGGCGTTACCCGATAGTCATTCCACCTAAAGTCCCTAATACATGGTTTAAAAAGTGGCTCACTGATATTAGCTGTGGCAGGTATGTTGAACTTAAATCAGGAATTACTTTTTTTAAGGAGGTTATATACCAAGACAATCCTGGAAAAATGTCACAGCATTCGACGCCAGATTTAAAAGTAGTGTCTGATTATTTTTCCTCATTGGCATTGCGTCAGATCAAACATGCAGGAAATTTTCAAAAAATTTATATTAGTAGAAAGAATGCTGGTCATCGTAAAATATCAAATGAAGATGAAGTTGAAATCTTCTTAAAAAGAGTAGGGTTTGAGTTTTTTCAGCTGGAAAATATGAACTTTCTTGAGCAGGTTTTAGTTTTCTTTAATGCAAAATGTGTTGTATCTATTCATGGTGCTGGATTGTCAAATATCCTATTTATGCGCCCTGGAGCAAAAGTGATAGAACTTATCCAACAACCAGATCCCAAGCTGACATGGGGAAGCAGAAGAGGTACATATTTGCTAAACCCATGCTTTAAGTCATTGGCCGAATCACGATCTCTTGATTATAAATATATACTTTGTGAATATGATGAAGACTCAACTCCTTTAGGAGTTTTAAACAAGCATGGTGCACTTCATGGGAATATAAAAGTGAGTGTGAATTCATTAAAAAGAACTCTTATAGAAGTTATTTAATTTTCCAATTGTAGTAAGTATGGGAAATCAGAGAAATGAAAAAAATAGCAATTCTCTTACCTGATTTGCGTTCGGGTGGTGTAGAAAGAGTTCGAATTTTACTAGCGAAAGAGTTCTCTAAAAATGATTATATAGTTGAATTTGTTTTGTTAAAAGCTAAGGGGGAGCTGCTGAAAGAAGCGTTAAGTGATTTTGTTGTAGTTGAACTTGGCGTCAATCGTATTCGCGAATTGGTCTTTGCACTTCCTAGGTATTTGATAAAAAACAAGCCTGATATTCTTCTGGTCGGCATGTGGCCTTTGACAGGCATTGCTTGTATTTTGACAACAATCTTTTCAAAAAAGACTAAGTTAATTGTAAGTGAGCACGTCAATTTAGAATTATCGCCCACCTTTACAAGAATCGAAAAAAAGTTTTTAGCCCAATTTGGGAGATTTATATATGCTAAAGCAAATTCTGTTATAGCAGTGTCCGAAGGTGTGGCCGATAGCATTTCAACATTGACAGGGCTGTCACGTGAAAGAATTAAGGTTATATATAATCCAGTCAGAAATGATAGTTTTATTGTAAATAATGATGGTTTTGTAGACCCTGGCCAAGCTTGGTGGAATGGTTCTAACTATAAAATTATTGCCGTGGGAAGCTTGAAGAAACAAAAAGGCTTTGAGGTTTTAATATCTGCCATGAAAGTTGTAATTTTATCTTTAGATGCCAAGCTTATCATCTTGGGGGAAGGAGAGTTGAGAGGTGATCTTGAGGCCCAAATAGACTCTCTAGAACTTAAAAATAACATTTGTCTATTAGGGTATAAGGAAAGCCCTTACGATTACCTGAATAAGGCAAATTTGTTCGTCCTTTCTTCCCACTGGGAAGGTTTGGGTAATGTGATTACAGAAGCGCTAACTGCCGGAGTGCCAGTTGTTGCTACAAATTGCAAGAGTGGCCCATCCGAAATTTTATGTGGAGGTCGTTATGGAAAGCTTGTCCCAGTAGGTGATAGCTTATCTATGGCTAATGCAATTATTGAATCGCTTAAATCTGTGCATGATACTGCAGCACTTAAAATGAGAGCTAGAGCTTTTGAACCATCTTATGCAGCAGAAGAGTATATGAGGGAATTCAAGTGGAAAAATTCTCGCTAAAATTCTTTCGAAATATTCTGAATATAGTTCCATACACCCGATTTGGTGATGCAATCTATTATTATATCAAGTTTTACAGGGCTCACTCAAGGCTACCAAAAGACAACAGTTGCCTGATTAATGACTATTTTTTTAAGATTAAAAGCTCTAGCGAAATAGAAAGAGTTCTTCGTCAACTGTCAAGCGACAAATATTTGGTTAAATATTTTGTAGAAAGCATGTTGGGAAAAGACTTTGTGCCGGTAACTTATTGCTTGTTAACAAGTGAGGAAGATGTAAAAAATTTTGTAGCTGATCACCCTTGTGTCATAAAGCCAACCCATCTTTCTGGTTGCGTTTACTTTAAAAAACCGGGGGAAAGGTTGGCTGAGAGTGAGTGTAATTCTCTTTGCGATTCTTTAAAAAAAAATCTCTATTTTTTGCGCCGGGAGAGGAATTATAAAAACTTAACGCCTGCAATTATTGTAGAGGAACAAGTCGATAACTCAAAGTCTATTAGGGACTACAAGGTTTTTTGCTACAAAGGTTCACCTAGATTTATCCAAGTTGATAGTGAAAGACATTTTTCACACAAAAGAAATCTCTACACCACGGACTGGGAGTTTCTTGATGTAACCTATAACAAGCCGGTTGGTGATGTAATTCCGCCTCCTAAGAACCTAGAATCTATACTAGAAGCTGCCAAGGTGTTGTCTTCAAAGTTTGAAAGCGCAAGGATCGACTTTTTCATTGTTGGTGATAAGTTTTATGTTGGAGAAATTACCCATGTACCTGAACAGGCACATGGTCGATTTCAGAGTGTTAATGATGAGAGACTTATTTCGGAAATATATTTCAATGTGTGAAATAAAAAGGAACTATCCAACAACGGAGAGAGTCATAATTTTATATTTTTCATATACCGGTGTCTTGGAGCCATTGGGCCGTTCTCAGATTCTAAATTATCTCTCTCGTTTATCCGATGACTACCACTTTATCTTGGTTAGCTTCGAAAAGTCGCTGGATATGTCTGATAAACAGGCTGTTGAGGATTTACGTAGTGAGTGCGATCAGTATGGTATCACTTGGAAACCCCAGATCTATCATCATCGACCTCGCTTTCTAGCAACTGCCTGGGACCTCCTGGTTTTGTTATGTGTAACACTACGGTTTTCCTCTCGGAGGGAAGTGCAATTGATCCACTGTCGTAGCTATATACCGGCTATTGTTGCCTGGCTGTGCGGCAAGGTTACGCGTAAGCCATTCATCTTCGATATGCGGGCTATTTGGCCTGACGAACTCGTCACGGCTGGCAGGTTGAGTGAGGGGGCTGTAACTTACAATATTTTGAAATGGTTTGAGCGTCGGTTGCTGCGCAATGCGACGAAAGTCATCAGCCTGACCGATGCTGCTGTCGAGTATTTATTGGATAAATATTCAGAGCTGACCAGAGATCAGTTTGAGGTCATCACCACTTGTGTAGATATTAATCACTTCAACGTTCCTGAAAGGCTATCAGCATCGGGTAACCTTGCGCAGTCAAAGCGCGAAACGTTTGTTGTCGGAACAATGGGTACGCTACTTAGCGGCTGGTTTTATTTGGATGCCTTTTTTGCCTTTTTTCTTGCTGTGAAACAATACCTGCCAGAAGCACGTGTCAGCATTATTACGCGAGACGATCACTGTCGTGTACTTGAGAAGGCGGCACATGTAGGGGTCAACGTGGACGATATTAATATCGTTGCCGCTACCCCCGCAGAGATGCCGGCCTACCTTGCGAACATGGATGTTGGAATAATGTTTTATGCTCCGGATGTTGGCCGTGCTCCAACTCGCCTGGCGGAGTTCCTGGCTACAGGTGTACCGGTCGTGGGCAATCACGGTATTGGAGATCTCGGCCAGTTGATCAATCACTATGAAGTCGGTGTGGTGGTGAAGAACGTTTACGATCAGCGAGAGCTCGACAGCGCCGCCTGCCAATTGCTCGAACACTACGATGGCATCCTCGCTCGCCAGGCATGTCGGCATGCAGCTGACGACTATTTCTCTGCCGACCAAGGGGCTGAACGTTATCGCCGCTTGTATGAGTCGATCTGACTCTATCTACTCCTCGACTCGAGAAGGATGTCGATGTGAACGTTGTTCTCCTTTCCAAGTACTCTCGACAAGGGGCAAGCAGCCGCCTACGCTCCCTTCAATATCTTCCGAAGCTTAATCAGGCTGGAATAGTTGTTACACCCTTTCCCTTGTTCGATGATGAATACCTTAAACGACTTTATTCGGAGAGTGGTCGCTCATTGGGTGAAGTGGCTTGCCGTTACGCTTCTCGTGCAAGGTTGCTTCGCCAACTGCAGCAGGTGGATCTGATCTGGCTAGAAAAGGAGGCTTTGCCCTATGTACCACATTGGCTAGAAAAGGTCCTTATGCCTTCTGGTATACCGTACGTCGTAGACTATGACGACGCTGTGTTCCATAACTACGACCTTTCCCAAAACCGGTTGGTGCGAATCTTTTTGGGCTCAAAGATTGATCGCGTCATGGAAAACTCTGCTATTGTGATCTGTGGTAACAATTACCTATCAGAACGTGCACAGCTAGCTGGTGCGTCTCAAGTTGAATGTGTACCCACAGTGGTTGACGCATCTCGTTATCCCATCACAAAATCCCAAGCCAATAAGATACCAGTCATCGGTTGGATCGGTTCTCCTTCTACCCAGTGTTACGTACTTAAGCTGAAACCAATACTTGAGAAGTTATGCCTTAATAACCATGTCAGAGTGGTACTAGTGGGGGCAACGGCATCGTTTGTAGAGCAGTGGGGTAATCTTCCTGTTGAGATTCTGCCCTGGACCGAAGATACGGAAGTACAAGCTATTTCCGGCTTTGATATTGGCATTATGCCATTGCCTGATGGTCCTTGGGAGCGTGGAAAGTGTGGATTTAAACTTGTTCAGTACATGGCGTGTGGTAAGCCGGTGGTTGCTTCACCTGTTGGGGTCAATGTGGATATCGTCAATGTTTGGCGGTGTGGAATACTAGCGGGAGATTTGAGTGATTGGCATACTGCCTTGCAGACGCTGTTGAATGATAGTGATTTGCGGAAGTCGTTGGGTGGAAGTGGTCGACAGGCTGTGGAGAAACATTACTCACTTCAGGCTCAATCCCCTCGACTGGTCAAGATTCTGCGTAACGCTGTACAGTCATAGGGCTAGCGCTTTTGTGCGCGGCAGTAACTGTGGCTGCTTCGGTTCATACATATCATCTGCCGCTAGCGCGATATACTATCTGAGTTATAGAGCGACAATTACTCTGGCCGGTGGACGACAACTATTTTGGCCGGCTGCCCTAAGCTTGACCGCTTGTCCCGACCCACCAGGGAGCCGGTATGGCGGTCACCAGCCAGCAGGTCACGATCTAC
>NZ_BMXS01000027.1 GCF_014651875.1 Litchfieldella qijiaojingensis
GGCAGATCAAATATCGCTGGCTGCCTCTGACCGCCTATCGAGACTTCGCCACGCTATGCAGCGAGGTTATCAAAGTGCTCAGTAACTACGGAAGTGAGTACAGGATTACTTTTGATTAAGCACTTAGATATTAAGCATACCTCGGCAGCCTATCCCCAATAAACACGCGCGCTGCATTTGCCGGAAGGACCGCTCTGGGTCGTCTCCAGACATTCATGTCAACCCTCACCAATAGCAAGAGACATATTTGTGAAACGCTCGTGCCTCGAAATTATTACCAAAATTCGTTTCTCAAAGTAAACCGCGACATGCGTTGTCTGCCAATGGCGGCTTTCCACCGTATGAGCGAGTCTGGCACGCTATAGGCGATGCCCTTTGGTATCCGTACTCACCAAGGATCACGCCATGGATCGTATTGATGCCCTCCGCATCTTCGTGCGCGTCGCCGAAATGCGTAGTTTCACCAAGGCCGCGGTTTGCCTGCAGATGCCACGCTCCACCGTCTCGACGGCCATCCGTGAACTGGAAGCCCGGTTGGGGACGAGACTGCTGAACCGTACGACGCGCCATGTCACCCTGACGCATGATGGTGAAGCTTTCTATGACAGATCCTTGCGATTGCTGACAGAGCTGGAGGAACTCGAGGGATTGTTCCAGGACGATGACTCCCAGCTCAGTGGCAAGTTACGTGTGGAAGCGCCCGGCCGCATTGCAAGGCTCATCATCGTGCCGGCCCTCCCCGATTTCTTCTCCCGCTATCCCGGCATCGAACTCGAGATCGGTGCCAGCGATCGCCCCGTCAACCTGGTGGAAGGAGGAGTCGACTGCGCCATTAGGGTGGGAGAGCTCAGCGAGTCGAGCCTGATTGCTCGCTCCCTCGGTCTCCTGCCCGTCGTCAACTGCGCCAGCCCCGGCTATCTGGCCCGTCATGGTGTCCCGGAGAGCATCGCTGACCTGCACCACCACCTGGCCATCCACTATGCCTCCCCTTTCGGCAGCGTTGCTGAAGATTGGGAATATAGGGAAGGGGGCAAGGTGCGAACCCTGCCAATGCAGGGAAGAGTCACCGTGGACAGTGCGGAGAGTTACATCGCCTGCTGCCTGGCAGGACTCGGCCTGATACAGGTACCGGCCTATGATGTCCAGCATCATCTACGGGAGGGGAGCCTGATCGAGGTGCTGGCAGACAAGCAGGCTACCCCCATGCCGCTTACGATCCTCTACCCCCATCGACACCATCGCTCACGCCTGCTTCACGTCTTCATCTCCTGGGTCGAGGTTTTGTTCAGCAAGGAAATTTGCGGGCTCTCGTCTCAGCACGCCAAGCAGCAACCCTAAACTTCCGCTTCCGGTCGGCTGGACAGCTTCATCCCCCTCATTGTTCGTGTTTTCTGAACAGTGCTGTCAGAGAGCGACCGATTATCCTTGAGTTCACACCCTCCATACTCCCTCAAGGCGTGCGCCGGACTACCGCATGCACGGGTCACCACGCCCGATGCACTGGATCCAGTGACTAGCCGATCACACAACAGGGGGAATCACCATGACTGCACACACACTTGAGGGAAAAGTGGTGGTTGTCGGTGCCGGGGCGAAGAACCTCGGCGGTCTCATCAGCCGCAAGATGGGAGAAGCCGGCGCCAAGGTTGTCGTTCACTACCATGGCAACGCTACCCAGGCCGATGCAGAGGCCACGGTTCAAGCGATCAAGGACGTCGGGAGTGATGCCTTTACCATTCAGGGAGACCTGACCAAACCTGCCAATGTCACGGCCCTGTTCGAGGAGGCCAAGAGCCGCTTCGGCGGTGTCGACATCGCCGTCAATACGGTGGGCAAAGTCTTGCGCAAGCCGATCGTGGAGACCACTGAGGAAGAGTACGACTCAATGTTCGACATCAATGCCAAGGCAGCGTACTTCTTCATCAAGGAGGCCGGTCGAACCCTCAACGATAATGGCAAGATCATCACCATCGTCACTTCCCTATTGGCCGCCTTCACCGATGGCTACTCCACCTATGCCGGTGGCAAGTCTCCGGTCGAGCACTTCACCCGCGCCGCCGCGAAGGAGTTCGGAGCCCGTGGCATCTCCGTGACCGCTATAGGTCCAGGCCCCATGGACACCCCGTTCTTCTATGGCCAGGAGACGCCCGAGCGCGTCGAGTTCCACAAGTCGCAGGCCATGAATGGCGATCTGACCAAAATCGAGGATATCGAGCCCATCGTGCGCTTCCTCGCCACCGACGGCTGGTGGATCACCGGTCAGACAATCTTCGCTAACGGCGGCTACACCACACGCTGAGGGCTGCTCAGCCTCCGGGGCGGATAGCTTCCGCCCTTTCTGAACAGGCAACAGGATTCCTGCATACACTGAGGGGATGTTTACAAATGTGACGAGCGAATTACCACGAAAACAAGGACTCACGACCATGCGTACGCTTATCTTCATCGTTATCGGCCTGGCCATTCTGGGCGCGGTCCTGGTCGTCAGCCGCCCCAGGTGGCGCGCACACGTGGCCTTGGGCTTCATCGCTGTATGGCTGACAGTCAGTGCCGTCAACCTCGGCATGGGACTAGCCGCGGGCTACGCGTTGGCCGAGGAGCTGCTGGTGCACCTGTTCCTGTTCGGCGTTCCTGCACTGGCAGCCGTATGGGCATGGAGGAAGTATCGAGCCTTACGTTCCTGAAGAAGACCTACTGAACCTGAAGCTCTTTCTACGGGACTCCACATGCTGTTCTACGCTGGCACCGATGCAGAGAAATGGAGGTCCTGATGTCCCGTATTCTGCTACCACCGCGTAGTCGACACCAATTGCCGGAACACGAAGCAGCCAAGCCCACCTGGCTCGAGCTCTTCTATGACCTCGTCTTCGTCGCCGTCTTCATCCAGGTCGGCGATATGTTGAGCCACGACATCAGCGCTTACGGTTTCCTCAGGGTCCTGGTGCTGTTCGCCCCATTGTGGTGGGTGTGGGCCAACATCGCCTGGTACATGAACCGTTTCGATGTCGACGACGTCCCCCACCGCCTGCTGCTCCTGGTGCAAATATTCTTCATCTCATGGATGGGCCTGAGCGTGCCGGATGCGTTCGGAGAACACAGCACGCAGTTCGTACTGTGCTATATCGGTTTCCGCATCACCATGATCGCCATGTACGCACGTTCGTTACACCACGCCCCGGAACAGCGTGAACTGTTGATTCGGCACATTACCCATTTCCATCTGCCCGGCGCAGTGTTATGGGCGCTGTCACTCCTGCTATCCCCGGAGATCCGGCCGGTGGTCTGGGTGATCACCTTCCTGTGGGAAGCCTATAGCGCGCTGGCACCGCGCTTTCTCGAACTCATGAAAGCCTTTCCGGTACATATTCATCATCTGGTAGAGCGCTTCGGTACCTTGATCATCCTGGTGCTGGGCGAGACGTTCATCAAGAGCATCACCGTCACCNCACCGTCACCCCGGCCCCTGCGCTGTCCCTGGATGCCGCACTGTTTTCCGCACCAGCCATCATCACTTTCTTTGGTCTGTGGTGGCTTTATTTCACCGCTATCGACGGAGAAAACGCAGCCGAGGAAACGGTATGCGAGGACAATCCGGTCCCCTGGATATTCGCACACCTCCCGCTAGGTCTGGTACTCATCACCTCGGCAGTGGCCAAGAGCAAACTCTTTCAGTCGGTATTGAGCGGCCATATGAATCCTATTTACGCCACGCTATATCTCGCTTCTCTGGCATTGTTCTTCGTACTACTGTGCGTGGTCGCCGGAGATCGCCAGCGCAGTTCATTATTGGCACGATTTGGGGCTGCCGCTGCATTCGCACTCTTGATTCCCGTGGTTCTGATCTGGTCTCTCCCCCCCACCCTGGTGGCTCTCTCCGCCACTGTCATTGTGGGTGCCCTTGTAGCGCGCGATGTGATCCGGCATCCACTCAAGGAGATGTCATGAAGTGCGATATGGGCCCGGCGCGCTCAAGTCAATGCGCGGGATAAGACGGCCCTTTTAAAGTCCCGTCGATCAAGGCTTGAAATGATCTTCGCCGCTGTTGCGAATGTCCGGAAAGGAGGGCTGAAACGATATTCAACGTCGCCTCTCGCTCGACAGCGCACCGCCATCGGCATCATCGGCGGGAGAAAATAGCGCTATTCTGAAATCAACCGAGCGACTAGCAACCTCACCGGGGTGACGACGATGCGTCGCAGGAAAGGGCTCGACACGGCGGCCGCTGCCGCGGCCATCGTGCTGGGCCTGGTCATACTGCCGGCCAACGGCGATAGAAACGTGCTCGAGCTTTTCGTCGGGCAATGGGACGTATACGTCGACACCCTGCGCCCGGAGCCCTCGACGAGCCGGTACAGCGAAACCTATACCTGGGTTCTGGATGGACAGTTCATACGCGGCGAGACCGGGCGTAAGGACGATGGCTCGCAGGACATCATCTTCGGCACCTACGATGCACAGGCTGACGGCTACCCTTTCTGGATCTTCTCGTCCACTGGCTCTTACCTCTATCTGCCCCCGGGCAAATGGAATGCCCGTCAGCGCGTCATGGAGTGGGAGAATCCAGCGGGATGGGATATCAATTATCGTAGCCGCTGCCATTTCCCGAACCGTGACACCCGCACCTGCACGCTTCTCATAAAGGACTGGAAGGGCAAGGTGCTGCTCGAAAGTGAATGGCGTGCCGAGCGTCATGGCAATTGATCCGCGCTCGCTGTCCTCCAGGTCATCACGGTTCCCGCCATGATCGAGGAACTCACATCGCAGGTCGTGATGGCCACGATGCTGTTGATCCTCGTCGTGGCGCCGGCTCTGACGTTGGTACTTTCCCTGTTGTTGCTGTGGCGCTATCGCAAGGCCGTCCATCGCGCGATGAAACGGGCCAGCGGATATGCACCGGTAGATACCCCAGAACGGTTAACCAACCGCATCGGCGAGACGCGTCCGTTCCCCCTCGCCCAGGACGCCGGGCACAGCGATGCCACCCTATTGAGCTGCGCCATCCGACGCCCCTGGCTCAACGCCACACGCTACGTGGCAGCAGGGCTGGCGTTTGCGCTGGTGTTCGCGAGTACGGCACAGATAGTGTTCCCCTCCGGGCTCGGGCTCCCTGGATTCCTGATCGCCCTGTGGCTCTATCTATGGCCGGTGTTCCTCGCACTGCCGCTGATCGTGCCGTTGAAGAAACGCCATTGGGTTGCAGGCTTTCTGGCCTACGTCGTCATGTATGCCCTGTTGAGCGCCTGGGCCAGCACGATCCATAACATCCCGGCGTATCATGTCGGGGAAATCGTGGTGCCGTCCCGCTCCAACGTCACGCCGGAGACCATGGCCAGGTTGTGGCTGATCGTCAACGCCGCACCGACCGTGTTGATGCTGCTGTGCCTCAATCGCTGGATCCGAGCAGTCGTGCCGCTGGTCCTCGCGCTGGTCACGGCTGCGGTCGTTGGCCTGCTGGCCACGTACCTGGCAGTGTTTTCACCACGTGGAGCGGACACGGCGATTGCCCTGGCCATCATGCTGGACGTGCCGATCTACTGGCTCCTTAGAGCGATTGCACTGTTGTCGCTACTCGTTTTCGTGTGGTTGGGGTGGGGGCTGATACGCTGGATCGCGCATCGCTACCAACATGGCCGGGTCAGCGACCAGTCACTGCTGCTGGATGCTCTCTGGCTGCTGTTCGCGAGCACCTACAGTCTGTGGCTGGTGGGTGGCGGCCTGCTGTGGCTGGCGAGCGCGCCGCTGGCCTTCGTCGCTTACAAGCTGACCTGGTACGTGGCGGCAGGCTTCACGCAAGACCGGACGCTCCACCCCGTGGGCCTGACCTTTCTGCGCGTATTCTCCCTGGGGCGACGTACCGAAACACTGCTGGAAAAGGTGGCCCAGCCCTGGCGATATGTCGGCGGCATCCAGCTGATCACCGGCCCTGACCTGGCGCGCAGCACCGTGCAACCGCATCAGTTCCTCGACTTCCTTGCCGGCAAGCTGCACCAACAGTTCGTCAGCGACCACGCATCGCTGGAGCGTGCTATTGCCGCACGTGACACCGCGCCGGATCCGGACGGGCGCTTTCGCATCAACAACTTCTTCTGCCATGCGGATTCGTGGCAGGCGGTCTTGCCCCGGCTGGTCGAGGAAGGGGACCTGGTCCTGATGGACCTGCGCAATTTCTCGGCTGATAACGCCGGCTGCGTGCACGAGATTCGCCACCTGGTCGCCGAGGTGCCCTACTCACGCTGCGTGCTGCTGGTGGACGAGACCACCAATGCGTCGTTTCTCGACGAGACACTGCATCATGCCTTGGCCGGGTTATCGAAGGAGTCGCCGAACCATGGCGTGCCGGTGACGGCGTGGCGCAGGTTCCACCTCGCTCCGAACCCGGATGCCACTGATGCCTTGATTCGCCAACTCTGCTTGTCCGCCAGCTGCTAGGGCCGATTCTGGCCTATAATCGCGGCTACAGCCGCTCCCACAGGGAGGTGTGGCTGAATTCGAGCATAGCGACATGATCATCGCGGCCACGGCCGCTCCTACACTTATCCTGCCATTTGGCCAGTAGGATCGATTCCGGCCTATAAATCGCGGCTACAGCCGCTCCAACAGGGGGTGCCTGAATTCGAGCATAGCGACATGATCATCGCGGCCACGGCTGCTCCTACACTTATCCTGCCATTTGGCCAGCAGGGTCGACTCCGTCCTGCCCATCGCGGATACATCCGCTCCAATATTGGCTCATGTGTCAGAAACCGTATTCCTTGAGCTGCTGTGACGTCATGGGCCTGCCAAGGTAGTAACCCTGCGCCTTGTTTACCCCCAGCTTGCGCAGCATGGCTAGTTCAGCCTCTGTTTCCACACCTTCGGCGATGATCTTGGTATCGGTCGCTTCTGCAAATGCGATCAAACCAGCCGCAAGCGCTCGACGCCGATGATCGGTATCGATGTTTCGTGTAATGCTCATATCGAGCTTAATGATGTCAGGAGATAGAGAGAGGATATGACGAAAGCTTGCATATCCTGCACCGACATCGTCCACCGCGAGCCGTATTCCTTGATCTCGTAACGGCTTTAAAGCTTCCACAATATCTTCATAGCGTTCGATGATGGAATGTTCTGTCAGCTCGATTATTATCCTCTCCGCCGGCCACTCTTCCAAAACACTTTTTATATCACCATCAAGAAGTAATTTTGGCGACATATTCACCGAGAGATAACAGTCGGTCGGCAGACGCTCGATCAGTGGCAGTGCCAGTTTGATGGTCTTTATTTCAAGCGGAGCATCCAGACCGACTTGACTGGCCTCGTTAAACCAGACATCCGGAGTACGGGTAGGCGTCATCGAAAATCGAGCTAACGACTCGAATCCAACGACAGCGCCTTTCGCCACATTGTAGATTGGCTGATAGACCATTGAAATGGAATCGCTGGAGAGAACAGAGTTGATACGTGCTGTAACCTCACTTCTTTTCTGTCTTTTCTTGATATCCCTCTCGAGCTGATCGGCTGCGATCACGGAAAATGCGCGCATCATGCCAAGATCGCGCTCATTTAGTGAGACGTTGGGTTCGAAGCTGAAGCAGCAAAGTGTCCCGTAAACGCTACCATCGCTCAGCTTGATGGGAACGCTTAGATGAGCTCCAACAGGCACGGCCGCCGTGGCGGGTATCTCTTTCGCTTCGTTATTCAGATTCGCATCGGGAATAAGCTCTGGCAATCGACCATCGATAACCCGCTGACAATAGGTATCTTCAAGTGGGTTTCCCCCACCCTCTTGAATGGGTTGATCAGGATATGGCGAATCCACATAGCGGAAGATCCTTTGTCCATTCGTGAACTCGGATATGAATGCCACATCCATTTCCATGTGCTCGCGAATCACGGATAGCATTCGCTTCAGAATACGATCTGGGGAGTGCGCATCCGATATCATGATCTCGGCAGCGACACCACTAATAGGGTCCCTTGATTTGGGCTCCATCAACCCCTCCTTTTAAATGACGCATCCTTTCTGACCGCTCTCACATCCTCCATATAAAATATGCGTTTTCCATTACAAACTTACTTTTCTGTTTCTTGACAGTGACCACGATATGCTAGATATCGTTCACATCATCGGAAAACTGAAGCGTTTACTCACCAACCGCTATGGCTTTATCCTGAGAAAACATCTTCTGCCTCGTCTTCCAACACGGGGCCTATTACCACCGGTGCCCCAACTGCCGTTTTCATTATCACTCGTCCTGAAACCGTGGGGATATGCGGCTCGGGCTGGTCGAGTTTCTCTACGCGCTCGGAGCCAAGGGCGAAGACGATTCGGCCGATGCCGCTCCAGGCGATAGCGCCGGCGCACATGGCGCAGGGTTCGGCGCTGGAGAAGAGCGTCATTTTATCGAGCTCTTCAGGTGAGTAGTGCTTGGAAGCGGCGCGGACAACTTCGATCTCCGCATGCACGGTGACGTCCTGGTTGGTGACCGTGGCATTGCCAGCTTCCAGCAGCACCTTTCCATTCTGATCGACCAGGCAGGCACCGAAAGGCGTGTCGCCGCGCTGCTTGGCGGCCCTAGCGATGTCGAAACAGGTACGCAGGTGCTGAATGTCGGTTTCGGTCAGTTGGGTCATGGCAATGGAGTCGATGCTTGGATTCACAATGCGTTGGAATTTCCCTCCGCCCACGCTACCGCCGGGACGATGCCGCGTGAGCTTCGCCATCCTGGCCGTATGGAGCGCCATTCGTCTCCTTGTAGAGACGCCGGCGTACCAAGAAGAAACACCCTCTTACCTGAGCTTACTCAAGAATGCTTAGGAATGCGCAGTCGAAGCGTGAGAAAAAAGTCGTAGCGGGCTGAGGCGGAAAGGTTGCCTGTTTACTATCGGCGGGGAAGTGGCAAGGTTGGGGGCGATGAAGCCGAAGCTCAGGCCAGCCTCCAACCATTGCCGGCCCTGGAGGCAGGCCTGGCGCAGCGCCCACTCACTTCCACCTTTTGGCAACACCATACTTACGCTACAGATACATCGATTGACATTTTAGCTTGCTAAGGAAACTATCGACTTGAACAAGTAGCAGCTTTAGCAAAGAGTCGTAATTTGGATAACGGCTACGTGGGGGCATGAAAAAGCCCGGAGCCAGGAACACTAGGCCGGAGAGGCAATCCATGTGCAGTATCAGCCGGCCTGGCGGCCGGATCGCGGCCACGGCCGCTCCTACGCAGGCTGGGGTGCGTGATTCAAGGTCGGTGGCGTTTTCATCGCGGCTGAAGCCGCTCCAACAAAGAGCCGGGCAATTCGCCCAGCCATGTAAAGGTCAGTCGCAAGGCGCACTCTTGCAGGCTTCTGCACTTTAGCGTCAACACTTTTCCGAACAGCGTTTCCCCTTTGCTCGTATGACATTGTCATACCTGTGTGAGAGCCTGTACTCAGGCATATACGTCCTATTCCACAAGGAGCTGCCATGATCGATCTTTGGACCTGGACTACCCCCAATGGCCGCAAGGTTTCCATCATGCTCGAGGAGCTGGGCCTGCCCTATCGGGTGCATGCCGTCGATATCACCAACAAGGAGCAGTTCGCGCCGGAGTTCCTCAAGATCAGCCCCAACAACAAGATTCCGGCGATGGTGGACAACGAGACCGGCATGACGCTGATGGAGTCCGGCGCCATGATGATCTACCTGGCGGAGAAGACCGGTCGGTTCCTGCCCACGGATTCGGAGGGCCGCTACCGTACCCTGGAATGGTTGATGTGGCAGATGGGTGGCATCGGCCCGTTTCTTGGCCAGGCGCACCATTTCCTGAAGTTCAACCCCGGCAAGGCGCCATATGCCGAGGAGCGCTTCTTCGCCGAGGCTCAACGCTTGTATGGCGTGCTCGACAAGCGCCTGGAGGAGCGAGAGTATATCGTCGATGACTATACGATTGCCGACATGGCGACCTGGCCGTGGATCTCGCGCTACGAGTGGCAGCGAATCGATCTCGATGATTACCCCAACGTGAAGCGCTGGTATGTGGAGATCGCCGAACGTCCCGCCGTTCAGCGCGGCTACCATGTGCCGAAGAAGGTCAATGAGATTCCCGTGCCCAGTTCATAGCCAAGGGCCGGTCGGCTGGCCTGACGTCGTGACAGCCTCCATCGCGCAATGAATTGCGCTCCCACAACAGCACCGTACCATCCTCGGCAGTGGTGGGAGCGCAGCTCTGCTGCGCGATCCGGCCGTCAGGCCGGCGGCCTGACGTCGCACCGGCCCCATCGCGCAATGAATTGCGCTCCCACAACAGCACCGTGCCATCCTCGGCAGTGGTGGGAGCGCAGCTCTGCTGAGCGATCCGGCCGTCAGGCCGGCGGCCTGACGTCGCACCGGCCCCATGGCGCACTGAAGTGCGTTCCCACGAAACCATGGGACCTTGTTGCAATCAGTCGCAGGGCACGACCTTGCGAGAGGTGTCCTTGGCCCAGAGGATCTGGCCGTCGGGGGTCTTGCCGTGTTCGTTCCAGGTTTCACGGACTTCGACACAGTAGGAACCGAGATTTTCGACCTGGACTTCGGGGTTGGCGGGGCGCTCGTTGCCGATACGCATGATGTCGGGGTTGTCGGTGGCGTACTTCGGGGCAATGGCGCTGCTGGCGCAGCCTGCGAGTAAAGCGGCTGCCGTGAGGGGCAGCAGGAAACGGAATGCCATGGTGTCATTCATCCTCTAAGAACAAACGTTGTTCAACCATGCATGACCGTCGGCGGCGATGAGCGAACCCGGTACTGTACGTCAATCCAATCGACCTGCGCCCGAGTCCGAACGGGATCCTACCTTAGTCGCAGCGGGAAGGCTACCCGCCCCTGATCGAGCCCAAAGCCAGCGGATGCAGTCGCGCCTCAACAGGGATACAATCGAGGGCTGATTTTCATGGGGAATTCCAGAGCCGATATGTCGAATACCGAAAGCGCTACGCGCAAGATCCTGGTCACCAGTGCCCTGCCCTACGCCAACGGCTCGATCCACCTGGGCCATCTGCTGGAGTATATCCAGACCGATATCTGGGTGCGCTTCCAGAAGAGCCGTGGCAACGAATGCCACTACGTGTGTGCCGACGATGCCCATGGCACCGCCATCATGCTGCGTGCCGAGATGGAAGGCATTACCTCGGAAGAGTTGATCGAGCGGGTCAGCAAGGAGCACCAGAGCGATTTCGCGCGCTTCGGCGTGGCCTTCGACAACTATCACTCCACGCACTCGGAGGAGAACCGGGTTCATAGCGAGCGGATCTATACCGCGCTGCGCGACGCCGGCCATATCGCCACCCGTGACATCGAGCAGATGTACGACCCGGTCAAGGGGCTGTTCCTGGCCGACCGCTTTATCAAGGGCACCTGCCCCAAGTGCAAGACCGACGACCAGTACGGCGACAACTGCGAGGCCTGCGGGGCCACCTACACTCCGGCCGAGCTGATCGACCCGGTGTCGGCGATCTCCGGTGCCACCCCGGAGGTGAGAAGCTCCACCCACTACTTCTTCAAGCTGCCCAACTTCGAGGACTTCCTGAAGCGTTGGACGCGCGCCGGCCACGTGCAGTCGCAGATCGCCAACAAGCTGCAGGAATGGTTCGAGTCGGGCCTGAACGAGTGGGACATTTCCCGGGACGCGCCCTACTTCGGGTTCGAGATTCCCGATGCCCCGGGCAAGTTCTTCTACGTATGGCTGGATGCGCCGATCGGTTACCTGGCCAGTTTCCAGAACCTTTGCGACCGTGAAGGGATCGACTTCGACAGCTTCTGGAAGCCGAACTCGGAAGCCGAGGTCTATCACTTCATCGGCAAGGACATCGTCTACTTCCACGCGCTGTTCTGGCCGGCCATGCTGGAAGGCGCCGGCCTGCGCACGCCGACCGGCATCAACTGCCACGGCTTCGTGACGGTCAACGGCGCCAAGATGTCCAAGTCCCGCGGCACCTTCATCAAGGCCGAGACCTACGCCGAGTACTTGAATCCGGAGTATCTGCGCTATTACTTCGCCGCCAAGCTGACCGCCGGGGTCGACGACCTCGACCTCAATCTGGAGGACTTTGCCAGCCGCGTGAATTCCGACCTGGTGGGCAAGGTGGTCAATATCGCCAGTCGCTGCGCCGGCTTCGTCAAGAAACTGGGCGATGGCCGGCTTTCCAGCCACTGCGCGGAGCCCGAGTTGGTCGCTCGTTTCATCGCCGCCGGCGACGAGATCGCCAAGGATTACGAAAGCCGCGAGTTCGGCCGTGCGATGCGCAAGATCATGGAACTGGCCGACGAGGCCAACACCTATATCGCCGAGAAGGAACCCTGGGTGCTGGCCAAGCAGGAAGGCCGCGAACAGGAGGTGCTGGACATCTGCTCGGTGGGCATCAACCTGTTCCGCCAGTTGATGGTTTACCTGGCCCCGGTGGTCCCCAAGATGGCCGGCGACGCCAAGGCCTTCATGCAGCTCGATTCGCTGGCCTGGCATAGCCGCCATGACGTGCTGCTGAACCACGAGATCGCCAAGTTCAAGCCACTGATGACCCGCGTCGAGCGTGACAAGATCGACGCCATGATCGAGGCTTCCAAGGAAGACTTGGCGGAGGAACAGAAGATGAAAGATGCGGCCAAGGGCCCGCTGAGCGAGGACCCCATTGCCGAAGAGATCTCGTTCGACGACTTCGCCAAGGTCGACCTGCGCATCGCGCGTATCGCCAAGGCGGAATACGTCGAGGGTGCCGATAAGCTGCTCAAGCTGACCCTCGACCTGGGCGGCGAGACGCGCACCGTGTTCGCCGGCATCCGTTCAGCCTACGCCCCGGAAGCCCTGGAGGGCCACCTGACGGTGATGGTCGCCAACCTGGCACCGCGCAAGATGCGCTTTGGCGTGTCAGAAGGCATGGTATTGGCTGCCGGCGACAAGTCAGGTGGCATCTACCTATTGGAGCCGCACTCCGGTGCGGAACCGGGCCAGCGCGTGACCTGATGCCCATCCACGACCCAGGGCGCGGCGCATGCCGCGCCCTGGGTCGTTTCAAGCCATTTCCGCTTGCTTCATACCACGCTTTCCTAAAGTCTCACGTCATCTCGCCGATAGCCCTACTCGTCCCACAAATTCATTGGATACCGTGGTGGGAGTTATCCTATGGCAAAGGCACGATGACGGCAGCAATCTCTTCCCTGCGCAATCGATTCCTGTTGGCGCTTTGCGGGGTATTGTGTCTGGCACTGCTGGCACTGGTGCTGATTGCCCGTTACCAGATCACCCCTATCCTGCTGGAAAACGAAGACCAGTACGCCAGCGCGGAACTCGACCGTGCCGAACGTGCGCTTGCGAGTGAGTTCGACCATATGCGGCGCCTGGTCGAGGACTGGGCATGGTGGGACGACTCCTACGAGTTCGTGCAGGGCCAACGACCTGAATACGTCGACTCCAATCTCTACGACGAATCGCTCGAGACCCTCGACCTGCAGTTGATGGCATTCTTCACCATCGACAACGAGCCCTACTGGATCTCGGGATTCGACGACGATGGCGATTTTACCTCGTGCAGAGGCGAAGGAGACGAGTGCAACTGGGCGAACGACATCATTGCCCTGATCCAAGGCAAGATCGACCACAGCGACGAAGACACCCACACCTGGCTGATGACCTACCCCCTACTCGCCATGGTCGGCATGTCGCCCATCTACATGAGCCAGGACGAGGTTCCACCGGAGGGCTGGCTGGTCATGGTTAAACCACTCTCGGAAGCGTGGCTCATGGGACTGCGTGAAACCTCCGGCATCGATCTGTCCCTCAACATATTGGAAGACGACGCTGCATCGCACGCCGATACCCTCGAGCGACTTTCGCTCAGCCAGATGAAGGCAAGCCGCATTCTCGATGCCATTCCACCCAGTCATGTCCTACGACTCGAAGCGCTCCTGCCACGCCAACGTTACCAGGCCAGCCAGGAGACCTTTCGTTTCGCGCTGTACTGGACCAGTGGCGTGCTGATCGTGACGCTGATCGTGGTGCTGTTCTTACTCGAGCGAATGGTGCTGGGCCCCTTGCGCCAGTTCGCCCACTTCACGCAGCAGCTCCAGCACCACGACGACAATCGTGTCACCCCCGGGGGCCTGCTCTCTCGCCGCGACGAGATCGGCACCCTGATGCGCGAATTCCAGCACCTGCGGGAACACCAGCAGCATCAGCAGGACCTGCTGCTGGAGCTGTCGCAGCACGACCACCTGACCGGCCTGGCCAATCGGCGCCTGTTCGACGAACGCCTCGGCCAGGCGCTCAACGAGGCACGCTGGAAACGTGCCAGCGTGGCCACGCTGATGGTCGATGTCGACCATTTCAAGGCCTACAACGACCACTATGGGCATCAGGCTGGCGACGAGTGCCTGGTAAAGTTGGCCACTTGCATGAACCAATGCTTCAGCGCCCACGACCAGTTGGTGGCCAGGACCGGAGGTGAGGAGTTCAGTATCCTGCTGCCGGGGATGTCGCTGTACGCCGCCACCGAACGTGCAGAAAGGCTGCGCGCCGCCATCGAACGCTTGGCACTGCCGCATGCGATGTCCCCCGTAGCCAAGACGGTGACCGTCAGCATCGGGGTGGAGGCCTGTTCCCCCGGGCGAACTGGAGGTTCCGCGACCCCCTCGGTGCTGATGCGCGCAACGGACGAAGTGCTGTATGCCGCTAAGCAGTCCGGCCGCAATCGCGTTTGCAATCGCGAGACCGACTCCCAACACTAGGATCAGAGCAGCGGCGGTATTCGTAGGCCCGCCTGGCAGCGTATAATAACGGGCCGATTCATCCGACAATGGCGCGCGATGACCGAATATTTCCTGATTCTCGTCAGCACGGCACTGGTCAACAATTTCGTGCTGGTGCAGTTCCTTGGCCTTTGCCCCTTCATGGGCGTTTCCAACAAGCTGGAATCGGCGATGGGCATGTCCATGGCCACCACTTTCGTGCTGACGCTGTCGTCGGTTGCCAGCTATCTGGTCTTCCACTATCTGCTGGCGCCGCTGGGGCTGGAATACCTGCGCACCATCGCCTTTATCATGGTGATCGCCGCCGTGGTCCAATTCACCGAGCTGATGGTCAGGAAGACCAGTCCACTGCTCCACCAGGTGCTGGGCATCTTCCTGCCGCTGATCACCACCAACTGTGCAGTACTTGGGGTAGCACTGCTGTCGCTGAACCGCCAGTCGAGCTTCATGGAGGCCACGCTGTATGGCTTCGGTGCGGCGGTGGGCTTTTCTCTGGTACTGGTACTGTTCGCCGCCATGCGTGAACGCCTGGCGGTGGCCGATGTGCCTCGCCCGTTTCGCGGCGCGGCCATCGCCATGATCACCGCCAGCCTGATGTCGCTGGCCTTCATGGGCTTCTCTGGCCTGGTGCAAATATGAACGACCCGGATAGGCAACGGGCAGGATCGTGATGCTGGAATTGATCGCCGACAACGGGATTCTCGCCGCCATCGTGGCACTGCTGGTCCTGGCGGCCAGCTTCGGCGCGCTGCTGGGCTTCGCTGGCGAGCGCTTCAAGGTCGAAGGCGACCCGGTAGTGGAAAAGATCGACGCTCTGCTGCCGCAGACCCAGTGCGGCCAGTGCGGCTACCCAGGCTGTCGCCCCTACGCCGAGGCCATCAGCCAGGGCGACGAAATCAACAAGTGCCCGCCCGGTGGCGAAACCACCATCGCCGCCCTGGCCGACTTGTTGGGCCGCGAGGTCAAGCCGCTCGACGGTGAGGCCCAGGACGTCCCCAAGGTCGCCTATATCCGCGAAGATGAGTGCATCGGCTGCACCAAGTGCATCCAGGCCTGCCCGGTGGATGCCATCCTGGGCGCCGCCCGGCACATGCACACGGTGATCGAGTCCGAGTGCACCGGCTGCGACCTGTGCGTGGATCCCTGCCCGGTGGACTGCATCGACATGCTGCCCCGCGAGCGCAGCTTGGATGAGTGGTATTGGCCGCTGCCCGACGGCCCCGGTCACCGTCCCGCTACCGTTACCCCGTCACTGATCGCCACCGACCGCGCACCGGCCGTCGGTCAGGAGGCGGGGCATGGCTAAGGCCTTCGACTTTCCCGGCGGCATCCACCCGCCACAGCGCAAGACGCTTTCAACCCGTACCCCCTTGATTCAGGCCGCACTGCCAACGCGGGTGGTGCTGCCCATGGATCAGCATATCGGCACCCCCGCCGAACCCTGCGTCGAGGTCGGCCAGCGAGTGCGTACCGGCGAGCGGGTAGCCCTGGCCCAAGGCCTGATATCGGCGGATGTCCACGCCAGCATCACTGGCACCGTCACCGCTATCGAAGAGCGCCCCGTGCCACACCCCTCCCAGGGCAAGCGGCTATGCGTGGTGATCGAACGCGAGCCAGACGGCGACGACGAATGGTGCCTGATGCCGCCTCTCGACTGGCGTCAGGCCGATGACGACACCCTGCTCGAGCGCCTCATGCACTCCGGGGTGGTCGGCCTGGGTGGAGCGGGCTTTCCCTCGCAGATCAAGGCGCGCGTGCGCGAGTTGCATGCCATCGACACGTTGCTGGTCAATGCCGCCGAGTGCGAACCCTATATCACCGCCGACGACCTGACACTGCGCACTTACGCCGATGACGTTCTCGAAGGGGCCCGGCTATTCGCTCGCCTATGCAGAGCCGAACGCATCCTGATCGGTATCGAGGACAACAAGCCCGAAGCCATCGACACCCTGAAACAGGCCATCGACAACGTCGTGACTCGCGACACGCAGAGCGAGCCTCCCTTCGAGCTGAAGGTCATCGCCACGCGCTACCCCAGCGGTGGCGAGAAGCAACTGATCAAGCGCTTGCTGAACCGCGAAGTGCCCAGCCATGGCCTGCCGGCCGATGTCGGGGTGCTGTGTCATAACCCCGGCACCCTGCGTGCCGCACTGCGCGCGGTGCGCGACGGCGAGCCACTGATCTCGCGTATCGTCACTTTGACCGGTGAGGCATTGGACCACCCCGGCAACGTCGAGGCGCGCCTGGGCACGTCCATGCATGAACTGCTGACCGCCGCCGGCCTGAAGGAACACGAACTGGCGCGGCTGGTAATGGGCGGACCGATGATGGGGATGGCACTGGACAGCACGGCGTTGCCGTTGGTCAAGAAGTCCAACTGCTTGATCGCCGCCACCGAGCGTGAACTGCCCGCCCCGCCTCCCGAACAGCCCTGCATTCGCTGTGGCGCTTGTGAGCAGGTCTGTCCCGCCTCGCTGCTGCCCCAGCAGCTCTATTGGTTCTCCAAATCCCGCGAGCACGACAAGGCGGAACTGTTCAACCTGTTCGACTGCATTGAATGCGGCGCCTGCAACTATGTATGCCCCAGCCACATCCCGCTGGTGCAGTACTACCAGGCCGCCAAGGGCGAGATTCGCGAGCGCCGTCACGAGGCCCACAAGGCCGAACATGCACGGCACCGCTTCGAGTTCCGGCAGGCGCGCTTGGCCCGCGAGGCGGCCGAGAAGGAAGCCAAGCGCCAGGCCCGTGCCCAGGCGGCCTCACGCGTCGCCACACGCACCGCGCAACCGTCGCGTGAGGCCGCCCAGGGCGAGGATGCGGCGGCGGCCAAGGAACAGGTCAAGCAGTTGCGCATTGCTCAAGCCGCCGCCAAGGCGGCGCTGCGCAAGGCCGAGAAGGCGCTAGCCAGGGCCAGCGAGGCAGGTGAGGCCGACCAAGATGATCTCGACGATCTCGAGCTACAAGTCGCCACCGCCCAGGAGAATCTGCGAGCCACCGAAGCACGCCTGGCCGCCGCCCAGCAAGCCGAACAGCAGGGAGAAACACGCCGATGAGTCTGATGCATGCCAGTGCCGAGCCGGCACGCTTGCCGACCTCCACCGGCCGGGTGATGGCCTGGCTGCTGCTGGCCACGCTTCCTGGCATCGCCACGCTCGCCTGGTATTTCGGCTGGGGGGTGCTGACCAACGTGCTGGCCGCCACCGCCTTCGCGGTGGCGCTCGAGGCGCTGGTGCTCAAGCTGCGTGGCCGTTCTCCCACCGCCACCCTGAGTGACAACAGCGCCCTGGTAACCGGCGTGCTGCTGGGGGTCTCGTTGCCACCCGGTTCGAGTTGGTGGCTGATCCTGGTCGGCGTGGTGGCAGCCATCGTCATCGCCAAGCAGCTCTTCGGCGGCTTGGGTCACAACCCCTTTAACCCTGCCATGGTCGGCTATGCCCTACTGCTGGTCGCCTTTCCGCTGCCAATGACCCAGTGGGCAGCGCCGCATGGTCTGTTCGGCCCCGAGGCCACCACGTTGCCGGATGCGTTGCGCCTACTGGCCGGGCTCACCGATCCCCTAGCCCTCGATGGCATGAGTGGTGCCACCCCGCTGGACGCCTTCAAGCACAAACCCGAAGCGGTGATGGCCAGCGAATTCTGGGCCTCGTCGCCGTTGCCGGAGGGCACCATGAATGCCTGGCACTCGGTGTCCCTGGCCTGGCTCGTCGGGGGCGCCCTACTGCTCTACAAGCGTCTGATCGGTTGGCACATCCCGGTCGCCATGCTAGGGGCCATGGCCGTGATCGCCGCACTACTCTACGGTGTGGATCCCAGCCATTACGGTTCGCCGCTGTTCCACCTGCTGGGAGGAGCGGCCATCTTCGGCGCCTTCTTCATCGCCACCGACCCGGTGAGTGCCGCCACCAGCCGTAAGGGCAAGCTCTACTATGGCGCCGGCGTCGGCGTGCTGGTGATGCTGATCCGCACCACCGGCGCCTACCCCGACGCGGTGGCCTTCGCAGTGCTGCTGATGAACTTCGCCGTACCGTTCATCGACTACTACACCCAACCCCGCACTTATGGGCACCACGCACCCACCCGTGGCATCAAGGTCAAGCGGCTCGAGGATGAAACGGAGGAACCGCGATGACAGCCCCCACCCAACCGCCCAAGCGCCCCATGGGCCGCGCCATCCTGCGCTCCGCGCTGAGCCTGGGGCTATTTGCCATCGTCACTGCCGGCGTGGTGGCGGGAACTCGGACTTTGACCTTTGATCGCATCGCCGACAACCGCCAAGCCAGTCAGTACCGCGTGCTGAAAGAGGTACTCCCCGAAGCACTGCGTGATGTACCGATCGAGGCACTGCTGGACAATGCCGTGATGCTGCCGGCCAGCGAGGCCATGGGTCAGCACCAACCTTTCCGCGGTTGGCGGGTCAAGCGCGGCGATAATGCGGCGCTGCTCATGCCGGTGGTGGCCACGGGTGGCTACAACGGCGACATTCACTTGCTGGTCGGTGTCGACCAGGATGGCCGCGTCAGCGGCGTGCGGGTGACCCGCCATCAGGAAACCCCGGGGCTTGGCGACAAGATCGAGCGGCGCAAGAGCGATTGGATCACCGATTTCAATGGCCGCTCGCTGGAAGATCCCGCTCCCGAAGGTTGGGAGGTGACAAAGGACGGTGGCGAGTTCGATGCGTTTACCGGCGCCACCATCACCCCCCGCGCAGTAGTCAGGGCGGTCAAGCGTAGCCTGGAATATGTCGAGGCGGAGGGTGATAGCCTGTTTCAGGCCGACCAGGAGGACCAGCCATGAGCCAGTTCAACGAACTCGTCAGGAATGGCTTGTGGGCCAACAACCCAGCCCTGGTGCAGTTGTTGGGGCTGTGCCCACTGCTGGCGGTGACCAGCAGTGTGGTCAACGCCTTGGGTCTGGGACTGGCGACCCTGCTGGTGCTGATGGGCTCGAATATGTCGGTGTCGCTGATTCGCCACCATGTCACCAGCAACGTGCGCCTGCCGGCCTTCGTGATGATCATCGCCGCCTTCGTCACCTGCGCCGACCTGTTGATGCAGGCCTACACCTTCGAGCTGCACCAGATCCTCGGCATCTTCATTCCGTTGATCGTCACCAATTGCGCGATCCTCGGTCGCGCCGATGCCTTTGCCTCCCGCAATCCCATCCTGCCTTCGGCCACTGATGGCCTGATGATGGGGTTGGGATTCGCTGGCGTGCTCGTAGTGCTGGGCAGTCTGCGCGAGCTGTTCGGCCAAGGCACCCTATTCGCCGACATGGACCTGTTGCTGGGCCCGGTGGCCGCCGGATGGCAAATCACGGTGTTCCCCAATTACGAATTCCTGTTCCTGATCCTGCCGCCCGGCGCCTTCTTCGCCACCGGGCTGCTGATCGCGCTGAAGAACGTCATCGACGATCGCCTGGAACGTCGCCGCCGGCTACGCCAGGCCGACCAACCCCGAGAAAGCCGCCGTGTACGCGTGACCGGCACCATACGGTAAACGCTGTCGGGCTGTAGCGGTCATAGGCAAGACGGCGGCAGGAACCGCTGAGATGGCCGAGTCCTCGTCCCGGTAAGCTGCCATACTTCACAGATAAGCGATGTTGGCTATCATATTGTTTTGCTTGTCAGACATGGACCCTTGATGAACGCCCAGAAACGCTACGAGATCTTCGCGCGACTGCGAGATCACATGCCCGAGCCAACCACCGAGCTCAACTGGAGCACGCCGTTCGAGCTGCTGACCGCCGTGTTGCTCTCCGCCCAGGCCACCGATGTCGGTGTCAACAAAGCCACCGCACGACTTTTCCCGGTGGCCAACACCCCGCAAGGCATCCTCGAGCTCAGTCTCGACGGTCTCAAGGAGTACATCAAGACCATCGGCTTGTACAACACCAAGGCCGAGAACCTAATGAGGACTTGTCAGATCCTGGTCGACCAGTTCGATGGCGAAGTGCCGCAGAGCCGGGCCGCTCTGGAGGCTCTGCCCGGCGTGGGTCGCAAGACCGCCAACGTGATCCTCAATACCGCCTTCGGCCAACCGACCATCGCCGTGGACACGCATATCTTTCGTGTCTCCAATCGCACGCGCCTCGCCCCGGGCAAGAACGTGATCGAAGTCGAACAGAAATTGATGCGTCACGTGCCCAAGGAATTCCGCCAGGATGCCCACCATTGGCTGATCCTGCACGGACGCTACACCTGCGTGGCGCGCAAGCCGCGCTGCGGTAGCTGCGTCATCGAGGATCTGTGCGAGTATCCCGACAAGGTGGATATCGCCTGACCATGAACTGGCTCAAGTACCTGCTGCTCCCCCCTCTGGTCAATGTACTGCTGGCATTGCTCGGTGCGTTGCTGTGGCGACACATGCCTTGGCTTGGCGGCCTGTTGGTAATCGTGGGAGTGGTTGGGCTGCTGGTACTGGCCACGCCGACGGCGAGCTATTGGCTACGCCAGGGACTGGAGCCCCAGCGGCCGATCGACACCGCCGAATTGCAGCAGGCCGAAGCGATCGTGATCCTGGGCGGCGGGCGAGATTTCGAGGCCCCGGAATTCGGCTGGGGCGATGCCCCCAACAATGCCACCTGGCGACGCCTGGCTTACGGCGCCAAACTGCATCGCGACAGTGGCCTGCCGATTCTGGTCAGTGGCGGGCGGTTGCATGACGAGAATGTCCCTGAAGCCGAACTGATGGCCGCAGCGTTGCGCGAGGTTTTCGACGTCCCGGTTGCCTGGCAAGAGGGACAGAGCCGCACCACCGCCGAGAATGCCCGCTACAGTGCCAATATCCTGCAGGGCGAAGGGCTCCAGCGAGTGGCTCTGGTTTCCCAGGCATGGCACCTGCCACGCGCCATGCCGGAGTTCACACGTGCCGGGCTCGAAGTGATACCCGCCCCCACCGAATTCGCCAGCTCTCCCCCGCCGGGCCTGCATGCCTGGCTGCCCCGAGCCTACCACCTGCGCCATAGCAGCCAGGCGCTGCATGAGTGGCTGGGGCGAGGGGTATATGAGCTACGCAACACGCTCTTCCGCTCGGAAGACGCTGAATAAATGCCTGCCCCCGCCCTGTCGAGTTTTCACTCCATGAACAACCGACGATACGCCCTGCTCAGATTCGGCCATTCCCAGGCACTGGCATCGGGCGGTGCCGGGCGGGTATCGGGCCTCGTCAGCCAGCGTTCCAGGCGCGCTTCCAGGTTCTCTCGTGTTCCGTCATAGCGATACTCCGACGGGTAGAGTTCGGGAAAGCACAACCGGTCGGGTACCAATGGCACACAACCCCGCTGCACGGCTTCCATGATCGACAGCCCCTGGAACTCGTGGAACGTGGTGGAAACCACGATATCGGCGCCCTCGAGTATCTCCCGATAGGTGGCTTCGGGCTGAGGCCCCCAGCACAGCAGGTGTCCATTCAGCCAGACGCGGGCTTCTTCGAAGATCTCGGGTTGCTGGCGGAAGCGCTGCCCCATCACCGCCACTTCGAAGTCGATGCCACGCGTCTTCAGTCCGTGCAAGGCCTGAAAGAAGTCCTCGGGGTTCTTGTCGTATTCCCAGCGGTGGTTCCAGACGATGCGTCGCCCGCACCGGGGTGGCAACTCGTCGGCCGCCGGGTCGATGGGCACCGGCAATACTTGGGCGTCGCGCGCCAGCCTCTCCAGCG
This sequence comes from Litchfieldella qijiaojingensis, assembly GCF_014651875.1. Taxonomy (GTDB): domain Bacteria; phylum Pseudomonadota; class Gammaproteobacteria; order Pseudomonadales; family Halomonadaceae; genus Litchfieldella; species Litchfieldella qijiaojingensis. The sequence goes on from NZ_BMXS01000027.1 coordinate 22,390, forward strand.
TGGCCTCGATGCGCACCTTCTCCGGCATGCGCTTGAGAAAACGGCGAACGCCGTCGAGAAAACTGTCGCGGTTATAGGCGGTGTTGAATACCACCCTGTCCGCCGTCAAGGCCGAATAAAGATTGACCATCTGCGCCTCGACCGCGGATTTCCGTTCGACGGAAAGCGGGTAGGCGAATTGGTTTTCATGGAAGTAAATGATCTTGCGGGCACGCCCCAAGTGCGGATGGAGCCCTACCAACGTCGCCAGATCCACCATCGAGGTGGCAAGAACCACATCGTAGTGCCGTTCCAGCACCTCGGATGCCTCGAGCATCCAGGTCAACGGGTTGCCGCGAATCCGCCAACTGAAATGGCGCGGCGGCAGCTCCAGGACCTGCCAGTCAATGGCGTCGACATGGCGACAGATCCCTTGTGCCCAATGCCGATGGCTGACAGCGGCATAGGCCGATAACAACAAACCTTTCATTAGAATCCTATCTTCGGAGTGACTGGCTTTGTGCGACCCCATCCCTGCCAGTCATTTTCTCAGCTGACGGACGCCATGCAATCCACATCACCAGCTTCATGGTGGGCAGTGGATATTTTCCGTCCCACGCACATCAAAAGTCGAGAGATACGAGTCACCAGGCGGCGCGGATATGCTGCCAACCGGCTATCCTTTTCATGACATCGTACAGTCGAGGCCATATGCAAGGGTTCTGGTTACCGCTGGGCATGGCCGCCATCTTCGGCGCCTTTACCGGCTTGTTGTTCCGTTTGAGTGACAAGCCGGGGCACGAGCGTCCTTTCATGTTCCCGTTGCTGGGTGTGGTGGCCGGTATCATGGCGTTCTTCATCCATCAGGCATTGACATGGATCGCCAATGCGCCGAACTGGCTGCTGCCGGCACTGGTCGTGCTTCTGATCTGGCTGTGGCTGGGCCGCTCCAACCTCAGGTTTCGCCGCAGCAAGGAGTGAAGAGCGGGTCACCCGTGTCCCGGCTAGAGACACGAACGCCGCGAGATTTTCGCGGCGTTAGGGGTGGGGGCGCTCGTCGATCAGTCGCGAGAGGAAGGACAAGGCGCGCCACAGGGCGCACAAGCGGCGCCGTCTCGCTGCATCAGCGTGGTTTCGACATTGCCCTGCCCCATGTTGAAAGCGAACGTCGGGCTGTGCAGGTGATCGGCAAGAATCAGTGCCAGGATCGCCAGCATCACGAGAATGACGCTGCTGCGTTTGTAGGCGGCCTGCATGCGTTTCCTCCGCTCAATTGGGTAATCGGAACCACGGACGCAACCACACACCAAGCAACGAGCCTACGAAGGCCGCGGCGAACCAGATCCAGCCATGCAGACTGGCCGAGGCGATGCCCGAGAACAATGCGCCGATATTGCAACCGAATGCCAGCCGCGCGCCGTAACCGAGCAGCAGACCACCGATCACCGCCGCCAGCAACTGGCGCCCTTCGGGGCGCTTGCGGCTCGCTTCGTTGAAGCGATTGGCCAGGCCAGCGGCAAGCATGGCTCCCAGCAGCAAGCCGAAGTTCATCACCGAGGTGACGTTGACCAGCACCGAATCGGCCAGCGCCATGGCCGGGTAGTCCCAGGTCCAGAACTCGAACTGGCTCATGTCGACGCCCACCGCCTGCAGCGCCTTGGCACCCCATAGTGCGAAGGCGAAAGTGATGCCCCACGTAGTCCCACCGATCACCAGGGTCAGGACACTGCCCACCGCCAACGCCACGATGGCCCAGGTGAACGGCCAGCGACCAGTCAACAAGGTACGCAGGATGCCCTTGTCGCCATTGCGTATCTTCCATTCGTCGCGCTCGACCTGGCCGTGTGCCTTGCGCTCGACACGATCGATCCACAAGGCGATGACACCCAGCGCGGCGAATTGCAGCAGGATGGCCCCGGGGACGCCGAAACCCTCGATCAGGCTGACGGGGTCGACCCCGGGCCGATCCAGCCACCATGGCAGATGCAGCGTACCGATCACGCTACCGACGATGAAGAAGATCAACGTGACCACCATACGCAGGTTGCCCGCCCCCACGGTGAACAATGTGCCGGACCCGCACCCACCACCGAGCTGCATACCGACCCCGAACAGGAAGGCACCGACCACCAGTGACGTTCCGACTGGGGCCACCGCACCGATCAGGCCCTCCTGACCACTGCCCAGGATCGGCACGATCAGCAGCGAGGTCAGGGCGAACAGCAACAACTGGGCACGCATGGCCGCGCCGCGTTTCTTGGTCACCAGATTACGCCAACCGGCTGTGAAGCCGAAGGCGCCATGGTAGAGCGCCCCCCCCAGCAGGGTCCCGACGCCGAAAAGCGCCAGCAGGAAGGGGGCAGTCTCCAGCCAGATCAAGGCACCGAGTATCGCCAACCCTGCCAGTGCGACACCGACCACAAAGCGGTCGATGCCCCAGGCACGTTCAGGTGCCTGCAGCGTACTTGCTTGGCTCATGCTGTTTTCCCATTAGTCATCACTATGGAAGGTGCACCGCCCCTGCCACTCACGCAAGTGGAGGCAGGGGCGAACGATGCTAGTGCGATATTAATTGAAGAAGTCCAGCAGGCGACCCAGCCCACGCTTGACCGTCTCGACCGGACGGCTGTCACTGATGGTCCACTCGGCCATGGAGCCATCGTATAGGGTCACATTGTCGAAACCGGCGATTTCGCTGAGCACGAACCAGTCGGTCGCCGCCCAATGCGCGGTGTTGCAGAACGATACGGTACGGGCACTGGGGTCCAGTTCGGCTTCGTTGATGCGCGACTGCAAGCCTTCGCTATCCAGATAGAAGGCATTGTTGCGATCCTGCAGCAACGTATGGTGCGGCAGGTTGATCGATCCAGGAATGGTCCCGGCCACTCGCACGACCGGTGACTTGGTGTCGCCGCGGAAGTAGTCCACGGGACGGGCATCCACCAGTTGGGCCTGGGACTCGCGAGCCGCTTCGACCTCGTCGGTGGTGGCGATCAGCTCCTCGCGCAGGCTGGCCTCGAAATCGACCGCATCGCGGGGCGCCGGTGTCCCGCTGGCAACCTCGTAGCCCTGCTGCTGCCAACCGGCGAAGCCGCCATTGAGGATCGCCACTTGGTCATGGCCGAGCACCTTGAAAGTCCAGTAGACCCGGGCGGCACTACCGAAGTCGGTGGGGCCGGTGCCGGCGGGCACGATCACCACCGTATCGTCGTTGCCGATCCCCAGCCCACCGATCAGTTGCTCGAGATCTTCCACCGGCGGCAGCAAGCCGACCACGTCGTCGCGGGTTTCGCGCCAGCCATCGTCTGTGTAGCTGCTGTAGATACTACCCGGGATACGGGCCTGCTCGAAGCTGTCGCGATCGCCACCGTCATCGATGCCCGAGCGCACATCGAGTACCACCAGGTCGTCGTCACCCAGATGGTCGTTCAGCCACTTGGCCTCGACCAGCGGCGTCGGGTCGGCGGCAACGGCGCGCGAGGCCAATGCCAATAGCCCCACTGTCATGATCAGTGCCTTGAACATAATCTTGACCTCTTTACTCGGGTATTTGAGGCAGTATTATGCGGTCCAGTGTGGCGACTTCAATATATTCGCGAAGAATCAATATGAAATAGCATATTCTTTTGTGAAATAAGTGGCTGCTACGGCAAGTGCTTCTTCCCCCTCTTCTGCCAAGGTCGTCTTTTCCCCTCTCGACCGACACCGCTAGACTTCCAGTTAACAAAGATAAAGGAGACGCGGATGGCCAGGGTACTGGTGGTGGACGACGAACCCAACATCGTCCTGTCTCTGGAGTTCCTGATGCAGCAGGCGGGCTTCGAGGTAGTGACCGCCGAAGACGGCGAGCAGGCGTTAGCGCGCGTCGCCGAACAAGCGCCCGACCTGGTGCTGCTGGATATCAGCCTGCCCGACATCAGCGGTTTCGATGTCCTCGAGCAGTTGCGCGCCGACCCGGCCAGGGCGCGGTTGCCAATCATCATGCTGACCGCCCATGGTCGCGAGGTGGAGCGCGAGAAAGGCATGGCCTTGGGTGCCGACGACTATGTCACCAAGCCATTTTCCACCCAGGCACTAGTCGACAAGGTCCGGACACTGCTGGACGAGGCGAGCTAGATGGCACGCGGTGCCTTACCCAAGCGACAACGTCTGATCGGGCTGTGGCTTGCGATCGGCGGTGTCACCTTCTTCGGTGGTGCCTTGTTGGCATTGTGGCTGGAAGCCGAACTGTCACCCAGCGGCGCCGCGCGGCTCGCCATTTGGCTTGCCTGCCTGTCCGCCAGCGTGCTGACCTTCGGGCTTGGTGCCGTGCTCGCCCGGCGCCTGTTCGCCCCCTTGCGCCACCTGCATGTACTGCTTGCCCGCCTCGCCGGCAGCCCCGATGCCCGCGCCGACTATCCCCCGGAAGGTTGGCTGCGTGACCTAGGCCCGGATCTCGACCGCATTCGTGACGGCTGGCGCGCCGATCGCGAGCGACTCGCCACCGCGCATACCGAAGGAGCGCGCAGTGCTGCGCGTATTCGCCAGGAACTGGAAGCCCTGCTGCAGGTCCTCGATACCCCCTTGTTGCTATGCGACCATCACCATCGGCTGATGCTATTCAACCATGCCGCTGAGACGCTGTTCGAGGGACACCCGGGTTTGGGGCTGGGCAAACGCCTGGAAGCCCTGCTGAGCGCCAGCAGCCTGAGGGAGGCCTTGCGGCGCGTTCCGAACGACGGCTCGCCCCGCGAACTGCTATTGCCCTACGACGATCGCTGGCTGCATTGTGTACTGCGCCGCGTACCGCGCAGCCATGGCGAAACCCTGCTGACCTTGACCGACGCCACCGCAGCCTGGACCAGTGAGATGGGCGCCCGTGCCAACCTCGTCGACGTGCTGCCCAGCCTGCGTCGCCATGGCGCGAGTTTGACCAGCGCCGCCGAGGCCTTGAGCAGCATCAGCGATACGACCCCGGATCACGACGCCCTGCGCGAGCGGCTCGAGGCCGTGATCGCCGAGGAAAGTCAGGCCATGGGCGATGGCATCACCCAACTGGGCAACCTGCTCGATGACATGCAGCGCCAGGGCGAGCGGTTGGTACCAATGTGGTCCAACGACCTCTTCCAGGCCCTCAACGAGCGCCTGGCCTCGGTCTCCCTACACTTGGTGCCCATCGGCATGCCGGCCTGGCTGAAGGGAGATGCTCCGGCCCTGCTGACCATGCTGGAGACCCTGGTCGAGCGCCTGGCCGAGCATAGCGGCACACAGTGCTTCGAGGGCGAAATCCTGCTCGGCAACAAACGCGTCTATCTCGATCTGATCTGGCCCGGAACACCGCTGCGACAACACCAGTTGGCCCAGTGGTGCGAGCAGCGCTTGGAAGCCTTGCCGTTATCGCCCTGCGTCGGCGACTTGCTGCGCCAGCACGCCAGCGATGTCTGGAGCCTGGCCGATGCCGATGGCCACCACGCTCGACTGCGCTTGCCGCTACCGGCGGAAGAGCGCGTCGGAGCGCCACCGTCGCGTCCAGCACCACGCCCGGAGTTCCACGATTTCGGCATCGCCGACCTGCCGCCACCGGATGCCGAGTTGGCCGCTTGCCCGTTACGTCAGCTCGAAGTCGTCGTCTTCGATACTGAAACCACCGGCCTCGAACTGCGCCGTGGCGACAGCGTGATCAGCATCGGTGCCTGCCGTATCGTCAATGCGCGGCTGCTGGCTGACGATACCTTCGACCAGCGGATCGACCCGGGACGTCCCATCCCTCCCGCCAGCACCGCCATCCACGGCCTGACCGACAATGACGTGGCCGGCGCACCGCCGTTGCCGGTGGTGCTGCCACGCTTTCGCGACTATATCGGCGAGGCGGTGCTGCTGGCCCACAATGCCGCCTTCGACCTTCTGGCCCTGCAACCGCCGGGCGCCGGCATCGAGTTCCGAATGCCAGTGCTCGACACCCTGCTGATTTCGCGAGCCCTGGACGAAGGCCTCGACGGCCACAACCTCGACACGCTGGCCGACCGTTATGACCTGACCATCCCCGACGGCGCCCGGCATACCGCGCTGGGCGATGCGCGGCTCACCGCCGAGCTGTGGCTGACCCTGTTGCCGCGCCTGGAGGCGCGTGGCATCACGACCCTGGAAGAACTCCTCACGCTGCAGGCCGGCGCCTTCGACTGGGAGGATGCCAGCGCATGAAGACACCCCGCCTTGGCGAGCGCCTGGTCGCCTTGATCGTGCTAGCAGTCCTGCTGTTCTCGCCACCGCTGATCCTGCCGTTCGACCGTGCAACGAACGGTGGCCTGTCGTGGCTGCCGCTCTACCTGTTCCTCGCCTGGGGGGTGGTGATCGCGTTGGCCGCCTGGCTGATGGAACACCGACATGACGACCAGGGGGGAGCATGAGGACTGATCTTATGGTCCTCGGGATAGCCTTCGGCTATCTGGCACTGTTGTTCGTGATCGCCGCCTGGGGCGACCGGCGTGCCGAGCAGGGGCGCTCGGTTATCGGCTCGCCGACTGTCTACGCGTTGTCCATCGCCGTCTACTGCACCGCCTGGACATTCTACGGCAGTGTCGGCCGTGCTGCCGAATACGGCCCCAGCTTCCTGCTTATCTACCTGGGCCCGACGCTGGCGATGCTTGCCAGCCCGTTCGTGATCCGCAAGATGGTGCGCATCGCCCGTGCCCAGCGCATTACCTCGATCGCCGATTTCATCAGTGCTCGATATGGCAAGAGCGGCGGCCTGGGCGCCCTGGTGGCATTGATCGCGCTGATCGGCATCACCCCCTATATCGCGCTGCAGCTCAAGGCCATCACCTTGAGCCATGCGGTACTGATGAACTATCCCGAGCCGCCGGGCCTACGCCTGGTCGAGGAAGCCTTCTGGGACGACAAGTCGTTCTGGGTGGCGCTGGTATTGGCGGTGTTCATCATCCTGTTCGGCACCCGCTACCTCGACGCCAGCGAACGTCACGAGGGCATGGTCGCCGCCATCGCCTTCGAGTCGCTGGTCAAGCTGTTCGCCTTCCTGGCGGTGGGGGTGTTCACGGTGTTCGTGCTGTTCAACGGTCCCGGCGACCTGTTCGCCCGTGCCGCTGCCCATCCCCAACTGAACGGCGCGTTGAGTCTCGAGGCCGTGCCAGGCGGCGGGGTGGGCTGGGTCGGTACCCTGGTACTGGCCTTTTTGGCCTTTCTTTCCCTGCCCCGCCAGTTCCAGGTGCTGGTGGTTGAGAACGTCGACGAACGCCATATCAAACGCGCTAGCTGGCTGTTCCCGCTGTACCTGCTGGCGATCAACCTGTTCGTGATACCGATCGCTTTGGCCGGCGTATTGCTCGGCGACCCCGGCGGCGACCCCGATAGCTTCGTGCTGACCCTGCCGCTGTCCGCCGGTCTCGAGGGGCTGCCGCTGCTGGTATTCATCGGCGGACTGTCGGCGGCCACTGGTATGGTCATCGTCGAAACCATCGCACTGTCGACCATGGTCAGCAACCATCTGGTGATGCCGTTGCTGCTGCGCTCGCCACGTCTGCACTTGGGCTCGCGAGGCGATCTGTCGGGCTGGCTGCTGGGCATCCGGCGCGTGGCGATCGTGATGATCCTGCTGTTGGGCTATCTCTACCACGCCCTGATCGGCGACTCCTACAGCCTGGTGACCATCGGCCTGGTGTCGTTCGCCGCCGCCACCCAGTTCGCCCCGGCGCTGCTGCTCGGCCTGTACTGGCGCGGTGCCACCCGAGTCGGTGCCAGTCTAGGGCTGATCGCGGGATTCTCGGTATGGGTCTATACCCTTCTGTTGCCGGGCTTTGCCCAATCCGGTTGGCTCGACGATGCTTTTCTGACACATGGCCCAATGGGGCTTGCGTGGCTACGTCCCTATGCCCTATTCGGCCTCGAGGGCTGGGACATCTACAGCCACTCGCTGCTGTGGAGCCAACTGGCAAACGTCGGCACCCTGGTTGGCGTCTCGCTGTTCACACGCCAGAGCCGGCTCGAGCAGACCCAGGCGGCGCTATTCACCGAAGCCCTACACACCTCGCTGGTATATCCCTCGCTGTGGCAAGGCCAGACCACTCGCGGCGAGCTGGAAGCGCTGCTCAATCGTTACCTGGGCGCGCCCGCCACGGCACGGGTCTTTGCCGGCCTGGAGCGGCAAGCGAGCAAGGACCAGGCCGTACCTCCGGAAGTCATCGCCCGCGCCGAACAGGCCCTGGCGGGCGCTTTGGGCAATGCCTCGGCGCGGGTCCTGATCAATTCGGTGGTGCGTGGCGAGGCGCTGGATCTGGAGGCAGTACTCAGCATCCTCGACACCACTTCCCAGATGCTCGAATACAACCGCCAACTGGAGCAGAAATCCCGGGAACTGGCAGAAATCGGCGAAGAGCTGCGCAGTGCCAACGAACGTCTGCGCGAACTCGACCGCCTGAAGGACGAATTCGTGGCCATGGTCAGCCACGAGCTGCGTACCCCCCTGACCTCGATTCGCGCCTTCGCCGAAATCCTGCGAGATTCCCGCGATCTGCCCGAAGACAAGCAGCGCCACTTCCTCGATGTTGTGGTACTGGAAAGTCAGCGACTGTCGCGCCTGATCGAGGAGATCCTCGACCTGGCGCGGTTGGAAAGCGGCCGCCTGACACTTCATCCCCAGCGCCTGAACCTGGCTGCGCTGGCTCGTCACAGCGTGGATGCCGTGCATCGCGTCCAGGAGGATCGCGGGGTGGCGCTGGACGTCGAGATCACAGCCGACGAGGCACCGGTGATCGGTGATCCGGACCGACTCGAACAGGTGATCATCAACCTGCTCGACAACGCCGGCAAGTTCGCCGCCGACGAGGATCCGCGGGTCCTACTACGCCTCGAACACCACAAGGGGCACTATCGCCTCAGTGTCGAGGACAACGGCCCCGGCATCGGCGAGGAAGAGCGCGAGCAGGTGTTCGAGAAATTCCACCAGATCGAGCAGCATGGTGCCAGCAGTGGCCAGACCCGCAGGCGACCGCGTGGTAGCGGCCTGGGCCTGCCTATCAGCCGCGGCATCGTCGCTCACCTGGGTGGGCGGCTGTGGGTCGAGAATGCCCCCACCCTGGGCGGAGCCTGTCTGGTGATGGAACTGCCGGTGGCGCCCGCCGACAGCGAACGACAGGAAGTGGCGAAGGCGAACAAGACACCGCCGGAGCGGTAAGCTGGAAGCTCGAAGCTCGAAGCTCGAAGCTCGAAGCTCGAAGCTCGAAGCTCGAAGCTCGAAGCTCGAAGCTCGAAGCTCGAAGCTCGAAGCTCGAAGCTCGAAGCTCGAAGCTCGAAGCCAAGGCTCGGCCCTTGCCGGAATCTAGCCAAGGTTTTTCTTCAAGCTTCCAGGCGCGGAGCGCCGCTCTTCAAGCTTCTAGCTTATGACTTCCAGCCGCGGAGCGCCGCTCTTCAAGCTTCTTGCTTACTTCCTCGAAGAGGCGGATTTTGCCAGCTTGACCAAGGCATGGATCGTCTGCAGATCATGGCGCAGCAATAAACGGCTGCCCTCGTCGAGGGCCGCAACATCGACCCAGCCATCGGCAGCGCGACCGGCGGCCAGACTTGCGAGCTGGGAGTCGAGGATGATCGCTTGCAATCGGTCCAGGGCCGCGCTCAAGGCCTGAGCATGTGACGCGTCCAGGCTACCAGCGCCGACCAGTTCGGCCAGTCGTGAGCGGGTATCGACACTGCGCACTCCCTGAGTCAGCGACAGCAGTCGAGTGGCAGCGACGAGTGGCATCACCCCCTGCCGTTTCAGGTTGATGGCCCGTTCGTGGGGTGCGCCCTCGTCATCGCCTCTCAGCCGCCCCCGTCGGTCGAGAGCTACCGGTGCTTCATCGAGTAAGGCCGCCATTTCGTCGAGAAACAGCCCGGCCCGGGGCATCAGGCTGGCTACTTCGTCACGCAGTGCCTCGGCCAGGGTCGCATCGCCATAGACCGGCGAGAAGTCGAGCAGGATATTCGATTGCTGCACGCGCTTGACGCGCCGATCGGCCGTCCATAGCCGCAATTGTTCGCACCACTCCGATAATCGCTTGCGCCACATTGGCCAACGCGCCATCACATGCCCTTGGCACAGGGGAATCCCGGCCGTATCGAGGCGCGCCGTGAAGCGCTCGCCCAAGGCCTGGAAGTAACCATCGATCTCGCGATGCCGAGCATCCGGATACTCCTCGACGATCATGGCATTGTCCTGATCGGGGCCCAGCAAGCTTTCGTGACGCGCCCCCGATCCCAGCATCAACACGCAGAATCCCACCGGCGGTTTGCCCCACCCCGTGCCTTGCATGTCGTTGAGCGAGTCGACGATGGCACGGCGATAGATCCAGTCGTTATGGTCACTGAGAAGTTGGCTGATGCGCCAGGCGGGAAGATCGAGGCGTTGCAAGGCCTCGACCAGCGTCACCTGCCATGCCTTGGCTTCGGCCAGGTTCGGTGTTGGCCCCAGCCTCTCGAAGGCATCCGCCAAGGGGGCGAGCAGCGTCGGCCACGACCGGGTATCGGCAAGAGAATCGTTGGTGAAAAGATCGCGCCAGGGCGAGGCACGGTGCAACAATCGCATCGGGGATCCTCAATAAGTCATCCCTGAAGTGTAGCGCTCCAGGCGTGCCCAGCCGCTTGGCAAAAGGTGTATAGACGAACGGCGCCTCTCGGGCGCCGTTCCATCACCATCCATCCCACATCGACTCATTTCTTGAAGATGTCATCTCCCAAGTCGTCGATGAATCGTTGGGCCTTGCTGACCATCAACTCGTCGCACGCCTCGCGACCGGATACCACGTCGGAGCGCTCGAAACGGTGCTCGAGCATCTCGCCCCCCTCCACCGGCTTGCGGATCCAACCGCTGACGCGGTACTGGCCGCCCACATCCTGCGGGTCGGAGATGATCAGATAGCCCTTGTAATCCACCGGGTCGGCTTCGCGGGACGCTGATCGGTCATCGCCGCCACCGAACAGGCCGGAAAACAGTTTCTTCAGCATGGCGCCTCCTCAGCTGGCATTGCGCCCCTTGCTGGCGGCAATCCGCAGGCGCAACGCGTTGAGCTTGATGAAGCCTTCGGCATCCTTCTGATCGTAGGCGCCGGCATCGTCCTCGAAGGTGGCGATGGACTCGTCGAAGAGTGACTGTTCGGACTTGCGGCCGACCACGGTGGCACTGCCCTTGTACAGCTTCATGCGCACCACCCCGGAGACATGCTTCTGGGTCTCGTCGATAGCGGCCTGCAGCACCTTGCGCTCCGGGCTCCACCAGTAGCCGTTGTAGATCACCTCGGCATACTTGGGCATCAGCGAATCCTTGAGGTGGGCGGACTCGCGATCCAGGGTGATCGACTCGATGGCACGGTGGGCGCGCAGCATGATGGTGCCCCCCGGCGTCTCGTAGCAGCCACGCGACTTCATGCCCACGTAGCGGTTCTCGACGATGTCGAGACGGCCGATGCCATTGTCGCCACCCAGCTTGTTGAGCTTGGTTAGCACCTCATGGGGCTTCAAGGCCTCGCCGTCGATGGCGACGATATCGCCTTGCTCGAAGGTCAGCTCGACATAGGTCGGCTCGTCCGGCGCGGCTTCCGGCGATACGCTCCAGCGCCACATGTCTTCCTCGGCCTCGGCCCAAGGATCCTCGAGAATGCCGCCCTCGTAGGAAATGTGCAGCAGATTGGCGTCCATGGAGTACGGCGACTTCTTCTTGCTCTTGGAGAAGTCGACGGGAATCTCGTGCTTTTCGCAGTAGGCCATCAGTTTCTCGCGCGAGGTCAGGTCCCACTCGCGCCACGGGGCGATGACCTTGACCCCGGGCTTGAGCGCATAGGCACCGAGTTCGAAGCGTACCTGGTCGTTGCCCTTGCCTGTGGCGCCGTGCGAGATGGCGTCGGCACCGGTCTCGTTGGCGATCTCGATCAGACGCTTGGCGATCAGCGGACGCGCGATGGAGGTGCCCAGCAGGTATTCGCCTTCATAGATGGTGTTGGCGCGGAACATCGGATAGACGTAGTCGCGCACGAACTCTTCGCGCAGGTCCTCGATGTAGATTTCCTTGACACCCAACGCCTGTGCCTTGGCCCGGGCCGGCTCGACTTCCTCGCCCTGACCGATGTCGGCCGTGAAGGTCACCACCTCGCAGTCGTAGGTTTCCTGCAACCACTTGACGATAACGGACGTGTCCAGGCCGCCGGAATAGGCGAGAACGACCTTCTTGACATCGGACATTCTGGGCTCCTTCGCTAGATGACGCTATGGAAAGTACGGCGGCCTTGGCCGCACGTCGAAAAGCAATTCGATAGCCCATCATTATAGCGCCGTTGATGCCTGGCGAATACCGCCACCTCAGGACGGGCGCGGGACAAAGATGCTAAACTCTCGTGCACTCAGCGCGGGCAGCAACCGCCAGGAAACATATGATCCAATGACAAGGGAGAGGTGCATGAGCGAGGCGAGCGCCCGCGATCTGATGGCCCAACGCTTTCGCAGCTACCTACCGGTGGTGGTGGACATGGAAACCGGAGGGTTCGATGCCCAGCAGGATGCGATCCTGGAGATCGCGGCGGTGACACTGAGCATGGATCCGGAAGGCAACCTGATACCGGACGCCACCTACGCCTACCATCTCGAACCGTTCGAAGGCGCCAACATCGAGCAGTCGGCGCTGGACTTCACGGGGATCAAGCTCGACGATCCACTGCGCAAGAAAGTCGCTCTCTCCGAGGCCGAAGCGCTGGGCGAGATCTTTCGCCCAGTGCGCAAGGCAATCAAGGCCAACAACTGTACGCGAGCGATTCTGGTCGGCCACAACGCCGCCTTCGACCATGGCTTTCTCAACGCTGCGGTGAACCGTTGCGGTATCAAGCGCAATCCCTTTCACCCTTTTTCGAGCTTCGATACCGCTACTCTCTCAGGCTTGGTCTATGGCCAGACGGTGCTGGCTCGCGCCTGTCGTGCCGCCGGCATCGAATTCGACAACTCCTCGGCCCATTCGGCACGCTACGATACCGAACGTACCGCCGAGCTGTTCTGTTCCATCGTCAACCGCTTCAAGGACCTGGGGGGCTGGAACCTGGCCCAACGCGAACAGGGGCTGGAAGAGGACTGACGATCGCCACGACTCTCAGGACAAGCGGACATGAAAAGGCCCTTGCGGCTTGCCGCCGCAAGGGCCCAAAGTCACAAGAGGCTGCACCCCTTGTCTGCTTTCTTCTTCTTGCTTATGTCTTTTTCTTCTTGAATCTCGTCCGCCTCAGCTATCGCTCTGCTCGTCACTTGCCTGGGCGCGGGCGGCGGCGTCTTTGATCAGAGGCTCGAGTTCGCCGTTCTGGTACATCTCGACGACGATATCGCAGCCGCCGACCAGCTCACCTTCGACCCAAAGCTGCGGGAATGTCGGCCAGTTGGCGACCTTGGGCAGTTCGGCACGGATATCCGGGTTGTCGAGAACGTTGACGAAGGCGAAGCGCTCCCCGCAGGCCATCAGGGCCTGGACCGTCTGGGCGGAGAAACCGCACTGCGGCAACTGTGGCGTACCCTTCATGTAGATCAGGATCGGGTTCTCCCGGATCTGCTTCTGGATGGTCTCGGTCGTAGTGCTCATGATGAAATCCTTATGGCGTGACGCTTGAAGTTGCCCCCATTCTACTGATGCCGGCGCATCGAAAACAGCCCCCGAAGAATGGCCCGACCTGGACTGTGTGCATTGCGCAACTTTGAGCGGCTGGCTAGGATGTGGGTTTTTGCGTGCGGAGTGACATCATGGCGACTCGCCATTTCCTGACCCTGCTGGACCTTTCGCCGGACGAGCTGGCCTACCTGATTCGCCGGGCCATCACCATCAAGAACGGCCTGAAGACCCACGGTCCGACCTATACGCCATTCTCCAACCGCACCCTGGCGATGATCTTCGAGAAGTCATCGACCCGAACCCGTGTCTCCTTCGAGACCGCCATGGCCCAGTTCGGTGGCCATGCGCTGTTCCTGTCTCCTCGGGACACGCAACTCGGCCGCGGCGAACCCATCGGCGATACCGCTCGCGTGCTGTCGGAGATGGTCGATGCGGTGATGATCCGCACCTTCTCACATGCTGGCCTGGAGGAATTCGCCGCTGCCAGTTCGGTGCCGGTGATCAACGCCCTCTCCGACGACTATCACCCCTGCCAGTTGCTGGCGGACGTCATGACCTGGACCGAGTGCCGCGGCAGCGTACGCGGCAAGACCGCGGTATGGATCGGCGACGGCAACAACATGTGCCATTCGTGGATCAATGCCGCTCGCCAGTTCGACTTCCAACTGCGCATCTGCTGCCCGGAAGGCTATGACCCCGATCCTGCCATCGCCGCCGCAGCTGGCGATCGCGTCACGATCCTGCGCGACCCGCAGCAGGCGGCACGCGGTGCCGACCTGATCACGACCGACGTGTGGGCCTCGATGGGCCAGGAAGAGGAGCAGGCCAAGCGCGAGGCAGACTTCGCCGGTTTCCAGGTCACCGAGGCATTGCTCGACCAGGCAGCCAAGGACGTCCTGTTCCTGCACTGCCTGCCGGCACATCGTGGCGAGGAGATCAGCGAAACCCTGCTCGACGACTCGCGCGCCGTGGTCTGGCAGGAAGCCGGCAACCGCCTGCATGCCCAGAAGGCACTGCTGGAATTCCTGTTACTGGGCCGCGTCGACGGTTGAGCGCCATCACGTCACGAAGCGGACAGTCACGCCACCGATACTCTCGCCCCACGCCAACCCCTGGAGGCTGGCGTGGGGGATTCATGCAGCAAGAAGACGGTGACGCTTCCATTAGCCGGGTGTCGTTTCACTGCTCTCGTTGTTGCCCTCGTCACACTCCCTCACGGATTGGCCGCTATCGACCCGTACGCTGATCGTGCAGTCAGGATCGAAGCAGTTGCCGCCCGGGGGCGTCACGACGGGCAGAGTCCGCTCCTCCCCAACCTGTAGCCCATCCGACACCTGACGCGTGACGGCAACCGATTGTGATGGATCGAGTACCGATTGCACCTCGAAGGGACCGGCATCAGCGTCGCCGATATTTGCCACCACCACCCGCACCGTGGTTCTGCAGTTGCCACTTCCGCCTGGACAACGTACCGAGGGGCGCCCGATCTCACGCACGACGAGATCCGGGCACTGCTTCACCGGCGGTTCCTGAACGGCAATCCTTCGCTCGGGAACGACCTCAACATCGATGCTGACGGGCACAGGGGGCTCAACGACTTCGCAGTCCCGAGGTCGGTCTTCGGGACACTTGGCCCCATTCCTGTCACGATGCCCCATTCCATGGCAAGGATCGTTGCCATGTTCCTGCTTGCAACCGTCATGCCTCCCGGAACGGCGGTGGTGATCCTGCTCGCGCTCAACCCCCTTGACCGTATATACCGCGGTGACATCCAGGCTCTCGTTACTCCTCAACACCACGAACCCCTTGATATATGAGGTCTGGAACCCGTCAGGAAACAGGCGACGACGCACATCGAGACAATCCACCTCGAGCGCTTCGTCCGGTCCCAGCGTATCCCTGCCGATCGGCAACACCTCACCCGGACCTTGTTCCTCAGGCGGGAAGGTCAAGGACAGCTTCTTGGTCAGGATCGCCTTGCGGTCGCCAGGATTCAGGATGTTGATCGCAGTCGCGTACTGCCCCTGCGCCAGCCGCATGCCCTCGGGATCCTTCTGGACGCCGCAGATCAGTTTTGCCGAATACTTGAACTTCGGCTCCACGTTGTCGCAAACCCCGTTCCGATTGACATCCTCGCACTCGCCGGTATCGATATCGATGGCGTCATCGATGCCGTTGTCATTTAGGTCGGGCTTTACGCCCGGCAGTTGCACAAAGATACGAGACTTCAACGGCCCCTCGACGAACCTTTGAAGGTCCTTGTCGAAATACCGCGCTTCGGGGTCGGTCAGGGTCGCCTCGAAATAGACCCGCGTCGCGGGAAAGAGCCCCAGTACGTGCCCTTCGGGACAGTATTCGATGGCGAAAGGCGCATCGATATCGCCGATAGGCGGGGGCCCGGTGATCCCTCGCTCGCATTGAGGATCCAGTTCGTGGATGTAATTGACCGCCCGATCCTCGGCCAGATTGCCAACGGTGACATCCGTCGTGTCGACGACCTGGAAGGTTTCCTGTTCCGTTTCGCGTACATCCCAGGGTTCCACGGGCAGTCCATCGATGCCTTGCAGCTTGCCTCCTGGCACCATCTCGTTGATGTCGATCGTGCGCGGGATATAGCGAATCCGAAAGTCCGACAGCACCAGCGGCCCCTCTTCGGGCTGCGGGTTGGTGAAGGTGACATGGAAATCACCACTCCCCGGGTCGAAGGATCCTCCCGTGGTATAACCCACCACCCTGGGGTTGAGTTCCAGCGTACTGCCCCCCGAACTCAGCGAGGTGTCACGCACGAGATAGTCGGTCGTCAGCCCCACCCCGACATGGAACTCCTCCCCTGCCGGCACCTGACCATCGGGACCGTTGTTCCAGCTCTTGGGACTGATGAAATCGATCGTGTAGCGATTATAGTTCGTACCCTTGAACGTCTCGGACCCGTCGTCGGAGATGTCCACATCTGACCATGGGCTCAAACCACCGGTATACATCGATGCCTTGCTGGGCGCACCGTCGGATGGCAGGACCAGCACGGTGATCCGGAAGCCGTCAGCCGAGCCGTCATTCGGGTTGATGAAATCCCAGTTGCTGACCGTCTGTTCGAATAGTCCAATATTCGCCGCCAGGACCTCGAAGCTGGTATCGCTGAAGTGGCGATCCTCGACCCGGTCATCCCCGGTCAAGCCGGTGCTGCCGGTCGCCAGCAGGTGATTGCTCTGAGGGTCTTCCGTAGGTTGCGAGGCGGAGTCGTTGTGCGCCACACCGTAATTGTGCCCGGCCTCGTGAGACACCGTGCCGGCAATCGCATTCGTCCACCGCTCGAACGTCGAGTTCGCACCGCCGAGGGCCTGACCGGATCCGCCGTATTGATTGCCGAAGCTATCCGCCCACACCCTTGCGAAGTCAGTGAGATCGTTGTCCCCGATGTCGACATCATCGGCGATGCCGAAAAGCCCGTTGTTGCCGTCCGAACCGATCCCGATGACCTGCCAACGAGGATCCGTTGGCGTGGGGTTGGTTGTGCCATTATCGTTGGTGGATTGAACGATCCGCACATCGAACTCGCAGTAATCGGTCTTCACGCGCTCGGTGATCGCCGAGCGTAGTTCGGCGGTCGTTCCTATCCCCGAATCCAGGTCGGAAACATCGAATGGCGCCAGTGGCGACGTCGTTTCTCCTATACCCCCCACATCGTCCGGAAAGTTGCTGTCACTTGTCGTCGGATAGTAGAGGTAGATCACGTTACCGGCGTCTGGCCGATTGGCCTGACAGTTGACGACTGCCGCGTTCGCCGGCTCCATGCTTCCCCAAAGCAGAACGAAACACCCACTCAGCCCACCCAGAAGATACCGAACGGGAAGAGCTGCCACCCTTCTCCTTTTCGGTCGACCAATGCTTGCTGTCATGATGGAGGTCTCCGTTGTTGACCACCCTCACCACGGTGGTGGAAGTTGATCGGCTCCAAGACGCCGTTCTCGATGCATGTCATGACCGGGTCTGAATGTCCTGGAGGGTTAGTTCGACCAGGTAGCGATTCAGGGCCGATTGCCGGCAAAAGATCGCCAGTGTTTCATCGTCACATTGTTGTACGATGGAGGGGGAGCGCTCAGTCTGCGGTCCTTCCGCGAACCGAAAGCAACGGTTGTATCCCTTCAAGGCCGCGAGGAAGGCATCAAGGTGAAAACGGTAACCATCCAGAGTCCCATGCTGAACCGTGAAGCGTTGGCGCTGGAACCCTTCCAGGAAGAGTCCATGAAGGTAAACGAATCCATGCTCCACCGGCATTTCCCCCTCCCCTCCATATCCGCGAATATTCCATGGGGGTGAGTCAGCATTGGAAGCGTCCTCTGGCCCGGCGAGAAAGAGCAGCACCTCTTGCCCCACCCGGTACCCGCTCCAACGCGAGTTGCCGCTCCAGTCGATGAAACGCTTGATCTCCAGTGGCTTATCGGGGTTTGGTCCATGCAACACCTCAAACTCCCCGAGCAAGAACGTCTTGTCTTTCACTTCCTCGATGGTTCCACGGACGATAAGCTCGGATTGCCCGAACAACTCATGCAATCCCAGTGGCTCATAATCCGCTCGGGACGGTGCCGCCGTTAACGACAGGAGCGCACAGAGGCCGATACCGAATAATGCCCCTGGTGATAATGATAAGAACGGAAGCTTCAATGACATGAGCCGGTCCTCAGGTCGCACGGGGCCAACATATTTCGCGCCTGTCTAGCCATAGGTCACCGCCAATCCCCACCTGGCCAGAACCCCCACATCCTGTCGGGCCATATCCATGACTCTCAGCCGCCATTCACCACTCGCCGATGCCCCAAGGACGGTACTGAACAATCCGGGGTCGTCGCTGGAGCGAAGGCTGAGGGTGATGTCGTCCTGACTTCCCCCTGTCCGGTCGACCAGGAGGATCTCCGCGCCCTGGGGGGACATCAGGAGTACCCTCAGGTCACCGCGCCAGGTATGGCGGATCTGCACATTGACTTCCAACTCCCGGCAGTCAACCTCCAGGGGAAAGGTGATGATGTCGTCTATCTCCCCTTGATCGGGAATGGACCGGTTGACCCGATGCTCCATATACAGCACCCGAGGCAGTCTTGCCTCGCTCTCGCCAGTGACCAGGCCCACCGCCCGCCCGGCATTGATGCGACCGTGCCCGTAAAGGGGGGAGTGCCCCTCGGTGTAATCGCCGTTCGATTCATCGATCTTGTCGGCCGTGTCCATCATGATCCGCTTGACCTCGGCTGAGCCAAGGTCGGGGTCCAGTGCGAGGATCAAGCCAGCCAGGCCTGCCGCCAGGGGAGTGGCACTCGACGTGCCGCCAAACCCGAGGGTGTAATCGTCGGCAGAATAGCCCCTGACGCCGCGACGATCGGTGGTCACGATCCGCCGTCCGGGAGAGCCACTGGAGGGAGCACAGAAGGCAAGTTCCGGTCCGAAGTTACTGTACGAGGAGTGCTTATCCAGACTGTTAGAGGCTCCCACCGCCATCACGTTGGGATGCATGGCGAACCCCTGATGGGACACCTGGCCGTCCTTCTCCCCGTCCAGCGGCCGACTCTCGTTGCCGGCCGCAAACAGGACCACGCACCCTCGGCCATTTCGCCTGCCCTGGGTGGCCGCCTTGCGGATGATGCCGTGCATCTTGGCCGACAGGGGAAAATTCCAGGCCCCCGCCGACCAGCTGCAGCTGATCACATCGGCGTGGTGGTCGATGGCATACTGAAAGAGCGTCTTGATGGACTCATCCGAAATCCACCTGGAAGTGCGTATCGGCATGAACGCGCAACGCGGCGCCAGTCCCACTACCCCGCCCCCGTTCTCTTCGGCAATAGCCACGCCGGCACAGGCGGTACCGTGATTGTCGTCCTCGAGTCCCGGGCTCGGGTCGAAATCCTCATCACCGAAGTCGCGGGGCGCCACGATCTTGCCAGATACCTGAAAATCGGAGTGCTCGAGGTCGAAGCCATCGTCCATGATGCAGATGACGATATCTCGACTCCCTCGGGTATGGTCCCAGGCCTCCTCCGCCTTGACATCAGCACCTGCGGTCAACCCTATGCGGTCACCCCGGTTCTTGAGATGCCATTGCTGGGGATACAAGGTGTCGGCGGGTATATGCTTGAAGGAGATCTGAACGCTGAGATCCGGCTCAGCCACCTCGATCTCCGGGCGTGACTGGAGCTTGGCGGCGATCTTGAGGGGGTTCTCGGTGGAAGCGTCCGTGAGCCTCACCGTATAGCCATTGGGCAAGAAATCCAGCTCCTCCAGGACTTCCAGGCCGAATGTCTCCAGAACCCTCTCCCGCTCTTCCCGGCTCACGTCGGATTTGAATTGAAGCGTCATGGTGCCAGTGGGAATCGCCCCACCACCGGGGGTGTCGTCCAGCGCGTAAAGGTGGGTCACGACATCGCTGAGCGGAGCCTTGCGCAGCTCGTCCATGGTGCCTTCCAACTGATTGGCATCCCGCACGGCAAAGACATCCATTTTCTCGACAGTCGCCGAATCGATATGGTGGGTTTCGGCCTTGGGCGCACCGCAGGCTGATTCCAGGGCGGCATCGCTGGAGGCCTTGCCTTGCTTGAGCCGGACGGCAAAGTGGTGGGGCAACTTCCGGAAAATGACGTCGCGACTGCCTCGCTTGAGCTTGATTTCGTCCATCGGGACCTCCGTTGTGCACCACTAGTGCCCAGTTCGTGTGAACTTGGGGAAATATCTGGGCCACCCTTTACATGACAATTGGGCAACTGACGCGGCAAGGCCTTCTCGCCAAGACTCCTGTTGCCAGATCACGACGATTTTTCTACAGCTCGGAAAATCCCGGCGACAATTATCAAACTTTCATGGACGGAGACTGAAAAGCCTTTCTCCTTACTGTTGGCCCCCATCATCAGTCGAGGATTGGGTTCGCCTTAACCTGGCGAGACACGTTTCAAGCGCAATGGTGTTGAAAAACCGGGCCCCCGGGACCAAATCATGCCATGTACCGGAACAATGACACCGGGCACCACTTGATAATGTCAACGAAACACACTACGACACACTCACTTCACTATGATCGGGTATGACAGAAATATTATTTCCGCTTCACGGCATATTTATTTCATTCGCAAGCAGAAAGAAACGCCGCACCAATTAATGACCCCATCAGCTTCTCATTTTCTTTTTTCAGACTAATAAAGAACACGCTGGGCCACACAAGAATATTTATGAAAAATGAGTTCAAGAAAATATCTCAATCCGATAAGCGATACCGCGGCAAGCGGCAAGCGGCAAGCGGCAAGAGGCAAGCGGCAAGCGGTGCCGACCTGATCACGACCGACGTGTGGGCCTCGATGGGCAAGGAAAGGAAGAGGAGCAGGCAACCGTTTGCATGCCCAGAAGGCACTGCTGGAATTCCTGCTGTTGGGACGCGTCGACGCTTGATGAGTGTGCTTGACAGGCGCCAAGCGTACGCGCAGCCTGAAAGCGGAAGCTAGTCTTCACCCCGCGTGCATGGTGCCGCGGGGCCCAATTGCCGGAAAAGCGGGTACTGCCCGTCAACGATCATGGCAATCGGATTCGAAAGTTCGGTCGTTCCGACGCAATACTGGCACACGCTTGACGATGGGCGTATCCAGTGCGACGTTTGCCCGCGCGCTTGCAAGTTGCGCGAAGGCCAGCGAGGACTGTGCTTCGTTCGCGCCCGCGAAGGCGATCAGGTCGTACTCACCACTTATGGGCGCTCGAGCGGATTCTGCATCGACCCCATCGAGAAGAAGCCACTCAACCACTTCCTTCCCGGAACCGCGGTACTCTCCTTCGGTACTGCGGGTTGCAATCTCGCATGCAAATTCTGTCAGAACTGGGACATGAGCAAGTCCCGGGAGATGGACACCCTGGCCGACGCCGCAAGCCCCGGGACGCTGGCGGAGGCCGCCGTGGCCTGGGGTGCCCATAGTGTCGCCTATACCTACAACGATCCGGTGATCTTCCTGGAGTACGCCATGGATGTGGCCGATGCCTGTCGCGAGCGCGGCGTACGCTCGGTGGCCGTCACTGCGGGCTATATCTGTGACGCGCCCCGACGGGAATTCTTTGCCCATATGGACGCGGCCAATGTCGATCTGAAGGCATTCACCGAAGGCTTCTACCGCAATATCTGCGGCGGCAGCCTGGGACCGGTGCTGGAAACCCTGGAGTACCTGCGTCACGAGACCGACGTCTGGTTCGAAATCACCACTCTGCTGATCCCGGGTGAAAACGATTCCCCACAAGAAATCGAGGCATTGAGCCGCTGGGTGACGGACCGGCTTGGCCCGGACGTGCCGCTGCATTTCACAGCCTTTCATCCGGACTGGAAGATGCGCGACAAACCGTGCACTCCAATCGCCACGTTGAGCCGGGCACGGGAAATCGCCATGGCCAACGGAGTGCGCTACGCCTTCACCGGCAATGTGCACGACCCCACCGGCGGCAGTACCTATTGCCACCACTGCGGGGAGCGCTTGATCAAGCGGGATTGGCACGCCCTGTCGGAGTGGAACCTCACCGAAGACGACCATTGCCGGCAATGCGGTACTCGCTGCGCCGGTGTATTCGCAGGCCCGCCCGGGCACTGGGGACGCCGCCGCGTGCCTATACATCTCGCCACTGACGACAACCCTACCTTCTGAGGCTCCATGAGCTTCTCGGCGCCACACGAAAAAGCCGCCCGAGTGAAGACTCCAGGCGGCTGATTCCACTAAACTTGTTGGTGGAGCCTAGCGGGATCGAACCGCTGACCTCAACACTGCCAGTGTTGCGCTCTCCCAGCTGAGCTAAGGCCCCACGACCATGCCACATGTCGGTAACGACGGCATGTTGCCACACTCTTCAGGG
The DNA here is from genome assembly GCF_014651875.1 of Litchfieldella qijiaojingensis. Lineage (GTDB taxonomy): Bacteria > Pseudomonadota > Gammaproteobacteria > Pseudomonadales > Halomonadaceae > Litchfieldella > Litchfieldella qijiaojingensis. The sequence continues at coordinate 44,828 of NZ_BMXS01000027.1, forward strand.
CATGTGCCGCCCCGAAGACGAAGCGCAATATACGCAACATTATTCACCAGGTCAAGTACTTGCATTGCGCCACGAGCATAGGAAAATGTCGTAACCATGCCAATGCTGGATTAGAGGGGGCAATCGACGCTAAGCTTAACGGCTTAGGTCATTTATACCTAATGTAATGAAAGCCTAACCGGGAGCACCCTTGATCAAGGTCCTTATCGCAGATGACCATCACTTGGTGCGCACCAGCATCGCTCGCATGCTGGACGCTGAAGACGGTTTTTCCGTCGTCGGCGAAGCCGCCGACGGTGAGGAAGCCATTGCCATGGCACGCAAGCACCGTCCCGATATCGTGCTGATGGATATCCGCATGCCCGGTGTCAGCGGCCTGGAGGCGACTCGCAAGATCACCCGAGGCATGGCCGATATCAAGGTCGTGGTGCTGACGGCGTTTCTCGAGGAGAACTTTGCTGAACGCCTGCTCAATGCCGGTGCCAGCGGTTTCATCAGCAAGGGCACGGAGCTTGGGGTCATGGTGTCCGCGCTTCGCGCCGTATTCGACGGGCAGCGTTATATCAGTCCCGAGATCGCCCAGCGAGTGGTGCTGGCCAAGGTGGACTCCCAGGAAAACCCATTCAACGTATTGTCGCACCGGGAACTGCAAGTCGCCCTGATGATCGTCAACTGTCTCACGGTCAGCGAAATTTCCGACCACCTGTTCCTGAGCACGAAGACAATCAATACTTACCGTTACCGTATTTTCGAAAAGCTTGGCGTACATTCCGACGTCGAGCTGACCCATCTGGGATTGCGCCATGGACTGGTGGACGGCTATCGAAGTGAAGAAGCCTGATCATCCATGACTTTCGACGCCAAGCATTTTCTCAAGACCGTAAGCGCGGCGCCCGGCGTATATCGCATGCTCGACGACCAGGGCGATACGCTCTACATTGGCAAGGCCAAGCGCCTCAAGGCCCGCCTTGCCAGCTACTTTCGCGGTGCACTGAACACCAAGACCCAGGCCCTGGTGGCACGTATTGCCGATATCGAGGTCACGGTTACCCGTAGCGAGACCGAAGCGCTATTGATGGAGCAGGCGCTGATCAAGGAGCTGCGACCGCCTTATAACATCCTGCTGCGCGACGACAAGTCATACCCGTTCGTATTCGTCAGCGACCGCCATCCCTACCCGGCCCTGGAACACAAACGCGCCCGCAGCAGACGCGACGATGGTCGCTACCTTGGCCCCTACCCCAGTAGTGGCGCGGTGCGCGAGAGTCTGTCGCTGATGCAGAAGATTTTCCGTATTCGCAATTGCGAGGACAGCGTCTTCGCCAATCGCTCGCGCCCGTGTCTGCAGTATCAGATCCAGCGTTGCAGCGCGCCCTGTGTCGGCTATATCAGCCAAGAGGATTACCGACGCGACGTAGAGCACGCGGTGATGTGTCTGGAAGGCAAGAGCGAGCAGGTCACCTCCCAGCTCACAGAGCGGATGGAAGCCGCCAGCCAGGCTCTCGAGTTCGAGGAAGCCGCCAGGCTGCGCGACCAGATCCAACAACTTCGCCGCCTGCAGGAGCGACAGATCGTCGACACCGATGCCGGCGACGCCGACCTCTTCGCTCTGGCCGAACGCCCGGGAGGCCTATGCATCTCGGTAGTCACGGTGCGCCAGGGCCGCATGCTGGGCGCCCGTCATCACAGCCCCGACAACGAACTCGACCTGGGCTCCGAAGCTCTGCTGGGAGAATTCGTCAGCCAGTTCTATCTCGGCCAGGGCCGCGAACCACCCCAGGAGGTGCTCACCTCCCACCCCCTGCCCGACGCCACCCTACTGCAGGCCGCCTTGTCGGAGCAGGCCGGCAAGCGCATCCGCGTGGCACACCAGGTGCGTGGCCACCGCGCCCAGTGGCTACAACTCGCACGCACCAATGCCGAGCAGTACCTGGCGAGCCAGCTTGCCAACCAGACGCAACTGTCGCGACGTTTCGAGGCATTGCGCGAAGCCCTGGCTCTCGAGGAAACACCCGAGCGCCTGGAGTGCTTCGACATCAGTCATAGCCACGGTGAAGCCACGGTAGCCTCCTGCGTGGTCTTCGACCAGCAAGGGCCGGTCAAGTCGGACTATCGCCGCTTCAACATCGAGGGCGTCGCCGCCGGCGACGACTACGGCGCCATGCGCCAGGCACTGACCCGTCGCTTCAAGCGGTTGGCAAGCGGAGAAGGCAAGCGTCCCGACATCCTGCTGGTCGATGGCGGCAAGGGCCAGCTCAACATGGCACGCGAGGTCTTCGTCGAGCTCGGCGTCAGCGACGTGCAGCTACTTGGGGTCGCCAAGGGCACCACTCGCAAGCCCGGCCTGGAAACACTGTTCGTCGAAACCGTCGATCGCAGTCTGAACCTGGACAGCGGCTCTCCGGCACTGCATCTGGTCCAACATATCCGCGACGAAGCTCATCGCTTCGCCATCACTGGCCACCGCGCTCGACGCGACAAGCAACGCCGGACATCGAGCCTGCAGGACATCCCCGGTGTCGGCCCCAAGCGCCGCCGCGAACTGCTGCGTTTCTTCGGCGGCCTGCAAGGCGTACGACAAGCCACACGCGAGGAACTCGCCCGCGTCCCCGGCATCAGCGCCAACCTGGCAACGGCGATCCACCAGGCACTGCATGGATGATCGCGCTCAAGGGGGATAGAATAGCCCCTCTCGACCACCGGCAAGGACAAGCGGTACACCCATGAACATCCCCAACATTCTGACCCTGGCGCGGATCGCTTTCATACCGTTGCTAGTGCTGGTCTTTTATCTGCCTTTCTCCTGGAGCATGCTCCTGGCCGCCCTGCTGTTCGCACTGGCAGCCATCACCGACTGGCTCGACGGCTATCTGGCCCGGCGCTGGGACCAGAGCACCCCGTTCGGCGCCTTTCTCGACCCGGTGGCCGACAAGCTGATGGTTGCCGTGGCACTGGCACTGCTGATCGAACGCTACGAAGCCATTTGGCTGACACTGCCGGCATTGGTGATCATCGGACGCGAAATCGTGATTTCCGCCCTGCGCGAATGGATGGCCGAGATGGGCAAGCGCAGCAGTGTCGCCGTCTCGTGGATCGGCAAGATCAAGACGACGTTGCAGATGGTGTCGATCTTCCTGCTGCTGGGATTTGCGCCGGGCACCCTCATCGCCCATCTTGGAGTGGTCACCCTGTTCATTGCCGCCGTGCTGACGCTGTGGTCGATGTTCCAGTACTTGAATGCGGCCTGGCCACACCTGAGCCGTTCGATGTAAAGCCAGCCAACCAGGTCAATAACCAATTGACAGATACGCACTTATCCGTATAATGCGCTCTCGAGTCGAGCGGGAATAGCTCAGTGGTAGAGCATCGCCTTGCCAAGGCGAGGGTCGCGAGTTCGAATCTCGTTTCCCGCTCCATTCCTATGGAAAAACGACTCGATGAGGCTGGATGGCAGAGTGGTTATGCAGCGGACTGCAACTCCGTGTACGCCGGTTCGATTCCGACTCCAGCCTCCATTGACACTCCCCTTTTCTTGCCCGTTCGAACTCCGCCCGGATGGCGAAATTGGTAGACGCAAGAGACTTAAAATCTCTCGGTGGCAACACCGTGCCGGTTCGAGCCCGGCTCCGGGCACCAATCCAATCGGCGGCTTTCCTGGCCTCTAACCAGGACGTTCCTTCATGAAACTGCCGCGTCTGCGCGATCCTTACTTCAACTACCGGCATCGCCACAAGCTGTACGTCCTGCGCATCACCCTGGCGCTGGCAATCACCTTCAGCATCATTCACCTGTTCCCCATTCCCCATAGCGGCTGGGCGCTGGTCAGCACCATCATGGTGATGGGTAACCTGCCACATATCGGCGGGGTACTCGATAAGGCCAGTCAGCGACTGCTGGGCACATTGCTCGGCGCGAGTTGGGGGATCCTGCTGATTCTGCTTCCAGTGCCATTGCCCGGCCTGATACCGCTGGGCACCCTGGCCGGTATTGCCGTGGCCAACTATGTGACCTTCGCCAATCGCCATGGCTATAGCGGCCTGATGTTCAGCATCAGCCTCTTGCTGGTAGTCGGCGGCGGTCATCAGGATTTGTCCGTCGCCTTGTGGCGCTCCTTCGACGTGTTACTCGGAACCTTGGTGGGGATCTCGGTGACCATGCTGGTCCTGCCGCAGAAGGCTACCGATATCCTGCGCTTCCTGCTCGCCGAGAACCTCGACAAACTAGCCCGGCTCTACCATGCCCACACGTCTTCCTCATCGGGACTGAGCATCGATGCTCGGGAGCTACTGAAAGCCACCAGCACTCTACTGGTCAAGCAACGCGGCCTGATCGATGCCATTCATCGCGAACGGCGCCTGCGGCGCGACGAACTCGATGACATCATCTCCCTGCAGCGACGCATGCTATCCACCGTCGAGCTGCTACTGGAGACCCACTGGACGACCCGCGCCGGCCACGAGCGCATCGAATCCCTGGAAGGGTTACGTGACCAGCAACACCAACTAGCACGTACACTTGGCACCTTGGCCTTCCAGGTACGCACCGGCCAACCCATCGATGTCGAGGCGAGTCCATTCGATCTCCAGCGTTATGCGGGCAAGATCGAGGGAGCTCGTGCCGAGGATGGACGTACTCTGTTCAGTCCCGGAGGATATCTGTGGCTCAATCGCGAACTGGCAAGGCTGACCGGGGAGCTGGTCGGGCGGCTGGGCAGCCTGCGTCGCCTGCCCAGCAAGCGCTTGCGCCGTCGTGCCGCACGACACACCTTGGTCAGCAAGGCCCAGGACGGTATCGGCAAAGACCAGGACGAACTGAAGGAGGGTGGCCGTGACATCCAGCGAACATGATGTGCTGATCATCGGTGGCGGCGTTGCCGGCCTGACCCTGGCCCTGGAACTGGCCGACAGCCGCCGCGTCACCTTGTTGCGACCTGCCAGCGACGACCATGGCGCCAGTCGCTGGGCCCAGGGCGGAATCGCAGCGGTACTCTCGCCGCATGACGATATCCAGGCCCATGTGGAAGACACCTTGGACGCTGGCGACGGACTGTGCGATGAGGAGACCGTGCGCTTTACCGTCACTCAGGGGCCTGCAGCCATCGAGTGGCTGGTGGGACTGGGAGTGCCTTTTACACCGGATCCCAGCCCCCACGCGACCTACCCCTTCCACCTCACTCGTGAAGGGGGACACGGGGCACGGCGCGTGATCCATGCCGCCGACGCCACCGGACGCGCGCTGATCGACACCCTGCTCACTCATGTCACGCGGCACCCGGCGATCGCTCTGCGCCAGGACGTCAACGCCATCGAACTGATCGCCGACGCGAGCGGAAACTGCCGCGGCGCCTACGGTCTGACCGTCGACGGCGAATTCGAGACCCTGCTGGCGAACGACACGGTCCTGGCAACCGGCGGCGCCAGTGGGTTATTCCAACATACCACCACCCCGATACCCGCCTGTGGCGAAGGCATGATCATGGCCGCCGAGCTAGGCGCCGCCCTGATGAACCTGGAATTCCAGCAGTTTCATCCCACTTGTCTCTACGACCCCACGGGCAGCCCTTTCCTGATCAGCGAGGCCCTGCGCGGCGAAGGCGGAATTCTCAGGAATCTTGACGGCCAACGCTTCATGCCGGCGATCGACCCTCGGGCGGAGCTGGCCCCACGCGACATCGTCGCCCGAGCCATCGATGCCGAAATGCAGCACAGCCACAGCACTCATGTGCTGCTCGACATGACACATCTGTCAGCCGACACACTGCGCGAACTGTTTCCTACCATCCACGCGCACTGCCTGGCCCGGGGATTGGACATCACTCGCGAACCCATTCCGGTAGTGCCCGCCGCTCACTACAGCTGTGGTGGCGTGGCGACCGATCATCACGGCGCTACCGATGTCCCGCATCTATATGCCATCGGCGAAGTCGCCTGTACCGGCCTGCATGGTGCCAATCGCATGGCCAGCAACTCGCTGCTGGAATGCCTGGTCTTCGCCCGTGCCGCCGCCCAGGTACTGCGCTCCGCCGAGCCACACGACGCGGCTCCATTGCGAGCGCCTTCCTTCACCCGGCACAACCGCCAGGTCGACCCTGAGATTGTCGCCGACCTACTGCGTCATATACGTGGGGAGATGAGCCGGAATGCCGGCATCGTGCGCCATGATGCCGGCCTTGCAGAAGCCGCCACCACCTTGCACCAACTGGTCGAGCAGTGTCGTAATCTGTGGCGACAGCATGCCCCCAGCAACGAATTGGCCAGTATCTGGCGAGCGGCACGCCTGGCGGAGCTCACCGTCGACGCGGCCCGCCGACGCCGCGAGTCACGTGGCCTGCATTACAACCGCGACTGCCCCGCACACGCCCCGGGGCCGGCAAGACCGTCGTTCAGCTATCTCGATTGCGCGTCATCGCGCGATGCATGACTTAGCAGAATAATACGCCGCAGGTCATACAATGCCTCCGGCGAGGCGCTATCCGGCCATAGCCAGCAGCGGCGATCGCCAACCGTCAAGGCGATCAGCCAAGGGCCCAGGTAGGATACCCCGAGGTCCGTGTCGCGCCAGGGTTCGATAGCGGCATCGCGGTACTGCCAGCGTCCCGTACGACCAGCCTGAGGCACCCACCGCAGTTGCCAGGGCCGCTCCCGGTGCCGCCACAATACGAAGGCCAGAAGCGAAACCGCCGCGACCAGAAGCCACGGCGGTGCGTAGAACGACATCGACAGGCAAATCAGCAGCGCCACACAGAGGTGCACGCCACCCGCCAGTCTAGAGGGTACGATATTGGTCGTTACCGGTGCTCTCGGCATATTCGACGATCATCTTGACGATCCGGCGGCGCGTCGGGTCCTCGGGCCATTGGCGGCGCATCAGCCACATGAACAGGTCCTGATCCTCTTCGTCGAGCAAGGCGCGATAGGCCGCCTGATCGGAGGAGTCGAGCCCGTCATAGCAATGTTCGAGAAAGGGAACCAGCAGCAGATCGAGCTCCCACATGCCGCGTCGGGAGTGCCAATGGAGCCGCTTGCGGGTAATCTCATCGGCTGAGATATCTTCGCTCAACGTTGACCTCGGGGGGAAATCTCGGTGGATGTGGGCGCAGTATACCCGAGCTTCAGGCCCCAGGCATCCAGGCGCGCACGATCCGGTGTCGGCATCGATACGCGGAGGTCGTTCTAGTGCGTTGTTTTATCACGGTTTACACAGTATGCTGAGGGGAAACAACAACACCGGGACTGCCGTTACCTGTCAGGCAACGCCGCATGGAGAAAGCCGATGACCAAATCCGAGTTGATCGAGCAGATTGCAATGCGACAGCCAGAGCTGTCGATCAAGGAAGTCGAGGCCGCCGTCCGTATCATCCTTGACGACATCACCGATGCCTTGGCGGATGGCGGACGAGTGGAAATCCGTGGTTTTGGGAGTTTCTCCCTGCACTATCGCGAGCCACGAGTCGGCCGCAACCCGAAGACAGGCGACCCAGTCGAACTCAATGGCAAGTTCGTGCCACACTTCAAGCCGGGCAAGGAACTGCGCGAACAGGTCAATGCCAGCCGCGCCCTCGGCTATTGAGGTAGGGCTTCACCGTATCGACAAAGGAAACCATCATGCGTTGGCTCAAAGGCCTGATCCTGGCCATCATCCTGCTGGCGGTTCTACTGCTCGGCATATTGTTCGCCGTCAACAACCAGCAGACGCTGCCACTCAACCTGATCTGGGTCGAACTGCCTCCGGCTTCCCTCTCGGTCTGGCTGCTGGCGGCCCTGGCGTGCGGTGTCGTGCTGGGCATGCTGGCCATGACAGGTGTTTATCTGCGCCTACGTACCATGCTGACCAGAGCCCAGCGCCATAACCAGCAACAGCGTAAGGAACTCGACCGCCTGCGGATCCAGGAGCTCAAGGAAACCCCCTGAATGCCCGATCTCCTGCTGCTGGCCCTGTTGTTGGCAGCGGTCGCCATCGGCTGGTGGCTGGGCCGCCGCGAAAGAGGGCAAAACCTTCCCGCTTCGCAGCAGCCCTCCCTGTCGCGGGATTACTTCGTGGGCCTCAATTACCTGCTCAACGAGCAGCCCGACCGAGCCATCGAGACCTTCGTGGCCGCCCTCGAGGTCAACAGCGATACCATCGAAACGCACATTGCCTTGGGCAACCTGTTTCGATCGCGGGGAGAAGCCGACCGTGCAGTGAAGATCCACCAGAATCTGCTGGCTCGCCCTTCCCTGAGTGCGGCCCAGAGCAGCCTGGTCCAACTCGAGCTGTCGCGCGACTTCCTGCACCTGGGCCTGCTCGATCGCGCCGAACGGCTGCTGCAGAGTGTGGTCCGCGATACCCACGACGACGATATCCGACAGTCGGCCAAACGCCTGCTGGTCGACCTGCTCGAGCAGGAACAGGAGTGGCAAGCGGCACTTGAGGTTGCCCAGCCGACGTTGATCAATCGATACCAGGACATTCGTCGAGCCGCGGCTCATTGGCTGTGCGAACTCGCCGAGCAGGACCGACAGTCGGCAAGTCCCGCACTGGCCCGCAAACGCCTGCGACAGGCCCTATCCATCGACGAACACTGCGTACGCGCCAACTGGTTGCTGGCGAAGATGGAGCACGATACCGGCCAATACAAGGCCGAGATTCGGATTCTCAAGCGGATTCCCCAGCAGGACAGCGACTTTGCCCCGATCATCCTGGAACCGCTACGCAATGCCTATCGGATGCTCGACGACGAAGATGGACTCGAGAAGTCGCTGCGCGAACTGATTCACCCCACCCCCTTCACCAGCGCAGTGATCATGCTCGCCGAGACACTGCGACACAGGGAAGGCAATGACGCAGCCATGGCGTTCATCAGTGAGCAGCTTGCCACCGAGCCCAGTTTGCGTGGCGTCGACTATCTGATGGATTTGTACCGCCAAAGCGCCGATAGCGAGGAGCGCACCCGCATCGACCTCCTCAAGCGGCATACGCATACCTTGCTGGAAGCCAGGCCGCGCTACCGCTGCCGACGGTGTGGCTTTGCCGGTAGCCAACTCCACTGGCGGTGCCCCAGTTGTCGTAGCTGGGGCACGACCAAACCGATTACCGGTATCGAAGGGGAATAAGGGATAGCGATTCCTAAGAGCGGACGCTACAGGATAGCTAGCTCTTTCTCGATGGCCGCCAGCGCCACCATGGGATCCTCGGCCTGCGTCACTGGCCGCCCGATCACCAGATAAGAACTGCCCGCGGCCATGGCCTCGCCGGGCGTACGAACGCGACGCTGATCCTCGGCCGCTGCAAAGGCTGGCCGGATCCCCGGCGTGACCTTGAGGAAGTCACTACCGCAGATCTCGGTCAAGCGTGCCGACTCCTGCGCCGAGCACACCACGCCATGCATGCCACTCTTGTGCGCCAGACGTGCCAGACGCTCGACCTGGGCGGCGGTCGATGCTGGCAGTCCAATCTCGGCCAGGTCCTCATCCCCCAGACTGGTCAGCACCGTAACCGCGATCAGCAGAGTGTCGAAACCATGGCGATCGAGGCGCTCGCGTGCCGCCTCCATCATGCGGCTGCCGCCACTGGCGTGGACATTGACCATCCACACCCCTTGCTCGGCAGCCGCCTGCACGGCCCCGGCCACGGTATTCGGGATATCGTGAAACTTGAGATCGAGGAAAACCTCGAAGCCGCGCCCATGCAAGGCCTCTAGCACATCGGGGCCACCTCGGGTGAACAGCTCCTTGCCGACCTTTACACGACAACGCGCCGGATCGAGACGGTCGGCCAAGCACAGAGCGGCATCCATGGAAGTGTAGTCGAGGGCAACGATCAAGGGTGATGCGGTCGACATGGTCGAGTAAGTTCCTGTCGGCGGAAAATGTCAGCACAGTATATCACAGGCCCCCGCCTGCTCCCTGCCCCTTGGATGTAGCCGATGTCGTCGCCTTTTTGTCGGCAATGTCTTACACATTTCATGGTCAATCTCTTAACCAATAATTGCTTTTTTAGTGATAACTTGTAATTGCCCATCGCGGGCACCGACAACCAAAGGACAACTCTACGGAGGGAACCATGAAGACACTTCTCAAAGCCTTGGCATTGAGCCTGCTGCTCGGCACCGCAAGCATGGCACTGGCCCAGGAAGTCGCCCCGATCAACATCAATACGGCTGACGCCGAACTACTGGCTGAACTGCCTGGCATCGGTAGCGCCAAGGCCCAGGCAATCGTCGATGAACGTGACGCCAACGGTCCTTTCACCGATGCCGACGCCCTGACTCGCGTCAATGGCATTGGCGAAGCTACCGTGGCCAATCTACGCGACCAGGTGGAGTATTGATGATACCGGGCTCCCGTTCGGGAGCCCGGTTTTCACTTGGGCAGGTGCATACTTGAATCCTGGGGTTTGTCCGAAAAGTCGCCTAGTGCAGATTGTTTTCAGACAAACCCTTAGATCCTCAGACCACCATCACATTCGATCACCCGCCCAGTGAAGTAGTCGTTCTCGAAAATGAACGCCACACTCTCGGCGATATCGTTCGGCTTACCCAGCGTCCCCAAGGGAATGCCGCGCGCGATCTTCTCCAATACCTCGGGGCGCATGGCGGATGTCATCTCGGTCTCGATGAAACCCGGCGCCACCGCACCCACACGCACGCCATGGCGCGCCAGTTCCTTGGCCCAAGTGACGGTCAGTGCCGCCACACCGGCCTTGGTCGCCGCGTAGTTGCTCTGTCCCATGTTGCCAGCACGTGAAATACTGGAAATATTGACGATCACACCACCCTGGCCGGATTCCACCATCTGGCAGGCCGCTTCCCTGCCGCACAGGAACACACCGGTCAGGTTGACGTCGACGACCTGCTGCCACTGGGCCAGCGACATGGTCTTCTCGATCTTGCCCTCCTTGACCTTGACCAGCAGGCCATCGCGAGTAATACCGGCATTATTGACCAGGCCAGTGACCGACCCCATCTCTGCGGCGATGTCAGCGAAGGCCTGAGCGACCGATGCCTCGTCGGCAACATCGGTGGCATAGGCTCTGGCTTCGATGCCTTCATCACACAGGGTGCCGATGGCAACATCAAGCAATTCCCGCTCCAGATCCAACAACGCCAAGCGAGCTCCCTTCTTTCCCAGTAGACGCGCCATGGAAAGCCCCAACCCGCGCGCTCCCCCCGTGATGGCGATCACCGCCTTGTCCATCTGCATGTCAGTTCCTCGGGTTTCGTTCCATATCAAGCAGCGTTGTGCACCGCAACATGTCAAATATAGCACGACACACCCCTGCGCCCAACACGACCAATTGGGCAAATAGCGGTTGAAATCGCATCGCTTATCACCATTTAATCAGGAGTTCTGATCCGCGGAGGCATCATGCCGTTCCTGTTGCTTTTCACGTTTTTCGCCCTGCTCGATTTCGTCGTCCTGTTCGCCGTCGGCAGTCAGATCGGACTCCTGATCACGCTGCTGCTGGTACTGGCAACCGGATTCATCGGCCTGCATCTGATTCGTCGCGAGGGAATGGCAACGCTTCAACGCGCGCAACAACGTCTCGCCGAGGGCGAGCTGCCATCCGACGAACTGTTGACCGGTGCGGCCCTGATCTTCGGTGGCGCGCTATTGATGGCCCCAGGCTTTCTCTCCGATGCCTTGGGCTTCATGTGCCTGATCCCCAATGCCCGACGCCTGCTGGGCAAGCTGCTGGCACGGACCAACATCCTTATCCGTGGCTTCCACTACCGCCATGGCCAAACATCAGGCAACGACTGGCACTCCCCACATGACGACACGCCGGACGAGCATCGCGCTTCCCATGAAGGAGATGATTCCCGTCACCAGCCGCTCGAAGGCGACTTCATCTCCAAGGACGAGCCACATCGGTGACGAACAACGCATAATTTTTTTATCGGCAGGCCTTGAAAGGGCTTGAGTAGCCCCCACTGATGGGGCTAGCGACACTCTTCGGCCAACAGGCGCATGCTTGTGGCCATTGACAAGAAAGGCAATCGCCTTCGATCCGGGAGGTCCACTTCCGGAGCTGGTATGGACCCGTCATGACAAATGCATGACACAGCAAACCATCAGGAGAACGTGAGCAATGAACATCCGTCCCTTGCACGATCGCGTCGTCGTCCGTCGCGTTGAGGAAGAGCAGAAAACATCAGGCGGCATCGTGCTCCCGGGCAATGCCCAGGAAAAGCCGACTCGTGGCAAAGTGCTCGCCGTCGGTAACGGCCGGATTCTCGACAACGGCGAAGTGCGTCCGCTGGACGTCAAAGTCGGCGATACCGTGATCTTCAAGGAAGGCTTCGGCGTCGAGAAGCAGAAGATCGACGGCGAAGAGGTCCTGATCATGAGCGAGTCCGACATTCTCGCCGTGGTCGAAGGCTGAGCCTGAATTCCTTGCACTGACTGCTCAAGTTTCACGAACTAACCGTAGGAAGATCAAAAATGGCAGCAAAACAGGTCAAGTTCTCCGACGATGCCCGTAAGCGCATGGCCCGTGGCGTCGATCTCCTCGCCAACGCCGTCAAGGCCACCCTGGGCCCGAAAGGCCGCAACGTGGTGCTGGAAAAGTCCTTCGGCGCACCGACCGTGACCAAGGACGGCGTGTCCGTGGCCAAGGAAATCGAACTCAAGGACAAGTTCGAGAACATGGGCGCGCAGATGGTCAAGGAAGTCGCTTCCAAGACTTCCGACGTTGCCGGTGACGGTACCACCACCGCCACGGTGCTGGCTCAGGCCATCATCACCGAGGGCATGAAGGGTGTGACCGCCGGCATGAACCCGATGGACCTCAAGCGTGGTATCGACAAGGCCGTGATCGCCGCTGTCGAGCAAATCCGCGAACTGTCAGTGCCCTGCACCGAGCAGAAGTCCATCGCCCAGGTCGGCACCATTTCCGCCAACGGCGACGAGCGTATCGGTGAGATCATCGCCGACGCCATGCAGAAGGTCGGCAAGGAAGGCGTCATCACCGTCGACGAAGGCCGTGGCCTCGAAGACGAGCTGGAAGTCGTCGAAGGCATGCAGTTCGACCGCGGCTACCTGTCGCCCTACTTCGTGACCAACCAAGACACCATGGCGGTGGAACTGGAAGATCCGTACCTGCTGCTGGTCGACAAGAAGATCTCCAACATCCGCGAACTGCTGCCGGTGCTGGAAGCCGTCGCCAAGGCCGGCAAGCCGCTGGCAATCATCGCCGAAGACATCGAGGGCGAAGCCCTGGCCACCCTGGTGGTCAACACCATGCGCGGCATCGTCAAGGTCGCCGCCGCCAAGGCACCGGGCTTCGGTGATCGCCGCAAGGCCATGCTGCAGGATATCGCCATCCTGACCAACGGCACCGTGATCTCCGAGGAAGTCGGTCTGACCCTCGAGCAGGCCAACCTCGACCACCTGGGCAGCGCCAAGCGCATCACCATGTCCAAGGAAAACACCACCATCATCGATGGTGCCGGTGCCGAGGCCGACATCGAAGCGCGCGTCAACCAGATCCGCGCCCAGATCGAGGAAACCTCTTCCGACTATGACCGCGAGAAGCTCCAGGAGCGCGTCGCCAAGCTGGCCGGCGGTGTCGCCGTGATCCGCGTGGGTGCCGCGACCGAAGTGGAGATGAAGGAGAAGAAGGCTCGCGTCGAAGACGCCCTGCACTCCACTCGCGCCGCTGTCGAAGAAGGTGTCGTGCCTGGTGGCGGTACCGCTCTGGTGCGCGTGCTGGCCAAGATCGCCGATCTCAAGGGCGACAACGTAGACCAGACCCACGGCATCGCCATCGCCGTGCGCGCCATGGAAGCCCCGCTGCGTCAGATCGTGGCCAATGCTGGTCAGGAAGCCTCCGTCATCCTCAACCGCGTCAAGGAAGGTGAAGGTAACTTCGGTTACAACGCCCAGACCGGTGAGTACGGCGACCTGTTCGAGATGGGTGTCATCGACCCGGCCAAGGTGACTCGCAGCGCGCTGCAGTCCGCCGGTTCCGTGGCCGGTCTGATGATCACCACCGAGTGCATGATCGCCGAGGATCCGGAAGAGAAGGAATCCGGCGGTGCCCCTGACATGGGCGGCATGGGCGGAATGGGCGGCATGATGTAAATCGCCACCCAGCTAGCTGATTGCCGGGAGCGGTCCTAAGGGATCGCTCCCAGGCAAGCGGAAAGAACCCCTGAATGGCGGGAGGTCGACGACTCCCGGCATACAGGGGTTTTTCTTTGATAATCCAGCAGGTTAGCGTGGCTAGGGTTCGGGTAGCTCTTGCCCGGCCCGCTGATCCTCCAACTCTTGGGCCTCCGCAGCAAGATCGCCAAGAATCGGACAGTCAGGGCGATGGTCACCGTGACAATGATTCGCCAGGTGAAGCAGGGTCTCGCGCATGTCCTGCAGCTTCTTGATCTTGCTATCAAGCTCGTCGATATGCGCCAGGGCCACCGCCTTCACATCCGAACTGGCACGGTTTCGATCCTGCCACAGTGCGAGCAGGTTATACATCTGCTCCACCGAGAACCCGAGGCTTCTCGCCCGTGAGATGAAGCGCAGTATATGGACATCCTTTTCACTAAAGTCCCTATAGCCTGAATCTGTCCGGCTGATCCGAGGGATGAGACCGACATCTTCATAATAACGAATCATCTTGCCGGAAACGCCGGATGCTTTCGCTGCCTGCCCGATATTCATCAGTTAGCTCCTGTCTATCGATCCGCTCGTATCCTCATCCATGGTCTTCCGCCCACCAGCCTCTGGAGGTTTGAGCATCACTGTGACTTTACAATAAGAAGAATACTCTTGACCTTCCAACAATGGGAAGCTTTACGCTGAAAATTCCCAACACCAATGGAGGAAGGATCCATGCCGAAATTCAATGTTCCCAAGATGACCTGCGGTCACTGCGCCTCGACCGTCACGACTGCCGTCAAGAGCCTGGACACGAACGCCACTGTGGAAATCGATCTCGACAATCAACTGGTAACGGTCGAGAGCACCGCCGATTCGGCAGCCATTGCTGCTGTCCTCGAGGAAGCGGGTTATCCCAACGAGCAGGCGTAGTAATGAGGGGGCCGAAGGTAAGACACCTTGGCCGCAGAAACTGAGTGCAACACCTGACCATTCCGGTAAGGTGTTGCCTCCATGGCCTATTCAGAACTCAGCATCGAAGAACGCGCCACGATCCAGGTCAGCCATGCGCAAGGCATGAGCAT
>NZ_BMXS01000028.1 GCF_014651875.1 Litchfieldella qijiaojingensis
GCAAGATGCCGATCAACCCGCTGATCGGGTCGGCGGGTGTCTCGGCGGTGCCCATGGCGGCGCGGGTCTCCAACAAGATCGGGCTCGAGTACAACCACCACAACTTCCTGCTGATGCACGCCATGGGACCCAACGTGGCCGGCGTCATCGGCTCGGCAGTGGCCGCCGGGGTGATGATCAAATATCTGGGTTGAAATGCCTGGTCGATGGTTCCCTAGTCCTGAACGGAAGAATGGCGTCTCGATGGGCGCCGTTCTGCCGTCATGGCCGGTGTCCGCTACCCCAGCGCGGCTGCCTGGTGTCGTTGCTTCATGCGGTAGCGGATCGCCAGGATCACGGAGATCACCGCCAGGGCCAGGAGGGCAAGCGATACTGGTCGCGTGAAGAATAGTGTCCAGTTGTCGTCGGTCATCAGGGCGCGGCGCAGATTGGTTTCGGCAATCGGCCCCAGGATCACGCCCAATACCAGCGGTGCCAGAGGGTAGTCGAGCTTGGCCAGGATATAGCCGAACACACCAATACCCAGCAGCAGATAGATATCGGTGACGCGGTTGTTGAGGGTGAAGGCCCCCACCAGGCAGCAGGTCATCACCACCGGCACGATGATAGACTTGGGCACGTTGGTGACCTTCAGGAACAGGCGCATGCTGAGCAGACAGACGATCAGCATCATGGCCCCGGCCAGGAACATGGCCATGAACATGCCGTAGACCGTATCGGCATGATCGAGGATCAGGCGCGGGCCGATGCCGATACCGTGTACCATCAGAGAGGCCATCAGGACGGCATCCACCGCGCTGCCCGGGATGCCGAGCGCAATCAGCGGGATCAACCCGCCCCCCGAGGTCGCCGAATTGCCCGACTCCGAGGCCACCACCCCTTCGCTGCACCCGGTGCCGAAGGCTTCCGGTGTGCGCGACCCACGCTTGGCCTGGTCGTAGGCCAGCAGGTTGGCGATACTGCCTCCGGCGCCCGGCACGGCGCCAATGAATACCCCGACGAGCGACGAGCGCACCAGATTGATGGGGTGCATCACGACCTCATGCAAGGCGGAGAGGGGATGGAAGGTGATGCGCGAGGCGATCAAGGCCTTGCCCTGCTTGATCTGCTCGGGATTCTCCACCTCGCTCAGCAACTGACTGACGGCGAAGATACCGATCAGCACCACCAAAAACGGGATGCCCGCCGACAGTAAGTTCAGATCGAACGTGAAGCGTGTCACGCCCATCAGGGGATCGGCGCCAACCGTGGCGATCAACAGGCCCAGCATACCAGCGAGTAGGCCACGGATCATCGAGCGTCCCACCAGGCTGGCGACGATGGTCAGGGCGAAGATCACCAGCGAGAAGTATTCCCAGGCACCTAACTTGACGGCGATAAGTGCAAGAGGTGGCGCCGCCAGGATCAGCACGATCGAGCTGATCAGTGTGCCGAAGAACGAGGCCCAGATACCGATGGCCAAGGCCCGGCCCGGTTCGCCCCGGCGGGCCATGGGGAAGGCATCGAAGGTGGTGGCGACTGCCGAGGGGGTGCCCGGAATCCCTAACAGGGCGGCACTGATCATGCCACCGGTATAGCCGCCTATGTACACCGCCAGCATGGTCGCCACACCCTGCAGCGGTGGCATGGTGAAGGTCAACGGCAAGGTCAGCACGATAGCCATCGTGATGGTGAAGCCGGGGATGGCGGCGGCGATCACACCCGCAGTCACACCCACCAACATGGTCAGCAGGGTGGGAAGATTGAACAGCTGCTCTGCTCCGGAGAGTATGGCTTCCATCATGGTCTGGCTCCCGAATCAGCATTCGGCCACTGGCGGTGGATCATCCCCACACCCCACGCGGCAGTGAAATGGTGAAGACATGGCGAAACAGGGCGTCAACACCGAACGACATCACCACGGCGATCACCAGTGCGATCAGCAGCGCTCTCGGACGCCGGGCTCCGAGCAAGAACTGGCAAGCGATGAGAAACGGCAAGCTTGCCCAGCGGAAGCCGACCAGCGGCACCGCCAGTGTCAACAGAGTGAACAGGCCCAGCACCCCGAAGGCCAGCCGATGTCGCCAAAGCCAGTCACGCACGGCATGCGGCGCCAATGGCTGGCAAGCCATGTAGCGACGTCCTTCCTTGGCGATGATCAGCAGGTTGAAGACCATCATTACCGCGAGGATCAGGCGCGGAAAGGTGCCCGAGCCCAGGGGTTCCCACATCGACGAGGGCAGGTCGCCGGCACGCACGAACAGGGATGCGAACAGGGCCGCCATCAGGCCATTGAGGACGATATGCCCCATGGCCTTGGCGCGTGCCTCCTTCTGACAGACCCGGTCGCCAGGCGACCGGGCTTGGGGGGTGGAGCTGCTCATTGCTTGAGATTTCCGGCCAGGCGTTCCACGGTGTCGTCCAACACCTCAAGGTGGGCGCGGTACTCATCCGGTGCCATGAATTGGACTTCCGCCCCGGCGTTGTTGACGCTGCTCACGAAGTCCTCTTCGGTAGCCATGGCTTCCAGGGCGCCGGCGAGCACGTTGATGCGCTCTTGCGGCGTGCCCTGGGGAGCGATCACGCCACGCAGGATCGATAGGTTGAGATCGTCGTAGCCGAGTTCCTGCAGGGTCGGTACGTCGGGCGTCTGACGCATGCGTTCATTGTGTCCCACGGCCAAGAAACGCAGGTCGCCGTTATTCACGAACTGGTGGCTGGAGGCGATGTCCCCCATGGCAGCGTCAATATGACCGCCGACCAAGGCGCGGATACGCTGCCCAGTGCCTTCGAAGCCGACATATCGGAAGGACAGATTCTCGGCCTCCTCGATCATCGCGGCATGCAGGTGGGGGACGCCACCCAGTGTGACGCCGAAGCGCACTTCTCCTGGATTCTCGCGGGCGTATTCGACGAAATCTTCGAAGGTTTCCCAGCCCCGGTCGGGGTTCACGGTGACATACTGTGGCGATGCCGTGATTGCAGCCACGGGCTCGTAGTCATCCCAGTTGTGCTGGGTCAAGCCAGTGTGGTGCGAGACCAGGAAACCGTCGTGTACTTGACCCACGGTGTAGCCGTCCGCTTCGCGCTGGGCGAGTTCGGCCAGGCCTACCGTGCCGCTGACGCCGGGCATGTTGATGACTGGCATGGGTTGCGCCAGATGTGACTCGATGTGGTTGGAAACGATGCGCATCAAGGTGTCGCTGCCGCCACCTGGTGACCAGGGGACGATGAACTCGACCGGCTTCTCGGGATAGTCGGCTGCCTGGGCCGCGCCCGCCAGGGTCGCGAGACCCAGGCTGATGGCCGCCAGTGAACCGGCAAGGTAGCGCCAGCACGATGGTTGTGGGATCTTGGCGTTATCGAGGATGGGTTTCAACGGAGTCGACATAAGGCTTCTCCTTGTCGTTGTGAATGACCGGCATGCCCAACGGGCATGCCGTGCACTTCCAAAGGTCAAAAGGGTATGGCGGCACCATCGGTGCGTGGTTCGGTGCCGCCGCACAGCACGCCGCTGTTCGGGTCGCGGAGGATGACCTGGCCGCGGCCGAAGCTCAGGGAATCCGCACGCTTGACGATGCGATGTCCGCGGCGCATCAACGCCTGGGCCAGGTGGTCGGGGAAGTCGGGTTCGACCTCCACGGTGAGGCCTTCGGTCCATTTCCATCGCGGCAGGTCCAGAGCGGCCTGTGGGTTGAGGTGGTCGTCGAGCATGGCGCTGACCACCTGCACATGACCCTGCGGTTGCATGAAACCGCCCATCACGCCGAACGGTCCCACGGCTTGACCGTTCCTGGTGATGAACCCTGGAATGATGGTGTGGTAGGTGTGTTTGCCCGGGGCCAGATAATTGGCGTGCTCGGGGTCCAGTGAGAACGACCAGCCACGGTTCTGCATGCTGATGCCGGTCCCCGGTACCACCATGCCGGAACCGAAGCCTTTGAAGTTGCTCTGGATGAACGACACCATGTTGCCGTCGCCATCGGCGGTGGCGAGGTAAACGGTGCCTCCCATGATCGGATTGCCGGGTTCTGGATCCAGGGCGCGTTCGCCGATCAGCCCGGCGCGCCGCGCAAGGTAGTCGGGAGACAGCATCTGCTCCACGCTCGGGCCCATCTCGCCGGGATCAGTGATATAGCGCAGGCCGTCGACGTAGGCCAGTTTGGTGGCCTCGATGCGCCGGTGCAGGGTCTCTACCGGGTCGCGGCCCTCCTCGCCCAGGGCCTCGAGCATGCCGAGCGCCTGCAGGGCGATCATGCCGCAACCGTTGGGCGGAATCTCCCAGATATCGTGGTCGCGATAACGGGTGGCGATCGGGTCGACCCACTGCGGCTCGTAAGCGGCTAGATCCTCTTTGCGAAGGAAGCCACCGTGCTCGCGGAAGAAGGCGTCGATCTTGTCTGCCAGCTCTCCTTCGTAGAATGCCCGGGCGTTGCTATCGGCAATGGCTCTGAGTGAGGCAGCGTGATCCGGTGCCTGCCACATCTCGCCGGGACGCGGAGCATGGCCATTTGGCGCAAAGGTGTCGAACCACGGCGCGAAGGCGGTGTCGTCGTGGGCGCGGTAATCCTCGAAGGCTTCGGCCCACATCTGATGGACCACCGGCGAGACCGGGAAGCCCCGTTCGGCAATCTCGATGGCCGGGGCCAGCAACTCAGGGAACGGCAGCTTGCCGAAGCGCTTCGACAGGCTTGCCCAGGCCGCAGGGGCTCCAGGAACTGTGACCGGTAGGGGACCATGCACGGGCATCCGCTCATGGCCCAGGGCGCGCACGCCGTCGATCGAGATACTCTGCGGCGCCGGGCCGCTGGCATTGAGACCGTGTAACTTGCCGTCGATCCAGACAATGGCGAAGGCGTCACTGCCGAGACCGTTGGAGGTCGGCTCGGTCACGGTCAAGGCCGCGGCAGTGGCGATTGCCGCGTCCACGGCATTGCCGCCTTGGCCCAATATGTCACGGCCCGCCTGGGCGGCCAATGCCTGTGAGGTGGCAACCATGCCACGACTGCCGAAGGTGACCATGCGTCGCGACGGGCCGGAGTAGTAGAGGGCATCATGCTGCATTGCTTGCTCCTTGACGTGGCTCACGCATCGCTGCCCTGAGCCTTGAGATTGCGGTTGATCTTGCGGTTCTGGAGGATCGAGAACACCACCGAGGCTACGGCCAGCGCCAGGAACAGCGCCGACAGCGGTCGAGTCAGGAAGGTCAGCCAGTTGCTGTCCAGTTCCAGGGCGCGGAAGAGCTGGCGCTCGAGGTTATTACCCAGTACCACGCCGAGAATCAGCGGGGTCAGGGGAACGGCGGCCTTCCACAGCAGGTAGCCGACGATGCCGAAGCCGAACAGCACCCAGATGTCGAACAGGTTATTGTTCAGGGCATAGGCGCCGATGGCGCACAGCATCAGTACCACCGGTACTAGAATCTGTTGGGGAATCAACGAGATCTTGGCGAACCAGCGCACCAGCATGAGCTGACAGATGACCATGATCACGGCACCGAACAGCAGGCTGACGTAAATGGCGCCAACCAGTATCGGATTCTGCTCGAACATCAGTGGCCCGGGGGTGATGCCGTGAAGGATCAGCACCCCCATCATGATCGCCATCGGCAGGTCTCCAGGGATGCCCAATGCCAGGGTGGGGATAAAGGCGCCACCGGCCACCGCGTTGTTGGACGACTCCGAGGCCACGATACCGTCGGGAATTCCCTTGCCGAAACGCTCCGGATGGCGCGAGAACTTCTTGGCCTGGTCGTAGCTGATGAAATTGGCGACCGTGCCGCCAGTGCCGGGCAATGCCCCCACCAGGCTGCCGATCAACGACGAGCGCAGGGTATTGAGCTTTTGCCCGGCCAGGTCCACCAGGATCTGGCGGTAGGGAATTGCCACCTTGGTATCGACGCGCTGGCTCGTAGCGCGCTCGTCGCTCAGTTGCTCGAGGTTGCTCATGAGTTGCGAGAAGGCGAATACGCCGATCATCACTGGCAGGATCTCGAAGCCGGAGTTCAAGGGTTCGAAGCCGAAGTCGAAGCGCAGGTTGCTGTTGCGGTCGTAACCGACTGTGGTGATCAGGAGTCCCAGCGCCGCCGCCAGCAGTCCCTTGAGCAGCGCGCCGTTGGACAGGCCGGCCACCAGGGTCAAGGCGAAGACGATCAGCGCGGTGATCTCCCAGGGGCGGAAATTCATGCTGAAGCCGGCGATCAGCGGCCCGAAGAATACTAGCACCCCCACACTGATCACGGTGCCGAAGAAGGAGGCCAGCATACCGATCCCCAGGGCACGACCAGGTTCACC
The DNA here is from genome assembly GCF_014651875.1 of Litchfieldella qijiaojingensis. Lineage (GTDB taxonomy): Bacteria > Pseudomonadota > Gammaproteobacteria > Pseudomonadales > Halomonadaceae > Litchfieldella > Litchfieldella qijiaojingensis. The sequence goes on from NZ_BMXS01000028.1 coordinate 6,273, forward strand.
GTTCTGGGCCATGGGGTAGCCGTCGTAGACCGTAGTGATCGAGGAGGGCGTGCCGGGGATGCCGAGCATGACGCCCGAGACGATGCCACCCGAATAACCGCCCACGAAGACCCCAATCATCAGTGCCACGCCGCTGACCGGATCCATGGCGAAGGTGAAGGGGAAGACCACCAGAATCGCCATGGTCACGGTGAAGCCGGGGATGCTGCCACCGACTATGCCGAACATCACGCCGATGGTAATCAGAGCCAGCACTGCCGGGTTGCCGACCTGATTCAAGGCTTGCAGAAAGAAGTCAGCCATGGTTTCTCACTCCGATAAGGTCAGGGCAGCCAGACGTTGAGGCCGAAGCGGAAGACGACATAGACCAGAGGCACTAGCGTGCCGCTGACGGCCAGGATGATCGTCCACTTGCGCCTCGAGTCGATGCCCAACAGCAGGGCAAGCGACAGCAGGAGAAATCCCAGCGTAGCGGCGATATAGCCGACCAGTGGCAACAGGGCGGCGTACAGGCCGAACAGCGCGAACAACAGCAGGATCTTGCGATTGTTGGACAGGTAGGCCTTGATCGCTGGCCAAAAGGCGCCGGTCGGCGACGGTTGGGTCAACAGCGACTTGATCAGGATTACGGCCGCCAGCACGCCGATCACGGACAGCAGGATGCGCGGGAACAATGCCGAGCCATATGGTTGCCAGCTGGTCTTTTCCGGAATGTTGCCGGACTCCACCAGCATGATGGCGATCAGCAGCAGCATGGCCAGTGCCAGTGCTCGGTCTTTGGTGAGTCGATACATGTCGAGAACTCCCGAGGATTCCAGTGTGAGCCCTTCCGGTGGGCCGGAAGGGCCGGCGACGTGAGTCGCTTTAGTTCTGGAAATCGATGCTTTGTGCGGCGGCAGTCAGCCCGGTTTCGTTCTGGTCAAGGAATTCGCGATAGTCGTCTCCGGCCAGGAAGCGCGCCACGGAACCGAATTCGCTCTCGATCCGCCCCTGCAGCGTCTCGTTCTCCAGCGCCTTGCTGTAGGCCTCGGCGACGCTGTCCAGCACTTCTTGAGGCGTTCCCTTGGGCGCGAACAGGCCACGGCTGGTCGAGTGATCGAGCTCGATGCCCTGCTCACGCAGGGTAGGCGTGTCTGGCAGGCCATCGAGACGCTCGGGATGAGCCACGCCGAGCGGGCGGAAGGTGCCGTCCTCGTAGAAGGCGCCTCCGGAGGGGAGGTTGAACATGGCGAAGTCGATTTCCTTGGCCATCAACGCCGAGACCTGTTCGCCGGTATCGGGATAGCCGACCAGCCGCACGTCGGCCATGTCGATGCCGGCGGCATCGAAGAACTGCGCCCAGAAGAAATGATCGGTGGAGCTTGGGATCATGCTGAAGCGGACTTCGCCGGGGTTTTCGCGGACGTAGTCGGCGATCTCGTCGGCACTCTGCACCGGGTGGTCGGCATGGGTGGTAGGGATGTTGATGGTCTGGGTCAGCAGGGCGATGGGTTCGAAGGCATCGTAGGAATAATCCACGGTTCCTGCCAGCTTCGACAGCGCGATGGTGTCGTGGCTGCCGAGCAGCGTGTAGCCATCGGGATGGGCGTCCTTGACGTGGCGCGATCCCAGCGTCGCGCCGGCCCCGGCCATGTTGACCGGCACCACGGACTCGCCGAGATGCTTTTCGGCTTCCTGGGAGATCAGGCGAAAGATGATGTCGGTGGCGCCACCCGGCCCATAGGGGATTACCAGGCGGATATCCTGTTCAGGATAGTCGGCTTGGGCCGTGGATGTCAGCGCCAGGCTTGAAGCGAGGCCGATGGCGGCAATGGTAGTAGTGAAAGTCAGCTTGTTACGCGTCATGTCGAACACCTTTTGTGTTGTGGTGTGATGGTGGAAGCCGTTCATCGACGGCGTGTGAGCGCGTGATCCCGTCATCGGATATTTCTTGTCGTTGCGGGCCGTGCGGGATGTGTGGTCAACCGAGAAAAAGCCCTCCATAGATCAGGGCCGCCATGACCACGAAGGCCGGATGGACCCTGAACCGCAACAGGGCGATAGCCGCTACGATGCCGATCAGCAGGGTGTGGATCAGTCCCGCACCGCTTAGGCCCTCACTGAAGAAGCTCCAACTGAGCCAGGCCATCATCACCGCGATCACCGGGCGTACCCATTGGCTCATGCGCTTGACGCGCGGCGACTCGCGATAGCGATAGAGCAGGCCCAGGGCCCCCAGCATCAGCAGCAGCGATGGCACCACGGTGGCGAACACCGCGACGGCGGCCCCGCCGATGCCGGCCACGTCATAGCCCACGTAGCCGGCCATCTTGGTGGCGATGGGGCTGGGTAGGGCGTTGCCCAGTGCCAGGGTTTCGGCGAACTCCTGAGCACCCATCCAACCGTAGCGGCCGACCACCTCGGCCTCGATCAGGGGGATGATCGCCGGACCACCGCCATAGCCGATGATGTTGGGGATGAAGAAGGCCAGAAACAGTTGCCAATAGATCATCGGGCCACTCCTTTGACCGCTCTGGGGGTAGGCCGCAGCAGTGCGGTGATCAATACGGCACCGATGATCCAACCGGGGTGCACGCCAAGCCAGTAGATCAAGCCGCCGGCACATGTCGCCAGCGCCAGGCTGACCAGCCAGCCCAGCGTGAGGCGGGATTTCTGCCAGAAGTCCCAGGTCAGTTGCGCCATCATCACCATCACCACCGGCACGACTCCCTGACCCATACCTTGGATCCAGGTCACGTCGCGATAGCGGCTGAACAGACCGAGTAGGGCGATCATGGCAACGATGGTGGGACCGATGACGGCGATGACGGCAGTGAGGCAACCTGCGATACCGCCGACCCGATAGCCGATATAGCCCGGCATCTTGGTGGCGATGGGGCCGGGCAGCGTGTTGGCGATGGCCAGAATGTCGGCAAACTCATCGTCGTCGAGCCAGCCATGGCGGGAGACGACTTCCGCGCGGATCAGCGGGATCATCGACGGGCCGCCGCCGAAGCCGAACAGCCCGATACGCAGGAAGGCCCAGAACAGGCGACGCTGGCTGGCCGACATCACGCGCTTCCTCGAGAGATCGTCTCCGGGAGCGCGCTGCGCCCGACGACTGGCGCTGGAAGTGGCACAAATAGGATGCTGACATGACTTGCAGATTTATTCATAAAGAATCGTCTTTTTGTATGAAAAATCGATTATTTGAGCTAGAATATAAATTGTTTGGCAAAGTTGCGTCAAGCTATGATGAGCGAAGATGAGCGAGGAAGGCAGCAATGGCAGTACCCAAGCGGGAGGAGGCCGCCACGACGAGGGGCAGTCGTATTTTCGATACCCTGCGCCAGGACTTGGTCAATGGCCGTTTCGAAGCGGGCCAGAAGATCGCCATCAGCTCCTTGAGGGAGCGGTATGCGGTCGGCTTGAGCCCCCTACGCGAGGCGCTCAACCGGCTGGCGGCCTATGGACTGTTGATCCAGGAGAACCAGCGCGGGTTTCGCGTGCCGCGGCTGGCTCGCGAGGAGCTCGACGATATTGCCGAGATGCGCCGCGAGCTGGAGGGCATGGCGCTGGAGCGGGCGATCCAGCATGGCGACGCGGAATGGGAGTCGGAGCTGCTGGCGGCGGCGCATCGCCTCAAGCGCGCCGACATGGCCTCCGCTGAGGTAGACCAGTGGGAGCTGCTGCATGCTCGCTACCACCGCACCCTAGTGGCGCCGTGCGGTTCGGTGTGGCTGTTACGTTTCATCGACCAGCTGCACGACCAGTTCGATCGCTATCGACGCATGGCGCCGGGTGTGCCGGAGATCCGTCGGACCCTGGATGGCCAGCACAGCGAACTGGTCGAGCTGGCCCTGAACCGCGACGTCAAGGGCGCCCGGGCCCTTCTCGAGCACCACATCGAGCTGTCCTACCAGGTGGCGCTGGGCAGTTGCGAGGGGCGTCTGGAGTGAGGTCGGCTCAGTCGGACACCCACTCCAGCCGGCCGCGTAACCGCGCCTTCAGCGGGCTGATATCACGGGCTTTTTCGTCTGGCCAGGCCACCGTCAACACCACGCCATCGGCCGCGTAGTCGGCATGTTCGATAGGCACGTTCTGGCTGGTCAGCCAAGCACGGGCTTCTGCTTCGCCGGCGAAATCGAGTTTCAAGCGCAGTGAGATACGTGGGGTGAAGACGCGGGTCGGCAGCGATTCCAGGGCCTGCGCGACCGCTTGGGAATAGGCGCGGGCCAAACCCCCAGTACCCAACTTGGTACCCCCAAAGTAGCGGATTACCACGCAGCCGATCTGCCCCATCCCGGAGCCTTCGAGCACTTGGTACATGGGGCGACCGGCGGTGCCGCCGGGTTCGCCGTCGTCCGAGAAGCCGATGGCCTGCTGCTCACCCGGGGGGCCGGCGATAAAGGCACTGCAATGGTGGCTGGCACTGGGATGTCGTTCGCGGGCACGCGACAGCAACGCCTCGAAGTCAGCGACCTCAGGGGCATGATTCACCCAAGTGATGAAACGGCTCTTTTCCACCTCCAGCTCGCTTTCCTGCCACTCGCCGGAGGGGAGATCGGGGATCGGATAAGACATCAGGCGGCACTGGCGGATTGTCGCATCACTCCCATGACGAGTCCCAACACCTGAATATCGTCGTTCTTTAGGTAGATAGGAGGCATACTTTCGTTGGCCGGTTGCAGACGCACACCGGATTTCTCGATATACAGTTTCTTCAGGGTGACTTCCTGGCTGTTGATCATAACCACTGCGGTTTCGCCGTTTTCGGCGCTCTCTTGTCGTTCGATGATGATCACGTCGCCGTCGTGGATATTGCAATCGATCATCGAGTCGCCGCACACCCGCAGGGCGTAGGTATTGCGCCGCACCATGCGCGAGGGAACGTAGACGCTGGACTGGTCGGGGCAGGCCTCGATCGGCAGCCCGGCGGAGACGCGTCCCAATAGCGGAACCTCGATCAAGTCGGTGGCGTCGATCTCTTCCCAGGCGTCGGTCAGTGGTAGGTTGGCCAGGCGGTGCAGGTAATGCGGTGTGGTGTGCGGCATGTGTGTTCTCCCTGGAGTGCGGCAAGGCGCGTGGAGACCTGTTGATATTTACAGCACTTCCCGCATCATAGCAGCCCGCTCGCGGCTGGCAAGCCCAGCCGGTGTAAGGTTGTGAGATGATCCAGGACAAAAATGGCATGATGGAATAGCTGACATGCCTTGCTGCGACTGGCTGACACAGCCGCTGCGCTGGCGAGGCGGTGGCTTTCCATGTAAAGTGCCGGGCGGATTCCCCGGCTTGGAGATGAAGGTGACCTTCCGCCTGGAGGCGCGACACCTGGCGTGTGAACGTGACGATCGCTGGTTGTTCGCCGACCTGGATATCGAGGTCGGTAGCGGTGAAATCGTGTGCATCGAGGGCCCCAATGGCAGCGGCAAGACTACCTTGCTGAAGATCCTCTCGGGGCAATTGGCCGATTACCGTGGCGAACTCTACTGGTGCGGTTCCCCGATGCGCCAAGTGCGTGGCGACTTTCTCGCCAACCTCCTCTATATGGGGCACGCCCCGGGAGTGAAAGCAGCGTTGACGCCGCTGGAGAACCTGGCCTGGTATCAGGCGCTGGCCGGCGAGACCGGTAACGAGAACGCGCGCATGAAAGCGCTCGCGGCGGTCGGTCTGATGGGGTTCGAGGACATTCCCGCCGCCCAGTTGTCGGCAGGGCAGCAGCGACGCATCGCCCTGGCCAGACTTGAGTTGATCGAGCGCCCCTTGTGGATACTCGATGAACCTTTCACCGCCATCGACCGCGATGGCGTCGCAGAGTTCGAGCAGCGGCTGCTGGCACATGCGCGGCGAGGAGGCAGTGTGCTACTGACCACGCATCATGACCTGACACCCTTGGGAGAGTTGCGGCGTATCCGACTGGGCCGGGGAGCGGTACATGCAGGCCACTGAATCGATGCGGGCCATTGAACCCAAGGGAGGGCTCGGGGTCGCAATAGCGGCGACCGTACGGCGTGACCTGATCCTGATGCTGCGCCGGCGCAGCGAGGTCCTGAATCCGCTGGTGTTCTTCGCGTTGGTGATCACGCTTTTTCCGCTGGGCATATCCCCGGACCCCGAGTTGCTGGCGTCGATCGCTCCGGGCCTGCTATGGGTAGCGGCACTGCTGGCGACGTTGTTGTCACTCGATTCGCTGTTTCGTGCCGACTTCGATGATGGTTGCCTCGAACAGTTGCTGCTGGCCCCGCAGCCGCTTCCGGCAATGGTGCTGGCCAAGGTGGCCGTGCACTGGCTGTTGACCGGTTTGCCGTTGGCGTTGATGGCTCCGGTGCTGGGGTTGATGCTGGCACTGCCGGCGGGCAGTTATCTGATGTTGGCACTGTCGCTGGCACTGGGTAGTGCCAGCCTGAGCTTGATCGGTGCCATTGGCGCGGCGCTGACGGTGGGACTGAGCCGGGGCGGTGTATTGCTGTCGTTGCTGGTGTTGCCGCTTTACATTCCGGTATTGATTTTCGGGGCTGGTGCGGTGCAGGCGGCGATTCTCGGTGATGGCGGTGCGGCGCACCTGGCAATCCTCGGGGCGTTGCTGGCGACGGCTCTGATGCTGGCGCCTTGGGCCATTGCCGCAGCGTTGCGCATCAGTATCAATGGTTGAGAGGTAAGATGGGGCATGTGGGCCTTCATTCATAAGCTTGGTTCTCCCAAGTGGTTCTACGACATCAGCGAGCGCCTGCAGCCTTGGTTCTGGGCCGCTGCCGCCATGCTGATACTGGTGGGAAGCGTCTGGGGGCTGGCTTTCGCCCCTGCGGATTATCAGCAAGGCAATAGCTTCCGTATCATCTATGTGCATGTTCCGGCGGCCTTCCTGGCACAGTCGATTTTCGTCGGCATGGCGCTGGCCGCGGTGGTATTCATGGTGTGGAAGATCAAGGTCGCCGATATGGCGGCGGCGGTGATGGCGCCGCTGGGGGCGGCGATGACCTTCATCGCGTTGTTCTCCGGCGCGGTGTGGGGCCTGCCGACCTGGGGGACCTGGTGGATGTGGGACGCGCGATTGACCTCGATGCTGATCCTGCTGTTCCTGTATTTCGGCGTGATCGCCCTGCGCGGTGCCTTCGCCAGCCGCGATAGCGGCTCCCGGGCAGCCTCGGTGCTAGCCATGGTCGGGGTCGTCAACATCCCGATCATCAAGTATTCCGTCGACTGGTGGTACACCCTGCACCAACCGGCGAGTTTCACCATCACCTCGCGGCCCTCGATGCCCGCTGAAATGTGGTGGCCGCTGCTGCTGATGGTGCTGGGGTTCTACAGTTTCTTCATCGCCTTGACCCTGATGCGCACCCGCAGCGAAATTCTGCGCCGGGAGTCAAACAAGCGCTGGGTGCGAGACTTGGCGCGGGAGGAGGGATGATGGCCTTCGATTCCCTGCAGGAATTTCTGGCGATGGGAGGGCATGCCCCCTACGTATGGGCCGCATGGTGCATGACGGCGGCCCTGATGCTCGGCTCCCTGATCCATGCCAGGGTCGAGCGGCGCAGCCTGTTGCGCGACCTCAAACGTCGCGAACGGCGTGCCATGAGCGAGATGCCGAGGAAAGAAGTCAATGACGCCTAAACGCAAGCAACGATTGTTCGTGATCCTGGGGTTGGTATCGCTGGCCGCGATCGCCGTGGGGCTTACCCTTTACGCGTTGCGAGCCAATATCAACCTGTTCTTCAGCCCGATCCAGATCGCGGCCGGCGAGGCCCCCATCGAGCGTCAGATCCGCGCTGGCGGAATGGTCAAGGAGGGCAGCGTCTCGCGCAATCCCGATAGTCTCGACGTGGAGTTCGTCATCACCGATTTCGTCGAAGAACTGGATGTCCATTACAGCGGTATCCTGCCGGACCTGTTCCGCGAGGGACAGGGCGTGGTGGTGGTCGGAAAATTGAGTGAAAGCGGCCATTTCCGTGCCGACCAAGTGCTGGCCAAGCATGACGAGAACTACATGCCCAGCGAAGTCGCCGAAGCCCTGGAGGCGGCGGGATATTCGCCATCCGACTATGCCGATAAGTACACTGGCATGAAAGTCGAAGGCGCCGACTAGCCCGGAGTTGCCATGCTGACCAAGATGATTCCCGAAATCGGCCACTTTGCCTTGGTGATCGCCTTGTTGATGGCGTTCTTCCAAGCGGTCATGCCACTGGCCGGTGCCGCCACTCGCCGTCCCTTGTGGATGGCCTTCGCCCGGCCCATGGCGGCCGGGCAGTTCCTGTTCGTGGTGTTCGCCTATCTGTGTCTCACAGCGAGCTACATGCTCGACGATTTCAGCGTGGCCAACGTCGCCAACAACTCCAACTCCATGCTGCCCTGGTACTACAAGTTCAGCGCCGTATGGGGCAACCATGAAGGTTCGGTGCTGTTGTGGAGCCTGATGCTGGCGGGCTGGACGTTCGCGGTGAGCCGTTTTTCGCGCAACCTGCCCGAGGACATGGTGTCGCGGGTGCTGGGCGTGATGGGGATGGTCAGTACCGGTTTCCTGCTGTTCGTACTGGTGACTTCCAACCCCTTCGCGCGGCTGCTGCCTTCGGTGCCCCAAGACGGTGCCGACCTCAACCCGCTGTTGCAGGACTTCGGCCTGATCATCCATCCTCCGATGCTCTACATGGGCTATGTGGGCTTTTCGGTGGTGTTCGCCTTCGCCATCGCTGCGTTGCTGGGTGGCCGCCTGGATGCCGCCTGGACGCGTTGGGCGCGCCCTTGGACCAATATCGCCTGGGCCTTCCTCACCGTGGGTATCGCACTGGGGAGCTGGTGGGCCTATTACGAACTTGGCTGGGGTGGCTGGTGGTTCTGGGACCCGGTGGAAAACGCCTCGTTGCTGCCCTGGCTGGCCGGCACGGCATTGCTGCATTCGCTGGCGGTGACCGAGAAGCGTGGTTCCTTCAAGAGCTGGACAGTGCTGCTAGCGATCCTGACTTTCTCGCTGTCGCTGCTGGGAACTTTCCTGGTACGTTCCGGCGTGCTGACTTCGGTGCACGCTTTCGCCAATGACCCCTCGCGCGGCCTGTTCATCCTGGCGCTGCTGGGCATCACCGTTGGCTTGTCGCTGCTGGTGTTCGCCCTGCGTGCACCGCGGGTCGGGCATGTCGTGCCCTTCAGTTGGATGTCGCGAGACGCCCTGCTGCTGATCAACAATATCCTGCTGGTGATCGTGACCGTTACTGTGCTGCTGGGCACCGTCTATCCGTTGCTGCTCGATGCCTTGGGGCTGGGCAAGATCAGTGTAGGGCCTCCGTACTTCAACACCTTGTTCGTGCCGCTGACCGTGATCCTGTGCGTGTTCATGGGGTTGGGGCCCAGCTCGCGCTGGAAGCGCATGTCGGCTCGCGAGCTGTTCCGGCGCCTGAGTCTGGCTGGTCTGGCGGCCTTGGTCATCGGTATCCTGGCCCCGCTGGTGGTCGGCGGAGAGTGGAACCTGTGGGTGTCGTTGGGGTTGGTGGCGGCGCTGTGGATCGTGCTGCCCATGGTGCGCGACCTGTTCGACAAGATCCGTCAAGCCGGATCGCCGAGTGCCGGCCTGCGCAGGCTTTCGCTTGCTTACTGGGGGATGGTGCTTGGCCACCTGGGCGTGGCGGTGACCATCATCGGCGTGGCAGTGGTCTCCAACTACACCGTCGAGCGCAATGTTCGCCTGGCGCCGGGGGATAGCGTCGAGGTCGCGGGCTATACCTTCACCATGAACGACCTGCGCAGTCGCCGTGGCCCCAACTATCTGGCTGACACGGCTTTCATCGAGGTCAGCCGCGATGGCAGCTCGCGCTCCTTTACCATGGTGCCGGAGAAGCGCTTGTACATCGCGCGCGGCATGCCAATGACCCAGGTGGCGCTGCGCCCCGGCCTGTTCCGTGACCTCTACGTGGCCATGGGCGAGGATCTGGGGGATGGCGCCTGGGCAATGCGTATCCAGTTCAAGCCTTTCGTGCGTTGGTTGTGGCTCGGCGCTCTATTGATGGCCGCCGGCGGTATACTGGCGGTGGTCGATCGCCGCTACAGGCTGAAGCGCCAGCCACAGACGTCACAGCAGGCGCCTTCGACTCGCGAGGTGCCGGCATGAAGCGGCGTTTGTTGCTGTTGTTGCCCCTGGCGGGGTTTCTGCTGCTGTCCGGGTTTCTTTACCTGGGCCTGTCGCTGGATCCCTTCCACCGCGATTCGGCTCTGCTGGCCCGGGAGTTCCCGGCATTCGAGCTCTCGACCCTGGAAGATCCTGAGGCAGTGGTCGACGAATCCCTGTTCCAGGGCGAAGTGACCCTGGTCAACGTGTGGGGGGAATGGTGCCCAACCTGCAAGCAGGAGATGCCGCAGTTGTTGTCGTTGGCCGAGCGCGGGGTGCGACTGGTCGGTGTCGACTACAAGGATACCCGAGCCAAGGGGCGCGAGTTTCTCGAGGAGTTCGGCAACCCCTTCGAGGTCAACATCTTCGATCCCGAAGGCGATCTCGGCTTCGAGCTGGGAGTCTACGGGGCGCCGGAGACCTTCCTGGTCGACAGTGACGGGATCATACGCTATCACCACACGGGCTACATCAAGCCCGAGGACGTCGAACAGACGATTCTGCCGGAGGTACGCAAATGGCAGTGATCCGACGAGGGTTGGCCTTGCTGGCATTGTTGCTGGTCGTTGGCCTGGTGCTGGGCGCCGTCGAGGTGCGTGAATTCGACGACCCGGTGCTCGAACAGCGCTACCGCGACCTGACTGCGTCGCTGCGCTGCCCCAAGTGCGAGAACCAGGCCATCGACGACTCCAATTCCCCGGTTGCCGCCGACATGCGCGAGCGGGTCTACACGCTGTTGCAGGATGGTCGCTCGGATATTGAAATCCGCAATCACATGGTCAATCGTTTCGGGGATTACGTGCTCTACAACCCACGCCTGGAAGGTCGCACCTGGCTGTTGTGGGGCTTGCCAGGTGCACTGGTCGTCGTCGGTGGCGTGGTGGTGATGCTGATCGTACGCTCTCGCCGCCAAGCGTCGGTGCGCCAGTTGTCGGCTGACGAGCGCGCCCGGCTCGATGCCCTGATCAAACGCGAGAGGACCGAATGACGTTGCTTTGGGTAGCTTTCGGCCTGCTTCTGGTACTCGCGCTGTGGCTGCTGGTATCGCCCCTGCGCGGTGCCCGGACACTGCACGCGGCCCAGCAGGACTTCGAGGCCAACGACCGTACCGCCGACCAGAACGTGGCGATCTTTCGTCGTCGTCTTGCATCCCTGGAAGCGGCCTTGGCGCGAGGCGAAATCGATCAGGCGCGCTTTGACGAAGACCGTCTGGACCTGGAGCGTAGCCTTCTCGAGGATACCGAGGCGACGCAGCGTCGCCCGCTCAAGTCGCCGCTGTCCGGGCGACTGGCCGTGCCTCTGGTCATGGTCGCCGTGGTGATCGCTAGCGTGCTCTGGTACCAGCAACAGGGTGCCGAGGGTGACCTGAGGCTGTTCACGGTGCAGCAGGAAGTGCGCAACAACCCGGAGCGCTCCCTGCCTATGATGATCGAGCGACTCGAACAGGAGGCCGCGCGTCAGCCCGACAACCCCAATGTATGGTCGTCGCTGTACCCCCTGTATCGCGACAGCGGCCAGGGAGACGAGGCGATCGATGCGCTCGAGCGGCTGATCGAACTGGAAGGTCGCCATCCCGCCTTGCTTGGCGAGCTTGCCCAGATACGATTCTTCGTTGCCAACCGGACCTTGACCGATGAGGTGCAGGCGTTGGTCGACGAAACGCTCGACAAGGACCCGCGACAACCCCTCGTGCTTGGCATGCTGGGGATCCACGCTTTCGACGAAGGTCGCTATGAACAGGCCATCGAGCACTGGCGGCGGGCGATCGCCGGCTTCGACGATCCCGGTTCGGCCAGGGCGTTGCGTGAAGGCATCGCCGTTGCGCAGCGCCGCCTGGGGGTAGCGTCCGACGAACTCGAGACGGCGCAGTCCCGTGGTCCGGGCATTCAGGTGCGGGTCAGTCTTGATGCCGAGCTGCGTGGTTTGCTCGACGACGACGCCACCGTGTTCGTGGTGGCGCGTGACATGGAGGGTGAACTGCCACCGCTGGCGGTAGCCAGGACTACGCTGTCGGAGTTGCCACTCACCGTGACCCTTGACGACAGTCATGCCATGAGCGACGCGGCACGGCTTTCCCAAGTCGAAGAGGCGCGCCTCATGGTCAGGGTGTCGACCAGCGGGCAGGCCACACCCCAGGCCGGCGACCTGTTCGGCGACCGCCAGGGGGTAGCGGTGGGCGATACCGATGGCGAGCCCATCGACGTTGTCATCGACAGGGTTGTCGAATAACCGTGCGTCTCAAGTCCATCAAGCTGGTCGGTTTCAAGTCCTTCGTCGACCCGGTGACGGTGCCTTTCGATGGCAACATGACCGCCATCGTCGGCCCCAATGGCTGTGGCAAGTCCAATGTCATCGATGCCGTGCGCTGGGTGATGGGCGAATCCTCGGCCAAGACATTGCGTGGCGAATCGATGACCGACGTCATCTTCAACGGCTCCACTGGTCGCAAGCCGGTGGGACAGGCGTCGATCGAGCTGCTGTTCGACAACCGTGACGGCAGCATGGGCGGCCTCTACGCCCAGTACGCCGAAATCGCCGTCAAGCGTCAGGTCACCCGCGACGCTCAATCGACCTATTTCTTCAACGGCCAGAAGTGCCGTCGCCGCGATATCGCCGACCTGTTTCTCGGCACCGGCCTGGGGCCGCGCTCCTACGCGATCATCGGTCAGGGCATGATCTCGCGACTGATCGAGGCACGCCCCGAGGAGTTGCGCGCCACCCTCGAGGAGGCCGCCGGCATCTCCAAGTACAAGGAGCGCCGTCGCGAAACCGAGAATCGCATGCGTCGTACCCAGGAGAACCTGGAGCGCCTGGACGACATCCGCGAGGAGCTTGACAAGCAGCTCGAACGCCTCAAGCGCCAGGCCGAGGCGGCCAAGCGCTACCAGTCCCTGAAGCAAGAGGAATACCGTCTCAAGGGCGAGCTGGCGTTATTACGTGCCCGTGGCCTACGTGCCCAGCAGGACGAGCAGGAAGGCCGGGTACGCGAGTTGGAGATCCAGGTCGAGCGCGAGATCCTCGGTCAGCGGCAGTGCGAGTCTCGCCTCGAAGAGGCGCGCGTCGAGCATGATCGTCTGGCTGAACAACTCGAAGGTCATCAACGGCGTTTCTACGACACCACCGCCGAGATCGCGCGCCTCGAGCAGAGCCTGGAGCATGCCCGGTCGCGTGACCAGCAACTCGCCCGTGACTTGGAAAGCGCACGGCGCGAACTGGCCGAACTCGATCAACTCGGCGAAGCGGACAACGAACGCTTGCAGGCCCTCGACGAACGCCTCGAGACGCTAGGGCCGGAACGCGAGGAGGTCGACGAGAACCTGGCCCAGCTCGAGGACGCACTCGAGGAGGCCGAAGTGGCCGACGCCGAGAGTGCAGAACGCTGGGCTGCCTTCAGCGACGCCCTGCGCCAGGCGAATCATGATGCCGAGCGCGCCCAGGATCAGGTGAGGGGGCTCGAACGAGCCCTGGAGTCGCTTGCCGGGGAGATCCAGCGTCGACGCCAACAGTCGCAGGAGTTGCCCGATGTCAGCGAGTTGCGCGAGCAACGCAGCGAGTTGGCCGAGCGGCTAGCCGAGGTCGAATTGGCCCGCGAGACGCTCGAGGCGCGTCGCGAATCGTTACGCGAGCAGCGTCAGGTCGTCGAGGAAGAGCTGGCCAGCCTGGAGCAGGCCCGCGAGGATGATCGCCAGACACGCAGCACGTTGCAGGGTGAACTGGCGTCGCTGGATGCCCTGATCCAGGCGGGTCTGGCCGATAACGACGAAGCCCTGGATACGCATCTGGCCGAGCACGACCTGCAGCGGGCGCCAAGGCTGGGCGAGCGGCTGGCGGTCGATCCCGGCTGGGAGGACGTCGTGTCCTGGGTGCTGTCAGCCTGGCTCAATGCTCGGGTCACTCCACTGGACTCCTCGCGCGATGTTCTGGCCACATTGGCAGCGGGCGAACTGCCCTTGGTCGAGGATGGTGCCTCCCACGTCGAGTTCCGGCAGGATTCCCTGGCCGCTCGGGTCCACAATGCCGGAGGCGCCAGCGTGTTGCTCGCCGGTATTCGCTGTGCCGATTCCCAGAACGCCGCCTGGGCCATGCAGGCTGAACTGCCCCCCGGCGAGAGCGTGATTACACCCGACGGCTTGTGGCTGGGGCGTGGCTGGGCGCGCCGTCGTGGCGCGGCCGAAGTCGCCGATAGCCTGCTCGCCAGTCGGCGGCGGCGCGACGAGGTGGCGCTGGAGCTGGATCGCGTTGAAACACGCCTGGTCCAGCACGACGATCGTCTGGCGGCCGTCAAGGCGCGTGGCCAGGAAATCGAGGCAGCCCTCGAACAGTGCCGCCAGGAGGAGCGCGATCAGGACCAGCAGCGTCAACAGCTCGTCTTGCAGGAAGCCAACCTGGCTACCCGGCTGGAGCATCTCGACGCTCGCGCCCGGGAGCTCGACGAGGAACTCGAGCGCCTCGAGGCACAGCACGAAGAACGGGCCATGGAGCTGGAAGCCGCGCGCGATCGCTGGCAGTCAGCCATGGCCATCCTCGAGGACAGTAGTGCCCAGCGCGAGACACTGGAGAGCGAACGACGCACCGCCCAGGAACGTTTGGCCAGCTTGCGAGGCCGCCAACGGCCATTGGCCGACCAGGCGCAGCGACTGGCGCTGGAGCATCAACGCCTTACCACCGAGCGCGAAGGGTTGTCGCAGCAACAAGGCCGCTCCGAACAGTCGCGCCAACGGCTCGAGGAGAAGTGCGCGGAGCTCGAGGAAAGCCGCGAGATGTTGCGCGAACCCGAAGAGGACGAACGCGAGCGGCTCGACGAGCTGCTGCATCGGCGCGCGCAGGAGGAGCAGGCGCTGAATGCCTGCCGCGACCAGGCAGCGGGGCTTGCCGAACAGTTGCGCAACGAGGAATTGGCGCGTCAAGCGCATGAGCGCAACCTGGAAGGGATTCGCGAGCGTCTGCAGGAAGGACGCATGCAGGTCCAGGCCCTGGCGCTCAAGGCCGATGTCCAGCAGCAGCAACTCGATGAACTGGGCCACGATGCCGCCCAGTTGGCCGAGGGGCTCGATCCCAATGCCACCGAATCAGCTTGGCAGAGCCGCCTGGAGGGGCTCGCTGACAAGATCCGCCGCCTCGGGGCGATCAACCTGGCGGCCATCGAGGAATACGATCAACAGGCCGAGCGGCGTGATTACCTGGAGGCCCAGCATGCCGAGCTCAGCGAGGCTTTGGAGACGCTAGACCGCGCGATCCGCAAGATCGATCAGGAAACGCGCACGCGTTTCAAGCAGACCTTCGATCAGGTCGATGCCGGTCTGCAAGCACTTTTCCCCAAGGTTTTCGGAGGGGGAACCGCATGGTTGACGCTGACCGGCGAGGATTTGCTGGAAACGGGGGTGGCGATCATGGCACGCCCTCCCGGCAAGAAGAACAGCACTATTCATTTGCTTTCCGGGGGAGAAAAAGCCCTCACTGCGTTGTCATTGGTATTTGCTATCTTTCAACTTAATCCGGCACCGTTCTGCATGCTCGATGAAGTTGACGCTCCACTTGATGATGCCAATGTGGGACGCTATGCCAATTTGGTGAAAGAAATGTCGGAAACGGTGCAATTCATTTACATCACTCATAACAAGATTGCCATGGAGTCCGCGGAACGTTTGATGGGAGTGACCATGCAGGAACCGGGGGTGTCGCGTCTGGTATCGGTAGGGATAGAAGAGGCGGCAGTGCTGGCCGAGGCCTGAACGACTTGCACGAAATCATCAAAGGGGTTACCAAGGAAGGAGACCAATGCAGATCGGGGACAATAGAAGGGTGGTTGCGCTAGGGCCAAGTGATAACTTGACATTCAAAAAAAGTGGCCCTTTTTTTGGTAATCGCGCTATGCTGGTGTCGAACGACTTATTCAGGCATGGCGCCTTAGCAAACAGGCAAGACGACCCATGGAACTAAGAGAGTGGCTGATCATCCTGGGGCTGGCTCTGGTGACCATCATCGTGATCGATGGTGTTCGTCGCCTGCAACGCCAGCGTCGAGTGCCCCGACTGGACCAGGTCGATAACGACACGACCGGTTCGAGCAAGGGGGAGGTGGCGGATCCCGAGCAGGCGGCTCGAGACGCCGAGATCAACTGGGAATTGCCCAATGGAGGGGCGCGCGTCGTCAAGCCGGCGTCCTATAGCTCGGGCGGGTCCAAACCCAAGCTGCAGCGGCAGGAACATCCTGGGCCGTCCAAGGTGCTGGCCAGCTGGCGTAACCAGGGAATGGCAGCGGACGAAACGCCGTCATCCTCCGCAGTGTCCGACAAGGCACAGGCCAAGGCCACCAGTACCAAGAAGGCCACCAGCACCGACAATGAATCCCGTCGGAGTGCCTCTTCGGCGCCACCGGCTGCCGAGATGAGCGAACGTCCCGCCGCCGAGTCGGTGCCCAAACCTTCGGCGGATGAGGCACAACCGCAGCCGAGCGAGCCACTGCATACCGAGCGCAGCGAACCGACGCTGTCGGCGCTGGCCGATGACGAGGCACGGCGAAATGGAGAGCCGGTGGTTTCCGGCCTATCGGCCGATCCGCATGATCACGACGAACATTTCGATGCCGAACGCTATCGGCTCGTCGACCTGGATGGCATGACCGACTCCCTGAAATCCGGGTCGGCCAAGATGGGGGCTTCCATGCAGCGGTTCGGGGCTTCGTTGCAGAAGGGCCTGGCCGAACGCAAGGCACAGCGCAAGAAGGATAAGCTCAAGCGTGAGCAGGAGAAG
This sequence comes from Litchfieldella qijiaojingensis, assembly GCF_014651875.1. Classification (GTDB taxonomy): domain Bacteria; phylum Pseudomonadota; class Gammaproteobacteria; order Pseudomonadales; family Halomonadaceae; genus Litchfieldella; species Litchfieldella qijiaojingensis. The sequence goes on from NZ_BMXS01000028.1 coordinate 23,094, forward strand.
GCCGAACGCAAGGCTCGCGAGGCCAGTCGTCGGCAGCAGGAAAAAGCCGAACGCGAGGCGCATGAGGCGGAACAACGCCAGCGCCAAAAGGAGCGTTCCCTGGTCGAAGACGACTACGACGATCCTTTGTTCACCCCGTCTCGCCGGTCGGCGAGTGATACCACCGAGACAACAGATCGAGAATATCGCGAGGATACTTCGGCCGAGACCTGGCAAATCCAGGAAGAAGAAGCCATGCCACAGGATGGTGTGGTTACGCCGCACCCGATCGTCGAGAAAGCTCTGCGCCACGATGTCAGCGCCGAACATGCCCGCGAAACCCTGAGCCATGCCGAGGAAGTCATCGTCATCAGCGTGATGTCGCGCGACGAGGAAGGCTTCTCCGGCGCAGCGTTGCTCGACCTGATGCTGGCCTGTGGTCTGCGCTACAGCAGCGAGATGGGAATCTTCCACCGCTTCGAGACCGAGGACCCGCATAGCGAGCTGCAGTTCTCGATGGTCAATGTCCTCAAGCCTGGGACCTTCCCGCTCGAGACGATGGCCGACTTCACCACTCCGGGCATCACGTTGCTGATGCCGCTGCCCGGTGCTGCTGATACCGCTGCAGCTTTCGAAGCGATGGTCGAGACGGCCATGGTGGTAGTGCGCCATCTGGGTGGTGAGTTGAAGGATGAGAACCACAGTGTGATGACCGCCCAGACCGTGGGGTTTGCCCGTCAGCGCGTCCAGGAGTTCGAGCGGCGCCATCGGCTGCATCGCTATCAGGCAACCTAGCTGTAAGTTTGAAGTGATAAGAAAGTAAGAAAAACAACCCCGTGAGAGATCACGGGGTTGTTGTTTTGTTGGTAGACTTCGACCCGATGATTGGTTTCGAGCTTCGAGCTTCGAGCTTCGAGCTTCGAGCTTCGAGCTTCGAGCTTCGAGCTTCGAGCTTCGAGCTTCGAGCTTCGAGCTTCGAGCTTCGAGCTTCGAGCCTTTATGGATTCGACCGGGACAGGATCGCATGACCCAGCCTGACAAGGACACTCTCGACGAAGTCTCGCGCCTGCGCAGTGCGCTCGAGGACGCCAACTATCGCTACTACGTGCTCGACGACCCGGCGATTCCCGATGCCGAGTATGATCGCCTGCTGCGTCGCTTGCAGGAGATCGAAGCCGAATACCCCGAGTTGGTGACACCTGATTCTCCCACCCAGCGGATCGGGGCGGCACCCGCCGAGGGCTTTCCCGAGATCCAACATGCCGTGCCCATGCTGTCGCTGGACAACGCCTTCGACGAGGAGGAGCTTGCCGCATTCGTAAAGCGCCTTGGCGAGCGGCTGGAGTGTGATGGCGAGTCGCTCGAATTCTGCTGCGAACCCAAGCTGGACGGCGCCGCGGTATCATTAGTCTACGAAAACGGCATGCTGGTCAGCGGGGCCACCCGGGGCGACGGTCGCACCGGCGAGGGCATCACCACCAACCTGCGCACCCTGCGCTCGATCCCCCTCAAGCTGCGTGGCGATCGTATCCCGACCCTGCTCGAGGTGCGCGGTGAGGTGATCATGAGTCATCAAGGGTTCGAAGCACTCAACGAGAAGGCCCGTGAAGAGGGAGGCAAGGTCTTTGCCAACCCGCGCAATGCCGCTGCCGGCAGCCTGCGCCAACTCGACCCAAGAATCACCGCCACCCGGCCGCTGGAATTCAGTGCCTACCAAGTGGCGCGTACCGAGCCCGATCCCGGTGCCACGACGCATAGCGAGTTGATGGCGCGGCTGCGTGATTATGGCTTTCGTACCAGCGTCCAGCTCAAGGTGGTGCGTGGCAGCCAGGGGCTGATCGACTACTGTCACGCGCTGGGTGAGCAGCGAGATGACCTTGGCTACGATATCGACGGTGTAGTGATCAAGGTCGATGACCTGCGCTTGCAGCGTGAACTGGGCTTCGTTGCCCGTGCCCCACGCTGGGCAATCGCCTTCAAGTTCCCCGCCCAGGAGCAGGTCACGCGGGTCAATGACGTCGAGTTCCAAGTCGGGCGTACCGGTGCTATTACACCAGTGGCACGGTTGGAGCCGGTATCGGTGGCCGGGGTCACGGTATCCAATGCCACCCTGCACAATCAGGATGAAATCGCGCGACTGGGAGTGATGATCGGCGATATGGTCAGCATCCGCCGCGCCGGTGACGTGATACCCCAGGTGGTGAGAGTACTCGAGGAACAGCGACCGTCGGATGCCCGCGAGATCGTGTTTCCCAACCGTTGTCCGGTCTGTGACTCGCAGATAGAGCGCCTCGAGGGTGAAGCGGTGGCGCGCTGTTCAGGTGGTCTGTATTGTCCTGCCCAGCGCAAGGAGGCGCTCAAGCATTTCGCCAGTCGCCGTGCCCTGGATATCGATGGTCTAGGCGAAAAGCTGATCGACCAACTGATCGAACGCGATTGGGTCAAGACACCTGCGGACCTGTTCCGTCTGGAAGCAGATCGGCTCGCCGAGCTGCCGCGGATGGGCAAGAAGTCCTCCGAGAACCTGGTTGCGGCACTGGAGAAAGCCAAACGCACCACCTTGCCGCGCTTTATCTATGCGCTCGGCATACGCGAGGTGGGCGAGGCCACCGCAAGTAACCTGGCACGCCATTTCGGCACCCTGGAGGCGCTGATGCAGGCCGAGATGGAAGCTCTAGAGGCCGTCGAAGACGTAGGACCAGTGGTTGCCGCGCATGTGCACACCTTCTTCCGCCAGGCCCATAACCGCGAGACCATTGATGACCTGATCGCCCAAGGCGTGCATTGGGAAGAAGAGGAGATCGGCGAGCGGCCACAGCCTCTTGCGGGGCAGACTTGGGTGCTCACCGGCACGTTGGAATCAATGACCCGCGACGAGGGCAAGGCGCGGTTGCAGGCGTTGGGCGCCAAGGTCGCCGGCAGCGTGTCGAAGAAGACCGCTGGCGTGGTGGCTGGGCCTGGTGCCGGCAGCAAGCTGACCAAGGCCGAGGAACTGAACGTGCCGGTGCTTGACGAAACCGAATTCCTGCAGCGGCTGGCGGCCTGGGAACGCGGCGAGGCGGCAACATGAGCGGCCGCTTCGTCGAAGTTCCCTACCGCATGCTGCCGGGTGAGACCCTGAACGCCCTGCTCGAAGTCTTCGTCACCCGCCAGGGCTATGACACCACCGACACCGGCGAAGGCATGCGCGGCTGGGTCGCTCAACTCAAGCGTCAGCTCGAACGTGGCGAACTGGTCATTGCCCACGATCTCGAGACCGAGACCACCGAGGTGATGACACTGACCCAGTGGCGCGCCTTCGGCCGCGACCTGGCCGATGACGCGGAAGATTAAACACTGGGGGGGGCTCGCAAAGGCCCTACCCCTCGTGGGAGCGCAGGTTTCCTGCGCGATCCGGCCGCCAGGCCGGTATTCTCGGGCGGTGCCAAACTCATCGCGCAGCGGAGCTGCGCTCCCACAGGGTCCGTAATGGTCCAATGCTTTCGTGGGAGCGCAGATTCTCTGCGCGATCCGGCCGCCAGGCCGGCATTCCTGGGTGGTACCAACCCCCTCGCGCAGCGGAGCTACGCTCCCACCGGGTTTGCAATGGTCCGATGCTTTCGTGGGAGCGCAGGTTTCCTGCGCGATCCGGCCGCCAGGCCGGCATTCCCACGAAGGCTGTTTTGCCGAGGGATCAATCCAGGCTTTTCCGCGTTCGCGCCACCGCCACGCTCAGCATCACCAGCGTAAACACCCCCAGCGCGGCCAGTGCCGGCCACAGTTCGAGCAGGGCGGCGTCGCGCAGCATGATGCCGCGCACCAGGCGCAGGAAGTGGGTCAACGGCAGCAGCTCGGCCAGCCACTGGGCGACCTTGGGCATGCCAGCGAAGGGAAACATGAAACCCGACAGCAAGATCTGCGGCAGAAAGGTGAAGAACGCCATCTGCATGGCCTGAAACTGGCTGCGTGCCAGCGTCGACAGGAAGATGCCCAGCGACAGGCTGGCGAGAATGAACACCAGTGCCGCCAGGTATAGCTCGAGCAGCGAACCGCGCACCGGCACCGCGAACAGCCAGCGTCCCAGGACCAGTACCACCGTGACTTGGATCAGACCGATGCCGACGAAGGGCAACACCTTGCCAAGCGTCAGCTCCCAGGGCGAAACGGGGGTGGCGATCAGCATCTCCAGGTTGCCGTTCTCACGCTCGCGCACCAGGGCAATGGCGGTGAACAGCACCATGGTCATGGTCAGGATCACCCCGATCAACCCGGGTACGGTATTGACCGGGGCACGCCGTTCGGGATTGTAGAAGTTGACTACCTCGATCGGCGCAACTTGTTCTGTCCAACCCTCAGCGTCAGGGACCGGGAAGCGCGCGAGCTGACGCGCCGAGGCCTGCACTACCTGATCGGAGCCGTCGACCACCAGTTGCAGCGCCGGACGGTCGCCGCGCTCCAGGCGCGTCTCGAAGTCCACGGGCAACACCACGGCCACATTGATCTTGCCGCGGCCCATCAGGTCGTCGACCTCCTGGGGAGTTGCGACCCGGTAGCTGAGGTCGATCACCTGGGTGGCCTCGAGCTGAGCCACCAACTCCCGGGAACGGGCGGTATCGGCCTGGTCCATCACCGCGGCATTCAGGTGGCGCACGTCCAGGTTGATGGCGTAGCCGAACAGCACCAGTTGCATCACCGGAATGCCGACGATCATGGCGAAGGTCAGCCGGTCGCGACGCAGCTGACGCAACTCCTTGAGCACGATGGCCAGCATGCGTCGTAGTTTCATGGCGCTTCTCCCGCCGTTTGCCGTGGCTGTCGGGTGGCGGCAACGAAGACGTCCTCGAGGTTGGCGGTGTCGGGTACTAGTCGTGCCTCGATACCGGCCGCTCGAAGTCGTTCGCTCAGTGGCTTCTCCAGCCCCTCATCCTCGACCAGCATGCGCAACGAGGCACCGATCTGAGCTAGGGCGATTACCCCAGGTTGATTCTCGAGCACTTGTTGGGCTTGGCGTGGCCGGTCGCACTCCACCAGCAACGGGCGGCCGGGCAACGCTTCCATAAGTCGCTGGGGGCTGTCGTCGGCGACCAGATGCCCGCGGTCGAGGATCGCCAGGCGCGTGCAGCGTTCGGCTTCGTCCATGTAATGGGTGGAGACCAGGATGGTGGTGCCGGCGTCGGTAAGTTCGAACAGCGACTCCCAGAACTCGCGTCGAGACTGCGGGTCGACCGCGCTGGTAGGTTCGTCCAGCAGCAGCAGGTCGGGCTCGTGCAGCACCGCGCCAGCCAGTGCCAGGCGTTGTTTCTGGCCACCGCTCAAGGTGCCGGCAAGCTGGTGGCGCAATTCCGTTAGCCAGTAGCGGTCCAGCAGTTCCTCGATACGCTGGCGGGTCCGTTCGCGCGACAAGCCGTGGACGGCAGCCAGGAAACCCAGGTTCTCGGCGACACTGAGGTCGCGGTAGAGCGAGAAGTTCTGGGTCATGTAGCCGAGCCGCCGCTTGAGGCCTTCGGCCTCTTTCGGCAGACGCATACCGAGTACCTCGATCTCGCCGCTGGTGGGATGCAGCAGACCGCACAGCATACGCAAGGTAGTGGACTTGCCCGAGCCATTGGGGCCGAGAAAGCCGTATACCTCACGTGGATGCACGTCCAGGTCGAGCGAGTCAACAGCGACCACGGGGCCAAAATGCTTACTGAGACCGCGCACCCGGATCACCGGTGCGCTGTTATCATCACCGGTCATCGGCAAGCTCCGCGCTGATTGGCAGGCCGGCAGGCAAGCGACGAGCCGCCTCTCCCTCCAGCCTGGCCTCGGCGCGATACACCAGGCGGCTGGCATCGTCGCCCACCAGCGCGTAGAAGGGGGTGAAGGCAGGTTCGCTGCGGATGCTTTCCAGATGCGCATCGAATGGTGCTTCGATGCCTTCGACGTGAATGCGTACCCGATCGCCAGGGGCCAGGGTCGCGCGCTGTGAAATTGGGACGAAGATCCGCGCATAGGGTGTTTTGCCCACCAACAGACTGGCCAAGGTGGCACCAACCGGCGGTTGGTCGCCGGGATGGAAGGGCAGGGCATCGACCCGGCCGTTGCGTGGTGCTCGTACGATCAGCCTTTCACGATCGAGCCGCAACTCCTCCAGGCGTGCCTTGGCAGCCGCCACCTCGGCAGCCGCCTGAGCGATGCGTTCCGGGCGCTCACCGCGGATTAGCTCGCGTAGCCGGGCCTCCAGGGCCGCGACCTCGGCGCGGAGCTGGTCGCGGCTGGCACGGGCCTGCTCGAAGGTGGCCTGCGCGATGGCATTCTGGCGTCGCAGCTCACTGCTTCTCCGGTAGTCTCGTTCAGCCTGTTCCAAGGCGGTTTGGGCGCGCTCGAGATCGGCGCGGGCGGCATCGATGGTTTCTTCGCGGGGGCCGTGAGTCAGCTCGGCCAGTTGTGCCTCGGTCCGGGCAAGGTCTCCGCGTGCCGCCTCGAGACGGGCTTCCAGGCGGCGGCCATCGAGTTCGAGCAGCACGTCGCCCGCGCTCACGCGGTCGCCTTCGTCGACTGCCCAGCGCAATACCGGTTCGGAGACTTCGGCGGGCAGTGCGATGCGGTCCCATTCCAGCGTACCCGGCAAGACCGGGGGAGAATCGCTGCAACCGGCCAGTATCAGCAGTGCCAGCAGCCAAGCCGGCCAATGCCGATGTTCAAGGAGCATGATCGGCCTCCAGGCCGCGCGCCAGAAGGGCCAGGGTATGACGTTCGAGCGCGGTGCTATCGAGGTCCTCGCTGTCGAACACCTGTCGCCACAAGGGAGCGGCAGCCAGTGGGAACAGGGTCAGGCCGATCAGCGAAACCACCAGCAGGCGAGGATCGAGATCGGTGTTGAGCCCGCCGGCCTGTTGGGCACGCGAGAAGGATTCGGCCAGACGCCTGGGGACTTGCTCCGCGATACGGTTCACCAGCAGTTCGCGCAGGGTACCGCCTTCGCTGAGCACCTCTCGCACCCATAGCCTGGGCAGCCAGGGGTGATGCGCGATGGTGGCGTGCATGCCACTGACGAAACCGCTCACCAAGGCGCCAGCGTCATCGCCTTGGGCTTCCAGATGGCTGCGGATCTCGCCGACCACCGGCAGCAAACGCTCTTCGATCACCGCGTCGAGCAGGGCTGCCTTGCCGCCGAAATAGTAGCTGACCATGGCTGGCGTCACGCCAGCTGCCTCGGCAATACCGCGCAGGCTGGCCGCGGCGACGCCATGGTTTGCATAGTGCTCGAGGGCGGCATCGAGCAGATGTTCGCGCTGATCGCTGCCGTCACCGCTGGGACGACCCGGCCGCCGCGCTTTCGTTTGCTTGGCCTGACGACGAGCGCGAGGTTTGGGTGTCTTCATGTCTTAATATTTAAATCAACATTTAATTAATTTCAAGAAGGATAAAAACACCGGGTCCTGCCTCGTCTTGGCAGGCCTGTCGTTAGTTGGGAAGCGCGACGCCTTGGCGGAGCTGGCCGAGTGAGAACACTAACTGCCGCGGATCAGCTCGCTGATAATCCGCCGTCCCGGATGCAGGTGGTCGGCCAGTTGGCGCTCCAGCGGCAGCGGTTCGTCGCAGATCCGTGATGCGATCAATTCGGCGCATAGCGGCGCGCTGGCCAGTCCTCTCGAGCCATGCGCGGCGCTGATCCACAACCCCCGGTGATGGGCGCCGGGAATGGCCGGAATGCGCTTGGCGTCCTTGCTCAGAGCGGCGTAATCGACTTGCCAGCGTGCGGTATCGGGGACCGGCCCGGCATAGGGCGTCTTGTCCGGGCTAGCGGCACGCACGGCAGCGCGCCCCTCGAGCCTGGCAGGCTCGAGTTCGACTCCGGCCGCGCGCAATGCCTGCACGAAATGGGGCAGGGTGCGCTCCAACTCTTCGAGGTTGGCGGCATGGTCTGCTTCGCGGATATCGTTGGCGTTATCGTTTGGCGTGAAGGTGGCACCGAAACTGAGTACGCCGCCGAGCGCCGGTGGCACGTAGCCGCCGGCGCAGATGACGCGCCGGAGTTCGGGCACTCCTGGCGGCAAGGGCAGTGCCGAGACCTGGCCACGGACAGGCTGTAGCGGCAGCGTCGCCGTTTGAGCGAAGCGGTTGGCGAGTTCGGCGTTAGCGACCACCACCTGATCGGCCGACAACCTTTCCCCGCCTTCGAGGCATAGCGACCAGCCCGTCCCACTAGGTTCCAGACCCATGACATTCGCTTGTCGAAAACGAATGCCAGGGGTGGTGGCGAGCCGTTCGCAGAGCGCGGCAGGACAGGCCCAGCCGGCCTGCGGATAGTCGAGCCCCCCATGGTCCAGCACGATGCCGGCGCGTTGGCTGGCGCCTGCGGCGTCCACACCCTCGACCACGCTCACGGGAAGGCGATGGGCATCGAGGAAGCGCGCCTGACGGCTGGCCTCCTTGTCACTGGTGGCCAGTTGCAGCACGCCGCAGTCCCGCCACAGGCGGCGCTCGGGGTCGAGCGTGGCCAACCAGCGCCGGCTGTGCAGCAAACCGGCGAGATACACGCGGCTGTGAAGATTGGTCTGCACCGCCAGTTTGATGTAGAGCGCTCCCTGGCGATTGCCCGAGGCACCGGCGCCAGGCCCCTTGCGGTCGAGTAGTGTCACGTCGAGGCCACGACGTGACAGGGCGGCCGCTACGCTGGCGCCAGCCAAGCCGGCACCGATCACCGCTACGTACCGTGCCGGGTGGGCGGCAGGTGGCGTGAACCAGGGGGTGAGGCGACGTGCCTGGTCTTCGGGCGGTGTGGCGATTTCCCCGGCGAGCATCTCGCGTTTGCGCCCGTAGCCGGGCACCTTGCGCCAGGTGAAACCGGCGGCCTTCAGTGCACGCTTGACCGGCCCAGCGCAAGTGAAGGTGGCGAAGGTGGCGCCGGGGCGACTGACCCTGGCCATGGCTTCGAACAGTGCCGGGTGCCACATGCCGGGATTCTTGGCGGGCGCGAAGCCGTCCAGGAACCAGGCGTCCACGTGCCCGTCGAGCTGGGCCAGGCGCTCGGCGCTATCGCCAAAGTGCAGGTCCAGCGTCACCCGTTCGTCGAGCCATAGGCGATGCACGCCGACCACCGGTTCGGGCCACTGCTCGACCAGGCGCTGTGTCTTGGTGGTCAGGTCCGGCCAGGCGGCAAGCGCACGCACCAGGTCTTCACGAGTCAGGGGATACTTCTCGGTGGACACCAGGTGCAGCCGTGCCGACGTGGGAGCGTGCCTCTCGAAGCAGGCCCAGGCGCAGAGCATGTTGAGGCCGGTGCCGAAGCCGGTCTCGCCGATCACGAAGGGGCGTGTCTCCCGCCAGGCGGCGAACCGTCGCGGTAGATCGTTGGCTTCGATGAATACGTGTTCGGTTTCGGCACGGCCGTCGTGGCGCGAAAAGTAGACATCGTCGAAGGCTGTGGAATGGGGCGCTTCCAGGCCGTCGGCATCGTTCTGGCGCCAGTCGAGATGGGCGGGTTCGAGGGCGGTCAGTGGTGGCAGGGACGCGGAATGGTCGGGCGAGGCAGGCAAAGGTGTCTCCAGGGGCGAGAACTGATCAAAAAATGGCCGATAAGCACGGAGCGCCAGGCCATCACGCCTGGCGCAAGTCGTCCGCGCCATTTCAACAGAGTTTTCCACAGTCCCTGTGAAAAAACCGCCTGTGGAAAACTAAGGAAGAACCTTCTTGAACGGCTTCACCGTCACCTTCGCGTAGACCCCGGCAATCACGAAGGGGTCGGCATCAGCCCAGGCCTGGGCACTGTTCAGGTCGTCGAATTCGGCGATCACCAGGCTGCCGCTGAAGCCGGCTTCGCCCGGGTTCTCGGCATCGATGGCCGGGTGCGGACCGGCCAGCACCAGCCGGCCTTCGTCGCGCAATTTCTCGAGTCGTGCCAAATGGTCGGGACGTGCCGCCAACCGTCTTTCCAGACTGTTCTTCACATCTTCGCTGATGATCGCATAGAGCATCGCAGTGGTTCCTCGTTAAGGCCAGGATTGACCGGGTCGCGCTGGGCGCGCACCATGGTGAACCTATTTTGACAAAGACGCTTGCCGGCGTCATGCCAATGATCTTGCACTCCGAACTGCCTGCCAGCCTGGCCGAATGCCAGGGAGTCGACCTTCACATGCATTCCACCGCCTCCGATGGTGCCTTGTCGCCTGTCGATCTGGTGGCACTTTGCCATCGGCGTGGTCTGACTCATATGGCGCTCACCGACCACGACACCGTGGCCGGTGTCGCAGCCGCCGCGTCGGCCGCCGAGGCGCTGGGGATTCGCTTGCTGCCGGCCACCGAGCTGTCGTCGCAGTGGCAAGGCCTCAATATCCATGTAGTGGGGTTGCTGCCTGGCGAGGCCCAGGGTGCCCTGTCCACAGGGCTCGAATCGCAGGCACAGGCTCGTGAGGCGCGTGCCGAGGAGATTGCGGCGCGTCTCGAGAAGGTGGGGTTGAGCAATGCATTGGCCCGTGCCCGGGAACAGGCCGGCGAGCAGCGTCCATTGGGGCGGCCGGATTTCGCCCGAGCTCTGGTCGACGCCGGATTGGTGCCGGACATCGCCACGGCCTTCAAGAAACATCTGGGCAGTGGCAAGCCCGGCGACGTCAAGGCGCATTGGCCGTATCTTTCCGAGGTGGTGGAGTGGATCGTCGACTCGGGCGGAGTGGCCGTGCTGGCGCATCCGTTGCGTTATGGTTTGACCCGGCGCAAGCGTGGTCTGCTGCTCGATGCCTTCCGCGAAGCCGGCGGCGAGGCCGCCGAGTTGATCAGTGGATTCCAGAACGCCGATGCGACTCGGGACCTGGCTCGTCAGCTCGATGAACGAGGCCTCTACGGCTCGCTGGGCAGTGACTTCCATTTTCCGGGCGGCCCTGTGGCGCCAGGCGCCATGAGCCCGGTACCGCGCACCGCGGTGGCGCCGGTGTGGACGCATCCGCGTCTGTCCACATTCGCGGCCAGACTGAACTAGGCTGGTACGAAATAACAACGAACATGGCCGCCATTCCCGATTTAGAGTCGCCAAGGAGAGACCGACGATGACGCAGTTCTTCCAGATGCACCCCGAGAATCCCCAGAAGCGTCTGATCGACCAAGCCACGGCCATTATCCGACAGGGCGGTGTGATCGCCTATCCCACCGATTCCGGTTATGCCCTTGGCTGCCATTTGGGAGAGAAAAAAGCGATCGAGAAAATCAAGTGGTTGCGCTCATTGGATGACCGCCACAACTTCACCCTGGTGTGTTCGGACCTATCCGAGATCGGTACCTACGCCAAGGTCGACAACGCCGTCTTCCGTCTGCTCAAGACTCACACGCCGGGGCCCTATACCTTCATCCTCAATGCCACCACCGAGGTGCCGCGCCTGTTGCTGCACCCCAAGCGTCGTTCCATCGGCGTACGGGTGCCGGATCATCCCATTACCCTTGCCTTGCTCAGGGAGCTTGGCGAGCCGCTGATGAGTGTGACCTTGATTCCTGATGGCGAGGAGCTGCCGATGACCGACCCCCAGGAAATTCGCAACCGCTGCGGCGCCCACCTGGACCTGATCATCGACGGCGGTGCCTGTCACCTCGAACCCACCAGCGTCATCGACCTGCGAGAGTTGCCACCGGTGGTCATCCGCGAAGGCCGGGGAGATATCAGCCCCTTCCAGATGTAGCCCCCAAACCACTTGCTGTCATGCATCGCTCGCGCCCGGCTTTTGGCCGGGCGCATTTTTTCATGGCGCTTGTCAGCCGGATGTTCGTCAAGAGGAAGCGTCGAGTCGTAATTAATTTGAATGATCAATAAAAATAAACTACGGTCATTTGGCAGTCTTTTCCCCTTGATGATTCAAAGGAGATCCTTGATGGCGACGCGTCATAGCAACAACAAACTTCCTGCTGTCTTCCTGGCTGGTCTGGCGATGGCCTCGACAGCCGCTACCGCTGGGGCAGCAGAGCCGGCCACGAATCCCGACGAGCCGACACTTTGCGCGCAAGCCGCCTATACCATGGGACTGCGCTATCAGCAGCAGTCCGCCGAAGTGGCGGCCCTTCAGCGTCAAGGCTTCACTCTGGCCTCCCTACGACTCGAGCAGCAGATCGCCCAACACGGTGAGGATGCCGACCTGGCAATCATCACCGACCTGGACGAGACCGTGCTGGACAACAGTGCCTTGTTGGCTCGGGATATGGCCAACTGCCACGACTACACGACCTGGGATACTTGGAAACACTGGGAAAGGGAAGGTGAGCCGCGCTTGATCCCGGGCGCCAAGGAATTCCTCGATTTCGCCGACGAGAACGACGTGGCGATCTACTATGTCTCTGATCGTTACGACGAGAACAAGAACGCCACCATGGAAACCCTGCAGACGCTGGGATTGCCACAGGTATCCGAATCGAACGTGCTGTTGCTGGGACCGCCCAAGCAGGAGCGGCGCGACTCCGTGGCAGAGAACCACACCGTGGTCATGCAGCTAGGCGACACGCTGCACGATTTCTCCCACGATTTCGCCGGCGTTCCGCTCGATACGCAACGTCAGCGGGTCACGGAGAACACCGAACGCTTCGGCAGTGACTGGATCGTTTTCCCCAATGCCACTTATGGCAAATGGAGCGATGCCACCCTAGAGGAGTGGGATGCGCCCCTGCGGACCGAGTGACCTTCCTGATTCACTACGCTTTGTCTGAAAACCGGCTGCGCTCGCCGACTTTCGGGCAAAACTTAGAACTTTAGCCAGCAAGGCGAGGTATCATGCCAATAACGCGCCCTCACGTCTTGTCGACGGGGGGCGCGCTGTCGTAGTTAGCCCTGGGGTCCCGTGGCATTGGGATCTTCGCTTTCCTCATCGAGCCAGGTGCCGCACTGCAGGCAGTACTTCGCGCGCTTTTCGTGGCGATCGTGACCGCAGCCAGGACAGGCCTCGTCGGAGTAGCGTTCCTCACGGATCGAACGGATCACTTGTGCGGAAAATACCCCGGTGGGCACGGCGATGATCGAATAGCCGATGAGCATCAGTATCACGGTGATGGCCTTACCCAGCGGTGTGATGGGGACGACGTCACCGTAGCCTACCGTGGTCAGGCTAACGATGGCCCAGTAAATGGATTGCGGGATGCTGGTGAAGCCGGCTTCCGGTGACTCGATCAGATACATCACCGAAGCGAAGATGGTCACCAGCATGAAGATGCTGAAGAAGAACAGGAAGATCTGACGCACGCTGCGCCTGAGAGCTTCGAGCAACAACCGCCCTTCGCCGACGAACTGCATCAAGCGCAGCACGCGGAAGATGCGCAACACCCTCAACAGGCGCACCACCACTAGTGAATGCGCACCGGGCACGATCAGCATCAGCCAGGTGGGCAAAATGGCGATCACATCGATGATGCCGTAAAAGCTTCTAAGGTACTGGAATGGCCGTTCCAGACAGTACAGACGCACGGCTAGTTCCAGCGTGAAGAGCAGGGTGAAACCCCATTCCAACCAATAGAACCAGGTCCCGTATTGCGTTCGGAAAGCGGCTACGCTGTCGAGCATCACGACGCCGACACTGGCCAGGATCGCAATGATCAATGCAACGTCGAAGCCCTTGCCCAGTGGCGTGTCGGACTCGAAGATGATCTGGAAAACGCGGGTCCGCAAGCCTTCTGCCGCGGGTTTCAGGGTCTGTTGCACGCTGTTCTCCTGTGCTCGATGAGTCATTCAGCGTCCCGAGATGCGGCTCGGGTGAGGGCAAGGAATTCCTGACCGAAAGCGAGGGTCAGCCAATCCGCGCGTGCCAAACGATTGGCGAGACTCCTGGCCAGTTGGCGTACTTGCGAGTTGGCTTGGGCATCGCTCAGGGTGGCCAGGTGCATCAGGGCATGGTGCGCTTCGCTCTTGAAGTGGCTATCGCCGCTATCGGTGTAGGCGTCGAGAGCAGCGATGACGTACTCGACATATTCTGCGGCGGAACTTGGCCGCTCCAGTGGCCAGTGCCCCGTCAACAATGCCGTGCCACGTGCCGCCTTGCTGGCATTGGCGGGTCGCAAGGGCACCCACTCGGCAAGCTGCTCGGCCAACTGCCACAAAGCCTCGCTTTCCCCCTCCTTGAGTTCCAGCTCTAACTCGTTGATCGGCGCATGTCGCTCTCCGGCGCGGATCTCGCCCCGGTCGAGAGCCAGTTCGATGCGGCTGCCGTCCACAACGAGCACGCAGGTCTGGCGCTGGAAATCGGTGACGAAACGTGGTGCCAGGCGAACCAACGTTCCGGAGGGTAGATCCCGCATGGGCGGCAATTCGGCCAGCCCCTTGAGGTCGAGCTCGTCACCATCGATAGGCCATTCCCACTCGCCGCGTATCGACAGCCCACCGCGTCCCTGGCCACTGGTCTTCAGGGTCTGCAGCCGGGCACTCGGTGTGCGCCGTATGCGCAAGGCTACCCGGGCTTGCTCAAGGGTTGCTTCCGGGGTGTCGTAGTAAGTGTTGCGCAGCACGGTGACGGTAGGTATGTGTTTCGCCAGCAACGGGTGGTCGGCCAACCGTGGGGTGCTGGCATCGGCCAGGGCAAGCTTGAGTTCGATTTCCTGGCTCATGGGTGATGACCCTCTTTATGACGATTCGGTGAATTTTTCATGACGACAGTGCACTCAGTCACTATACTAAGCGCCGCCATTCCTCAAGCACATAAGCGTCTTATGGTAACTACCAACCCATTTTCGGCGATGTTCGGTCGCTCGCCATTCCAGCCATTGCTTGCCCACATCGTCAAGGCCAATGAATGTGCCGATGAATTGCTGCCATTCTACGAGGCGGCACTGGTCGGTGACTGGGAGGCCGCGGCCCGTCATCGTGAAACCATCACGCGTCTCGAACACGAGGCCGACGAACTCAAGACCGAGTTGCGCCTCAATCTGCCCAATACCCTGTTCCTGCCCGTGTCGCGCTCCGATCTGCTCGACCTGATCAGTGTGCAGGACAAGATCGCCAATAAGGCCCGCGATATCACCGGCATCATGCTGGGCCGGCGCATGCAGATGCCAGAGGCTTTGGCGCAACCGATGCGCAACTATCTGCACACGGCCGTGGCCTCGGTCGCCCAGGCAAGGAAAGCGCTGGAAGAGCTCAAGGACCTGCTCGAATCCGGCTTCGGCCGTAATGTCTCCGATGTCATGCAGAACCTGATTCGTGAGCTGCATGTACTGGAACATCAGGCCGACGACCAGCAGGTGGCGATTCGCCGCCTGCTATTCGAGCTGGAGAGTGAGTTGCCGCCAGTGGACGTGATCTTCCTCTACAAGATCATCGACTGGGTCGGCGAACTGTCCGACCGCGCCGAGCGTGTCGGCAGCCGCCTGCAGATCCTGACCGCCCGATGAACTAGCCCGCTGACATCAGCGGGCTAATGCTTTCCACCCGACTTGTCTACACCCACATAGGATCCATTCCCTATGTCGATCATTGTGCAGCACGCTGATACCTTCATCATCCTGGCTTGTGCCTTCGGCTTCTTCATGGCCTGGGGCGTGGGGGCCAACGACGTGGCCAACGCCATGGGCACGTCGGTGGGTTCCAGGGCCATCACCATCAAGCAGGCGATTATCATCGCCGTGATTTTCGAGTTCCTGGGGGCCTGGTTGGCCGGCGGCGAGGTCACCGAAACCATCCGTAAGGGGATCATCAATCCCTCACTGCTCGAAGACGATCCCCAACTGCTGGTATATGGCATGCTGGCCTCGTTGCTGGCCGCCGCGACTTGGTTGTTGATCGCTTCCATGCGCGGCTGGCCGGTGTCGACCACCCACTCCATCGTCGGCGCCATCGTCGGCTTTGCCATGGCGGGGCTGGGTCTGGAAGCCGTGGGCTGGGCCAAGGTCGGCCAGATCGCCGCAAGCTGGGTGGTGTCACCGCTGATGTCCGGCACCATCGCCTTCATGCTGTTCAAGACGATCCAGTATCTGATCTTCGAGAGCCGCAACCCGGTTTCATCGGCCAAGCGTTACGTGCCGATGTATATCTTCCTGGTCGGCTTCATCGCCGCCATGGTGACCCTCAACAAGGGGCTCAAGTACGTCGGCTTCGATCTTGGCTTCGGCGAGAGTGCGCTGTATGCCATCCTGTTCGGCTTCCTGGTGATGGGACTGGGAGGCTTCCTTGAAAGACGCGTCAGTTCCGAGAAGCGTCACGACGATGTCTTCGGCTTCGGCGGTGTCGAACGTGTCTTCGGTGTGTTGATGCTGTTCACTGCCTGTGCCATGGCCTTCGCCCACGGCTCCAATGACGTCGCCAACGCAGTGGGGCCGCTGGCGGCGGTCATCAGTGTGGTCTATAGCGAGGGAGTGATCGATCCTACCGCTCTGGTGCCCTGGTGGGTGCTGGTGCTGGGCGGTGGCGGCATCGTCGTCGGCCTGGTCACCTATGGCCACAAGGTCATCGCCACGGTGGGCACAGGCATCACCGAACTGACCCCGAGTCGTGGCTTTGCCGCCACCTTGGCCGCCGCCACCACCGTAGTGCTGGCTTCGGGCACCGGCTTGCCGATCTCCACCACCCACACCCTGGTCGGCGCGGTGCTCGGCGTGGGACTGGCACGTGGTATGGCGGCACTCAACATGCGCGTGATCGGCACCATCGTCATGTCATGGCTGATCACGCTGCCGGCCGGTGCTACCCTGGCGATCCTGTTCTTCTTCATGTTCAAGGGGATGTTTGGGTAACGGGCCACGAGCGGCGAGCAACGGGCTACGAGCCACGAGCCACGAGCCACGAGCCACGAGCAACGGGCTACGAGCGAGACTTCTGCCCGAAGCCCGAAGCCCGAAGCCCGAAGCCCGAAGCCCGAAGCCCGAAGCCCGAAGCCCGAAGCCCAAAGCCCGGAGCCCGGAGCCCGAAAGGCGGCACCACCTTCGGGTGGTGCCGCCTTTTTGTGGCCTCTGTTATAGTCGTTAGCGATACACTTACATGACGTTTCATTCACCACTGCTGCCGGAGTGCGGCCCTTGAAGACTCGCTTTCCTTTCGTCGACTGGTTTCGTAATTCATCGCCTTACATCAATGCACACCGTGGGCGAACCTTCGTGATCCTGATCGAGGGTGAGGCCATGGCGCAGGGTCGAGGCGAGCAGTTGATCCAGGATCTGGCGTTGTTGCATACCCTGGGCGTGCGGCTGGTAGTGGTGTTCGGCATTCGCCCGCAGGTGTTGGAGGCGCTGACCGTGGCGGGCATCGAACCGACCCGCCATGACGGACGCTGGGTGGCCGATACGGCCATCATGAGTCACGTCGAGCGGATTGCCGCCGAGCAACGCCTGTGGTTGGAAGCACGGCTGTCGCTGGGCCTGCCCAACACGCCGTTGCATGGCGTCGAGTTGACGGCGGTGTCCGGCAACCTGGTGATGGCCAAGCCGCTGGGCGTGCGGCAGGGCATCGATTTCGATCATAGCGGCGAGGTGCGCCGGGTGCGGGCCAATGCCATCCAGGGGCTGCTCGAGCAGGGATCCCTGGTGCTACTACCCCCGCTGGGCTTCTCCAGTACCGGCGAAGTATTCGACCTGGACGCCGCCGAGGTCGCGCAACAGGCCGCAGTGGCGTTATCCGCCGACAAACTGATTCTGCTCGGCGAGGCCGATGGTCTGCACGACGAAAGCGGCGCGCTGCAACGCCAGCTTACGCCCGCCGAAGCCGAACCGCTGCGCCACCAGGCAATACCGGGAAGCGAGCTGGCGCGCCACCTGGGGGCTGCCTGTGCAGCCGCCCGGCATGGCGTGGCGCGTACCCATCTGCTCTCCTGGCACGACCACGATGCCTTGCTGGGGGAACTGTTCACCCGCGATGGGGTGGGTACCATGATCACCCAACATCGCTACGAACAGCTCCGTCCGGCCGAACTCGGCGACATCGCCGGCTTGCTCGAATTGCTCGAGCCCTTGGAGCGGCGCGGCATGCTGGTGGCGCGCTCCCGTGAACGCCTGGAGCACGAGATCGACGACTATCTGGTGATCGAGCGCGATGGCATGGTCATCGGGTGCGCCGCCCTGCATGTCTTCGCCGACGATACCATGGGCGAGCTAGCCTGCGTCGCCGTGCATGCCGACTACCGCGGCGGCGCGCGTGGCGAATTGTTGCTGGCGGAAGTCGAGCGTCGCGCGCGGCGCCGGGGGCTGACCAGTCTTTTCGTGCTCACCACCCATACCACCCACTGGTTCTTCGAACATGGCTTTCGCCTGGCCGAGATCAAGGCACTGCCACCGCTCAAGCGCGATACCTACAATCATGCGCGCAAGTCGAAGATCCTCATCAAGACCTTGGCCTGAGATGCCATTGGTGGGGCACTGTTGCCGGCGATATACATGCCATTGTGAGTGTCTCCAAATGGCAACGATGTAACTTACTGTTTTTAAACATGTTTTAGTTTTATCCTAAAAGCGTGTTGGCGTTTGGCGACATTTTTGCCTCCGTAAACCCCCGTTTGATAGGGCTCTGGCACGTTCTGTCTTTTGCGTGCCATTTTTTTGTTTAATAACTAATTGTTTTTCATGGTTTTTGAAAAAAGATGGCATGCCCTTCGCAATATATAGGATGAGCAACGGGAAGCGATTCAAAACGGCTCGAATCACTTCCTGATCGACTCGGACGGGACAGGCCACCACCCTGTGCAACCTGGTCAGAAGAGTCGATCTGCGTCTGCTCCACGCGATGTGTGACTTAGGTTGCGATGAGACGGGTACCGCCGACAGGCAAGGAAGAGTACCAGAAGGGCAAGGATGCCCTGGCAAGGACGCCTCTCCCCTTCGGGGGATCGAATTCAGCAAGCGCCGCCGTCAATTTCGGCTGAGGCGACGCTTCACAGGACGAAGCCGGGTGGTTCGCTGCCCGCATGTCGATGACAGCCCCTGGCAGGCGTAACGTCATGGACATGGCTTCGGGGCCTCGGGCCCATTGTGAATGCCGATAAGTGTCTGGCCAGGCAGACAGTTCTAGGCATTCTCATACCCTTCAGTTCCCTGCGTACCTTGGGCCGGCCATGCCGGCCCTCTTTTTTTCTGCCGATTTCAGGACGGCAAGAGGGAAAAGCTCGGGCACACGAGACAACTCTGTTATTCTGAGTGGTAACTTGCATGACTTTGCCTCTGTCACTACTGCATAGAACACTGGTCATGACCACTCAGGCCTCGCGCCGCTGGCGCCCACGATCCTTGCTGCAACTGGTTCTGTTGGCGTTCATTGTCGTCATGTTGCCGCTGGGCGTGTTGATGTTTCAGGCTGGTCAGGCGCTTTCCGAACTGACGCGTCTGGCCGATGTCAGTGCCCGTCAGGCGATGGAAGAAACTCGCCGCGCCCGCGCGTTGTCCTCGCTGGCACTCGAGATGGAGCGCAGCGCCCGCCAATATGCCGTGGTCGAGCAAGAAGACCTGCTCAACATCTACCTCGAACGTGCCGACGAATTCGGCGAGCTGCTGATGCAGCAACGTCGCCTATTGCCCGATGACCCTCATGTACTGGCGCTGATCGACCAACTCGAGGAACTCAAGGCGTTGCCCGAACTGCCCCTGGAGGAGTTCCGCGAGCAGTTGCCGGTTTTTGCCACTTTCTCCGCGCATACCAATGCCATGCGCGACGCCACCAATCGCCAGATCGACAGCCGGATCGACGGCATTCGCGAGCGAGCCGGCAACGTGCAGACCCGCTTGTGGTTGCAGACCGCGGCGCTAGTCTCGGCGAGTCTAGTGCTGATGCTGCTATTTACATGGCTGATCATTCGCCCGATTCGCCAGCTCGAGTACCGCATCCTGAGCTTGGGCAGCGCGACGAAGACGACGACCCAACAGCACATCCAAGGGCCGGCAGAGCTGGTCAGCCTGGGCGACCGGCTGGACTGGTTGTCGTCGCGCTTGTCCGAACTAGAGGCCCAGAAGCAGCAGTTCCTGCGTCACATGTCGCATGAATTGAAGACCCCGCTGGCCAGTGTCAGGGAGGGGACGGCCTTGCTCAGCGATGGGGTCGCGGGCGAATTGACGCCACACCAGCGCGAGATCGTCGAACTGATCGATGCCAGTGGCGAGGAGTTGCAGAGACTGATCGAACAATTGCTGGACTACAACCTGCTCCAGCACAATCGTGGCATCGAAGTCGAACGCTTCGATGTCGCCACGGTGGTCAAGGAGATGCTGGCCAAACATCAGCTGGCGCTCGAGCACAAGGGCATGCAGGTGAGGTGGTTCGACGGGCCGCTGGAGTGGCAGGCGGATCGCACCGCGACGGGGCGCATCGTGGATAACCTGCTGTCCAATGCCATTGCTTACGGTGAAGATGGCGGACGGCTGGAGATACGCGGACGTCGTTTCGGTACCTCGTTGATACTCGAGGTGGCCAACAGCGGCGAACCGATTCGGCCAGAGGACCAGTCGCGGCTTTTCGAGGCATTCTATCAAGGGCGGGCGCAGCGCAAGGGGCCGCTGAAGGGCTCCGGCATCGGGTTGTCGGTGGCGGCCGACTGTGCACGAGCGCAGCACGGTTGCCTGGAGTTGGCCGACGACGATCCGTTGCCTGTGTGTTTCCGCTTGACTCTCCCTTGGCACCCGCCGCGACTCAAGGCAGATGATACGAATAAGGCGCTATCGCTGACAGCGGACGAGAGCGTCAACGCAAGGAATTGATGTCCTATGCATTACCGTATTCCGATGGGCCTGTTGGCAGTAGCCCTGTTGGCAGGTTGTCAGTGGCTACCCCAGACGTCCGACATGGCTGAGCAGGAATCAATGGAAGAGATGGCATGCGAGGAAGCCATTCCGACCTTGAAGGAAAGTGATTGCCTGGTCGATGCCTGGGTTGGCTACGGGCTGGCCTCGCAGCGCGGGGACCGCGAATGGCGCGAGCAGACGCTCGAGAAGTTGCAGGGCGAAGACAGTCATTCGCGTTTGGCGCGTGCGGTGGTGCTGTCATGGGGTAGCGAGCGCCAGTGGGATCAGGCCGCGGAAATCCTGCGGGCCGACCTGCATGCGGCACCCAGTGACCTGCAGCCGCTGCTGCGCTATTGGCTCAATGAATTGGAAGGCCGGAGGGCGATGACCGAGCGTCTCGTCAGCAGCGAGGCGGAGCGTCGCCAATTGGCCGCGGATAACGAGGAGCTGGCCGACAAGCTCGAGGCGCTGACGGCCATCGAGCAGAGCATTAATTTGCGCCAGCAATCACCCTGAGCAATGTTGGAGTTGGAACGTGAAGCAAGTCGCCCATATTCTGCTGGTGGACGATGATACCAGCCTGTTGAAATTGTTGGGCATGCGCCTGGAGAGCCGGGGGTTTCGCGTCACCACTGCCGAGAGTGGCCGCCAGGCGCTGGAATGCCTGGGGCAGGTACGTCCCGATCTGGTGCTATCGGATCTACGCATGGACGAAATGGACGGCCTGGCGCTGTTTCAGGAGGTCCAGCGCCGTGCACCCGGTCTGCCGGTAATCATCCTCACCGCGCATGGCTCGATTCCCGACGCCGTAAGCGCTACCCGTCAGGGGGTGTTCAGTTTCCTGACCAAACCCGTTGATCGCGACGAACTGTTCGCCGCCATTGACGAGGCATTGAGTCAGGCCCCTGGGGCGAGCGATGCCGATAGTGATTGGCGTGCCGACATCATCACTCGCAGCCCGCAGATGGAACGTATCCTAGAGCAGGCGCGCATGGTCGCCGCCTCGGATGTCAGTGTGCTGGTCACCGGGCCTTCGGGGTCGGGCAAGGAACTGCTGGCCAAGGCCATCCATCGGGCCAGTCCGCGCTCATCCAAGCCGTTCGTGGCCATCAACTGCGGTGCCTTGCCGGAACAACTGCTGGAAAGCGAACTGTTCGGTCATGCCAAGGGTGCCTTCACCGGCGCGATCAGTCAGCACCAGGGGCTATTCCAGGCCGCCGACGGTGGCAGCCTGTTCCTTGACGAGATCGGTGACATGCCGCTCACCCTGCAGGTCAAGCTGCTGCGCGCCCTGCAGGAGCGCCAGATTCGCCCCTTGGGCTCGACCACCTCGGTGCCCATCGACGTGCGCATCATCTCGGCCACCCACCGCGACCTGGACCGCGCCATGCGCGAGGGCGATTTCCGTGAGGATCTCTACTACCGCCTCAACGTGGTCAACCTCAAGCTGCCGGCGCTCAAGGAGCGTGCCGAGGACGTGCCGCTGCTGGCCAAATATCTGGTTGGCCACGCGGCCGAGCGTCATAAGCCCTTCGTCAAAGGGTTTTCGCCGGAAGCGCTCAACTTGTTGGCTTCCTCGGCCTGGCCGGGCAATGTCCGCCAACTGGTGAACGTGGTGGAACAGTGCGTGGCATTGACCAGTTCGCCGATCATCCCCGAGGCGTTGGTCGCCCAGGCGCTGACCGCCGAGGAGAACGCACTGCCGTCGTTCAACGAAGCCCGTGCCAGTTTCGAACGCAGCTATCTGATTAAGGTGCTCAAGATCACCGAGGGCAACGTGACCCAGGCAGCGCGTATCGCCGGGCGCAACCGTACCGACTTCTACAAGTTGCTGGCCCGGCATGAACTCGAACCCGGTGCCTTCAAGCCCGGTGGCGAAGCCCCCATGGGCAGGGCGTATCACATGTCATCATAAGGATACCGCCACAGGTCCTTGACCAGTCTCAAGTCGTCGTAGATCGCCGGAATCGTTGACCAATGATGACGGTGTTCCTTTGTGTACATGAAATAGACACTAATGTACACTACGGTTTTGTAGCCAGCGCTTTTCTGCCGCGCTGCGTTCCCTGACCGAAGAGACCCTCTTGATGCAACCCGCCGACAACCATGACACCAAATGGAGAGGTTCCCGCGACGCCTGGCTTGATGCGGCCTTCGAGTTGCTGCTTGAATCCGGCGTGGATAGCGTAAAGATCTTGCCGCTGGCCAAACGACTCAATGTCTCGAGAACCAGCTTCTACTGGTTCTTCAAGGATCGTGAGGCATTATTGAGCGCCTTGATCGAACGCTGGCGCGAGAAGAATACTCAAGGCCTGGTGCGGCAGACCGAGGCTTATGCCGAAAGCATCGCCGAGGCGATTCTCAACGTCTTCGACTGCTGGCTGGATCCCGGGCTGTTCGACTCGCAGTTGGAATTCGCGATGCGCAGTTGGGCGCTACAGTCTGTCGAGGTGTCAAGGGAAATCGATGCCGCCGACGAAACGCGCATCGAGGCACTGACACGAATGTTCGTGCATCACGAGTACGAAACGCTGGCGGCCAACGTGCGGGCCCGCACCATCTACCTTACCCAGATCGGCTATATCTCGATGAAAACCCAGGAAGCGCTCGAGGTTCGCATGCGGCGTATTCCCGCCTATGTAGAGATATTCACTGGCCGGGCGCCGCAACCGCGCGAGCTGAAACGCTTCCATGCCCGGCATGGCTATGAGCCGGAAGGTGATATCCAGGAAGGGGAGATTATCGGCAAGGAGATGTGAGCTCGAATTCTCACGGTGCCATCGACAAGGACCCATCAAGACTGCGGCGTTGGGGGAGTGGAGCCGCTTGGCGACTGTCGCAAAGCCACAATGGCATCATGGGAGAAACGCAACAGCTCCTGATAGTGATCCTGCTCGATAACATCACGCACGATTTCGTCGTCGACCTCCAGGTAATCGTGCACCAGTACGTTGCGAAGCCCGATGATCTTGCGCCAGGGCGTGCTCGTATCGATGACCCCTTTATCCATCAAGCGTTGGAACGCAGCCATGGCTTCGCCGCTTGTGTAGCCCGTTTCCTGTCTCGCCCAGTGTTTGGCAACTCCAATGCAGCTCTCGATAAGGACCTGAAGGGTTCTCTCCGCGGCATGCTGTTCCAGGCGAGACCATGGGCGCTGACTCAAAATGTCGCGTAGGATCTCGACATCGGCCTGACATTCTTTCAGGTGATTGTCCAAGGCGTCGAGGTAAGCCGTGCCAGGATGTGTTTCATTCATATCGTTTCCGTTGGTGCAGATAATCCAGTTCCCATCGGGACATGATACGGGTTTCCTGCTGCATGCGTAGTTGCGGATGCAGATCCAGAATCAGGCGGCCCTCGCTCAGGACGGTCCAGGCCAGCGGAATCGGCGCGATGGCTAGGTCGACGACGCTCAGTCGACCTTCGGGCAACCCCAATGCTTCCTGCCAGTCCAAGGCAAGCAATTCCGGACGAAGCCTTCGATCCAGTGCTGGCTCCATCCAGTCGGTAAACACGACAGCCAGGTCGTAATCGCTCCCTGCATGGTGGCTCCCCCTGGCTCGCGAGCCATACAACCACAACGCGGCCACATCGTCGTGCTGCCTGGCAAGGTCGATGAGGCGTTGTAGAGTGGGATCTTCCGGCATAGAGATGCCCTTGTGCTGAAGGTACTCGCCATTATGGCGCTGCCAGCGCGCGAGGGGAAAGGCAGGGGCCCATCGAATTACTGCTCGGTAATTTTAAGGTTCGTATTGAGAGGTCTGTCATCTGAAATTACCGCTCGGTAATTTTGGCGGTCGCCGTGCTCAGCGGGAAAACCGCCGCTTCACTTCCACTCTGAGGCGACCTTCACCCAGGCGGGCAGTCAGACCTTGGCCGGGCTGGGTATCCAGGGCGCGGCGAATGACCTGGCCCTGATCGTCCTCTAGGATCGCATAGCCGCGGCTCAGCACTGCCAGTGGGCTCACCGCCTGGAGTTCCCGTACCACGGCCGAAAGTCGTGCCCGGTGGTTCTCCAACTGGCGTGGCATGGCGGCATGCAGCCGCGTCTGGGCATGTGCCAAGCGCTGCTGGGCCTGGCGCAGGGGTTGGCGGGGATCGAAGGCCAGCAGGCGCGCCTGGGCATGCTGCTGGCGCTGGCGATTCAATGCCAGCCTGGCGTACATGGCGCGTTGTAATCGCCCTTCGAGCTGATCGAGGTGCTGGCGTTGCTGGACCAGGCGCTCACCGGGATGGCGCAGCCGTGCACGCAGGTGATCGAGACGTTGTGCCTCGATATCGAGGCGGCCGCGTTGGGCACGCAGCAGGCGCGCCCCAAGCTGGCTCAAACGGTGCGCGAGGTCGCGCCGGTCGGGCACCAGTTGTTCGGCCGCCGCCGATGGCGTGGGCGCGCGTACGTCGGCGGCGAAATCGGCCAGTGTCACGTCCACCTCGTGACCCACCGCCGACATCACCGGCAAGCGCGAATGGAAGATCGCCCGTGCCAGGTGCTCGTCGTTGAATGCCCACAGATCTTCCAGGCTGCCACCGCCGCGCGTGATCAACAGCGCGTCGCGGTCGGGATCGAAGCGCCCGTCGCGGTTGATCAGTGCCAAGGAGCGGATCATTGCCGGCGCCGCCTCGCGGCCCTGTACCGGCACCGGGATCACGCTGACCCGGGACAGTGGCCAACGCGTCGCGAGCACCGCCAACACATCGCGAATCGCCGCGCCGGTAGGGGAGGTCATCACCAGCAGGTGACGCGGCGGGAAGGGTAGGGGGCGGGCATTGGCGAACACCCCCTCGGCGGCGAGGCGCTGCTTGAGCTGTTCGAAGGCCACCAGCAGATCGCCCTGGCCGGCCGGCTGCACCGCATCGACGATCAACTGGTAGTCGCCGCGCGGCTCGAAGATCGACAGCTTGCCAAGCAGCCGCACCCGGTCGCCATCCTTGAGCGGCGTGGCCACGAAGCGAGCGCGGTTGCGGAACAAGGCACAGCGCAACTGGGCGCGGTCGTCCTTCAAGGTGAAATAGACATGCCCCGAGGCCGGCCGCGACACTCCCGACAGCTCTCCCTCCACCCAGCATTGGCCGAAGTCGCGCTCCAGCAACAGGCGCGCGCGGCGGTTGAGCTCGCTGACGGAAAGGGCGGGTTCGATAGGTTGGGGCATGGACCAGGCATCCTCGGTAGTGGTGCCGCCTAGCCTAACATCTTGTGGCTGCTCAGGAGGCGGGGTATACGAAACCCCGCCTCCTAGCCGGTCTCGGTACGATCCATGCTGTCATGCCATATGGCATCGGCAAGCTCGGGGTTGTTTACAGCTTGCTTTCGAGCTCCGGCAGCGCCTCGAACAGGTCGGCGACCAAGCCATAGTCGGCGATCTGGAAGATCGGCGCCTCCTCGTCCTTGTTGATCGCCACGATCACCTTGGAGTCCTTCATGCCGGCCAGGTGCTGGATCGCCCCGCTGATGCCCACGGCGATGTAGAGCTCGGGGGCGACGATCTTGCCGGTCTGCCCCACTTGCATGTCGTTGGGCACGAAGCCGGCGTCCACCGCGGCGCGCGAGGCGCCGATGGCGGCACCCAGCTTGTCGGCGATGCCGTCGAGCAGCTTGAAGTTCTCGCCGCTGCCCATGCCGCGCCCGCCGGAGATCACCACCTTGGCCGCGCCCAGCTCGGGGCGCTCGCTCTGCGCCAGCTCCTCGCCGACGAACGCCGACAGGGCGTTGTCGACCACGGTGTCGACGGTCTCGATCGCGGCACTGCCGCTCTCGCTCACCGCCTCGAAGGCGGAGGTGCGCACGGTGATCACCTTGAGGCGGTCCGCGCTCTGCACCGTGGCGATGGCGTTGCCGGCGTAGATCGGGCGCTGGAAGGTATCGGCGCTCGCGACGCCGATGATGTCGGAGAGCTGCGACACGTCTTTCAGCGCGGCCAACCGCGGCAGCACGTTCTTGCCGGTGGTCGAGGCGCTGGCCAGCACGTGAGAATAGTCATCGGCCAGCGCGGCGAGCAGGTCGCCCAGCGGCTCGGCCAGTTGATGGGCGTAGACGGCATTATCCGCCACGCGCACCCGGGTCACGCCATCGAGCTGGGCGGCGGTCTCGGCCACCGCCGAGACATTCTCCCCGGCGACCAGCACGTCGATATCGCCGCCACTCTCTTTGGCCATCTGCTGGGCCGCGGCCACCACATGGGCGGTGGCAGAACCGAGTTGACCATCGTGATGGTCGGCCAGAACCAAGATGCTCATGAAATCACCTTTGCTTCGTTCTTCAGTTTCTCGACCAGCTCGTCCACCGAGCCCACCTTGATGCCGCCCTGGCGCTCGGCCGGTGACTCGACCTTGAGCAGCGTGACCTTGGAGGCCACCTCGACGCCCAGTTCCGCCGGCGTCTGGGTCGCCAGCGGCTTCTTCTTGGCCTTCATGATGTCGGGCAGCTTGGCGTAGCGCGGCTCGTTGAGGCGCAGGTCGGTGGTGACGATGGCCGGCAGGCTCAGGGCGACGGTCTGCAACCCGCCGTCGATCTCGCGGGTGACCTGTAGCTTGTCGCCCTCGACCTTAACTTCGGAGGCGAAGGTGCCCTGCGGCAACCCGGTCAGTGCGGCGAGCATCTGCCCGGTCTGGTTGTTGTCGGTGTCGATGGCCTGCTTGCCGAGGATCACCAGTTGCGGTTGCTCTTCCTCGACGACCTTCTGCAGTAGCTTGGCCACGGCCAGCGACTCGACCTTCTCATCGGTCTCGGCTGAGGTATTAATATGGATGGCGCGGTCGGCGCCCAAGGCCAGCGCGGTGCGCAACTGCTCCTGGGCGGCCTTGGGGCCGACGGTGACCGCGACCACTTCGCTGGCCACGCCACGCTCCTTCAGGCGCACCGCCTCTTCCACGGCGATCTCGCAGAAGGGGTTCATGGCCATTTTGACGTTGGTGAGGTCGACGTCGGAATTATCCGGCTTGACCCGGATCTTGACGTTGTAGTCGATGACGCGTTTGACCGCGACGAGGATCTTCATTCCATACTCTCCCGGACTTTGGATTGATTGTTTTCAGTAGGTTGTAGAGCTTATGGCTGGCGTCTTATCGTGAGCCGCTTGCTGCCCGATGAGCCGCATCGAGGCCACGATGAATCGCCTGGCCGATACCCTCATCGATCATCGTTCTCAGCCCCTTGGCCGTGGTGCCGTCATAGGAAATCAGCCGCTCCACCATGTCGCCGGGGTCGCTGCCTAGCCTTTCCAGCAACAGGCTGCCGCCCACCAGGGTCTGCATGACGGCCTCGAGGGCGATATCGTCGGCGATGCCCATCTGCCTGGCGTGCTCCAGCATCGACTGGGCCAGCAAGGCGGGGTAGGCTGGCCCGGCACCGCTCAGGGCTGTCAGGTAATCGAGATCGTCCTCTGTGGAAAGTTCCCGTGCCGTTCCACAACTCTCCAGCAACGCCTGAACGAGCCGTTTGTCGGCTTCGGTAACCTGTTGTGAGGCATACCACGGAAAATAGGCGCGACGGATTTCCGCCGCTGCGTTCGGCATGGCACGCACCACCCGGCGGCTTCCTACCTGGCTGGAGACCTCCTGCAAGGAGGCCATCGCCAACAGGGAAATGACCAATTTGTCATGTGCCTCGATATTGATGCTGGCGAGATCCTCCGGGCGCACGGACAGCACGATGACATCCGCCAGGTCGACCAGCTCACGGTTATCCTTGACGCAACGGACGTCGGGCCAGTCGCGGTAAGCGTTGCCGCTCCCGGAACGCGATGAGACCACGAGTTGGCCGGCGGACACGACGCCCTGTTCCAGCAGGGAAAGGCCGAGTGCTCGCCCCATCCACCCATGACCACCAATGATGCCGATCACTGCGCCTTGCGACATGCGTTCAACCTCCTCTTGCCATAAACCGACATCTCGCCGATAGCCGGTTTCACCGCCTCATGACGGCCTGCCCTATCTGATTTTTGTTTGGCTTATATGTACACTGATGTACATCTGCTTGACAAGTGTGTACACCTATCGCTAACTTTGTCAAGTCCACAACAAGATTGAGGCCCGACCATGGCTAACGACCCGCTGTTGCAACCCTTTCAACTCAAGCACCTGACCTTGAAGAACAGGCTCATGATGACGTCCCACGAGCCTGCCTACCCCGAGGACGGGATGCCCAAGGAGCTCTACCGTGCCTACCACGTCGAGCGGGCCAAGGCCGGCCTTGGCCTGACCATGACGGCCGGTTCGGCGGCGGTGGCCAAGGACAGCCCGCCGGTGTTCAACAATATCCTGGCCTACAAGGACGAGGTGGTGCCCTGGATGCGTGAGCTGACCGATGCCTGCCATGAGCATGGCACCGCGGTGATGATCCAGTTGACCCATCTGGGCCGGCGCACCCGCTGGGACAAGGGCGACTGGCTGCCGGCGGTGTCGCCCTCGCACCACCGCGAAGCGTCCCACCGCGCCTTTCCCAAGCAGGTCGAGGATTGGGATATCGAGCGCTTGATCCGCGACTATGCCGATGCCGCCGAACGCATGTACGCGGCTGGCCTCGATGGCATCGAGCTGCAGGCCTACGGCCACCTGATGGATCAGTTCTGGTCACCGCTGACCAATACCCTCGAGGCGCCTTATGGTGGGGATCTCGACAACCGGCTGCGTTTCACCTTCGACGTGCTGCGCGCCATTCGCCAGCGGGTCGGTGAGGAGTTCATCGTCGGCGTGCGCTATACCGGCGATGAGATGCTGCCGGGCGGGCTGACGGCCAGCGACGGGATGCAGATCTCACAGCGCCTGAAAGACAGCGGCCTGGTCGATTTCCTCAACGTGGTCCGCGGTCATATCGACACCGACCCGGGGCTCACCGACCTGATCCCCATCCAGGGCATGCCCAGCGCCCCGCACCTCGACTTTGCCGGAGAGATCCGTCGCCAGGTGGATTTCCCCACCTTCCATGGCGCCAAGATCCAGGATGTCGCCACGGCCCGTTATGCCATCGCGTCGGGTAAGGTCGACATGATCGGCATGACCCGCGCCCACATGGCCGACCCGCACATCGTGCGCAAGATCATGGAGGGGCGCGAGGAAGAGATCCGTCCCTGCGTCGGTGCCAACTACTGTCTCGATCGCATCTACCAGGGCGGTGCCGCCTATTGCATCCACAACGCCGCCACCGGGCGGGAAACCACCATGCCCCACACCATCCCCAAGGCGGCACAGAAGCGTCGCGTAGTGATCATCGGTGCCGGGCCCGCGGGGCTGGAGGCCGCCCGCGTCGCCGGCGAGCGGGGGCATGAGGTGGTGGTGCTGGAAGCCGCCAGCGATGCCGGCGGGCAAGTGCGTCTCACGGCGCAGAGTGAGCGCCGCCGCGAGATGATGGGCATCATCGATTGGCGCCTGGCGCGCTGCGAGGCACTTGGCGTCGAGATCCGCTACAACGTCTGGGCCGAGGTCGAGGACGTGCTCGCCGAGAAGCCGGATGTGGTGATCGTGGCCACCGGCGGCTACCCCTTGGAAGACCGGCCCGAGGTGGGGCACGACCTGGTGGTCAACACCTGGGATATCCTTTCCGGACACGTGCCCCCGGGCAATCGGGTGCTGGTGTTCGACGATGCCGGCGATCATGCCGCCATGCAGGCATCGGAGATCATTGCCGCCACCGGGGCACAGCTCGAGATCATGACACCGGACCGTACCTTCTCGGCGGAGATCATGGCCATGAATCTCGTGCCGTACATGCGTTCCCTGCAGCGCCCCAACGTCACCTTCACGCCCACCTACCGGCTGAAGTCCGTGCAGCGGGATGGCAGCGAGCTGCTGGCCAAGATCACCAGTGACTATGTATCTCAAGATCAGCTGGACCTGGATCATGAGCGGCGTATCGACCAGGTGGTGGTCAATTACGGTATCACGCCGATGGCCGACATCTATTTCGAGCTGAAGCCGCATTCCAGCAATGGTGGCGAGGTGAACTACGAAGACCTGATCGTGGGCAGGCCCCAGGCCGTCATCCGCAATACGGACGGTGGGTTCCAGTTATTCCGGATCGGCGATGCCGTCGAGTCCCGGAACACCCATGCCGCCATTTACGATGCTTTGCGGCTGGTCAAGGACCTGTAACGCCGAAAACAGACTGGTACAGACCGCTGGAAAAGAGACGACTCCCATGGAAACTCGCCCCTATGCTTTGCAGAACTACCTCGATAGCGTTCATGAGGTAATGGCGGCGGACCGTTCGATTCCAGCGGCATCCCGGTCCATCGAGAAAATCTTCACCGCCTTGGAAAGACCCGCCAGGTGTAAAACCGGCGAGGGGGCGAGACTTCCCGTTTCGGGCTATCTTGGCGACGCCCTGGCAGAGGTTCGTTCGGCGTCGCCCTCCCTTGCCCGGGTCGCCAATGCCTTCGAGGCTCTCGAACCATCACTCACTTGGCGCCGTCGCAGCACGGTCGGACTGTCTGCAAGTGACAACTTCGCGGATGGCCATGCGAATACGATGATTGCCGGTCCGGGCGGCTTCGAGGATCGGAATGATGTGTGGGTGGGGGCCACGTTGATGGCGCCGCATGTTCGATATCCGGATCATAGGCACAGTCCCGAGGAAGTTTATCTCGTCCTGTCATCCGGATATTTTCGTCAGGGGGAGGGATCTTGGTTCGAGCCTGGAATGGGCGGAATTCTGTATAACGAACCTGGAATCACGCATGCCATGAAGTCTTGCGAGGCGCCTCTGTTTGCAATCTGGTGCTTGTGGGTCGCTGAGTAGGCAGCTGTCAATCCATCTCAATGGAATCCACATCGCATTCTATCCCGACCGACGCAATCTGTGATTTTGACCTTTCAGCACACCGGCCTGCGCTTGGGCCTGAGGCAAGACTACGATGACCGTATGCGTCCGGTAAACACACCTTCCGCTGAGCCCCGACTTCGATGACGGTAGGTGTCCACCTATTCCTTAGTGGACACCTACCATGAGTGAGTTAAGCGTATGGGAGGCGCCTCGAAAGCGTCGC
>NZ_BMXS01000029.1 GCF_014651875.1 Litchfieldella qijiaojingensis
TTGCTGGAGTCGATTGGCAACATACCACCCGCTGAGGCGGAAGCTCGCTACTATCAACAAAGTACCGAGTCCGCTCAGGCAGCGTGACTCAAACGAGAAAGTCTCCGAGATAGTCGGGGCGGTTCATTATCTACGGTGCTAATCCCGTTATCTACGAAGCTAACCTCGCTATCTACGGAGCTGAGCTCGTCACCTACAGAGCTGACTCACGGCAAGGTGGGGTTAGGGGATGATTGCCTCATCCAGCCGTTCGACAGTACTTCGGCTTGCTTCAGGACCAGTTCGACAGCTTCCGGCACCTGATCGGGTGGGCATGAGTAGCGCTGCGGGAGTGGCGAGGGCACGTAACCTGCCCAAAGGTCCGGAGGTAGGACTCAAAGGTCCGGAGCTCGACCCCAAAGGTCCGGAGTTCACCTCCAAAGGTCCGGAGCTCAGCCCCAAAGGTCCAGAGCTCGACCTCAAAGGTTCGGAGCTCGATCCCAAAGGTTCGGAGCTAAGGTCCGAACCTTTGGTGTGATTCTCCAGCGCCACTCACTGCTGTTGTCGCTGGAACTATAAGCCCGTAAATCATCGAAGTGGACTGTTCCCTCCCCAGCCGTCCATCAATGCATAGAACAAAGCCTCTGTAACTTTATGCAACACTTCCAGCATCTTAGCGCCTTGGTATCTCCTTGAGGCACGTGCCGCAAGGCCTCAGAGTGCCTCGAAATGTCTTTCAGAAGGCCGATAGCGCATCAAGACACCAACTCATAACACTTTGAATTAGCGAAACATTTCTTCTCTTTTAGGTAGTGAGGACCACTTGTTTTCTCGTACTCTTTCGTATTGCAGGTATACCGGCGCAGCAGCGTACGGCGCAGGCCTTCGTGACGAGTGCGTTAACTTCTGGGTATCAACCAAAACCTTGTCCAGAGGAATGAGAACATATACCTTTGTGGCTATGACAAACCTCGCTCAGCCGATTTACTTAGACCACAACGCGACGACCCCCCCCCTACCGGAGGTGGTCGAAGCCGTGTGCGAGACTCTGCGTACAGCCTACGGCAATCCGTCGAGTGGGCATCGGCAGGGCGAACCCGCGCGTCGTCTCCTTCAACGCGCCCGCGAGACGCTACAAAGCTGTCTCGACACTTCCGATGATCAGTTCGTTTTCACTGGAAGCGGTACGGAGGCGAACAACCTCGCCTTACGCTCCCTAGCCCGTCATGGCAGTTGCATTATCACGAGCACAATCGAGCATTCCTCGATATTGAGCAGTGCAACGCGCCTACAGGCCGAGGGCACAGCTATAGAGATCATCGCGGTCACCGAAGAGGGAGAGGTGGATTTACACGCACTGCGTCAGCAGTTGTCGACGCACCACCACGCGGCTGTCTCCATCCAATGGATCAATAATGAAACCGGCGTTATTCAGCCGATCCGCGAGATTACGGCACTAGCACGCGAGTATGGCGCACTCGTGCATATAGATGCAGCTCAGGCAATAGGTAAAATCGATACCGCCGTAGAGGCGCTCGCTCCTGACTTCCTCAGCCTAACGGCCCATAAATTTAACGGTCCCGCCGGCGTCGGTGTCCTCTACGCGAAGCAGCCGGAGCTCATCGATCCACTTTGTGTCGGCGGTGGCCAACAAAGCGGTTGGCATGCCGGCACCGAGAATACGGCCGGTATCGCCGGGCTACAGTGTGCACTCGAGCTGCGTTACAGCGAACTTCATGAAGCCATTGCTCATATGGCTAAACTTCGAGGCACCTTCGAACAGACAGTGCTCGACCTGTGCCCTTGGGTACGCATTAATGGCCTCAAAGATAGGCGTGTCTGCAACACGTCGAATATGTGCTTTGAAGGTATCGAAGGGCAAGCCTTAGTCGGACGACTCGATGCTCAGGGCATCTACTGCTCGCAAAGCTCTGCCTGTACAACCGGCCGCCCCGAGCCCTCCCACGTACTGCGTGCGATGGGTTTGAGCGAAGCACAGGCATACGCAAGCGTTCGTTTCTCCTTCGGCGTTACCAATACACAGGAAGAAGCGGAACTCGCTGGAACAGTTGTCGCCACTGAAGCTGAATACTTGAAGAGGATTTTCACATGAGATTTGGCGGACACGAGACGTTTCCCGTCCGCGAAGGCTGGCTTCACAAGGGTCTGAAGCTGATCAATAACGACCAGGAAGCCTTCAGTGATCCCTATGTTGCCGACGCCCTAGGGGTTGGTCGAAACATGGCAAAATCGATTCGCCATTGGCTCATCGCTACCGGGCTTGCTGAGACACAACCCAGCCAAAAGGGCAAAAAAGGAAAGATCATGGTGCCCACCGAGCTCGGTAAGCTGATTTGGAAACATGACCCCTATTTTCTACAGATCGGCACCTGGATTGCACTGCATATCAATCTCGTGAACAATCCGGAGGAGGCTCAAAGCTGGCAGTGGTTTTTCTCCCGCTACAGCACGCAACGCTTCGATCGAATCAGCTGTTCAGAAGCCCTCAAGCGCCATGTAGATGCCTCGTCGCAACGTTCACCGGCTCTGCGGACCCTGCAACGCGATGTCGCCTGTTTACTCTCGACCTACGCCGTGCCCGTTCCTAACGAGCACGCTGATCCGGAAGATGCCTCTGACTCGCCCTTCCGGCGCTTGGGGCTCCTGACCTACTTCCGCGACTCACACCTGTATCGGCGTAACGAGATAGACGTCGCCACCATCCCGGCGGAAATGCTCGGCTACGCATTATGCGTCAGCAATGCGCTGAAAGAGGGAGACCTGCCACTGCGGGAAGCATGCTTTGTCGAAGGTGGGCTTGGCCGTTGCCTACAGCTCGGCCTCGATGCCTTTATCGATGTCGTCGAAAAAGCAGAGGCGGAACTTCCAGAGGGCGCCGTGCGGGTGATCGGCTCAGCCGGAGAACGCAACCTACGTGTCGCCGAGCGCACTCATGTCGAGTGGCTCGAAGCTTATTACCATCGAACTCAAGCTCAGGTAGCTGCAGCATAGCCATGCAACAAGAAACCCCTTTTCTGCGCTCGATAAACATCGTATTCGACGCTAGCGAACCTGAGCGCATCGGCCACTACGAGCCGACATCCAAAGCCATTGCTTTCCTCCGGGGCGTCAGTGGCCATAGCGACAGCCGCGCCTTTTTCGTTATCGCTCCGTACGGTTCGGGCAAATCCATCAGCGCCACCTATCTCCTGCAACTCGTAGAAAACCGCAAGCACGCCGTAACGACGCTCGAGGCGGTGGGCCAACGTCTACAACGGGTTGAACCACAGCTCGGAGACTTTGCCCAAAAGCGGCTCGCTCAAGGTGACATCCATGGTGTCGTGATCGCGCTCGAAGGTGCCATACAAGATATTGGTCTTGCCGTACGCGACGCTGCGTACGCCTCGCTGCAACGCTTGGGGATGCAAGAGCTTGCCCAAGTACTTAAGCAGATGGATGTCACAGGTATCACCGGGGCCCTTGCGGTTTTGGATTATCTCAAAGACAAAAGCGCACCCTCGAAGTCCGAGCCATACCAAATCGATCGTATCGTTCTTCTGTGGGATGAGTTTGGGCGCCACGTCGAGCAGCTCATCCGCAGTGGCCACCCACAGCGCTTGGCTGAAATTCAGACGTTGGCCGAGTACGCAGCACGGACCCAAAAATTACCGGTCACGCTTGGCCTTCTCATGCATCAAGGGCTGCTGCAATACGCGACGGGCCTAAGCCAATCCATGCTGAGCGAGTGGCGCAAGATCGAAGGCCGCTTCGAGCCCATCCAGTACGTCGACGACAGCCGTGAGCTGTACCGTCTGATTGGCAAGATCGTCGACACGCACAAACCGCGCGAGCTTTCCCTTCCACACTCCGATGAGCACATTGCCGATCGGGCCCTAGAAGTGGGCTTGCTGACTGATCTTGAAGGCGAACTGCCAGGCTTGCTTGCACGCGCGTACCCTCTTCATCCGGCTGCGCTCCATATCTTGCCACGCCTAGCTGCCCGCGCCGCACAGCATGAGCGCACCCTCTTTGGCTTTGTGCTCTCGGCGGATTTGGAACAGGCCGTCACCCCCGAACACTTGTATGACTACTTTGCGTCCGCAATGCAGGCGGATACGGGGGTCGGTGGTACGTATCGCAAGTGGCTCGAGACCGAAAGCGCACTCTCTAAGGTTGACGACAAATTTGAGATCCGCGTCTTAAAGACCGCGAGCATCCTTGAGCTTGGTCTCTCCGGCGAGCGCAGCCGCGTCAGTCGCGCGTTGTTAGAGTTCGCTCTCGGTGATGACCTTGCAGCCAAGCGTACGATCGATCAACTGCTCGAGCGTAAGCTCCTACTGCATCGTCGCCGCACCGATCAAATCTCTCTCTGGCACGGCACCGATGTCGATCTCCGTAGCCGCCTTGAGGAGGAACTCGCGCGCCTCGAGGGCGACTTCGACATCCTCGCACTGCTCAACAAAGAGTTTCGCCCCGCCGTCTGGCGGCCAGTGCGTTACAACGACGAATACAGCATCCGCCGCTACTTCGAGTGCGAATTCATCGCGGCACAAGATCTGCTAGCCGGCAAAAATGGCTTACCGCAAAAACGTGCGCAGGCCGATGGTCGTGTTCTATATGTAGTGCCACAGAACGAGAAGGATTGCAGTGCAGCCTGCCAAGCAGCGCTAAATAATCATGATTCCTTGACGGTTATCGCGGTACCGCGCGAGATGATTGACATCCGTGCCACAGCGGCGGAGCTGATTTGTTTGACCCGGATGCAGAACGACGAGGCATTGCTCGCCGAGGATCCGCTCATCAGTACCGAGCTGCAGCAGATGCTTGATGAGACTCAGAGTCATCTGCACACCCAACTTTCCCGTCTCACCCAACCAGGGCCCGAGACACTTTGGTTCAGTGGGGGGCAATCGCACGCGATCACGGATCGCGCGGATCTATTAAGCACACTCTCCGCTATCTGCGAGAACCACTTCCGGAAGACCCCGGTCATCAAGAATGAGATGATCGTCCGCCACAAGCCGTCCCCACAACTCGTCAACGCACGGCGCAAAGTGATCATGGGGATTCTAGAGCGCTATGGTGAAGAACGGCTCGGCATCATCGGAGAGTTTGCGGATGCTTCTGTATTCCGGACGGTACTCTCCAATACTGGCTTATACAAAAAAGCAACCGATGGCGAGGACGTCTACGCCTTTGCACAACCGCAGGACCTTCAAGAACAAGCGCTTGAGGAAGTCTGGCAGAAGTTCAAGGATCTTCTAACTATCCCAGACGAGCAGCCTAAAGACCTTGCTGATTTCTTCTCGAAGCTAGCAGAGCCTCCCTATGGTATGCGCGATGGCGTCATGCCGATTCTATTTGCGGCAGCGCTCAAGGCTTTCCCCTCTGCGCTCTCAATCAGCGACGAAAGCGGAAACTATCTGGAAGATCTACTTCCCAGCCACATCGAGAACATTTGCCACCGACCGAGTGCTTTCACTCTGACGGTCATGAAACTTGATTCGTCGACACGCGAATATTTAATCAATCTTGGCGATATCTTCGGTGCTGACATCTTGAATGCAAGCGACTTAGTTCGTGCGGTATATGATGGCATTGAGGCCTGGCGTGCCAAGCTCCCCCCCGGCGCCTTAGACACCTCCGAAATGCCAGCCGATGTCCGGGGCCTGCAGCATGCATTGAACAGTGAGCTAAGTCCTGTGCAATTATTTTTCCATCGCTTCCCCTTGCTCGCCGGGGTTGATAATGAGAACTATGGCGGTGTAGTTCGCTGGGTCGAGTCTGCTGCCAAAACGCTTGCAAGCGTCGTCGATAACTACCGTGACAACATTCTCGCTACGGTTGATGACAACCTTCGACTAATAACGGATGCAGAACCGGGCAGCGCTACAATGGCCCGATTTGAGCGTTGGCGCCAAACACTGCCACCACATGTTCGTGATCAGATTTCGGGGCTCGCAAAGGCGCTACTCACATTACCGCTGAGCCGCTTCTCCA
This sequence comes from Litchfieldella qijiaojingensis, assembly GCF_014651875.1. Taxonomy (GTDB): domain Bacteria; phylum Pseudomonadota; class Gammaproteobacteria; order Pseudomonadales; family Halomonadaceae; genus Litchfieldella; species Litchfieldella qijiaojingensis. The sequence goes on from NZ_BMXS01000029.1 coordinate 5,980, forward strand.
GTGATTACGCATTTGCCGATGCAATCGCAGCCATTGTTGCAGAGAAAAAACCACAGCGTTGGACCGACAGTGATCTCGTCCGCTTCCGGAACAGCTTTGCAGCTTTGGTCAGCCAGATCGAAACCCAAGCACTCGCGCTTAATTTTGATTCTCCCCCCACCCAGGAGGGCCGCGCTGCGATTACCCAGCTCTACACCCATCGCATCCAAACTTTGATGGGCAACCTTTCACAATTAATCGGTCGCTCTGATGCGCAAGCGCAGCTACGTTGCTTGCTGGATCAAATTGAGGAGGCTGAACATGGCAACTCTTGAAGAAGCCTTAGCCAAAGCTAACGATACCAGCGTCAAACACATTGTCAGCCTCTCCGGTGGCAAAGACTCGACAGCACTCGCGCTCTTTATGCGCGAGCACTACCCAGAGCTCCCTGTCGAGTATGTGTTCTGCGACACTGGTGTCGAGCTACCGGAAACAGATGAGTATCTTGAGCGGCTTGAAGCAGTACTCGGCACGGAGATTGTCCGTCTGAACGCTCTTGATAAACTCGGTGCAAAGAAAAAAGGGAATCGAACCCCTTTTGACCTTTGGCTCGAAGTGTATGGCGGCTACCTTCCGAGCCCTCGCTCGCGCTGGTGCACCCGAGTGCTTAAGATCCAGCCATTCGAGGACTACGTTGGCGCCAATACTGCATATAGTTACATCGGTATTCGCCACGACGAGAATCGAGAGGGCTACACACAACAGTCGAAGAAGCCACCGGCTCTCTCTGACAAACCTAACATCCTGCCCATCTATCCATTCAAGGAGCACAAGATGGGGCTGACAGACATCCAGCGCCTGCTAGAAGAATCGGGCCTCGGTCTGCCGAAGTACTACAACTGGCGCTCCCGTTCCGGCTGCTACTTTTGCTTTTATCAACAGAAAGGTGAGTGGCAAGCACTCAAGCGCAACCACCCCGACCTCTTCGCGCGCGCCAAGATGTACGAGAACCCCGTCAACGGTGCGCAGTTTACGTGGGTCGAAGGACGCACTCTAGAAGATCTTGAGAAAGATCCGCGGCAGTACGAGGTCAAAGCACCGGATGAGGTAGATGGGTGTGCTATCTGCCATCTTTGACAAAGCAAGACGAGAAAGGGCGCAGCGCAAGGTTCGTTGCGCCCTCTAGTACTAGGCAGGCCTTACCTCATTAACCGATGCGCTCTACTAGCCATGTTCGCTCACTCTCAGTTCAATGCGGACACCCTCCCCATCCAACTACGCTAGTATCCGCCTGGATTCATTAGACCACTACATTTGCCGGCTATCCGTTTGGGTGCATGATAGCAACTCTGTACCACTACTACGGGTACAGTGCGCTCCAGTAAGCTATCGCCGCACTAGCGAGATCCTGAATGTCTTCGGGTTCAGCGAAGGGCACTTGGATTACGAAGAAGTTCTGACCTACTGGTGGACTCTGATTTGCCATGATGCAGGCTAGATGCCCCTTACCGAGGAGCTTTTCCGCTCCACCGATACCGAGGACCATCCTAGATCCCGTGGAGTTTTGCACCTTGAGGCAAAGCCGATTGTTCATGTTGTCCCTAAGTCGCGTCGGTACAGCGTCAGCGTCGGCACGCTGTGTGATTAGGATGAGGTGAATTCCTGCTGCCCGAGCCTTCATTCCAAGGTTGGCGACGGCCGAAAGAACTACGTCCTGATACTCCTTTTCCTGCGCCATCCAAGCGCCCATCTCGTCATGGACGAGAAAGATGCGCGACATTCGATCTTGGGGAGCCACCTTTTGATTGTAATAGGTGATGTTTTGAGCGCCCACCTCTGCAAAGCGCTCATAGCGTTCATCCATCCTTTGCACCAAGTCTTCGAAGGCTTCTTGGGCTTCCTGTATTTCCGTGATTATCGGCCCCTTCATGTGGGGCGTACCATTCAACCATCCGAAATCCACACCCTTCTTCGGATCGACAAGGATCAGCTCAGCTTTGTCGGGATCGTTGAAGGTAATCAGCTGGAGAAGCAGTCCCTGAGTCAGGATCCCCTTACCGCTTCCCGTCTCACCGGCGATGAGCGTATGGGGGCCGTGCTCCTCATAGCCACCGAACTCGCCGGAAATGTTCAGGAACAGAAGACGATCGTCGTCTTCACGCGCTCCAAGGATGAAATTCGTCAACTCGCTCGGCTCCCGGTCGGGCCACGGTGATTGAAGCCACGTCGAGGCGAGCGGCACCTTAGCGCGCTGATCTCGTTTTACGAACAGGGAGATCTTGCCGCGCCCGGGGCGTACATCAACGACTTCGATACCATAGGTGGTAAGAAGCTCACCCGTCCTGCGGTCGATTTTGTCCACAGTCAGCGTCTCATGTCCACGGAAGGTGATCAGCGCACCGTTGGGAGTTAAACGGTAGCGTGGTTCGGCGAAATGTGCCTGCATTCCGAAATGGCTGAGGGCGCGCTGCGTATCCTCGCAGATCTTTTCGGCCCAAGTGATTGATTCAGGGTCGTCAATCGCTCCTTCCTCTCGAGCTGCCATTGCCTGCAGAACGGCATAAACAGGCGTCGGGATGAACCGCGGAGCTTCCTTTCCAGTGATCAAAGTGGGGAGCTCCTGTGTCTCAACTTCCCCACGTTCCTCCGAGGTGCCGGTCTCGGATGGCACCTCCGTTTCGAAATTGACAGGGGCGAAGGAGGTCTCCTTGAAAGGAATGTCGCTACCAAGGGACTCCCCAGGGTCGGTCCCAATCAGCGGCGACGACTCGAACGATGGTTCCGATGAACTCATCTCTGTCTCATTCATACAGGCCTGAGTTGTCTGGGTGGCCGACTCGCCCGCATACCAGCGGGCGTCCCTCAACTCCGCACGATCCGGCACCTCCCCCTCGGCGACGGTTCGCAACGTCTGCAGAATGATTGGCGTGGGCAGAATGTGATGGCGGAGATGAGGGTGATCCATATCGCTCTCTAGCCTCGGAGATGTCCCATGGTCGTCGTGCAAGCAGATCACCGCCTCTCCGCTGAGCCGGAACGTCACATCTCCGGCACCCAATGCTTCCAGAAATGCCGCGCGTCTCAAGGCGTCGGGCAGGCGCTCCGATAGGCCTTCCCGATTGACGAGGAGATCGACGAGCCGGGCACACCAGGCTTGCCGGGAGATTGGATCCTCGTTATCGATGAAGATCCGACGAACCCGATCAACAGTATCGCGCACCTGTCTCCGGGCTTCTTTCGTCTCCGCCATCTCGTTCGCCAAGCCGACGAACTTAGCTTCTCCAACCTGGACCAGGATTTCGAAGCCGGTTCCAGTGTCGAGGATGGTCACACCGATGGCATCTGCGATCTTGCCTGTGCCGGACATGAACCAGCCACGATAGTCGTCCAGCGACACCCAGATCGGCCGCGCCGTTTCCGGAAGGCCCTTGGGCAGACTGGCCTCAAGATGTGCCCGCATCAGGCTCAGGCCAATCATCTCATGGGAAGCATTGGCGAAGCGCGCGGCAGACAGCACCTTTTGCCCGGAAATCCGAACCACATCGTTGAGCACGACGTCACCCAGAAGCGTGGCGGCCTCCATATCGATCCCGCATGCCTCGACGAGATCCTGGCGCACGTTCGTCTTCAGACGTTCATCGATCTTGCCAGCTGAGATGATCACGCGCCCCTCAGACCCAGGCACCGAGATATCCCGGATAATCTGCACGCCGCATTTTTCAAGCAGCGTTCGACTGGACACCTTGTCGTAGGTCACGACCCACTCGGCCAGCTCGTGGGCACGACGGATCAGGTCTACTACATGCGCATTGTCGAATTGAACGTGGTGGATCAGAACGGCATGGCTATCGTTCGGCAGAACAGCTGCCTTGTCCATCTCGTATAGGAGGTCGTGGTACTCCGCCACAGAACGGGGCGGCCGCGGCAGGGTCAGGTAGATTCCGACTCCGGGCGCACCGACTTCCGTGAGTCGCCGCCGAGGCTTCCGCGCTGGCGCAAGGTCGAAGTCTGGGCTCAGGTCTTCGGTCTTTCCCCGTTCGAGCTCCCACTCCGGAACGGCGTGATGGCTGACCGCGTCGTGCAGGAAGACCAGGTCCATATCGCGGATCGTATCTTCCAGTCCCTGCGCTGACCTGTTCGGCCTTACATCAACGCGCAACCGCGACAGAAAACCCTTCGCCGTCTCGCTGATGTTCTCCGCGTCGAGCCGCATGTTCTGACTGCGGTAGATCGATCGCAGTCGCGCCTGGTCGTGATGTGTGATTACGAAATCACAGCGTAGGTCGGGATCACGGTGTATCCGCTGTGCCAGCAATCGCGCGATCTCACGGGGCAACGTGAGACTCTCGGAATCGTAGATCGCCGCAGTCAAATTTGCCGACTCGTGCGGATGCACCTCAAGATACTGGTTAACGCCTTCGATGAACTTTGCCGCCGCCGAGGGCGCCGAGCCTTCTAGCGCTTCCTGGCTCCTTGTGACGCAATCTGCCGGAACGAGAAGGCTGTATCCCGCCACGTCTTCTACCGAGATCATGGTGACATCATCGACCACCGCCGTCTCGGGGAAGACCCATCGCGCCGTCAGTGCCCGTCGTTCTTCGAAGACGATCGTCAGGTCGGTGTTGTGTGCCGTTCGGGACTCGAGAACCGCCTCAACGAACTTGGCGAGGTTCCGGATCTTGGCCTGCCGCTCTGCTAGTCGGAAAGGATGCCATGCCGTAAGGATTGCCATTCGATCGGAGCCATCGGACGGGACGATACCGATTTCAGCGACCAGCGGCCGGAGCTCTTTCTTCGACCGGTCGCTCGTTGCATGCCGTCGACAAGCCGTGCAAAGGGCACCGAACGCGTTTGCCTGTGCCGCCACCGCATCGCCCTCAAAGCCGGTCTTGGGATCCTCCGCGATGGCAAGGATCGTGGACTTGTAGGCGGCATCGAATGTATCCAAAGCGGAAAGCATCTCGACGGACGCAGCATGATCGAGGCTGCGCGTGCTCGCGAGTTCGGAGATCTTGACCCGGAGCTCGCCTATGACGTCATCGCTCGTCTGGACGGTCGTGTCGAATGTTCGGCCATCCTGCGCTTGCGCGACATCGCTAAAGGACTTGACGTCCTGGAGTGTCGTCGATGCGATTCGGGAACCGTCTGCATCCGCACGCGGCGCGAAGACCTGGCGGCGGAACAGGCCCGCGTCGTTCTTCGCAGCGATGGCAAGGGACGAGATGTCGTCCGGAAGTGCAAGAGCAATCGGCTCCTCTTTAGGCTTCTGGCCGGGCTGCCAGGTCGTCTTGACGCGCGGGGCAGCACGTGGCGGCGTCTTGAGAGCGCCGAGGTCACTCACGTCGGATGCTTCGACGAGGTACAATTCGAGGTCGACCTTCCGGGCGTCCGCAGAGGTCGAGTCGCCCTCGGCATCATGCCGGAAGCACGCATCTAGGTCCCAGAGCACCCTCTCACCGAACAGACCGAGGACCGATCTCAATTCGAAGCGAAAGAGTTTCTGCGCCCCGGCATCGAGGCTTTCCCAGAACATCGCCTTGTTGTGCTGGCTCGCCCGGACGAGAACCCGCGGGTCGTCCATTTCGGCGAGTGACTCCGCTCCGGCAATGATCAGGGCCTCGAAGCCATCGGAAAAGGCCGAAAGCAGGTCGTGCCCGATCACCTCTTTTGAAAAGAGGCGCTTCTGCCATGCCTTGTAGAGTTTGATAACCTTGGGATGGTTCAGCCGCTCCTGCCAGCGGGCGAAGAATTCCAGCTCATCGTCCTTGGGTTCTTTCGGGATAGTGTCCTTCAGCTCCTCAAGGAGCCGTCGGTCATCGTCGGTGACGTCGTCAGCGTAATTTCCTTCGATGAAGTCAAGGGTCTCTACGCCAAGGCTCTTGCGCGAGGTCTTACGTCCGCCCATGAAGAGGGAGGCACCAATCCGGTCCCATGGTACGCGCTCACAAAAAGTCCTCTGGCTTTCCCGCCACTCTCCTGGGCGGATGTTGATTTCGTCATCTAGAAGCGCTCTGACGGCCTTGAGCGCACCTTGGATTTCTTCGTCGTCCTGATTGTCGAACTCCGCGAGCGCCGCGCCCACGGCTTGAGTGTCGACGGGTTCCTGCTTCGGGGTCATCAGGCCGGCGAAGACTGATACCTCGGACCGAGCGGTCTGAAACGCCGAGCGGAAATCCTTGGTACGCGCTTTAGGGTTTCCGCCGAGCTTGAAGGCGGGCAGTTTGGTAACCCCGCCACGAGGGATCCGCAGGGCGGGCACCGCGTGCTGGATCCTGAGATGCGGGGGAAGGGCAAAGCCCTGATCCTGGATCGCAATGACGAAGTCGACCCACATCTCGAGATCGATGAAGATCTGCGAGCTTCTAAGGCCTTCGAGCATAGCCCGCATGTAGGTGTCGGCTGACCCAGTCTCGTCAAGGGCCTGAAGCCACGCAGACGTGTGATCGACGATCGCACGATCATCGATGCGCGCGAGGGGCCCGAGACCTGCGCCGATGCCCTCTCGTTCTGCATCTGATGGAGCGAAGAGAATGACCTGGGCTGCCGTACTGTGACGCCAGTGGACGGCGGACTCGTCTGAGGAGCGGGCTGGGGAATGGATCCTTAGATGCGGCGCTGCGAGCGGGTTTACTGCCAATAGCAGAGATCGGCCCTCGATCTGCGCTCCTTTGTTCGGAGCCTGCCGAGCGATGCCCTCGAGAAAGACCGCGGACAACCCTGTAAGCATGAAGGTGACGCGGTCGTTCGAGGTCGCTTCTCGAACCGCTGCGCCCACGATATCCCACACGACCTTCCCGACCAGGTCGCCTTTCCGGTGGCAAATGTCACAGCGGTATCCCTCGGTCACCTCGATGGTTCCAGGCGCGCAGAGTTCACACCGATTCTGGGAGACTGACGTCGAGCTAGTCATGATCGTGCCTATACGGGTTTGTCACAAAAGCGCAGTCGTCGGACAGGCGTCGGGTCAAGGCGAGGCGGGTCATGCGGTTCTCAAGGGCTACGAGATTCGCTTCGAAGCTCTGCACCCCGACAGGTAGGCGACTGAAGGCCTTTCTCGCTTCGTCTGGCCCAATTACGATACCGTAGCGCTCGTAGAGCCGGGCCACGAAGTCGCGCAGTTCAATCGTATGCGAAACGTTCGCCATGACGAGCGCAAAGATCATGGCATCGTCGATGCCGAACCAAGTGCCGATCCGCTGCCTCGAAGTGGCGAGGCCTATGCCCTTCACCAAAGGCAGTAGATACTTGTGCGCATTGTTCTTGGGGCGCGACGTTGCCTGATCATTTAGCGCCTTGAGCTGACGTTTGGGATCGGCCGGCCTGGCATTGCGGCCCTTGTAGAAGAAGAGACGCTCGATGACGTCCTTCGCCGCTGCGCCATCCCCTTGTGATACCGCAGTGTTCCATCCTTCATCCTGGGCTGCCCGCTTGTCGATAAAGGCCTCGACGGCTCTGATTGCCGCTTGGCGGTGACGGTTGAGATGCTCCTTCGAGGAGTCTCGCAGCTGCTTGTCCGCGCCGTCAGTAAGATCCGCGACGATCGGCTCGGCTTCGCCCATGCCGATCACGTCCCGCGCCCGCTCGGCAAGGTAGACGACGAGGTTGAGGCCAGTGATGCGGAAAAGCGGCTCGAACAAATGACCATTTGGAAGGCCGAGGCTCAAGATGCCATGCCAATCCTCGGCGAGCCTGTCGTAGGCCGCGTGGCGACGGAGTGGCAGATAGCCGATATGGGTGCTCGTCGACACATCGGACTGCGGGTCCGAGATAGACTTAGCGACCCGGTTCATCGGATCCTCCGGATCGAGAAATCTCTTCTGAACCATGTCGCCGATCTGCTTCGCGCGCGACGATCTATTTAGCATGAGGTAGACGAGTTCACCGCCGCGTCCGAAGAACCGCCGGTCCACCGACCAACTTCGGTTCGTGCCTTCCCGCATGTCGGCACAGATCATGTCGGGGCCCGTCACGGCGAGGAAGCGGGAGGTCCATCGGCGATTGTGGATGACATCGACTTCCTGTGAACGCAGAAGGCGTACCGCCTGCAGGAGCGATTCAACCTTCCTGTCAAACGCGCTGTCGAGGAAGGCGAAGTCATCGTGTCCTGTGTGCTTCGACTGAAACTGATTGTTCGCCCGCCTCTTCCAAACCTCCCATTTCTCATGATCTGGAATGCTGTCGTCATTCGCGACCTTCTCGAGATGACGATCGGCAAAGAGAAGGAACCGCATCTTCCTGCGATGCGGCAATTCATACGAGAAGGATTCGTGAGTTTTGTCTTCGGATTGTACCGTGCTGAGAGGTTTCGCAGCGCACACCGCGAGCGTTTCAAGCAGGATCATGTAGGGCTCTTGCTCCGGGATGAGCCGGTGGCCGTAAATGACCTCCTGCACGCGCATGTCGGCACCCTCGAGGACTTTGGGCGGAGCGGGAAGGGGGATTGCCTGCTCGTCGTGCATCACCAACTCTCCTCTTCCACAAGCGCTGCGATCGGACGACTCTGGAGTGTGCCGCCCACCATTTCAACCTCTTGCGGAGGGGGGTGATGGGGACGAGAGGCCTCGTGGATCGCAGTCACAGCCTTCAGCTGAAACCTTTCAATGTCCCGACGGCATTCCGAGGAGAAGCTTGCCGGAAGCGCTCCATTCGCGATCCGCAGAATGCATTCAACGAGCGTGGGTCGCAAAGGTAGATCAACCGCAAGATCGCCTCGTTGCATAGGCGTGAACCGAAGGACAGGCGCCTTCCCGTTTCCTTGCATCGGCGGGAAGCTGATGAAGGTAGGCCCTTCGCGTTGACGCCCAGCATGCGCGACCAGAAGGGGAATCTCACGACCGAGATATACCCCGGAAGGCTCGGTCAGCCAGAGCCGGTCGTCGGTGTTCGTCATCTCGCCCGTCATCATGCGATTCAGACCGCGGATGATGTCGCGAGCGATGTCCCTCGGGACAGCCCCCTGTTCAGCGCCATCGGCGAGCCTAATGTAGGTCGCGCCGCACTTGAAGACCGAGAGATTCCAAGGGTTCCGACGAGGATCTTCTCTCACCATCTTGGAATCGGGGTCGATGGAGAAGAATAAGCGCCGTCTCTGATCGAGCATCTCCCGACGAAAATCCTGAGCATTCGCGCTCGGATCGATGCGATACCGTTCGCGATGCGAGGCGAAGATACGAGCACCATAGATGGGATCGCCCGGAAGCTCATCGGTATCCCAAAGCAGGCTGTGATCGAAGAAGTTGTTGGTCTCGAGACCGATGCCAAACTCCTCCAGAATTGCGAAGGCACCATACTGTCGCCGCTGGCGTTCGCGAAGGTTCTGGCCGAACGCGTTTGCATAGGGGTTAGTGGCACAATAGTCATCATCGGCCGCACGGTTCTTCGCCTTCTGGCATGTCAGGAGTTCCTTGCCTGGTTTCTGATCTCCGAGAAGGATGTTCACCGTGAGGAGGATGAGCTGTCGGATAGAAAGATGTTGTCCATCTGCGGCTGCCATGCGAATCATGTCCTTGAGACGTGCTCGCATGGATGCGGGATCTTTCTGGCGCAAGATCTCTAGGTTGGCGCGGATCGGACACGGCTGCTCGGCCGAGTCGAGAGCATGGCAACCGGTACATTCAGCCCAGCCGGGATGATCCACGATCCCGTCCAGGATCCGCTCGAACAGGTCACGGTGGGACTGGCGTGACATGTTGATGAGCCGGAAATGGCCATTTGGATCATGCTCCTCGTCATTCTGCAACATGTCCGCGATGCGGTCGTGCAGTTTGACTCCTTCCACCTCACGGTCCCGGAAGAACTTCAGAAGATGACCGTCATTCACGCAGATCACGAAGGTATCGGAGCCTTTTGCAAGAAGAGATGCTTTCACCTCGGGAAAAAGTGTGTCCTTATCCCCCTCCTTGAGCTCACTGAGATCCTTGATGAAGCGAATCCTGCGCTCGGGGCAGGAAGGAACCGAGAGATCGAAGATCTTGTCGGTGGTCTGCCAGATGGCATCGGGTCCGGCAATAGCCTCCACGACCTTGCGCGCGGTGTAGGTCTTCCCGTCTCCCGCAGTTCCGGTAAGGATCACGGATCGCGGAGATTGCGACTTGAACATAGATGCAAGCTCGTTCACGAGCGGCTGCTCGATTTCGAGCGGTGCACAGCCGGTGTCCATTGCAGCCTCTACGACGAACTCGTCGTAGAGGTTATTCGACGATGCCTGTGGTCCATACGAAGCGAGGAATTCGACAAGGGGGTTCGTAGTCATCTCGACCTCACAAATGGCAGATAGCGGAGCCTTCTTCCAGCTCTCCTGTCTGGGTCTTGTGGTACTCTTCGAACTGCTCTAAGGGCCGAGTTTATCTTCAGGTAAACTGTTGGCTTTACGCATAACCATCTCACAATCCTAATATAATAGTCAAGTATAATTGGCCATCGTGGAACATTGGTAAAGTTGCGATAATTTTTACTAACCAATGATGTCGGCATGTTCAAATGCGCTTCCAGCCTTAGTTCATAGTCCTTTGGGCACCGCCACGGCAATGAGATCTGGCGCTGTACCGTTACCGAGGACAGTTATGAATCATGAAAATAGCTGTCTCCACGTTCGACACCCAATCATGGCAGGTCGACCAGGGTAGATCTTCGTAGGGGATGGTTCAGGCTTCTAGATGAAACAAGGTTCGAGCTAATCGTTAAATGGAGTCATTATCGTTAGCCGCAGCCGACCGAAGAAGAATCTGAGACTCTTGACCAGGGCAATACATCCGCCTTGAAAGAAAAACAAATACTTAGCTTATAACGAATGCAAGACGACGCAATTCCTCTTGAGCACACCAAAGTACCTTCGGTACTCTTCTTCCGTTTTTGGTTGTCTTCACTTGCACGACCTGACCGATGGATTCAGGACCAAAGCTAACATGCAAAGGGAAGTTACGGCCATAAAAATACAGACGGTCGAACCGGCAATTTTCTGTAATCCACAGTGCCACCTCGGCCATATTCTCATATTCGATAAGGAAATCCACTGCTGCCCCTAACCGCTTGCAGATCCTATTCCCCCGGCTATTGTACTCATACCCCGCATGCTGATCACGCGAAGGATCGATTCGTCCTGGCACTTTGCGAGCGAGTTCCGCGCTACAAAATCCATAAGTGAGTTTAATTCCCCCGAAGTAGTCCATGACTGGATCGATCACCTCATGGGCAAGCTGAGCAAGCGCATTGTAGGTTTCCGGTTCTTTTGGGATGTTTGGGATACCGTGTTCAGCCTGCGTTTCACCACACTCGATGAAATCACGGAAGCGATGATACTTACCACAGGGCTCGTCAAGCTCCGGTATATCGGTAGCGCTCACGAGCTCAAAGCCCTGTACCTCAATTCGTATACTACGCAGTACTGCATCAAACTTCTCGCGCCGTGGCCCATAGCCCGAGAAATCGAATAGTTCGAGCTCGGAGAGCTTACGCTCAAACTCCTGTTGCTCCTCGTAGTTCGGAAACTCCTCACTGACATAGCAGGATTTATTATACAAATACGGTGACGGGTATTCGTCACCGTACTCAAACAGATCGATGCTCTGGTTACGGAAGTTGAGCTTCACCCGCTCCACCATGAGCGGGAGAGCTCTGCCTTCGAAGTCATCGTAGGTCATCAGCGACAGCTTACCGGTCTCGGCGTGGATCTTGATCAGATCCGCCGCCCGGGGGTCGCCATAAAGTTGTGTTGCGCAGCCAATATAAACCCGTAAACGCTCAGAGAGGCGCTCCACATCCTCCGTGTGCACCGTAAGCGAACGCTGTTCATCGTCGAGGCAACCGATGCCAGCTTCGGCGGCTGCACGGCAGTCGGTTTGTATGTTCTCCGGATTGCCAATGGAGTACAACAAGGCTTCGGCGCTCGCGCGCGCGGCACGTAGTGACCCAAAGAAGGCCTTGATATCCCGCTGTATGCGCAGTGAGTATTTGCTAAAGCGTTGACGCGGTCGAAACAGCTGTAGCGCTAGGTAAACACGTAAGTCGCTAGCGCGTGCTTGCGCCGCTTCGGCGATCAGTGCATCTCCATGGTAACGCTCGAGAAAGGAGAGCGCGCGGCGCAGCGTGCCGAAGTGCTCGAGCAAATCATCGAGGTTGCCGACCTCATCCTGATGAGGTGCCCGGCCAAGACTGAGGTAGCGTTCCCAGAGAGGATCGAGCGCACTCTGATGCTCCCGATAGGCCGCTTCTGCTCGCTCTTCACGGCTGATCACCGGCATTCGCTGGCGCAGATGATGCAAATGAACACGGTTAACTACCCGGCGTTCAAGAAAGGCCTGAGCGTCTTGTTCCTTACGGAACACGAAAAATACACCGGGTGCTACCGGAACCGGTTCAACATCGAGGACATGCTCGATAAACGTTTTGCACTCTTCTTGGGTGAAGTACTTCTGAAAGGTGCCCCGGCTGGTCAGTACACCATCACCAAACACGGCATGTTCTGCAGCCGTCGCTCCTTGTAACATCACACCAACCACAAGCAGCTCCTGCGCATACGCAAATGCATCCCTGAGCACGCGCACCCGTTCCGTCGGTTGTTCGATCACGTTGATGACGAAGCCAAGATTGACGATCAGGGCCTCGATCTTCTCGGCATCTGGCCGAAAGTGTGGGTCCCAGCCACTAGCAGGAACGCCGTTCATCTCGAGCAGCCGAAGGTCGTCACCTCGCCCACACCCGTAATCGAATATCGGACGGCGACCGTCCAGGTAGCCATGGCGCGCCAACGCCTGCATCGGCCGCGAGAAAGCGTAGCGACGCAGCGCCGTGCGATGACGTTGGACATCTGCGAACTTATGCGCTGCTTCAGCATCGACAACCTTTAGCGTATGCCCTTCAATGCGATAGCCACCGCTCGTCAGGCGCTCCTGCCACTGTCGACGATAGCCTACGGCGTGACTGTTCTGCAGAAGCCCGGCATGCTCGAGTGCTGCCGTCAGCTGGGAGTATTCAGAATATCGTGGGTGTTCAGGTTTGAGCAGCAGCTCCTTGCGATGTAGTACAGGACGATTGGCAACCTCAGGATAGTCCAGCACCCGCACGGTTTCGGCCGCTAAATCAATACGGTAGCTACGAGCCAACTCGGGGAATGCGTTGTCAAAAAACTGCACGTAATTAAGCAGTGACAGACTTTCGTCTTCAAGACTGAGCTTGGCTACATTCCAGTCAGCCTCTCCGACGAGCCTCTCCGCGAGCGCAAGCACAACTCTTGCATCCTCATCGAGCGCGTCGCAAGCACTGCGATGGACGTAGAGATAACCACCGACGCGCTTGCCCACATGGCTGACTGGGCGAACTGTGTCGCCCGTTACCTCTAGTGTTGCTGCTTCTTCCAAGCCCATTGCCATTCACTGAGTCGCTCACTAGTGCGATGCCTCAATCCTGTCGTTCCCCAAGCATAAGCCAATCCGCCCCAGGCCTGCGGCCTGTCCTAATCGGTACAGCGACACAAAGGGAGACGCCACACAGTTGCGGAGTCAGACCCACCTATCATGTCTGTGTGGCGAGATCACATACTCTACTACCTACAGGACAATATGGCCTTGACCTGGTAGCGTGTAGCTGTCGGGTCCCAGATAATTGATTGAACAAACCTATCTCTACTGAATTGGAAAGCATTCAGCTTGAGAGAAATAAGAATAATTCTTGCGCCTAACGGCACCACTCCCACAGAGAAATCGAAACATCGAACCATGCCCTCCTATGAGGAAGACGGCTGATTTGGCAAGAAAGATGGGCACGCTACCGCCCGGGGATGACATCATTTCCCTGCGACCCTTCTCATCTGCGTGTTCTTTTCTTCTTATCGGCAGCCGTCTAAGCGGCCTTAAGACTAAGTAAAGCGATCCTTGTAACGGATTGCAATGAAAAAGCCTGCCGAGAGGGCAGGCTTTCGTATGAGGTGGATGATGCTCTGTAGCTAGGCGTTGTTCGCTAGCCCTACACCATCACTCCCACTCGATCGTTGCGGTCGGCTTGCTGCTGACGTCGTAGGTCACACGGGAAACGCCTTCCAGCTCGTTGATGATGCGGTTGGAGACGGTTTCCAGCAGCTCGTACGGCAGGTGGGCCCAGCGTGCGGTCATTAAGTCGATGGTTTCCACAGCGCGCAGGGCGATGACCCACTTGGCATGACAGCGAAACGCCTCAAACGGACTAGCCAGAAACCCTTTCTCGCACATCATTTGTGCTTTCTACAAAACTCATCAGCAAGCTCCACTACAACAAAGCAAACCATTCCACGGGCATATATTTCCGCCGTTCTTTATTTATTCCGCAGCGTCCAACTGATTCTCAGCCTCTACCGCAACGACTTCAACCTCTGGCTCATCATATGATCCGTAATCCACCGGGTCGCGACGCTGAAGCTTGGGCGGTGGCGCCACCCAGGCCCGCAGTCGCTGGCCTACCTGCTGGTAGAAATGCGGAACGGCCTTTTCCAGTTCCTCGATAAAGATCTTGTTGCCCGAGAAACGATGGGCCAGATCTGCCATGTAGAAGACCTCGAAAGCACTGGGCACCACATTGGTTGAAGGTGTATCCAGTGCCTCCGCATCGCCCAAGACTTGTGAAAGCGGTGCCTGGGACTCTTCAGCCCGTCCCGGGCGGATGGCCTTGACGAACATGCTGTCCGGCTCCGCCTTGGTCAACTGACGTGACAGCCAATTGACACGTGCTGTACTACGCTTTTTGTCTTGTGGTGCGCCAAGACGCATTGAGCAGACAATGGTTCTCTTTGTCAGATCGGCAACAACCTCTAGGTCAGTGGCCGCATCCGGCACCTCAAGACAACAAGTGAGCTTCTTGTCCTTTGCCAGGACATCACAATCATCCTTCAGGCGCTGCACGGGGTCGGTACGATGTGCCTTGGGCAGCTTCAACTTCACTGGACGGCCCAGCTTGCGGCTCATCACCAGGCACAGGTCGCGTTGCTCCTGATGCCAGCTTGAGACGGTGTTCTCAACCTCTTCAGTGTTCTTGCCGAGCACAGCACCGCTCTTCACTTTGCTGACAACCTCTTTCCACTCCCGATTCATGCTGTCGAATCGGGAGATACCGCTGGACTCATGCCCAAGGTAGCGCAGCACCTCTTCAAGCAAAAATTTCTGATCTGGGGACTCGATCTCACCGGATTCCAGCAGCAAGGTGGCTTGCGTCACCGCATACATCCACGACCAGTGGTACAGCTCAACGCCCTTGAGCAGGGTCTTCGAGACCTTCACCGGGTGGTGTGATGGCATGGCAACGAACTGATTAGTAATGGTGATGACAGCATCGATCTTGTTCTTCTTGGCCTGCTGCAAGTAATGCTTCAGTTGCTCTTCACCAATTTCGGCATTACCGATCTTGGCTTCGATCAGTGCCGACCACTGCTTACGCCCGGTGTGTAGCACGATCAATCCATCGGGGCGATCACTCTTGGGTGCCTCCGGTTCGGCTTCCAGTGCTACCTCGGTCCAGGCATCCAGCGTGGCTCGGTTCCCCACTCTCAGCCCGAGTGACCCCAGCATTGTCTGCCTAAATTCATGCACACCCCGCAAGGCGGCAAGGAGCACGGATGCAGCACGCTGCTCCCGGTTGGTATCCGTGACCACGGGAATCAACCTGGCCACCTCGCCTCGCTTGGCGTAATCGGGTAGTTCCATCGTCATTCTCCCTGTTTCTTATCGTTGTCGTTATTCTGAAAGGCATCGCTGAAGGCAGCGGCCAGAATCCCCGTCGGCATGGCGATAATGCCAATCCCAGCAACCGCAGTAATGCCCGCAAATAGCTTGCCTAGCGCCGTAATCGGCGTCACATCACCATAGCCCACCGTTGTCAGGGTCGCGATGCTCCACCACAACGCCCTGAGCACGCTACCGAACGCCTCGGGCTGATGAGCTGCCTCGACGGCATACAGGCAAGCCGCAGAAAACAGTAACAATAACCCGGCCACGCCTATGCTGATCACCAGCTCATGGACCCGCGCCGTCAGGGCCTCCGCCAATGCCGCCCACGCCCGACTGAAACGCCCCAGCCGCGACAAGCGTAACAATCGGAGTATCCGAAACAGCCTCAGCAGGAAGGCATTGTTATGAGCGATAAAGCCGAGAAAGAACGGCAGGATGGCGATCAGGTCGACAAGCGCCCACCAAGTGAAGACGTAGCGAACTCGTCCCACTATCCCGCTGTATCGAGGGTCTTCCCCTGCCGCATAAAGCCGTGCCAGGTACTCGATGGAGAAAACAGCCACGAAGAACGCTTCCAGCCCGCCGAAGGTCAGCGGATAGGCATCTCGAATGGTTGGTTCCGTCTCAACAATAGCGATAAAGGACGCAGCGAGAATCAGCACGCATACCAGCTTATTCATCGGTGACAAGCCGTGAGTATGCCAGCCTTCCGGAGCGAGTTGGTGGTAGAGGTAACGCCTTATCAAAGTCAATACCCTTCTTGGCAGACGCCCCTCAAAAATAACGCACAGAGTTCTTAACACCACTTCTTATTAATTTAACAACCTGCCCACCTGACATCAAATAGACTCGATTATAAAGCATTTAAACTAATACCAGATAAAACTATTCAAAGCCTACTAGATTTATGTAAGACACGCCTTTTAAGCCCATGTGCGATTCCGTATGCGCCGATTCGACATAAGCATTTTCAACCCCACACCCACATATCTTCCCTATATTATTTTTTATTGCTCCATTAATACTGTGATCAAAGCTGAACGCACTACTTCCTTCAACTACGCATATTTCTTTTTCCATCCCACTTTCTAGCGCCTTCGATCTCGTTTGATACACCTTTACTTCACAGTTTCCACTTTTATAAGTTGCGACATCGCCAATCATACGAACGGAGCCTGTTGCACACCCCATTAAAAACAAAAACACTAATATTGGCACTGACTTATACATACCAACATCCCCCTCAGATAACTATCGCCCATAAACCAATCTCCTACAGAAGAGCGGCTGATTTGGCAGGGGGCTCGGGCTCGGGCACGCTACCGCCCGGGGATGACATCCTTTCCCTGCGACCGTCCTTGTCCGCATGTTCTATTCTTCTTATCGGCAGCCATCTCTGCGGCTTTAACTCCTGAGTAAATTTGGGATGTAACAGATTTCAATGAAAAAGCCTGCCGAGGAGGCAGGCTTTGGTATGAGGCGGGTGATGTGATGGGGCAAGGCGTTGCTACTAGCCCTGCCCTTTCACTCCCACTCGATCGTCGCGGGCGGCTTGCTCGAGACATCGTAGGTGACGCGGGAGACACCTTCCAGCTCGTTGATGATGCGATTGGAGACGGTTTCCAGCAGTTCGTACGGCAGGTGGGCCCAACGGGCGGTCATGAAGTCGATGGTTTCCACGGCGCGCAGGGCGATGACCCATTCGTAGCGGCGGCCGTCGCCGACCACGCCGACCGATTTCACCGGCAGGAACACGGCGAAGGCCTGGCTGGTCTTGTGGTACCAGTCGGCCTTGTGCAGTTCTTCGATGAAGATGGCGTCGGCTTCGCGCAGGATGTCGGCGTATTCCTTCTTCACTTCGCCGAGGATGCGCACGCCCAGGCCCGGCCCCGGGAAGGGGTGGCGGTAGACCATGCTGTAGGGCAGGCCGCCTCGCCGCCGCCATTGCAATTCTCAGAGCCGAGTACCGCTTGCGCGTGCCCGTGGAGCGACTGGCGACGGAAGCCGGCATGAGCCTCACCTCGTTTCACAAGTACTTCAAGCACATGACTACGCTGACGCCCGGGCAATACCACAAGCGGTTGCGTCTGGTTCTTTGGCAGCCCCTTGTAGCGAACCATCCGGTGGCCGAAGAGGTCCTTGATGACATGAAACGGGTGCTCCACCTTGGCGCGGATGCTGGCCTTGGCCTTCTCGATCGCCAGCAGCAGCGTTTGCATGGGCCTGCCTCTGCATGGAGGGAAGTGTCTCGACAGGCGCTGTGACCCCGTGATATGCATCCAGTGTGCTTGCTACAGCAGCGGGGTGACAGTCATGGCCTTCCATAACCCGGATCCGAAAATGCGTGAAATCGAGCAGCGCAATGCCCGGTTGCGCGCCGGATTCTTTGCCAAGCTGTTTGGCGGTGCCTGGCGTGGATTTCGCAAGGCCTTGTCACGCCCTCGATTCCGGCGCCGTCGTCGTCAACCTTGAGGCTGTTCCTCTGCGACTGTCTGGCAGATTCCTTCCTACCAGGCTCGCAGAAGGGCCCAAGCCGGTTTCAACGATGACTAGGGAGGTCTCATGCCCACACATTGGTTCGTCACCGACGCTGCGGCAGCTCACTCCGACGGGGGCATCTCATGAATCGTCTAACCAGCGACGTGCAAGCATTTGAAGCCCACGCAACTGATGCTGACCTCGACGATCTGCGCGCGCGATTGGCCGCGGCGCGGCTACCGGAGGCCGAGACGGTCTATCGCGCCGCGCCCGACCCTCGCCGATGGGAACAGGGTGTTCCTCTCGCCGACCTCGTCGATGTCGTGGACTACTGGCGCACCGAGTATGATTGGCGGTCGTTCGAGGTGCGCCTTAACCGTATCGGCCAGTTCCGCACGACTATTGATTGTCTCGGAATCCACTTCCTGCACCGCCGATCCGCGCGCGCCGATGCCACTCCTCTGATCTTGACGCACGGCTGGCCAGGCAGCATTGCTGAGTTCGTTGATGTAGTAGACGAACTGGCAGATCCGAAAGATCCAGATGCGCCAGCATTCCACGTCGTGGTCCCGTCGTTGCCGGGCTTTGGCTACAGCGACAAGCCGGCCACCACCGGGTGGGGAACCGGAAAGATCGCGGCCGCATGGGTGGAACTGATGGGAAGGCTCGGCTACAGCAAGTTCGCAGCCCACGGCGGCGACTGGGGAGGTGTAATCACCACTGTCCTCGGCGGCAGGTTCCCGGCACACGTTCTCGGCATCCATACAACGTTGGCGCAGGCACCGCCCGGGTTGACAATGGACGGGCTGACGGCGGCCGAGCGCAAATGGGCCGAGGACACCCGTGATTTCTGGCTCCACCGCGCGGCGTACGCGAAGCAGCAGGCGACCCGACCGCAAACCATCGGCTATTCGCTTGTCGACTCACCAGTCGGGCTTCTGGCCTGGATTCTCGACAAGTTCGCTGAGTGGACAGATACCGAAGATAGCCCGTTCGAGACGATTTCCCGAGACAGAATTCTTGACGACGTCACCCTGTACTGGCTGACGCGAACCGGCGCATCGTCGGCCCGCATTTACTACGAAAGCCACGGCGGTGTTAACTCGCTCGACCCCGAACTTCGGGTCGATGTCCCGTCAGCAATCAGTATATACCCCCGCGATATCGAGAAGTGTCCGCGCCCCTGGGCACAGGAGCGGTACCGACAGATCGTCCGATGGAGGACGCCCGAAAGCGGGGGCATTTTCCGTCGCTGGAGGTTCCCGAGTATTTCGTCAAGGACCTGCAAGAAGGCCTCGCGGCAGTGCTGGCCGCTAATCGGTGAACGCGGCTGGGTGCCGTATTCGAATTCCGGAACCTGGCCAGCTACATCGCCAGGAGCCTGCTCGAAACCGGAGGCGTCAGACCACGCCTACACCCTCGACTGTTAAGAGCCGGTTTACCTTATGTCTTCAGCATTTCCTTAACAGTCACGATAATTACCGAGCGGTAATTATTCCGTTGCGAGACACCAGAATCGCGCCTAGAATTACCGATCGGTAATCACACGCGTATCGAAGTGCACGAGGGAATGGCGCTGAGCCTGGCCGGCGCACCTGGAGTGGGATTCCTGAGCAGGGGCGATGAAGGACGCTTCGTGCAGATCGCAGTGGATAGCTTCGCGGGATTGCTTCCCGTGACAGGCTAAACGTTTTGGAGACTCATTGACTGCTCCCCTCCCTGAAGGAAGGGGATTCCCAATTCACCGAGAACCGGACATGGAGACTTGCCCCATGCCGCTTACCTTCTCTCCAAGGGCTAACACCGCCAGCCCGGCGGCTTTGATATTGACCGCGGCGTTCACGTCGCGGTCGTGGTCAGTGGCGCAACCTGGGCAGGTCCACGTTCGGACATGCAGCGGCATCTCATCCATCACATGCCCGCAGCCGGAGCAGCGTTTACTGGACGGGTACCACGGGTCGATGGCGACTAGCTGGCGCCCCGCCCATACCGCTTTGTACTCGAGCTGCCGGACGAACTCGCCCCAGCCGGCATCGCTGATCGACTTGGCAAGGGTCGGGTTGCGCAGCATGTTCTTCATCCTCAGGGACTCGACGCAGATCACTTGGTTCTCGTTGACGATCTGGCGGGACAACTTGTGCAAGTTGTCCATCCGGCAATCGGAGATCCTGGCGTGAAGGCGCGCCACTTTCTGTCGGGCCTTGGCACGGTTCTTCGAGCCGAGCTTCTTCTTGCTCAGCCGACGCTGTGCCTTGGCAAGACGGGTCGCGTATTTCGCCGTATGGCGGGGATTGCCGATTCGATGTCCGTCGCTGGTGACGAACAGGTCTTTCAAGCCGAGATCGATGCCCACCATTTTCGGGATCACGGGCAGCGTCTCGGGATCGAACTCGCACAGGCAGCTGACGAAGTAGCGACCTGCCGAGTCCTTGGACACGGTCACGGTCGTCGGCTCGCCGGGAAGCTCCCGACTCCAGCGAACCGCCAGAGGCTCCTTGCACTTGGCGAGGAACAGTCGTCCGTCTCGATATGTGAACGCCGAGCGGGTGAACTCCGCCGACTGGCGGTGCCGCTTGCTCTTGAAGCGAGGGTAACGGGCGCATCCTGCAAAGAAGTTCTTGAAGGCGGTTTGCTGATGGCGAAGACACTGTTGAAGCGGAACCGAGCTGACTTCGTTGAGGAATGCCGTCTCGTCGGCCTTCTTCATCCGCGACAGGTGGGCATTGGCCGCCGTGTAGCCGATCTTTTCGTTGTGCTCGTAGAAGGCATCGATGCGATAGCGAAGCACCGCGTTGTAGACGAAACGCACACAGCCGAACGTCCGGGCCAGCAGCAGCGCCTGCTCGGGCGTCGGGTAGAAGCGGTACTTGTAGGCGCGTTTCATCATGACGTGCAGCATAGAACATTAACTGTATAGATAGCCAGCAAAGAACGGAGGCAGCGAGAACAGGGGCGCCTGACGGCGCCGCGCTATCCCTCCTCGCACTCGAAGTACGAGGTATCTCGCGCAAAACTGATGATTGCCAAGCGAGAACGCGGCAAGATGGAGCGACGACTGGTCGCTTCGCTGACACATGCCTGCGAGCAGGCCAAGCTCCTACTGCCCGGTTTTTGCTGGCTGACCCACCGTGTCGATTATCAGCGCTTTCCCGAAAGCCTGGTGGTCACCTGGATATTCGACACCCACCCCAACCTGGCGAATGCACTCAAGGGCGATGCCCGACGATGCATCGTTGACCTGACTGCCGAGGCATTGGCCGAGGCCGGCCTCGATGTCGGCGACGTCTCGCGGCATCTCGATTTCGACAGCGAAGAAGCGTTTCAGCGGGAGCACGGCGGCGACTGGCAACGTCGGCTACGCTCCAAGCCAACGAGGCATTGAATGGCGAAAAAGATCGAAAGCCCGTGTGTCTCGGTTTGCCAGCTAAAGGGAGGCCTGTGCACCGGCTGTGGCCGCACAGAGGAAGAGATACGTCGGTGGAAATCCATGAAGCGGCCCGAAAAAATGAAAACGGTGAAACGCGCCGATGAGCGCTTGAAGAAAATCCCGCCTGATTGATGTGCACTTAGAGGAAGCGCGCCCGCCTGGGCGAAGCGCCCGAGGCCGAAGCGCTCTTGCTGGAGTTGCAGACCAGTGACGATACTCTAAAGGAGCCGATGCCGGAGACGAGTTACCGAACGGTAATTTTTCTCGCTTATCTAGCCCTGACCGACTCTTTGATTACCGATCGGTAATTATTCCTTTGCGGATCGCTAGTACCGTGCCTAGAATTACCGAACGGTAATTACATTCAGGTTCCCATGCCTACAAACGACTCCCCTGCCCCCTTGGCTATACCCGTTCGCCACAGCGAAGACCTCGGCAAGCTGGTGCGCCAGCTGCGCACCGAGCAGGGCCTGTTGCAAATCGACCTGGCTGGACTCGCCGGCACCGGCAACCGCTTCATTGTCGACCTGGAGAGAGGCAAGCCCACCCTGCAACTTCAAAAGGTGTTGGACGTGCTGGACCTGATGGGGCTCGAGGTAGTCGTGCGGCGCAAGGGTGGCATTCGTCATGGCGAGTGATAACGCCCTGGAGGTTTACCACGGCGACGAATATGTTGGCCGACTGTACGACGCTCAACCGCTGCGCTTCGAGTATGCCTCCGAATGGCTGGAACACCCCGAAGCCGTGAGTCTCTCGCCCTCGCTGACGCTCACACAGCGCGTTCACGTTGGCGATGAGGTTCTGGCCTACTTCGAGAATCTGCTGCCGGAAGGCGATCTGCGCCACCATCTGGAGCTTCGCCATCACACCAGTACCGTCTTCGGGCTGCTGAAGGCCATCGGCGGAGACACGGCCAGTGGCTTCACCCTGCTGCCACCGGGCGAGTCACCGGCTCCGCCGCACTATCGCCCCATCAGTTGGGAGGCGCTGGCGGAACACCTGCGACACCGGGAACGAGGTCCCCTGCTCTCGCAACAGGGTGAGGAAGCACGCATCTCACTGGCCGGAGCTCAGGACAAGCTATTACTGATGGTGCTGAAAGACGGGAGTCCCGCCATACCGGAAGGGTCGGCACCTTCCAGCCATATCCTCAAGCCGGACATTCAGGGCCTGAGAGGCGTATGGGGCTCCGCCATCAACGAGACCTTCTGCATGCAACTGGCCGCCAAGCTCGGGCTCGAGGTCGCCGGGGCCAGCTACCAGCCCGAAACACGCGCTTGCCTAGTGCGCCGCTACGACCGCGTGCCCGACGAACAGGGCGGACTGCGACGCCTGCACCAGCTCGACTTCTGCCAGCTTGCTGGTACGCCTTCGCTGATCAAATACGAAAGCGACGGTGGCCCCGGCCTGGCGCGCTGTCGCGAACTCCTGCAGCAGGTCGGCACGCCGGCCAAGGACTTGCAGCGGCTAATCGGCTGGTTCTTCTTCAATCTGCTGATCGGCAACAATGACAGCCACGCCAAGAACCTCGCCATCCTCTATACCGACGAAGGGCCCCGGTTGGCGCCGTTCTACGACCTGATGAGCACGACGCTCTACAGCGGGCTCTCGCGCCGCTTCGCGTTTCGGATCGCCGGGGAAGACCGCCCTGGCAGCATCGAGCGCTCGCACCTTGAATCCCTGGCCAGGGTGATGCGGTTCCAGCCACGCTACTTCCTACGCCAAGGACTCGAACTTGCCGAGCGCATGCCTGCCGCTATAGATACCGTTCTCGATATCTTGAGCCCCGAGGCCCATCAAGGCACCGAACAAATACTGCTGGAGAGGCTGCAGCAGCGCATCCTGAGCAATTGCCGGAAGCTGCCTGAGCGGTGGACAGTTGGGGTAGGTTGACATCACTGACGGAAAGCGCCAGGCAAAACTCCGGGACCAGGCCATGGCGACCGTCGTCTCTCAAAAAAGCCTGCCCATTGCGGGCAGGCTTTTATAAAAGACAGGGCAGCTATATTCCCCTCACTCCCACTCTATCATCAACTAAACAAAATTGTTGTTTTAAATCAGAAAATTGAAAAACGGCGATCATACGATACCACAAAAAATACCATGACAAGCTAGTCCCGATGAGGGTACGCTTCTTCTCCTTAATGCCTCAACCTCCGTCGTATCCCGGCCTCGGTGTCCTGTTGCTCAGCTTCCCGCTCATACGTTTTGACCATCGACATCAGAAGCGAAGACGAGACGAAGGGATGTGTGAACTGCAAGGCGTCGGCCCAGTTGCGATACTTGTCCGCGAGTTCCCGTTCCTGACCACCTCCTTCACCGCACCAATGAACGCCGCGCGCGTTGTAGAGACCCGTATGGGCGCCGCTGGTGACATCCTCGGACTGCAAGTCCTCCATAACATCGCGAACAACTTCGTTCGGCCACACGCCATCCTCGCCAGCTGGTGCGTTGGAGAGAAGCTTGCCAAGGCACACGTCCGCGATTGCCGCGCGGTCGAGTTCGGCGCAAGACTTCCTTACCGTTGCAACCCATTCCGCGAGCTTTTCGCGCTGTTCCTCTTCGGTCGCCTTGTCCTGACCGGGGATGCGCTCAATGGCTTCAAGCAGGCGGTACCCACGCTTTGCCAGATGCTCGCGGCCTTCGGTAACGCGAAACTCGGGAGGATCTTCGCCACGGTCTTTACGCTTGTAGGTCCACACGATCGCCTGCACGAACAGCTCAGGATGTTCCTCGATGTAGCGCTCGAGGTTTGGAATCTGATGCCGGTCTTCACCCCGGAAAGAGCGCGCCAGAACGTCTAGGTACGCGAACTCCAGCCCGGCCTTTTCCTCTGAAGAGACGTCCGGGTTGCGATTGAGCAGTTGGAAGGCACGCTGCACGTCGTAGTCGTGCAGTTGGTACTCGCCAGGCTTGTCGTTTCCGCCCTTGGCCATGGCAGATAGCATCTGCACAAGGAGGGGCGGGCGTATTTCTTCGAGTTTGAAATGCACCGAGGCAAAGGCTGCCCGAGGTCGTTCGACTGCAAGCAGGCGGCGAACGCTTTCATTGTTATCCTCGGGAGAGTCGAATACGTACTGCGGAACCACTTCGCTCCAGTATCGAGCGCGCACTTCCGCCGAGGGTTGGTCCACAAGCTCCCACGTCGAAGCCCGGTAAGGCGAGAGAAGCAAAAGATGGAGTGCTTCCTCTTCGGTGATCTTGCTCCGCAGGCTCGCATAGATCGCCCCCCGCCGATCGCTGCCCAACGCCCAGAGCGCCCCGGCAACGATGCCGTCGCGGCCCGCGTCATTCCGTGCCGGACGCAGGCATTGCAGGATCATGTCCTCAATCTGCTCGTCGGTGAGGATGCCGGACACTACGTGCGCCCCGATCTGGCGCTGAGAACTTCCTTTTTCAGCGAGCGCGAGAATGCCGGGCATACCTCGCTCTCGCACAATGTCCGTCAGGGCTTCGACGCGGAGCTTTTCGATGCGTCGCTCACGCGCCTGGAAGTCCATCTCGTCTTCGGCGAGCTCGTCCGCAGACTCCTCAACCCAGCCCTGACGAAACAGCCACTCATGCTTGTTCACGATGTCCTTGGGCTGCATCGCGGCATAGACCGCCTTGGCTTTATTGGTCAGGCTTGCCTGCCCTTCTTCATCGGCCTTCTTACGACCCCGGCGAGAGAGGACGGTCACACGGATTTTCTCGCGTATCTTCGCAATATCCTCATCAGGAGCGCCCGCATTGTGCCACTCGCCGATGATCTCCCAGACACGCTCCTGATCCTCGGGCGCGAGTCCATGCAGCCTTGAGACAAGGTCACACGACATCTCAACGGTGTAGGACGGCCTGCTAAGCGCGATCTTCACCATCTCCCTGACAAATGCGCGGATCGGTCCCCATGTCTTGAAGGGCTCCCCGAAGCCGTAGCCGTCGGGACGCCACTTCGGCTTGTGGCTGTAGTCGCCGACGCGGTTCCCGTAATCGCCGAACTGCTGGAGACAAACCTTCCAGCCGATAGCCGGGTGCTTCTCCAGCAGCATGCGGATCGCCTTCAAGCGCGTCTCGTGATCCGCTGCCGTCTGGGGCATCCATGCACGAAAGATGGCCCCCAGTGATTCGATGGGCTTGTTCGCCCAGTTATCGTTGATCTCTACCTCAGAAAGCTGGCCCAGAATCTTCACGACACGGGGAAAGGTCGACGGATTCCACGCAAGCCCTTCGAGTGCCCAAAGCAATCCGGTACGCGGGCACGAACCAAAGAATCCGGTATCGACAGGTCTCAGCAAGCCTATCACCTCGGACTTCTCTGCGCGCAGATCACGCTCGATGATATCGAGGAACTCGCCAGGAGCGGCTTCTGCATAAAGCGGAAGGTCGCGCTCATTCGCCTCCAGCTTCCTAGTCTTAATAGGCTCAAGAAGATCACGCACGAGTTTCGCGGCTTCAAGTTCGCCATCGAAACCAAGGTGCTTGCCGAAGAGGTTCTTGCCGTACACGGCCAGCAACACCAGAGTCTCGGAGATGCCTTCACGCACCGCCCCGGAGAACTCGCGCTGTTTGCCATGTATGGCCGCCGCCCAACGATCTTTCTCGGGAAGGTCGAGGGCCGGGTCATCTTCGCCCAGAACGCTCCTCGCGACGTCGAGAAAGCGGTTGAGATCAGCCTTGGTGATCGCGCCCGCGATTGCGAAGAGGGAATCGATTTTTGAAATCACCCCCCGGTATCCACCAATCGACCAAACCGGAGAGTCGTTGAGCCGCAACAACTCCAGAATGCGTTTTTCCAGAACCTCGAAAGGTGCGTCTTCCGCCAGACGAGACAGGACGGTTCGATCCGCCTCGTTCTGGGCGTCCCATGCGCCGACAAGCACAAGCGGAATAAGCCCGGATGCCGTTTCAGGGTCGTCAGCCCAAACGGGTGTATGGATTGCCGGAATGTTCGAGAGTTGGCGCCGAAGGACCGTCAACGAACGACCCGAGGCGTTGGTCAGCCTCACTATGTCATCGCGGGATTTGCCCATCGCTTCAAGCGCCTTAGTGAACGACTCGTATCCAAGGGGCTCCAACACGACATCGGGCCCCGCGCTGGTGGCGTTGCGGGGATAGACAACGATGGTTCGCAGCGATGCGCTGTAGGGTCCAAACTCGCGTTCCACTTCCCGCGTGTGAGCGACCGCAACGATATCGGTGGTGCCCTGGGCGAGTTTCGGCAGCACGCCTGGCTGGTCAAACACCAGCACCCGGTCCCTATGCTGCTCAAGCTCGGGAGTAGCTAGAACTTGACCGAGGAAAGCAAGTGCTTCTTCGACGGAGTCGGCCGCGATCACTAGAGGATCCGAGCCGCCCTTCGCTAGGAAGGATTTGATCCTGCCGTCCCACACCTCGTTCGCTGTAGCGAAGAGGGAAGGGTGAAGGGCCGGGTCCGCCACATTTGCCCAATCATCCCAGCAGCGTTCCAGCGTTCTGACGCCGCTAGAGGGACGGTCCGTCTGGTTCGCAAACCATGTCTGCGCCGCGAGTGATTGCTCCATCCACTGTTCAAGATCACTGGCGTCGTAAGCGCGAATATCTTTCCAGAGCTTCTTCGCCTTCATTGCGGTGATCCAAGCTGTCTTGCCCGGCCACCGCCGAGGAGTGACAAAGACGAAGGTGATATTTGCCCGGTCCGGGCTCTTGGTTGCCCTCACGCTCTTTGCAAAATCACCGTCCGCCTTGCCCTTGATGTCCGCTGTGACACCGAACTCCCACCCGGAGACGCCGGAAGGTATCCAAGGCGTGCCGGAATTGGCCTCGATGAAGCCGTCCCAGCCGGGACGCTCGGCATCGTCGTTGCCGGGGAAGTCCACCTTCTGAAGATCGTGACCCGTCGAGTGAACGAGCGTTCGCAGCAGGACCGAGAGCTTCGTGCGTGCAAGAATTGTTGTTGTGAACCAATTTACGAGGTCGTTGGCCTGGACGCTCATGAACGGGGTCACGTAAGCGCGCGCCTTCTGAGCTGCACCCCTCGCTTTCCCAGCTTGCGCGTCATACGCGGTTTGCAAGTCGAGGATGGTCTTGGCGGAAATCCCGAAAGCACGTTCGAGACGTGCCGCCATATCGGGCGTTGCCGATACTTTTCCATTCAGGAAGTTCGATACGCCGGGGCGACTGACGCCGATCAGCTTCGCCACCTCTGTGACGGTGAGCTTGCGGGGATTAAGAACATTTTCTCGGACATAGAAGCCCGGATGAACAGGAGACGATTCACTAGTCATGCACCGAGCATACACAAGTGTAATGTGTAATGCAGCACATTACACTACTCGACTCTTGCCTTACTGAAATATCCAGAAACCACCGTTTGATGAACATGTAGGATCAAGACAGTGCCAGACAGAATTACAAAAAAGCCCGCAATTACGCGGGCCTAGAGTGTGTTTCTTGCCTGTGGGTGCCAGGTCGTGCTAGACGTGTAATTACTCCCACTCGATCGTCGCGGGCGGCTTGCTGCTGACGTCGTAGGTCACGCGGGAGACGCCTTCCAGCTCGTTGATGATGCGGTTGGAGACGGTTTCCAGCAGTTCGTACGGCAGGTGGGCCCAGCGGGCGGTCATGAAGTCGATGGTCTCCACGGCGCGCAGGGCGATGACCCATTCGTAACGGCGGCCGTCGCCGACTACGCCGACCGATTTCACCGGCAGGAACACGGCGAAGGCTTGGCTGGTCTTGTGGTACCAGTCGGCCTTGTGCAGTTCTTCGATGAAGATGGCGTCGGCTTCGCGCAGGATGTCGGCGTATTCCTTCTTCACTTCGCCGAGGATGCGTACGCCCAGACCCGGCCCGGGGAAGGGGTGGCGGTAGACCATGTCGTAGGGCAGGCCGAGTTCGAGGCCGAGGCGACGCACTTCGTCCTTGAACAGTTCGCGCAGCGGTTCGACCAGCTTGAGCTTCATGGTCTCGGGCAGGCCGCCGACATTGTGGTGCGACTTGATCACGTGGGCCTTGCCGGTCTTGCTGGCGGCGGATTCGATCACGTCGGGGTAGATGGTGCCCTGGGCCAGGAACTCGACGCCCTCGATCTTGCTAGCCTCGTCGTCGAACACATCGATGAAGGTGTTGCCGATGATCTTGCGCTTGGCCTCGGGGTCGTTCTCGCCTTCGAGCTTGGAGAGGAACAGTTCCTCGGCGTCGACGCGGATCACCTTGACACCCATGTGGCGGGCGAAGGTTTCCATCACGTGGTCGCCTTCATCCTTGCGCAGCAGGCCGTTGTCGACGAACACGCAGGTGAGCTGGTCGCCGATCGCCTTGTGCAGCAGCGCCGCGACCACCGAGGAGTCGACACCGCCGGAGAGGCCGAGCAGCACGTGGCGGTCGCCGACCTGGTCACGCACGCGGGCGATCTGGTCCTCGATGATCTGCGCCGGGGTCCACAGTCGTTCGGCCTGGCAGATATCCAGCACGAAGTGCTCGAGAATGCGCTGGCCTTGCAGGGTGTGGGTAACCTCGGGGTGGAACTGCACGCCGTAGAACTGCTTCTCTTCCCAGGCCATGGCGGCGATCGGGCAGCTCGGGGTGGAGGCGATCACGGTGAAGGTGTCGGGTACCTGGGCGACCTTGTCGCCGTGGCTCATCCACACGTCGAGCAGCGCCTTGTCGGTCTCGTAGTCGACGTGGTCCTTTATGTCCTTGAACAGCGCGGTCTCGGCGTCGATGCGCACCTGGGCGTAGCCGAACTCGCGCTTCTTGGAACCCTCCACGGCGCCACCGAGCTGCTCGGCCATGGTCTGCATGCCGTAGCAGATGCCCAGCACCGGCAGGCCCATCTCGAACACGCACTGCGGGGCGCGTGGCGAATCCAGTTCGGTGACGGACTCCGGCCCACCGGCAAGGATGATGCCGTTGGGGTTGTACTCGCGGATCTCCTCCTCGGTGATATCGAAGGCGCGGATCTCGGAGTAGACACCGATCTCGCGCACCCGGCGCGCGATGAGCTGGGTGTACTGGGAGCCGAAGTCGAGGATCAGGATCTTATGGGCGTGAATGTCGGTCATGAAGGGGCCACCGGCGGTTGCAATGCAAGCAGCTGTGAGAGGTGTCACGAGCTGTCGGTACGAAAACGGATGAAAGTAGGAAGAGGTAAGAGGGAAGAAAGAAGAAACATCTTCTCCCTTCCTTCTCTTATCTTCCGTCTTCCTTCTTACTTCTTATCTCTACCCTCTTGTGCGGGTCTTAGCCGGCACGATAGTTCGGGGCTTCTTTCGTGATCTGCACATCGTGAACATGCGATTCGGCGAAGCCGGCGCCGGTGATCTGCACGAATTCCGGCTTGGTACGCATCTCCTGGATGCTGCGGCAGCCGGTGTAGCCCATCGAGGCGCGCAGGCCACCTATCAACTGGTGGACGATGGCGCTCATCACGCCCTTGTAGGGCACGCGGCCTTCGATGCCTTCCGGTACCAGCTTCTCGGCGCCTTCGCTCTTGTCCTGGAAATAGCGGTCGGCGGAGCCCTGGCTCTGAGCCATGGCACCCATCGAGCCCATGCCGCGATAGGCCTTGTAGGTACGGCCCTGGTAGAGTTCGATCTCGCCCGGGGCTTCCTCGGTACCGGCCAGCAGGCCGCCGATCATCACGCAACTGGCACCGGCGGCAATGGCCTTGGCCAGGTCGCCGGAGAAGCGGATGCCGCCGTCGGCGATCAGCGGAACGTCATATTCCTTGAGCGCTTCGGCGACGTTGGCCACTGCGGTGATCTGCGGTACGCCCACGCCAGCCACCACGCGAGTGGTGCAGATGGAACCGGGGCCGATGCCGACCTTGACGCCATCGGCGCCGGCTTCGGCCAGCGCCCTGGCGGCTTCGGCGGTGGCGATGTTGCCACCGATCACCTGCACGTCAGGGAAGTGTTCCTTGACCCACGCCACGCGGTCGATCACGCCCTTGGAGTGACCGTGAGCGGTGTCGACTACGATGGCGTCGACCCCGGCTTCGACCAGTGCCGCGACGCGCTCGGGCGTTTCGGGGCCGGTGCCCACGGCGGCGCCGACCAGCAAGCGGCCGTCGCTGTCCTTGGCGGCGTTGGGGTAGGTCCTGGCCTTCTCGATGTCACGCACCGTGACCAGGCCCTGCAGGCGGAAGGCGTCGTCGACGATCAGGATCTTCTCGATGCGGTTTTCCTGCAGCTTGGCCTTGATCACGTCGAGCGAGGTGCCGACCGGCACGGTGACCAGCTTCTCACGCGGCGTCATGATCGCTTCGACGCTGTCGCTGTGGTCGGGCTGGAAGCGCATGTCGCGGCCGGTGACGATGCCCACCAGGGTCTCGCCTTCTACGACCGGGAAGCCGGAATAGCCGTATTCGTCGGCCATTGTCAGCAGGTCCTGCAACTTGGCCTTGGGACCTACGGTCACCGGGTCCTTGACGATCACACTCTCGTGTTTCTTGACCTTGCGCACCTCGGCGGCCTGGCTGGCGATGGTCATGTTCTTGTGGATGATGCCGATGCCGCCTTCCTGGGCCATGGCGATGGCCAGGCGCGCTTCGGTGACGGTATCCATGGCCGAGGAAACGAGCGGGATGTTGAGTTCGAGATTGCGGGTCAGGCGGGATTTGAGGCTGACATCCTTGGGCAGAACGTCGGAATAGCCGGGAACAAGTAATACGTCATCGAACGTAAGAGCTTCTTGCGCCATACGTAACATATCGGCAACACCCATTGAACTGATGGAGGACGGGGGCGTGGAGGAAGTTAATCAACCATTATAACGGCTATGTGGCCGGGCCGACAATCGGGGGAACGAAACGAGTGGCGTGTTCCCCTTTCGCCTAGCGCCGCTCGAACTCACGCTGCCACCTTGCCATGAAGGCATCGCGGCGTTGGGGATCGACGAAGGCCAGCAGCGACGCATTGATCGGGATGGGATAGAGGCGCTCGCCGACCTGGTCGCGCAGGCGCTGCGCGGTGTAGGGGCCGATCACGTCGGGGCGCACGCTGAACAGCGGCGTTTCACCCGCGATCACCCGCTGGCCATCGCGGCTGAGCAGGAAGTCGAGGAATTCCCGGGCTGCGCCTGGGTTCGGTGCATCGCGATGGATGAAGGCCATGCGCATCATCACCAGCGAATAGTCCTGGGGCACCTGGACGATCACCTCGGGATGCTCCTGGGCCCACACCATGGCGTAGGAGCCGAGCAGGTTGTAGCCCAGCCAGTAGCGTCCTTCACTGATGCCCTCGAGCATGGCTCGGGTGTTGGCTTCCAGCACGGCGTCGGCGTTGCCCATGGCAGCCACCAGGTCCCAGAAACGGGTGGTGTAGCGGGCATCCTGCTGGAACAGGGTATAACCCACGCCGCTGCGCGAGGGGGAATAGGTTGTCACCCGGCCGCGCAGCAGCTCCAACTGCTCGGTCAACAGGGTATGCAGGTCGGCATGGGTGGCCGGCGGCATCATATGGCGCGACAGGTCGAGGCGATAAGCCATGACGATCGGCTCGAAGGTGAAGCCGAACACCTCGTCACGCCACTTGGCCCATTCCGGCCAGCCACGCGCTTCGGCTGAATCCAATCGCCGCGCATAGCCTTCGTTGACGCGCGCCATCTGCCACGGCATGGCCGAACTGATGACCACGTCCGGCGCCGGGTCGGCCTCGGCGATGCGCTCGTCGACCTCCAGGGTGGAGCGGTCGCGGAAGTCCAGGGCGATGTCGGGATGCGCTTGCTCGAAGGCCTCCAACAGCGGCGCGACTACTTCCCTGTCGAGTGCCGCCTCAACCACCAGCGGGATCGCGGCCCAGCCCGAGGCCGGCGCCAGCAACAGAGTCGCAAATGCGAGCGTGCGCAAGCGTCGGGCTATCATGGCGTGTCCTCCTGAGATGCCAAAGGAAAATAAAGGCTGACCCTGAGCCCGCATGGCGTATGCGGCGCCATATTCAGGCGAGCATCGTGACGCCGGGCGATGGAGTCGACGATCGCCAGCCCCAGGCCGGAACCGTGGGTGTCCTGACGCCCGCCGCGCTCGAAGGGATGGTGCAGGCGCTCCAGCACCTCCGGGGCCACGCCGGGGCCGTCGTCCTCGATGAACAGCTCCACTTCGTCGACATGCCGTACCAGACCCAGGGTGATCATGCTGCCCGGTGGCGTGTAGCGCAGTGCATTGTCGATCAGGTTGCCCAGCAGTTCGCGTAGCGCCCACGGCTCGCCGTGGATGAACAGCGGCGTGCTAGGCAGTTTGGCCAGCCCCAGGTCGTGATCCTCGGCGACATCGCGCTCGGCCCACTCGAACACGGTCTCGCGCAGCAGCGTCGCCAGGTCGAGCCGGCGCATCTCGCTGCCATCGGCAACGTGGCGTAGCCGTGCCAGGCTCAACAGTTGGTTCGCCAGACGGCTGGTACGTTCGGCCCCGTCGTGGACCGCCGCCAGCGCCCGGCGCCATTCGTCGGGCTGGGTACTCTTCAGGGCCAGTTCGCTGGTGCTCTGCAGCCCAGCGAGCGGGGTCTTGAGCTGGTGGCTGGCATCGGCGGTGAAGCGCAACAGCGCATCGCGGCTCTCGCGCTGGCGGGCAAACAGGGTGTCGAGGGTTTCGGCCAGCTCGCGCAGTTCCTCCGGCACCCGGGCGTCGAATGGACGCATGTCGTCGGCCTCGCGCTGGCGCAGCAGTTGGCGCAGCCGGCGCATGGGGTTCAATGCCACGCGCATCGCCAGCAGCATCAACAGCCCCGCCAGCAGCACCATGACCAGGAAACGGGTCACCGCGCGCTCGAACAGTTCGCCGGTGAGTGCCTGGCGTCCGGCCAGGGTGTGGCCGACCCAGATCTGCACCGGGTCCTGGGTTTCCCAGCCGGCCGAATCGAACTCCCGCCCATGCAGGCGCCAGCCGGCGCCGAGGTTGTCGGCATCCGTCCACACCGGATGCTCGTCGACTTGCTTGCGCCAGTCGGCCTGAATGGGGAAATCCAGGTTGGCCGAGACCCGCTGCCCGTCGGCATCGAGCACCGCGTAGAAGACCCGCTCCTGGTGGCGGGTGGCAAGAATCTGCAACGCCGCGGCGGGAATTTCCACCACCGGCTGGCCCTCCTGCCATTGCACGGCCTCGGCGATGGTCAGTGCCGCGGACTCGAGCTGGCTATCGTAGGCACGCTCGGCGGCACGCTGGGAGCTGAGATAGGCCTCGATCAGCAACAGCGCGCCCAGTGCGCTCACGGTGACCAGCAACCATACCGCCAAGCGCGATTTCAGGGTGCCGTCGACCTCGATCACGGCTTGTCTTCCTCGAGCCGATAGCCGAGGCCACGGAAGGTGCGGATGCGCAGCCCACTGCCCTGCAAGCGCTTGCGCAGGCGGCTGATGTAGACCTCCAGAGCATTTGAACCTACCTCGCCGAAACCGAACAGCCGGTTCTCGAGCATCTCGCGCGGGGTGATGCTGCCGGCATGCAGCAACAGGCCTTCCAGCAGGCGCAGCTCGCGACGCGGCAGGTCGAGCGCTTCGCCGTTCAGCGCGGCAACCCCCGAAGCCGGGTCGAAACACAGTGCGCCCAAGCTCAGGCGGTTGTCGGTGCGTTGCTGGCTGCGCCGCAGCAGGGCACGCACCCGCGCCTCGAGTTCGGCAAGCGAGAACGGCTTGGCCAGGTAGTCGTCGGCACCCAGGTCGAGCCCGCGAACCCGGTCATCGATGCCATCGCGCGCGGTGAGGATCAGCACCGGCGTGGTGTCGCCGCGCTCGCGCAGTTCGCCGAGCAGCGTCAGCCCATCGCCGTCGGGCAGCCCCAAGTCGAGCAGGATCAGGTCGAAGCGGTCGTGACGCAGCGCCGCGCTGGCTTCGACATAGCGCGTAAAGGCTTCGACGGTGTTGCCCAGCGGGGTCAGGGCCTGGTTCAGCGAGCGGGCGATGAGCGGATCATCTTCGACGACGAGCAGACGCATACGACCAAAGTCTCATGAGGCGGTGACGAGATGACAGGTTGATGAAAGGTTGCGCGCCTAGCATGCCGTTGTGTCATCCACAGCGATGGCAGGCGGGGGAATTCCTCCCTCGTAACCAGAACAAGAGAACAGGAGTTCGCCATGAAGATCAACAAGGCTTTCCGTCACTGCTCTGGCCTGGCCCTGCTGGGCGGCTTGCTGCTTGCCGGCGGCGCACATGCCCAATCCGATTCCACCGAGTGTATCGCCCCGGCCAAACCGGGTGGCGGCTACGACCTGACCTGTCGCCTGGCGGCCAATGGCCTGCAGGAGACCGGGCTGATCGATAAGCCGATGGTCGTCAGCTACATGCCCGGCGGTATCGGCGCCGTGGCCTACAACCATGTCAACGGCGTGCGCAAGGACGATCCCAACCTGATCGTGGCGGCCAGCACCGGCGCGGCGGTCAACCTGGCACTGGGCAAGTTCGGCCAGTACGACGCCACCGAGGTCCGTTGGCTTGGCGCCTTGGGTGTCGACTACGGCGCCATCGTGGTCAACGCTGATGCTCCCTGGCAGAACCTCGACGAGCTGATGGCCGACCTGCGCGACAACCCGGGCGAGATCGCCTTCGGCGCCGGCGGCACGATCGGCAGCCAGGACTGGATGAAGGCGGCGCTGACCGCCAAGGCCGCCGACATCTCACCGAAGAGCCTGCGTTATGTCGCCTTCGAAGGCGGTGGCGAGGCACTGGCGGCGCTGCTCGGCGACCATATCCAGGTCTTCACCGGCGACCTCTCCGAGCTCAAGTCGCAGCTCGAAAGCGGCAAGATCCGCGTGCTGGCGGCGCTCTCCGAAGAGCGCATGAACGGGCCCTACGCCGAGATCCCCACCGCCGCCGAGCAGGGCTACGACGTGCAGTGGCCGATCTGGCGCGGTTACTACATGGGCCCCAATGTTGACGACGAGGCCTACTACACCTGGGTCCAGCGGCTCACCGAGCTGTCCGAGGATCCGGAGTTCGCCGAGCTGCGCGAAGCGCGCGGGCTGTTCCCGATGTCGCGTTTCGGCCCCGACTTCGACGGCTATGTCCAGGAACAGGTCGGAGAATTCAAGGCGCTGGCAGATGAAGTAGGTCTGCGCCAATGAAGCTTGCCGCCGACCGATGGTTGGGCGTCTTCCTGATCGGTCTGGCGGCGTTCGTCGCCGTCCAGGCCGTCAGGCTGGAGGTGCCCTTCAGCTACGATCCCGTGGGGCCCAAGGCCTTTCCGCTGATCCTGTCGCTCCTGCTGGCTGCCCTGTCGCTGGTGCTGGTGTTCAAGCCCGGCGCCAACGGCCACTGGCCGAACCGTGCCCTGGCCGTGAAGCTACTGGCGGTGCTCGGCGTGCTGCTGCTTTACGCGCTGCTGTTCACGCGCCTTGGCTTCGTCGCTATGTCGCTGCTGGCGATAACCGCCCTGGCGCGGATCTTCGCCGCTTCCTGGGGCAAGGCGCTACTGACCGGCGTGTTGATGGCCATGGGCAGCTATTTCCTGTTCACCCATGGGCTTGGGATCTCCCTGCCCGGCGGTTACTGGCTGGACGGCTTGGTCTAGGTCTAGAGGAACGCCATTATGTTCGATTTCCTGATCCAGGGCTTCGGCGTCGCGCTGAGCCCGCTCAACCTGGGGCTGGCCTTCCTCGGCGCCCTGCTCGGCACATTGTTCGGCGCCCTGCCGGGCATCGGCCCGATCAACGGCATCGCTATCCTCATGCCGCTGGCCTACACCCTGGGCCTGCCGGCCGAGTCGGCACTGATCCTGCTCGCCGGCATCTATACCGGGGCCGAGTACGGCGGGCGCATGTCGAGCATCCTGCTCAACGTGCCGGGCGACGCCGGCGCGGTGATGACCACCCTGGATGGCCACCCGCTGGCCAAGAAAGGGCTCGCCGGGCCGGCGCTGGGTCTGTCGGCGGTCAGTTCCTTCGTCGGTGCGACCATTGCCATCCTGGGCCTGACGCTGTTCGCGCCGTTGCTGGCCGAGGTCGCGGTGATGTTCGGCCCCGCCGAATTCTTCGCCCTGATGGTGTTTGCCTTCGCCTCGATGTCGGTGATGATGGGCAAGGACCCGACCAAGACCGCCATCGGCGCGGTGCTCGGCGTGCTGATCGGCACCATCGGCGTCGATTCCGGCACCGGGGTACTGCGCTACACCTTCGGCATGCCCGAGCTCTATGACGGCATCGACTTCGTGGTGATGATCATCGGGCTGTTCGCCATCAGCGAGATCCTGCTGATGCTCGAACATGCCAACCGCAAGGATTCCGACGGCGACATTCCTCCGCTGGG
This sequence comes from Litchfieldella qijiaojingensis, assembly GCF_014651875.1. Taxonomy (GTDB): domain Bacteria; phylum Pseudomonadota; class Gammaproteobacteria; order Pseudomonadales; family Halomonadaceae; genus Litchfieldella; species Litchfieldella qijiaojingensis. Next base: position 42,748 of record NZ_BMXS01000029.1, read on the forward strand.
GCGGGTATTCGTCAGCCTCAAGGAAGTGCTGTACTGCAAGGGCGCCATGCTGCGCTCGGGGCTGATCGGCTTCATCATCGGCGTGCTGCCCGGTACCGGGGCTTCAGTGGCCGGCGCGGTGTCCTACACCACCGAGAAGCGCCTCTCCGACAAGGAAGGTACCTTCGGCACCGGCGACATGCGCGGCCTGGCAGCGCCGGAGGCGGCCAACAACGCCTCGGCGGCGGGCTCCTTCGTGCCGATGCTGACCCTGGGCATTCCCGGCTCCGGCACCACTGCCGTGCTGCTCGGTGCGCTGATGCTCTACAACATCACCCCGGGACCGATGATGTTCAGCGAGCGCCCCGAAGTGGCTGGCGGCCTGATCGCCTCGCTGTACATCGGCAACCTGGTGCTGCTGGCGCTGAACCTGCCGCTCGCTGGGGTGTTCGCCCGGGTGCTGACCATCCCGCGCTGGGTGCTGGTACCGGGCATCGCCATCCTGGCCTTCGTTGGCGTCTACCAGCTTCACTCTGACCTGACCGCCATCTACCTGATGCTGATCATCGGTGTGTTCGGTTATCTGCTGCGCAAGCTGGGCTTCTCGCTGGCCCCGGTGATCCTCGGCTACGTGCTCGGCGGGCTGATGGAGCAGAACTTGCGCCGTGCCCTGTCGATCAGCGGCGGCGATGTGGAGATCCTCTGGCGTTCGGGCATCTCGTTGGGATTGTGGATTGCCGCCGCGGCACTGCTGATACTGCCTTGGCTGCTGCCGAAGCTGATCTCGAAGCTGCAGTCCAGCAGCAAGCCACTGGAACAAGTGGAGGACGACTGATAGCGTCCACTCCCTTCACCGCGAGCCCGCTGTGACATCGCAGCGGGCTCGCCGTCTCCCCCCAACGGGCTAGAGGAGAGTACAGCGCTGTGAGCAGCAGTATCAGGTGCGGGTCAGGCGGGGCCGGAGGCTGACGTCCTTGGGCAGGACCTCGGAGTAGCCGGGTACGAGTAATACGTCATCGAACGTAAGAGCTTCCTGGGCCATACGTAACATAATCGGCAACACCCAGTGAGCTGGCGGGGAGGGAGTGAAGTTAATCAACCTTTATAACGACCATGGGTGGGTCACGTCACGGGGGAAAGGCAACGGAAGCGTAGCCCGCCTACGAGCCGGCCCATTAGAAAAGCTGGTATTACCATCAGGTTCGCCGCAGTGAACTAAAATTGATAGGCACGACCAAGGCTTCCCTCATACAACGTTCCACTCAGGAAAGGGGTGTCGACATGAACTGGGATCAGATCGAAGGCAGGTGGACAGAGCTGAAAGGCAAGGCTCGCTCGAGCTGGGGCGAGCTCACCGATGACGAGCTGGATCAGCTCCAAGGCAAACGCGACCAGCTGGTCGGCAAGTTGCAGCAGCGGTACGGCCTGGCCCGCGAAGAGGCCGAGAAGCAGGCCGATGAATGGGCCAGGAAGCTCTAACCCGAGTTGTTACTCGATCGACGAGCCACAGGAGGACTGCCATGCACAAGCACGTACTGACCGTTGCGATTGCGGCCCTGGCTGGAAGCCTCGCCCTCGGTGCCCAGGCTGTCGAGGAGCCCGGTGCCCTCCAGGGCCTCTACGCAGCCGATGACATTCTGGGCTCCGATGTCTTTCTGGCCGACGACCCCGAGGAAGACGTCGGTAGCGTGGAAAACCTGTTGCTCGATGACGACATGCGCGTCACCGCCATCGTGGTCAAAAGTGGTGAGGTCCTGGGTATGGGCGGACGCGGGGTGGTCGTCGAAGCCGAACAGTTCCGGCTCGAAAGCGAGCTGGACGAGGCTGGCGTTGCCACGCACCGCATCTTGGTGGAAGCCACCGCCGAGGAGATGGAAGCATTTCCGGAGTACGACCGTGACTGGTGGGAACAGGCCAGGGAACAAGCTCGCGAGACCTGGGAGAAGACTCGCGAGGGTGCCGCAAGCGCCTGGCAGGGCACGCGCGAGGCCCTGACCCCCGACGAAGAGCCCACGCACGAGCCTTCCGAAGACACTGAAATCCCTGAAGAGGCTGAAGTCCCCGAAGAGGCTGAAGCGCCCGAAGACGACGCCTGATCTCCGCTGACGGGCCATCGTCCCACCACCATGACATGACGCCGAGCCGGCCAGGCTCGGCGTCATGGGTGGGTAGCCGCCATGATAGAGTGGCGGCTCGCCCCCGTCAGGATAAGAGAGTGCCATGTCCCGCCCCGGCGCTGCTCTACAGCGGTCGGCTGCATCGGCTCAAGGAATGCGGCCGTTGCAGTTGGCTATTTCTCGACCAATCCAAGGCACAGCGCCGTCGCTGGTGTCGTACGGAAGTTTGCGGCAACCGGGCCCGGGTCGAGCGCCACTACCACAGAAATCATTAACCCAGCCCTCGTGGGAGCGCAGGTTTCCTGCGCGATCCGGCCGTCAGGCCGGCTCAAGTGGCTATGCTTACACACGCTGGCGAGCCGCTGCTGATACTGCCCTGGTTGCTGCCGAAGCTGATCTCGAAGCTGCAGTCCAGCAGCAAGCCCCTGGAACAAGTCGAGGACGACTGATACCGTCCATACCCTTCACCGCGAGCCCGCTGTGACGACACAGCGGGCTCGCCGTCAGCAGAGGACACAGCGCTTTGAGCAACATCGTCAGGAAGCGGATGATCACCACGGGAAGGTTTCTGCCGACACTGGCACTGGGCATCGCCGGTGGCGGCCTCGCCTATTGGCTGCACATGCCCCTGCCCTGGTTGTTGGGTGCGATGATCGCGACGACGGTCGCCAGTCTGGCGGGTATCCGGCTTCGCCCACCGAACTCATCACGCAGGGCGGTGCTGGTGGTCATCGGCGTGATGTTGGGCTCGGCCTTCACTCCCGATCTGTCCGGCGACCTGCCCCTATGGGGCGCCAGCCTGGCCATCATGCTGCTGGCGACCGCAGTGATGATGGCCTTCTCGGTGTGGTTCTCCCGCCGTGTGGCCGGGTATTCGCTGGACACCGCCCTGTACTCGGGAGTGCCCGGTGGCGTATCGGCGGTCACGCTCATGGCGATGGACTCGAATGCCGACCTGCGCACCGTCGGCATGACCCATGCCGTACGCATCCTGATCCTGCTGATCGCCATTCCGCCGGTCCTGCAGGTCATCGGCCATGTCAGCCTGCAGCCTGGCGGGATGAGCCTGGCGCAGTGGCTGTGGCTACCGACGCTGGGGGATGCGGCCTGGCTCGCCGCCGCCGGGGTGGTCGGCGTGTGGCTGGGGAACTGGTTGCGCTTGCCCAACGCCCTGCTGTTCGGGCCGGCCCTGATCTCGGCGACACTACACTTGACGGGCGTGACCCAGGCCGCAATCCCGCCGACGATCATCGCCCTGGCCCAGGTCATCATCGGTGTCTCGGTGGGGGTGCGCTTCACGGGCACGTCACTGATTGATGTGGGCTACAACCTGATGATGGCCGTGGTGCAGACTATCGCCTTGTTGCTGATCGCCATCCTGGCCGCTTGGGGCGCGCATGCCTTGACAGGTTACTCACTGGCGGCGGCATTGCTGGCCTACATGCCAGGCGGCGCGCCCGAGCTAAGCCTCGTCGCCCTCTCGCTGGGCATCGACCCCGCCTTCGTGACCTCGCACCACCTGCTGCGCATCACGGTGCTGATCCTGCTCATGCCCCTGTTGCTCAGCTACTGCCGACGCTTGAGCGCCTAGGGAGTCGGAGCGGTCATGATCAAGACAATCGCGCAGCGGAGCTGCGCTCCCACCACAGCAGTCGCTAACCCAACCCTCGTGGGAGCGCAGGTTTCCTGCGCGATCCGGCCGTCAGGCCGGCATTCTTGATAGTGGTGCCACCTTCATCGCGCCGCGGGCTGCACTCTCACCACAGCAGTCACTAACCCAGCCCTGGTGGGAGCGCAGGTTTATTCAGCGTGTCCTTAACGCTCACGCTGCAAGAAATTTATCAGTGAGGCTTTCGCGCCCTCAACATGGCGGTTGGTCAATTTAGCAGCAAGCTCCGCGTCACCATCAATGCAAGCCTGCAAGATTTGCTCATGCTCCCTGCTCGCGGTTTCCATTCCATCCGTCAGGGCTAGCTGTGCCCGCAAATATCTATCGATTCTATCGAGAATCGAGTTGATCACATTCATGTGATTTGGAAGTTCTGCGGCTTCATAAAGCGTGCAGTGAAACTTTCGGTTCAGATCCCCCCATTCGGAGGGACTGCTCGAGGCCGTGAACTGATCACAGAAGACTCGTGCTGCGCTGATGGTTTCTTCCGAAATCTTAGGAACTGCTCGCCTGATGACTTCACTTTCTAATAGGGCACGCAGATCAAAGATCTCATCGACCTCTTCCATGGAGATGCCAGCCACCACCGCTCCCTTGTAGCGCTGAGACGATACAAGACCCTGCTGCTCAAGTCGCGAGATGGCCTCACGTACCGGAATCCGGCTCGTGTTGAACATCCTGGCAAGCTCTTCCTGGCGCAGCGGGGTTCCATCCGGCAGGTCTCCTTCAATGATGGCCTTGCGCAGTGTGTCAAAGACGATGCTCGACGCTGACGCTGCCTGGGCAACATCCATGGCCTTGAAATTCAAAGAATTCACTGCCTTATCAACAGGTTGTGATTTCAAAGCGTGCTTCTCCCACGAAAACTTGCCGTCAGTTTATCGAAGAGCCTGAGGCAAGCATAGCATTGAGTATTGGATATTGTGTATTGGATCCAATCCATGCTAGCTTGGCAAATGTTGCACCAAAAAGAAGCACACAGCAATAAGACCCAAGGAGATAACATGATGAAATACAAGAATATTTTCCTGGCAATGGTGTGCAGCATCAGTGCCGCCACTCCGGCCCTTGCCGACAAGCTTGATGACGTGATCGATGCTGGTGTCCTGCGATGTGGTGTCGTGCTGGACTTCCCACCCATTGGCTATCGTGATGCGAACAACGAACCTGCCGGTTTCGATGTGGAATATTGCAAGGACCTAGCGGCTGCCCTGGAAGTGGACGCGGAGATCATCCCGGTCACGTTTTCCGAGCGACTCCCTCTCATCGTTGCCAATCGTGGTGACGTTGTTTTTGGCGGGACATCCGACACGCTGGAACGGGCCAAGACCGTGGGTTTCTCAATCCCTTACGCCATCTACTACGCTCAGGCCGTCGTGAACTCCGATAGCGGAGTCGAATCTTTTGAGGACATCCGGGGCAAGCGTGTTGCTGCATCCTTGGGCTCTGTGCCGGAGCAGGAGTGGCTAAAGATAGCTGAAGAGTGGGACGAGGAAGACCTCTATCAGAGCTATCAATCCGAAAATGAAGTCTTCCTTGCAGTGGCACAAGGTAAGGCGGACGTGGGGCTAACCACGAATACAGCCGTGAAGCCAGTGGTAGCGCAGTATGATAGTGTCATTGCAGGTCCCCGCATGCCTTGGACAACCGATTACACATCGGTAGCCGCTCCTCGCAAGGATGTCACCTGGCTGAACTACCTCAACCTCTTCGTTACACACCAGGTTCGCTCTGGTAGGTACCAAGAGTTATGGGACAAGTACGTTGGCGGTGAAGCTCCAGAGCTCCGCATTCCTGGTGTCCACTACTAAAACAACTGGATGCGCACCTCGACTCGTTCCAAGCGAGGTGCGACCACTTGGAGTGTATTGAGATGGACTATAACTTCCACTGGAGGCCTGTTTTTCGGGCATTACCCGACTTGTTTGAGGCCGCTTTAATAACACTCGAAATTTCGACCCTTTCAATTCTTCTTGGCATTGTCTTGGGAATGGTCTTGGCCATATCCAAGATGAAGGGACCATGGCCCCTGAGAGCACTTGCCATTGGCTGGATCGAAATTGCTCGAAACACACCAGCATTGTTTCAGCTCTTCTTCTTTGGCTTTGGTCTTGGGGCTTTCGGACTACACCTTTCACCGTACATGATTGTTCTGATTGGACTGACCTACAACAATGCCGGATATCTCGCCGAGACGTTTCGTGGCGGCATCAACGCTGTGCCTGAAACTCAAGTCAAGGCTGGGCGCTCTTTGGGAATGACAGCAACACAAGTCTTCACTCGAATCATAGCACCTCAAGTATTGAAGATCGTGTATCACCCGATGACCAATCAATTCGTCTGGGCTGTATTGATGAGCTCTCTTGGCATGCTCGTTGGATTCCGAGAACTATCGGGTGAAACCCAGTTCTTTGCCTCAAAGACATTCCGTATCTTTGAATACTTCGCGGTCACAGCTCTGATCTACTACGTCATCGTGAAGATAATTCTTGGGGTATCGAAACTGATTGCATGGCGTGCCTTTCGGTGGGGGAACTAAATCATGGAACAGGTTTTTTTCACTGGTTTGCAGTGGAGTGATGCGTGGTTCCTGGTCGAGGCTGCCCAGAAGTCTTTATGGATTTCGGTGCTATCCATCAGTGTGGGAACCGTCCTTGGGATCATTTTTGGCTGGGTGCTGCATGAGGGACGTTGGATTGCCGCTGGAACCCTGGGTACTGTACTCGATGCCTTTCGCTCCATTCCGCTGATCATCCAGCTGGTACTTTTCTTCAATTTCTTTCCCATCATCGGCTTTCCTCTGGACCCCTTCCAGGCGGGAACCATCGTCTTGGCGCTCTACACCAGCGCCTTGGTGGCAAATGTGGCACGCGGTGGGATCGAGTCTGTCGGGGAGCCCATGCAGCGTGCGGCACGTTCCTTGGGCATGAGCTACTGGCAAAACCTGCGTCATGTTGTCTGGCCCATTGGCCTTAGGTCAGTTCTCCCCTCTTGGATCGGAGTCGTCCTGGGGGTCGTCAAGGACAGCGCACTGGTTTCGGTCCTTGGCTATGTAGAACTCTTGCGGGCCTCACAGATATTGATTACGCGTACCCAGGAGCCTTTTGCCATCCTGGCCATCGTTGGTGTGTTTTACTTCCTCATTTCGTTTCCGATCGGTCGTATCGGAAAGCGGTTAGAAGGGAAATGGTCATCATGATTAAAATTCGCGGTCTTAAAAAGCGTTTCGGCACGAATGAAGTTCTTAAAGGAATCGACCTTGATGTCAAGAAGGGGGAAGTGCTAAGTGTGATAGGCGCCTCCGGCTCGGGAAAGTCTACCCTCCTCTACTGCATCAACGGGCTGGAGCCGATCCAGGATGGCTACATTGAAGTCGATGATACGAGGGTACATGACAGAAATACCAACGTGAACCTTCTTCGCCAAAAGCTTGGCATGGTTTTCCAGCAGTGGAATAGCTTTCCTCATCTTACTGCACTTGAAAATGTCGCACTTGCACCAAGGATCGTGCGAAAGAAATCAAAGAGGGAAGCGCAGGAGATTGCGAAGAAACAACTCTCGCATGTCGGACTTGGCGATAAGCTTGATGCTTACCCAAACTCTCTTTCAGGCGGCCAGCAACAACGCTTGGCCATTGCCCGCGCGTTGGCGATGGAGCCAGAGTACATGCTTTTTGACGAAGCAACGTCAGCTCTGGACCCCGAATTGGTTGGTGAAGTCCTGGATACCATGCGCCTGCTGGCGGATGAAGGCATGACGATGATATGCGTTACCCACGAAATGGGATTTGCCAAAGACGTCTCCGACCGTGTGGCGTATTTTCATCAAGGCATCCTGGAAGAGGTTGGGCCTCCGTCGCAGATTTTTGGCAACCCAACGTCTGAACATACCAAGAAGTTTCTTTCCAAGACACGCTGATTGTGAGCGAGGGCTATACAAAAGGACAAGCTATGAGAAGCACGAAGACGATTCACGTTATTTCATGCCACGCTGAAGGTGAAGTGGGCGATGTCATCGTGGGTGGGGTAGCACCACCGCCTGGTGAGACGCTGTGGGAGCAGCGAAGCTGGATCGACAAAGACCAGACCCTTCGCAACTTTGTTCTGAATGAACCACGTGGCGGGGTCTTCAGGCATGTCAATCTTCTGGTGCCACCAAAGCATCCAGAGGCACAGATGGCCTGGATCATCATGGAGCCGGAGGATACACCGCCCATGTCGGGATCGAATTCCATCTGTGTGTCCACCGTATTGCTCGACAGCGGCATCATTCCCATGCAAGAGCCGGTGACCGAGATGGTGCTGGAGGCGCCTGGCGGTCTTGTCAGGGTGCATGCCGAGTGTCGCAATGGAAAGGCACAACGTATCACGGTTCAAAATGTGCCAGCGTTTGCCTGTGAGCTGGACAAGCCACTGAATGTTCCGGGCATCGGTAACATCCGTGTTGATACGGCCTATGGCGGCGACAGCTTCGTCGTCGTGGATGCCGAAGAACTTGGTTTCTCTTTGGAAGAGCACGAAGCCCGTGATTTGGCAGAGCTTGGGGTCCGGATCACCAATGCCGCCAATGAACAGTTGAAGTTCCATCACCCCGATAACCCGGAATGGACGCATTTTTCCTTCTGCTTGTTCGCTGGCCCCCTGGAACGAGATGGCGACCGCCTTTCTGCACGCTCCGCGGTGTCGATCCAGCCTGGAAAGATCGACCGCTCACCCACCGGCACATCGGTGTCGGCCCGTATGGCCCTGCTGCATGCCCGGGGCGAGATGTCAGTCGGTGACTACTTTACCGGGCGCTCACTCATCGGCTCGGAATTCGAGGGGCGGATCAAAAGCGAGACCACCGTTGGAGGTCAGATGGCCATCATTCCCGAGATCTCCGGCCGCGGTTGGATCACGGGAGTCCATCAACATATGTTGGATCCTGATGACCCCTGGCCGGAAGGCTATCGATTGAGTGACACCTGGCCGTCGTACAAGGAAGCGCGCTGAACAAAGCTGGATTGCCCTCTCGCTGGGCATCGCCTCCGCCTTCGTGACCTCGCATCACCTGCTGCGCATCATGATGCTGATCCTGCTGATGCCCGTGTTGTTGAGTCGTTTCAAGCGGTTGAGTGCCTAGAGCGTAGAAGCGGCCACCGTCTTGTAGGAGCCACCGTGGTGGCGATCCGGCCGTCAGGCCGGCTTGGGTGGCCCAACCATCGCGCCCACGGGCGCTCCTACATTAGTCTTGAGCCATATCCGATCCCTGATATGCCTAGACGCGCTGGCCAAGCCGCTGCTCCAGATGAGCGGCCAAGCGAAGGGCGAGCTGCGTCAGGGTCAAGGTCCTTGACCAGCCGCAAGGCATCGTAAATGGCTGCATGGGCGTTTCGGGACTCGACGGCATCGCCGATCCGGAATAGCTGGAATCCACCGCCCGCATTGTGGATGACTGCCCGGGGCCTGCCAACGATCAGGTCATCGGTAAGCGGCCGGTCATCACCCTTCGCGAGTGATCAGTCGACCGGCTTCCAGTTCTGAGGCAGGAGTTCGTGGATCTGGCTGGCCTTCTGGGTCGGCAGCCGAGCCAGTACATCTTTCAGGTAGGCA
>NZ_BMXS01000030.1 GCF_014651875.1 Litchfieldella qijiaojingensis
TGAGGGGATCCCGCCGTTTTGCGTTGTCGAGGTCGTTCGGGCTACGCCCTCACGACCTCGACGACACACGATCTCGGCTTTCTCATCTTGATTGTCGCGTGACTCTCACCTTGATTGTCGCTGTACAGCCGCCGCCTTATTGGTATCCTCACGGTAAGCCCAGTCAGTAGGCCAAGCAACATGCATAGCAACATCATCACCTTCAGGCACATGAATCAAAGTGTAATGAATCCCACCAGGGCTGACTTCGCTGCTGGCAGCAGGAGTGCCTTCATTGCTTTCTTCCGAAGAACAAGCAGCAAGGCTGACAATGACGGCAGCCAGTGGAATCAGTCGAATCATTCGAATCATTCGAATCTCTCCTCGGGGCCGATGAAAGCAACGGCAGTTCGCCCTTCCCCGGCTATTTCGTTGAGTAAGGCATTGATCGTTTGGTGAGAAAGGTTGTGCTTGAGGCGCTTCACATCAGAGGATTGTAGCGGCTCGCGAAGCGCAGAGACGCGGTCAAGGACATAGTCAGCCATCCAGCGTGCACTTTCATCGCTGTCATCCCAGTCAGGCCAGAAATGTTCAAGGCGGCTGAAAACACGGTTATAGGTCTCTTCAGGAATACCTATGGCTGCGATCTCAGCAAGTGCTTCCTCAAATTCGGTTCCCATATCGATCAGTGACACTTCACGGTCAGGCGCGGCGGTAAAGCTGAGTTCGATATGACGCTCATCGATAGGCCAGACTTGCACATCAAAACGGCGTGCAATGGCGGCATCAAAACGTAAGGGGCCAGCTAACCCCCCCGGCAAGTTGGTATCGAGGATATCCCGCAACAGCGTTGTGTGCGCCTCAAGCAGATCGAACTGTACAGGCTCGGGCAGCGCGACTACCCTTCGCAAGGTCAAACGCGGAGATGCACTCGCCTGGGGATAGCGCAGCATCGTCTTGGCTGGTGAGGCCAGCTCAAAGATTGGCGGCGCGATATCAGCATTCTCTTTTTCCCACTCTGGCCAGCCAACTCCTTGCAACGCTCGGCTAACCTGCCGTTCGCTTACATCACCGGTCACCACCAGAATGGCATTATCCGGCTGATGGGTAGCCTCGTGCAGCGCGCGAGCTTCGTCATAACCCAGTGTGCTGATGTCGTCTGGCGTGCCAATCACCAAGGACGCTATGGAATTATCAGCATAGAGAAACGCATTCATCGCTTCAGCCGCTTGCGCATCCAGTTTATTGACGGTTTGAGACTCGAATTCACGCAGGATGATATCGCGCTCTTCTTCAGCAAATTCAGAAGGAATGTCCAAAGGGTGAAAAAGGCCCGAAAGGGTTTGCATTATATCTTCTAGCTCGTCAGGTTTACCGGAAAGCCAATAACCGGCAGCATAGCGATTCGTCCAGGCATTGGAGTGCCGGTCAGCGCTTCGCTGTTTAGCACCGACTGTATTCAGCCAAGCGAGATGCTCAACATAATGAGCCAACCCAGAGGCTGGATGGCCATGCCCAATAATGACGTGGGCCTGAATCTCCCGCTCATCGGTACTTTGGACATAGACCTCATGTTCCTGGATCGAAGAACTGTCCACGAAGAAGCGGACGATCAAGAAAAAGGCAACACCCGCGCCCCCCCTAACAACCAGTTCAAAAAAACCAAAGATTTTTTTTGGCAGCCATTACTCCATATACCTATCAATCAACCAATACGCTATCCAGAATATCACCAAGAAAACCAAGATATGGACTTCCTCAGCCATCGGGTATCCGGTTCCAAGAGGGCGATATTGATAAATCACTATCAAAGGGATAATTACAAAAACCCTTGCCAAAAAGACCTTCATCATCATTTCCTCTTTATTATATGGCATACCAATGTGAGGCACACTGGCATGCCATGGTGGAATAATGGCAAATTTATTTACGCATCAATCACCTGTCTCTCCCACCCTTATCAAACCCGCGATATCCTCCAATAATGGACGCGCCTATTTGGGCTGCCCTACCGATGGGTGAAACACTCGCTGCAATGAAACCAGCCGTTACAACATTATGCTGTCTAGGTGTCAAAGGCCCTGTTCCTAATCCATTGCCCGTGCGAGCGGCTTGGTGGTTCCCTGGATCACTCCCGCCTCCGGGTCCTAAGGTAGCTCTTCCCCTACCTCTACTAGAGCCACCGCTACTACCGCCGCCACCGAAGCTGATGGTGCTGTACAGATCAGTCATTGACACTTGATAAACATCCTTCATTTTCTATTCCCTTCTTGTTGCGGGTCGGATCTGTTATCGCCACCGCTGTCGTTGTTTGCTGGGTTTCCTACCCAGCTGCTTCACTGGGTGGGGAGATCGCTATCATCTCTCCACCCACTCCCGCATTTAGCCATGCGGAAATTACACTTCCGTCTCTTTTCGCTTACGACGCAAATTCACACCCGTCCATCGATTGACGCTACGAACCGAGCCATCATGGCAGCGGCGTAGGCTAGTGGCGACTTCGCTGGGAAACTGGTGATGCGTCATATCGTAGAGTACTTCTCGTATATTGCCGTAAGGCGTTATCCAGTCGTTAAAAAACAACCGGTCACCACCACTCCACTCATCATGGTTTAGAGCTCGCCCGGTGGTATGTATATCACGCTCAACTTCATCGGAAAGCCAGGCCCACGTCACCATGCCCGCCGGCAAGCCCTCTGGCGTCAAATAAAAACGCACCTGATTGCACCAGAGTGCAGGCAGAACCTCCGTACAGAAATAGTCTCCAAGTCCGAACTGCCTATGGTATTCAGACTGCGCCAAAAGCTCCAGTGCATAACCCACGCTGGCGTAATAGTCGACACTCACCATACAAGCATCTCCTGAGAAGCATTTCGCGTGTAACTTACCTTTACTCCTTCCATCATACTGACGTGCTTCTCAAGCGCGCGTTGCAGATTAAAGCGTTTTCCCAATAGTGCAGTCTGGCGAGTAAGCGTCACATTATTAGCCACATCTAAACGTATCCATGTTGCGTATCCCACTGGTTTCCGCTCATTGTCCAGTGCAATAAAGGCGGTGCGATTTTCTAGATGTTTTAGAAGCTCCAGATAATAATCATCAATATACGCTTTGAATTCATTCTGACCGTAGCTAATATCAAGCAGCGCCATAACACCCAGGCTTCGATACGCATCGACTGCAGATAGCTCAGCATTAGACTGTGATAAGGGTGGAAAGGAATTTTTAATATCACCTGCGCTTTTCGCCAAGGCGTCTATAGGTAGATATGCCATGGCGTCGCGACCACTTGAAAGAAAAGTAAAAAGCCAATCCTTTTGACCACTGCAATACATTTGCATGGCAGCTAAACGCGCAAGTGGGTAGTTTTTGTAATAGTGATAAGAAATGTCCGTATGATTCAGGGAATCCTCCAGCGCGTCGACACAACTCCCCAGATAAAAGTCGTTCTCACTATACCATACATCCACTAATGCAGGATGCAGATTAGGCAAATGCACTTTAACATAATCAAGGAGAAGCAGTTCGCCTATAAAAGCACAGGTTTCACGTCCAACCGGCGGCATCGTTTCGTGGTTTGATAGAAGTATCTGTAATGCGTGAGCTGTTTCGTGTGCAAGGCACATCAAGTCTTCAACTCGACCGCTCCAATTCATTAAAATGGTCGGTGAATTACCTAGGCCTTTATCAACGGTATGAGGGATAACGTCCCTGCTATTCAGGCTTTGATGTTCAACATTGTTGAACAAGAGGTGTTCTATTTCGCTTTTGTTGGCGAACGCCACTACCAAAGCAGGAATGATAATATCGTTGTAACACTCACATTGAGATTTCAATGCGCCCACCAAGTGAGCTTGATCAGCAACTGCCACTCTACTATGAAAGAGAGAGTGCGAGGGGGGAGGGATTTCAAGGTCTTCAGTATAACAAGCGTAGATCGCACCTTGCACTTGGGATGCGCTCAACCCATGAAGCGCAAGCCAATCAACACATGTGTACATTGTCTCTCCTTTCTCATCCTTGAAAAATTGAGATACTAACTACCAAGCTGATTTTTTCCTGCTTCTGTTTCTCCAACCATCTACATAAGCACCATCTTTAAAAACTATCACTGACACAACAGATGCGCAAGCAGTCGATCCCTTTAAATTTACGGGGTGGACGGTTTGCTCCTCCTCATACAGCATGTAGTAGTGGGCGCTTAATTCGATGACACCATGTTGACCGGATTGGTGGCCGATCGTGACCATCCGCGCACGTACCGCGAGTTCGCTGAGATGTATCCCGACGATGCGACCTGCGCTGCGTGGTTGGGACTACTGCGCTGGCCCAGTGGCTTCATCTGCCCGGCGTGCGGGACTGCTGTGACCCCGCACGCCGAGGGCCACGAACAGGGTCCCCAGCAGCATGGCCAGAAGGTCTTCGTAGAATCGATGCGGGTCGGTAGGCTGCGCCTAGGCGTGAATGGGCGTCCTTCGCGAGCGGGATGGGAGGCCGGCGGAGACACGTCACACGGTTGTGCCGCCGTCTACCAAGCTCAGCCCAGGAGCTCAGCATGCTCCACCATCAACTGCAGCGACTCGCGCCCCTTCCAGCGATTGCGTGACAGTTTGTAGGCGCAATGCAGCCGATCGCCCAGGACGAAGGCCGGCACTTCTCCCGGTGTCAGGGCACGGAACCAGATGGCACGCGCAGCGATTCCCTTCTGTGACAGCTCGAGCATCAGGTGATTACCCTCGCTTCCTACGACACGCAGGTTCTCGACCAGGAATTCGCCCTCGAACAGCGGTGCGTCGAACTCGCGGCCATAGGGTGCAAGACGCTCCAACTCATCAAGCGTGGCCAGCGATAGTTGCTCGGGCAGCAGTTCACCATCGGTGAATACGCATGGATAGAGTTCGCGGGTGCCTAGCTGCTCGCTCACTGCTTGCAGGAAGGCCTCACGGAAGGTATCGAGGTAGACCTCAGGTAAACCGATCCCCGCCGCGCCCCGATGACCACCGAAACGCGGCAACGCCTCGGGCGCCAGTTCATGGGTGCGCTGTAGGGCATCACGCAGATGCAACCCTTCGATCGAGCGCCCTGAACCGGTGAGCATGGAAGGCGCCGCGGCGCGAGTCAGTACTAACGTCGGCCGGCCAAAGGCCTGGACCAGGCGCGATGCGACGATGCCCTGGACTCCGGCGTGCCCGTCTTCGAGAAACACCACCAGCGCCGGTGCATCAACGGCCAATTGCGGCATGGCCAGCGCGCGGGCGGCTTCAGTCATTTCCGCCTCGATGGCCTTGCGCGACTGGTTGTCGGCATCCAACACGTCGAGGTGCTGCTGCGCCGCGCCATCGTCGTCAGCGAGCATGAAGTGCAGTGCCGCGTAGGGATCGTCCAGACGCGAGCGAGCGTTGATGCGCGGCCCCATCTGAAAGGCCAGAGTCTCGGCATCGAAGGGCACGCTGTCGGCACCCAGGCGTGCGGCCATCGCTCGCCAGCAGGCGGCCTCCATGCGATTGATCAGCGTCAGGCCATGTGCCACCACTGCGCGGTTGGCGGCGCTGCCCCCCAACGACACGCAATCGGCAACGGTTCCAAGCGCGACGTAAGAAAGCCAGGGTGAAAGTTTGGGAGTTGAGGCAGGCAATGCGCCCCACCCGATCAACACACTGCGCGTCAACGACATCACCAGCCAGGCCACCATGCAGCCGGCGATGGTCGGGTCGGGATAGTCGCAGTCGTCACGGGTCGGATTGACTGTGGCATGGGCCGAGGCTGGTGGCCCTTCGAGCGGCAGCGCGTGGTGGTCGGTGACGATCACCTCGATACCCGCTTCCTTAAGACGCGCAATGCGCGGCTCGTCGGAGGAACCGCAATCGGCGGTGATTACCAGGCCAGGGCGCGGTGAAAGGCGTAGAGTTCGCTCCACCAAAGGCAGGCTAATGCCATAACCATCATGGATACGATGGCCAATCAAGCTGTGCAGCTTGTGGGCGGGGACGCCGAACAGTTCACTCAGGGTACGCAGGATCACCACATGGGAAGTGATGCCGTCGACATCGTAGTCGGTGAGGATACCGATATGCTCACCCTCGGTCACCGCCTGGGCGATACGCTCGGCGGCACGTCGGGCATCCGCCAGGCGCTCGGGGTGTTCGAGGTGGCGCAGACTGGGCGAGACCAGGGGCGCCAACTCACCGCGATAGCCGGACAACCGGCCAGCCAGAACCCGGGCCTGGAGCTCGCTCAGTCCCTCGGCCTGGGCCCGGGCGTAGAGCGCTTCGTCACGTGGACGCGGAAGGATACGCGTTCTGAGCAGATCCGGGCCAAGGGGCAGGGCGATCTCCGTATCCAAGCGAACACTCCTCTTTTCTTCACTGCCCTCATGGCAAGACCGAGCCGGCATGACAACCGGCGGGGACATGAACGAGCAAAGCTTGTACGGCAAGAATGCCGAACTGGAGCGCCCAAAGATAAACTCACCGCGTCATTGCGATTCATGGTGACGCTAGGCAACATCCGAGTCCGGCGATGACCTCGATCAGCGACGGTTCTCGGCCACGAAGCGCTGCACCGCCGAAAGTTCCGCCGACAGTACCGTGTAACGCTCCTCGCGCTCGAGCAAGTCGTCCATATGCGGCGGCAACGGCACGCCAGGGAAGCCCGCCTTGACCACCGCTTCAGCGAACTTGGCTGGATGGGCAGTGGCTAAGGTGATCATCGGCACGGCGACGTCGTCTCGTACGCGTTCGGCGGCACGGTAGCCGGTGGCGGTATGCGGATCAAGGATCTCCTGGGTGCGATGATGCGCCTCGCGGATCACCTCGAGGATGGTGGCGTCATCCACGCTGTGGCTGGCGAACTTCTCCCGCAATTTGGCCAAGGGAGCCTCGGCGAGTGCCGCTGGCTCGTGCTGGAAGCGCTCGAGCAGTGCCCGCACGGCGTCACCATCGCGCTCGTAGGCTTCGAATAGCAGGCGCTCGAAGTTCGACGACACCACGATATCCATCGACGGCGCCAGAGTGGCGACCAACTCCCGCTTGGAAAAGTCGTTGTCGGCGAGCGTGCGATGCAGGATGTCGTTGGCATTGGTGGCGATGATGAACTGCTTGACCGGCAATCCCATGCGGTAGGCCATGTAGCCGGCGAAGACGTTGCCGAAGTTGGCCGAGGGCACGCAGAAGCTGACCTCGCGATGCGGCGCGCCCAGTGCCACACCAGCGGCTACGTAATAGACGATCTGGGCCATGATGCGCGCCCAGTTGATCGAGTTCACCGCCACCAGGCGCGTGCCATTCAAAAAGCCCTGATCGGCGAAGCTGGCCTTGACCATCGCTTGGGCGTCATCGAAGTTACCCTCGATGGCGATATTGAAGACGTTGTCGGCCAGCACCGTGGTCATCTGACGGCGCTGCACCTCGGAAACTCGATTGTGCGGGTGCAGGATGAAGATATCGAGGTTGTCGCAGTGACGGCAGCCCTCGATCGCCGCCGAGCCGGTGTCGCCGGAGGTCGCCCCCATGATCACCGCGCGTTCGCCGCGCTTTGCGAGGAAGTGGTCGAGGATACGACCGAGCAGTTGCAGGGCAACGTCCTTGAAGGCCAGGGTCGGGCCATGGAACAACTCGAGCAGGAAGTGGTTGGCGTCGAGTTGGTTGAGCGGTACCACGGCGTCGTGACTGAAGGTGGCATAGGCATCGCGGACCAGCCCGCGGAAGGTGTCATCGTCGATCTCGCCATTGACGAACGGCTTCATCACCCGGAAAGCGATCTCGGCGTAGGAAAGCCCGGCCATCGCCGTCAGCTCGTCACGCGAAAGCTGCGGAATTTCCTCCGGCACGTAGAGGCCGCCATCGCTGGCCATACCGGTCAGCACGACTTCTTCGAAACTCAGTGCGGGTGCCTGCCCGCGGGTACTGATATAGCGCATTATCTATTTCCTTGACGCCATGACTGCTGGCCGCCTGCAGTTTCTATCCAGCTAAAGCCCGAAGCCCGAAGCCCGAAGCCCGAAGCCCGAAGCCCGAAGCCCGAAGCCCGAAGCCCGAAGCCCGAAGCCCGAAGCCCGAAGCCCGAAGCCCGAAGCCCGAATCAGGGTGTTTCTTCCAGCTTCCGACTTCAAGCTTCAAGCTAATCATTCATGCTCGTCGAGCGATTCGACGCGGATACGGGTTACCGGACCAGCAATGTCGGCCAGCGACTCGAGTTGGCGAATCGCCTCGTTCATGTGCTTCTCACGAGTACGGTGAGTCAGCAGGATGATCGGCACCAGTTCACCTTCGGTGGCTTCCTTCTGGATCAGCGCCTCGATCGAGATGCCCTGCTCGGAAAGGATCGTCGCCACCCTGGCCAGCACCCCGGGGCGGTCCACCGCCAGCAAGCGCAGGTAGTAGGCGGTAACGATGTCCTCCATGGGCAGCATCGGCAGGCTATCTTCACTGTCGTGGATGCCGCTGAAGGCCAGGTAAGGCACCCGATAGTGGTGATCGGTGGTGATATCACGGGCCACATCGAGAAGGTCGGCGACCACCGCCGAGGCGGTCGGCTCGGCTCCCGCACCAGCCCCGTAGTAAAGGGTCGGCCCCACGGCATCCCCCATCACCGCGATGGCATTCTTGACACCATGCACGTTGGCCAGTAGCCGCTCCTTGGGGATCAGCGTCGGATGCACGCGCAGCTCGAAACCAGCTTCGGTGCGCTTGGAGATGCCCAGGTGCTTGATGATGTAACCAAGGTTGTCGGCTTGTTCGACGTCCTCGGCGGTGATCCGCGAAATGCCCTCGGTATAGGCCTTCTCGAACTGCAGCGGCACCCCATAGGCGATGGAAGCGAGGATGGTCAGCTTGTGAGCGGCGTCGATACCCTCGACGTCGAAAGTCGGATCCGCCTCGGCATAGCCCAGCGCCTGAGCCTCGGCCAGCACGTCCTCGAAGGCACGCCCCTCGTCGCGCATATGGGTCAGGATGTAGTTGCCGGTGCCGTTGATGATACCGGCCAGCCACTCGATGCGGTTGGCGCCCAACCCTTCGCGCAGCGACTTGATCACCGGAATGCCCCCGGCCACCGCAGCCTCGAAGGCAACGATCACACCCTTCTCGTGGGCCGCCTGGAAGATCTCGTTGCCGTGCACGGCGATCAGCGCCTTGTTGGCGGTGACCACATGCTTGCCGTGCTCGATGGCGGTCAGTACCAGTTCACGTGCCACGTCATAGCCGCCGATCAACTCGACGAGCACATCGACATCGGGATTTCTGGCCACCTCGAAGATATCCGCGGTGGTCTTGACGCCGGTCGTATCGCAGTCCGGGTTGTCGCGCCGCATCGCCACCTGTTCGATCACGATCGGGCGTCCCGCACGTCGCGCGATCTCATCGGCGTTGCGTGTCAACACATTGAAGGTACCGCCACCCACGGTGCCCAGGCCACAGATTCCCACTCTCACCGGTTTCAATGTCGTCATCCCCTTGCTTGTATCATGTTGTCGCGATGCCATCGCACGCTCATCAAGCGCTCGAGCTTGGCATTGTCGCGGAAGCATCGCATCAGTATCAGTCGTCCAGGCCGAGCATTCCCGCCAGGCGTTCGGCCGGCACATAGCCCGGCACCATGCGCCCATCGGGCATCACGATCGCCGGCGTGCCCTGAACACCAAGTGCCATCCCCAGATGATACTGGTCCTCGACCGGGTTGTCGCAGTCCGGCGAATTGGATAGTGCCTCACCGCGCTTGGCCGAGGTCATGGCTTCGGTTCGGTTGTCCGCGCACCAGACCTGGCTCAACACTCGTCCACCTTCGGAACCCATGCCAGCTCGAGGAAACGCCAGATAGTGTACCTCGATGCCCATCTCGTTGAGCTTGGGCACTTCCTCGTGCAGTCGCCGGCAGTAAGGGCAGGTGGTATCGGTGAACACAGTGATCGCGGCACGACTTTCTCCGGCACCGCGGAAAATCACCTGCTCGCTCTCTGGCACCTGGGCCAAACGCTCGGCACGTTCGCTGTTGCGACGTTGCTCGGTAAGGTTAACCAATCCCGCTTCACTATTCTCGTAGAGATCGCCTACGAGGAAGTGCTTGCCTTCAGCATCACTGTAGAAGGTCTCGCCACTCTCCAGACGTACCTCGAAGAAGCCATCGATGGGCGTTTCACGCACCTCGGCGACCGGCATGGGATCGCCGTTCACGGTCAGCCGCTCGGCCAGTTGGTGATGGGTAGAGGCCAATGCGGTGGTGACGAGTCCGAGGGTGGTCAGGACGGCGGCGAACAGGCTTCGTGGGGCAGGCATCAAGTGTCGATTCATGGTTAACCTCTAGGATGATGAGCGGCATGCAGCATTTCCAGGCGCGCCTGGGCGACATGCGTGTAAATCTGCGTGGTCGACAGGTCACTGTGACCGAGCAACAGCTGTACGACACGCAGATTGGCGCCATGATTCAATAAATGGGTCGCAAAGGCATGGCGCAGCGTGTGCGGCGACAACGGCTTATCGATACCCGCCACCACGGCATGCACCTTGATACGATGCCAAAAGGTCTGGCGCGTCATGAAGCCATCGCCACGACCGGGGAACAAGGGTGGCCGGGTGATATCGGCCATCAACGCCCCACGTCCGGTTCGCAGATAACGTTCCAGCCAGGCGATCGCTTCTTCGCCGAGCGGTACCAGTCGCTCTTTGTCACCCTTGCCGATTACCCGGATCACGCCCTGACGCAGGTTGATCGATTCCATGGTCAGCCCGACGAGTTCGGAAACCCTCAGCCCGCTGCCGTAGAGAACCTCGAGCATGGCGCGATCGCGCAACCCGATGGCCGTATCCAGGTCCGGCGCTTCCAGCAAACGCTCCACCTCGGCTTCGTCGAGCGTGTCGGGCAATTGCGGCCGGATCCGGGGCAAACGCACCTCGGTCAAGGGGTCATGACCGATCGTACCGGTAGCTAGTGCCCAGCGATAGAAACGTCGCAGACTCGATAGCAGACGGGCATTGGAGCGCAACTGGTATCCAGCGGCGCGCCGCTCGTCCAAGCATTCCGGCAATGCCCCGGGGGGTGGCGCCAGTAGCGAGTGCCCGCGAGTCGCGAGATACTCGCCCCAGGCCTCCAGATCACGCCGATATGCCGACAGGGTGTGTTCGCTTGCACCTTGCTCGAGCCACAGGGCATCGAGAAAAGTCTCCAACAAGCCATCACGCTCGGTCGTGTCACTCATCGGCCACCCTCAGATGCGCCGAAACCCCGCCCCGCGCAAGCGGTGACGGGGTCTCGCAAGGGCACGGGCAGAAGAACAAGCTCCGCACCACTTCGGCCAGTGCTTGCGCTTAGGCCAGCTTTTCCTTGATACGAGCAGATTTGCCGCTGCGTTCGCGGAGATAGTACAGCTTGGCCTGACGCACGTCGCCACGACGCTTGACGTCGATGGAGGCGACCAGGGGGCTATAGGTCTGGAAGGTCCGCTCGACGCCGACACCGTGGGAAATCTTACGCACGGTAAAGGCGGAGTTCAGACCACGGTTGCGCTTGCCGATCACCACGCCTTCGAAGGCCTGCAGACGCTCGCGGTTGCCTTCCTTGACCTTGACCTGCACGACCACGGTATCGCCCGGAGCGAAGGCCGGGACTTCCTTGGTCATCTGCTCGGCTTCGATCGCCTGGATCACCTTGTTCTTGCTGCTCATTGCTTGCTCCTCAATGTTTCCTTCTCCATCGAGCGTCGCTCGATGGTCGTGATCCCGACGTTCGGCCCCAAACGGGCAATGACGCGGGAGTCGACTCTGTGAATGACGCAGCTACCCCGATCAGTCCTGCTCCGGGGGAACCTGCACCTCCGCCTGACTGGCGTATTCCTCGATGAACTCGTCGAGCAATGCCTGCTGCTCGCGAGTCAAGGTCCTGCCCTCTAACAAGTCAGGGCGTCTCAACCAAGTACGCCCCAGTGACTGTTTCAACCGCCAGCGTTTGATTGCCGCGTGATTTCCACTGAGCAGAACCTCCGGCACCGACCGTCCCTCGAATACTTCGGGACGCGTGTAATGGGGGCAATCCAGCAGACCGTCGTTGAAGGAGTCCTCCACCGCCGAATCCTGATGGCCCAGCACGCCGGGCACCAGCCGTGCCGCGGCATCGATCAGCACCATGGCCGGCAGCTCGCCGCCGCTCAGCACATAATCGCCGATCGACCATTCTTCATCGACATCGCTGTCCACGATGCGTTCGTCGATGCCTTCGTAACGACCGGCGATCACCACCAAAGGTGTGGCGCCAGCCAGCTCTCGCACGCCCCGCTGATCAAGAGGTCGCCCCTGTGGCGACAGGTAGATCACCTTGGCGGGGCGGCCTGTGGCGGCCTTGGCCCGAACGCGGGCATCGGCGATGGCTCCGCGCAGGGTCTCGACCTTCATCAGCATCCCCGGACCGCCCCCATAGGGACGATCGTCTACCGTGCGGTGCTTGTCGGTGGCATAGTCCCGAGGGTTCCAGAACTCCAGTTCCAGAACCCCTTGCTTGACCGCTCGCCCCGTCACGCCGTGACGCGTGATCGCCTCGAACATTTCCGGGAATAGCGAAACGACACCAATCCACACGGCAGCAATATCCCGTCGCATCATTCCCGACGGTCACACTCGGGAAACGCTACGTCAGTTTTCGTTCAGAACTCCGGATCCCAATCCACCGTCATGATGCCGGCATCCAGGTCCACATCGTGCACGACCTGATCTGGAAGGAAGGGGAGCAAGCGTTCCCGCTCATCGACGGACTCGGCGTCCCCGACCACGACCATGACATCGTTGGCCCCGGTTTCGAACAAATAGCTCACATGACCGAGAACGGTGCCTTGCAGGGTGACCACCCGCAGACCTTCCAACTGGAACCAGTAATAGTCGCCACGGTCGAGCTCGGGCAATGCGTCCTTCGGCAGCAACACTTCGGCACCCGTCAACTCTTCGGCCTGCTCACGAGACGTCACGCCGTCGAGATTGACCACCAGGCCCTTGCCATGACGTCGCCCCTGCCTGACCAGCCTCGTCTCGACCCGCCCGGCATGCCTCAACACCCATTCGGGGTAGTCGAGAATGCCATCCATGGGACTGGTATACGAATACACGCGAAACCAACCCTTGACGCCGTAAGGGCTAGTCAGCTTGCCCAGTACCACGTACTGGTCGTCACTGCTGTCGATGGCGTGCCCTACCACTGCCAATACCTCGCTGGACATGGTCGTCACGCCTCGCCAATTCTGGCTCGGCCAGCACCGCCGCAGGCTCAGGCCTGCTTGCGGGCTTCCTTGATCAGTTCGGCGACGCGGTCGGAGACCTGTGCGCCCTGGTCCTGCCAGTGAGTGACACGATCCAGATCGATGCGCAGGCGCTCTTCCTGACCACGGGCGACCGGATTGAAGAAGCCGACCCGCTCGATGAAGCGGCCATCGCGAGACTTGCGAGAGTCGCTAACCGTCAGGTGGTAGAAGGGACGCTTCTTGGCGCCACCACGTGCCAGACGAATGGTAACCATTGCGTAAACTGTCCTTCGGTTGAAGTTACTGAATATTGGCGAAGCCCGGTACCTCAGCGGGCTCCTTCATCTGCAGGCTTTCCTGGAGAAAGCCGGGCCTCGGCGAACTCTGCGAGATGCCACCGAGCAGCCTGTTGTCACGACGTGGCGCGCGGTCCTGCCACGAAGAGGCAGCATTCTACGGAAATCGGCGCCAGTTGGAAACCTTTTTCCACACACCACGTCATCGGCTCAACGCCAGGGGAAACCACCTCCCGGGCCACCCATGCCGCCTGGGCCACCTGGGCCACCTGGGCCACCTGGGCCACCGCCCATCATGCCGGACATGCCACGCATCATTTTCTGCATGCCACCCTTCTTTCCGGCCTTCTTCATCATCTTCTGCATCTGCTTATGCTGTTTGAGCAAGCGGTTGAGGTCGGGCACCTGCAGACCGGCCCCCGCGGCGATGCGCCGCTTGCGCGAACCGTTGATGATATCCGGCTTGCGCCTCTCCTTGGGTGTCATCGAGTTGATCAGCGCCTCGAGCTTCGCCAGTTCCTTCTCGGGCCCCGGCCCTTGGGCCAACTCGGCCATCTGCCCCATGCCGGGCAGCTTGCTCATTAGCCCGCCCATGCCGCCCATCTTCTTGAGTTGCTGGAGCTGGTCGCGGAAATCCTCCAGGTCGAAGCCTTCTCCCTTCTTGACCTTCTTGGCCAGTTTGTCGGCCTTGGTCTTGTCGACGGTGCGCTCGGCCTCCTCGATCAGCGACAGCACATCGCCCATGCCCAGGATGCGCGACGCCACGCGGTCAGGGTGGAAGGGTTCCAAGGCATCGACCTTCTCGCCCACACCCATGAACTTGATCGGCTTGCCGGTAATGTGGCGCACCGACAACGCGGCACCCCCGCGGGCGTCACCATCGGCCTTGGTGAGGACCACCCCGGTCAGTGGCAGCGCCTCGTGGAATGCCTTGGCGGTATTGGCGGCATCCTGGCCGGTCATGGCATCGACGACGAACAGCGTTTCCTGCGGGGCAATCGCCTTATGCAGGGCCTGGATCTCGTCCATCATGTCGGCATCGACATGCAACCGGCCAGCGGTGTCGACGATCACCACGTCATGGAACTGGATCCGTGCGTGCTTGAGCGCCGCCTCGGCAATGCCCACCGGTTGCTGGGCACTGGTCGACGGGAAGAAATCGACACCAACCTCCCCGGCCAGTGTTTCGAGCTGGTCGATCGCCGCCGGACGATAGACGTCAGCGGACACCACCAGCACTTTCTTCTTCTCGCGCTCTTTCAAATAGCGCGCCAGCTTGGCCACCGAGGTAGTCTTGCCCGCCCCCTGCAAACCTGCCATCAGGATCACCGCCGGCGTTCCCTTGAGGCTCAGGCCTTCGTTGGGCTCGCCCATGATCGCCTCGAGCTCCTGCTGGACGATCTTGACGAACTGCTGGCCCGGCGACAGGCTGCGCGACACTTCCTGGCCCACGGCGCGCTCGCGCACGCGTTCAACGAACGCCTTGACCACTGGCAGGGCCACGTCGGCCTCCAGTAGCGCCCGGCGTACCTCGCGCAAGGTATCCTTGATATTGTCTTCGGTCAGCTTGGCCTGACCGCTAATGGACTTCAGCGTCTGCGACAGACGCTCTGTCAAACTCTCGAACATGGGCCTCTCCGGCAGCGATGCCTTGGCTGTGGTCAGCGATTATACGCCTTAGCGACGCGAGTCTCCATGCACCTGTCGCCACCCTGGCATTGACTGGGCGCCGCTCCGGGGATTCGGTATAGTGGGCGTTTCCGATCAGTTTCCCATTATCATTTCGCCGTTTCGGGAAACGCTGAATAAACCGACGAGCATGGTCAAGCGCAAGGCGCACGGAGCACAGGAACCGGAGCATATGGGGTATATGTGAGGATCCGACGGTCCGACGCTTCGGCACCGCGCAACGCAGCGATTGATCTGCGCCGGCATTTATTCAGTGCTTCCTTCGCGGCTCATGGACACGATTGATGCAGGCGCTTCCCTTTGCCCTCCTCGCCATCATCTTTTATCTCGGCGCCGCCTCCTGGCAGGGATTGGCGCTGTCACGTCGCGTGCCACAACGCCCGCTCCTCGTACGTGGCATCGGACTGCTGGCGCTAGTCTGTCACGCACTGACGATCATCGCCATCCTGCGCGAGGCGGGCGGGCTGGAATTGGGACTGTCGTCCAGCGCCGTTCTGGCCAGTGCTGTGATCGCAGCGCTATTGCTGGCAGTCAGCCTGGTCAAGCCAGTACTCAACGCGTCCGTAGGGCTGTTCCCATTGGCTGCCATCACGCTCGTGCTTGCGATGGGATTGCCCGACTCCACGCGCGACACCGGCTTGCCCCCCGGTATCGCCTTCCACATCATCAGTTCAGCCCTGGCCTTTTCCCTGTTCGCCATCGCGGCGGTGCAAGCGGTATTGCTGGCGGCACAAAACCAGGCGCTGCGCCATCACCATACCCGCGGCATCGTCCAGTCGCTGCCACCGCTGACCACCATGGAACGAGTACTATTCGAGCTGATCTGGGCCGGGATGCTTCTGCTCACCGCCTCCATCATCAGCGGCTTAGTATTTCTCGATGACCTTTTCGCCCAGCACCTGGCCCACAAGACGATCCTGTCGCTGGCCGCTTGGGCGATATTCTCGGCATTGCTCGCCGGACACCACTGGCTCGGCTGGCGTGGCCTGCGCGCTGTGCGCTGGACGCTAGGCGGCAGCCTCCTGCTGGTACTCGCCTATTTCGGCAGCAAGTTCGCCCTCGAGGTCATCTTCCAGTCGGGTTGAGCGCCGCTTCAATGCCTTGACAGTCTTCCGGGGAATCCCTACAAACGAGCTTGATATGCCATTGAGGATCCATCGATCTTGAGCGACGACTTCCCATTGGGACTGCTGGTTGGCCTTCTCTTCCTGCTTATTTGCCTGTCAGCCTTCTTCTCCAGCTCCGAGACCGGCATGATGTCAATCAACCGCTATCGCCTGAGCCATCAGGCGAACAGCGGCGAACGCGCCGCCCAACGGGTAATGCGTCTGCTGGCCAGACCTGACCGCCTGATCGGCGTCATCCTGATCGGTAATAATCTGGTCAACAACCTGGCAGCAGCCATCGCCACCGTGCTGGCGATTCATTTTTTCGGTGAGGTCAGCGGCCCGGCAATTGCCCCGCTGATCCTGACCATCGTGATCCTGATCTTCGCCGAAGTCAGTCCCAAGACCTACGCCGCGATCAAGCCCGAACGCATTGCCTACCCGGCGTCACTGGCCCTGGAACCACTGCTCAAGCTTCTCTATCCACTGGTATGGCTGGTCAATGTGCTTTCCAACGGCCTGTTGCGGCTTGTTGGGGTCAAGAACCTCGACGGCGGTGCCGACAACCTGACCCGCGACGAGTTGCGCACCGTGGTTCATGAGGCCGGCACCCTGATTCCCCATCGCCACCAGGCCATGCTGCTATCGATCCTCGATCTGGAAAACGTCACGGTGAACGACATCATGGTGCCGCGCCACGAGGTAGTGGGCATCGACCTGGAAGATGACTTGGACACCATCCTGGCCCAGATTCGCACCAGCCAGCACACCCGGGTACCGGTCTACAAGGGCGACATCAACAACATCATCGGCATGCTCCACCTACGCAATGCGGCGCGTTTTCTTTCCAAGCAGGAAGTGACCAAGGCGGCCATCGTCCAGGAGGCCCGCGAACCCTACTTCATTCCTGAATCCACCCCGCTGCATACCCAGTTGCTCAACTTCCAGCGGCAGAAACGACGCATCGGCATCGTCGTCGATGAGTATGGTGACGTGGAAGGGCTGGTGACGCTGGAAGACATCCTCGAGGAGATAGTTGGCGAGTTCACCACCGATGTTGCCGGCATGCACCAGGAGATCCATCGTCAGGACGATGGCAGCTATGTGATCGAGGGCACCGCCAACATCCGGGAAATCAACAAGTCGCTGGACTGGCAACTGCCCACCGACGGCCCCAAGACCCTCAATGGCCTGATCCTCGAACACCTTGAGTCATTTCCCGATGGCCCGGCCTGTATGCAGGTTGGCCAAGTTCGCATGGAAATCCTTCAGGTCAAGGACAAGCTGATCACCTCGGCCCGCTGCTGGCAGCATAGTCGGCGTCCAACACGCCTGAGCTGAATCGTTCAGGACTGCGCCAGCGGCGACTTGCGCCGGGCCTCGACCCAAGCATCGGCATCGGCCTTAAGTTCGCGCACCCGTCTCTCGAGCAGTGGTGATCGTGCTTGGCGCGCCGACAACGGCTCACCGAAGGAGAGCGCTACCCGGGCCCGGAACCGCCGTGGCCACTTGGTCAGGGCCCGCCCTCCGTGGTGGGATGTCCAGGATCCCCACAACCCCGCCAGCCCCGCTGGCACTACGGGTACCGGATCGCGAGCCAGGATCATGTCCAGCCCACGGCGAAAGCCCTGGATCTCGCCATCCGGCGTCAGACGCCCTTCGGGAAACAACATTACCACTTCGCCTTGACGCAGGGCATGACTGACCTCGCTCAGGGCCCGGCGCACATTGCCTGGGTCACGGCGGTCCGAATCCACCGGAATGGCGCCAACGATACGGAACCACCAATTGAGCCATGGCGACTCATAGATCGGCTGATCCATCAGGAAGCGCAGTGGACGGGGGCTGGCGCCGCCCAGAACCAAGGCATCCATGAAGCTGACGTGATTGCATACCACTAGCGCTGGGCCGCGCGCAGGGATGTGGTGGCGACCACGGAAACGCAACCGGTAGAACACGTGTACCAAGGCGAAGACCAGCAGGCGCAGCACCGGGCGAGGGCGGCGCAACAGCAGTACGATGCCCACGACCAGTATCATCAGGCCCAGGCCGGCAATGGCGCCACGTAAGCCGACATCGCGCCATGCCAGTATTGCACCGCCGTAAACGAGAGCCAGCGCCACCGCCAGGGCATTGAACATATTGACGGCCCCCAGCATGCGGGCGCGCCGCTCCTCGCGACTGAGCATTTGAACCAGGGTATACAGTGGCACGCTGTAAAGTCCGGCCCCGATGCCCACCAGCATGAAGCCGAAGAACATCTGCCAGAAGTGGCCAGAACTCAGCAAGCCGGTGAATTCCTCCGCGCTTGCCGCCACTGGTGCCAGACTGGCCAGATACAGGCTTGCGGCACCTGCCAGCAACGCTCCCAAGGAAACCAGCCCCACTTCCAGCCGCCCCGCCGAGAAGTGCGCACAGAGGAAAGAACCGACACCCACGCCTAGAACGAAGGCCACCAACAATAAACTGAAGGCTTCTCCACTACCCGCAAAGTCGTCGCGCACCCAGATGAGCAACAGCAATAACATGCAGGTAACAAGAAACCAGAAGATCGCGACACCCAGCATGGCGGGAAACAAGTGCTTCTCGCGCAAGGCCTGACGCAGCACCTCGTGGTTGCTACGCCAGGGATGCCAGTTTTCGGAGATCCTGTCCCGCGCCGGTGCCACCGGCACGGCGAAGCTCACCAGCAACCCCAGGCTCGCTACACCGACCAGCGTCAGCATTACCGCCACTCGAGCCCAGTGAGTCGGCCATGTCGCCATGGACAAGGCAAGCAACACACCCGCCAGCAGGGCAACGAAGGTTCCCACCCCGATCCAAGCGTTGCCGCTCACCAGTTCGGTGGGGGCAAGGTGCTGCGGAAGGATGGCGTACTTCACCGGACCAGCGAGTGCCGACTGCCAGCCCATCAACAACAGGAACACGAGTAGCATGGCCGCGTTCTCGAACCACACCGCCACCATCGCCCCAAGCGCGACTGCCAATTCCAGCAGCTTCAAGCGGCGAATCAGACGGTGTTTGTCGAGACGGTCGCCAAGCACCCCACCCCAAGACGAAAACACCAGACAAGGCAGGATGAAGCCTGCCGCAGCCAGGCCGGGTATGGGGCCGAGTTCCCAGTCGCGGGGCGATACCGACTTCCATGCCAACAGCAGCAGAACCATGCGCAGAAAATTATCATTGAAGGCGCCCAGCGACTGAGTCCAGAAGAGAGGGGCGAAGCGGCGGCGCACGAGAAGACGTGAATTCACGAGGTCCTCGGGCCGTGCTTGAGCCCGGCAAGAATGGTCGACAGCAATTGATCGAGCAACTCGCCCACTTCCAACGGCTGGCCCTGCCAATACCCTAGACGTTCGTTGAGCCCCAGTTGCACCAGCCCATGCACGCTGCCCCACAGGGTGCGGGCCATACGCCGCGCCTCCAGATCGTCCAATGCCGGCTGGAACTCCTTGAGCGTGGCTTCCACACGCACGAACAGAGCCTCGATCATGTCGTTCTGGCGCTGATCGAGCTCGCCTTCCTGAGCCAGGGGGTAGTCGAACAACAATTGCCAGCGGTAAGGGTCGTGCTGGGCGAACTGCCAGTAGGCGGTCGCCAGTGACTTGAGCCGAGGCTCGGGGTGGGCGTCCGCCATTTCTTCCACCGCGTTACGCAACCGCGCGAGCGTCTCGATATTGACGTGCTGTAGCAGATTGCCGAAGCTGCCATAGAGCTTCAGTAGGGTACTCGGCGCACAGCCGACTTCCCTTGCCAGAGCCCTCAACGACAGCGTGTGCGCAGGATTTTCCCGCAACCAGGCATCACATGCCGCCATGACTTGGGCATGCAACGCCTCAGGCGCATGCTGTCTGGGACGTGCCATCGGCTTCCTCTCGTTGATAGCGACATAGGTCGAACACTGTTTCCGACCAGCATATCGACACCACGCACAAACGCAAGCCCAAGGCGTGGCCAGCATTCCCCTTGGGCTTTCCTGCCTGGGGGGAGTTGGTTACTCTTGGCGGCTGTTCCCTCAGGAGACACCATGGCCGGCCGTCTGTATATCGCGCCCCTCGACCTTTCCCCTGCGTTGCCCGACCTGGTCAGCGAGACACCGCTGATGACCAGCGCCAACCAGGCACCGCGCTCCCCCTTGTCGATCATACGCCTGGATCGCGGGCGACCTCATTTGGTTACGGCATTCTGGGGATTGACCCCGCCCTGGCTCAAGGTGCTCGATCACGCGCCGCATTGCGCGCGCGCGGAGGGTCTATCGTCACGCCCCATGTTCCAGGAAGCATTTGCCGCTCGTCGCTGCCTGATCCCGGTCAGCGGCATCTATGTCTGGAAACCGCAACCCCGTTTCAAGCAGCCCTTCCTGGTGACACGCGTCGACCGAGGCCCTTTGCTGCTGGCCGGGCTATGGTGTCGCTACCACACCACCCTGACAGAGCATAATGACTCCACCGCTCTGATCACCGTGGACACCAATGCCCTGCTGGCTCCCCTGACCGACCGCCTGCCGGCCATCATCGACAACGTCTCGGCCAAGGCCTGGCTCGACCCAGCGACACCGCAAGAGGAGGCTCGCCATTTGCTAGTGACAGCCCCGTTGGAACTGTTGGGCGCTTTTCCGGTATCAAGACGAGTGAACGATCCCTCGCACCAGGACTGGGCCTGCGGCCACCCTACCGGCCCCATGCTTCGCTGGAATACCGCACAGGAGACATGATGCGTATCCCATTCTTCCCGACTGCCGTCACCACCCTTCTGGGAGGCCTCGCTCTGAGCCTGACTCCCATTCTCGCTTCACCGTCACTTGCCGATGATCATGAAGGGCGTGAAGGTGTCACTCGCGTGGAGACGCCGCTTGTCAGCCCCCACGACAACCGCGATTACCGCATTCTGACACTAGACAACGGGCTCTCCGCTCTGCTGGTCAGCGACCCGGAGGCCGACAAGGCCGCCGCCTCGATGAATGTGGGTGTGGGCAGCGCCAGCGACTCTAGCGACCTTGCCGGCCTGGCGCATTTCGTCGAACACATGCTGTTCCTCGGCACCGACGAATTTCCCGAAGCTGATGCCTACCAACGCTACATCAGCCGCCATGGCGGCAGTCACAATGCCTTCACTGCGTCTCAGGACACCAACTACTTCTTCAATATCGAGCCCGACGCCCTGCCCGGCGCTTTGGATCGTTTCAGCCGTTTCTTCATCGCGCCGCTGTTCAATGCCGACCAGTTGGAAAGCGAACGCAATATCGTGCACTCGGAGTTCCAGGCCCGGCTTCGCGACGACGGCCGCCGAATCCATGACGCCCTCAACCAGGTTCTGAACCCTGACAACCCCACTACCGGCTTTGCCGTGGGCAGTCGTGAAACCCTAGCCGATCGCAGCGAGGGAGAGCCCAGCCTGCGCGAGCGAGTCATCGACTTCTACGAGAGCCATTACGGTGCCAATGTCATGCACTTGGCAGTCGTCGCGCCCCAGCCTCTGGACGAGCTCGAAACCCTGGTCCGCGAGCGCTTCGTCGATGTCCCCGACCGCAACCTATCGCGCCCCGAGGTGGAGGCCCCACTGGTGAAAGCCGATAGCCTACCCCTGGCCCTCGACGTTCAGTCAGTGCGCGACAGCCGCCGGGTGCTTTTTTTGTTCCCGATCACCGATCCGATCAACCACTATCGTCACAAGCCAGCCGAGTATCTCGCCAACCTGCTCGGCCACGAAGGCGAAGGCAGCCTGCTGTCGGCCCTGCGGGAGGCGGGACTGGCCGATAGATTGTCCGCCGGTGTCACCCGAGGCGATGGCAATGAAGCACTGTTCTCGATCGATATCAGCTTGACCCGGGCCGGGGCCGACCACTTGCCCCGCATTCAGGCCAGCCTGTTCGAAGCCATCGCCCTGATCGCCGACGACGGACTCGAAGAGTGGCGCTACGACGAGCAGGCCAGCCTCGCCGAGCCGGAATTCCGCTTCCAGCAGTATGGCTCCCCCCTGGATAGCGCCATGCGCCTGGCCATGAACATGGCCCATTTCCCATTGGAGGACGTCAACTATGCGCCTTACCGCATGGACGGCTTCCAACGTGATCAGATCCAGAGCTACCTGGACGCCCTGCGCCCCGACAACCTCCTGCGCGTCTATAGCGGTCCCGATGTCCAAGGCGAAGCCGTGTCGCCTTGGTTTCAGGTTTCCTACCGCGTGCAACAGCCGCAGGACTGGGCCAGTGCCGAGCCGTTGGCGGGCCTAAGCCTACCCGGCCCCAACCCCTTCATCGCAGAAGACCTTACCTTGCTCGAACAGCAGGATGAGAAACCTCAGCACTTGGTCGACGAAGAAGGCTTTTCGCTCTGGCATCAGGCTGATGCTCGCTTCGACACCCCCAAGGTGGAATGGCGCTTCAGCCTGCAGCACCCCAACGCCGCCACCGAAGCCCAGGATGCTGCTCTGTCACGTTTGCTGGCAGGCTGGCTCGGTGACAGCCTGAACGAACAGCTATACATGGCGCGCCTGGCTGGCCAGCGCTTCGAGGCCTATGCTCATGCGCGTGGCATCACGCTGTCGTTCTCCGGCTGGCGCGACGGCCAGGAGCTGGTAATACGGCAGGTACTGTCCCAGTTGATCGAGGGCGAGATCACCGAGGCCAGTGTCGCCCGTGTGCGCTACAGCCTGGAGCGCGAGTGGCGCAACGCACCACAGGCCCCCCTTTACCGGCAAGCCAACCGCACCCTCGGCGAAGCCCTGGTTCGTCCCCAGTGGCCGACATCCACTCTGCTCGAGGCCGTACGCGATTTGAAAGCCGAGGACCTGCGCGAATTTCGTCGCCGCTTCCTCGATGAACTACGGCTCGAGGCGATGGCTATAGGCAATCTGAACGCCGAGTTGGCCAAGCGCGAAGCACGCCTGGTCGCCGAAGCATTACGCCCGAGCCTGTCGAGCGACCAGATCCCTGATCTCGAGCCGCTGCAGGTATCGAACGATCTCCCCCCCCTGCATCCCGAGACCAGTCGTAAGGAATCGTTGGTGCTGCGCTACCTGCAAGGCCCCGACCGCTCGCTGACCAGCCAAGCACGACTGGCCGTGCTCGGACAGTTAATCAGCACCCCATTCTACACACGGCTACGCACCGAACAGCAGCTCGGCTATGTCGTCAATGCCAGCTACATGCCGCTGCTCAACGCTCCTGGCCTAACCCTGCTGGTGCAGTCGCCGGATACTCCGAGTGAGGAGATTCAGGCGCATATCGATACCTTCTTGGAGGAATTCAGTCAGATGTTGGCCGGCCTGGACGAAGAGGCTCTGTCATCCCACCGTCAGGCGGTACGTGACAGGCTCCTCCAACGTGACACTTCACTCGGTAGCATGACCGATCGGTTGTGGCGAAGCCTGGCCTACGGCGATACCGAGTTCAACCGACGCGAGAAACTAGCCGCGCGAGTCATGGAGACTTCCCCCGAGTCACTGCGGGAAAGCTGGGCCACGCTACACGATAAGGGTGTGCTAAACATCACCTTCGACCCCGGCGACTCACCCAGCGACGTGCTGGCCCTGACCGCCGAGTTGTCCCCCCTGCCCCAAAGCGATGGGTGAGAGTCTGAAACGTCGAGACCCGGGCATCCCGGGTCTCGCAGTCTTTCGCCAGGCCGGGCGCTCCCCTAGCCGAAGGCCTGGGCCGGCATGATCGCCTCCACATGCATCACCAACTCTTCGAGAATCTGGCGATCGCGCTCGGATAGATCGACTTGGTTCAGACGCTCGATTTCACGCGCAAACCCAGGCAGGGTCAAACTGCCGAGACTGGCATCGTTCATTCGCGCCCAACGGTAGGCTTCCCACTGAGCCTGCTCATCTGCACTCAAGGTGTCCGGATAGCTGCGCGCGCGGTAGCGGAACAGCATTTCCTCCAGGCGGGGGTCCTGGAAGGCGAACGGTGTCTCGGCAAGCTGCCAGGGATCGGTCTCGCGGACACGCTGCATCTCCTGGCGATCGGTGGGTGAGAAAAAGCCACCGGAATAGAGCATCAGATCCGGGTCGCGAGGCCCCTCCGCTGGCGCCTCGGCGAACACGGCAGCCGCCTTGCGCCCGGCTTCGGCATCCGCGCACAACGCCTGCCAATGCCGTTCGCACAGCTCCCGGTCGAGACCGACCCGTTTGGCCACGTCATCTGTGACGGCTGCGATCGGCAATACCACCGGGCTCCTGTTGATATGAATCACCTTGAGCGGGATACGTGCCTCGCCTTCGGCAAGTTCCTCGGCACCGACGAAGACACGCTCGCGAATTGCCTCGGCCGACAAGGAGAACAGTGGCGCCGGATCCACCGAAAGATCGTAGACAATGACCCCATTGGGGTTAGTGGGGTGCTCAGCCAGGGGCACCACCAACGCAGCACAGCCACGACTGGCGGGATAGCGTCGCGAGATATGCAGCATCGGCTTGCGCGAAGGAACATCCAATAGCTTGGTCACCTCACGCTTGCTGCGCAGCCGCAGCAAATAATCGAACAGCTTGGCATTGCGGGCTCTCAGCAGGCGTGCCAGGGCGATGGTCGCACGTACATCGGCCAAGGCATCGTGGGCACCGCTATGCTCGATGCGATTGGCGGCAGTGAGATGTTCGAGCTTGAAGCTGGGTGCGCTGTCATCGCGACGGGGCCACTCGATCCCTTCGGGACGCAGGGCATGAAAAGCCCTCACCGCATCGATCAGGTCCCAACGCGAATTGCCGTTCTGCCATTCCCGCGCATAAGGATCGAGGAAATTGCGATAGAAGAGATGACGACTGACTTCGTCGTCAAAACGTAGACTGTTGTAGCCCAAGGCACAGGTGCCCCGCTCACTCATCAGAGCATTGATATGACCGGCGAACTCGGCCTCGGGCAACCCACGGCGAAACGCCTGTTGTGGCGTGATGCCGGTGATCAGGCATGCCTGGGGGTGTGGCAGATAGTCATCGGCTGGGCGGCAATAAAGAGTGACCGGTTCACCGACCTCCTGAAAATCGACATTAGTGCGAATAGCCGCGAATTGTGACGGACGATCGCGACGCGGGTCGGCACCAAAGGTTTCGTAATCGTGCCACAAGAAGCTCTGAGGGGCGGCAAGGGGCTGCGCCATGGGCGGTCTCTCCAACGGGCCGGATGCCAGGAGGGCTCAAGCCTAGCACAGTCCACGGCCTCGCTCAGCCACCCTCCAAGCGGGAGCCGACGTCAGGTACGTGGCAACGTCACATTGAGTTCGAGCACCGAGCAGTCTTCGTCGCGGTCGAGGCTAATGTTGATGGCATCCTGATCCACTTTGACATAGCGACGAATCACTTCCAGCAATTCACGCTCCAGCATCGGCATGTAGTCCGGCTGATCGCGCTGGCTGCGTTGGTGCGCCACGATGATCTGTAGCCGCTCCTTGGCCACCGATGCCGTCTTCTTGCGTTCGCCCCTGAGAAATTCCAGCAGTTTCAACGGCGACCTCCTCCGAACATGCGGCTTAGCAAACCTTTTTTCTGAAATTCGTGAAAACGCAGCGGCACGTCTTCACCCAACAGGCGCGACACCGTGTCGGTATAGGCCTGGCCAGCATCGCTCTTGGCATCGTGGGTCACCGGAATCCCCTGGTTGGACGCCCGCAGTACCGCCTCGGACTCGGGGATCAGCCCCAGCAGATCGATGGCCAGAATCTCCTGGATGTCATCCAGATTGAGCATATCGCCATCGTCGACTCGCGACGGGTTGTAGCGAGTAATCAGCAAATGTTCCTTGACCGGATCCTGATTGCGTTCCGCGCGGCGTGTCTTCGACCCAAGCAGGCCGAGGATGCGATCCGAATCGCGGACCGACGACACCTCGGGGTTGGTGACCACGACCGCCTCGTCGGCGAAGTACATGGCCAGTTGCGCCCCGCGCTCGATACCCGCCGGTGAATCACAAATGATGTAGTCGAAATCCTTGCCCAGCATATCCAGGATCTTCTCGACGCCTTCGCTGGTCAGGGCATCCTTGTCGCGCGTTTGGGAAGCCGGCAGGATATGCAGGTTGTCGACCCGCTTGTCGCGGATCAGGGCCTGGTTCAGGCCAGCTTCGCCCTGAATGACATTGACCAGGTCATAGACTACGCGCCGCTCGCAACCCATGATCAGATCCAGGTTGCGCAGGCCCACGTCGAAATCGATCACCACCGTCTTCTTGCCCCGCAGCGCCAGCCCGGTGGCGATGGCTGCCGCACTGGTCGTCTTGCCGACCCCGCCCTTGCCGGAGGTCACTACAATGATCTTGGCCAAGATAAGCTTCCTGTTGCTAGTGGGAGAGGATATTGACTACCGATCCGCATGCGTGGCCCGGTTATCAAGCGAGCGAGGCAATGCTCAACTGGTCATCGCTCAACTGCACTTGAACCGACTGCCCCAGCAGACGGGGATCGATGTCTTCCAATCGCTTGTAGTTGCCGGCCACGGAGAGCAGCTCGGCATGCAGCTCGCGACAGAAGATACCCGCCTGATGGTCGCCATGGATACCGGCCAAGGCACGCCCGCGCAACGCGCCATAGACATGCACGCTACCCGCCGCCAATACCTCGGCACCGGCATTGACCGCACCGATGACCACCAGATCGCCCTCTTGGGCGCTGACCTGCTGTCCCGACCGCACTGTGCCACGATAGATGCGTCCACCACTGGCAGCCCCGACCGGTATCTCAGCTTTGTCGACGGGAGCCTCGGAGACGGCGGCAACGCTTTCCAGGTTGCGAGACTTGATCTCCTGCGGCGGAAACCAGCCAAGCCCCAGCGCCCAAGCTGACTGCTTGACCGGGTCCGTACCTCCGCGCACCGCCACCGGCAGTAGCTTGTGTGCACGGCATACAGCACAGATCCGTTCCAGCGCCAAATGCGGCTCATCGAGCTTTTCCACGCTTAGTACGACGGGCGTATGCTGGAAGAAGGCCGGTGACTGACTCAATTTGCCGGCCAGTTGCTCACGGATCCGCTCGGGATCCGCACTAGTCAGCTCCATGACTGTCATGGGCAGCATGCCCCCCTTGAAGGAAAACGCCATGCTCGCCCTGTCCACGTTCAGACTCATTGCCGGACTCCACGTCAGGTGATGAGGGTAAAACTAAGCGACACGTCTCGCTCCTGCAACTGATCATAAGGCCAGCACGCACCGCTGTCAGTGTCTCCAGAAAGCAACATCAAGCGACTCTAGTGCAACCATCAGACTTTTCCACTTCCTCATCACATGCTTAGATAACAGTTCGTCCGATGCCCTAATAACCACCCAATGGCGCCTGTGCCGACTGCCTCAAGGCACATCTCGCTTCGCCAGTCCACCACAGGGATGCGCGCCACCATGTCAGGATCGTTCATGTCAGGTTGGATTCAACGATTGTTCACCCGCCGCTGGCAGCACCCGGATCCCCGCATCCGGGCTCAGGCCGTGGCCAGACTGGACCCGACGCGAGAAGAGGATCGGCATGCCCTCGAACAGCTCATCGACGATGACGATGCCGAGATCCGCCTGAAAGCGCTGGCGAAGCTACACGACCCGGCGTGGCTGCTCGAACGCCTGTCAGCGGGCTCCGATACCCCTCAGTTGCGCCTTCGCCTGATCGACCTACTAGTGGGGCGGGAAACCGGTATTACCCTGCACGAGCGCCTGTCGCTGGTCGAGCGCCTCGATGACACCCAACTGCTGTCTGACATTGCCATGCAGGGTGACAACCAGCAGCTACGCCTGGCCGCCTTGGCACGCCTGAGCGACGAGGAGGCATTGGTCCAGCAAGCCTGCGAGAACGGTATTGCAGCGGTGCGACATGCAGCCGCCGAACGTGTGAAGAGTGAGGAAGGGCTCACCCGGCTGACACGCCACGCCAGACGTGACAAAAATGTCGCCCGCCTGGCCCGAGAGCGACTCAACCAGCTTCGAGCCGACGCAGCTCAGGTGGTGCAGGCCCATGCCGAACGCGAACGTATCCTGCAGGCACTCGAACAGCATGCCCAGCATACCTGGGAGCCTCTGTATGCCGGGCGTTATCGACATCTGCAGCGAGAATGGGAAGCTCTCAAGAATCTGCCCAGTGCTGAACAGGAACGCCGCTATCAGGATGCCTGCCTGCTATGCCGCAAGACAATCACCGACCATGAAGCACAACGACATGTTCATGAGGTCGCCGATCGACAGCGCGAGGATGCTGCCCAGACCCGCCAGTCGCTCGTGGAGGCGCTCGAAGAGTCGTTGCAGGGACTGCGACTGGGCGAACGCCTTGGCACGCAGGACATCGACAGTCTACGTGCCCAGAAGCGCCTGCTGGCCAGTCGCTGGCAGGCGCTTTCCGATACCCATCCTCCCGAAGATGCCTTGCGTCAACGCTACGATCACGCCCTTGATGAGTATGAGCGTATCGGTCAGGCCTGGGAACGCCTAGGGCAGAAAGCAGAGGCCCTGCAACAGGCCCTGGCCGAGGATGATAGGGCATGCCTGGCGGCCCTTCATGAGGAGTGCGCCTGGCCCGACTGGTTACCACCCACTCCTTTGCTCGAGCGCGTTCGGAATCTACTGCACGAGGATAGCGCCGCTACCTCGCTCAGCCACGACCAACGCCTGCAAGCCTTCGAACGCGACCTGCAAGAGCTAGAGCGCCTGCTCCAGCAAGGAGCTTTCAAGGGTGCCAGTCGCTTGCATCAGAGTCTTCGCCAACGTGCAGAACATCTTCCCGAGAGCCGTCTCCACCCCCTCTTGGGCACACTCAAACGTCTAGGCGCCCAACTCGCCGAGCTACGAGATTGGCGTGGTTTCGTCGCTGGCCCCAAACGCAATCAACTTTGCCAGGCCATCACCGAACTGGCGGCTGATGACAGCATCGTTGATGCCGAACTCGACCGTCGCCATCGCCAACTGGTCAAGGAATGGAAAGAACTCGGCGATGCTGCCGCCGACCGTGAACTGTCCACACGCTTCAGGGCCGCCTCTGACCGCATCCACGAACGGCTCGCCCCCTGGCGCGAAACTCAGAACCGGCAACGTGAACGCAATCTTGAAGCCCGACAAGCCCTCTGCGAGCAGCTCGAGGCATTGCTCGAACAACCTGATCCGGCCGCCGACCCCGACGCCCTGCGCGACATCCGCGACCGAGCCCGGGAGCAATGGCGACGCCACTCGCCGGTGCCACGCGATCAGGCCGAAGCCATTGGCCGCCGCTTCGGGCGAATTCGCCATGGGCTGCAGGCTCTGATCGATCGCCGTGCCCAGGAAATCGCCAGCGCCAAACGCGATCTGATCGAACAGGCCAGGGAATTACAGACATCTTTCCATTCCGTCGGTCAACGCGCCGAACAAATCAAGGCGCTGCAACGACGCTGGCGCGGACTCGGCCGTGCTCCCAAGGGGGAAGAGCAAGCCCTGTGGCGAGAGTTTCGCACCATCTGCGACGCCATTTTCGCCAGCCGTGAAGCTGAGCGCGACAACCGGGCCCAGCGCGCCAAAGCTCAGCTCGATGCCATGCAGGCCTTGATCGATCGTATCGATGCCTGGCAGCCCGACACCAGCCAGGACACTACCCTACTCGACCAGGCCATTGCCGAGGCCGAGTCTCTCGAGCCACTGCCCCAGGGCCGCCGCAGCGAAGGCATGCGTCGCCGCTGGTCGGGCATCCTGCGTGCCCGTCGCGGCCGCCTGGAGCGCCTGGCCGTCCAGGAAGAAGTCGAACGCTGGAAAACCCTCCAGCCACTGCTCAATGCTCATCTCACCGCCGATGAGGCCGTACTGATGGGGCAGGAAGCGGTCGATGTGCCCTCCGATGACACCCTGAGCGGTGACATGATCCAGGCACACCTGCATCGCAATGCTGCCCGCCGCCATCCCCCGACCGATACCGAGGTCGAGGAAACCTTGACAAGGCTTCGCGTACACCTAGCCCTGTTGGCGGGCGCACGGGTCAGCCCGCAGGATGACCCCTTGCGTCTGGCGATTCAGGTCGAGCGTCTGAACAATGGCCTGGGCCGTGAGTTAACCCTAGCCGAGGAACTGCATGGCGTGCTGCGCGAGATCTTCGCCACTGGCCCGATCAGCAAGTCGCTATGGATGCGCGAAGCCAGCGAGTTGGACACGCTGCTGACGAAACTGCTGAGGCTGCCTCCATCGTGACCTCCCTGCCCACCCCATAAAACAAGGCGCGAGGCCGGAGCCTCGCGCCTGATTCCCATGTTCGAGCCTATGTGCCGCGAACAATTAGCCCATGAACTGACCGCCGTTGATATCCAGATTGGCTCCGGTAATGAAACCGGACTCCTTGTCGGCCAGGAAGACAACCGCCCGGGCGATCTCCTCCGGCGTACCGAAGCGCTTGACCGGAATCCCTTCACGGATAGACTCCCGAACCTTTTCCGGGATTTTCATGATCATGTCGGTGGCGATATAGCCCGGCGACAGGGTATTGACGGTAATGCCCTTGGTGGCCGTCTCCTGAGCCAGCGAC
This sequence comes from Litchfieldella qijiaojingensis, assembly GCF_014651875.1. Lineage (GTDB taxonomy): Bacteria > Pseudomonadota > Gammaproteobacteria > Pseudomonadales > Halomonadaceae > Litchfieldella > Litchfieldella qijiaojingensis. The sequence goes on from NZ_BMXS01000030.1 coordinate 30,734, forward strand.
ATGGTCACGCCGTGCATGCCAGCCTTGGCGGCGGCATAGTTGACCTGGCCGAATTGCCCCTTGCGGCCGTTGATCGACGAGATATTGACGATGCGGCCGTAACCCGCTTCCAGCATATCCTCGATCACGCTGCGACAGGTGTTGAAGACACTGTTCAGGTTAGTGTCGATCACCTCCTTCCATTGCTCGGGCGTCATCTTCTTGAGGGTACCGTCGCGGGTGATACCGGCACAATTGACCAGCACGCTGACCGACCCATAGGTGTCGCGGATCTCGCGTACGCCCGCCTCGCAGGCAGCATAGTCGGTCAAGTCGATTCCGGATAATGCGATATTGTCGTATCCGTCGGCGCGCTGCTGTTCCAGCCAAGTCTTGGCTTTTTCGGGGTTGTTGTATCCGGCGATGACCTGATACCCCTCCTTGGCCAGAGCCCGGCAGATTGCTGTGCCGATTCCCCCGGTTCCGCCGGTTACCCATGCTACGGGTGCTGTGTTGGCCATTTCTTATCTCCCTGATTCATGACACTTATGCGACTGACGAGCCTTGCCCGTCATGTCCAAGTCTCGAGTTGGTAGGTGATAGTCTGCTACCACCCACCCCATAGTATGGTCACTTAAGTTACAGGGGCACGAGCGTTGAACCAACCCTTGACGCATCGCAAGAAAAGCGTAGAATGCACCTCACGTTGATGCGGGGTGGAGCAGTCTGGTAGCTCGTCGGGCTCATAACCCGAAGGTCATCGGTTCGAATCCGGTCCCCGCTACCAAATATAGAAAAAGTCGGCACCCAGTGTGCTGGCTTTTTTGTTGCAACACCGGTAGCTCGTCGGGCTCGGCTTTCCATACCCCCAGGAAGGTCATCGGTTCCCTCTTGTTTCAGAATCAGCGGTCCCCGCTACCAAATATAGAAAAAGCCGGCACTCAGTGTGCCGGCTTTTTTCGTTGGAGTAACTCGTCGGGCTCGGCTTCTCACGTCCCCTCCTCCCGCCCCTTGATGGGGGCCGGCATGCCGACCCGGCCGATTCCCGGCAGCTTGAGTGCTGGCCGTATCAGGTCGATTCCCAAGCTCAGCCCCAGCACATTTACCTCCAGCCCCTCTTCGGCGGCGAGCAGAACGCCTGTTGGGACCCGGCCAGACACGATAGCGGTCGGGATCAGGATAGTCGGCCACGGCAGCCTCGATTTGAGGAATCAGGGCCTTCGCACGTTCACCGCGGTAGTCGGCCAGCAGGGTAGGAGAGTTCCCGAACCAAGAGCGATCAGGCTCGTCGTCGCGAGTCACGATCGTTGGGCGCCTCCAGCTTAATACCTGATAGGTTCGATATGTCGACGCCGCCTCCTCCTTGGTCGCGATCCAGGTATGCACACCAAAGGCACCGCGCCAATTGAAGGCTCTCGCCGCATAGATCTGCACCACCGCTTCAGTGGCTTCCGATGCCGGTGGCGCCAAACCCACCGAGGTACGTTCAGCACTACGCCAATGGCTATTGAGGTCGATGCGTTGGCTCGTCAGCATCAGCAAGGGGCCTGTCAGCATCAATGCCAGCCCCAACACGACCAACCCGATTCCGCGCAGCACTTGTCCCATCCTCACTCCTTTCCCGCTCTCTCGACGTCACTTGGACCGTCGTCCGGCGGTGCCACCCATACCCATCTGCCTAGGCCATTTCCGTGAAGGGCTTGAATCGTGGCCATGCCACCCACATCTTTGTGGTAAATTCCATCATGCTTCAAGGTTATCCCTATGCCGATCGTCGATCCACGCAGTGGTGAGCCGCTGACTACGCCCGATACCGATTCTTCCTCCGCACCTTCGGGCGCCGACCCGGCCAGTCATATCATCGACGTCGACATGAGTAACTTCCAGCAGGTCGTGCTGGAGGGCTCGATGAACACGCCGGTCCTGCTCGACTGCTGGGCGCCTTGGTGCGAACCCTGCAAGAACCTGACACCGGTGCTGGAAAAGCTGGCCCGCGAATACAACGGCGCTTTCGTGCTGGCCAAGCTCAACATCGAGGAGAACCAGCAGATCGCCGCCCAGCTTGGCATCCGCTCGGTTCCCGATGTCAAGCTGATCATGCAGGGGCAGCTTTACGACCAATTCCAAGGGGCACTTCCCGAGAAGCAGATCCGCGATTGGTTGTCCCAATATCTCCAGCCGCCGGCCGATGCACCAGAAAGCCCTGAGGAACAAGCTCAGGCGGCGCTCGCGGCCGGTGATGCCGCCACGGCGCGCTCGATCTACCAGCAGTTGGTACAGGACAATCCTCGGCACTACGATTATCAAGTCGACCTGGCCAGTGCCGTGCTTGCCGAAGGCAACGCTGCCGACGCTCGTACCATTCTTGACAACCTGCCTCCGGAGCACCGCGAGGCTCCCAAGGCACGGGGAGTGAGGGCGCGCCTGGAGTTCGGCGAGGAGGCCCCGAGCCAAAAGGAACTGGCTGTCCTGAAGGACCGCGATGATAGTGAAGCCCGCTTCAAGCGTGCCTTGCGCCAGGTTGCCGATGGCGACTATGAGGTTGGACTCGAGGGCCTCTTGGCGCTGATGAAGTCCGACCGTAGCTATGGTGACGATGCTGCGCGCAAGACTCTGCTACGCGTCTTCGATGCGTTGGGTGCGGATCATCCGCTGACGGTCACCTATCGACGCAAGCTGTTTGCCTTGCTCTATTGAGCGGGGGCACATCAGTGCCCCAGAACGCCATCGAGACGCCGCAGTGCCTCGTCTAACTGTACGGCCGTGGTGCCGAAGTTGAGCCTGGCGAAGCCGGGCCAGCCGAAAGCAGCGCCATCAGAGAGAGCGACCTTGGCCCGCTCGAGCAATGCTTGCTGAGGAGTATCGCCCAGACCGGCCTGACGCAGGTCCAGCCAGGCCAAGTATGTCGATTCCGGCGAGGTCATGGCGACGCCGGGCCAACGTGCCACTTGTGCCACCAGCCGCTCACGATGCTCGCTGAGCACCTCGAGCAGCGCCCGTCGCCAGGGGTCGCCATGAGCATAGGCCGCTTCAGCGGCGACCAGCCCAAGCACATTGGCATCCGGCTGCAGGCCACGACAGCGTGCCGCGAAGCGTCGCCTCAGGTCCGGGTCTTCGATCACAGCACAGGCGCAGGTCAGGCCGGCGAGATTGAAGGTCTTCGATGGCGCCCATAGAGTGACGACCCGCTTGGCCAGTGACGGAAACAGCGCTGCCAGTGGCCGATGACGGGCCCCCGCATCAAGCAGCAGGTCACAGTGCAACTCATCGGAGACGATCACCAGGTCATGGCGCTCAACCAATGCCGCAAGGCCGGCCAGTTCGTCCTCTTGCCATACACGACCGGTCGGGTTATGGGGATGACACCACAGCAATAGGCGAGTCTCGGGAGTGATAGCGGCCTCCAGGGCTTCCAGGTCGAGGCGCCAAGGCTCACCTGCACTCAAGGGTTCGCCGAGTGATGCCGTCTGGCTCAGGCGGCCGGTACGCCTGGCGACCTTCAGGAACGGAGGATAGATCGGCGTCAAGGTCAATACCCCGTCTCCCGGCTCCGTGAAGGCCAGACTCGCCAAATGCAGGGCCGGGACAACGCCAGGCAGCCATAGCTGCCACTCCGGCGCGATATCCCAGCCATAGTGTTCTGCACTCCAGGCACACATGGTCTGGCGTAGACTGTCCGGCACCTGACCGTAACCGAATACTCCGTGATCGACGCGGGCCCGCAGTGCCTCGATCACCTCGGGTGGCGACAGAAAGTCCATGTCGGCGACCCATAGCGGCAGAATGTCATCGGCGTAGCGATGCCATTTCTGAGACGGCCATGAATGGCGTCGATCGATGGGCGTGACAAAATCGAAGCGCATGGCGCCTCCTGTCTGGCAATGCGAGTAAGAACCGAGGAATTATGTGAACATGCCTGAAAGCCCTTTCTATGCCAAGGCCATGCGTGGCACCTCTCGTCTGGTCGGCCACTGGTTGATGATCGGCCAGGCCGATTCCGACCGCCTGGCAATGATCCTGGCCGACACCGCCCGGGTCGCCAAGCTGGGAGAGCCCGAGGATACGCCGGATGGCGCCACTCTTCAGGCCTGGAGCGGCGACAGTCAGCCGCCGTTGTGGGCGGCGCGTGCCGCTACTTTCCTGCTGATGCAGATGCCGTCACGCCCCGCCCCACGCGATGAGCTCGAGGCTTGCGCCTGGGCTTATTGCTGGCTGCGCAACCGCCGTTTCGAGAGCTACGACGAGGCCAGGGCAGCGCTACCCGAGCACCTGCTCGACTCGCTCGATGAAGCCTTGAACGAGGCCTGGGCCGACTCTCAGAGCCAACGTCTGATCTGATCGCCACGCTAAGGACATGATGATGGAAGTTCCCCTGATTTGGCAGGCCGTCAAGCTCGTGGTGTCGATCGGTGTGGTGCTGGGGCTGTCGGTCGTCGCCGAACGCGCCAGCCCGCGGGTGGCAGGCCTGTTGTCCGGCTACCCCCTGGGTACCGCCATCGCTCTGTTCTTCATCGGCTTGGAGATTTCTCCGCTCTTCGCCGCCGAAGGGGCGGTGCATACCCTGGCCGGTTTCACTGCCACTCTGGCGCTGGGCGGCGGCTACCTGCTGTGCGGGCGTCGTGATGGCCTGGGCGGTGTCCTGCTGGGCTCTGTCGGCGGCCTGACTGCCTGGCTCGCTGTCGGCGCCCTGCTGACCCAAGTCGACTTCACGCGCATCACTGGCACCCTGACTACGCTCGTGGCCATCGCTGCCTTCCTCTGGCTCTATCGCCAGGTGCCGGACACCCAGGCCACGCCACGTGGAGGTTTTTCCTGGCTGGCCCTGATGCTGCGAGCAGCGCTGGCCGCCGGCATCATCTTCCTGATCACCGGTCTTGCCCATGTGCTACCCGCCGCCTCGGCCGGTGTCATGGCCGCCTTCCCGGTGACCATGTATCCCTTTCTGGTGATCCTGCATCTGACACATGGCGCAGCCCCGGTGGCCACGGCAATCAAACATTATCCGGCCGGCCTCGGGTCATTGCTGTGTTATACCCTCTGGGTCTCCCTGGCCTATCCGGCCTTCGGCCTGGTACTGGGCACCCTGAGCGGTTTCATCGTAGCTTCGCTATGGCTGTGGGGCTGGATGCGACTGCAAGCTTGGCGCACTCGCGCCCGAGCCGCCATGAGCCAGACTTGACCCGGCCCCGGCTTGGAACAATCCTGAGACACCGACCCATGGAGCCCTCTCGATGTTCGTTCGCACTCTGGAACCCGCGTTCTCCGATACCGACGCCCTGGGCCACATCAACAACACACGTTTGCCGGTCTGGTTCGAGCAGGGCCGCACCGACCTGTTTCGTCTGTTCACGCCGGATCTGGATCCGCGCAACTGGCGCCTGATCCTGGCCCGCTTCGATGTCGAGTTCCATGCTGAGCTGTTCTATGGCCTACCGGTGGAAATTCGCACCTACCTCACACGCCTGGGCAACAGCTCGTTCACCGTGACCCAGCAAGCGTGGCAAGCTGGCCGCCTGGCGGCCCAAGGTGATACGGTCATGGTCCATTTCGATCATGGGAGCAAGCAGGCGATACCGATCACTGGTGGACTACGCCAAGCCTTGCAAGAACATATGCTCGAGAGTGGCGAGGCCACGTCATGACACCTGCCGTACGCATGCTGGAGCGTGCCAGCGTGCCCTTCACGTTGAAGGAGTACCCGCACGATCCCAAGGCACCGGCCTATGGCGAAGAAGCCGCCGAGGCATTGGAATTGTCACCTTTGGAGGTCTTCAAGACGCTACTGGCTCGGCTCGACGACGACCGTCTGGTCGTGGCTATCATCCCGGTTGCCGCCAAGCTTGACCTTAAAGCCTTGGCACGTGCCGCCAAGGCCAAGAAGGCCCGCATGGCTGAAACCAGCGAGGCAGAGCGCGCAACCGGCTATGTGGTGGGCGGTATCAGCCCCCTGGGCCAGAAGAAACGCCTCGAGACCTTTCTCGACACCAGTGCCACGAGCCTCGTCATGCTGCATGTCAGTGGCGGCCGACGTGGCCTGGAAATTGCCCTTGCTCCGACCGACCTTCAGCGCCTCACCCAAGCTCGGCTTGTTGAGCTGGCACGCTTCTGAGCCGATTGATGCCGTTCACGGTCACATGCATACGCCCTGCAACAGGAGAGTGCCATGGCGATCCGTTACAACCTGTGGATCGACCCCGACAACATCGCGCAGCACCGCGCCGTGGAAGCCGACCTGGAGCGCTACTTCATGGAGCGTTTTGCCGACTACCCACATATCCGCTTGTTCGGGGCCGACCCCTACGATTATGATGCTCCGTTCAATCGCCTCTACGATATCTTGATCGCCCGAGCCAACGACTATTGCCAGCGGCAATGGCGTTATGTGCCCACCCCGGTGCAACTCAACCAGGCCTTCTTCCGTGCCGTGGGGCGTTCGCCCAAGTTTCTGCGAGACCCGCAAGATGGTGATCCACACCGATCAGATTCCTGACTCACGACAACTGGCGATCATCACCGAGCAGCTGGGCCGCGCGCCACGCGGCATCCAGACCGTGAGCGCCACCGATGGCAACGGCACCCCATTGGTGTTGCGAATGGAGTCCCTCGTTGACGGTAAGCCCTTTCCCACGCTGTTCTGGCTGTGTTCCGAACGTCTCAAGATCGAACTGTCGCGAATCGAAGCCGACGGCGTGATCAAGCAACTCGAAGCGCGCTTGCGCGAAGATGCGGATTTCCTTGCTGCTTACCACCGTAGCCATCGTGACTACGTCGAACGACGCTGGCGGCACATGTCGAGCACCCAGCAGGCTGAGGTCGAGCGCCTGGGATATGCGACGCTGCTGCGCAAACGAGGAGTGGGCGGCATTAGCAACTGGGATCAGGTGCGCTGCCTGCATACTCAGTACGCCCACCATCTGTGCGGCGACAATGTCATCGGTCAGTGGTTGGATGCCGAGTACGGTGTCGCCGACTGCCTGCCCTGAGCCCCTCTTGCCGCCAAGGGCCTGTTAGAATCGAAGGCCTCATCAAGGAGGACAGCATGGCGAACATTTGTGTCTATCTGGGATCGCGGGAGGGGAAAGGGCTAATGTTTCGCGAAACGGCTGAGGCGTTGGGTCGCGAGATCGCCCAACATGGCCATGGTCTGGTCTATGGCGGCGCTCGCATCGGCCTGATGGGCGCCTTGGCCAACGCCGTGATGGCCGAAGGTGGTGAAGTGATCGGAGTGATGCCCGACCACTTGGTGGAGCGGGAACAGGCGCACCTAGGACTGACTCGCCTGATCCGTGTGGCCAATATGCACGAGCGCAAGGCCAGCATGGCGGCACATGCCGATGCCTTCATTGCCCTGCCGGGCGGCATCGGCACCCTGGAAGAGTTGTTCGAGATCTGGACGTGGCAATATTTGGGATTGCACGACAAGCCTATCGGGGTTTTGGATGTCGCCGGCTTCTATACGCCACTGCTGAACTTTCTCGATACCACGGTGGAGAACGGCTTCCTCGACGCCAGCACTCGTCAGAGGCTGTTCGCCGCCGACCGGCCCAAGCCACTGATCGAGGCACTGGAGCAACGACTTTCCACCCCCTGAATGCAATGCAGGAGGTCTTCATGCATGCCATCGCTCTCGACGAAGATCGGCTAATATGGCGTGAACAGCCATCCCCAGGTGCCATTGGTTCCGACGAAGTCCGTCTACGAGTCGCCTGGGCGGGCATGAATCGTGCCGACATCATGCAACGTGCCGGCCACTATCCGCCGCCTCCCGGAGCCTCCGAGATCCTGGGCCTGGAAGTCAGTGGCACGATCACGGAAGTCGGCCCCAAGGTCGAGCGGTGGCGCGCCGGCGACCGGGTTTGCGCCCTGCTAGCCGGCGGCGGTTACGCCGAGGAAGTGGTGGTGCCAAGCCAACAGGTGCTTCCACTTCCCGAGGGCGTCGGTCTTCGCGATGCCGCAGCGCTTCCAGAAGTCTTCGCTACCGCCTGGCTCAACCTGTTCATGGAGGGAGCACTCAAACCCGGAGAGCGGGTGCTACTGCATGCTGGCGCCAGCGGCGTGGGCACCGCCGCCATCCAGTTGTGCAAGAGCTTCGGGCATCCCTGTTTCGTTACCGTGGGCAGCGATGACAAACTCGGGGCCTGTTTGAGGCTGGGAGCCGAAGCCGGCTGGAACCGCCATCAAGGCAGCTTCGTTGAAGCGGTCAGAAAATGGGGGAATGTCGACTTGATCCTCGATCCCGTCGGGGCGAGTTACCTGGCCGATAATCAGCAGGTGCTCAATGCAGACGGACGGCTAGTACTGATCGGATTGATGGGCGGACGCAGCGCAGAATTGGACCTAGGCCGATTGCTGATGAAGCGTCAGCGGCTGATCGGCTCAACCCTGCGCGCACGCCCACCCCAGGCCAAGGGCATGATCCTTGATGCCCTGCACACACATGTTTGGCCGCGCCTGGCCAGTGGCGAGATTCGTCCCATGATCGATCGTACCTGGCCCATCGACCAAGCCGATAAAGCCATGGACCACTTAATGAGTGACGTCACCATCGGAAAGGTGCTGCTAGCGGTAAGCGGCGAGGGCTGATCATGCTCCAGGACGAGGCTGTCCCTTCTCGGCCTCGACAAGGATTCGGGTACGCTCAAAGGTTAGCTGCAGTAAACGGGCATCCTCGCCAGCACGATGGCGTTGGATGCCACGTTCGCGGATCAAGGCTTCCTTGGTCGCCTTCCACACTCGGAGCTGCCGCTCACTCAATAAGCGTCGCAAAGCCTCCAGGCGAAAGCGCGGCAACATCCCTGCATGATGGAACAGCAGCGACAGCCAAGTGTTGTCATAGCCCCAGCTATCACTGTATGCCACGCCTACCTCGGCCAACTCATCATTAAGCCAGCGCGCCACCTCGAGCACCGGATGTCCCTCCCGCAAAAGTCGTTCCCGCGAAATGCCATGCAGCAACTCGGCCTTGGGATCCCAATGGGTCCACTCCGGAAGCGGCTGAATCAGAAAGGCACAACTGCTGCCATCGGCGCGAGCCAGGCCAATCTCGATCGGATAGCTGCCGCGCCCGAACCCGGACGCTTCGATATCTAGCAGGGTGGGCAGCGTCACGTGATCGGCATCCTCTGTCGTGGCGGTGTGGGTCCTTACCCGTTCAGCCTAAGGTGAAAGCGGGTGTAGGTCGACTCAATGGTGGACCGGCTGTTCCAGTTCGGCAGCATCGGACAGGGAGAGGTGCTGGTCGGCCAGTTCCTGCCAGTAGGCCGCACACCGCGAGTCCACGGCCAATCCCAGCTCGCCACGGCGATAAGCCTCGGCAAGGCGCTTGGCCGCCAAGGGATGGCCTGCCTCGCCAGCCCGGGCATACCAGGTAACGGCATGGTCATCGCGTTGCGGGTACTGCGCGCAACCGTGCTCATAGATACGGCCAGCCTGGTATTGGGCACGTGCGTCCCCGCTATGCGCAGCCTGCAGCACATAGCTAGCCCCCTTAGCCTTGTCCTGAGGACTAACGGCACGGTGGACCAGCATATGGCCATAGAGCGACAAGGCCGCCGTATGGCCTGCATCGGCACAGCGCTGAAAAAGGCGCATGGTCAGTCGCTGGGTGCGCGGTGAGCGCGGCAACCAGCGGGCATGAAAGAGCTGCTCCGCCAGACGATATTCAAGGCGAGTGAACAGAGAAGATGCCTGCGGCATGGCAAACAACCTCGGGTCCTATGTACTTGAAGACGACACTTGCGGTACTCCCCTGTACCTGGCGCCATCGACTCACTGCGCTATTGGCCAACCGGGCTCCGGCCGGGGCAACGGGGTGGCAAGGATACGCCCACCTCACGACCGACTCAACCCCTCACATTTGCCGCGTTGGCATACCCCGGCTACCATGCGACTTCATTCCCTTCTCTTTACTTTGACCTGGAGCGACGAATGCAGATCCGACCCCTCGGCGATACTGGCATCGACGTCAGTCGGCTGTGCCTCGGCACCATGACCTTCGGGGAGCAGAACAGCGAAGCCGAAGCTCACGAGCAGCTCGATCGCGCCGTTGCCTTCGGCATCAACTTCATCGATACCGCCGAGATGTACCCCGTGCCACCCAAGGCCGAAACCCAAGGGCGTACCGAGGCCTATATCGGTAGCTGGCTGAAGCGTCGCGCCTCGCGTGACGACGTGATCATCGCCACCAAGGTCGCAGGGCCCGGGCTGGAGCACATTCGCGGCGGTCCCCGCTTGACACGGGAACACATCCATCAGGCAATCGACGCCAGTCTCACACGCCTGCAGACCGACTATATCGATCTCTATCAGCTTCACTGGCCCGATCGCAGCACCAACTTCTTCGGCAAACTCGGCTATCTCCCCGACGAGGAGGAGGAAGCCACACCGCTGGAGGAAACCCTCGCAGCGCTGAAGGAACTGGTAGATGCCGGCAAGGTACGCGCTATCGGCCTGTCCAATGAAACTCCCTGGGGAGTGATGCGCTGCCTGCGCCTGGCAGAGACCATGGGCGTTCCTCGCGTGGCCAGCGTGCAAAACCCTTACAACCTGCTCAACCGCAGTTTCGAGGTCGGGCTGGCCGAGATTGCCCACCGCGAAGGGATCGGCCTTCTGGCCTATTCACCTCTCGCCTTTGGCGTACTGTCGGGCAAGTATCTGGATGGTGCACGCCCTCCCAAGGGACGCTTGACCCTTTATGAACGCTTCCAGCGCTATACCTCCGAGGTCGCCGAAGAGGCAACGCATGCCTACGTGCGTATCGCCCGAGAACATGGCCTCGACCCGACCCAAATGGCGTTGGCTTACGTCAACTCGCGCCCATTCCTGACTAGCAACATCATCGGGGCCACGACGATGGAACAACTCGAGTCCAACCTGGCAAGCGAATCGCTGAAACTTGACCAGGAGGTACTCGATGCCATCGAGGCGGTACACAAGCGCTTGCCCAACCCCTGTCCTTGAAGAGCGCAAGCGGCCCGGGGCTATCGCATCGATAGCCCCATCGAATGCAACGTCTTGATATACTGCCCCATAGTTCATGGCTTACAGGAGCGCCACATGCTGAGCGTGATTTCTCCCGCCAAATCGCTGGATTTCGAGACGTCGCCCACCACGACGACCTGCACGCAACCTGACTTCCTCGACAAGAGTCGGGAGTTGATCGAGATCCTGCAGGACTATTCGCCACAACAGCTCTCCGAACTGATGGGCATCAGCGACAAGTTGGCTGGCCTCAACGCCGCACGCTTCGCCGAGTGGCAGCCGCCTTTCGATCTCGACAACGCCAAGCAGGCGGCTCAGGCTTTCCAGGGCGACGTCTACGTGGGACTGCAGGCATCGTCCTTCAACGAAGACGACAATGCCTTCGCTCAACGGCACCTGCGCATTCTCTCTGGCCTATACGGCCTATTACGCCCATTGGACCTGATCCAGCCCTATCGCCTGGAAATGGGCTCCCGTCTCCCCAACTCCGCCGGCAAGAACCTTTACGCTTTCTGGCGCGATACGCTGACTGTGGCACTGAACGAAGCCATAGCAGCAAGCGGCAGCCCTGTGCTGATCAACCTGGCATCCAACGAGTATTTCAAGGCCATCAATACCAAACGGCTCGGCGCCAAGGTTATCTCGCCAGTATTCAAGGATGCCAAGAACGGTCAGTACAAGATCATCAGCTTCTATGCCAAGAAGGCGCGCGGCCTGATGAGTGCCTGGATGATTCGCCAACGTCTCGACGATCCGGAAGGACTCAAGGACTTCGATGTGGCCGGTTATCGCTACAATGCCGCCATGTCCGAGGGCGATACATTAGTATTCACCCGCGACGAGGAGACCATTTCCTGAACGGCCTCCTCCTTCAGAACCGCAGAGGTCGTGCCGAGCGCGCTTTCAGGAAATTGCGATGGGCCCGTTTGAAGCGATCACCGTCACAGCGTTCGAGCCATTCGTAAGCCACCATGTCGGCACTCACCGCCACTGCCCCGGCGCTCGTGACTCGGGCCATTGCCAGCCTGGTTTCCTCGCGCCGGCGGCTGGCGATGGCCTCCGTCAACCAATAGACTTCGTAGCCCGCTTCCAGCAAGCCAAGCGCTGTCTGTAACACGCAGATATGCGCCTCGGCTCCACACAGAATGATCTGCCGCCGCCCACACTCAGCCAGAACCCGTGCCAATACCGGGTCATCATGAGCACCGAAGTGCACTTTCGACCAGCGACGTGCATTGGATAGCGCCTCCAGCAAGCGTGGATCGCTGTCTCCCAATCCTTCGGGGTACTGCTCGGTCAGCCACACCGGCACTTCCAGATCCAGTGCCAATGCTCCCAGCCAGGCCGCTTCGTTGACGGCCTGATCGGCCCCATCGATGACCGGCAGCAGCTTGGACTGCAGATCCACGATCATCACCAGACTACTTTCCCGCCTTATCCGCATATTCTTATCCCCTCTCTTATCCCCAGAGCCGAGAATAGCCGGTAAACTAAGAGACCTCGACTCTCGAGCACCAACACGGAGACATCCATCAAGATGCGCAACCTCTTCATCATGTTGCTGGTGAGCATGCTGGGCTTCGGCCTCGCCATCGAGCATGCCGACGCCCGTCGCCTAGGTGGAGGCAAGAGCTTTGGCTCATATTCACGCTCCGCCAATACGACCTCTTCCACGCTTAACCGCACGGCGACCGCCCCACAGCGCCAACCATCCAAAGGACTGTCCCGCTTTGCCGGCCCTTTTGCAGGCCTGCTCGCCGGTGGCCTGCTGGCCTCGCTGTTCTTCGGTGGCGCCTTCGATGAGCTGCGCCTGTTGGATATCCTACTGCTCGGCGGTGCTATCTGGCTTGCCTTCCGTATGTTCCGACGCCGGCGTCAACCCTCCCCGGCTTCAGGCCCACAGGGCTATGCTCAACAGGACAACCGAACAAATGAGCAGCCGCTCCACGCCTTCACTGCAGCCGATCTCGGCAGTAGCGGCGTATCGGTGCATCCACCCTGGTTCGACAAGGAGCGCTTCCTGGGCGGTGCCAAGGAGCATTTCATGACCCTGCAGCGGGCTTGGGACAACAACGACTTTTCTGGCATCCAGGAGTACGTCACCCCCGAGCTCTACAACGCGCTGCGCGAAGAGCGAGCCCGGCATCCAGCCAACAATCGTACTGAAATCGTGCGCCTTTTTGCTGAACTTGGCGATGTACGCGAGTATGGCCAACATGCCGAAGCCTCGGTGATCTTTCACGGGATCATCGATGAGAATGGGGAACACAACGAATTCAACGAAATATGGCACTTGATGCGCGATATTCGAGATGGGGCTCCCTGGTACATTCAAGGCATCGAGCAAAATCCCTCCAACTGAGAGACCTTGAGACACTCCTGGTAGCCAACGATAAGAGGCCGGACACTTCGCCCGGCCTCTTCAGTCCGCCACTCAATAGATCAAGGGTCAGTTCTGCGCCTCTTCGGCAGACTCCTGAACATCTTCTCCCAGATCCTCCATACTCTCGCCGGCATCTTCCATCGCCTCATCGATGTTCTCGCCGGCTTCTTCGGCAGGGCCCTCATTGTCACAGGCCACTACCCCGCCCAGCATCAGGGCAATCATCGATGCAAAACCCAATTTACGCAGCAAGCTCGCCTTCATCGCCGTCTCCTCCTGAGATCTCGATAACACCAATACCACCGCTTCTACCTTAGCGGGCCCAACTTCGATTCTCCAGCCAAGACAGGCAAGTCTTTGTATCTCGAAGTATCTGCTTACCACAGATACAAAAAAGCCCCGGGCGCTGGTCGAGCCCGGGGCCGCAAACATGAAAAACCCCCGGCCTCGCGGGAGGCTGGGGGTTCGAAGAGGTGCCTGACGATGA
>NZ_BMXS01000031.1 GCF_014651875.1 Litchfieldella qijiaojingensis
TTCATCCTGGTGCTCGCGCACCATCCGAACCGCCCGTTCCCTCACCTCAGGTGAGTATTTCTTCGATGTTGTCATCACTCCATCCTCTCAAGAAATGGAGTCTCCGGGAATCCCGGGGCGGTTCAGTGCCCAGCAAAATGCTGTAAAAGTTAGACAGTTGCCGGATGGAAGAATAAGGTATTACGAAGCTGAGCGTGCAGCACGTAACCCAGGTCCAACTAGGGGGTCTTCATACGTAACTGAATACAATCCAGCCAATGGTAATGTTCGTTCATGGAATGAAGCTTACGATCAAGCTGGGAACGTAAACCGTGTTCATCCAAAAATGATAAATGGACAAGTCGTTGACTCTCAGCATTATCCACCGACCGCAAGAGAGCTGGGGCTGTCGCAATGAAATTGACTAGATCAGAGTTTGGAAAGATGTTAGCTAACAAGCTAGAGGAGACAAATGACGTGACTATATTGTCTCGATGGGCTTATGATATTTTCTTGAGGTGTCAGAGAGAAGTAGACTCTGATTTCCGTGGCCTCCTCTTAGATCTCGCGAGAATGGAGGACGCGCAGGAATTTGAGTACTCCATTGATGAGCTAAGAAAGCTTGCTAAGGAATTGCAGGGCCAGCATTGCAGTGGCATATAAAAGGGAGCAGAGATTTCGTGATTAATAAAGGCTCGTCAACAATATCGACTTCAAGGTGAAGGGTTTTAAGTGAAGGTTGTTGCTAAGTCAAATGCGGAAAGTGTTGCAGGATGGCTTGAGACAGGAAAGGTTTTTACTGTTCTTGCTGTCAGTAGTGTCGAAACAGAAGGCTCAAGGTTTTTGATTTGGTCAGAAAAACAGGAATCTTTGGCGCTATTTCCTGCTTCAGATTTTGAGATCAAAGATGCAAAATTGTCGCGGAGATGGGTGGCGAGTCTTGATTCTAACGACTTTATCTGTCTTGCTCCTGAAAAATGGCAGGTTGATGGTTTTTGGGAGAAATATTACGACGGTGATACTGTTGCTGAGAAAATCGTTGAAGAAGAGATAAGGCAAATGCATAGTGAGTAGATGGCCGGTTTCAATGACCAAGAGCAACATTTGGTTTTGATCTTTAACAACTGATTCGATTTCGTGTCACTCAGGAGGGTTACCCTCCTGAGTGGACGTGCCTAAGACGTTACGGCACCGGCCAGGGCGCCCGCCTCGAAGCCGGTAACGACCTGACGCTGGCCAGCGGCGGCGCCATCCACTTCGAAGCCGCCAGCGACGTCCACACCGAATCCCACGAGAAGCGCAGCGGCAACTTCGCCTGGCAATCGTCGCGGGGCGAAGGACGCACCGACGAAACCCTGCGCCAGAGTCAACTGATCGCCAAGGGCAACCGGGTGATCCAGGCCGCCGAAGGCATCGTCGCCGACGTGCCCGAGATCGATGAGCAGACCGTCAGCCAGACCATCGACGCCATGGTCGAGGCCGACCCCGACCTCGCCTGGCTCAAGGACATGGAAGAGCGTGGCGACTTCAAGGCCAGCGCCTTGGCCGCAGGTGCCAATAAGGCTTTGAGGCTGACCATGGTGAACCATGACCAGGCTCCGCTGGAGCTACGGCAAGCCCAAGCCTACCCGAAAGCATTGAAAAAATACTTGTCAGCATGGGGCGTTGTCAGTACTATGTGCGCCCTGTCGGGAGGGGAAACGTGACGTGTCACCTCTCGACGGTTCGGCGGCGGGTCGTTAGCTCAGTTGGTAGAGCAGTTGGCTTTTAACCAATTGGTCGTAGGTTCGAATCCTACACGACCCACCAATTCTCGCCGCCGTTTCCCATGTCATTGTTGGCATGGGCGTTGCGGGTCGTTAGCTCAGTTGGTAGAGCAGTTGGCTTTTAACCAATTGGTCGTAGGTTCGAATCCTACACGACCCACCAGATTGCCAATAAAGCGCCCTCGCTTCCAGAAAGCGAGGGCGCTTTGTTTATATGGGGTCCACTTGCCCCCCTAATGCTCCAGCCGTACCCGGCGGAGGTTGTAA
The DNA here is from genome assembly GCF_014651875.1 of Litchfieldella qijiaojingensis. Taxonomy (GTDB): domain Bacteria; phylum Pseudomonadota; class Gammaproteobacteria; order Pseudomonadales; family Halomonadaceae; genus Litchfieldella; species Litchfieldella qijiaojingensis. The sequence goes on from NZ_BMXS01000031.1 coordinate 2,013, forward strand.
TCGCCACCATGATTCACCAGCACGAAGCCCTGGAAGCCTTGGCGCAGGCGCAGGTCGTGTGCCTGCAGCACACGCCGGCCATCCACCCAGACTTGCATGTTCCCGCTCTCGTCGCGGCTCCAGCTCAGCATATGGAAACGGCCATCCTCGAGGTCGAGCGTGCCCGCGCTGCTGGCGATCACCTCGCCCCCATCGGCCGTCATCCGTACCAGGCTAAGCCCAGGCCGTGAGCCGGGATTGTAGACCAGGCGGTAGCCTCCACCGGGCTGGTTGCCCTGGAACAGCCCCAGTTCCAGGCTGCCCGGCCGCTGGTAGGAGGCCAGTTCCAGCTCCAGTCTGAAGGCATTGTCGACCGGTGCATGGACGAAAATCCGCGCCGCGTCCCCGAACTCGACCTCCGCCGCCACCGGCGATGCCGCGTCTGGCGTCAGCCCGCCCGCCTGCTCGAGGATCAACTGGAGCATCGCCAGGCCGATCTCCTCCGGTCGCTCCGGGCGGAGCGTCGGTGAGGCGGGGGTGACCACCTGTGGTTTCTCCACGATGCTGCGTAACCCGCCATCATCGATGTCGAAGCGTCCGCTGAGCACGGTCCAGGGTGGGTTGCGCCGGAAATCGCCGTCGCTGAAGGCGTCGTCCAGGGCGACCCGTCTTGCCGGTGTCGGCTCCGGTTCGGGTGGCGCCGTGGCCTCAGGCTCCCGCCCCGTCTGCCGTAATCGAGCCAGCAGTGCCGTCGTCGGTTGACCGTCCTGGGCCAGGCCCACCGTGCCCTGGTAATCGCGAATCGCATTACGGCTGCGAGTTCCCATCAGACCGTCCACCGGGCCGGCCTCGTAACCGAGCCGGTTGAGTTCACGCTGGACTTCGGCCACCAGCTGTCGGCCGGACAGCGTCTCGACGGGAGGCGATGGTTCGGGCGCTATCCCTGACGGTGTCGCCGTTGGCTGCCAGGCGCGGGCTGCCTGTTGGGCCTCGCCGATCTGTTGCGCGGTCATCCGCGCCGCCACTGCATCGCGCGCAGTGGCGGCATGGCGGTGGCCGCGAGCCGCGGCCAGGTTGTACCACTTGTGCGCCTCCACGAAGTCCTGGAGCGTCCCTTGGCCGGCCTCGTGCATTTGCCCCAGCATGTACTGGGCGTCGGCGTCGCCGGTGGTGGCAAGCCGGTCGAACATCTGCAAGGCCTGGCGGTACTCCTGCCGCTCGTAGCTCCGCAGGGCGTCGGTGTAGCGGTAATCGGCACTAGCCAGCGCGATGTGACCGAACAGAAAGAGTAGGAACACGAATCCTTTGATGATGGTCACGGGGGGCGTCTCCAGTGAGAGGGGGCATCTTCGGCCTGCAGCCTCCCGGCTTCACCGTGCTGCCTTGCCTACCAACGTCTCTCGTCGCTTGTTTCAACGAAGACCGAGAACGGAAAGAACCACCAGCACGATGACGACTGCGCCGACGATATAGACGATATTGTTCATGAAGTTTTCCTCTGCGGCGCATTTTCCTGTTTCAGGATGCTGCGGGATGGCTCGTGTCATGATGGCGTCGCAATCCGTGCGACGCGTGGTGCAACTCCCTGTACAGGCTGTTCCCTTGCCACACCCATGTTGAGGATATGCCAACGGCGGCACCCCCATCTGTGCGCTGGCGTACATAAGGCTCGTCAACCTCAGTCTGTTCTATACTCCTGTTGAATCCCGGGAAACGATGGGCGTTGTATGTCCGTGGGTGAGGCCACAACGATGGATCACCCGGGTCCTGGCAGTCGAACGGGATGCTGAGATTTATGACGTCTCAAGACTATCAAATGAAAAATCAATTGCTTGCTGCTTTGCCGCGGGTTGAGTATGAGCGCTTGAGGCCTCGTCTTGAACCGGTCACGTTATCCTTGGGGGAGGCGTTGTACGAGTCCGGAGGGGTGATGCGCCATGTCTATTTCCCGACCGACGCCATTGTCTCGCTACTCTGTGTCATGGAGGATGGCGACTCGACGGAAATCGCCGTGGTCGGCAATGAAGGCATCGTCGGCATCTCGCTGTTCATGGGAGGAGAAACCACGCCGAGCCGCGCCATCGTGCAAAGCGCCGGCCATGCCTATCGACTCAGGGGGCAGTTCCTGAAGGACGAGTTCTATCGTGCGGGTTCCCTGCAGGGTCTGCTGCTGCGTTACACCCAGGCGCTTATTACGCAGATGGCCCAGACCGCGGTCTGCAATCGCCATCACACCGTGGATCAACAGCTGTGTCGCTGGCTGCTGCTGAGTCTCGACCGCTTGTCGACCAACGAACTGGTCATGACCCAGGAGTTGATCGCCAACATGCTCGGGGTGCGCCGCGAGGGTGTCACCGAGTCTGCCGGCAAGCTGCAGAAGGCGGGCCTGATTGCCTACCATCGTGGTCATATCACGGTGCTCGACAGGCCAGGCCTGGAGTCGCGGGTTTGCGAATGCTATGCGGTCGTCAAGAAGGAGTACCGACGGCTGCTGGCCGATCATCACGAGTCGTGAACGAGGCGTATCCTTGCTGCTTTTTTCACTCGGATGAGGAGCGGGGCCTTTCCGGCGATATGTATCCTACCGTACAGACGGGGCCATCGATGCCATGCCAATTTGAAACCTTGCTGCGCGAGGAGCGCTGCCCATTTCCTGTCTAGCAGCCGACATCGGGTTTTCATGGCTATTTTCCATGTGCCGATTCCAGTTTTCTCGAACAGGAGCGTGCATATGGTACTCGTTGATTTCGGCCTTGCCGGCAATCGGCTTCTCGACAGCTTGCCGCGCCAGGAAAGGGCACATCTCCTCACCGGCTGCGAGGCCGTCGACCTGGTGTTCGGTGAGGTGCTCGCCGAGCCCGGCGGACGGATATCGCATGTCTATTTTCCCCTCAACAGCTTCATTTCCCAGATTGCCAACCTGAGTGACGGGGACCGGCTAGAAGTAGCAATGGTCGGCAGTGAAGGCATGTTCGGGATGCCCTTGATCCTGGGGGTCGAGGAGTCGCCCTTGCACGCCCTGGTGCAGGGCGCCGGGCCGGCACTGCGCATACCGGCGGCTGTCTTTGGCCGTCACTTGGCGAGGAGCCCCGCGCTTCAGACACTGCTGAAGCGCTATTTCTATGTGCTGATGCACCAGTTGTCCCGGATGGCGGTATGTACCCACTTTCATCAGGTCGAGGCCCGTCTGGCTCGCTGGCTGTTGATGACCCAGGATCGTGCGCACTCGGATCAGTTGCATCTCACCCACGAGTTCCTGGCCATGATGCTGGGGGTGCGTCGTGCCGGCATCACCCTGGCCGCCAAGGCGCTTCAGAAGCGCCGATTGATCCGCTATCACCGTGGGGACATCACGGTGCTGGACCGGGCTGGTCTGATCGAGGCCTCTTGTGGCTGCTATGCCTCCGATCGACGCATCTACCGTCAGGTCATCATCGAAGGGGAGGCACCATGAAATCGTCGGGAAGTGTCGCAAGTGGTGCTGTTGGGTTTCGTGCTCTTGATCGCAGTTTTTCGGCGGTGTTCAGTCAGCGGGGGCACGATGTGCCCCCGCTGACTGTAGGTCGGATCAATCGCGCTCGTACTTGGGCGAGTTCCGCAGCGTCTCCTCGTCAATATCCGTGTAGAACACGGATTCGTCATCTTCCATGGTGTGCTCTATGTGATCCCAGCCCAGTCCAATGTCCTGTCCGCCGAGCCCCAGGAAGCCACCCGTCTTCACCACGACGCCGACGATGTGGCCGTCTTCGCCGATAATCAGATCCTGGATCTCGCCAACGTCCTTATCTGACCCGCGGTGCTTGACGGTCTTGCCGATGACGTCGTCGGCGTAGAACGCACCAGCTGGCTTACCGCTCATCTGCTGCTCGCCGGCACGCTGTTCATCGGCTTGCTGTTCGGTGTCTGCCTGCATGTCGTCGTGGTCCTCCGCCATTGCGGCCGTACTCAGTGCCAATGCCGGGATAATGGCGGCGGAAAGGATCAATGTTGTTAGCTTCTTCATCATTGTTTCTCCTCTGTTTGACGGCAGTCTGCCGCACCCTCTTGGGCCTAGAGTGCAGTTCTTTAATCGTGGGAATGCCATTTCATCTTGGGCATAAGCGAACGATTTGTCGGTGCGGTAGTGCACACATGGTCGTCGTCCGGTGACGCAGCTACCATGCGCCTTCAAGGCGCTCTTTTAGGGTCGATTACAGTGCTCTCAGGTATCTTTCTGTTCGGAGGCTTCGGTGCGATCAGCCACGCGTTCACGCTTTCCCATGCGAGCGCCAGCCACGATTAGGGGCAGATTCAACCCCAGAAACGATGGGCGGAGTGTTCTTGCCTGAGACTTGTCCGAAAAAATGACTCCGCATATGTTAGACACCGCACAGATCATGCCTCGAGCTTCCACTATATAGGTATTGGGAGCCTCACCCTGCCTTTACATGAGTCAATGGTGAGAGGCATAACCTAAACGGAACCATCATCTGGGGATCGGCTCATGAACAAGAATCAGGTCAAAGGTCATGCGAACGAGGCGAAGGGGAAGGTCAAGGAGGTTGCCGGCAAGGTGACTGGCGACAAACGCATGGAGTACAAGGGTAAAGCCGAAAAGCATGGCGGCAAGGCTGAAGCCAAGTACGGAGATCTCAAGAACGATACCAAGAAGGCAACGAAATGAACGATTCAACGACACAATCGAATAGCAGGTACGGCGCCGCTGATGACATGCAGGCCGGGTCCACGTTGCTGAGTGCCTCCACCATTACCGGCGACGAAGTGTGTAACATGCAGGATGAAAAGCTCGGTAAGATTCAGGACGTCATGCTCGATATAACGGAGGGCAAGATACGTTACGCAGTCTTGGCATCGGGTGGTTTTCTGGGCATGGGTGATCACCTGTTCGCTGTTCCGTGGAAGGCCTTGAAGCAGGACAAGGAGAACAAGCGTTTCATGCTCGACGTCGATGTCGAGAGCTTAAAGAACGCACCGGGCTTCGACAAGGATCAATGGCCGAATATGGCTGACGCCACCTGGAGTTCGACCGTCGATTCCTACTACACCCGGCGATCGGATTACTCAGGAGGCTGAGCGCGGCTTCTGCGGTGGCCGGTGTTGGACTGTTGATGTTCGGTAAATCTGCAAGCAACTAACGCAGGAGTTCGCAATGCCCGACAACAGGCAGGCCCCCCAGGCTTGCGGGGCGAGAGTTGCCAGCCAATACCCGCCGGCGTTACGTCCTGACAAGCGACTGTTTAACCCGGCTGAGCTTCGCTTGTTTCGCTACACGGCGGTTCTGTTGTCCCTGGTTGTACTGACCGCTCTGATCGGCATCATCGTGTGGACATTTGGCTGGATACTAAATGCGTTCTACAACTTGCTCCTGCCGCTCGCCGTTGCCGGTGTTCTGGCGTTGGTGCTTCATCCTGTGGTTGAGATTCTCAAGAGACGGCTTCACTTACCGCGCTTGCTGGCCATCATTCTTCTGCTGGTAGTCTTCTTTGTGGGTATCGGCGGCTTGATTTACCTTCTCGTCCCCATTCTGGTCAGACAGGCCGTTCAGTTGATGACCGTTTTGCCCGACACACTGGCAAGCTGGCAGGAACATTTCTCCACTCACTTCCCGGGACTCAGCTCCATGATTTCCACCAGAATGGAGAGCAGCAGTGGGGAGGAGTCCCAGTCAGCCTTGGCAGTCACGGAAAATCCGGGCACGACCATCATGTCCTATCTGGGGCTGTTGGCGGGTATCAGTTTCGTGCCCCTGTTCCTGTTCTTCACCTTGCTTTCCGGTGACTTGCTCCGGGGACAGGTATCCGAGTTGTTATCCGTTTTCCACAAGCCCACCCAGCAGAAAGCGCTGTATTTCATGGATGTGTTCGTGGGATATGTCACCGCCTTCTTTCAGGGCCAGCTGATCATCGCCGTGTGCATGGCTGCCTTGTATGTCATGGGCTTTACGCTGATTGGCCTTGAGTTCGGTGTGCTTGCCGGGCTGGTGCTGGGGCTGCTGAATATCGTCCCCTTCCTGGGCACTCTGATCGGCCTGCTGGTGGTCCTGCCCATGGGCTATCTGCAGCCGGATGGCGGTGTCGAATTACTGGTCCTGGCCGGACTGGTGTTCGCTGCGGTTCAACTGATGGAAAGCTGGCTGCTGACACCGAAAATCATGGCCAACCGCTCGGGCCTGCACCCTGCACTCGTGATTATTTCCCTGTTCTTCTGGGGCACGGCCTTGGGTGGCATTATCGGCATGATACTCGCGGTTCCCCTGACAGCGTTCTTCGTAGCCATTTGGAGCGAGATCAAGGTCAGCCTGAAACACACGCTGAGCAGCCGGGATGCCGGGGCATGAAGGAAGTGGAGCTTTCCAAAGACACGGCCGGCGGTCGATTCCCGTGCATGGGATTATGGCCTTTCCGTCATGATTGCAGATCCTTGCGCAGGGCCTGTTCCAACTCCTTGGTTGCGGTGATATCGACAAGGGTTATCACCACCCCGTCAATCACATTGTCCAGTCAGCGATAGGGCATGATCCGTACCGTAGACCAACGGCCGTCGGTGGCGAGGATCTGCTTCTCGGAAAATGCAAGGGTGCTCAAGGTGGTAAGAGCGTCGTCGTTGAGTTCCGGATACTGCAAGATGGTGGTGAGATCACTAAGCGCCTGATCTGTGCCGAATTCTCCGGTGAATCGGGGGGCGCCAGACCACGCCATCGACGCCCAGCAGCGTCAGCCCGACCAGTGGGGATGCGGCGTATGCCCATGCTACAGGGCCTGGGTCTGCGCGAAGACACGCTTGACGGGCTTGATCCCTAACCGCTGGCGGTACTGATCGAGGCCTCTTGTGGCTGCTATGCCTCCGATCGACGCATCTACCGTCAGGTCATCATCGAAGGGAAGGCACCATGAAATCGGCTGGTGCGCCCTGGTAAGGCCGCACCAGCCGGGATGTCATGACGGGACCTTGGGGGCGATCGCGTTGATATCCTGGCTCATCAGGTCATCGTCGCCTCCGGTGGTGCGCCTGGCAGGCTCGTCGAGCTCCTCGTCGGGAAGTGTCGCAAGTGGTGCTTCGGGCAAGCGTTGCGGCTTGAAGGGATAGCCGTGCTGCTGTTCGCCTGGCTCGCGGTCGGGCAGGCGCGTGAATTTCTTGAATGCAGTCGTGGGAGGAGTGGTGTGCTGGATGGGGGATGGCATGGCGACCTCGTGTCACTGTCCGGCTTTCACGATGTCGTGAAGCATCGGTAGCATGACTCTAGCGGACCGGCAGGCCGCCGTCGGTGCGCTAACGCACTGACGCCATTGATGCCGCCACCGCTACTGCCCGCGCGGCGACATGGAGAACCCATCAGGGGGCAGCAGCGGTGCTCCTCGGCGCGCCGATGGTGTGACTGGTGAAAGATCACGGTTTACTGATCTGGTTTACTGATCTCGTGGCCTATCACGCCGCCCACCGCCGCGCCACCCACGGTGCCGATAGCGGAGCCGCCGGTGAGTACTGAGCCACCAACGGCCCCCACGCCTGCACCCATCGCGGTGCCCTTGTCCTGTGCCGACATGCCGGAGCAGGCGGCGAGTGACAGCAGTACCAAGAAAAAGGCAGTGCCAAGTATTAGATGTTTGATGTGTTTCATGGTGGTGTCACTCGGGTTAAGGGGTCTTGCTCGCAGCGGGAGTTACCTTGGGAGCGGCGCGGCTACGACGGACCGCCACCCTCAGCATAAGGCAGAACGAGAATGTCATCCGTTTGGTGGCGCACATAGTCCCCCGCCGCTGGAGAACAAGGGAGGGCCACAGTATGACCCTGGGAGCCAGCTGCTGGCGCTATTGCCGGAGGACGAACTGGCGCGGCTGTTGCCCCATATTGAGCGAGTGACGTTGCCGTTGGGGAAGTCGCTGTGTGAATCAGGCGGCGTGATGCAGCAGGTCTATTTTCCCCTCACCAGCTTCATTTCCCTGATTGCCAACCTGAGTGACGGGAGCGGCTGGAAGTGGCAATGTCGGCAGTGAAGGCATGTTCGGGATGCCCTTGATCCTGGGGGTCGAGGAGTCGCCCTTGCACGCCCTGGTGCAGGGCGTCGGCCGCTCAGCTCAACGCGGACAGAGCCGTGGCAGGAGGGAATCCAGGGAGATAGGCTCTCACCCATGGCGAGTGGTCCTCTTGAAACGTGTTCTGCTAGGAACATCCTGATTCCACAAGAGAAAACCACTTGCCATCTTCTTTCCAAAGCCCTCCCGGTGAATAACGCGGGATTATGCTTCGGGCAAGCGTTCCGGCTTGAAGGGATAGCCGTGCTGCTGTTCGCCTGGCTCGCGGTCGGGCAGGCGCGTGAATTTCTTGAATGCAGTCGTGGGAGGAGTGGTGTGTTGGATGGGGGATGGCATGGCGACCTCGTGTCACTGTCCCGCTTTCACGATGTCGTGAAGCATCGGTAGCATGACTCTAGCGGAACGGTAGGCCGCCGTCGGTGCGCTAACGCACTGACGCCATCGATGCAGCCACCTCGAGTGCCCCTCGATCCCGCCGGGCGGCCCCCATTCCATTCGCATGACGCTTTTCTGGCCGGGGGTGGTCAATACCCCAGTGTTCTGGTCTAGAATAAAGAACTGGATCGACCGTGGCGAAAGACGCAGGGTCGGCCCTCAAGTGTATCGCCCCGTGCGGAGCGCGCGGGAGGCGATACTTGGTAAACCGCAGGGGGAGCCCCTGCCAGTCACAGTGGTAGACACGATGACGACCATTACCTCCCGAGCCGAGGTGCGCGAGCACCTGGCCCGCGCCTATTGCCCCACCCGGATACCGGCAGAGGACGAGGCGCGTGTCGATGAAATCAAGCGCCTGTTGCACGATCGGAACGCCGTATTGGTGGCGCATTACTACACTGACGATGCCATTCAGCAACTTGCCGAGGAAACCGGCGGCTGCGTGGCCGATTCCCTGGAAATGGCTCGCTTCGGCGCCCGCCACGAGGCTTCGACGCTGGTGGTGGCCGGCGTGCGTTTCATGGGTGAGACCGCCAAGATCCTATCGCCGGAAAAGCGCGTGCTGATGCCGACTCTCGAGGCAACTTGTTCGCTGGATGTGGGTTGTCCGGCCGACGAATTCAGTGCTTTCTGCGATCAGCATCCCGACCGCACCGTGGTGGTCTACGCCAACACCTCGGCGGCAGTGAAGGCTCGTGCCGATTGGGTAGTGACCTCATCCATCGCCGTGGATGTGATCGAGCACCTGCAGGCGCGTGGCGAGAAGATCCTGTGGGCCCCCGACAAGCACTTGGGGCACTATATCCAGAAGAAGACCGGTGCCGACATGCTGCTATGGGATGGCGCCTGCATCGTACACGAGGAGTTCAAGGCCAAGGGCATCGAGGACCTCAAGTCACTGTATCCCGATGCCGCGGTGCTGGTGCACCCCGAATCGCCGGCACCGGTGGTCGAATTGGCCGATGTCACCGGTTCCACCTCGCAACTGATCAAGGCCGCCAAGGAACTGCCTCAGGAGCGGCTGATCGTCGCCACCGATCGCGGCATCTTCTTCAAGATGCAGCAGGCGGTGCCCGAGAAGACGTTGTTCGAGGCGCCTACCGCCGGCAACGGCGCGACCTGCAAGAGCTGCGCCCATTGTCCGTGGATGGCGATGAATGCGCTGGACAACCTGGCCAGTGCGCTGCGCCATGGCAGCGGCGAAGTATTCGTCGACGCGGAACTGCGTGCCAAGGCGCTCAAGCCGTTGGAGCGGATGCTCAACTTCAATTCCTGAGCTACGAGCTACGAGCTACGAGCTACGAGCTACGAGCAATTAAGCTCGCAACGATATCGCGGGCTATCATCATGCTCGCGGCTCGCGGCTCGCGGCTCGCGGCTCGCGGCTCGCGGCTCGCGGCTCGCGGCTCGCGGCTCAAAACTTCTCCATCGTCTCCCGATAGTCGAGGAAATCCTTGCGTCGCTGTTCTATACGGCTCAATACGGTATTCGCTCCAGTGCTCTTGGCCACGTCCTCGGCGACATCGAGCTGGCGAATCGCCCGGTCGATGCGTCCCGTGAGCTGCAGGTGTTCGGCACGTGCCAGGTGTCCCCAGGCCTCGCGATCGCTGTGTCCAGCCGCTTCAGCGAGTAGGCTGAAGAGTTGCGGGTCCTCGGGGCGTCGCTCGGTCAGGTCGCGGAGCAGTTGGAAGGCCTGGTCGGGATCGCGATGCAGCAGGGCCTCGCCGCGCAGGCGTTGAGCGGGCATGTAGTCGGGCATGAGTCTCAGCAAACGGTGCGTGCGTTCGAGAGTGGCGTCGTAGTCGCCCGCCTTGAACGCGACTTCGGCTGCCGAGGTTGGAATCAAGGGTAGGTCGGGCAACTCCCGGGCCAACTCGTCCAACGCCGCCAGGGCCGCCTGCGTCTGGCCGCGCTCGGCGTCGATCAGTGCCGTGAGGTAGCGCCGGGCCGCGGGGGCAGGGTCGCCCTCGGCCAAGCGGGCGTTGGCCTGGCTCGGGTTGCTTCGGTGCAGGTCGAGCAGGGCGCGGGCACGCACCATGTCAAACAACGGGCTCTCGTCACGAGGGTGGCTCACACTCATTTGGCTGGCACGCGACTCGGTGTCGCTGATGCGTGATTCGGTCACCGGGTGGGTCAACAGGAACTCCGGCGGGGTACCGCCCTGGAGGGAGGCCATGCGCTGCATGGCGCGGAACATGCGCACCATGGCCTGGGGATCGTAACCAGCCTGAGCCATGGTCCGCAGACCAATGCGGTCGGCCTCTTGCTCGTAGCGCCGCGAATAGGCCAACTGATCCTGAATGAAGGCGGCCTGGGAGCCCATGGCGGTGGCGATACCCGCATCGCCACCTCCGCCGGCGGCGATCAGCATCCCGGCCAGCATCGCCGCCATGGCCGGGATCTGGGTTTGTTCGGCGCGCTCCATCCGACGAGCGTAGTGCTTCTGCGACAGGTGCCCGAGCTCGTGAGCCAGCACGGAAGCCAACGATGCCTCATCCTCGGCGAAGGAGAACAGGCCCGAGTTGACGCCGATCACTCCGCCGGGCACGGCGAAGGCGTTGAGCATGCGGCTATCGACCAGGGTCACGGCGGTACGGGCGCCACTGATTTCGCTATGGGGCAGCAGGCGATCGACCAATGACTCCACATAGTCTTGCGCGATGGCATCCTGCCAGACAGGAGCGCGGGCTCGGAACTGGCGCAACCAGGCGCGGCCGAGGCGGAATTCCTCGCTGCTCGATGCGCTGGTACCCGGCGTGCCGAGTTGCGGCAGGCCATAGTCATCGACGGCGGTCGCTGGTGTCGCCACGGCGCCGGTCAGTGCCAGGGAGCCGGCAACCAGCCAAGGTTTCAGGGCATGTATCATGAAGTGCCTCGTTTGAGCCGGACTTTTCTCTGACATTGATTCATCGGTCAAAGTGCCTTTAAATTCCAGAAGATTCCGTGCCAGCGACGTCTGGCATCCCTGACCCGACATTTTTCCGGGAGTTCGCATGGCCCTGCAACCTGATGATGTGCTCGACGCCCGTGGCCTGCCATGCCCCCTGCCTTTGCTGAAGGCCAAGCAGGCCTTGTCACGGCTGGAGGCCGGGCAGCTACTGGAGGTCATGGCCACCGACGCCGGTTCATGGCGAGATTTCGAGACCTTCATCGCCCAGAGCGAGCATGAGATGCCGGCTCGCGAAGAGCGGGGAGAAGTCTACCATTACTGGGTCCGCAAGGGTGGGGAGCCGACAGCATGACCCTGCGCTCGGTGTTCAAGAGCTGGGTCGAGCGCTACTTCTCCGACGAGGAGGCGGTGATCCTGTTCATCGTACTGGTACTGGGATTCGCCGTGGTGATCTGGTTGGGGCGAATGCTGGCGCCGTTTTTCACTGCGTTGATAATTGCCTTCCTGTTGCAGGGCGCGGTGAGCTGGCTGGAGCGGCGAGGCATCCCGCATTTGCTGGCGGTGATCGTGATCTTTCTGGGCTTCATCGGCATCCTGCTGGCGATGGCATTCATCGTCATGCCGCTGATCTGGAATCAGTTGGTCAGCCTGGTACAGGAGACACCGCGGATGTTCGCCAGTGGCCAGATGCTGCTGGACGATCTTCAGGCGCGATACCCCACTCTGGTGACACCGGACCAGATCCAGGACTGGATCGGTGCAGCCGGCCGCGAGCTGACCCAGATGGGCCAACGTGCCCTGACGCTATCGCTGGCTTCATTGGGCAACGTACTGGCACTGATCATCTATCTGGTGCTGGTGCCGATCCTGGTGTTCTTCATGCTCAAGGACCGTGACCGGCTGGTCAGCTTCATGCTCTCGCTGCTGCCTCAGAAGCGCACCTTGATGACTCGCATCTGGCAAGAGATGGACGACCAGATCGCCAACTACGTACGCGGCAAGTTCGTCGAAATCATCATCGTTGGTAGTGTTGCCTTCCTGACCTTTGCCTTCTTCGGCTTGCCGTATTCGGCACTGCTGGCGGTGGCGGTGGGGCTTTCGGTCCTGGTGCCCTATATCGGCGCGGCGGTGGCCACGCTGCCAGTGGCGGCAGTGGCCGGCTTCCACTTCGGCATCAGCGATGAATTCCTCTATGTGCTGATAGCTTATGGGGTGATCCAGGCGCTGGACGGCAACGTTCTGGTGCCGATCCTGTTTTCCGAGGCGGTCAATCTGCACCCGGTGTCGATCATTCTGGCGGTGCTGTTCTTCGGTGGAATCTGGGGGTTCTGGGGCATTTTCTTCGCGATTCCCCTGGCAACCCTGCTCAAGGCCCTGGCGCGCGCCTGGCCTCGCGGCATCAAGGAGCGCAGCGAGCACCAGGCCGTGGAGGTACTGTCCGAGGAGTAAAACTTAGCCGGCGTGGAGGGCCTGGGCGGCCTCGAGAACCTCGTCGACATGCCCAGGCACCTTGACCTTGCGCCACTCGCGGGCCAACTTGCCGTCCTTGTCGATCAGGAAGGTGCTGCGCTCGATGCCCAGATGCTCCTTACCGTAGAGCTTCTTGAGCTTGATCACGTCGAACAGCTTGCACACGCTCTCGTCCTTGTCGGAGATCAGTTCGAAATTGAACTCCTGTTTCGCCTTGAAGTTTTCCTGGGCACGCAGGCCGTCACGGGAGATGCCGAGGATCACGGTATTGGCGGTATCGAAGGCCTGCTTGCGATCTCGGAAGTCGCCGCCCTCGGTGGTACAGCCTGGTGTGCTGGCCTTGGGATAGAAGTAGATTACTACCTGCTTGCCCTTTAGCTCCGACAGGGTGACGGTGGTGTCGCCGGTGGTTTGGGCGGTGAAGTCGGGGACAGGCTGTCCGAGAGTAACGCTCATCTGGGGTTCCTTCGATGGGTTGGATGTGGGCATTACACGCAACCAGCAGTCCGCTGTAAAGCCAAGGGAAACTCTGAATAAATGCCTGCGCGACTCAATCACTGCGTTGCGCGGTGCTCGGAAGCCTCACCTATACCCCATAGGCTCCGGTTCCTGTGCTCCGTGCGCCTTGTGCTTGATGCCGCTCGTCGATTTCTTCAGCGTTTCCCGAGGTCAAGTCCCGCTGTACAGGCTTTCGTCGCCTGAGTACCATTTAGCCCTTGGCATCCCTTTGCCTTGAGCGTCATTTGAAAAAGAGGATCCGCAGCATGATCACAGGCAGCATCGTCGCCTTGGCGACACCGATGAAGGCCGCTGGCGAGATCGACTGGGAGGCGCTGCGTCGTCTGGTGAACTTCCACCTCGAGAACGGGACGGACGCCATCGTCGCTGCCGGCACCACGGGGGAGCCCACCACCATGTCGTTCGCCGAACACTTCGATGTGATTCGCACCGTGGTGGAGGAAGTCGCCGGACGTATCCCAGTCATTGCCGGCACCGGTGCCAACGCCACGTCCGAGGCTGTGGAGCTGGCGCGTTACGCTAAAGAAGTGGGGGCCGATTACTGTCTCTCGGTCTGTCCCTACTACAACAAACCGACCCAGGAAGGCCTCTACCAGCACTTCAAGGCCGTGGCCGAAGGCGCCAACCTGCCGGTGATCCTGTACAACGTGCCGGGGCGTACCTGTTCGGATCTCTATAACGAGACCGTTTTCCGCCTGGCCGAAATCGACAACATCGTCGGGTTGAAAGATGCCACCGGCAACCTCGAGCGTGCCGAGGAGTTGGTCGAGCGCCTCAAGGGTAGCGGTTTCATGCTCTATTCCGGCGATGACGCCACGGCCTGCGATTTCATGCTGATGGGTGGGCATGGCGACATTTCGGTCACAGCCAATGTCGCCCCGCGCGCCATGCATGAACTATGCGTCGCGGCCGTGGCGGGAGACACCGAGACGGCTCACCAGATCAACACCCGGCTGATGCCTCTGCATACCGTGCTGGGGGTGGAAGCCAATCCGATTCCCGTCAAATGGGCCCTGAACCGTATGGGCTATGCCGAGGCCGGCATTCGTTTGCCGCTGACCTGGCTGTCCGAAAAATACCACTCCACGGTCGGTGAGGCTCTGCAACTCGCTGGTGTGCTGGAGGCCTGAAGCCGGCGCTTCGAAACCGTGAACAGACGACTCAAGGTGGATGAATGAACCCTGCGCTGAAATGGATGCCACTGGTGGTATCGATCGCCTTGGTGGCGACCGGCTGTGCGCGCGACGGCTACTATCATGATCGCAACATCGATTATGTCGATGCCGAGCCCAGCGCACCGCTGGTCTTGCCGGAATCGCGTGATATGGCTCGCTACGGCAATGCCATGCCGGTACCCGAGGCCAGCGGCGATTTCGTGCCATCGGATGAAGGGTTCAGCGCACCGCGTCCTGATGAAGTGGCACGTTCGCGGCTACGTGATTATGTCGAACGTCGCGATATCGGCGAGGATAGCTGGCTGGTGGTCAACGCGCAGCCGAACACCATATGGCCCCAATTGGAGGATTTCGCGCGCCGTCAGGGGCTGAACGTCACCGCCAGCGATCCCTCGCGCGGGATTCTGGAAACGCAACAGGCGCGCCTAAGCGTGCGTCCAGGGCTGTTGAGAGGTTCCAGTGTGGTGCGTTGCGAACAGGCTGGGCGTGCCTATGCCGACTGCCTCTCATCGCTGAGCAATTATCTTGGCGGACAGAGCCAGACCGCGAGTACCGCTTCGGCGCTGGCAAGTCAGCGAATGGCCAACGAACCCGAGCGTGTATATCTAGACCGCCACAACGACGAATGGCTGTTGGTGTTGGGCGTCGGGCCCGAGTTGGCCTGGGCCGAACTTGGCTATCAGCTCGAGAGCAATTTCAATCAAGGAAATCGCGAGCTGTTGCTCGAAAGCGATGCCGCATCCCGCGATTTCCTGGTCGAATATCTGCCCCGCGACGAACGTGAACGTGGCTTCTTTTCGGGCTTCTTCGGCCCCGATGCCGAGAAGATGACGCGACGGCTGCGACTGGTATTGGTGCCATCGGGCAGTGACCGGACTCTGGTGCGGGTGAGCAACGAGGGTGAACGTGAGTTGTCGTCCGACGATACTCGCGAGTTCCTCGAGCGTGTGGCTTCCCTGTTGCGCTGATGATGGCTCCCGACTCGCTGAGCTTCGCTTCGCTGGGAAGTGGCAGCAAGGGCAATGCCACCCTGATCAGCGATGGAGAGACCCATGTGCTGGTCGATTGCGGCTTCGGCATGCGTGACACCGAACGCCGTCTGGCGAGACTGGGGCTGCATCCGCGTCAGCTCGAGGCGATCCTGGTCACTCATGAGCATGGCGACCATATCGGTGGCGTCGGTGCCTTGGCACGACGTCATGGGTTGCCGGTGTATCTCACTCCCGGAAGTTGGCTATCCGGGCGGTTGGGGGAAGTGCCACGTCATCACTGGATCACCCCCCAGGCGCGGTTTGCCATCAAGGGGCTCGTCATCGACCCGGTGACGGTGCCCCATGACGCACGGGAACCGGTACAATTTCGCTTTCGTGCCCATGACCGTTGCCTCGGTGTGCTGACTGACCTGGGGCACCCCAGTGCCCATGTGGCGGAGGCATTCCGGGGTTGCGATGCCCTGATCCTGGAATGCAACCACGATCGGAACATGCTGGCCGAAGGTCCCTATCCGCCGCGGCTCAAGCGTCGGGTCGGTGGCGACTGGGGGCATCTGGCCAATACCCAAGCGGCAGAGCTGCTCAAGGGGCTGGGCCTGGATCGGCTGCAACACATCGTCTGTTCGCATCTGTCGGAACACAACAACCGCCCCGAGCTGGTGCTGGAAACCCTGGCTCCCCTGCTCGACGGCGATGAATCACGCTTGATGGTCGCCGCCCAGGATGATGGCCTTGAGTGGCAAACCATCGACTAAGCTTTGTCCGAAAACTGCCTGCGCTCGGCGACTTTTCGTACAAACCATAGGCCACCTTTTCGGAGATCCCCATGCAAAAGCGTCAAGAACTCTACGCCGGCAAGGCCAAGTCGGTCTATCACACCGATGACCCCGATCGTCTGATCCTGCACTTTCGCGACGACACCAGTGCCTTCGACGGTCAGAAGAAGGAAGCCCTGGCACGCAAGGGCATGGTCAACAACAAGTTCAACGCCTTCATCATGGGCAAACTCGAGGAAGCGGGGATTCCCACCCACTTCGAGGGGCTGCTCTCCGACACCGAGTGCGTGGTCAAGAAACTCGACATGATTCCGGTGGAGTGCGTAGTGCGCAATCTCTCCGCCGGTAGCCTGTGTCGTCGCCTGGGTGTCGAAGAAGGCCTGGAGCTCAATCCGCCGACCTTCGAGCTGTTCCTCAAGAACGACGAGCAGCATGACCCGATGATCAACGAATCGCTGGCCGAAACCTTCGGTTGGGCGACCCCGGAGCAGCTTTCCGAGATGAAGACCCTGACCTTCAAGGTCAATGACGTGCTCAAGGCGCTGTTCGAGGCTGGCGGCATGCTGCTGGTCGACTACAAGCTCGAGTTCGGCTTGTTCCATGGCCAAATCGTGCTCGGCGACGAATTCTCCCCGGATGGCTGTCGGCTATGGGACGCCAAGACCCGCGAGAAGCTGGATAAGGACCGTTTCCGTCAGGGTCTGGGCGGCGTGATCGAAGCCTACGAGGAGGTCGGCCGGCGGATCGGTGTCGACTTCGGGTAGGAAGCCGGTTAGGTGACCTGCACGAGCTCGACCACTTCCATCGCGACTCCCCCCTCTAGCTCCACGGCGCGAAAACGCACATCCACATCGCGCAGGCGCAGGCCGTAGCGGCGCTCCTCGGCGCCGTTCCGGTAGGCGGGGCGCGGGTCCTGGGCAAGGACCTGGACGATCAGCTTGCGCAGTGAGTCGCCGTCGGCGCGTGAGGCGAGCGCGGCTTCGATCTCGGGAGTGAAAGCGACGGGCCGCTGGGGTGGGGCTTCGGGGGCGAAGCCGGCACTCGCCTCGGGCAGGGACTCCGCCCATGGCAGGTAGGGCTTGATGTCCACCACCGGCGTGCCGTCGAGCAGGTCGTGGCCGCGCAGGGCAAGGCGCACGCCCCGCGAGGTATCGATTCCCATCAGCTCCACCAGCGACAGTCCCAAGCGGTTGGGGCGATGCGTGCTGCGACTGGCGAACACCCCGACCTTGGCGTTGCCGCCGAGCCGCGGCGGGCGTACCAGCGGCGTCCAGCGTGCGGGGCTGCGATGGAAGACGAAGGTCAGCCACAGGTGGCTGAAGTCTTCCAGGCCACGCACGGTGAGAGGGTCGTCGTAGGGTGGCAGCAGCACCAGGCTGGCCCGCGAGGCCCGCACCAGCCCTGGCTGGCGGGGAATGCCGAATTTGTCCGGGTAATCGCTCTCGATACGTCCGATGGTGTCCAAGGCAAAGGACTGCGAAGGCGAAGCGGCCAGGCTGGGTGATGATGTCTTGTCGCTCATGCCGGGCATTATGCCGCGCCATCGACGATGCCGCGATAAGGGATTGGCGTGGCGACCAGCCTTGTGTAGGCTGCGCCTGATAATTCCCCGCGAGGCAATGACGGTGATCGATCTGGAATATCTTGCTCGCGCCCAGCAGGCCATCGTCGAGGCCGGGCGCGAGCTATATGCCGCCGGCCAGGTGCCGGCCACCGGTGGCAACTTTTCGGTACGGCTGGACGATCATCACATGGCGGTGACCGCGTCCGGCCGTCACAAGGGACGCCTGGCGCCGGCCGACATCATGGTCACCGATTTCGCGGCGACGCCGGTCGGCAGCTCTCTCAAGCCTTCCGACGAGGCGCGCCTGCACGGCCAGCTCTACGAGGACAACCCTTCCGCCGGGGCGATCCTGCATACCCATTCACGGGCCGCCACGGTGCTGTCGCGTCTGGAATCATCCGCTACCCTTTGGTTGTCCGGCTACGAATTGCAGAAAGCGCTGGAAGGCGTGACCACCCACGAGACTCGCGTAGCGATACCGATCTTCGACAATACTCAGGATATCGAGGCTCTGGCCGAGGCGGTGCGCGCCCGGCTCGCCAACGAGGCGTGCTGCGCCTACCTGATCCGCGGCCATGGTCTCTATACCTGGGCTCGCGACATGGCTGCCTGCCTGCGTCACGTCGAGGCGCTGGATTTTTTGTTCGAATGCGAATTGATCCTGCGCCGTTGAGCCAATCAGGTTCTGTCTGAAAAGTTGGCGAGCGAAAACAGTTTTTGGGCAGAATCTGGGAAATGAGGAAGGAAAGAAAATGAGCTTCTTGCACGTCTATCACGAGAGCTATCGCGTCAGCGACGATGGCGAACCGCTGTTGACCACCCATGATGGCGAGCGTATTGCCCAGGAGCTGGCCGAACAGGGCATTCGTTTCGAACGCTGGACCACGGACGCCGAGCTGGCGCCGGACGCCGACCAGGACGCCGTGCTGGCGGCCTATGCCGACGACGTGGCACGACTCAAGGCCGAATCCGGTTTTGCCACCGCCGATGTCATCGGCCTGACGCCGGACCACCCCGACAAGAATGCCCTGCGTGCCAAGTTCCTCGACGAACATCGCCACAGCGAGGACGAAGTGCGTTTCTTCGTGCGTGGCGAGGGGATCTTCTACCTGCATCTGGGCGAGAAGGTCTATGTGGTCGGTTGCACGGCGGGCGACCTGATGTCGGTGCCGGCAGGTACGCCTCACTGGTTCGACATGGGGCCGAAGCCCGACTTCACTGCGATCCGTCTGTTCACCAACACCGAGGGCTGGGTGGCCAACTTCACCGGTGAATCCATCGCCTCACGCTTCCCGCGTTTCGAGGCGTTGCCCACCGAACAGGGGCAGGGAGCGGCATGATTCGCGTCATCGTCACCGATATCGAGGGCACCACCGGTTCCATCGCCTTCGTCCACGAAGTGCTGTTCCCTTATGCACGTCGGCATCTGGGCGATTTCGTTCGCCAACACGGCGACGAACCGCCGGTGGCCGAACAGATCCAGGCCGTCCGTGAGCTTGCCGAAGAGCCCGGTGCGGATCTCGAACGCGTGATCGCCATCCTTGAGGGCTGGATCGATGCCGATCGCAAGGTCACCCCGCTCAAAGCTCTGCAGGGCATGATCTGGGAGCGCGGTTATCGCGACGGTGATTTCACCGGGCATGTCTATCCGGATGCCATCGAGGGGCTAAAGCGTTGGCACCAGGCGGGAATCGCCCTCTACGTCTATTCTTCCGGCTCGGTGCAGGCGCAGAAGCTGCTGTTCGGCCATTCGGATGCCGGTGACTTGACGCCGCTGTTTTCGGGCTATTTCGATACCACCACCGGGCCCAAGCGCGAGACGGCAAGCTATCGTCGCATCGTGGAGGCGATCGGTGAGCCGGCCGAGTCGGTGCTGTTCCTGTCGGACGTGGTCGCCGAGCTGGACGCCGCCGCCGAGGCTGGGCTAAAGACGACACAACTGGTACGCGAGCCGGGGATGACCACCGGCGATCATCCCGTGGCGGAAAGTTTCGATGCGGTACGCCTAGATGAGTGAGCCAGCTTCCCGGATTCTTTACCGCGAGGCCTTGCCGCGCGATGCCGCCGACCAGGCCGAGGTCTTTCATCATGCCGTGATGAAGGGGGCGGCCTCGCACTACAGTCTGGCGCAACGCGAAGCCTGGGCCGCGGCCCTGCCGCGCGATGCCAGTGCCTGGTCGGCGCGGCAGATGCTTTACACCACCCTGGTGGCGACTTGCGATGGGCGTTGCGTGGGCTTTCTCGAGCTAGATATTCCCGCAGCGCACATCGAGACGCTATACGTCTGGCCCTCGCTGG
Source organism: Litchfieldella qijiaojingensis (assembly GCF_014651875.1). Classification (GTDB taxonomy): domain Bacteria; phylum Pseudomonadota; class Gammaproteobacteria; order Pseudomonadales; family Halomonadaceae; genus Litchfieldella; species Litchfieldella qijiaojingensis. The sequence goes on from NZ_BMXS01000031.1 coordinate 22,144, forward strand.
CGCGGCGTGGCATCGGCTCGACCCTGTTGATCCACGCCGAGCGTGCACTGCTCGAACAGGGTGCATCGCACGTGACCATCGAGGCCAGCCTGCTGCTTGGCGAAAGCCTGAAGAAGCGAGGCTGGACCTGTCATGGCGAGGAGTGGGTGGAGCGCGGCGGCGAGAGCTTGCCGCGACTGAGGATGAGTAAGAAGCTGGGCGTCGTCGAAACTTGAGCGAGTGCTTCCTCCTGGATGCTTAACGCTGCTCGGTGTGGGTAATGCGCATCGACAGGTCGATGGCCTTGATGTCCTTGGTTAGCGCACCGGAGGAGATGCAGTCGACGCCGGTTTCGGCGATATCGCGAAGCGTGGCGTCGCTGACGTTGCCCGAGGCTTCGAGGGTGGCGCGTCCAGCGGTGCGGCGTACCGCCTCCCGCATATCGTTGAGCGAGAAGTTGTCGAGCATGATGATGTCGGCACCCGCGGCGATCGCCTGATCGAGCTCGTCAAAGGTTTCGACCTCGACCTCGACGGACAGATCGCGTGCAATGTTACGTGCTTCCTTGACCGCGGCGGCGATTCCGCCACAGGCGGCGATATGGTTCTCCTTGATCAGGAAGGCATCGTACAGGCCGATGCGGTGGTTGTGGCCTCCACCACAGGTCACCGCGTATTTCTGTGCCAGGCGCAGGCCGGGCAGCGTCTTGCGGGTATCGAGCAGTCGCACGCCGGTATCGGCGATCAGGTCGACATATTCCCGGGTGCGGGTGGCGGTGGCCGAGAGTGTCTGCAGCAGGTTCAAGGCAGCGCGTTCCCCCGTCAGCAGGCTGCGTGCAGGGCCTTCCAGCTCGAGAAACACATCGCCGGCGTTGATCCGGTCGCCATCGGCGCCATGCCATGTCAGGCTGACCCGGGAGTCGAGACGGCGGAACAGCTCGTCGACCCAGGCCACCCCGCACAACACGGCGTCCTCGCGTGTCGTGACGCTGGCCTTGGCCCATTGCTGCTCGGGGATCAACTGAGCGGTGATGTCGCCGGGCCCGACATCTTCGGCCAGCATCTTGGCGGCGCTGGTGCGAATGTCTTCGGCGAGGGCTTCGTAGTAATGCATGGGCGGGGCTGGCTCTCGAATATGTGACAATAAAGATGATTATAGGGAATTCACTGGACCAACGTCAGGGGAGAGCGATGCCGATCGAATCGGGATGGTGGAGTGACGCGCGACGAGTGGCGTCGCCTAATCACAATGCACGACCACAGGGCGAAGTTTCAGCCTTGGTGCTGCACTCGATCAGCCTGCCGCCCGGTGAGTTCGGCGGAGAGCATGTCGAGCGGCTGTTCACCAACCGTCTCGACCCTAACGCTCATCCCTATTTTGCCAAGATCGCGCACTTGCGGGTCTCGGCCCATCTGCTGATCCGGCGCGATGGCGAATGCGTGCAGTTCGTGCCCTTCGACCGTCGAGCCTGGCATGCTGGTCGCTCACGCTGGTTCGATGGCGAGCGCGAGCGGTGCGAACTCAACGACTTCTCTATCGGAATAGAGCTGGAAGGCGACGAGATCAGTCCTTACCGCGACGCACAGTATTGTGTCTTGGCCAGAGTCACGCGAGAGTTGCTCGCGCACTACCTCGAGCTGACGCGGGAACGCATCACCAGCCATGCCAAGATCGCCCCATTGCGCAAGTCCGACCCAGGGCCGGCTTTCGATTGGGCGTATTTTCGACGCTGCCTGGAAAAAAATGATCGACGTAATGGGAATGACATGTAGTTTTGCTACGTTCCTACGCTTTTTGCCCCAGCCTGATGGCGGAGCATTGAAATAACGTGTATTGCGCCGCAACAAGCAGGGTGGAAAAAATTTCCATGCCCGTTCCAATTGGCATGAGAGCCGCTTTGCGGTATCTTCGGGGGCGGAAATCGAACGATCTGCGGACGTTTCTGTAAATTAGCTACATCCTGTAAGGAAGCGCTGAACAAATCGGCGAGCGGAGTAAAGCACAAGGCGCCCGGAGCGCAGCAACCGGAGCATATGGGGTATATGTGAGGCTTGCGAGCACCGCGTAACGCAGTGATTTGCCCGCGCAGGCATTTGTGCAGTGTTTCCGCAAGTCGTCGGCATCAGGTTTTCCCACGGAGATGTGATCCATAGAAGGTCACGCCCGCACTGAAGAGCGCCACACGCCCCTCCACCCCCCTGGGTGAGGGCAGACTGACACAACATCTTCATTCGGAGAGACGTCTATGAGTCTGGAGGCAAGAGAAGATTTCGATCCGATCGAAACAGCGGAATGGATGGAATCCCTGGAATCGGTCCTGGATCGTGAGGGCGAAGTACGTGCCCAATACCTGCTGAGCCGCCTGGCCGACCGTCTGCGTCGCGACGGCATGCGGGTACCCTTCTCGGTGACGACCCCCCACCGTAACAGCATCCCGGTGCACCGCGAGGCGCACATGCCCGGCGATCTGTTCATGGAGCGGCGTATTCGCTCATTGATTCGCTACAACGCCATTGCTCAGGTCATTCGCAACAACCGCGCTCATCCGGGGCTTGGCGGACACATCTCGAGCTTCATGTCGGCAGCGACCCTGTACGACGTGGGCTTCAACCACTTTTTCCGCGCCCCGCAGGGCGACTTCGAAGGCGACCTGGTCTACATCCAGGGGCACGTGGCACCGGGTGTCTATGCTCGAGCCTACCTCGAAGGCCGCCTGTCCGAGGCACAGATGGACAAGTTCCGCCAGGAAGTGGACGGCGACGGTCTGTCGTCCTATCCGCACCCCTGGCTGATGCCGGACTTCTGGCAGTTCCCCACCGTGTCCATGGGGTTGGGGCCGATTCAGGCCATCTACCAAGCCCATGTCATGAAGTACCTGGACTCCCGCGAACTCAAGGCCATGCACGATCGCAAGATCTGGTGCTTCATGGGCGATGGCGAGTGCGACGAGCCGGAATCCTTGGGGGCCATTTCTCTCGCCGGCCGCGAGAAACTCGACAACCTGATCTTCGTCATCAACTGCAACCTGCAGCGCCTGGATGGCCCGGTGCGCGGCAATGGCCGTATCATGGACGAGCTCGAGGGCGTATTCCGCGGTGCCGGCTGGAACGTGCTCAAGGTGGTCTGGGGCCGTCTGTGGGACCCGCTGTTCGAGAAGGACAAGAAGGGCATCCTGCAGAAGCGCATGGACGAGGCGGTCGACGGCGAGTACCAGAACTACAAGGCCAACGGCGGTGCCTACACGCGCAAGCACTTCTTCGGCAAGTACCCGGAAACCGCCGAGATGGTCAAGGACATGTCCGACGAGGACATCTGGAAGCTCAACCGCGGCGGTCACGACCCCTACAAGGTCTATGCGGCCTATCACGAGGCGGTGCATAACGGCAACGGCAAGCCCACCGTGATCCTCGCCCACACCGTCAAGGGTTACGGCATGGGCAGCGGCGACGGCGAAGCGGCCAACGAGGCACACCAGGTCAAGACCATGGAATACGAGGCGCTGAAGACATTCCGCGACCGCTTCGGCATTCCGCTTTCCGACGAGCAGCTCAAGGAGGTGCCGTACTACAAGCCGGACGACGACAGCCCGGAATTGAAGTACATGCACTTGATGCGCGAGCGTCTGGGCGGCTATCTGCCGCAGCGCCGCACCGAGTTCGAGTCCCTCGAGATCCCCGATCTCGACGACAAGACCTTCGCCTCCCAGACAGGTGGTTCCAAGGGTCGCGAGATCTCCACCACCATGGCCTTCGTACGCATCCTCAACGGCTTGGTCAAGGACAAGAAGCTCGGTGAGCGCGTTGTGCCGATCATCCCGGACGAGGCACGCACCTTCGGTATGGAGGGCATGTTCCGCCAGCTCGGCATCTACACCTCGGAAGGCCAGAAGTACGAGCCGGTGGACAAGGGCCAGATCATGTTCTACCGCGAGGACAAGAAGGGCCAGATCCTCGAGGAAGGCATCTCAGAAGCCGGCGCCATGTCGGCGTGGATCGCCGCCGCGACCTCCTACTCGAACAACAACACCACGCTGTTGCCGTTCTACGTCTACTACTCGATGTTCGGCTTCCAGCGCATCGGCGACCTGGCCTGGGCGGCCGGCGACATGCAGGCGCGCGGCTTCCTGGTCGGTGGCACCGCCGGTCGCACCACCCTCAATGGCGAAGGGCTCCAGCACCAGGACGGCCACAGCCACATCCAGGCCTCGACCATCCCCAATTGCCGTAGCTACGATCCGACCTATGCCCATGAGGTGGCGGTGATCGTCCAGGACGGTCTGAAGCGGATGTTCGTCGACAAGGAGAACTGCTTCTATTACCTGACGGTAATGAACGAAAACTATGAGCATCCGGCCCTCGACGAGATTCCCGCCGAGGACATCATCAAGGGCATGTACCTGCTGCGCGAGACCCAGGGCGGCAAGGGGCATGTGCAATTGATGGGCAGCGGCACCATCCTGCGTGAGGTCGAAGCCGCAGCCGAGCTGCTCAAGGCCGATTACGACATCGGCTCAGACATCTGGAGCGTGACCAGCTTCAACGAACTGCGTCGCGAGGCGCTCGAGATCGATCGCCAGGCGTTCCTCAAGCCGGACGCCGAGCCGGCCAAGCCGCACGTAACCCGTTGCCTGGAGGGACGCAAGGGACCGGCGATCGCCTCGACCGACTACATGAAACTTTTCGCCGACCAGGTCCGGGCCTGGGTGCCGACCGACTATCATGTCCTGGGCACCGATGGCTTCGGCCGTTCCGATACCCGTGAGAAGCTGCGTCACTTCTTCGAGGTCGACCGCTACTTCGTCACCGTGGCCGCGCTGAAAGCGCTGGCCGAGCGTGGCGAGATCGACCGCAAGGTCGTGGCGGATGCCATCAAGAAGTATGGCATCGACCCCTACAAGCCCAACCCGGTGGTGTCTTGAGCCGTTGACCAGCGTGGCAGGCGCAGGAGCGGGGGCTGTCAGCCCCCGTGGGACCCGAGGAGAAGCGCCTGCGGCAAGCACGATTCGAAAGGAGCGCGACCTTGAGTAGCGAAATCATCAAAGTCCCCGACATCGGCGGAAGCACCGATGTCGAAATCATCGAGATCGCGGTATCGGAAGGTGACACGATCGATGCCGAAGATACCCTGATCACCCTGGAATCCGACAAGGCCAGCATGGACGTGCCCTCTCCCAAGGGCGGCAAGGTGTTGAAGGTACTGGTCAAGGAAGGCGACACCGTCTCCGAAGGCGACCAGATCGTCGAGCTGGACGTGGAAGGTGCCAGCAACGGGCTGGCCGAAGAGAATGTAACAACCGCCCCCGAGCCGGAAGCGAAGCCCGAACCGGCACCAGCGGCGAAGCCGGCCGCTGCTGGCGGCAAGCGTAGCGTAGAAGTCAAGGTGCCCGACCTGGGCGGCTCGAGCGACGTCGAGATCATCGAGGTGGCCGTTTCTGAAGGCGACGATGTCGCCGAGGAAGACACCTTGATCACCCTGGAGTCCGACAAGGCTTCCATGGATGTGCCCAGCCCCTACGCCGGCAAGCTGGTCAAGCTGTCGGTGAAAGAGGGTGACACCGTTTCCGAGGGCGATGTGATCGGCACCATGGAGATTGCCGGCGAGGGTAACAGTAACGAAGCCGAAGTGGCTCCGGCCCCTGCCGCCAATACGGCCCAGGAGGCGCCGGCGCGCCCCGAACCGCAGCCCGAGGCTGCCGTCAGTGCCGAGCCGCAGCGCAAGGAGATCCGTGTGCCGGATCTCTCCGGTTCCAGCGATGTGCCGATCATCGAAGTCGCCGTCAGCCCTGGTGACGAACTCAGCGAGGAAGATCCGCTGATCACCCTGGAATCCGACAAGGCTTCCATGGATGTGCCGAGCCCCTACAAGGGCAAGCTCCTCGAGCTTGTGGTGAAGGAAGGCGACACCGTCTCCGAAGGGGATCTAATCGGTTACATTGAGGTGGCCGGAGCCCCGGCTCCCGCTGCGCCAGCGGCTGAGCCTGCCAAGCCGGAGCCGGCGCCGGCACCTCAGGAGCAGAAGACCGCCGTCACCCCGACTGGTACGCCGAGCCCGGAAGCGCAGATGGCCGAGCACAAGCCGCGCGAAGGTAGGCTGGTGCATGCCGGTCCAGCGGTGCGCATGCTGGCCCGCGAACTGGGTGTCGACCTGGCCCTGGTCAAGCCCAGCGGTCCCAAGGACCGGGTGCTCAAGGAAGACGTCCACGCCTACGTCAAGCAGGTGATGGCGGGGCAGGCCAAGGCGCCCGCTGCGGCACCGGCCCCGACGGCGGGCGCAGGCATTCCGCCGATCCCGGACCAGGACTTCAGCCAGTTCGGCGAAGTGGAAGAAAAGCCGATGGGCCGCCTGATGAAGATGGGCGCCACCAACCTGCATCGCAGCTGGGTCAACCTGCCCCACGTCACCCAGTTCGACGAGGCGGACATCACCGAGCTCGAGGCCTTCCGCAAGTCCATGAAGGCCGAGGCGGAAGCCCAGGGCGCCAAGCTCACGCCGCTGCCCTTCCTGATCAAGGCGTGCGCCTTCGCCCTGCGTCAGTACCCGCAGTTCAACGTCAGCCTCACGTCCGACGGCGAGACGGTGGTGTGGAAGAAGTACGTCCACATCGGCGTTGCCGTGGACACTCCGGACGGCCTGATGGTCCCGGTGATCCGCGACGCCGACAAGAAGTCGTTGATCGAGCTGGCCAAGGAGTCCGTGGAACTGGCCAAGAAGGCCCAGTCGAAGAAACTCAAGCGCGAGGAGATGACCGGTGGTTGCTTCACCATCTCCAGCCTGGGCTCGATTGGCGGTACCGCCTTCACACCGATCGTCAACGCGCCGGAAGTCGCCATCCTGGGGATCTCCAAGGCGCAGATGAAGCCGGTGTGGGACGGCAAGGAGTTCGCCCCGCGGCTGATGATGCCGCTGTGCCTGTCCTACGACCACCGTGCGGTCAACGGTGCCGATGCGGCGCGCTTCACCGCCTTCCTGGGGCAGGCCTTGACGGATATTCGTCGCTTGCTACTGTAAGGCGAGATCGGCATTTCTCGATCACCCAACGGCGCCCATGGGGGCGCCGTTGGTGTTCATGCTCGTTGTGTATTGCCGAGACCAAAGTGTTATTCGTAAGGCAACCCATTGTTGATAAAGGTCAATTTTCGTATCAGACAGGCACCGTCATGGATATGGCCGCTTGTCTGCACGCAGCGCCCCGGGTATCGTCAAGCTTAATAGTCTTTTAATAGAAAGTTTTTCCTCTCATCCAAGGAGCAGTACAGATGCGTTTGATCCTGTTGGGCGCCCCGGGTGCCGGAAAGGGTACCCAAGCCCAATTTATCTGCGAGCGGTTCGGTATCCCGCAGATTTCCACCGGCGACATGCTGCGCGCCGCAGTCAAGGAAGGCTCTGACCTGGGTCTGAAGGTCAAGGAAATCATGGCAAGCGGTGGCCTCGTATCCGATGACATCATCATCGCTCTGGTCAAGGAACGCATCTCTCAGCCCGATTGTGCCAACGGCTTCCTGTTCGATGGCTTCCCGCGCACCATTCGCCAAGCCGATGCCATGAAGGAAGCCAACGTCAAGCTCGACCACGTGCTGGAAATTGCCGTGGACGACGAAGAGATCGTCAAGCGCCTGGCTGGTCGGCGGGTGCATCCCGGCTCCGGACGGGTCTACCATATCGAGTACAATCCGCCCAAGGAGGCCGGTAAGGATGACGTCTCCGGTGAATCCCTGATCCAGCGTGACGACGATCGTGAATCCACGGTGCGCAATCGTCTGGCGGTTTACCATGAGCAGACCGCACCGCTGGTGGACTACTATCAGCGCTGGGCCAAGGAGGATCCGGAGAGCGCTCCGGCCTACCACCGCGTCGAAGGGGTGGGCAGTGTGGACGAGATTACCCGCCAGGTGATGCAAGCCCTGGAGGGCTGACGCTTCACCGCATGCTTCATGTTCGAGACGGCCCGCAACCCGCGGGCCGTTGTCGTATAATGCGCCCACCTACCTCACCATGACTGACATACCGAGAACTATGCCAACGCTGCTGGCCCTGGATGCCTCCTCGAATGCCTGTTCCGCCGCTCTGATGATCCACTGCGACGGACGGGACGAAGTACTGTCACGTTTCGCCCTGGCACCCCGCGAGCACACACGTCGCCTGATGCCGATGGTCGACGAGCTGCTGGCCGAGGCGGGCATCGAGCTATGCCAGCTCGATGCCTTGGCCTACGGCCGCGGCCCCGGCTCGTTCACCGGTCTGCGCATCGCTGCCGGTGTGGCCCAAGGGCTGGCCTTCGGTGCCGACAAGCCATTGCTCGGGGTCTCGACCCTGGCGGCCTTGGCGCTCGCTGCCCATCGTCGTTACCACCTGCGCTACGTGATGCCGGCGCTGGATGCGCGCATGGGCGAGCTGTACGTGGGCGCCTATCGCTGCCGCGATGGCGAGCTCGAGTCGCTGGCCGAAGATGCGGTACTGCCGCCCGAGCGCCTGATCTTGCCGAAAGGATACGAGGATACCGACTGGGTAGGTGTCGGCTCTGGCTGGGCGCTATGGGAGTCGATGCCGGCGACGGTTCAGGCAGGGATCAGCCAGTGTTTCAATGAACTGGCGCCGGCCGCCGAGGACATGGTGCGGCTGGCGACCCGGCAGTTCGCCGCGGGTGAGGGGCGCCAGCCACATCTGGTACAACCGGTCTATCTGCGTGACCAGGTCGCCTGGCAGAAGGGGCGATGAGAGAAACGGCTACCGTCAGCGTTTGCGGAGTTGACTTGAAGCCTCTAGCCGAGCGCTTGAGACTGCCATGGGTCGCCACACCGGGAGCGGGGCTGACACTGATGCTTCTCGACGGCGAACTGGTGCTGGCGGGTGACGAAGGGCGCTATGGCAAGCCTCTCAAGGCCGATTTCGTGGCCGGTAGAGCGGCCCACCGGCGGCGCTTCGGTGGCGGACGCGGCCAGCTCGTCGCCAAGGCATGCGGCCTGGGCAAGACCCAGACGCCATCCATCGTCGATGCCACCGCAGGATTGGGGCGCGATGCCTTCGTGCTGGCAAGCCTGGGGGCCGAGGTGTTGATGATCGAACGAGTGCCAGCGATCTTCGCCTTGCTCGAAGATGCCTTGGCGCGTGCCGAGCGTGACCCGCAAACGGCGCCCACCGCCGCTCACCTGCGCCTGGCACGGGCCGATGCCACCCATGAGCTTGCCGCAACGGTGGCTCGAGCAGGCTTTGCGCCACAGGTGATCCACCTCGACCCGATGTTTCCTCACCGTACCAAGTCGGCGCTGGTCAAGAAGGAGATGCGTATCTTCCGCGAACTGGCCGGCGACGACCAGGATGCCCCGCGCCTGCTGGAAGCGGCGCTGGATGTCGCGACCCATCGGGTGGCGGTCAAGCGCCCGCGCACGGCGCCGCCCATCGACGGTCCGGCACCCCGTCACGTCATCGAAGGCAAGACCAGTCGCTACGATCTATACGTTCACCGTGCGCTGGATGACGCCTGAGCCGGTTGCGGCGTCGAGATCTGCAACAACCGCTGACGCAATGCCGGGTCGAAAAGGGCACTGGCCTTGCGTGCTCCCTGTTCGAGAGCCTGTCCGTAATGCACGCGGTCCTGTTCCAGCCACAACCAACCCTCCTGATGCAGCGAGTCGATCAGCCCGGTGAAGAGTCGCGCATCGAAGAACTCCGGTGCCTCGAGACCCGAAAGTAGCGCCAGACGCTCGGCGAGCTGACGACTTTGTTCGATCAGGTCTTCGCGACTCAAGGAGCCGCTGGGCTGGCGCAGCAGGGTCGTGAGCAGCAGGAAGCCGCGTTCCAAGGTCGGTTGAACCAGCCCTCCCAGTAATTGGAGTTGCTCATTGGCTTCGAGCTGGCCGTTGGGCCGCTTCCAGGCGTCGCCCCGATACTCGAGCAGGCCTTGCTCGACAAGCGCCTCGAGCATGTCGCGCAGGCTCGATTCGAGCGAACGGGGTGTCGAGATGAACAGTTCCTGGCACAACACCGGCCAGCTCGGGGCTAGCAGGTCGAGCAATTCCTCCAGTCGCAGGCGGGTATTGTTGCGGAATGCGAAGGCCGTCAGCCCTGCCAGGGCGAACAGGTGCAGAACATTGTTACGGTACCAACCCAACAGGCTGGCTTGTGCCGCATCGGCCAGCACCAACTCACCGAGAGCCTGATCGCGGCGTTCGATGAAACCGAGGCTGGCCGCCTGGGTCACCCACTCTTCGGGCTTGCCATCGGGAAAGCTGGTATGCCTGCCGCCTGGCAACCGGCGCTGCAGTGCGACCAGCAGGGCCAACTGACGAATGAGCACTCGGGTCTCGATGGCGCGATGCGGTGTAGTCAGCAACACCAACGCCACCAGATTGATGGCATTGAGTGCTGCCGCATCGTTGATGCGTCGCGCCAGCTCGATGCCCAGGAGCGGCACGGCGTGGTTCAGCCAAGGGGGGCGCGACAGGTCGCACTGCCTGCGCCACTGGGGGGTGTGATGGTCGAGGAAGGCATCCAGGTGCAGCGGCTCGCCGATATTGACCGCGACCCGTCCGAAGGGCTGGCGGAGTTGGCCGAGTACACGGATCAAACCCAGCGGCGACTCCTTGCGCTTCTTGTACCCCTTGAGCTCCCGCAGGTAGGTAGCGCTCTCCAGTACCTTCTCATAGCCGATATAGACCGGTACGAAGACCATGCCGCGTGCGTGGCCCGTGGCGTCAGCGAACAGACGGGCATGCGAGCGTAGGCTCATCGACAGCATGCCTGGCCGCGGCGAGAGCATGCGCCCGCTGCGCGAACGCCCGCCCTCGATGAAGTACTCCAGCGGATGGCCGCGCGACAGCAGGCGATGCAGGTATTCATTGAACACCGCGCCGTATAGTCGGTTGTCCTTGAAGCTGCGGCGCATGAAGAAGGCGCCACCATGGCGCAGCAGACTCCCGACCAGTGGCATGTCGAGGTTGTGGCCAGCCGCGATGTGTGGCGGCATCAAGCCGTCGCGGTAAAGCACGTAGGACAGCAATAGATAGTCGATATGGCTGCGGTGGCAGGGCACATAGACCAGGGTGTGCTCTCCGGCCAAGGCCTTGACGCTTTCCAGTCCTCGCACCTCGACGCCGTCGTAGAGCCGGTTCCACAACCATTCGAGCAGGCTGTCCATGAAACGCAGCACCGGGTAGGACATATCGGAGGCGATTTCGCGGCCATAGCGCCATGCGCGCTTCTCGATCCTGGCGCGCGAAAGGCCCTCGGCATCGGCCACCTCGACGATCGCCTGGCGCACCGCGGGGCTCCCCACGACACCATCGATCAGGGTGCGGCGGTGGGATAGGTCGGGGCCAAGCACGCGGGTACGCGCGCGGCGAAAGTGAACGCGCAACAGTCTCGCCACTTTGCGGTTGGTGACCTCGCTGGGGCGATCGTCCAGCAGGGCCTTGAGATGCAGAGGAGCGCCGAAGTGCAGCTCCACGTTCTTGCCGTTGACGATCACCGACAAGGCGCGACGCACGTGGCCGGTGAGTTGCCAGCTATCGGCGGCGAGTAATTTCCACAAGCCGAAACGCTTGCCGGGCGCCCGGCCCCAGAACACGCTGACCGGCACCAGTTGGATGTCCTCATCGGGATGAGTGGCAAGATACTCGATCAAACGTGTGAAAGGCGGCGTGAACAACGATCGCTGGCCAAAGCGCCGACTGGTGGTAGGTAGAGGCACACTGGCACGCAGGTCGAGATCACCGAAGCGCATGCACTGGCTGGGCGATGGCAGGTCATGACGTGCGCAGAGCGTTTCCAGCAGCAAGGTATCGCTAAGAGCCGGATGCGGTAGCACGTAGAGGGTCGGGCATTCGGGATCCAGGGCAAGCCGTTCGGGGAGCGGTTCGATCAGGCGTAACTCGACCCAGGCGGCAATCAGGCGGCGCAAGGGCGCGCGCAGTAGATTCGAGAGGGTGGTGTTCCAGGCCATTCCATTGCCTTGTCGGGGATAGTGGCGGCCAGTATATCGGTAACTGCGGCAATGCCGCAGGAGGGTATCTTTCGTAATGCGGATAAACATGCGTCAATGGAGGTTCAAGGAGCGAAGGAGGCCACCATGCGCGGCATGTGGCGAGAGGGCAACCGCTTCACATTGTTGCCGGAAGCCAAGCGCTTCATCCCGGAGATGTTCACCGCCATCGAGCAGGCCCGTTCCTCGATTCTGATCGAGCTGTACCTGATGGAATCGGGGCGTCTGGCGACGGGGATGATCGATGCGCTGGGGCGGGCCGTCGAGCGAGGCGTCTCGGTGATGCTGATGCTGGATGGCTATGGCGCCATGGGATTGACCGACGAAGACCGTACACGCCTGCGCGAATGCGGCGTGGCCTTGCGCTTCTTCAATCCGCTGGGATTCCACTCGTTAGCCAAGAACCTGACCCGCGATCATCGCAAGCTGGTGGTGGTGGATGGGCGCGTGGCCTTCACCGGCGGGTTCGGTGCCGTGGATGAGTTCCTGGAGGCCTGGTACGAGGTGGCGATTCGCATCGAAGGGCCGGTGGTTGGCGACTGGGTGCGATTGTTCTCGCGGCTTTGGGACTCTCCCTTGACTCGAGGCAGGAGGAAAGCCGGTCTGGTGCGGGATCTGATACTGGATATTCCCGAGTATATCGATGGCCAAGGCATGCGCGGGCGGGTGGTATGGGGACAGGGCTACCGCTACCAGGCCATTCGCCATTCCATGCACCAGCAGATTTCCTCGGCGACACGCCGTATCTGGATCTGTACTCCCTATTTCGTGCCGACCTTCGGTCTGCGCCTGCGTTTGGCCAGGGCGGCCAGGCGCGGTGTCGACGTGCGCCTGTTATTGCCTGGCGATGCTCATGACCATCCCGTGGTGCGTTATGCCGGCCAGCGTTTCTATGGTCGCCTGTTGCGTGCCGGAGTACGAATCTTCGAATTCCAGCCGATCTTCATACACGCCAAATTCTCGTTGGCCGACGATTGGACCACGTTGGGATCGTGCAATTTCGATCACTGGAGCCTGCATTGGAATCTGGAGGCCAATCAGGAAGTCCACGATGCGCATTTCGCCAGCGAGGTGGCGGCATTGTTCGAGCGCAATTTCGCCGCCAGTCATGAGATCGATCCGGCCCGCTGGGCCCAACGGCCCCGCTGGCAGCGGCTGCGTGAATGGCTGTTCGGTACCCTGGATGCCTGGCTAACGCGGCTTCGCTGAGGACACACTGAATAATTGCCTACGCGGGCAAATCGCTGCGTTGCGCGGTGCTCGGAAGCCTCACCTATACCCCATAGGCTCCGGTTCCTGCGCTCCGTGCGCCTTGCGCTTTACTCCGCTCGCCGATTTATTCAGCGTTTCCCTAAAGCAATTCATACTGTTGCATGTCCGTTTCACGTAAAAATGTCCGAAAAGCGCAACTGTTTGCTCCTGACGCTATTTATGAAACGTCTTGTTTGATAGCTTCTCCCCCCGAAATCCACGTTTCTTGTCTGAAACTGTCGAGAAGATGAGAGAGTGAAAGGATTCCGCAGCGGGAAATGCCGTGAACGCGAAGGAAGGTCGAGTTCGGCTACCGAACGAGCCGCCCGTTTCCGTGGTGTTTCGCATATCGAATTCGAACGGCGCGCTTGACGACTGACGCGCCAATACCGAGTGCCCCTTCCGTCCGGTGTCGAGCTACCCCCGCCCGGACGGTTTTTTCTTTCGCATTCATGGGCAGCGTTTAGGCTTCTGCCTTTCGTGAGTGCTTCATTCGTTTGACGGTTTCCGAGGGATATTGTCCGTAGGCCGCCTTGTATTCGGCGGAAAACCGACCGAAATGGGTAAAGCCCCATTTCAGGGCCACTTCACCTATACCTAGCTGATTTTCCGGCGATGAAAGTTCCTCATGCACCGCTTCGAGTCGAATGTTGCGAAGATAACGCAATGGGGAGGTGTTGCGGTGACGCTGGAAACCGGTTTGCAGCGCTCGCGCGCTGACTCCCGCGATTTCGGCAATTTGCGTTACGGTGAGCGGTCGATGCAAGTTGGCATGCATGAAGTCGATGGCAACCTTTACATGCCGCGGCGTGATATCGATCAACTGACCATTATCCTGCTTGGCAGGCTGGTCTGGCATGTTCTCGAAGATCAGGTGCAATACGGACTTGATGAACTTTTTCATCGCTTGGGGCGAGTGTTCCCAAGTCTGGCTTTCGCATATTCCCGCTATGAGGGTTCGGATCATAAGGCCAAGAGTCGGGCCAATTCCTTGTGATAAATCGATCACAGGGTTGTAGTCTAGTTCATACATCATGCTGTCACATGACAGCTCATCAAGAACCGTTGTGACGATCGGCTTGGCAACGTTCAGCGATATCATTGAGTTTTCATGATTGTCGCAGAAGAACCGCATTCCGCGCAGCAATGGTGTGGGAGCCAGCAAGGCATGGCCGGGTGTTACGCTAAACGTTTGGTTTCCAAGTGAAGCTTCAATCCGGCCGATGCGGGGTATCAAGAGCCCCAAATTATCTTCGTTTCCATCGTAGGTGAAGGACCAGTCATCGGAGCATCGTGCTTTCAACACGGTCAGGCCGTTGGTGTTGTATACGTCCACTCTCCACTGGAAAGGGGCATTGGCTCGACGCGTGGGACGTGACAAGGAGTGATGGTAAGGCTCCAGTGTTTGCCGCAATGATTCGAAGCTGTTGCCGGATAGGGTAGGGAACGTAGGGTAAAGACGATGCTTCAATTTTCCGGCTCCTTGGATCGCACTTTTTTATCCATTCATGCTCCCTTCGTATATCGGCGGGATATTGGTAACTCAGTATCCATTTAGCGAAGTCGTTATCCGAATAGCGAAATTAAATTGTGTCCAAGGGTTCGGACTCGTTTTTCATGGCCGATAGTCCGATAGGTCGGGAAATGGAGATTCGATAGTGAACGATGCAAGAGAAATGACGGTGAAGCTGGAAGGCACGCTTGGGCTTCGCAATGTGCAGCAGGTCTGCCGCAGTCTCGAGGAAGTGCTCGAGTCGGGAAAGACGGTGGCGGTGGATGTGCGTGAAGTGGTCGAAGTCGATATCAGTGTTCTCCAGCTACTGATTGCCGCCCGTGTCAGCGCTATGCAGCGTGGAGCCGAGCTGCGCCTGGTCACGGCTCGTGGCGACGCTGTTCAAACCGCCATGGAGCGTGCCGGCCTGCTCGAAGCGCAGCAATGAACTCAGTGCGTTCCCCGGCTGGGATATGGGGTGGGGACAAGACGAAAAAATGATCGCAGGGAGATAAAGGACCTCATGAGCAAGACGATTCTGACCATAGACGATTCCGCCTCCATCCGGCAGATGGTATCGCTCACTCTATCCGGGGCCGGTTACAACGTACTGCAGGCAAGCGATGGAGAAGAGGGGCTGGCCCAGGCAACCGCTCATCGGGTCGATGCGGTGCTTACCGACCTCAACATGCCGAAAATGAACGGCATCGAATTCATTCGCCAATACCGTGCTCACCCGTCGAGCACGGGCGTGCCGATCGTGTTTCTCACCACCGAATCCGACGGTGAGTTGAAGCGCCAGGCCAAGGAAGCCGGTGCCACCGGCTGGATCGTCAAGCCCTTCGAGCAGGACAAACTATTGGCCGTGGTCAAGAAGGTGGCAGGCTCATGAGCACTCCCGATCCCGCTGATACCTTTCGCCAGGAAGCGCGCGATCTCCTGGAAAGCCTCGAACAGGCATTGCTCGATCTCGAGCAGGCGCCTGATGATCGTGAATTGGTCGACAGCGTCTTCCGTTCCCTGCACACGCTCAAGGGCTCGGGCGCCATGTTCGGTTTCGACGAGGTCGCCGATTTCGTTCACGAGTTCGAAACCGCCTTCGATCGAGTACGCAAAGGGGAATCGTCCGTCACCCCGGCGTTGATTGCCGTGGCGCTGAGCGCCGGCGATCACGTCGGCAAGTTGATCGAAGAGCCTGGGCGGCATGCCGCCCAGGGCGAGCCGATCCTCGCGGCGCTACATGACATCGTCGGCGATCGAGGCGCCGTCAAGTCGACTTCCGTTCCGGCGCCCAGCGATGGCGCGCGCCAGGCGCGGACCTGGCGGGTTCGCTTCCGCCTGCCGGATGACGCGCTCGCGCTTGGCACCAACCCCTTGCTGCTGCTCGACGAGCTGCGCGAACTGGGCGAGTGCAAGGTAGAGGCACTGGCCGACGATGTGCCGCCACTCGAGGAGATCGATCCTCAGGTTTGCTATTTCGCTTGGGACGTCACGCTCACTACCGAGGCGCCGCGGGAAGCCATCGAGGATGTCTTCATGTTCCTGCGCGATGGCATGGCGCTGGAGATCGAATCTCTCGAGGCGGGAGAGAACGATGGGCCTTCCAATACCGATGAGGTGTCCAGCATGCCGACAAAAGCAGCGGCCCAGGGCGAGACGCAGGTACAGGGCGCCGGGCGGCAAGGTGCCCCGGCGACGAAGGCCGGCAAGGGACACAGTTCATCGTTGCGCGTGCCGGCGGAACGCCTGGATGAGTTGATGGATCGCGTCGGCGAACTGGTCATCGCCCAGGCGCGGCTCTCCCAGATCACCGGGGCAAGCGACGATCTCGAGCTCAAGACCGTGGCGGAAGAGATCGAAAGGCTTTCATCCGGCCTGCGCGACATCACCATGGGCATTCGCATGGTGCCGATCGGCACGCTGTTCGGTCGATTCCGCCGGCTGGTCCACGATCTCTCGCATGAACTGGGCAAGGAGGTCGAATTCGTGGCCTCTGGTGAGGAAACCGAGCTCGACAAGACAGTCATCGAACAGCTCGCCGACCCGCTGGTGCATTTGATCCGCAACGCCGTCGATCATGGCCTGGAAGATCCCGAGCGCCGCCAGCGCGCGGGAAAATCCCGGGGTGGCAAGGTGCGGCTCGCGGCGGTGCATTCGGGGGCGGAAGTGGCGATTTCGATCCGCGACGACGGGGCGGGGCTCGATGCCGAACGTATTCGTGCCAAGGCCGAAAGCGCGGGATTGATCGCGCCCGATGCCAAGCTGTCCGATCATGAACTGTTCCAGTACATCTTCCATCCCGGCTTTTCCACGGCCAGCGAAGTGACCTCGGTGTCCGGGCGTGGGGTGGGCATGGACGCGGTCAAGCGCACCATCGAAGCCTTGCGTGGCAGTATCGAGCTGGCCAGCGAGCCAGGTTCGGGTACCACCGTCACGCTACACCTGCCGCTGACGCTCGCCATCATCGACGGCATGCTGGTGCGGGTGGGCGAGGGGCGCTACTGCCTGCCGCTGCTGGCGGTGGAAGAGTGCGTCGAACTGCCCGAAGCCGAGATCACCGAGGCCCAAGGCCGCAATTTCCTCAACATTCGCGGCAGCCTGGTGCCGTTCCTGCGCCTGCGGGAGCTGTTCGCCGCCGGTGGCGAACCCGACCCGCACCAGAAGGTGGTCGTCGTTTCCTCGGGCGAGTCCCGGGTCGGGCTGGTGGTCGACCAGATCATCGGCAACAACCAGACCGTCATCAAGCCGCTGTCCAGACTGCACGCGGATCTCGGCACCTTCTCCGGCGCCACCATCCTCGGTGACGGCAGCGTCGCGCTGATTCTCGATATTACCCATCTAGTGAGTTTCGGACGTGGCTTCGAGCAGCGTCTTCGCGACGAACGCATGAGGAGGGAGGCATGAACGAAGCCAAGAGAGCCGGAATCGCCATGCAGGCACTCGTGTTCGAACTGGGAGACGAGATCTTCGCCATCGATGCCGCGCAGGTGCGGGAAATTCTCGACGAGGTGCCCATCACCCAGGTGCCCAACGCCCGCCCCTTCGTGGATGGGCTGATCAATGTCCGTGGGCGGGTGGTGCCCCTGGCCGACCTGCGCGTGGCCTTCGGCATGACGCGTTCGGCGTCGGACCAGGACAGCCGCATCGTGGTCATCGAGATCGAACTCGCCGGCGAACCGGCGATCGTCGCCATTTACGCCGACAGGGTGCATGACGTCGCCGATATCGAATCGGCCTCGATTGAAGAAGCGCCCAAGGTCGGCATGCGCTGGCGTTCGGAATACGTGCGTGGCATCGGTCGGCGTGGCGACAGCTTCGTCATTCATCCCGATCTCGGCAGGATCTTCATGGTGGAAAGCGGCATGGACGGTAGCACCGAGAACGCCGAAAGGGGTTCGCAATAAACCCAGGCGTGGATGAGAGCCGACTACCACTTGACTTTTACGACAGCCAACTGAAACGGCTGCGAGTTTCCGAGCACCGGCAGGCGCCGGTTCTCGACCATAGGGAGATTGGAGAGTGAGACTGACACTCAAGGCAAAACTGGGGGCGACTTTCGCTATCGTCGTCGCTCTGGCGGCAGGGGGGATGTACCTTGGCATCAGCAATTTGGGGCAGATGAACGACACCTATGACGAACTGATCGACAACAAGATCAAGCGTGTCCGGCTCGCCACCGAAATCGATGCCGAGTCGGTGCGCGTCGCTCGCGACGAACGCAATTTCATCCTCGCCGCAAGCAATGCGGAAATGGACGAATTCGCGGCGGATATCGAAGAAAGCAAGACCAAGATAGATGAACTGCTGGCTCAGATGTACCAGCTTGCCGGCGCCGAGGGCCGAGCTGCCATCGATGCCTTCAAGGAGCCATGGGCAAAATTCCTCGAGAGTGATCTCAAAGTGCAGGAACAGGCCCGGTTGCAGTCCATTCGCATTGCCCGTCGCATGATGCAGAACGAGGGCAGGGATGCCTATCTTGCGGTGCTCGAATCCGTCGAAAGCCTGGCCCGGCAGCTCAGTGATGAGGCGTCGATTGGTGGGCGCGAGACTGGAGCCGAGCAATATCAAGCGGTGACCGATCTCGTTCCGGCGCTGCTGCGGGTGCGCGTCAATCTGCTCAATGTCCTCGCTTCCAACGACAATCCCGAGGCTCAGCAACGCTTCGCCAAAGTGGTGGAGGCGCGAATCGCCGAGCTACAGGCGCAGGTCGACAAGGCATCCCGCCTCCTGGGTCGCGAGCACCGGGCGAGTTTCGATGCGATCGAGACGGGCATCGCGGAGTGGCTGCCTCTGCTCGAGGGAGCCATGGCCAAGGGGCTGGAAAACGGCGACTACTATGCATCCGAAGTCGCGGCCGAGGGTGGTAACTACCGGCGCGCGTCCGATGCCATTCTTGATGAAATGACCAACCGTTTGCGTGATGAGGTCAACCAGGCGCAGGCCGATGCCTCGGCTACCTACGAAACCTCGCGCACGACGATCATCGGCGCGCTCATCGCCATCGTCCTTATTGCGGCGATAGCGGCGATCTGGATCGTGCTCTCCATCACCCGTGCCGTTGGTAGTGCCCTCGGGTTCGCCAATGCCGTGGCGGCGGGCGATCTCAATGCCACCGCCCAGGTGAAGTCCAACGACGAGATCAAGGACCTGATCGATGCGCTCAATGCCATGGCCGCCAAGCTGCGCGAGGTGGTCGGTGAGGTGAGCGGCGCGGTACGCAACGTCGCCTCCGGCAGCCAGGAAATGGCCGCGGCCTCCGAGCAGCTCAGTCAGGGCGCCACCGAGCAGGCCGCCTCCGCCGAGGAAGCCTCGTCGTCGATGGAACAGATGACC
>NZ_BMXS01000032.1 GCF_014651875.1 Litchfieldella qijiaojingensis
ACGTCGCCATCCAGCAGCTCGACAAGGTCACCCAGCAGAACACCTCCGCCGCCGAAGAGATGTCGGCCACCGCCGAGGAACTCTCCAGCCAGGCCGAGCAGTTGCAGGCCGCCATCGCCTACTTCCGCGTCGACGAGCAAGCGCAGCGGGCGGCGTTGCTGCCGAGCAGCACCAGGTCGGCCGCGGCAGCAACCGCACCGAAATCCCAGGCGGCACGTGCATCACGGCCCCGGCGCGAGATCGTTGCTCGGCACGAGAAGGCCAGCGATGGCTTCGCTCTCGACATGAGTGAGACCGACGATGCCCTGGACGTCGAGTTCGAGCGTAACGAAAACGCTTGATGGCACTGGCCGAGTGTTAGCCCTTCCGTCCGGCTCGGGGTTTCCGAGCCGGGCGATTTCGACTCCATGGAAAGAGTTTGTTCCTAATATTTCGCCTCTCCTGGCATTTATCGGCACTCTTTTGCTCATTTGGTATCCGGTTTACGTGTCTTTATCCGAATGGCGCTGATAAGTGGCGATAAGTAACAAGAAGACCTATAGCCTCGTTTACCGTTGCCGATAGCAGGGTGTCGAGAAAAGGGTGAAGGCAGTGCCCATGGGAGTGACCGCGCTGAATGCCTGGGGTGTTGTCACCTTGGGCATGAGCGGAAAGCGACGTGACAGCACCGCCGAAACCCTGGAAGGAATCTATAGTGATGAAGAAGTGAAAAAAAATGCTTGACAAAATGGTTTTTACCCCCCCCCCCCCCCCCCCCCCCCCCCCCCCCCCCCCCCCCCCCCCCCCCCCCCCCCCCCCCCCCCCCCCCCCCCCCCCCCCCCCCCCCCCCCCCCCCNGGTTCTCAACGTCAGGGGGGTGGATAATGAGATTGTCAGTCAAGGCCAAGTTGAGCCTCTCTTTTGGTTTGCTGCTGGTACTGATGAGCGTCCTTGGTTTCGTGGCCATTCAGCAGCTCGACAAGGTCACCCAGCAGAACACCTCCGCCGCCGAGGAGATGTCGGTCACCGCCGAGGAACTCTCCAGCCAGGCCGAGCAGTTGCAGGCTGCCATCGCCTACTTCCGCGTCGACGACCAGGCGGCACTAACCTTGAGCGGCGCCAAGCGGGCGCCGAGTGTCTCGAAGGCGCTGGCGACGGTGAAGACGCCACGGCCCAAGCACGAGAAGACTAGTAGCGGTTTCACTCTCGACATGCGCGATGCCGACGACGCCCTGGATGTCGAATTCGAGCGTAGCGAAAGCGCTTGAAGGCACTGCTGACTGCTTTTTTGATTTGCCACCGATGACGTTAAGGAAAGGGAAATGTTTCGAAGTTTGAAACTGAGAACACGCTTGGGGTTGGGGTTCGGTGCTCTCGTATTGGCACTGGTTGGCATCACGATATTCAGCATCTGGCAAATGCGGGAATACAGTCACCAGGTCAGTCGAATAGGCGCTATCTATGCACCGGCCCAAGGGTTGTTGTTGAATGCCGATCGCGATGCGCATCAAGCCCTCGTGGCCGAACGAAGCCTATTGTCCTTGACGCCGGGGTCCGATGGATTCGAGTCGCAGCTTGCGGCCCATGCAGAAAATATCGAACAAACTCGCGACCGAATGGAACGCTATGCGGTGATGGTGGATACCGCATCGTCGCATGCCTTGATGCAAACGTTTCGCTCGCTTTTCGAGACTTGGGAGCAAGACACCAGGAATTTTGTCGATACCTTGTCCAACGCTCGATGGCAATCGCAACGTCAAGTTCTTGCCCAAGACAGCCTGACCACGCTCGACGATAAGTTCAACGACATGCGTGGTGTCATCGATGTGCTTGGCGAGGATCTGAGCGAGCTGATCGAGGCGGAAATGCAAGAGGCTCAGTTCAATTATGAATACGCCTTTTGGCTGCTGGTCTGCGTGGGTTCTGGCGTTGTACTCCTTGCCGTTTGTCTGGGCTTTCTTATCACGCGCGGCATCATGAAGGAATTGGGCGGTGAGCCTGTCTATGCTCGCGACATCATCGGCAAGATCGCGGCGGGCAACCTCAACGTGGAGGTGACGACCCGCAAGGGCGATAGCGACAGTCTGTTGGCCGCGGCGCGCGACATGGCGGTCAAGCTGCGCGAGGTGGTCGGCGAGGTGACCGGCGCGGTGCGCAACGTCGCCTCCGGCAGCCAGGAGATGGCTGCGGCCTCCGAACAGCTCAGCCAGGGCGCCACCGAACAGGCCGCCTCCGCCGAGGAGGCCTCGTCCTCGATGGAGCAGATGACCGCCAACATCAAGCAGAACGCCGACAACGCCACCCAGACCGAAAGCATCGCCCGCGACACGGCCAGCGACGCCGAGACCTCGGGCCGCGCCGTGGCCGAGGCGGTGGGCGCCATGGAGACCATCGCCGAGAAGATCCTGATTGTCCAGGAGATCGCCCGCCAGACCGACCTGCTGGCGCTCAACGCCGCGGTGGAAGCGGCACGCGCCGGCGAGCACGGGCGTGGCTTCGCGGTGGTCGCCGCCGAGGTGCGCAAGCTGGCCGAGCGCAGCCAGGCGGCGTCTCTGGAGATCTCCGGGCTGTCCGGCGATACCGTCAAGGCCGCGCGCAGCGCCGGGGACATGCTGACCAAGCTGGTGCCGGACATCCAGAAAAGCGCCGAACTGATCGCCGAGATCTCGGCGGCCAGCCGCGAGCAGGATGCCGGGGCCAGCCAGGTCAACACCGCCATCCTGCAGCTCGACAAGGTCACCCAGCAGAACACCTCCGCCGCCGAAGAGGTGTCGGCCACCGCCGAGGAACTGTCCCGTCAGGCCGAGCAGTTGCAGGCCGCCATCGCCTACTTCCGCGTCGACGAGCAAGCGCGGCCGGCGGCGTTGCCTGCAAGTGGCGTCAGGCCGGTCGCGAAACCCGCCGCCTCGAATGCGCTGGCGACCACGGCCAGGGCGCCGCGTGCTCGGCAGGAAAAGGCCAGTGGCGGCTTCGTCCTCGATATGAGCGAAACTGACGATGCCCTGGACGTCGAGTTCGAGCGTAGCGAAAGCGCTTGAAGGCTCTGGCCCATCAATCAGTCTTTTCCGTCCGGGCACGAGGCTTCCCTGGCCCAGGCGGTTTTTTCCTCTTTCGGTACTGCCGAGGCCTCAGGCCGAGAAGCCGTTATCCAGTTCGCGTAACTGATATCCGAATTGCGATGACTAGTGTCTAGGCGGACTTCGGTCTTGTTCAGCGTGGCCGATAGAAGGGTATCGGGGGAATGGCTTGATGATGTTGGTTTCATGCCCAGGAATCCATTAAAGAACTGACCAAGGAACAATGAACATGAGATTCCTGCGTATTTCGACGCGACTCAATTTGCTGGCCGTGGCGATGATTCTGGGTATGGGCGGTCTGGGGATATTCAGCCTGTTCCAGGAACAAGGTCATCTGGTCGACGAACGCCAGGCGGCATTGGCTTCATTGGTCCAAAGCGCCGTGGGCATCCTCGAGCACTATCACGAACTGGAACGCAGCGGCACGCTCAGCCGCGAGGAAGCGCAAAAATTAGCTCTCGATGCCATCAAGGGCATGCGCTATGGCGGGGGGAACTATTTCTGGGTCAACGACATGACACCGGCCATGATCATGCACCCAACGGTACCTGATCTGGAAGGCCAGGACCTGTCCGGTTTCGAGGATCCAAATGGCAAGCGGCTTTTCATTGAAATGATCAAGACGGTCGAAGCGCAAGGCCAAGGGGTCGTCGAGTATTTCTGGCCGAAACCGGGCTTCGATGAACCGGTGCCGAAATCTTCCAATGTCGCCGGTTTCGAGCCATGGGGATGGATCGTGGGTACGGGCCTCTACATCGACGATCTCGATGTCCTGTTCTGGAGCAATGCTCAGCGGCTGGCCATCATCTTCGCGTTTGGCGGGCTCATTCTCTTCGCCTTCATCTTCACCATTGCGCGCCGCATCAAGCATGGCCTGGCCAGTGCGTTGGGGTTGGCCAATGCGGTCGCCGCCGGCAACCTCGATGCCACGGCAACGGTGAAATCCAACGACGAGATCAAGGAACTGATCGATGCGCTCAATCGCATGGCCACCAAGCTGAAAGAGGTGGTGGGCGAAGTGACCTTGGCTACCCGCAGTGTCGCTTCCGGCAGCCAGGAGATGACGGTGGCTTCCGCACAGCTCAGCCAGGGCGCCACCGAACAGGCCGCCTCCGCCGAGGAAGCCTCGTCGTCGATGGAGCAGATGACCGCCAACATCAAGCAGAACGCCGACAACGCCACCCAGACCGAGAGCATTGCCCGTGACGCGGCCAACGACGCCGAGACCTCGGGCCGCGCCGTGACCGAAGCAGTGGGCGCGATGGAGACCATCGCCGAGAAGATCCTGATCGTCCAGGACATTGCCCGCCAGACCGACCTGCTGGCGCTCAACGCCGCGGTGGAGGCGGCACGGGCCGGCGAGCACGGGCGCGGCTTCGCGGTGGTCGCCTCGGAAGTGAGGAAGCTCGCCGAGCGTAGCCAGGCGGCGGCGCAGGAGATCTCCGGGCTGTCCGGCAATACCGTCAAGGCCGCCCAGGAGGCTGGCGAGATGCTCGCTAGGGTGGTGCCGGATATCCAGAGGAGCGCCGAGTTGATCGCCGAGATCTCGGCGGCCAGCAACGAACAGAATACCGGCGCCGCACAGATCAACGTGGCCATCCAGCAGCTCGACAAGGTGACTCGACAGAACACCTCCGCCGCCAAGGGGATGTCGGCCACCGCCGAAGCGCTTTCCAGCCAGGCCGAACGGCTGCAGGCCGCGATCGGCTTTTTCCAGGCTGGGCGACGCAAGTCCATAACGAGAACGGATGCCGAGCGCGTGCCGCGAGCGCTCGGAGGGGCACACCGGCCGCTGCTTTTGAAGCAAGGCCGGCAATCAGCGGTATGAACCGATTCATTCAGGTGAACCGAACGAATCACAACGTATCAGGAGTCATGCTCATGAAAAACATGCTTATCGCCCTGTCCATCGCTCTAATGGCCATCGTTCAACCCGCTTTCGCCGCGGAGCGAGCTTCGCCGGAGGAAGCCAAGGCCATGGCACTGAAAGCCGCGGCCTATGTTCAGGACCACGGCCGCGAGGCGGCGGTGGAGGCCTTCATGTCCCCGGACGGCGAGTGGCTCGACCGCGACCTCTATGTGTTCATGTACGACGCTGATGGAATCACGCTGGCGCTGGCCCCGGCGCCGGATCTCGTCGGCACGAATCGTTTGGATCTCCAGGGCTACGGCGGTACGTACATAATCAAGGAAATGCTGGCCGTGGAATCCGAGGGCTGGGTCAGCTACCTGTACGACAACCCAGTAACCCAGCAGGTCGAAGCCAAGACGAGCTACATCATCCGCATGGACGGCGGCGGCTTCGTCGGCGTTGGCGCCTACAAGGAGTAGCGGTCGTTCGAGCGCTGCAGGAATCCCCCGCCCGAGGGCGGGGGAGAGGTTTGACCTACTCTGCCGATGATGGAGCCCCTTATGGCCATACGTATGCGTCTTCTGCTGATGGCTGCAATCCCGTTCCTGGGACTGCTGTTCTTCGCAGTATCGGACATGATCGAAAAGCGACATCTGCTGAACGAAGCGGAAACCGCCGGCTTGCTTAGCGAGTTTTCCGGCAAGGTGGGCACTCTCGTTCATCACCTCCAGCGCGAGCGCGGCGCTTCCGCGGTCTATCTGGCCAGCCAGGGGCAGGAGGGCGGCGATGCGCTCGCCAGCCAGCGCCGGCTGACCGACGAGGCGCGCACGGCGTTTGATGAGTTCATGGCGGGGCTCGACGTCGATTCCTCCGGTGGCGACTTTCGTGCCCGGCTCGATGAAGCTTTGACCGCACTCGACCAGCTCGATGCCCATCGCAATACAGTGCGAACCGTGGGGACATCGGTGGCCGACAGCAATGCCTGGTTCACCGCCACCAATGCCGATTTGCTGAACGCGGTGGCGCTCATTTCCGTGCTGTCGAGCGATAACGAACTGGCCAGAAATGCCATGGCCTACGTCGATTATCTGCAGGGCAAGGAACTGGCGGGCCAGGAGCGGGCGGCGGGGGTTGCGGGTATCTCGGCGGGTCGCTTCCCGTATCGGGTCTACATGCGCTACCTGCGCATCGCCGGCGACCAGGAAACCTTCTTCGACCTGTTCGAGGACATCGCCACTCCCGAAATGAAGGCGTTCCACGCGCAGACGGTCGCGGGCCTGCCGGTCGAGGAGGTCGAGCGCATGCGTGAGATCTCCATCAAGGGAGGGCTGGTGGGCTCGCTCCAAGACCTGACCGGGCCCTACTGGTACGAGATGGCGACGGCGCGCATCGACTTGATGAAGAAAGTCGAGGACTTCATCGCCGGGAAGCTCGTGGCGCGCGCAGAGACGATGCATGCGGATGCGCAGACCGGCTTTCTCGTCAATGTCTCGGTGGTGATCGTCGGGTTCCTCGTCATGCTCGGTGCAGTGTTCTTCATCACTCGCGGCATTCTCAAACAGCTCGGTGGCGAGCCGGCCTATGCCCTCAAGATCATGCGCGCGGTGGCCGACGGCGACCTCGGTATCACCATCGATGTGAAAGAACGCGACGAGTCGAGCCTGCTGGCCGGTCTCAAGGACATGGTGATTCGTCTGCGGCACATGATGAAGGACGTCAACTCGGCTTCCGCCGCCGTTTCCACGGGAGCCGGGAACATTTCCTCGAGTTCCGAGCAGTTGAGCCAGGGGGCCGCTGAACAGGCATCGTCCTCGCAGGCGGCGAGTTCCGCTGTCGAGCAGATGACGGGCAGTACCTCTCAGATGGCGGAAAACATGGCGCGTACCGAGCAAATCGCCCGCCAGTCGGCCGGCAATGCCCGGAAGAGCGGCGAGGCCGTGGCCAAGGCCGTTGGGGCCATGCAGACGATCGCCGAGAAGATCCTCATCGTCCAGGAGATCGCTCGTCAGACCGACCTGCTGGCGCTCAACGCGGCGGTGGAAGCCGCCCGTGCCGGCGAGCACGGCCGTGGCTTTGCGGTAGTCGCCGCCGAGGTGCGCAAGCTGGCCGAGCGCAGCCAGTCCGCCGCTCAGGAAATCTCCGGGCTGTCTTCCGACACGATGGATGCGGCGCAGCAGGCGGGCGGGATGCTCGACGAGCTAGTGCCGGACATCGAACGGACCGCGCAACTGGTCGTCGAGTCGACCGCTGCCACCAACGAGCAGAATGCCAGCGTACAGCAGATCAACGCGACCGTATTGCAGCTCGATGGCGTGACGCAACAGGTCGCCAATACGTCCGAGCTGCTGTCCTCGACGGCCGAGGAGTTGATGGATCACTCCGGGAAACTCCAAGAGGCGATTTCCTATTTCCGCCTGGAACGCGATATCGCCAAGACGCAAGAGCGGCCAAGTTCAGTGGCGGCCGGAGTCGTGGAGAACAAGGCGATATTGGTGAGTGCGAGCGGATAGCGGAGAAAAGCTGCAATCGAACGCAAACGCACAGTGTGAATACAAGGAGATCCGTCATGGCGGAAGCCACACAATACGTGACTCTCGGTATCGCGAGCGAATTGCTCGCGGTACCGGTCGAGCGGGTTCGGGAAATTCTGGAAAGCCAGCCTCTCTCGCGTCTGCCGCATGCACCGCCCTGGTTCCTGGGCATGATCGACGTGCGGGGGCAGGGGGTGCCGGTGGTCGATCTACGGGTGAAGCTCGGCTTCGATGCCGGAGCGGATACCGAGAACACGCGGATCATCGTGCTCGAGGCGCGCATGGAAGGCCATGAGCTGACCCTGGGGCTGAAGACCGATCGCGTCTTCGAAGTCACCCCGCTGGACGACGCCGATCTCGAGCCGCCGCCGCGCGTCGGCGCCGGTTGGCGACCCGAGTTCATCGTCGGCATCGGCCGCCGTAACGAGGCTTTCGTCACCGTTCTCGATCTCGATCATTTGTTTGCCAGCACGGAGGTGGCGTTGATCGCTCCGGCGTTGGATCAGGCCGATATTGCTCCTCCCCAGCGCGGAGAGGGCTAGCGAGATGCCGTCGCCGTCTGGCGAGAATCCATGGTCGATACCGGAGAACGACCGCCTGAGCGAGCGGGATTTCGGGCGTATCGCGGAACTGATCGGCGAGCATGCCGGTATCAAACTGCCGCCAACCAAGCGGCTGATGGTCGAAGGGCGGCTACGCAAGCGGGTTCGTGGCCTTGGCCATCAGAGTCTGGCGGACTACTGCCGTTTTCTGTTCGACGGCCATGGCCTGACCAGTGAACTGGTTCATGTGATCGATGCGGTCACGACCAACAAGACCGACTTCTTCCGTGAGCCCACGCATTTCGTGGCACTCGAGGAAAAAATCGTGCCCGCATTGCTCGAGCGGCATGCCAGCCCCGAGCCGCGGATCAAGCTGTGGAGCGCGGCATGCTCCAACGGCGCCGAGGTGTACACCATCGCCATGGTGATGGCGGAGATCGCGGCTCGCCATCGTCATCTGCGTTTCTCGGTGCTGGGCACCGATATCAGTACCGAAATGCTCGAATATGCGGCGCAAGCTATCTACCCGGTGGCCATGGTCGAGCCGGTGCCGACGGCATTGCGCAACCGCTACCTGATGCAAGGACGCGCACCGTCGCGGCGCAGCGAGGTACGTATCGTTCCGGAACTGCGCAATACGGCGTGCTTCGCACGGCTCAACCTGATGGATACCCGCTACACCATCGACCGTGACGTGGATGTGATCTTCTTGCGCAACGTGCTGATCTATTTCGAAAAGGCAACCCAGGAGGCGGTGGTGTCGCGCCTGGTCGGGCATCTGCGACCCGGCGGATTCCTGATCCTGGGCCATTCGGAATCGATGATCGGCAGCAACCTGAACCTGCGCCAGGTGGCGCCGGCGGTATTCCAGAAATCTTGAAACATGGAGAACGGCGTGACTGGCAATTCCCTTGACCGCACGACTCCAGCGGAGAAGATCCGGGTCTTGATCGTCGATGACTCGGCTTCAGTGCGACAGACTCTTGCCGAGATCATTTCGAGTGCTCCAGATCTCGAGGTAATGGCGACGGCATCCGACCCCTACGTGGCGGCCGAACGTATCCGGCGCGAGATCCCGGATGTCATCTTCCTGGATATCGAGATGCCGCGCATGGACGGCCTGACCTTCCTGCGCAAGATCATGTCCCAGCGTCCGATCCCGGTGGTGATCTGCTCGACCCTCACCGAAGAAGGCTCGACCACCTTCATGCAGGCGTTGGAAGCCGGGGCGGTGGATGTCGTCACCAAGCCTCGCATCGATACCCACCGTGCTCTCAACGATGCCCGCATGCGCATTTGCGATGTGGCACGGGCGGCGGCACATGCGCGGTTCTCGCGCACTCGTCGAGCGTTCCCCACGAAGGTGGAGTCCAAACTGTCCACCGATGTCATCATTCCTCCACGCCCGTTACGGCGCGGGGGAAGTGCACTTTCCGACAGAGTCGTCTGCATTGGCTCGTCGACCGGGGGAACCGAGGCGTTGCGCGTCATCCTTACCGCAATGCCCGCCGATTGCCCCGCCATCGCCATCGTCCAGCACATGCCGGAAAACTTCACCGCCGCTTTCGCCCGGCGGCTCGACGGTTTGTGCGCCATCACTGTCAAGGAAGCCGAGGAGGGCGACATGCTGCAGCCTGGTAAGGCACTGATCGCACCGGGCGACAGGCACATGCTGCTGGAGCGGGTCGGGCGGCATTACCGCGTGACGCTCAGGGACGGTCCTCCAGTCTCGCGCCATCGGCCCTCCGTCAACGTGCTGTTTCGCTCCGCCGCACAGAATGCCGGTGCCAATGCACAAGGCATCCTGTTGACTGGCATGGGCGATGACGGCGCTAGTGGCATAGGCGAAATGAAAACCGCCGGAGCTCGCACCCTGGCTCAGGACGAGGCGAGTTGCGTGGTGTTCGGTATGCCCGGCGAGGCGATCCGCCTCGGCGGTGTGGACAAGGTGGTCGCCCTGGAGCGGATCGCCGGTGAAATTCTCGGCAACACGGAGACCCGTGCCTCATGACGACTTCAAGTCCCAACACCGCGCGCGAACGGATTGACGGCGAATTAGGCGCCGAACTGGCACCGATCATCGAGTGGTTGGCCGCTCCACGTGCCGATATCGAACGCGTTTTCCTGGAGATGGGCGATAGCCTGGTCGGTTGCGCGCAACTGTTGAACGATATTTCGGCGGCCCATGAGGGAATGCCGGCGGAACTGAGCGGGGAAGCCTTCTCACGGGCATCGCGGCGCTTGGAAGCGATTCGTGACCAGGTCATGGCGATGGGAACTTCCCATTCCGGCGAGCAGCAGAATATCGCCCGGTTGTTCGCCATGGCGGCGAGCGTCGCATCCCCGTTGCATGACCTGCGCCGGACGGCTGCGACCATCGAGATCATCACCACCAACGCGCGTATCGTGGCCGCCGACCTCGGTGGCCAGGAGGGAGAGTTCGCGGTGTTCACCACCGACATGGGAGAACTCGGGCGGCGAGTGGAGCGAGTGGTGGGTGAGTTTTCCCAGGCCTATGAGCGGTTGATCGAAAGCCTGGGTGTCGCGGAACGTGCCAATGCCGCCTTCACGGCTCGACACGGAGACACGCTGGTGCGTATTGCCGCGCGGATAGACGAACATCTGCGGAGCGTGACGGGGCACCGGGAGCGCGGGGCGCTCAAGGCCGCCGAGCACTCGCGCCTGACCGGTCAGATCGGAGCGCGGGTGGGCATGGCGGTTTCCGCCTTGCAGACCGGCGACATTACCCGTCAGCGTGTCGAGCATATCGAACAGGCGTTGGATGTCCTGGCGGAGCATGTGGCGACGGCGAGCGGCGAAGACGATGAGCCCTTGGCGTGCGAGGACACTATCGCCGCGGTGTGCCGCTTGCAGGCGGTGCAACTGGATGAAACGACGCAAGACTTCGACCAGAGAGTCGCTGAATTGGCGGAGACGTTGCGCAAACTGGCCGAGGACGCGGCGGTGGCGTTGCGCGACAACGACCAGGAGTCCGAGGCACTGCTGGCGAACAGTGGTACCGCCTTGGCGGCGATGACAAGTGACTTGCGTGGTATCGGCAGCCTTTTCGAGGATTTCGAACAGACCCGTGCCGGGCTGGAGAAAGTCGCTGGCGAGTCCGCGCACGCCATGACCGAAATGGTCGAGCGGCTGGATGCGATACGCGATATCGAGCAGCGCATACGCCTGCTTAGCCTCAATACCGCCATTCGTTGCAGTCAACTGGGAGAGCGCGGACGCGCGCTCAGGGTCGTGGCCGGCTTCCTGGGCGACCTCGCCCGACAGACGGTAGCTGCCTCGGACGCCATTCTGGCAGGCCTGGAGGAAGCCGACGAACTGGCCCGGCATCTGGTGCGGGAGTCCTCGGCCGATGCCAGTGGCAAGATGGCTGGGCTCGAAGAGGAAGTCGATGCCGTGCAGCTCGAGCTCGACGGGGTGGTCGAGCGATTGAGCGAACGCGCCGAGACGGTGGCCAGCGCCGGACCCCGGGCGGTGCGTCTGCTCGAGGAGGCGGCTGCGAATGTATTGGGCCGTCAAGGCTTCAGCGATGACTGGCGGCGTGCGCTGACGGAACTCGAATCGTTCGCTCACCCTGGCGACGAGCTATACGAACTGACCGATGTCGATGCCGACCTGATCGCTCGCCTGCGCGCGCACTACACGATGGATAGCGAGCGACGTGTGCACGACAGGCTGTTCGGCTCACCTTCCGCAAGTGAGCCTGAACTGGAAGAGACGAAGCCGGAAACGGAGCCGGTCACCGATCTCGACGACATTTTCTTCTGAGACGCAATAATCTTCTGACTAGCCAAGGCTGAATCGATATAGTTGAATGGGACAACAAAAAACCAGAAAAATATGAAAGCGCTACCATAACAAGAACATCGTCAGCAGAAAGGGGGATACGTCATGAGCGGGTTTCCGCCTTTGATTAGCCCGCCCGTGCAGTCGGGCAAGGGCTTCGATGACTTCCAGGCCCAATGTGGAGCCTTGTTCGAACCGTACCGAATGTGTCCGGAACGTCGCCATACCGACTTCCATTGGGGCTCCAACATCAGGGCCGGTCATGGACTTTCCCTGGTACGCATGCAGTACAATTTCGACTGGTCGCTGACCCAGGACGGCGAGAGGCGCGGGTTCTGTGTGTTCATCCCGCGTGTCGGGGGTTACGAAGCGACACTCGACAAGCGGCAGGTCGAAGTGACGCCTGGCAAGATACTGCTTGTGCCGACCCGGCAGGTGCGCTGTATCAAACTTTACAGCAACTCCATGCGCCCCGGTATTGCCCTGGACTTCGACGAAGGCGTGGTTGCCAAGGTGCTCTCGAGCCTGTCCGATGATGATAAAGTCACGGATTGTCGCGATATCTTGCCGGTGCTCGAACGGTCGAGTCACGTCGGGACGGCGCTGAGCGGGATCGCCCAGCTCCTCGAGACCGGAACGTTCGTCGATGAGGGGCTGCGGAATTCACCCAAGGCGGCGGCGCTGATGATCGAGGCTGCCTTGACCCTGATCTTCGAGAACGTTCCCCACCATGGCAGTAACCGTGTACAGCGCCGGGCGCCATTGTTGGCGCCTCGCCATGTACATGATGCTGTCGACTTCATGCGAGCCCACCTGCACCAGCCGCTGACCATGTCTGACATCGCGACGGCGGCTGGGGTCAGTGTTCGCTCGCTGCAAGTCGCCTTTCGCCACTTCTACGACACCACGCCGATGGCCTATTTGCGCCAGCTTCGTCTCGAGGAAGTCCACGCGGAACTCTCGTCAGCGGAGAACCGTCTGCCGGTGAACGAGGTGGCCTTGAAGTGGGGATTTCTGCACATGGGCCGCTTTGCCGCTCAATATCGCGCCGCTTACGGCGTTTACCCTTCCGAGACTATGGCCAGGGCGCAACGCATGCTTCACTGAGAAGGCCGTCAGCTCTTGCCCTTCCCACGTCGCGCGGGTTTCTTCTTGCGTGGTATGGGCTTGGGCTTTTCCGGCGGTACCCGATAGTGGAGATAGAGATCCAGCACCAGTTCGGGAAGCTGCCGCACAAGGCTCTCCAGGCGCTCCGGGTCGTTGGCCAGGTCGGCCATGTCGGGCTCGTCGTCGAACAGCCCCGACAATGTCATGAACGGCAGTAACAGGGTGGCGGAGGCCTCTTCGTCGCCTTCGAACCAGGCAGGCTCGTCGAGGAACACCCCTTCCATGAAGCCGGCGCACCAGTCACCGATTGGCGTTTCGGCGGGGGCGAGGCCTCCCAGTTCCAGGTCGAATGGCAACTCCGGCAGCAGGCCTTCGTCAAGGGCGGCGATGGCGTTGTCCTTGAGTGTCTCGAGCAGGCCCAATACTTCTTGGCGCTCGGCCTCGTCGGCGAAGTCGGGTTCGCCATGAAACAGTTCGGCGACCCATATCGTTGGATCGACTTCCCGGGGAGCTACCGCCAGGGCCACCAGGAAGCCATGAGAGCCGATCAGGTCGAGACCGTCGGCACTGACCCGGTCGGATTCGAGAAAATCGTCGAGCCGATCGAGGGCATCGTCGTCTAGCAAGGGCTGGGGAGGGGGTGGAGTGTCGGGCATTGCTGTTCTCATGATCGATGGGCGGCAATCAATATTAGGCATTGTTTGAAAAGTCGGCGAGCGATGGCCAGACAAGGCAAAAATCAGCGAAAAGACGGAGTTTACGGGGTGTAAATGAGGTCTTTGAGCTGATTTTTAACGCCGTATGGGCGAGCGCAGGCAGTTTTCGGACAATGCCTCGCGTTTCCACTGGACGCTGCTGACATGGCGGATCATTCTACCATCCCATGACGATTCCGGCGCTTTTCACACCCACGACGGCTGAACTCGAGGTTCTTGATGAGCCGGCCTTGCATGGTTGCCTGCACCGCCAGGTCGAAGCCGCCTGGCGGCTGTGTCGCGAGGTCCATCCGGACTTGCCCAGGCCTCGGGTGTGGCTCGATCTACGCGGCAAGAGTGCCGGTCAGGCCCACTTCGGGCGAGGCGGCTTGCGTTTCAACCCGGTGCTGTTGCATGAGAATCGCCATGCCTTTCTGGCCGAAGTCGTGCCTCATGAGATGGCGCATTGGCTGGTGCATCATCTCGAGGATGGCCCCCGAGCCCAACCTCACGGACGTGAATGGCAGACGGTGATGCGACGCCTGTTCGGGCTCGAGCCCAAGGTCACCCATCGGTTCGACGTGGGCCGTTCCAGTCTTGCTCCTTACTGCTATCGTTGTAGATGCGACGAGCATTTTTTCACCGCTCGGCGCCATGCGCTGGCCTGTCGAGGAAGGCGTTATCAGTGTCGACAATGTGCCCAGACTTTGGTCTATGTGGGGCGTTTCGAGCAATGAGTGCTCTCATAAGTCTTTGATATTAAATGGAAAAATGTTAATACCAATGTCTAAAAGGCGCCACGGTCGCCCCCGGTATATGCTGGGCATGCTTTCAGGGTCGGCTCATCAATCATAACGCTGGGTCGGCAATATGAACTTTCTCGGATCACTCTCCTGGACAGGAGCTTCTCCATGACCGAACAGCAGAACGTCTATCCGGTGCGCGAGGATTTTGCCGCCAATGCCTGGGTCGACAACGAAAAGTATCTGGCCATGTACCAGCAGTCGGTCGACGACCCCGAGGCTTTCTGGGCCGGACAGGCCAAGCGGCTTGACTGGATCAAGGCACCGACGCGGATCAAGAACACTTCCTTTGCCTCGAACAATGTCGACATTCGCTGGTTCGAGGATGGCGAACTCAATGCCAGTGTCAACTGCCTGGATCGTCATCTGGAACAGCGCGGCGATCAGACCGCGATCATTTGGGAAGGCGACGATCCCAGTGAATCCAAGACCCTGACGTATCGCGAGCTGCATGCGCGCACTTGTCAAATGGCCAATGCCCTCAAGGAATTGGGGGTCAAGAAGGGCGATACCGTCACCCTGTACATGCCGATGATTCCCGAGGCGGCCATGGCCATGCTGGCCTGCGCGCGCATCGGTGCGGTCCACTCGGTGGTGTTCGGGGGGTTCTCGCCCGATGCCTTGGCGCAGCGTATCGTCGACTCCCAGTCGAAGGTGGTGATCACCGCCGATGAGTCGGTGCGTGGTGGCAAGCGGGTGCCGCTCAAGGACAACGTCGATGCGGCCTTGACGCGCCAGGGAGCCGATGTCGCCGAGAAGGTGCTGGTCGTCAAGCGTACCGGTGGCGAGATCGACTGGAAGCAAGAGCGTGACGTCTGGTTCCACGAACTGGTCGACAAGCAGGCCACGGCCTGCGACGCCGAGGCGATGAACGCCGAGGATCCGTTGTTCATCCTCTATACGTCCGGTTCCACCGGCGCGCCAAAGGGTCTCAAGCACACCACCGGTGGCTATCTCCTGCACGCGGCCATGACCCATCAGTACGTCTTCGACTACAAGGACGGCGAGGTCTACTGGTGCACCGCCGACGTGGGTTGGGTCACCGGCCATAGCTATATCGTCTACGGACCATTGGCCAATGGCGCCATCACCCTGATGTTCGAAGGCGTGCCGAGCTATCCGACCAATGGTCGTATGGGCGAGGTCGTCGACAAACACAACGTGGCGATCCTCTACACCTCTCCGACCGCGGTGCGTGCCCTGATGGCGCACGGTGACCATGTCATGGAATCCAGCAAGCGCGACAGCCTGCGCCTGCTGGGGTCGGTGGGCGAGCCAATCAACCCCCAGGCTTGGGAATGGTTCTATCGCGTGATCGGCAACTCGAAGTGCCCGATCGTCGACACCTGGTGGCAGACCGAGACCGGTGGCATCATGATTTCGCCGCTGCCAGGTGCCATCGACCTCAAGCCGGGCTCGGCCACGCGTCCGTTCTTCGGCGTGCAGCCGGCCCTGGTCAGCAACGAGGGCGAGATTCTGGAAGGCGCCACCGAGGGCAACCTGGTGATTCTCGACTCATGGCCGGGCCAGGCACGCACGATCTGGAAGAACCACGAGCGCTTCGTGCAGACCTACTTCTCCACCTACGAGGGGATGTACTTCACCGGTGACGGGTGCCGTCGCGACGAGGATGGTTATTACTGGATCACCGGCCGTGTCGATGACGTGCTCAACGTCTCTGGCCACCGCATGGGAACCGCCGAGATCGAGTCTTCCCTGGTGGCACACCAGGCCGTGGCCGAGGCCGCCGTGGTCGGTTATCCCCACGACATCAAGGGCCAGGGCATCTATATCTACATCACCCTGGGGGACGACTACGAGCCCAGCGACGAGCTCAAGAAGGAACTCACCCAGTGGGTGCGCAAGGACATCGGGCCGATCGCCTCGCCGGATGTGATCCAGTGGGCGCCCAGCCTGCCCAAGACTCGTTCGGGCAAGATCATGCGTCGTATCCTGCGCAAGATCGCCGCCAACGAGTGCGAGGGGCTGGGGGATACCAGCACGCTTGCCGATCCCAGCGTGGTCGATGAGTTGATCGCCAATCGCGTCAACCGCTGAGTGAGGTATCGAACGGGGAGTACGTTCCATTTGACGCCTCGGTGCCCAAGCGGGCATCGAGGCACGGTGGAGCACGTTGGCGCCTTTCAGGCGCTTGGTATTCCTCGTCATTTCGCCGACCGTGATGGTCGGCTTTTTCATGCGTCACCCCAACGTTGTTGACAGTTGAGTCATGTGCTTGGGAATCTTCCACGCCATGGGGTAACATGCCGATTACCAACAACGAACCAGACCAGCGCCGAGGCAGCCGGCAAGCCTGATCGCTGCTAGAGGAACCGGAGGAGATCCAATGGCCTTTGCCCAGAAATTCATCGTTGCCGATGACCATCCGCTGTTCCGCGCCGCCTTGACGCAGGCGCTGCGTCAACTGGCGCCTCAGGCCGAGATCGTCGAGTCCGATACCATGGAAGCGACCACCGAGGTGGTGACGCGCCATCCCGATGCGGATTTGATCCTGCTCGACCTGCACATGCCGGGTGCGCACGGTTTCTCCGGCTTGATACAGTTGCGCGGCCAGACACCCGACGTTCCCGTGGCGGTGATCTCTGGCAGCGACGAACCGCACGTGGTGCGCCGTGCCATCGACTACGGTGCTTCCGGCTTCATTCCCAAATCATCATCGCTTTCGCTGATCGCAGAGGCGGTAGGCGAGATTCTCAATGGCGAAGTATGGCTGCCACCCGAGCTGGCCGAAGCCTTGGGTGAGGCCGACGAGGAGGAAACCCGCTTCGCTGAGGCGATCGCCTCGCTGACCCCGCAGCAGTTCCGTGTCCTCAACATGCTCACCGAAGGCCTGCTCAACAAGCAGATCGCCTTCGAGCTCAATGTTTCGGAAGCCACCATCAAGGCTCACGTCACCGCCATCCTGCGCAAGCTCGGCGTGCATTCCCGCACCCAGGCAGTGATCGCCGCCCAGAAGCTCGAGGTCGAACCGCCGAAGGTGGAAGAGTCCTAGCTTCGGGCTTCGGGCTTCGGGCTTCGGGCTTCGGGCTTCGGGCTTCGGGCTTCGGGCTTCGGGCTTCGGGCTTCGGGCTTCGGGCTTCGGGCTTCGGGCTTCGGGCTTCGGGCTTCGGGCAAAAAGCCCGTGACGTTGTCACGGGCTTTTTGCTCTCTATCATACTGCTCGCGGCTCGCGGCTCGCGGCTCGCGGCTCGCGGCTCGCGGCTCGCGGCTCGCGGCTCGCGCGAAGCGCGCTAGCTTTCCTGCCTCGCCGCTCGGTTTGCCTGCAAGGTACGCGTCAGCAGCGCGCGCAGCGCGGCGGGGCGTACCGGCTTGAGCAGTAGCTGATAGCCTCCGCGCTTGACTTCCTCGGCAACCTCGTCGGTGCGATCGGCGGTGATCACGATTCCCGGTACGACACCCTCGCAGCGCTCGGCCAAGGCGTCCAGGGCCATCAGCCCGGTGACTTCGTTATCCAGGTGGTAGTCGGCGAGGATGGCGTCCGGGTCGCTATCCAGATGGCGAAGGATCGACTTGGCGCCACCGATGGTGGTCGCCGTGAACACCTCGCAGCCCCAGCCGGAGAGCATCGCTTTCATGCCCTCGAGGATCAGTGACTCGTTGTCGATGCAGATGATGCGGGTGCCAGCCAGCTTGTTGCCGGCCCGCCGGCTTGGCAGGTCTTCGGTGCGACGAGCCTCGCCCGCCGCGACCATCGGCACGCTGACCTTGAATACCGTCCCCACGCCTTCCCAGGAGCGGACATGTATCGGATGATCGAGGACCCGGCTCATGCGGTCGGCGATCGACAGCCCAAGCCCCAGGCCCTTTTCGCTCTCCTTGTGGCGCGATGCCTGGTCGAGACGACGGAATTCCTGGAAGATCTCGGTCTGCTTGGATTCGGGAATGCCTGGGCCACTGTCCCAGACCTCGATGGATAGCCGCTGACCATGGCGTCGGCAACCCAGCAATACGCGGCCATGCTGGGTATAACGAATGGCATTGGATAGGAAGTTCTGCACGATACGCCGCAGCATCTGGGCGTCACTGTCGACCCAGCAGCGGGTCGTCACCACGACCAGGTCGAGGCCACGCTCCTCGGCCATCACCTCGAACTCGGCGCGCAACGGGCGGAAGATGTCGGCCAGGGCAAAACGACTGCGTCGTGGCGTCAGAGCGCCGGCGTCCAGCTTGGAGATATCGAGCAGGGTGCCGAGCAGTTCCTCCGCGGCCTGCAGCGAGTTGTCGATATGCCCGATGGTGCGCTTGAGATCGTCGGCATCCATCTCCTGTGACAGTGCCGAAGTGAATAGCCGCGCGGCGTTCAATGGCTGCAGCAGGTCATGGCTGGCAGCGGCCAGGAAGCGAGTCTTGGAGGCATTGGCGTCTTCCGCCACCTGCTTGGCCTGCCGCAGCGCCTGTTCGGCCTCGGCGCGCACTCGGTTTTCCTGGCGCAGCGCGGCGTTGGCCTCCGAAAGTGCCTGGGTACGTTCGCGCACGCGCTCTTCCAGATTCTCGTTGGTCTCCTTGAGGGCGATCTCGGCCAGACGCCGTTCAGTGATGTCCTGATAGAGGGCAAAGAAGCCGAGAATGGCACCGCTGTCGCCGAAGTGTGGGGTATAGGTGACCAGCATGTAGCGGGTACCGCCTTCGCCATCATCAAGCGAAGTCTCGAAGCTGACGCGCTCGCCTTCCAGGGCGCGCCGCATCCAGGGCATGCGCTCGCGGGCGATTTGCTCGGGTATCACGCTCTCCATCCGCTCACCGATCACTGCGTTGCGATCGATCCCGAATACCTGCTCATAGGCGCGGTTGGTGAAGAGGTAACGGCACTCCTTGTCGAAGTAGGCGATCAGCGCCGGCACGTTATCGGTATAGATGCGGATGTTGTTTTCCGAGCGGATCAGCGCTTCCTCGATGCGTTTCTGCTGGGTGATGTCCTGGTAGGTGTAGACGAAACCGCCGCCGGGCATGGGGTTGCCTTGCACCTCGAGTACGCTGCCGTCCTGGCGATAGCGCACATAGCGGTGCGGCTGGCCCTGGCGGATGTTGTCGAGCAGCAGCTCGACGTGCTCCTCGGGATCGCCGGGCCCGTACTCGCCGTTGTGGGCGTTGTAGCGGAAGATCTTGTCGACCGGCGCGCCGACGCGGATCAGGTGGTCGGGAAAGCGGAACAGCTCCAGGTAGCGCTGGTTCCACACCACCAGGCGCAGGTTCTGGTCGACCACGCTGATGCCTTGGTTGATGTTCTCGATGGTGGCTTGCAGCAGGGCACGATTGAATTCCAGCACCTGCGAGGCTTCGTCGACGATCGAGATCACATCGGAGATGCCGATGCCGCGACCTTGCAGGGCCGAGTTGACCACGATACGTGCCGAGGAGGCGCCGAGTACCGAGGCCAGGAAGCGTTCGGTGAACTGAATGACATCGATGGAGGCGCGCGCGGCATCTTCCAATGGCTTGCCCGTGCGTCGCGCGTAGTCGTCGAAGGCGCGATTCACTTGGGCAGAGCCCAGGAAGCGCTCGCACAGCACCTTCAGATCGCCGACGGTGGTGGCGCCGGTCCAAGGACGGTTGACCGAAGTTTGGCGGGTCTCGACGCTGTCGACGAACAGCGAGGCTTGGATGCGTTCGACCACTCGCTGCGGCGTCATCTGTGAGACGAAGATATAGCAGAACAGGTTGATGCCCAGCGACAGCATCACGCCGTGAGTGAAGCTGTCACCGATATTGAGCCCGAACAGTTGCGTGGGAGCCAGCCAGGCGATGCCCAGCGGGCCGCCGGTGAGCCAGGCGGCAGGCAGCACTCCGGCATTGATCAGAGTGGGCTGCAGCAGGGTATAGGCCCAGATGGCGAAGCCCGCGTTCATGCCGACGATGACCCCCATGCGGTTGCCTCGCTTCCAGTACAGGCCGCCGAGCAAGGCCGGCGCGAACTGCGCGGCGGCGGCGAACGAGAGCATGCCCGTCGAGGCCAGGGTGCTGTATTCCGCGATCAGCTGATAGAAGCCGTAAGCCAGGGCGAGGATCACCAAGATGGTGATGCGTCGGGCGCGCAATACCAGGCGCCCATAGTCGCGAGGCTTGGTGTCGAACCAGCGCAACCGGAACAGTGCCGGGATCACGATCTCGTTGGAAATCATGATCGACACCGCCACCGCGGCAACGATCACCATGCCGGTGGCCGCCGAAAAGCCGCCGATGAAGGTCAGCAGGGTCAGCAGCTCGTTGTTGGCGGCCATGGGGATGGCCAGCACATAGGTATCCGGTTCCACGCCCGTGTCAGCGAAGATGGTCAGCCCTGCGGCGGCGATCGGCAGCACGAAAAAGCCAAATGCCAACAGATACAAGGGGAACAGCCAGCGCGCCATGCTGGCATCGTCGCGGTGGGTGTTCTCGACCACGGCGACATGGAACTGGCGCGGCAGACATAAGATCGCCAGCATCGCCAGAAGGGTCTGGGCCCAGAAGCTATGACCGAAGTCCTGTTCGGCGAGCTGGCGCTGCAGTTCTAGCTGGGTATCGGCGCGCATGAGCAGATCGCCCAGTCCCTCGAACATGCCCCAGGTGACATAGGCGCCCAATACCAGGAAGGCCAGCAGCTTGACCAGGGATTCGAAGGCGATGGCGTGTACCAGGCCTTCGTGGTGCTCGGTGGCATCCGTGTGGCGGGTGCCGAACAGGATGGCGAACAGTGCCATTACCGCGGCGACGTAGAAGGCGGTGTCGGCGAATAGCGGCGTGCGGGTCAGGTCCGAGGTATCGGTGAGCACCGTGAAAGAGGCCGATACCGATTTCAATTGCAAGGCGATGTAAGGCAGGGTGCCGATCAATGCCACCAGGCTGGCGAAAGCTGCCAGAGATTGCGTCTTGCCGTAGCGCGAAGCGATGAAGTCGGCGATCGAGGTCACGTTCTGGTGCTTGGCCACGCGGATCATCTTGGCCAGCACCGGCCAGAACAACATGAAGGTGAGGACTGGGCCGACAAAGATGCTGGCGAACGACCAGCCCGAGGTTGCCGCTTCCCCCACGGCGCCATAGAAGGTCCAGGAAGTGCAGTAGATGGCCAGCGCCAGGCTATAGATCACCGGCCGCCGCTGGGTCGCGCCGTAGCGCTGAGCATGACGGTCACCACGCCAAGCGATAGCGAACAGCACGGCGATGTAAAGAAGCGAAACGGCGATCAGCAGCCAACCAGAGAACATGCAGTATCCCCCTGTGTATGCGGCCATTCTAGGGAATCGCTGAATAAATGTCTGCGCAGCCCAATCACTGCGTTACGCGGTGCTCGCAAGCCTCACATATACCCCATATGCTCCGGTTGCTGCGCTCCGGGCGCCTTGTGCTTGAACTGCTCGTCGGTTTATTCAGCGTTTCCCTGGGCAATGCTGGCCGGGAGGGCAGGGTCATGCGTCTGGACAAACCGCCTGGAACAGGGGATCGGAGGCGTCGACGCGCCGCAATTCCGAAAGTCGTGGCCGATGCTCTTCGCCCATGAGCGGCAGCATCTCACCGGCCGTGCAGTTCATCAGGTATGCCTGGTGCTGCACCACATCGACATACTCCTTTTCGAAGCGATAGAGGATGAACTCGACCACCTGTTCCTCGTTCGCCTGCGTGTTCACCATGCTATCCCGGTCGATGACGTTGAAGGCG
The DNA here is from genome assembly GCF_014651875.1 of Litchfieldella qijiaojingensis. Taxonomy (GTDB): domain Bacteria; phylum Pseudomonadota; class Gammaproteobacteria; order Pseudomonadales; family Halomonadaceae; genus Litchfieldella; species Litchfieldella qijiaojingensis. The sequence goes on from NZ_BMXS01000032.1 coordinate 22,043, forward strand.
GTGGTCAAGGGGAACAGGTAGGTCCAGGGGCGCCAGAACATTCGCTCTTCCTTGGTGGATACCACCGTGGCCGATTCCGGCAGTTGCTGCTGTTTGTAGTGAAACCATGAGTATTCGTGGTGTATCTGAAATGCCAGTATGCCCACGCCACCGCATACCGGAATGATCCAGCGTGGCAACCGCTTGCCACTCAGGGAACGCAATAGCAGCCCTACTCCCGCCGCCCCCAGGCCGGCAAACAGTGCTGCAATCAGATGCCAAATCATGTGTCGCCCTTTCTGAAAGCAATCGGGCCTCCCGTTGGGAAGCCCGATATGGTTCGATCCCGCGCCCCGGAGCTACCGGGGCGTGGACCATTATGGCTTAGTGGTTGATCGCCCCGCCAGCACCTTTCGGATAGCGCACGCTATCCACCAGGTCCTGGATTTCCTGCGGAGGCTCCTCGGTGGCCATGGAGACGAGGAAGGCCACGGCGAAGTTGATAATGGCACCCACTGCGCCGATGGACAGCGGCGAGATGCCCAGCACCCAGTTCTCCGGGATGTCCGCCAGGTTGTTGGTGCCCGGGATGAAGAGCCAGCCCTTGTAGACGAAGATGTACACTAGGGTGAAGATCAGGCCGGAGAGCATGCCGGCGACGGCACCCTTGTTGTTCACCCGCTTGGAGAAGATCCCCATCATCAGGGCCGGGAACAGGGACGCGGCGGCGATACCGAAGGCCAGCGCCACGACCTGGGCGGCGAACCCGGGCGGGTTGGCCCCCAGGTAGGTGGCCACGATGATAGCGACGGACATCGATATCCGAGCGGCCAGGAGCTCGCCCTTCTCCGAGATGCTGGGGTTGATCGAGCCCTTGATCAGGTCGTGACTGATGGCCGAGGAAATGGCCAGCAGCAAGCCCGCGGCGGTGGACAGGGCAGCCGCCAGGCCGCCTGCGGCGATCAGGCCGATGACCCAGCCGGGCAGGTTGGCGATCTCCGGGTTGGCCAGTACCAGGATGTCCCGGTTGACGGTCAGCTCGTTGCCTTCCCAGCCGCGTGCCTCGGCGGTCGGAGCGAACGCCTCGGTGTCGTTGTACAGCTGGATGCGGCCGTCGCCGTTCTTGTCCTCGTACTGGATCAGTCCGGTGACCTCCCACTCGCGCACCCAGTTCGGACGCTCCTCGTACTGGATGGCCTCGGCGGTCGGGCCGTCGGGGTAGATGGTGGTCATCAGGTTCAGGCGTGCCATGGAGGCTACGGCCGGCGCGGTCAGGTACAGCAGGCCGATGAACACCAGGGCCCAGCCGGCGGACCAGCGGGCGTCGGCCACCTTCGGCACCGTGAAGAAGCGGATGATGACGTGCGGCAGACCCGCGGTACCGATCATCAGCGACAGGGTGAACAGGACCATGTTCAGCTTGTTGTCCACATCCGCCGTGTACTCGTTGAAGCCCAGGTCGGTGATCACCTGGTTGAGCTTGGTCAGCAGCGGCACGCCGGATTCGCTGTGGGTGGAGAACAGGCCCAGCGGCGGCAGCGGGTTGCCGGTCAGCTCCAGGGAGATGAACACCGCCGGAATAGTGTAAGCGATGATCAGCACGATGTACTGGGCCACCTGGGTGTAGGTGATGCCTTTCATGCCACCCAGCACCGCGTAGACGAACACCACAACGGCGGCGATGATCAGGCCCATGGTCGCGTCGACCTCCAGGAAACGCGAGAAGGCCACGCCGGCACCAGCCATCTGGCCGATGACGTAGGTGACCGAGGCCACAATCAGGCAAATCACCGCCACCAGCCGCGCCTGCTTGCTGTAGAAACGGTCGCCGATGAATTCAGGAACCGTGAACTTGCCGAACTTGCGCAGGTAGGGAGCCAGCAGCGTGGCCAGTAGCACATAGCCACCTGTCCAGCCCATCAGGAAGGTGGAGTTGGCATAGCCCCCGGCGGCGATGAGACCCGCCATGGAAATGAACGATGCGGCAGACATCCAGTCGGCCCCGATCGCCATGCCGTTGGTAATGGGGTGTACCCCACCGCCGGCGACGTAGAAGTCCTTGGTCGAACCGGCCTTGGCCCAGATCGCGATGCCGATATAGAGGGCAAATGAGGCGCCCACGAATAGCAAGTTGATTGCAAATTGGCTCATGCTGGCTTACTCCTCAAGACCGAACTTCTTGTCGAGCCGGTTCATTTTCCATGCGTAGAAGAAAATGATGCCGATGAAAGTCAGGATGGAACCTTGCTGGGCGAACCAGAAGCCCAAGTCCGTGCCACCGACAGGAATACCTGACAGCAGGGGGCGTAACAGGATGGCGAAGCCGTAGGACACCAAAGCCCAGACGATCAGGCAGCCGGTGATCAGACGGACGTTCGCCTTCCAGTAAGCAGCGGCATTGGATTTATCATCTGCCATAGTGTTGCTCTCCGCTTGTTGTGATGTGAAGGGTTGCATCTGGAGTGAGAGATTCAGCATTTCCTTGGCTGGCTCATCAGGGCAATCGCTCGTAAACAACGGCTCACCTCGGTACGATATATTCGCCATTCATACGCGACTAAAGTCGTCCTTAGGAAACACTGAATAAATGTCTGCGCTACTCAATCGCTGCGTTGCGCGGTGCTCGGAATCCTCACATATACCCCATATGCTCCGGTTCCTGTGCTCCGTGCGCCTTGCGCTTGAGCATGCTCGCCGATTTATTCAGCGCTTCCCTTACGCTCCGTCTTTCTGCGCTTTTCGAGGTGCATTATCGACGTGCGATTGGCCTGCATGAGTCAAGAGCAATACTGGTCAACAAATGCAGAAAATAAAATCCCATACTTTGGTATTATAAGGGAAGGCTGATCTAGAGGAGTGGTGAGATAAAGCTTTGAAAAACAATGGGTTGATTCTGGATGTTGCAGATAGTAGCAAGAAGGGGAAGCCATTCATAGGACGATGGTCTAGCCCTGTGGCATATAGGACAATAGTCTAGTCCGCGTTGCCTAGAACGATGGTCTAGCTTTTTTCTTAAAACATGACGTTGCTATTCTGGCGAGACCATTACCGCGATGGCTCGTGATTGTGGACCGTTGAAGTTTTTCCATGCAGTTGACGAAGTGTTTTATCAGGTAACCGCAAGACAATTGCCCGATGAAAGCAGTGCTTTCCTCAAGGCTGATGCGCAGCCGTCATGCCGACTTCCACGAATGACTCCGGTGGCCAGGGAATGGGGCGGCATTATCCGAACATTCCTGGACCCGACGTCGGACCAATGAGGAGCGGCGCAGGTTCAACATAAGGAAGCAGTCTCATGGTCGATGTCGATCTCACTCAACCTCCCTTCACCTTGCTCGACGAGGCGGGGCGGGAGCGTGTACGCAGTGGCATCGACCTTGCCTACTTCGATAGCGATGAGATCATCCTCGACGCTGGCCAGCCCGGTGAGTTCGTCTTTCTGATTCACAAGGGCGAAGTCGCGGAGCTGGATACCTCCATGCCAAGTGCTCAGGCTCGCATCGGTCACTATACGGCTGGGGATCTGTTCGGTGCCATCAGCATACTCAATGGCAAGAGTCGTTATCGCTTCAAGGCCGAACAGGAAAGCCTCTGCTACCTGATGCCCAAGGCGTTGTTCGAGCGCCTGTGCAACGATTATCCGGGCTTCGCCGAATTCTTCCGCCAGAGCCTAAGTCACAAGACTCGGTTGCTGACAGAGCGTCGTGCCGAGGGCGGGGTGACCATGGCGGGCTTCATGTTGGCCAAGGTCAGCGAGTGCATGCGCGACCCGCTGCTGGTCGGTGAATCCACCAGCATTCGCGACGCGGTCAACATGCTCAACGACAGCCATGCCGACAGCCTGTTGGTGGGCAGTGGCGAACGTTTCGGCATGGTGACCAAGACCGACTTGCTCAACGCCCTGGTGGTGGAAGGGCTCGAACAGAGTAGCCCTGTCATGGGTATCGCGCATTTCGACCTGGTTACCGCTCGCCCCGACCAGTACCTGTTCGAGGCGTTGGTGCGCATGACCCGGCACGAAGTCGCCAGGGTCGTCGTCGTCGAACAGGACAAGCCGGTGGGGGTGGTCGAACTCACCGATGTGCTCAGCTATTTCTCCAGCCGCAGTTATGTGGTCAGCCTCCAGGTCGAACAGGCCGACAGTCTCGATGAATTGGTCAGGGCCAGTGCCCGGACCCCGGAACTGGTGCAGGCTCTGATGGCCCAGGGCGTCAAGCTGCGTTTCGCCATGGGCCTGCTGGCGGCGCTCAATGGCCGCATCATCGCCAAGGCATTCGATTTCCTGGTCGAGCCTCGCCATCTCGAACATAGCTGCTTGATGGTGATGGGCAGCGAGGGACGCGGTGAACAGATCCTCAAGACCGACCAGGACAATGGCCTGATCCTTGCCGACGACGCCGACTGGCCGGACTGCCAGGAGCAGATGCAGCGGGTCACCGAGACCCTGATCCGACTAGGCTATCCGCGTTGCCCTGGCAATATCATGGTGTCCAACCCGGCTTGGGTAGGCAGCGAGTCGGAGTGGCGTGGCAAGGTCGCACGTTGGGCCAGTAGCCGTGACGGCGACAGTCTGATGAATCTGTCGATCCTGCTCGATGCCCATGCGGTGGCGGGCAACTCCAGCCTGCTGGAAGGCCTGCGCGATGAATTGTTCGAGCGTTGTTCGCGCGATGAGATCCTGCTCTCGCATTTCGCGCGCACGGTGTTGCGTTTTTCCACACCGCTGACGTTGTTCGGTTCGCTGAAGAAACCCCAGCACGGCATCGACATCAAGAAGGGCGGCATTTTCCCCATCGTGCATGGCGTGCGAACTCTGGCACTGGAGCGCCGCATACGTCCTACCTCGACGCTGGAACGGCTCGATGCCTTGGCCGAGGAGGGGCGGTTGGAGGAAAGTTTCGCCGAGGACCTGGGCGAAGCGCTAGCGTTGTTCACCGAGCTGCGCCTCAAGCAGCAATTGGCGCGCCTGAATGGTGAGGGAGAAGGGCGCGATACCAACCGAGTAGTGGTACAGGATTTATCGTCGCTGGAGCGTGACCTGCTGCGCGAGGCGCTGCATATCGTCAAGGACTTCAAGCAACGTCTTTCGCACCGCTTCCACCTCGAGTACTGAACATGGCACGAGCGGTTACGACAGGAGCATGGCGATGTTGAGAACGCTGAGGCGTGCCGCCGATCGCCGCCGCCAGGCAGGTGGCGACTACGGATGGTTGTTCAACCCCTACATGGGAGATGAATTGGTTTCCATCGATTGCGAAACCACGGGACTCGATTCACGCAGTGCCGAACTGGTGTCGATCGCGGCGGTCAAGGTACGCGGCGACCGTGTGCTGACCAGCGACTCACTGGATTTACGCTTGCAGCGCCCGGCAAGTTTGACTGGCGATTCCATCCGCATCCATGGTCTACGCGGGATCGACCTCGTCGGAGGCGATTGCGTGCGCGATGCCTTGGTCAAGCTGCTCGACTTCATCGGCAATCGTCCCTTGCTGGGCTGGCGGATAGATTTCAACCTGACGGTGATAAACCGTCACCTGCGACCACTTCTGGGATTCGACCTTCCCAACAGCGTGATCGACGTGGAGCAGCGTTATGCACGCAATCTGCGGCGTAGCCATCCCGTGATCGAGCCATGCTTGAGTTTCGAGAGCGTTGCCGATGCCCTGCGCGTACCGGTCATGGGTCGGCATACGGCGCTGGGTGACGCGGTGACCACGGCGTTGATGTATGTGCGGATGCAGAAACACGCGCGTCCCGATGGTTGACCACGGCGAATCGAGATCGTCAGCGCGGCACGGACGATGATAAGATATACGCCCATTTCCCGTCAGTCTGCCTGTGATCATGTCCGACGCCATCATGACCCATACCGCTTCCGAATCCGGTCCCGGCCAGGCCGAACGTGGCGCCAGCGAGTCACCTTCCGCCAAGGAAAAGCGTGAATTCAACAAGCTGCAGAAACGTCTGCGGCGCCAGGTCGGTAACGCGATCATCGATTACGGGATGATCCAGGATGGCGACAAGGTGATGGTGTGTCTGTCCGGTGGCAAGGACTCCTACACCATGCTCGAGATCCTCAGAAACCTGCAGCGTAACGCTCCGGTGTCGTTCTCGCTGGTGGCGGTCAATCTCGACCAGAAGCAGCCCGGCTTTCCCGAACATGTACTGCCCGAATATCTCGAGTCGATTGGCGTCGACTATCACATCCTCGAACGTGACACCTATTCGGTAGTCAAGGAAAAGACGCCGGAAGGCAAGACGACTTGTGCGCTGTGCTCGCGACTGCGGCGTGGTTCGTTGTATGGTTTCGCCGAGGAGATCGGTGCCACCAAGGTGGCGCTTGGCCACCATCGCGAGGATATCCTCGAGACGCTATTCCTCAACATGTTCTTCGGCGGCACGCTCAAGGCGATGCCACCCAAGCTGCTTTCCGACGATGGCAAGAACATCGTCATCCGCCCGCTGGCTTACTGCCGCGAGGCGGATATCGCCGAGTTTGCGCGCCAGATGCGGTTTCCGATCATCCCTTGCAACCTGTGCGGCTCCCAGCCCAACCTGCAACGCCAGGTGGTCAAGGAGATGCTCGCCGAGTGGGAAGCGAAACACCCCGGGCGACTGGAAACCATGTTCAAGGCGGTGACCAACGTTGCGCCCTCGCAACTCGCCGACCGCGACCTGTTCGACTTCCAAGGGCTGGAAGCCAAACAAGTGAAGATGCGCGAAACGCGGATCGAAGCGCTCGATCTTGGGCGCGAGGTTTAATTACGCTCGAAGAGGGAAGAGGGAAGAGGGAAGAGGGAAGAGGGAAGAGGGAAGAGGGAAGAGGGAAGATGCGATAAATTCTCATTTCTTCTTTCTTCAAGCTGCAAAGCAGCGATCTTCCATCTTCAAGTCGCGAAGCGACGTCTTCCAGCTTCAAACGCTCGATCATTCGTTTGCCGGGGGCATGCGGAGCCGATCAGTGGTGTGCCGGAGAGGGGGATGCGGGCCACAGGTTCCACAGTTGCCACACGGCGAAGGCGATGATGAGCGTGGCGGCAATCGTGCGGGTGGCCGGGTGACGAATCAGGTTGCCCAGGCCCCGGGCGGCGAAGCCGGTGGCCAGCAACGCTGGTAGTGTGCCGAGCCCGAAAGCTCCCATCAAGCTCGCGCCACGCAGAGGGTCGCTCATGGCCAGGCTCCATGCCAGCATCGAGTAGACCAGCCCGCAGGGCAGCCAGCCCCATACGGCGCCCAGTGCAACAGCCTGGGGCACCTTTACCACCGGCATCAGGCGGCGGCCCAATGGCTCGAGGTGGCGCCACAGACGACGCCCTACGGCTTCCACGTGTAGTAAGCCCTTCCACCAATTGGCGATGTACAGGGCCATGAGGATCAGCATCGTGGCGGCCAGCACCTGCAATGCCAAGCGCAGTTCGCCGGCCACACCGCCCACCAGCGTGCCGAGGCCGGCGGCCAGGGCACCAGCGATCATGTGGCTGGAAACGCGACCCAGGTTGTAGCCGAGCATCAGGCCGGTAAGCCTTGCCGGATGGCGCATGCTGGGGGGCACGGCGAAGCTCAGGGCGCTCATGATGCCGCCGCACATGCCGATGCAGTGGGCGCCACCCAGCAGGCCGAAGACGAAGGCGGCCATCAGGGGTGGCAGGTCGAGGCCGGTCGGATCCATCAGCGATGCGAATCGTGGTCGTTGGAAGTGGGGGGTGGTGTCAGGTCGTTTTCGTCCTCGTCGAACAGGATGCGATGCGCCGGGCCTTCCAGATCCTCGAACTGATCGTTCTTCACAGCCCAGAAGAAGGCCCAGATGGCCAGTGACAGCAGGATCAGCGTCAGCGGTATCAACAGGTAGAGTATGCTCATGCGGGCTCCGCTTGGACACGAGGGGCGGTCCCGGTGGCGAGAGGGCCACGCAAACGACCGATTCGCAAGGCATTGCTCACCACCACCAATGAGCTGGCGGACATGCCCAGCGCCGCCACCCATGGGGGAACGACGCCAATCGCGGCCAACGGCAGGGCCGAGAAGTTGTAGCACACCGACCAGATCAGGTTCTGACGAATGACGCGACGCGTGACGCGGCTGATCTCGATGGCCTCGACGATACGCAAAAGCCGGGGGCTCAGCAAGACGGCATCGGCACTGGTGCGGGCCAGGTCGGTGGCGCCATTCATGGCTATCGACACGTCGGCACCGCCCAGCACGGGCACGTCGTTGATGCCATCCCCAACCATCACCACGGTTTCGCCGTCTGCCTGCAATGCCTTGAGACGGGCCAGCTTGTCTTCCGGGCTGGCTGCAGCGTGCCAAGTGTCGATGCCTAGCCGCGAGGCCAGCTCGCCAACGGCTCCGGCGGTATCGCCAGACAGCAGCTCGACGTCGAACCCCATGGCCTTGAGGGCGTCCACGCTGGCGGCGGCGTCTTCGCGCAGGTGGTCTTGTACGGCGAACCAGGCCAACGGCTCGCCAGCCTCGGCGAGCAGAAGCCACTGGCGATCGTCAGGCATCGCAGGGTGGTGATCCGGGGCCGCGAAGTCGGGTTTGCCGAGACGATACAGGCGGCCATCGATGTATCCTTCCAGACCCGAGCCGGGACGATTGACCACGTCGCTGGCGCGTACCGTGGCCTGGCGGAACGGGCGGAAGGCCCGGGCGATAGGGTGTTCGGAGTGGGCTTCCAGGGCGGCGGCGAGACTGCGTAGCCGGTCGTCGTCGAGCGGGACCAGAGCACGGGTGTCGGCCAGTTGCATCTGGCCGGCGGTAAGGGTACCGGTCTTGTCGAAGATCACCCGGGTTGCCTGGGATAGTGTCTCGATGGCATGCGCACGAGTGATCAACACGCCGCGTCGGTGCAACTGGCCGTGACCTGCGGTCAGGGCCGTGGGGGTGGCCAGCGCCAGGGCACACGGGCAGGTCACCACCAGCACCGAGAGCGTGACCCACAGCACCCGCGTGGGATCGATGAACCACCACACTGCGGCGACTCCCAGCGTAACGAACAGCAAGCGCAGCACGAACAGGTGGGCCATGCGCGTGGCCATCTGAGCGATCTTCGGCCGGCTGGCGAAGGCGCGGTCGGTGAGATCGACGATGCGAGCGACTCGAGCGTCCTTGCCGGCATGGGTCACTCGAATCACCAATGGGCTCTCGACGTTCTGGCTGCCGCCGGTGACGTTGTCGCCAACGCGCCGGGTCACCGGCAGGTATTCGCCGGTGAGCATCGACTCGTCGAGGCTCGATTCTCCGTCCTCGATCACGCCATCGGCGGGCACGCCATGGCCGGGCTTGATCAGCACCCGGTCGCCGACCTTGAGTTGGCTGGCCGGAAGGATGCGCTCTTCGCCAGTGTCGGTGAGGCGGATTGCCGACATCGGCAGCACGCTCGACAGGGCATTGCCGGTGTGGCCGCTGCGGCGGCGGGCGCGTACTTCGATATAGCGACCGAACAGCAGGAAGAAAGTGAACATGGTGACCGAGTCGAAATACACATCGCCGACATCGAATATCACCGCATAGCCGCTGGCCAGGTAGGCGCCGCCGACGGCGATCGATACCGGTACGTCCATGCCCAGCACTCGCGAGCGCAGGTCACGGATGGCGTTGCGGAAGAAGGGTTGGGCCGAGAACAGTACCACTGGCGTGGCGAGGGCGAAGGAGAGCCAGTGGAAGAGGGCGTGGAAATCGGGGCTGAGCTGGCCGGGTTCGGTAACGTAGATCGGGATCGAGAACATCATCACCTGCATCATCGCCACGGCGGCGACGATCAGGCGGCGCACATTCATGCGCTCCTCGTGCTGCAAGCGAGTCTGGGCCTGATCAGGCTCGTAGGGCTGGGCGGTATAGCCGATGGATGCCATTTCGGCGAGGATGCGCGACAGCTCGATTCGGCTGGGGTCCCAGGCCACGCGGAGCCGGTGATGGGTCAGGTTGACCGCGCTCGAGACGATACCGTCGAGGGCATTGAGACGATGTTCGATCAGCCAGGCGCAGGCGGCACAGGTGATGCCATCCACTGCCAGGGTGGTGCTGACATGGCCTTCGTCCCCTTCCGGATGGACGAAGGCCTGCTGCAAGCCAGGATCGTCGAACACCGCCCAGGTCTCGGCTTGGGCGGTGCGGCGCTCGCCTGGACGCTCGGGCAGCTCGGTGCGATAGCGGTAGTAGCTGGCCAGCCCGCCGTCGACGATGGCGTGGGCCACGGCATGGCAGCCAGGGCAGCACAGGGGATGGGAGGTGTCATCCAGGTCGATTGTCCAAGGGGTGCCATCGGGCACGCGGCTGCCACAGTGGTAGCAGCTCTCCGTGTCATGGAGCAACGTGTCGGCACCGACACTGGTCATGAACGTCTCCCATGAAGGGATGCCGTTACGATGAGCATCAACCTTCGTTTGTCTCTCCAGGGGTGAGGATAATGGGGGCGTCCTGAGGGAAACTGGCTTCGCCGTTCAGGCGCCACTCGGGCTCTTCCTGGATGGGTTGCAGCCGCAGGTACCAGCGGTATTCCAGGCGGCTGGGGGCTTGGCCGGTGTAGTGGCCGTCGCGCACGTGCTCGAGGGTCAGGTTCAGGTCGCGATCGCCCCTAGTGGGGAATACCAGTGCCAGCAGCAGACGTTCAGGGCGACGCTCGCCGTCTAGTTCGACGGTGATGTCACCGGTCAGGTCGTCGATGAGTAGCTCGGCCGACAGGCCCAGCTCGGCGGCGCGACGGTCCTGCTCGATGACCTGGTTGATGGCCAGGCCCTGCTTGTAATAGTTGTCCTCTACCATGCCGTCGTAGCTCTTGATCGACAGCACCAGGAAAGTGGTGCTCACAGCCACCGACGAGAGCAGGATGCCAAGCAGGAACCAAGGCCAGAACTGCTTGTACCACGGGGGCAAGGAGTGAGGGTCCTGGGTCATCTCTTGAGCTCTCCGATAAAGCGCGTTTCGCGCTCATGGCGAATGGAGTCGTCGTCCACCGCTTGTACGCTGATTTGGACCGGTACACTGGGACGATCGATGACATCGGCCTCGAGGCGCAACTCGATGGCTGCCATTCGGGTACTGCCGGCATTGACGGTAACCTGCTCGTCGCCGCTCAGGGTCAGGCCAGGCAGGCCTTCGGCACTCAACCGATAAGTATGCTCGCGGTCATCGAGGTTGCGGATATTGAGGGTATAGACGTTGCTGATGTGTCCATCATGGGTCATTTGATAGAGCTGGTTGCGGTCGCGCTCGATGTCGAATTCCAGAGGAGTGCGCTCGCCCAGTGTCCAACCGAATAGTCCGATCATCACCACCAGTGCGGCCAGGTAGCCAAGCAGGCGAGGACGCATGATACGAGTTTTGTTACCTTCCAGCGAGTGTTCGGTAGTGTAGCGAATCAGCCCACGTGGATAGCCCATCTTGTCCATCACGCTATCGCAGGCATCGATGCAGGCGGCACAGGTGATGCATTCGTACTGCAGGCCGTCGCGGATATCGATGCCGGTGGGGCAGACCTGCACGCAGAGATCGCAGTCGATGCAGTCGCCCAGTCCCTTCTCCCGAGGGTCGATGCCGCGCTTGCGGGCCCCGCGAGGCTCTCCGCGCGCCGTGTCGTAGGACACGATCAGGGTGTCCTTGTCGAACATCACCGACTGGAAGCGGGCATAGGGGCACATGTAGATGCACACCTGTTCCCGCAGCCAGCCAGCGTTGAGATACGTGAACACCGTGAAGAAGCCGATCCAGAAGATCGCCCAACCGCCGACGCTGAGGGTGGCGATGTCCATGACCAATTCGCGAATCGGGGTGAAATAGCCGACGAAGGCGATGCCGGTGGCAAAGGCGATAGCCAGCCATATGGCATGCTTGGCGCCTTTGCGCCATGCCTTGTCCAGCGACCAGGATTGCTTGTCGAGCTTGATGCGCCGGTTGCGCGGCCCCTCGATACGGTGCTCGACCCAGATATAGAGAAATGTCCAGACACTCTGGGGGCAGGTGTAGCCGCACCAGACCCGGCCGGCGAACACCGTGACCAGGAACAGGCCGAAGGCGCAGATGATCAGCAGCCAGGCCAGCAGGAAGAACTCCTGCGGGTAGAAGGTGCCACCGAAGACGTGGAATTCCCGGGCGGGCAGGTTGAACCACACGGCGGGGCGGTCGCCCCAGTTCAGCCAGGGTAGCCCGAAGAACAGCGCCATCAGCATCCAGTTGGTGCTGCGTCGGATGCGTTGGAACAATCCCTTGATCTCACGCACGTAGAGATGCTGGCGCTTGGCGTACATCTCCTGGGTGACCGTCTCGCGGGGGTCGTGTCGACCGACCGTCGGGTCGGGGGTCACGTCCCGAGTCGGGATCTTGTCTGGCATGGCAATACCACAGTGGGCTGCAGGCGTGGAGATAGGACCATTCTAGCGGCTGGCGAGGGGGGAGAGAATGGGTGCGACTCGAGGCCGCACCCATTGGGTGCTTAGTCTTGCAGACTCAAGCTGTAGACGTAGGCGGCAACCAGGTGGACGCGGTCTTCGCCGATATAAGCGGCCTGCGCCGGCATATGGCCGTTGCGACCATTGCGCAGGGTCTGGCGCACGGCGTCGGCCACGCTCTGCCCGGGGGCCTGGTACAGCCAGTCGTCGTCGGTCAGATTGGGGGCTCCCAATGCCTGGTTGCCGGTAGCATTCGGCCCGTGGCAGGCGGCGCATGAGGCGGCGAAGATCGCCTGCCCCTGCTCGGCGCGCTGCTCGTCGTGCTCGAGACCCGACAGCGATAGCACGTACTGGGTGACGTGTTCGATATTGGTACTCCCCAACTGCTGCCAGGACGGCATCAGACCATTGCGGCCGTTGGTGATGGTGGTGACGATGTTCTCGGGTTCGCCACCGTACAGCCAGGCGTCATCGGTCAGGTTGGGAAAACCGTAGCCGCCTTGAGCGTTGGCACCGTGGCAGACCGCGCAGTTGTTCTGGAAGATCCGTTCGGCGACCCGCATGGCCTCGGAATCCTGGGCCAGCTCGGGAATCGGGACCTCCTGATACTGGGCGAAGAGCGGCGCATAGCGCTCCTCGGCTTGCGAGACCTCCTCTTCCCATTGGGTTTCCTGAGTCCAGCCCAGCGCACCGCCATAGTTGCCCAGCCCCGGATAGAGGGCCAGATAGCCTAGTGCAAAGACGATGGTGGCAATGAACAGCATGAACCACCAGCGGGGCAGAGGGTTATCGTACTCCTCGATACCATCGGCGGTATGGCCGGTGGTATCCACGTTGCCCTCGGCATCCGGCACTTTGTCGGTCTTGCGGTTGGCACATAGCACCCAGCCGCTGAAGGCGATGGTGCCCAGCGTGATGACGATGATCCAGGCGCTCCAGAAACCGGAAAGGGAGTCACCCCATAGATTAGTCATGTGTTCTTGTCTCCCTTGTCTTTGCGGGAATCAGCGTGGCGGAAATCAGCCTCGCGACCGGAGGCGCTATCGTCACGGTTCTGCGGTTCATCATCGTCATCGGCGAAGGGCAGGTTCGCCGCCTCGTCGAAATCCTTCTTGCGACGCTTGGAGTAGGCCCACCATATGATCCCGAGAAAGGAAATCAGTACCAGCAGCGTGATGATGCCGCGAAAGGTCCCCATATCCATGATCAACGCGTACCCTCGAGCACGGTGCCCAGTTGCTGCAGATAGGCGACCAGGGCGGTGACTTCCTGTTCGCCACGTACCGCTCGGGTGGCACCCTCGATGTCTTCGTCGGTGTAAGGTACTCCCATGCTGCGCAGCACCCTCATCTTGCGTGGCGTGTCACGACCGTCGAGCGTGTTCTCGAACAGCCACGGGTAGGCCGGCATGATCGACTCGGGTACCACATCGCGGGGGTTGTAGAGGTGGGCACGATGCCAGTCATCGCTATAGCGGCCACCGACGCGGGCCAGGTCCGGGCCAGTACGCTTGGAGCCCCACAGGAAGTTGTGATCGTAGACGAACTCCCCAGCGACACTGTAGTGGCCGTAGCGCTCGGTTTCGGCTCGGAATGGGCGGATCATCTGCGAATGGCAGCCCATGCAACCTTCGCGGATGTAGATATCGCGCCCTTCCAGCTCCAATGCGGAAAGTGGCTCAAGCCCTTCTACTGGCTCTGTGGTTTCCTTCTGGAAGAACAGGGGGACCACCTCGGTCAGGCCACCGAAGCTGATCACCACCAGGATCAACACGGCCAGCAGACCGACGTTCTTTTCGACAATCTCGTGTTTCATCGCTATCTGGTTCCCTGGTTGCTCAGGCGGTCTGCGGAATCGGCTGACTGATGGTTTCGCGACGTTGGATGGTCATGTAGGTATTGAAGGCCATGATCAGCATGCCGGTTACCCAGAACAGACCACCGACCCAGCGCACGACGTAGCCGGGATGGCTGGCTTCCACCGCCTCGATGAAGGTGAACATCAAGGTGCCGTCGGCATTGACAGCGCGCCACATCAGGCCTTGCAGAATGCCGTTGACCCACATGGCGGCGATGTACAGCACGGTGCCGATGGTGGCCAGCCAGAAGTGCACGGCGATCAGCTTGACCGAGAACATTTCGGTCTGGCCATACAGGCGCGGCAGCAAGTGGTAGATGGAGCCGATGGTGATCATGGCGACCCAGCCCAGTGCCCCGGCGTGAACATGGCCGATGGTCCAGTCGGTGTAGTGAGACAGCGCATTGACGGTCTTGACGGCCATCATCGGGCCTTCGAAGGTCGACATGCCGTAGAACGACAGTGCCACTACCAGGAAGCGCAGGGTAGGATCGGTACGCAACTTATGCCAGGCGCCAGAGAGGGTCATCATGCCGTTGATCATGCCGCCCCAGGACGGTGCGAGCAGGATGATCGACATGATCATGCCCAGGGACTGTGCCCAGTCGGGCAGCGCGGTATAGTGCAGGTGGTGCGGGCCGGCCCACATGTAGATGATGATCAGCGACCAGAAGTGCACGATCGACAGCCGGTAGGAGTAGACTGGGCGCTCGGCCTGCTTGGGCACGAAGTAGTACATCATGCCCAGGAAGCCCGCGGTGAGGAAGAAGCCGACTGCGTTGTGGCCATACCACCACTGCACCATGGCATCGACGGCACCGGCGTAGATGGAGTAAGACTTCATTGCCGAGATCGGCATTTCTGCGCTGTTGACGATATGCAGCACCGCGACGGTGAGAATGAAAGCGGCGAAGAACCAGTTGGCGACATAGACATGAGAGGTCTTGCGGACCTTGATGGTGCCGAGGAAGACCACGGCATAGGCGATCCAGACCGCGGCGATCAGAAGGTCGATAGGCCATTCCAGCTCGGCATATTCCTTGGAGGTGGTATAGCCCAGCGGCAGGCTGATCACGGCGGAGAGGATCACTGCTTGCCAGCCCCAGAACGTGAAGGCGGCGAGCTTGTCGGAGAACAGGCGAGTCTGACAGGTCCGTTGCACCACGTAGTAGGAGGTAGCGAACAGCGCCGAGCCACCGAAGGCGAAGATCACGGCGTTGGTATGCAAGGGGCGCAGGCGGCCGAAGCTGGTCCAGGGAAGTCCAAGGTTCAGTTCCGGCCATACCATTTGAGCGGCAATGGTGACACCGAGGGTCATGCCCACGATGCCCCATACCACCGTCATGATCGCGAACTGCCGAACTACCTTGTAGTTGTAGGTCGGGTGCTCTATTGCTGTGCTCATGTCAGGTTCCCATCGAACGCGGTGTGGGGGAGACGTCCCGGGCGCTAGTGTGCCTGGGCTCGACCGCCCGCATGATGATGTAGGTCAATATTCAGGGCCGCGATTCTAGCGCAGCCTGAGCCTAAGCTGAACATGCATTGCCGCTTAAAGCGTAGCTACTAAAGGAGGAGGTGTGTTGGAAGATAACGTTCAGGATTATGCTCGGCTGATGCCTGAAGAGGCCCCTGAGTACTTGGGGCAAGGGGGGCAGGGGCGTCTCTGGGTTGTGGGGCGAGGGCCGTTGGAGGTGCGGGGTGAGGCCCGTCATGGGCGACTGCTGATAGCCCATGGCGCAGGCGCCGGTCAGGATTCAACTTTCATGCAACGGTTGCGCTCGGCCTTGGAGGTGCAGGGGGTGCAGACCCTGGCTTTTGAGTTTGTCTACATGCAGCGGATGCGTGAGGAGGGCCGCCGCCGGCCGCCTCCGAAAATTGACCGATTGGTGGATGAGCTAGCCGGCTGGTGCGACATTGTGTCACATCCGAATCTCTCGCCACCCTGGCTGGGGGGCAAGTCGATGGGAGGGCGGGCAGCCAGCCTGCTGGCGGCTCGCGATTCTGCCGCCGGGCTGGTCCTGTGTGGCTATCCTTTCCACCCGCCGGGTAAACCGGAAAAGACCCGTCTGGCGCATTGGCCGCTGCTCGCTTGTCCGGTGCTGGTGATGCAGGGCGCTCGCGATCCATTCGGCGGTCGAGACGAGGTCGCAGGCTATGACCTGACATCTCGCACACGAGTTCATTTTCTTGAGGATGGCGAGCACGACTGGAAACCACGCAAGGTCTCGGGGCGGACCCAGACGTCGCTCATCGAGGAGGCGGCCAAGGTCATCGGCGAGTATATGGCGATGTATCATTGAAGGAGCGTAACAGCGAACAGGCCAATGAACGCGAGCGAGAATCGGTGTACCATGAGAGAGGCTGCCAAGGTTCGAAAAGCGTTGACATTAGCGGCTGCCTCTGTAGAATGCAGCGCCACGTGACCGAGGGTGGTTAGCTCAGCTGGGAGAGCACCAGCCTTACAAGCTGGGGGTCACAGGTTCGAACCCTGTACCACCCACCATCGTCTGACGATGCGCTCGATCACGAAGGAAATCATGCGGACCGGTAGTTCAGTCGGTTAGAATGCCGGCCTGTCACGCCGGAGGTCGCGGGTTCGAGTCCCGTCCGGTCCGCCACTTTCCGCTCGGCAGCGCAAGGCCGCTGTCACTGTCAGATGCCAGGATCCGCGTCGACGGCCACACCCGGCCAGCTTCGCAAAGGGGACCGGTAGTTCAGTCGGTTAGAATGCCGGCCTGTCACGCCGGAGGTCGCGGGTTCGAGTCCCGTCCGGTCCGCCATCTTGCACTGACATTGGGTATCCACGGTACCCACCGCCCATCGATAGGGTGATTAGCTCAGTCGGTTAGAGCACCAGCCTCACATGCTGGGGGTCACTGGTTCGAGTCCAGTATCACCCACCATGCGGACCGGTAGTTCAGTCGGTTAGAATGCCGGCCTGTCACGCCGGAGGTCGCGGGTTCGAGTCCCGTCCGGTCCGCCATCATCGATATTCCGAATTCCGACCCCGAGCCTAAAAGGCTCGGGGTTTCTGTTTGCTGGCAGTCTCGTACTAGCTAGAGAGTGAATTCCGGTTCACTTGAACCAGGCTCCGGCCCCTCAAGCGTCTGCACAACGCTGCCAAGCAGGTTCTTGAGCTCTCGAGACAGGAAGTCGGCAAACTTCGGATTGTGAATCGTTCTTTCAAGCGTCTCTGTCGGCAGGAAGCGCGTCATTTCATTATTGAACGACTGTCCAGAAATGATCCCTGGAAGCCTCTCCTGCATTTGGCGCGCCTTGTCCCCATAGTGCTCGACCCGATAGTCATGGATCTTCTTTTGCACGAGGTCGATATCGGGTTTGGCCCCTTGCTGTTTAAGCCACTGAAGGTCCCAGATGTCGCGGTGGCGAACATACTTTTGGGTATTGACCAGTGATACGAGTTTGTCCGCCATGATTTCGTCCATGCTCTCGGTCACCACCAGGAGGTCACTATACCCATCGGGCAGGAATGAGTAATGGACCTGCACACCGTGTGCTTCCCGGGTATAAGCCGGAATGCTGGCAATTTCCAGTTTAATGCGCTGTTTTGGCATGTCTGGCCTGGCAGGGGAGGTCACCACGGCCACTTGCCTATGCGACGTCAACTACTTTGACCGCTTGGCGACAATCAAAATGGCCGGTTGGGTGGGGTAATTTCGTCATTCTGACGACGCGGTTTGTTCTCCCCGTCGTTGACGCTGATAGGCGCGTTTCCGGTA
>NZ_BMXS01000033.1 GCF_014651875.1 Litchfieldella qijiaojingensis
GCTGCCCGCTGCAGTGCAGCTACTGCTCCAACCCGCTCGACTTCGCCGCCTACCGCGACGAGCTCAGCACCGCCGAGTGGGT
The DNA here is from genome assembly GCF_014651875.1 of Litchfieldella qijiaojingensis. Lineage (GTDB taxonomy): Bacteria > Pseudomonadota > Gammaproteobacteria > Pseudomonadales > Halomonadaceae > Litchfieldella > Litchfieldella qijiaojingensis. The sequence goes on from NZ_BMXS01000033.1 coordinate 83, forward strand.
CGACACCCTGCGCCAGGCCCGCGCCCTGGGCGCGGTGCAGCTCGGTTTCTCCGGCGGCGAGCCGCTGGTGCGCCAGGACCTTGAGGAGCTGGTCGCCGAGGCGCGGCGGCTGGGCTTCTACACCAACCTGATCACCTCGGCGCTGGGCCTCGACGCGGCGCGCCTCCAGGCCCTGCGCGACGCCGGCCTCGACCATATCCAGATCAGCCTGCAGGCCGGCGACGCCGAGCTCGCCGCGGCGGTGGCCGGCTCGCCCAAGGCGCACGCCAAGAAACTCGCCATGGCCCGCGCGGTCAAGGCCGCCGGCTACCCGATGGTGCTCAACGTGGTGCTGCACCGTCACAACATCGACGACCTCGACGCCATCCTCGCGCTGTGTGACGACTTGGGCGCCGACGCGGTGGAACTGGCCAACTGCCAGCTCTACGGCTGGGCGCACCTCAACCGCGCCGGGCTGCTGCCGAGCCGTGCCCAGCTCACCGCCGCCGAGGCCACCACCGCGCGCTGGCGCGAGCGGCTCGCCGAACGCGGTCGCGATATGCGCCTGCTGTTCGTGGTGCCCGACTACTACGCCGAGCGGCCCAAGGCGTGCATGGGCGGCTGGGGGGCGCTGTTCATGACCGTGGCCCCCGACGGCGCGGTGCTGCCGTGTCACAGCGCGCGCATGCTGCCGATGACCTTCCCCAACGTGCGCGAGCAACCGCTCGAGACGATCTGGTACGCCAGCGACGCCTTCAACCGCTTCCGTGGCGAGGCGTGGATGCCGTCACCGTGTCGCGACTGCGACGAGCGCCATCACGACCATGGCGGCTGCCGCTGCCAGGCCTACCTGCTGACCGGCGATCCCGCCGCCACCGACCCGGTGTGCGCGCTGTCGCCCGATCACCACCTGATCGAGGCCGCACGCGAGGAGGCTGCCCGCGACCGCCGTCGGGTAGACGAATTGACACCACGCAACACGCATGAGTCGCGGGTATTCTGTCGCGCATGAATGAGTCGAGAGTTCATCTCAATAGCGACGAAGCACTACATCAGGCCGCCAGCCCGGCCGACGGATTGGGCGACCTGCGTGCCGACGAGTCTGGCGTGTTCTGGTTGGCCGCCGATCCCGTCAGCGGAGCACGCCGACTGTGGCATTGGTGCGATGGCCGAGCCAAGGCCCTGACCCCAAGCGAGATGGACGTGGCCAGCCACGTCAACGGTTACGGTGGCGGCGCGCACACCCGTCTCGGCGACACGGTGATCTTCGTCGCCGGTGACCATCAGATGCTGTATCGCCAGAAGCTGACAGGGGGTGACGTACAACCCTGGTGGTCACAACCCGAGACTCGCTATGGCGGCTTGCTGGCGGACCCTTTGCGCCAACGCGTATTGGCAGTGGAAGAAAAGGGAAACTCACGAGACGCCAGCCAGTGCCTGGTCGCGCTGAACGACGATGGGCGTTGCGTTCTCGCCGAGGGTGCCGACTTCTACGACGCACCGACGCTGACAGCGGATGGCATGCGACTGGCCTGGGTGGAATGGAACCTGCCACATATGCCCTGGCAACGCTCGCGGCTGTGCATCGCCGACCTCGGCAGCGATGGCCGAATCGTCCAGCAGCATACCTGGGATGGTGGTAGCGCGGTGACCCAGCCACGCTTCGCTGCTGACAGCAGCCTGATCGTGATCAGCGACCACCGGGGCTGGTGGCAGCCCTACCGTCTCACCGGTGACACGGCCCAGGCCATCGGCGACATCCCCACCGATCACGTTCCCACTCCCTGGCAACTGGGCGAATGCCACCACCTATGGCCGAAAGAAGGTGGCCTGCTGATGCGCTTCCAAGAGGGAGCCGCCACGCTATGGCAGGTTGATGAGCAAGGCCACGCTCACCGACGACTGTTGCCCGAGGCCAGCCGTATCATCGGGCTGGCCATGCACGAACAGTGGTTGTACGCCATCACCCAGGGGCAGAGCCACGCTGCCCGGCTGGTGCGCGTGAACCTCGGCGACGAGCGTCAGGAAACGTTGTTTGCCCTGCCCACACCCGACGACCCACCATTGCCGACCCTGATTAGCACCCCGGCCTCCGAAACAGAGCGGGTCACGGCCTTCGTCTACTTCCCCGACGTCGCGGGAGACACTCTCCCGCCCTTGATCATGCGTATCCACGGCGGCCCCACCGCGGCCAGCTACCCGGTATTCGACCCCTTGGCCCGCTGGTGGACGCTCCAGGGGTATGCGGTGGCGGACCTCAACCCACGCGGTAGTGGTAACTGGGGGCGCGCGTTCCGTGAACGCCTTGCAGGCCAATGGGGCCGGCTCGATGTCGACGATGCCGTCGCCTTGGCCGACGAATTGGTCGCCCGCCGCCTGGTGGATCCCGAACGCCTGTTCCTGCGAGGCCAGAGTGCCGGTGGCTTCACGGTGCTAAACACCCTGGCGAGCACTCAGCGCTTCCGAGCCGGGGCCAGCCTCTACGGCGTTACCGATGCCGTACGCTTGGCTTCCCAGACCCATCGTTTCGAGTCGGGCTATCTCGACTGGCTGCTGGGCGACGAAACTGCCAAGCATGATGCCAGTCCGGTCAATCGTCTCGATACCTTCGTCGCGCCGGTCATCTTCTTCCAGGGAGGACGCGACGCCGTGGTACTCCCCGACCAGACGCTGTTCATGGCCGCCGCCTTGCGAGGCCAAGGGGTCAAGGCCGAAGTGGTGCTGTTTCCCGAGGAAGGCCACGGCATTCGGCACCCGGCCAACCGACGCCGATTGATCGCTCGAGAGCTGGCTTTCTTCGCGGCTCATGGTGGGGACGTGCCATGACCACCCACTGTGGAGTAGCGGGCCTGCCGCCGGGCAGCCACCTGGCCGAGCGCCGGCTCGCCAACGGCTTGCGCGCTCTGGCCATCGAGGTCCCCACGGCCCGCCAGGCACGCCTGGTCGCCGCGGTTGGAGCGGGCTATCTCGATGAGCCGACAGCCTGGCCCGGCCTGGCTCACCTGCTCGAACATGCGCTATTCCTGGGCTCTGCTCGACACCCACAGCCCGGCGATTTCGCCACTTGGGTCGGCGAGCAAGGTGGGCGCTACAACGCGCATACCGGCGAATACACCACCGATGTACATCTGAACCTGCCGCCCGACGCAACTGAGGCGGGGCTTGAGCGCTTGGTAGATATCCTGATCCACCCCACCCTGGCTTGCGACGGCATCGCCAGCGAAGTCGACGTGATCGAAGCTGAATTTCGCGCTCGACTCGCCGATCCGGAGCTGCACCGACAAGCCGCCATGTCGCGACTGTTTCAGCCTTCGCACCCAGCAGCACACTTTCATCATGGCCATCGTCGCAGCCTCGGCGGTAGCGTCGACAGTAACCCACGAGCGCTGCACGAGGCCCTGACCGGCTTTCATGCCAGCCACTATCGTGCCGAGCGAATCAGCCTGGTGCTGCTCGGCCCCCAACCGGCCAACCGGCAACTTGCCCTGTTGACCGCTGCCGGGGATTCGATTCCCGCGGGAGCCGGAGACCTCCCCTGCCGACCTCCACGCTGGGCGGCAGCGGTGCGGGTACAGTGGCGTCCGCCCAGCGACCTGGCGCCCATACCAATGACGCTGGAGCTGTTGTGGCCGTTGCCCGAGCCGTTGTCGCCTGCCCAACGTCAGGCTGGCGAGTGTCTGGCCACAGCACTGTGCGATGGCGCGCTGGCCGCTACGCTGCAACACCACGCGGCCATTCTTGATCTCGATGCCGAGCTGAACGCGGATACCACCACCCCCGTCCTGTCGCTGACACTGAGCCTGTCCCCGGCCGGGCAGCAACAGATCGAAACACTGCTGACCACCTGCCAGGCATGGGTCGCCGATCTGGCCAAGAGGCTGCCGACGCCAGTCGCATGCCCCACCGTGCCGCATGATCTCGACACCTGGCCTAGAACCCTGGCCCAGCGCCTTTCCCTCGGTGAGGCAGCGATTCCTCCCAGCGCGGACGCTGCTCCCGACGCTCTGTCCGACTGGCTGCATGCCGACAAGTGCCGCGTGCTCGAGCCCTTGCCAGCGTCGAGGAAGGCCTGTGAAACGGCGTCGGAGACGGGCACACTTTTGCGCCTGGTATCTCCTCCTATGACCACCGGGATTTCTCCGTGGCCTCGCCAACCGCCCCCGACGTTCGAATGCCGCTCCCTGGTGAGCGATACGATGTCCGTCACTCCCGGGCTCGTCGCCACCGATGACGACTTCCCCCTGTGGTGGGGAGGTGGACCGCCCCTGATCGATGCCTATCTGGGGCTGGCCTGGCCAGCGCCTCCCAGCGAATCGTCCGCTCGGCTGAGGCACTGGCATCAGTGCACGCTACCCCTGCGTCAGGCTGCCTTCGCCCAGGGTCTGAACCTGACCTTGGGCAGCGATGGCCGCGGTGACTGGGCATTGAGTTGGGGTGATGCCGGACGACTCGAATCCTGTCTTGCCCAGGTGCTGGCTGCCTGGCAACCCCATGTGGAGAAATCGGCTGATGCTTCGGAACAGGGGCTGCTGGCCCAACGCCTGCTCGCGCGCCTGGACGACCTGCCACCGCCTGACCTCTACTCGCAACCAACGCTTGTGGCCTGGGCCGGTGGAACGATGAGCGCCAGCGACGCCATGGCCAGTTGCCGACGACTGGCCGTCGCTCTTCGCGACCGCCTGCCCAGCCCAGCGACGTCACACTCCCATCACACTTCGCCAGCTTCCGCCGATATCGCACACTGGCCCACCCAATGGCTATCTTCCCAGGGCGAAGACCAGGCGGTGATGTTGCAGGTCGATGCTCCCGACGACAGCCCGACGAGCCAGACCTTGTTCCAGCTCTTGGCACAGTGCCATGACGCCCCCTTCCACTACGAACTTCGCCAACACCGACACCTCGGCTATGTGGCGGCGGTACGCTATCGCGAGGCCAGTGGCTGGCCACGCCTGGGCTACGTAGTGCAATCGCCCAGTGCCGATATCGCGATACTGCGACAGGCGGTGTGCGAGTTTCTCATCACGCAAGGCACACGCCTGGCCCATCTGGATGCCACTGTGTTCGAGCGGCGCCGCCAGGCACTGACTGCTACCTGGGGACCACCGGAGACCCCTGAAGACGCCTTGTCGAAAACCTGGCAGGCCTTGCGACGCGGCAGCGAAAACCTGGCTCCATGGCAAGCTCAAGAAGCATCTCTGGCAGCTTTGACACCCGGCATGCTGGCCTCCCTGGCAGACGCTCTGGCCGCTGGCCGATTGTCAGGGCAATGGTGGTTCCATACCCCCTCACCTGTGGTGCGGCATTGGCTATAGTGAAGTGACCAAGGCAAGTCATCACAACGACAACAAGAATGACAATGAGAGGAGTGAGCCGTATGAAATCACGTGCCGCGATTGCCTGGGAAGCCGGCAAGCCGCTGGAAATCAATGAGATCGACGTCGAAGGTCCCAAGGCCGGGGAAGCGCTGGTGCAGATCAAGGCCACCAGCGTCTGCCATACTGACGCCTACACCCTGTCCGGGGCCGACCCGGAGGGCCTGTTCCCCTCGGTGCTGGGCCATGAGGGCGCCGGCATCGTCCAGGAGGTCGGCGAAGGGGTCGCCTCCCTCAAGCCCGGCGACCATGTGATTCCGCTCTACACCGCCGAATGCGGCCAGTGCAAGTTCTGCCTGTCGGGCAAGACCAACCTGTGCAGTTCGGTGCGCGCCACCCAGGGCAAGGGGGTGATGCCCGATGGCACCTCGCGCTTCTCGCTCAATGGCCAGCAGCTGCACCACTACATGGGCTGCTCGACCTTCAGCGAATACACCGTGCTGCCCGAGGTGTCGCTGGCCAAGGTCTCGCCGGAGGCGCCGCTGGACAAGATCTGCCTGCTCGGCTGCGGGGTGACCACCGGTATCGGTGCGGTGCTCAACACCGCCAAGGTCGAGCCGGGCGCGACGGTGGCGGTGTTCGGCCTGGGCGCCATCGGCCTGGCGGTGATCCAGGGCGCGGTGATGGCCAAGGCCGCGCGGATCATCGCCATCGACGTCAACCCCGACAAGTTCGACCTGGCGCGCCAGTTCGGCGCCACCGAGTTCGTCAACCCCAAGGACTACTCGGACCCGATCCAGCAAGTGATCGTCGACATGACCGACGGCGGGGTCGACTACTCGTTCGAGTGCATCGGCAACGTCAACGTCATGCGCTCGGCGCTGGAGTGCTGCCACAAGGGCTGGGGGCAGTCGGTGATCATCGGCGTGGCCGGGGCCGGCGAGGAGATCTCCACGCGGCCGTTCCAGTTGGTGACCGGTCGGGTGTGGAGAGGTACGGCGTTCGGCGGCGTGAAGGGCCGCAGCGAGCTGCCGGGGTATGTCGAGCGGTACATGAACGGCGAGCTGAAGATCGACGAGTTCATCACCCACGACATGCCGTTCGAGAAGATCAACGAGGCGTTCGAGCTGCTGCATGCCGGCAAGAGCATCCGTAGCGTGCTGCACTACTGAGCGCGGGGACAAGGAGAACAAGCCAATGAGCCTGATGGACATGATCCAGCGCTGGTTCGGCGGGTCGAAACCCACTACCTCAACCACGCGAAGCAGTGCAGCGGAAACGCCGACATCAGCGACGACAACGCAGGAAAAAACCCAGGAAACAACACAGGACAAGGCCGGGGAGAAAGCCATGAGCATTAATATCCATCCCGCCGTCGACAATGGCGTGCAACCGGGTAGCGATAGCTTTACCGGTGGCAAGTTGTACTGCCACTGCGCCGACAACAAGGTCGAAGTGACCGTCGATGCCCAGTGCGCTCACAACCATGTATGCGGGTGCACCAAGTGTTGGAAACCCGAGGGCGCCCTGTTCTCGATGGTCGCAGTGGTCCCGCGCGACAAGCTCCAGGTGACTGCTAACGAGGACAAGCTGCAGGTCGTCGACTCCTCTGCCGTCATTCAGCGCCATGCCTGCCGCGATTGTGGCGTGCACATGTACGGACGGATCGAGAACACCGACCATCCCTTCCATGGCCTCGACTTCATTCATCCCGAACTCTCCAATGACAAGGGCTGGGCAGCGCCGGAGTTCGCGGCGTTCGTCTCCTCGATCATCGAGTCCGGCACCAACCCGGACGAGATGGGCGCGGTACGCGCCAGGCTGAGAGAGCTCAACCTGGAACCCTACGACTGCCTGTCGCCACCACTGATGGATGCCATCGCCACCCACACCGCCAAGGCCAAGGGGGCGCTCTGACGCAGGCTGATCCAAGGTAACGTCACGACCACCCATTGAAGAAAAAGCGCCCGGGCTGTCCGCTATACAGCCCGGGCCAAGGAGGATCAGGGAATCGCTGAAATAAAAGCCTTACTCCAACGATTCATAGGGCAACCCCACGTAGTTTTCGGCGATCACCTTGAGGCCCGCCTCGGAACTCGTGTAGTAGTCGAGTTCGGCCTGCTGCATGCGGGTACTGAAATCCTCCTCGTCGGAGAACTTGTGCAGGATGGACGTCATCCACCAGGAGAATCGTTCCGCCTTCCAGATCCGTTTTAGGCATGTCTGGGAATAGCGCGGAATCAGGTCGGTGCGTCCCTCGTGGTAAACCTTGACCATCAACCGATACAGGGTATTGACGTCGCTGGCCGCCAAATTAAGGCCCTTGGCCCCGGTGGGTGGGACGATATGGGCGGCATCGCCGACCAGGAACAGGCGCCCGTACTGCATGGGTTCGGCGACGAAGCTGCGCAGCGGCGCGACGCTTTTCTCGATCGAGGGCCCAGTCACCAGGTTGGCTGCGACATCATCGGGCAAGCGGCGTTTGAGCTCTTCCCAGAAACGCTCGTCGGACCAGTCCTCGACCTTCTCGTCGCTGGGCACCTGAATATAGTAGCGGCTACGTGTCTGGGAACGCATGCTGCACAGACTGAAACCCCGCTCGTGGCGCCCATAGATCAGTTCATCGGACACCGGCGGCGTATCGCAGAGAATGCCCAGCCAGCCGAACGGGTAGACCCGCTCGAAGGTCTTGAGACGATCGGCGGGAATCGACTGGCGCGAGATACCGTGAAAACCATCGCAGCCCGCCACGTAGTCGCAAGCCAGGCTCACCGTCTCGCCATCCTTTTCGAAAGTGACGTAGGGGCTCTTGGTCTCCAGGTCATGAGGCTGGACGTTATCGGCCTCATAGACAGTCTTGCCGCCAGCCGCCTCACGAGCCTTCATCAGATCGCGGGTTACCTCGGTCTGACCATAGATCATCACCGACTTGCCGCCCGTCAGCCCCTTGAGGTCAACGCGCACCCGGCGATTATCGAAGGCCAGCGCGAAGCCGTCATGCGGCAGCCCTTCCTTGTCCATCCGTTCATCGACACCGGCCTCGCGCAGCAGATCGACCATGCCCTGCTCAAGAACCCCGGCGCGAATACGACTCAGCACGTACTCTCCCGAGCGTCGCTCGAGAATCACGTTGTCGATGCCTTGACGCTGCAGCAACTGTCCGAGCAGCAGACCGGACGGTCCCGCACCGATGATGGCGACTTGCGTTTTCACGATGATTGCCTCGTTCGTTAGCCTTGATCCAATGCTTGTATTTTTCAATGCATAACAAGGCCATTTAAGGCATATTGGGCAACAACTCTTGGACATTGCGAAGATCAAGACCAAACTTTAGTCGCAATCGGCATCTTACGGTGAAACGCTTATGCCTCCGGTTACCCAAGATACCGTTCCGGTCTTCAAGCTTTACGGTGAAACACGCCAATGGCCGACGCCGGACCTGTTGCATTGTGAATCGATCGCCGAACGCAGCCGCCTTCACGATTGGCACATCAAGCCCCATCGTCATGCCGACCTGGTGCACATCCTGCATATCGATACCGGTGAGGTGAGCCTCGAGTTGGAAGGCAGCGAGCACCGGCTGCAGGGGCCGGCATTGATCGCGATTCCCGCCATGACCATCCATGGCTTCCGCTTCTCGCAGGACATCAAGGGACACATCGTGACCCTGGCCAAGCCCTTGGCCCAGCACCTGGCCGAACGACTCGCCCACCAGGGAAGCGTGTTGACCCAGCCCGCCTACTACACTCTGTCCAAGGCAGAAGACTCGCGGCGCATCGCCACCCTGGTGGAGCAGATTCATGACGAATATCGCCACCCCGCGTTGGGGCGCGAACTCACTCTGGACGCGCAGATCCAGGCGTTGGCGGTGCAGCTGGTGAGGCGTGCCGACCCACATCACCACAAGTCAACCAAGGTGAGCCACCGCGACAAGGGTCGGCTTCACCTCCAGCATTTCCAGGCGCTGATCGAAGCCCAGTACCGCATGCAACCCACCATCGAGTCACTGGCAGCCCAGCTCGGCGTGACCAGCGCGCATCTCAACACCCTGTGCCGGCGCCTGGCAGGACGAAGCGCCTTGCAGTTGCTTCACGAGCGGCTATTGCTCGAGGCCAAGCGCGAACTGACCTACACCAACATGACCATCAGCCAGGTCGCCGATAACCTGGGCTTTTCGGAACCGGCCTATTTCACGCGCTTCTTCAAACGCCTAACCGGCTTGTCACCCAAGGCGTTTCGATTGCGGCAGGAAGATGTGACGACCGGCACCCCGAATGACGCCGCCCCCGCGGCAGTCAGATCAAAAACAGCGTGGTGAGCACCGGGAACAGGACCAGCAGCGCCAGGCGCAGGAAGTCAGAGACGATGAACGGCGACACGCCCTTGAAGATCTCACCGAGCCCGACGTGGGGCGCCATTGCCTTGATCACGAACACGTTCATACCCACTGGGGGGGTAATCAATCCCAGTTCCACCGTCAGCACCGTGACGATGCCGAACCATATCGGGTCGATGCCCAGCGACTGAATGATCGGGAACACCACCGGCACGGTGATCACCAGCATAGCGATGGAGTCCATGAACATGCCCAGCACGAAGTAGAGCAGCAGGAAGCACAGCACCACCACGATGGGCGCCAGATCCATGCCGTAGAGCAAGTCGCTGATCGAGAAGGAGATGCGCGACACCGAGATGAAATAGCCCAGGGTCTCGGCCCCCACCAGCATGAAGAACACCACGCTGGACAGCGCCAGGGTCTCCTGGACGCTGCGCCACAACCCACGACCACGCATGCCCTTGGCCAGGGCATACAGCAGGGTGGCAAATGCCCCGACACTGGCCCCCTCCGTGGGAGTGAAGGCCCCGAAGTAGATTCCCAGGATCATCACCAGGAAGACCGCGAAGAAGGGTACCAGGCCGCTCATCGACACCAGCTTTTCCTTCCAGGCGGTCGGCTCGCCGGCCACCGCCAGCGTGGGCTTCAGACGCATCACCACGCTCACCGTCAGCGCGTACATCACCAGCCCCATCAACCCCGGCACCAGGCCGGCCATGAACATGTCGCCCACCGACTGCTCGGTGAGGATGGCATAGATCAGCAGCGCGATGCTTGGCGGGATCATGATGCCCAGCGTGCCGCCTGCGGCCAACGCCCCGGTGGCCAGCCCACGGTGATAGCCGTAACGCTCCATCTCCGGCAGCGCGACCCGAGTCATGGTGCTGGCGGTCGCCAGCGAGGAGCCGGAGATCGCCGAAAAAACACCGCAGGAACCCACCGCGGCGATCGCCAGGCCGCCCTTCCATCCGCCGCAGATCACCCGCGTGGAATCGAACAGCTTGCCGGCCATGCCGGAATGCGCCGCCAACACGCCCATCAGGATGAACATCGGCACAGCACTGAAGCTATAGTTGGACAGCACCTCCACCGGCACCGTCTTGACCTGGGCGATAGCGGCATCCCAGCTGATCACCTGGGCAAACCCCACCACCCCGACGATCAACATGGTCAGTGCCACCGGCACGCGCAATACCATCAGCACCAGCAGCAGGCCGAGCCCCACGGCACCGATCATTTCACTCGCCATGGGACACCTCCTGATCGATGCCGAAGACGGCGCTCAACAGCACGTGAATCAGGCTGCGAATCCCAAGCAACAGACTCAGTATTGCGGCCACGTAATAGATGGGGCTCATCGGCAAACGCAGATCCTGGGTAACCTCGCCATGGCGGGCGGCCCCCTCCGCGGAGCCGAGCAAGCCGATGAACAGGATGAGGCCCAGCGCCGCAAAGCCGAGTAGGTAGACGCCATGCAAGCGCGCCTTGAGATTGCCGGAGAGGCCATGAGAAAACGCTTCGACCACCACCTGGCTCTTCTCCACATTGGCGGCCATGGCCGACAGCAGGGAGAAAAGCATCAGGTAGCTGACTAGCTCGACACTGCCGGTAACACGCAGCGCAATAGCCCCCTCTGTCACGCGATAGAGATAGCGCGTCCCCACATCGGCGATGGTCACTGCCAGCAACGCCACAAGGGCGATGCCGGCGATGACACGACACAGCAAGGCCAGCCAATGGCTGGCCTGTTCCAGTCGATACTGCATGGTCGCTTAACCCTGGTTGGCGGCGCAGGATTCACGCGCTTCGAGGGCGGCCTCATAGACCTCGCGAGCCTGATCGAGGCCGCGCTCCTCCAGCCCGGCCAAGTAGTTGTCAATGCCGTCCTGAAGCGGCTTCTGCCAGTCGGGATGCTCCAGCGGAGCATCGACCACACGGATGGTATGCTCAGCGTCCTCGGCCTCCTGCTTGCCCTCCCGGTCTAGGCGATGGAACACCTCGCCGGCCTTCTCGGCCCACTTCATCCCGGAGTTGGCATCGATCACCGCTTGCTGCTCGGGGCTCAGGCGGTCATAGCTGCGCTGGCTCATGGTGGCGACGAAGATCAGCGAATAGAACGGCACCTGGGTGTGATATTCGACCAGCTCGTTGATACGGAAGCCCTTCAGCCCCTCCCACGGGAAGCTCAGGCCGTCGATCACCCCTCGCTGCATGGAGGTGTAGATATCCGGTGCCGGCATGCCGACAGGGTTGGCCCCCATGTTCTCGAGGATATCGCCAGCCACGGCAGTGGGACGGCGAATGCGCAGCCCCTCGAGGTCGGCAGGTGTCTGTACGTCGGTATCGATGGTGTGGATATAGCCTGGCCCGGTGGTGAACATGAACAGTGGTCGGGTATCCGCGTACTCCTCGTCCAGATGCCCATCATCGTAAAGCGTTTGTAGGATACAGGCGCCCTGCAGGGCGTTGTCGGAAACCCCGGGAAGCTCGACGATCTGCGACAGAGGGAAACGCCCAGCCGTATAGCCCTGGGCGGTCAAGCCGATATCGGCGATACCGTTGACCACGGCCTCGTAGATATCGTCAGCCTTGGCCAGGGTGCCGGAGGGAAAATTCTGAACGCGCAGATCGCCACCGGACTCTTCCTCGACCGTCTTGGCCCAGACTTCGAAGATGTCCTGATTGATGCCCGACGCCCCGGGCCAGAAGTGCGCCATGCGCAGAGTGGTCGCGGAATGGGCGGTGGCTGACAGGCCGGCAATGGACAGCGCCACCAGACAATGGGACAGCGTGCGTTGCATAGGGGACTCCCTCGTTATAGTTATCCGCTAATCTAGCAAGACCTCGTCCCCGGCGCCGCTACCCGTGCCGGGGGCAAGTCTCAGCGTAATCGACACTGGGATTCGGTTATTGCATTTTTGATCAAGGCTGCCCGACGAATAAGGCAAAATCACCACCATCCCTTGGACATTCCCAAGATATGACAACGACTTTGGTATAGAGGACGCGCTGCCCGCCCTCCCCACTCTTCCGAGAGTCATGGAAGCTCTCTTTCAGGTAGCAGGCAGGAAGCATGCTCAAAGCAAAGCGCCGCGGCGGGATATCCTCCCACCGCGGCACTCATTCGTTATCGAGCCACTATTTCACTGTCAGGCTGCGATACCGACTCAGTGGCCTGCCTTGGCCTGCTGGAGCGGCGGCTCGGATACCACACCTGTAGCCTTGCGAATCCGCAATTGGCTCGATATCGCATCGAGGAACTCGTCGGCTCTCTCTTCCGGCGCCTTGCTCATCATGCTCACGCCGACGAACAGCACGCTGGAAACGAAGATGCCCCAAATGCCAGCCGGCAGACCCAGGAAGGAGTTGCCGATGGCATAGACGAACAGCACGAAGGCAGCGGTACCGATGACACTGACCAAGGCCCCGGCGGCAGTACCGCGCTTCCAGTAGAAGGCACCGATGATCGCCGGAACCACGGCCACCAGACCAGAGGAAGCGGCTACCGACAGCACGGCGATCAGGTCGAGCTGCAATTCGGCGAAGCCGAGCGCCATCAGGGCGATCACCGGAATCACCACCTTGCCGACGATCAGCTGACGCTTTTCGCTCGTGCCTGGCTTGACGTTGGCATAGACGTCACGCGCCAACATCGAGGAGAGCGTGAGCATGATCGAATCGATGGTGGAAACCGCGGCGGCCATGATGCCGATCATCACGATCACCCCGAGAATCGGTGGGACATGCACGGAACCGAGCAGCGTCGGGGTAGCCAGGTCAGCGCTTTCCAGCCCAGGGAAGGCCGCCAGCGCCGAGAAGCCCCACAACACCGAGACCAGGGTATAGATGAAACCGAACACCAGGAAGCCGAGCAACATCTGACGCATCGAGCGCAGCGATGCCGGCATGAACAGGCGTTGACTGACCTGCGGGTTGGAGAGGCTGAAGAAGAACCAGGGAATGGTCAGCCCCAGGAAGGTGACGAAACTGAACAGACCACTGCCCGGCACCGTCAGCGACTGCGGGTGCTCGGTAGCCAGGGTATCGAACAGGGCACCGAAGCCACCCAACCCCTGGATGACCAACAGGGCGACCAGCGTCGACGCCACCACCATCATGATCGCCTGCAGTGAGTCGGTCCACATCACCGAGCGAATGCCCGCCACATAGGAGAAGAAGATGGCGATGGCGGTAGCCAGTATCACCCCGGTGGTAAAGGGAATCGCACCGCCCGTCGTGCCCTGGAGCAGGTAACCGACCCCGGCGAGTTGTACCGCGGCATAAGGAATCAGGAACAGGCAACTGGCAATGGATACCGCCATGGCGACGTTCTTGCTGTCGTAGCGATGGCCGAGCATCTCACTGGGCGTGACGAAGCCGAACTTCTTGCCGACTGCCCAGAATTTCGGACCGAAGATCGCCACCAGCGACACGCCAGCGAAATAGATGATCTCGAAGCCCAGCGCGCCGACGCCGCCCGCATAGGTCAAGCCGGCAAGCCCGACCATCATGAAGGCACTATAGGTCGTGGCACTGTAACTGAGTGCGGAGACGAAGCCATTCATTTGCCGGTTGCCAAGGAAATAACCCGACATGTTGTCCTGCGACTTGCCCTGGCGGGACAGGATGGCAATGGCGATGGCGACCAGCAGGTAGATCGCCACCGACCACCAAATAAGCGACTCGGTCATGATCATTTCCCCTCGAAGTCTTTTGTTATGAAGACATTCAGTGCAATTACGGCCAGACCGGCGACGGTCCAGAACAGGAAGCTTCCATACCACGCTTGCACGTCGGTCAGCAGGGTGTAGGGGACCAGGTAGCAGAGCAGCACCACCGCCCATACCAGCCATACCCATTTACTTCGTTGCATGTTCCACCTCGTCTTGTTGGTAGCGTCAGAGTGGGGAATTTTTCGCCATGGTTCGTGGCGAAAATCGGTCTTACGCACTTACCCGTGCGTCTTGTTATCGTCCTTGCGGATTTGCGACACGCGTTCGGCGACCCCCGACCAGGCAGGTTCCCCGGGTGCAAAGCGGGCCCGGAGGTACTCGACCAGGGTCGTCACCTGGGAATCGCTGAAGCTGTCGGCGAAGCCCGGCATCTCGCCGATGCCGGAAACGTTAGTGGCGTGCACGCCGCCAAGAATCGACTGGATGACATTGTCGGGGCGTTCGCTATACAGGTTGGTGTTGAGTGCCAGAGAAACCTTGGCCTGGGTGAACGACGGCAGCCCTGTGTCGACATGACAGGAAGCACAGGCACCATCGAACAGTCGCTCGCCGGCTTCCATGCCGGACGTGCTCGCCGCCGAGCGAGCCACCAACTGCTGTGCCTGGCTGCGAGCATCGTCGGTATCGTTTACCGAGGCGTCCATCTGGGCCGCCACATAGTGGGCGATAGCACGTACATCGGACTCCGGAAGCTCGCCGAGCCCCGCCACCACCGGCGCCATCGGCCCCGATGCCACACCATGCAGTTCGGACTCACCGCCGCGCAGGTATCGATACAGCGCTTCCTCGCTCCAGGGAATCGGTGAACGGGACAGGGCGTTGAGAGGCGGCGCCTCCCATCCCTCCACCAGGGCGCCAGCCAGGTAGCGTTCGCCGCCCTGCTCGGCACCCAGGACATTGCGTGGCGAATGGCAGGCACTACAGTGCCCAAGCCCTTCGGCAAGATAGGCACCGCGATTGTACAGATCGCTTCGCGACGGATCGGGCCGGAAGGGGGCGGCATCGTGATACAGAGCATTCCAGCCGGCCATCAACGCACGCATGTTGAATGGGAACGACAGTTCGTTGGCCGGAGGCTCCGCACTGACCGCGGGCTGTGCCATCAGGTAGGCATAGAGTGCCTGCATGTCGGCGTCGCTGGTCTTGGCGAAGGCCGTGTAGGGAAAAGCCGGATACAGATGCCGACCATCGCGGCTGATACCGTGACGCATGGCTCGCTCGAAGGCGGCATAGGACCAGTTGCCGATGCCGGTTGCCTCGTCAGGCGTGATGTTGGTGCTATAGAGCGTGCCGAAGGGCGTATCGAAGGCCCTGCCGCCGGCATTGTCGATACCGCCTTGGCCGGTATGGCAAACGGCGCAGTCGCCCGCCTCGGCGACCAGCCGTCCCCGTTCGATAGTCTCGGCGGAATACAGATTGGCGGCAGGCCGGGCCACCGGCGCGATAGGCGACTTCCAGGGCCATAACATGGCAGCCGCTCCTGCCGTCGCCACCGCCGCCCCGGCGAGCCAGCGCCAGCGCCAGCGCGATAGGCGCCGTCCGGCTGTCGCCTCGCTACCACTTGTCCCGCACTCACCCTGCAAGGCCTGGCGTACCCGGGGAGCAGTAAAGGGAGGCTGGCGGAAACGCACACCGGTGGCATCGAAGAGCGCATTGGCAATTACCGCGACACCGGGCGAGAGATCCGCTTCATCCAATGGCGACAAGGCTGACACCTGCTCACCATCGCTGCCCTTCATTGGAGTGGAACAAGGTGCCCTGGCAACATCCCGGGTCTCGGCTGTCAACTTGCTCTGACTCTCACCACCCCCATTCTCACCCCATTCGTCGAAGCTCGGCTCCCTGGCCAGCAATGGCCTGGCCACGCCCAGGACCCGCTGCTGCAATATCTCCTGTAACTGCGCTGTATCGACCAAGGGACCGGAGTCCTGACCAACCACCAGGCGGGTCAGGCTCACGTCGCCGGTAATCCGGTTGACTTCGATATCGGCAATCCACGCCGAACGAACGCCTTCGTCGATACGTCCATGCCGATCAGGCAATTGTGCATAGGCGAAGCCGCGGCCACGGTTCACATCCGCACTCAATCCCTCTTCGTTGGCCTTGGTCGGCCAAACCCATCCAGCGCGCCGGGTCACCGACTCGATCAGCTCCACGCCACGCCGATCGTCAAGATGGCGCAGGCGCAATGCCACGGGGTCCTGGCCGCTTGTCCGAGCCACTTCATCGAGAAAGGATTCCCTGGCGAAGCCATGCTGCAATTCGAGAACGCCATCATCGCCATGGACTTCCCGCGACACACCGGGCGCCGCGAGACGCTGGTCGCGGAAGGTATAAGGAGAGAACGGCGGCGATACCGGTTCGCTGGTCGCGCCATCATCATGACGCTGAGTGTCGAGCACGCCACTCAGCCATAGCGCCACCACTGGCGTATCGCTGCCGGCAAGTTCCTGGCGATTGCGGTATCGCTCGATCGCACCTTGCGCATTCAGTTCGGCACTGACAGCAATGCGCTGGGCCTGGCCAAGAGATTCGACATCGCGCACATAACTGGCATCCAACCACACGGCGACCGGGCGCCCCACGGCCCTGGACATCAGGGTCGCATCGGCAGCGGCATCGTCGCCGCAGTGCCTTCCGATGCCGGAGGCCTGGGCCGTGCAGTGTAGATCGATGGTCTCCTGGGGCAGCCCGGTGAGTGCCATCAAGTCGCGTTTGAGCAGGGTCGGCGTCGCCGTCGGTCCCCAGACATCGAGCCGATCATGGGCATGATCGGCGACGACCCAGCCTGGCTCATCGCCCCAACGCATGCGGCTTGGCCAGCCATAGTGCCGTGTTAGATACCTACCTTGCGGCGCAGCCGTTTCGACAGTGTTCCCGCTGTGCCGCGAAGATTCCGCTTCCAACGCTCGACCTCGCGGGGGACTATCACCCGTGGCCGTCAACGGCTGCCACTCCAGATGCAATCGCCGAGCCGCTTCGCGCGCCGCTTGCAGACTGGTGGCCACGACACCCACGAAGTTGCCCTCAATCACGACCTCGATTCGACCCGGTAGCGCCGCAACGCTATTACGATCCACACCCAGCAGACGAGAACAGACAAAAGTGCCGTCACGTAGCCGGTAGACGGGTGGGCGAATCACGACCCCGAAGCGCCCCTCGCCGCCGAGCGACCCGGGTCGCCGATCGATACCTGTCGGGCGTCGAGACGCGGAGCCGTTCATACGCACTCCCCCTCATCGTCATGACCGGCGGCCCGATAGGCGGCCTTGAGGATTTCGACATGCGTGCCGCAGCGACACAGGTTGTGCTCGAGAGCGGCACGAATCGCCTGTTTGGAGGGATGAGGATCGTGATTGAGCAACGCACGCACACTCATGATCATGCCATTGAGGCAATAACCGCATTGCGCCGCCTGCTCCTCGATGAAGGCGACCTGCACCGGGTCCAGCCCTTCGGCCGTTGCCAACCCTTCGAGCGTTGTCACCTCATGACCAACAACGGCCGCTACCGGTAACACACAGGCACGTGCCGCCAGGCCGTCGACCAGCACAGTGCAGGCACCGCACTCGCCCAGGCCGCAACCGTACTTGGGCCCGTTCAGCGCCAAGTCATTGCGCAGCACATGCAGCAGGGTGGTTTCCGGCGCCACCGCGATGCGGTGAGACTGCCGATTGACGGTCAGGGTCAGCGTTCGTGTCATGGGGATTCTGGTCGTTGTTGTTGGCTTTAGCCCCCAATGGGAGCGGGTCAGGTCTCGATACGCGACGCCTCCGGCGCGACCACGTCACCCTCCACCACTACCGCCTGGTCGTCCAGGTAGACCGAGCAGTGGCGCATGGGGATATCCATGTGGCACGGCGTGTTGCGTGGCCCACCGACCTCAGTATTGGGACCGGTGGAGAACAGGAAGTTGCCGTAGAAGGCTCGTGCATCCATGCCAATGGCATCGTTCTTGTCATGCAAGCCCAAGGCCGTCCATTGCGCGCGGGGCTGCAGCCCCCAACCGATGTGCGAAATGGCATACACATCGGGATCCTTGAAGTGGGCCATGTACTCGCGCAGGTACTCGGCATCGAAACCGCCATGGATACGGCGGATGAACCCCTCCTCGATCTCCAGCGTCACCGGTTTGTCACGCACGTAGGTCTTGAAGGGCAACAGGATATCGCCGACATCAAGTACCAACTTGCCCTCGGCGCTGCCTTCATTGGGCCACGAGAACAGGAAACCGCTCGGCCAGTGGTCCCAGCGACCCGGTTCATCGGCGAAGCCGTATTCGGTCACCACCGGATATTGTCCCAAGCTGGCGCGGAAGTCGGTCCCGGCTGCGGATGTCACCCTGAAGCTCTCGGCCGCTTCAAAGGGCTGACGCGCCGCCTCGACCCGCCGCTTGTCGTCCTCACTGGGCAGCATTCGCGCCAGCATCTCGGGCGGCTCTACGGCCAGCAGGATGCGGGTGCCGGACTCGAGAATCGCCTCCTGCTCCGGCGAATGCAGCAACATCATGGTATCGACCACCAGGTCGGCCGCCATCAACGCCTGCTGCGCCGCCGGATGGCCGGTCAGGGCAGTGTGGCCGACATAGGCCGTCAGGTCGTTGCCCATGGCCGTACGATGGTTGAAGGCCGGCAATTCGACGGCATAGGCCTTGGCCCCGAGACGATAAGACGCCTCCATGGCGGCCGTGACGATGAAGGGGTTGGAGTAGTGGCTCTTGAGCACCGCAACACTCTGGGTTTCATCCACCCGTGACAGCTTCAACACGTGTTCGAAGTGCTGGGTCAACTCGCTCTGACTAACTGGCATCTTGTCACCTTTTCATTGCGCTCCGCACCAGCAAGGTGCAGGTCTCTCTTTGATTTGTAATTTATGGTGCATACGCTTTTTAGTTGAGGTGTTTACAACGTATAGCACTCTTTCCCAAGGACTGGCAAGAACGAATCAAGACCTCGAAAACCACCTATAACACCACTATTAGTCACAACATCCTGTATTTTCAAGCGCCCCACCCTCACACACGACATTTATCAAAAGCAGTGCTTGACCCTTTTTAAAATGGTGTATACGTTGTTTTTACGCAAGAGGCACGCCACCAGGGCGTGATCGCACCGCGGACCCTGCAAACAAGAGCAACAGAGGACCCCTTCCCATGAACGACAAACCGACGATCGCGGTCATCGGTGCCGGCTTGGGCGGAGCCGCCGTCGGCGCCCTGCTGCAACAAGCTGGCTATCCGACCAAGGTGTTCGAACAGGCTCCCGCCTTCTCACGCTTGGGTGCCGGCATCCACCTCGGCCCCAACGTGATGAAGGTGATGCGTCGCATCGGCATCGAGGACCAGCTCAATGCCATGGGCTCTCACCCCGATTTCTGGTTCAGCCGTGACGGCATGACCGGCGAATACCAGTCACGCATCCCGCTCGGCGATTTCGCTCGCCGCGAGTACGGCGCTGCCTATATCACTGTTCACCGCGGTGACCTGCATGCCCTGATGGTCGACACCCTGGATCCCGCACGGCTGTACTTCGACAAACACCTGGTCGATGTCGACGACAACGGCGACAAGGTCGTCATGAGATTCGCCGACGGCACCACCGACGAAGCCGACCTGGTGATCGGCGCCGACGGCGTGAACTCCCGTATCCGCGAAAAGCTGCTCGGCCCCGAGGCCCCTATCTACAGCGGTTGGGTGGCTCACCGCGCGATCATCTCTGCCGATAAACTGGCCGCCTATGACCTGGACTTCGAAGCCTGCGTGAAGTGGTGGTCGGAAGACCGGCACATGATGGTCTACTTCGTGACCGGTGATGAGAAGGAGTACTACTACGTCACGGGAGTGCCAGAGCCGGAGTGGAACCACGGCACATCTTTCATCGACAGCTCGCGTGAAGAGATGCGCGAAGCCTTCATGGGCTATCACCCGGTGGTCCAGGCATTGATCGATTGCACCGAAAAGGTGACCAAGTGGCCGCTGCTCGAGCGCAATCCTCTTCCACTGTGGCATGAGAACCGCCTGGTGCTGTTGGGCGATGCCTGTCATCCGATGAAGCCGCATATGGCACAGGGCGCCGCCATGGCCATCGAAGACGCCGCCATGCTGGTGCGTTGCCTGGAAGAAGTCGGCGGCGACCGCTATCGGCAGGCCCTCGAACTGTACAAGGCCAACCGCTTCGAGCGTGCCTCACGCGTGCAGAAGGTCTCCCATGACAACACCTGGCTACGCCATGACGAGGACCCGTCATGGGTATTCGGCTACGACGTATTCGAGGAGCCCCTCAAGCATCCCCACCCTACCACCACAGGGAGCCCGGCATGAGCAGTACCTTTCTCTACGGCGCCAACGTGCACGCCAACGGCATTCGACATCACTACCTGCGTTATGGTGGCGACAACTCCTCCACCGGCCAGCCGCTGGTGCTGATCCCCGGCATCACCAGCCCCGCCGTCACCTGGGGCTTCGTCGCTGAGCGCCTGGGCCAGCATTTCGACACTTACGTTCTCGACGTACGCGGGCGCGGCCTTTCCTCCAGCGGGCCGGAACTCGACTACGACACCGACACCTGCGCCGATGACGTAATTGCTTTCATTCGTGCCCTGGAGCTCGAGAACGTCGTCCTGGCCGGGCACTCAATGGGCGCCCGTTTCGCCATTCGTGCCATGACCCGCGGCGCCGAGAACGTCGACAAGTTGGTGCTGATCGACCCGCCGGTATCGGGTCCCGGGCGTCGCGAATACCCCAGCAAACTGCCCTGGTACGTCGACTCGATCCGCGACTGTATCCGTGGGGCAAACATCGAGGCCATGCGTCAGTACTGCCCGACCTGGAGCGAGGAGCATCTACGCTTGCGCGCCGAGTGGCTACACACCTGCTTCGAGCCGGCAATAGTGCAGGCCTTCGAGGAATTCCACAGCGTGGACATTCATCAGGACTTGCCAGCCGTCGACGTGCCAACGCTATTACTCTGCGCTGGCAAGGGTGGCGTCATCCAGGACACCGACAAGGCCGAGATCCGTGAACTGATGCCCTCGGTCCGCATCACCACCACCGAAAGCGCCGGCCACATGATTCCCTGGGACGACTACGAGGGCTTCTTCAACGCCTTCGGCGATTTCCTGGGACCCGAGCTTTGAGGGAGTGCAGTGACATGACCAAGACCTACCGCATCGGGCAGATCGTGCCCAGCTCGAACGTCACCATGGAAACCGAAATTCCCGCCATGCTGACGGCACGCCAACAGATCCGTCCCGAGCGTTTCACCTTCCATTCCAGCCGCATGCGCATGAAGACCGTGCGCAAGGAAGAACTGGCGGCAATGGATGCCGAATCGGACCGTTGCGCCCTGGAGCTCTCGGATGCCGCCGTGGACGTGATGGGCTATGCCTGCCTGGTGGCGATCATGTCGATGGGGCCCGGCTACCATCGCGAATCGCAACAACGCCTGCGTCAGCGCACCCAGGAAAATGGCAAGGATACGCCGGTGGTTTCCAGCGCCGGCGCCCTGGTCGATGCGCTCCAGGTAATCGGCGCCAAGCGCGTCGTGGTCGTGGCGCCCTACATGAAGCCACTGACCGAGCTGGTAGTGGACTATATCCGCCAGGAGGGCATCGAGGTGCTCGACTATCGCGCCCTCGAGATCCCCGACAACCTCGAGGTGGCACGTCACGACCCGGCCAAATTGCCGGAAATCGCCGCGACTCTCGACCTTTCCAAAGCCGATGCCATCGTACTTTCCGCCTGCGTGCAGATGCCGTCATTGCCCGCAGTGGCCAAGGTCGAGGCACTGACCGGCAAGCCGGTGGTCACCGCGGCCATCGCCACCACTTACGCCATGCTCAAGTCGCTGGAACTGGAGCCTGTGGTGCCGGGCGCCGGCGCACTGCTATCAGGCGCCTACTGAGGAGAGCCATCATGTCAAATCGAGAGGACAGTTCGGCCGCCGACAACTACAAGGGGGTCTGGGACAGCCGCATCGGCTTCGGCCAAAAAGCCGCCCTACTGGTGGTGGACTTCATGCAGGGCTACACCACTGAGGGCTCGCCCCTCTTCGCCCCCGGAGTGGTGGAAGCGGTGGCACAGTCACCGGCCTTGCTGAACGCAGCCCGAGAGGCGGGTGCGCCGGTCATTCATACCAATATCCGCTACCACGGACCCGACCAATTGGATGGTGGTGTTTGGGTGAAGAAGGCGCCGGTGATGAAAGCCATGGTGGCAGGTAATTCCTATGCCGAGTTCTGCCCCGAGGTGACACCCGAACGCGATGAACTGGTGATCACCAAGCAGTACGCCAGTGCCTTCTTCGGCACCTCTCTGGCACCGACGCTGGTGGCGCTGGGCGTCGATACCCTGGTTCTCGCCGGCTGTTCCACCAGCGGCTGCATTCGCGCCACAGCGGTAGATGGCATGCAGCATGGTTTTCGTGTGATGGTGGTGCGCGAGTGTGTGGGAGACCGCCACCCAGCCCCGCATGAAGCCAACCTGTTCGACATCGACAGCAAGTACGGGGACGTAATCGGCGTGGAGGAAGCCGTGGAGTATTTCAAAGCCAATCGTCATGTCTGGGACTGACGGAGCAAGAGCTTTGGAAGTGTTTCCTTAATCCTCTGGCTCGCCTTGCTCGTTCATCTTGGTCAACAGATGCAGCAGGGCGACACGCTCGGCGGGGTTGAGGTAACCCATGGTCAGATCGGTGATGCGCTGCGCACGCGGCACCATCTGCTCGACCAGGTCCTCGCCCTGCGGCGTGATGCTGACCATGACCTTGCGTTGGTCGGCGGGGTCGGTGGAAAGCGTGATCCAGTCGCGCGCCTTGAGCCGCTTGATCACACCACGGATAGTGGCGGGATCGATGGCCGTGGCATTGACGATCTCGGTCAACGAGTTGGGGCCATGTTCCATGACCGTACACAGAGTCACGAATTGGATCGCGGTCAGTTGCTTATCGCAACTATGGCGCTGAAAGATCGCGGTGTGGCGCTGATACGCCTTGCGAAGCAGGTGCCCGACCTGTTCCGAAAAGTCGTAGCCTTGCTCGGAAGGCGTGTGTCGCTCACAATTTTTCGACTCGTGACGTTGGGTTTCAGGCTGCATTGATGATCCTATCCTTTCCATAGGGCGCATGGTCACGGCATGACGAGGTATTTCGACATACCATGAGAGGGTGGAAAACCCTCGGTCACTGCGGCATATTTATAGTGTATACACTATAACTACTTTGCCGCTGGAGACAACATCCGCTTGCCTCGAGAATCAATCACCAGGAGCTCTTCGATGGCGCGTTCTTCCCTGCCCCTGCGGCACTCCCTGCTCAACGACCCGGATATGCTGGTGGTTTACCGTGACCCGGTGGTGCCTCCCAAGCCTGCGCCAGGACAACCCGGCACACACTCCGATTTCATCCCGACCGAGCCGGAGCTATTCATCGCCGTGCTCGACGATGGACATGTCATGGCTTTCAATGGCCACGTCGACCTGGGCACCGGGATTCGCACCGCTCTGGCACAGATCGTCGCCGAAGAGCTGGATGTGCGTCTCGAGGATGTCAGCGTGATTCTCGGCAATTCCTCCGAAGTGCCGAACCAGGGTCCCACCATCGCCAGCGCCACTATCCAGATCACCGCCGAGCCCTTGCGCCGCGCGGCGGCCCAGGCGCGGCACCACCTGATGTCCCTGGCCACGGCACACTTCGGTGTCTCCACCGAGGACCTGCGTAGCAAAAATGGTCAAATCCATCTCCAAGGCGACCCACGGCAGGCCATCGGTTACGGCGTGCTGTTAAAAGGGCGACGCCATGCCTTGAAGCTGGCTGACGACGTGGCCCTGAAACCTATCAGCGAATACCGGATCGTCGGCCAGCGAGCGCCGCGAGTCGACATCCCCGCCAAGGTCAGCGGCGAACTCACCTTCGTTCACGACCTGCGTCTGCCCGGAATGCTGCATGGCCGGGTGGTTCGACCACCTTATGTCGGCCACGACCGTGGCGATTTCGTCGGCCACAGTCTGATGCATGTGGATGAGTCCTCGGTAGCCGACATACCAGGCCTGGTCGAGGTCGTGGTCATCGGCGACTTCGTCGGCGTGGTGGCCGAACGCGAGGAAGCGGCGATCAAAGCCGCTCGGCGCCTGAAAGTCACCTGGCGTCCCGTCACCGAGCTCCCCGAGCTGGATGACTTGGAGCAGGCATTACGCGAGTTGCCCGCCAAGCGTCGCCCACTGCTCGAGGAAGGCGACGTCGACACCGCCCTGAAACAAGCTAGCCACCGACTGAAGCGCACCTATGTGTGGCCCTACCAATTACATGGCTCGATCGGCCCCTCATGCTCGGTGGCCGATTACCGCGACGATGGCCTCACGGTTTGGTCGGGCACTCAGAATCCCCACAGCCTGCGCGCCGACCTGGCCAGGCTGCTGGAACTCGACGAGGGTATGATCGATATTCAGCGCATGGAAGTCTCCGGCTGCTATGGCCGAAATTGCGCCGATGACGTAGGCGCCGATGCCGCCTTGCTGTCACGCGCCGTGGGCCGTCCGGTACGGGTACAGCTCAGCCGAGAACAGGAGCATGGCTGGGAGCCCAAGGGCGCGGGGCAGCTCATGGACGTCGACGGCGGGCTGAATGCCGACGGCAGCCCGGCCGGCTATGACTTCGTGAACCGCTACCCGTCCAACAACGCCCCGACCCTGGCGCTACTGTTGACCGGTACCGTGGCACCGAGCGACATCCCCTTCGAGATGGGCGACCGTACCGCGGTACCACCCTATCGCTATCCACACCGACGCATCGCCTGTGACGATGTGCCGACCCTGGTACGTGCCGCCTGGCTACGTGGCGTCTCCGCCCTGCCCAATACCTTCGCCCACGAAAGCTATATCGACGAACTGGCGTGGATGGCCGGGATGGACCCCGTCGACTATCGACTTCGTCATCTGAACGACGAGCGTGCCCGAGCCCTGGTCGCTGCAGTAGCGCAGCGCGCCGAATGGATGCCTCGTCTCGCGGCCAGCACCGAACGGGAAAGCGACGGTTGGCGATGGGGGCGCGGATTCGCCTACGCCCAATACGTGCATAGCAAGTTCCCCGGCTTCGGCGCCGCCCTGGCAGCCTGGACCGTCTTCCTCAAGGTGCATCTTGAGACGGGGCGCATCGTCATCGAACGTCTGGTCGTCGGCCAGGATGCCGGTTTGATGATCAATCCGGCAGGAGTCCGCCACCAAGTGCACGGCAACGTCATCCAGACCTTGAGCCGCACGTTGAAGGAAAGCGTCGCGTTCGAAGATGGCTTGCCCGTCAGCCGCGAATGGGGCGGCTATCCGATCCTGCGCTTCTCGGAACTGCCCGAGATCGATGTTCTACTCATGGATCGCCCCGACTCGGCGCCTCTGGGTGTCGGCGAATCCACCTCACTGCCCGGTGCGCCGGCGATCGCCAATGCCCTGTTCGATGCCACCGGGGTGCGGTTCTATCGACCGCCGTTCACCCCCGACTCGGTTCGCAAGAAGTTGCACACCTCTCGGCAAACAAGAGCCGGCGCGCCATCATGACATCAGCCCCTCCAGGAACCGTTTCGCAGCGATGAGGCCGAAGATGCTGACCCAGAAATGCTGGCCGCCATGGCACAATCCAGACAAGAGCATAGGGAGCTGCCATGGCGGAACAGCATGATGGCTTGTGGCTCAGCTTCCCAGATACGCTAAAGCCCCCGTGGCCAGGGCCGCCATGCCGGTCCTGAGGGTCATCTCCTGCCCCGGCGCGTAGTAGGGCGAGTGCGGCATCTCTAGATGGCGCATCTTCTCTGCCACGCTCTCCCCCGGGGTTTCCCGCCAGCGCTCCTCGCCGGTGGCGCCAATGAACCAGTAGACACAGGGGATGTCTTCGCCACCGAAGCCACCGGCCACGGCATTGCCGTAGAAGGGGAAATCCTCGCTGCCGTTGAGCCGGGGCATCGCGAACAACGCCGACTCGCCGAAGTAGTCGGCATGCGCGTGGCGTATCCGCGTCACGTTCCCCGGATCGTTGTGCAGGGAAATGGTCTCGGAGAGTACCTGAAACTCCGGGGCCCGGGGCGAGCGTCCTGCTTCGCACTCACAGCGCACGATGCGACGGATCGACTCCAGCACCCGGCCGTGAAGGGCATTGTCGAAGCTGCGTATATTGATCTCGAGTTCCGCTGAGTGGGGGATGATATTGCCCTGAGTGCCGGCCTGCAGCTTACCCACTGTCACCACCGCGGTCTCCTCTGGCGGCACCTCACGGGAGACGATGGTCTGCAGCCGGGTAACGATGTGAGCTGCGATCACCACGGGGTCCACGGTCTGGGCTGGCATGGAACCGTGTCCCCCAGCGCCGTGCACCGTCACTCTCAGAGTGGTGGCGGCGGCCATGGCACTCCCGGCGATATGTCCCACCGTACCGGCCAGAGCCGGCATGTTGTGCTGGCCCAGCACGATGTCCGGACGGGCAAAACGCGTGTAGAGACCATCGTCGAGCATCGCCCTGGCCCCGCCGAACACCTCCTCCGCCGGCTGACAGACCAGCATTAGGGTGCCGCACCAATGCTCCTTCAGTGCGGCCAGAACCGATGCTGCTCCCACCAGGCAACTGCTGTGCAGGTCGTGACCACAGGCATGCATCACTGGCACTCGTTTTCCGTCGGCGTTCTCGGCGGTCTCACGGCTGGCATAGTCAAGGCCGGTCTGCTCCTCGATAGGCAGGGCATCCATATCGCTACGCAGCATCACGGTGGAGCCCTCGCCGTTGCGCAACATTGCCACCACACCAGTGCCGCCGACACCGCGGGTCACCTCGTAGCCCAAGGTCTCCAAGGCCTCGGCGAGGCGGGCACTGGTCTCGTATTCCTGGAAGGGCAACTCCGGGTTCTGGTGCAGCTGGCGATAGAGGGTCTGCACCCGGTCGTAGGACCGCCCGACCTGCTCGGCGACGGCCGCCTTCAGTTCCTTGATCTGACTCGTATCGTTCATGGGTCGCTCCATTTCTCGAAAGGACGTCGTCATAGGTCTCTCAGGCCCCGGCCGGGCCCCGAATCGAGTGCTTCGCGATAAGCGCTTGGTAGAGGAAAAGCACCGCCAGGTTGACGGCCATGGCCCAGATCCCGGCATGCCAGCCCAGTGGCGAACCGATGCCGAAGTCGAGCAGCAGGAAGGCCAGGCTGCCAGCGACGGCGCCGGCCATCACGCTTTGGCGACGCAGCGTCGGGAAGAACAGCGCCCCCAGAACCATCGGAAACAACTGCACGAGCAGCCCGTAGGCGGTGAGCAGGATCATCACCAGTGAGGCGGGGTTGAGCAGGGCGATGCCATAGGCCAGCAGCGACAGGCCCAGCACGCTCCAGCGTGTCACCGTCATGACTTGTTCCTCGCTGGCTTGGCGCATCAGGGTGGGACCGAGGACATCGCGCGTCAGCACCACGGCAGCGGTATGCGCCAGGTTAGCGCCAGTGGACATGGCCGCCGCCAGGGCGCCGGAAAGCATCAGACCGATAACCCAGGGAGAGAAATCGGCAACATCCATGACCAGGCGCAGCAGCACGGTATCGGCACGCGCCAGGGGCTCGCCAGCGAAGACCAGCGCGCCGGCGAAGCCAATGAACAGCAGCGGCACCAGCAGGTAGGCGTACAGCGGGTAGAAAACGCTGACCTTGCGCAGGGTCCTGCCGCTGTCGGCAGAGTAGAACTTCATGAATAGGTGCGGCCACATGGCACCGCCGAAGGCGCTGACCAGGATGGCGGTGCTGAAGTAGCCCCAGTTCATGCCGGTAGCACCGGGCAGGGTCAGGTACTCGGGCATGGTCTGCTGGAGCTGGGCGAACATCTCGCCGACGCCACCGTAGAGGCGCTCCGAGACCGCCAGGCCCAGGAACCAGGCGATGGCCACCATCATGATGCCCTGGAGCAGGTTGGTCCAGCCGATCCCGCTCAGACCGCTGCAGAACACATAGGCGGCCACCACCACGAAGGCCAGCAGGGCGCCGAGCCAGAAAGGGATCAAGCCGTCGGTGGCAGCCTGAAACAACAGGCCAGCACCGGCGATCTGGATGGTCAGGTAGGGCACCAGCGCCACCACGCCGATCCCCCCGGCCAGCATGCCCAGCGTCTTGCTCTGGTAGTGGTCGGCGATCATGTCGCCTTGGGTCAGGTAACCTTTCTGCCGGCCCAGTGCCGCCACCCGCGGCCCCAGGACCCAGATGGAGATGGGTACCAGAGCCAGGTAGGCGAGGATATAGAAGGCCGGTGCGCCGTGCTGGTAGGCCCAGCCCGGGGTACCAAGGAAGGCGAAGGCAGAGAATATCTCCGCGCCGAGGATGAAGAACAGGATCACCACCCCAATGTGACGGCCGCCGGCCACATAACCCTCCAGGGTTGAGGCGTCCTGCCCGCGGGCGCGCAGGCCCACCCAGAGCACCGCACCGAGATAGGCCAGGGTGATGGCCGTAACGATCAGCGAATCACTCATGGCGCTTGCCTCCATGCCGGATCACATAGGCCACCCACATGCCGACGAACAGCACCAGCATCCACAAGATGTACCAGAAGAAGAGGAAGGGAAGGCCGAGCACCATGGGCTCGATACGGTTGGCGATCAGTGCACCGGGCCAGATCATCGCCAGGGTACACAAGGCGAAGTGCAGCCCAACCAGGATGTGGTAGGTCTTACTCATAGGAATCGTCCAACTCGCCCATAGCGAGTCTTGTTATGGGTTGTCACTGAACTATGGCGCAGGACAAGCGATATAAAAAATATCTATAATTGATACTATCCATGCCTTTTTGGCATCTCATAAGGGATCGACGCATGGAGTTTCGACAACTGCGCTATTTTCTCGCCGTGGTCGAGGAAGGGTCGGTGTCGGCGGCAAGCCGCCGGGTGCATGTCGCCCAGCCCGCGCTGACGCGTCAGATCCGGCTACTCGAAGAAGATCTGGAGACCCGACTGTTCGACCGACATGCCCGTGGCATGCACCTCACTGTCGCTGGCCGGGCACTGGTCGAGGAGGCACAGGAACTGCTGGACCGCCGAGACCAGATCAAGGCACGGCTCTATGCCTTGGGCAGCGGTCAAACCGGCAAGCTGAGCATGGGGATCACCGTGACTCACCTGTGGGTCCCCCAAGTCGCTGAACTGCTTGGCTGCTACCGAGGGCGCTACCCCAGTGTTGCCCTTGAAGTCTTTCCATTACTTTCTGGCCCGCAGCTCGAGCGGCTCCGGGAGGACCGGCTGGACGCCGGCATCCTCTACCTCGACAGCGACGAGCAGCCCGGGCTCGACACCCGGCTGCTGCACCGCGACCACCTGATCCTGGCGGTGCCGGAGCACTCCCGTTGGGCGACGTCACCGCCAGCGAGCCTGCATGCTCTGGAGGGGGAGGACTTCATCTGGGGGTTTCGCCAGGCATCGCCGGTCTATTACGACCGCATGCTGGCGCATTTCCAGCGCCACGACTTCCACCCACGAGTGGTGCAATACGGCGCCGACAACATCGCCATCCTCAGCATGGTGGCCGCCGGCCTGGGCATCGCCATCGTCCCTGCCGCCAGCAGCTGGCATCCCATGCCGGGCATTCGCTTCCTTCACCTACCCGAACTCGATGACTGCGACATGCCACTCTGGTTTGCCTGGAAGACCGGCAACGACTCGCCGGCGCTGAGCAACCTGATCGCGCTGGTGGAGGCGCTGGCCGATACCGGCCATTCCTGAGTTCCCCCCTACAGAAGTATGCCTATCGCGCAAACACCACCGTACGCTTGGCGTGCAGGAACACCCGTCGCTCGACGTGATAGCCCACCGCTCGGGCCAGCGTCAGGCATTCGATATCGCGGCCCTTGGCGACCAGGTCCTCGGGGTAGTCGGCATGACTGACCGACTCAACCCCCTGGGTGATGATCGGCCCTTCGTCGAGGTCGTCATTGATGTAGTGGGCGGTGGCGCCGACCAGCTTGACGCCCTTGTCGTAAGCCTGATGGTAGGGCTTGGCGCCCTTGAAGCCCGGCAACAGCGAGTGGTGGATGTTGATCGCCCGGCCGGCGAGCTTCTCGCACATCTCGCTGGACAGCACTTGCATGTAACGCGCCAGGATCACCAGCTCGGCGCCGGTCTCCTCGATCACCTGCCACACCTGGGCTTCCTGCTCGGCCTTGGTGTCCGGGGTGATCGGGAAGTGGTAGTACGGCAGGTCGTGCCAGGTCGCCAAGGGTTCGAGGTCCGGGTGGTTGGACACCACCGCGCGAATCTCGATCGGCAACTGGCCGGTGCGATAGCGATACAGCAGATCGTTCAAGCAGTGATCGGCCTTGGAGACCATGATCACCACCGGCATCCGCGTGCCCGGCGGAGTCAGCTCGAAGCTCATGGCGAATTCCGCGGCTCGCGGCGCGAAGGCGGCGCGGAAGGCCTCACCGTCGAAATCATCGTCTAGTGGCCGGAATTCGGCGCGGATGAAGAAGCGCTCCCCCAGGCGGTCATCGAAGGAGTGCTGTTCGGTGATGTAGCAGCGCTGCTCCTTCAGGAAGCGGGTGACCACGTCCACGGTACCCAGGCGGCTGGGGCACTGGGCGGCAATGATCCAGGTATCGGGATGGGGGCTCATGACGGCTCCTCGGTAACGAAGGGCGACTCCCTTCACCTGAGTCATGAGTCGCGAACACGCCATGAACCCATCCCTGGGGGCTCGGCTTTTTCATCCCTGAAAAAGACGGTTCGCTCACTCATGACCCAGGCTCGGGTCGATCAGCGTGCGACGCCGATGCCATACTCCTCGCCGGCATCCAGTAGCCAGCGATAGCAGTAGTCGGCGAAGCTGCGGCGCACCACCAGTTCCCAGCGCTCCTCCGTCGGACGGCGCATGATGACGGTGGTCTTGGCGAACACCGTGGTCACGCCCTTGCCGACCGGGAAGTGGCTGGGATGGATGTCGTAGATCACCGACTTCATCAGCACTTCACGGGCCGCCTCGCCCTCGAGTTCGAGCAGGGTCTGGCCACCGCTGACGTTAACGATGCTGAAGTGGGCATCGCCGAGCCGCGCGCGCAGGCGGTTCTCGAGCTCGAACTCCTCGCCACCGGGAACGATCAGCAGCCACTCGTCAGGGGAGAGCCACTGCACCGAGCGTTCGCCGCTGGCATCGAGGGCCAGCCCCTGGGGCTGGCCGGGCAGACTGATCCCCAGTTCCTCGCGCAGCGCCTCGTCGAGGACGATGGCACCGCCACGCAGGATCAGGTGACCGAGCAGCGCGCGCTCGCGCAATACAAGCCCGTTGCTTCCATCAGAAATTGGATTCGGAGCACCCGAGCGCTGATAGGAATATGCCAGTGGTGACTCGATCGCCACCGCCGTTTCGGGACGTGTATCGAAAGTTTTGACGTTCTGGGCAACCGAATTAGGCATGAAGGCGCTCTCCCTTGGGATCGTAGAAGACATTACTAACGATTTCGGCCTCGTGAACTTGTCCATCCGCCATGGGCAGATAGACGGTTTCGCCCATGCGGTGATGGCCGCCCTTGACGACTGCCAGGGCGATGCCGTGTCCAAGAATGGCACTGTAGTAGCTGGAGGTCACATGGCCGACCATCGGCATCGGAATCGGATGCTTCGGATCGAAGACGATCTGCGCCCCCTCTTCCAGCACCACCTTGGGGTCCTTGGGCTTGAGCCCGACCAGTTGCTTGCGGTCGCTGCGCTTCGTGTCCGGGCGAGACAGCGCACGCTTGCCGATCCACGAGAATGGCTTGTCGTAACCGATTGCCCACTGCATACCCAGGTCTTCCGGGGTCACCGAGCCATCGGTGTCCTGGCCGGCGATAATCAGCCCTTTCTCGGCACGCAGCACGTGCATGGTCTCGGTGCCGTAGGGTGTCAGGTGGTACTTCTCACCATGCTGGAAGAGCGTCTTCCACACGTGCATGGCGTAGTTGGCCTGGACGTTGATCTCGTAGGCCAGCTCACCAGTGAAGGAGATGCGGAACACTCGCGCCGGTACATCAGCGACCTTCCCTTCGCGCCAGTCCATGAACTTGAACTGATACTTGTCCAGGTCAATGTCGGTGACTTCCGACAACAGCTTCCTGGCATCCGGTCCTGTCACGGTCATGGTCGCCCAGTGGTCGGTGACCGAGGTGAAATAGACCTCGAGTTCCGGCCATTCGGTCTGATGCCACAGTTCCAGCCACTCCATTACCCCCGCCGCACCACCGGTGGTGGTGGTCATCAGGAAATTGTTGTCACCCAGGCAACTGGTGGTGCCATCATCCATCAGCATGCCGTCGTCCTTGCACATCAGCCCGTAGCGCACTCGACCAACAGCCAGTTTGGCCCACTTGTTGGTGTAGATACGCCCCAGGAACTCACGGGCGTCCGGCCCCTGGATATCGATCTTGCCCAGGGTCGAGGCGTCGAGGATACCGACGGACTCGCGCACTGCGCGACATTCACGCGCCACGGCCTCGTGCATGGTCTCCTGCTTGCCATTCACGCTGCGCGGATAGT
>NZ_BMXS01000034.1 GCF_014651875.1 Litchfieldella qijiaojingensis
ACTATCCGCGCAGCGTGAATGGCAAGCAGGAGACCATGCACGAGGCCGTGGCGCGTGAATGTCGCGCAGTGCGCGAGTCCGTCGGTATCCTCGACGCCTCGACCCTGGGCAAGATCGATATCCAGGGACCGGATGCCCGGGAATTCCTGGGGCGCATCTACACCAACAAATGGGAAAAGCTTGCCGTCGGCAAGGCCCGTTACGGATTGATGTGCAAGGACGACGGCATGGTCACTGACGACGGTGTGACCACTTGCCTGGGCGACAATCACTTCCTGATGACCACCACCACCGGCGGCGCTGCGGCGATCCTCGAGTGGCTGGAACTGTGGCATCAGACCGAATGGCCGGAGCTCGAGGTCTATTTCACCTCGGTTACCGACCACTGGGCGACCATGACCATCACCGGGCCCGAGGCACGCAACCTGCTCTCGGAGATTACCGACATCGATCTCGATCGCGATGGCTTCAAGTTCATGGAGTGGCGTCAGGGCAAGGTCGCCGGGGTACCGGCGCGGGTCTTCCGCATCTCCTTCACCGGCGAGCTGACCTACGAGATCAACGTCCAGGCCAACTACGCCATGCACGTGTGGAAGACGCTCTTCCAGCATGGTGAGAAGTACAACCTGACGCCCTATGGCACCGAAACCATGCACGTGCTGCGCGCCGAGAAGGGCTTCATCATCGTCGGTCAGGACACTGATGGTTCGGTGACCCCGGAAGACCTGGGCATGCAGTGGTGCGTAGGCTACGACAAGCCATTCTCGTGGATCGGTAAGCGTGCGCTGTCGCGCCCGGACACGAAGCGCAGCGACCGCAAGCAACTGGTCGGGCTCAAGCCCAAGGATCCCAAGGTGGTGCTGGAAGAGGGGGCGCAGATCGTCTTCGATCCGAAGCATCCGATTCCGATGCCGATGGCCGGCCATGTCACGTCGAGCTACTACAGCCCGACGCTGGACTCAGGCTTCGCCTTGGCGGTCGTCAAGGGCGGCCAGCACAAGATGGGCGAGACCGTCTATCTGCCCATGGCCGACGGCAAGACCCATGAGGCCGAAATCGTCAGCCCGATCTTCTACGATCCCAAGGGAGAGCGCCAGAATGTCTAATGTCGCAACCTTCGATACTCGCACCGAGGCCAATATCCCGGTCGAATCGCCACTGGCCTATTCCTATCGGCGCAGCGGCACCCCGGCGGTCACTACCGCCAGCCACGTGGTGCTCAAGGAGCGAGCGCTGCTCGGTCACTTGATCCTGCGTGGCGGTGCCATCGTTCTCGACGAGGCGCTGCGCGAGGAACTGGGGATCAATCTGCCCGGCCAGCCCCAGGGGCTGGCCCTCGATGCCTCCGGTGAACACTCGGTGCAGTGGCTCTCTCCCGATGAGTGGCTGCTGATCGTTCCCGGTGGCGAGGAGTTCGAGCTCGAGAACCGCCTGCGCGCGCGGCTCGGCGACGCCCACTACAGTATCGCCAATGTCGGTGGTGGCCAGACCGTACTGGAGCTGTCCGGCGAGAAGGCCCGTGAGGTGCTGATGAAGTCGGTGGTCTATGACGTCCACCCCAGCCACTTCCCGGTCGGCAAGGGCGTGACCACGGTCTTCGCTAAGGCCACCGTCATTGTACGTCGTCCGACGGAAGATCGTTGGGAACTGGTGGTGCGTCGCAGCTTCGCCGACTACTGCTATCGTTGGCTGCTGGATGCCGGCGAGGAATACGGCATCGGCGTCGTGAAATGAGTATCAGGCCGGGGCATGCCCCGGCCTTTTGCCACATAAGGAGGCGTCTATCATGAGCCCCCCTTCCGATACCTGGATCATCGCTGCCCAGTGTCCCAGCCGCCTGGGTACCGTGGATGTGGTCACCCGCTTCCTGAAGGAGCAGCGTTGCTATATCACCGAGCAACACTCCTTCGATGACCGCCTGGGGGAGCGCTTCTTCATCCGCGCCGAGTTCCGGCCACTAGACGATGACTTCGACGGTGAGGCCTTCCGCGCCGCCTTCGCGCCGCGAGCCGCGGAATTCGACATGGGCTTCGAACTGACTCCGCCGGGCACGCGGATGCCGGTGGTGATCATGGTCTCCAAGGCCGATCACTGCTTGAACGATCTGCTGTATCGCTATCGCACCGGCCAGTTGCCGATCGAGATCCGCGCGGTGGTCTCCAACCACCCGGACCTCGAACCCTTGGCGGCCTGGCACGACCTGCCGTACTACCACTTCCCGATCACCCCGGAGACCAAGGCCGAGCAGGAAGCCAAGGTGTGGCAGGTGATCGAGGAGACCGGCGCCGAGCTGGTGATCCTGGCGCGCTACATGCAGGTGCTGTCCAGCGAGATGTGCGAGAAACTCGCCGGTCGGGCGATCAATATCCATCACTCGCTGCTGCCGGGCTTCAAGGGCGCCAAGCCCTACCACCAGGCCTACGACAAGGGCGTCAAGCTGGTCGGGGCCAGCGCCCACTATATCAACGACGACCTCGACGAAGGCCCGATCATCACTCAGGGGGTCGAGCCAGTCAGCCATGCCGACTATCCCGAGGACCTGGTCGCCAAGGGCCGCGACATCGAATGCCTCACCCTGGCGCGGGCCGTGGGCTACCACCTCGAACGGCGGGTGTTCCTGCATGCCAAGCGTACGGTGGTGTTTGCCAAGTAGGTAGACCGCTGGCACGGTACTGCATCTTGAGGACCCCTGACCGCAAGGTTGGGGGTCCTCGCTTTTGTGCCGTGGCAAGACATGATTTCCTGCACTTGCCCTGTTTCCTCTTCCCCTTTCCCAACTTGTTGAAACCTCCTCAGTACTGGCCCGTCGCCTAGATGGGTACGCGTGTCGCGGCGATGGTGCCATGGCATTGCATGCGACTTTAGTTGGTTTGACAGTCCATCTCGATCCGCTATCTTAGATCTATAAGTTAGATATCTAAGTAAATCGATGAGCTGTGCTTGGATATTGTCGTACCCCCTGATTACGGAGAATTCGCTCCATGCTGACGCAAGAAGAGAATGAACTGCTGTGTCGTGTCGAAGGCGAGGCCCCCATGGGCCAGATCATGCGTCGTCACTGGCTGCCCGCCTGTCTTTCGGAAGAGATCGAGGAGCCGGATGGCGATCCGATCCGAGTGCGGTTGTTGGGGGAAGACCTGGTGGCCTTCCGCGATACCGAGGGCCGCGTGGGGGTGATGGACGAAATGTGTCCTCATCGTCGGGCGTCGCTGGTGCTGGGCCGTAACGAGGAGTGCGGCCTGCGCTGCCTCTACCATGGCTGGAAGATGGATGTCGAAGGCAATGTGCTGGAGATGTCATCCGAGCCGCCGGAATCGAAAATGACCGAGAAGGTCAAGCACAAGGCGTATCCCACTCATGAGGCGGCCGGCATCGTGTGGGTCTACATGGGGCCGCAGGAAGAGCAGCCGGAGTTCATGCCGCCAGTGTTCCAACCGACACCGGAAACCAAGGTGTCCATCTCCAAGGTGATCGTCGACTGCAACTGGGCCCAGATTCTCGAGGGGGCTATCGATTCGGCGCATTCCTCGAGCCTGCATTCTACCGACATGGTGCCTGCGCGTACCGGAGGGGCCGAAGCCACCGACAAGCTTTGGCTGCGTCCCTCCACCGATAAGGCGCCGCGCCTGCAAGTGCAGCGCACACCATTCGGTTTCCGCTACGCAGCGTTGCGGCGGCCAATCAAGGATGCCAAGACGCATGACTATGTGCGCACTACGCTGTTCATCGCGCCCTACACCGTGCAGATTCCACCGAACAACCTCTATGACATCGCGATCCTGCATGTGCCGATCGACGATACCCACACGGCGTTCCACTTCATCGCCTGGGGGGACGCAAGCACCACGCCGGATACGGAGTCCTGGCGCAAGTTCCTCGGCACACAGATCGGGATCGATGTGGACAAGCATTTCCGCAAGTTCCGCACGCGCGAGAACAACTACTGGCAGGACCGCCGGATCATGCAGCTCGGCACCAGTTTTACGGGAATCAAAGGCATTCCCAATCAGGACATTGCCATGTGGGAAACCATGGGGGCCATTGCCGACCGTACCCATGATCGTCTGGGGGCGAGCGATCTGGCGATCGTCGAGTTCCGCCGGCAGATGGTGCAGGCAGCCAAGACCATGCAACAGGGAGGGACTGCCATCGGCACTGAGGAACCACGTATCCCGCATTACAAGCTCAAGTCCTTCCAGGGCATCGTTTCCAAGGAGGAGGATTGGCGTCAATTGGGGACTGCCCCGGAAGAGGCGGAACTATATGAAGACAAGCAGCGCCAAGCCACCAGTTGAAACGTTGCTTCGATGAGCATACGGGGGAGCTCCTTCCACGACTGAGTATTGCGACTCACTGATAACAAAGCAGGAACCCTGATGAACAAGCTTGAACTTTCCGTTGCCGTTGGCAACTACGACCGTGTGCGGCCACTGATCGATGGGGAGGTACAGATCGATGGAGTGAACCCCGTGTTCATGCTGCATGACCCGGAGGAGATTTTCTTCCGTGCCTTCCGCCATGCCGATTTCGATATCACCGAACTCTCGCTGAGCAGCTACACCGTGAAGACAGCGGCGGGAAGTTGCCCCTATATCGGGGTGCCGGTGTTTCCTTCACGCGCCTTCCGACACACGTCGATTTACATTCGTACCGACCGGGGCATCGAGACGCCCGCCGACCTGCGCGGCAAGCGTATCGGCGTTCCCGAGTACCAGCTGACTGCCAACGTCTGGGCACGCTTGTTCCTTGAGGAGGATCATGGCCTCAAGCCCAGCGATGTGACGTGGTTGAGAGGAGGGTACGAAGAGCCCGGCCGGGTCGAGAAAATCAACCTCAACCTCCCCGAAGGGGTGCGCGTCGAGAATATTCCCGAAGGGGAAACGCTTTCCGGCATGCTCGCCTCCGGAGAGCTGGACGCAGTGATGGGGCCAAGAGCTCCCTCCTGTTTCGTGAAGGGGCATCCTCACGTGGGGTACCTTTATCGCAATCCGCAACAAGCGGCATCGGATTGGTACCGGCGAACGGGAATCTTTCCCATCATGCACCTACTGGGAATTCGCAAGACACTCGTGGAGCGTCATCCCTGGCTGCCGTTCTCCGTTTACAAGGCGTTCGAGCAGTCCAAGGCCAAGGCACTGGCGAAACTCAGCGATACCTCGGCGACCAAAGTGACGCTGCCGTTCGTCGAGGACCAACTGCAAGCCGCCAGGCGCCTGATGGGCGAGGATTTCTGGTCCTACGGCTTTGCCTCCAACCGGCACACCCTGGAGCGCTTTCTCGAGCAGCACCATGCGGAAGGACTGTCTCAACGGCTCGTGGAGCCAGAGGAGCTGTTCCATCCCGCTACCCTGGAAAGCTTCAAGATTTAATCGTCCTTGCAAAGAACGGTTGCCCATGTCGTAACCACGACGCTCCTTACAACAACAATCGAAACCCCATAGCATCAAAGACGACGCCAGCATAAAAGGTGAAACAATGAAAATTTCAATCAAGAAGTCCATGATGGCCATGGCCCTTGTCGTTCCTGGGCTGATGATGAATGTCGCTTCGGCTCAGGAGTACAACCTGACCGTTGCCGGTGCCTCGCCGGGTGGCCTGTGGTCGCTGCTGGGAGCTGGTCTGGATAGTGCGCTGAAGGCGGAATATCCCGGGTCGACCGTAACCTATCAGACCTCGGGTGGTGGCATTGCCAATGTGGCGGTGCTGCAGCGCGATGATGCCAGCCTGGCCATCATCGAGGACGCCGTGCTGCAATTGGCTCGCGATGGCGAAGCGCCGTTTCGCGAACCGGTCAATGACGATATCCGGGTTCTCTCTTATCTCTACACTTGGGCGCCCATGCAGGCCGTCATAAGGAAAGAGTTTGCCGACAAGCACGGTATTTCCACCTTTGCGGATATCGCCGACGTCAAGCCGCCGATCACCATTGCCATCAATAAACGTGGCAATATCGCCTCCGGTGTCGCGGAAGCCATGCTGGAAGCGATCGGGGCAGGGCCGGATGAGGTCAAGAGCTGGGGCGGCGACATTATCTATGCGGCTTCGAGTGAACAGACGAGCCTGATTCAGGACCGTCGCATCGATATGTTCTTGAATAGCCTGTTCGTGGGGCAGAGCTCGATCATGCAGGCCGCGTCGAGTGTCGATGTGAACCTGCTGCCGCTTTCCGAGGAAACCATACAGGAAGTCTCCGGGAAGACGGGGACTAACCCCTTCACTATCCCAGGCGGGGCATATGACTGGGCTCCGAACGAAACACCGACCGTGTCAATCAGCGCTACCTTGGCCGTGCGCAGCGACATGGATGAGGAAATGGCCTATAAGCTGACCAAGGCTCTTTACGAGAACTACGAAAACATTGCCAATGTTCATCCGGCGATGAAGAGTTTGACACCGGAAATCATGGCTTCCGTCGAAGTGGTTCCTTATCACGATGGTGCCGATCGCTACCTCAAGGAAGTGGGCTTGCGCTGATCAGGAAAGCTAGTATCACTATTGAGAGGTTTTGCGATGAATCATATTTTCTCGATTCTGACGGGAACCGGGGCCAAGCGAAACCTGACGGGTAAGTTGGGTATGGCAGTGCATGGATGCGCTGCCCTTGTGGCATTGGCGGTCATTTATACGACAACGATCGTGTATGTCGATCTTTATGCCATGATGGTCGTGTTCCTTTCCGCGATGCTGGCCTTGTTGTTCCTCAATGTGAGCGCAGGGCCAAAGGGACGGAAGGATCGCCCCAGTATTCTTGACTGGGGTCTTGTCTTGGCAAGTCTCGCGGTCGGCATTTATTTCTTTATTGAAAGCCAACGGATTGTCGAGCGTATTACTCTGCTGTTTCCTCTGGAAACACCTGACTTGCTTGCTGCCAGCGTTTTGCTGGCGCTGACCATCGAAGCGACACGGCGTACTGTCGGCTTCGGTCTGACCAGCGTTGTGCTCGTTTTCGTGGTTTACAATCTCTGGGGGCATGGCTTGCCCGGAGCGCTCGGTTTCAGGGAGGTGAGCTACAATCACTTCCTCGACATCATGATGTTCACCTCCGATGGTCTGTTCGGGGTGCCACTGCGTGTCGCCGCAACCTATGCGTTCCTATTCGTGATGTTCGGAACCTTCCTGTCGAAAGCGGGAGGAGCCGAGTTCTTCTACAATCTTTCGTCGGCACTCGCCGGTCGTAGAACCGGTGGGCCAGCCAAGATCGCCGTCATCTCATCGGGGCTTTATGGCACCATGTCAGGAAGCCCGACGTCTGATGTCGTCACGACGGGCTCCGTTACCATCCCCATCATGCAACGTCTCGGCTACAGCAAACCGTTGTCCGGAAGCGTCGAAGTTGCGGCTTCCACCGGTGGGAGCCTTTTGCCACCGGTGATGGGGTCGGCGGCCTTCATCATGGCGGAATATACGGGTATCGAGTATCGCGAAATCGCGATTGCCGGTATCGTTCCCGCCTTGCTCTATTTCCTGTGCGTTTATGCGCAGGTGCATTTGCGCTCCCAGAAGCTGGGACTAAAAGGGTTGTCGAAGGAGGAAACCCCTCCGCTTAGGGGCACACTCAAGAACGGTGGGTTGTTCATCCTGCCGCTGGTGGCTCTGTCGGCTGCGCTATTGATGGGCTATTCCCCGACCTATGTGGCAGTTGTTGCCACGGCGGTGGTACTGCTCGTGTCGATGGTGCGCCGTTCGACCCGCATGGGACCCAAGGCGATCTGGAATGCCTTGGCCTTGACCACGCTGCGCATGGTGTCCGTCGTGGCCGCTTGCGCTGCAGCCGGTTTGGTGATCGGTGGCATCTCCATGACGGGGCTAGGTGGAAAGTTCGCCGATCTCGTCTATTTGCTGGCTGGCAATAGCGCTTTCCTGGCATTGCTGATATCCGCCGTGCTCGCAATCATTCTTGGGATGGGCATGCCGACGCCGTCGGCCTTCATCCTAGCTGCGGTCCTGGTCGGACCCACCCTGTTGGGCATGGATTTCAGCGTTCTTCAGACGAACATGTTCATTCTCTACTTTGCCGTGCTTTCGGCCATGACACCCCCTGTTGCAGTGGCCGCCTTCGCCGCATCGGCCATCGCGGATGCCAGGCCCTTGGAAATCGCAACCGGTGCCGTGAAATTGGCCATTACCGCCTTCATCGTGCCGTTCGCCTTCGTGTATGGAGAAGGGCTGTTGATGGTAGGTAACTGGACGGAAATCGCCGTATCATGCTTGTCAGCGGTAGTGGGTGTGCTCTTGCTGAGTATTGCGGTGGAAGGCTTCTGGCGACAGCGGTTGTCCACACTCCCGAGGCTTGGTTTCGGGTTGGCAGGCCTGCTTTTCATTACCCCGAGTTGGTGGGCGGTCGCCTTGGCGGTAGTGTTCGTCACCCTGGCGATTGTCGGTACTCCTCACCTTCGTCTGCACAGGCAAAAGTTATTGGCATGAACACTGCGTAGTTTGTCCATGTGCTAACCCCTGGGGTCGTTGGGGATCGTGAAGAGGCAACACTGGTGGAGGACGCCGGTGTTGCTTTTTTCCATTCGGGGCAAACACATGAAGACAGCATCTCAGCGCTGGAGTCTGTCTGGCGTATTGGTAAAGCGGTGGATATATCGGTGAGACTGTCGGTATGGGCGGCAAAAAAGGGGGAGGGGAGTTGCCGACTTCCCTGAAATTCGGATAGGGAGTCGGCAGGGGCAGGGAATCAACGGCTTGTCATTGCATCACGTCTCAAGATGAGAGCTAGCCTGGCGTGCCCGCATCTTCCATAACTGCCAAGGCCGTTCCACCTGGCCTTCGGTCGTTTCCTGCGCTGTGTTGGCTTCCTCGGGGGTCAAGTATTCGACGGGGCCTAGCCGTAGCGCGTCGGCTTGAAGACGAGCATTCACTTCGACATAAATTGCCCGATAGACCGCTTGTTTCAAGGTGGGGCCCGTCACAGTTGCACCATGCCCGCGCATCAGCACGACATTGTCATTTCCCAACGAGTCGGCGAGAGAGGCACCTAGTGAGCGATCCCGGATCAGCAGGTCTGTCGCTGTCCCCGCCGTATCTCGGATTTCGAAGATCGGTGCTCCTTCGCCAAGAAAGCCGCTCATATGACACATGGGCCGCAACGGGGTCGATTTGACGGCACTGAAAGGGACGACGGAAGGAGAGTGGCTATGTACGACTGCCATGATATCCGGTCGTGCACGATAGATCTCGCCATGAATGAAGCGCTCCAGATAGACGGATCGACCGTTGGCATCGATGGGGTTGCCATCGAGATCGAACTCAAGGATGTCGCCAAAGGTGACGAGCCCGGGTGCCATGTTGCGAGCCAATAGAAACCGTTCGGCATTGTCGGGATGGCGGATGCTGACATGGCCAAAGGCATCGAGTACACCTTCATTGAACAGAATGTGGTTGGCATCCACCAGGTCTTCCAATTGTTCTTCTGTACTTTGTGGAGCCGTCACGTTGGTTGCGTTGTTGTCGTTCATTGCTGTCCCGTCAATAACATAAGAGGAGTCAAGTGTGAGGCGATGAAACAAAGTTATTCATTGTCTTGCGCCAAGTTGGTGATGATCTTCAGCAGGGTACGTCGCGTTGCACGAAGGTCTTCGCAATCGACACCTTTCACGGCGATGTCATTGACGTCTTCGGCGAGGGGAATCAGGGTCTCCTTGAGATCCCGCCCCTTTTGCGTCAGATAGATGTGGATATTCTTGCGGTTGCCATTCAACTGGCGGCGTTCGATCAGACCATTGGCTTCCATGGCTTTAAGGGCGGTGAAAGTCGTAGGCTCCATGAGCCCTGCCTGTTCGCTGAGTTCGCGTTGGGTCAGGCCTTCCGTCACCCAGAGTATGCGTAAAAACGACCAATGACCGAAGCTCACCGAGTGTTCCGCCAAGCGTGTCTGGAGGCTTTTGGTCAATACTCGACCGGCATCGCGTATCAAGTGAGCAAGACGATCGTCCGGCACATCCTCTTGCCAATGGCGAAGGACCGTACGAGTCTCTCGATTGTTGGTACGTGTCATCTTGACATCCTCCTTCTAAGTCGACATTCCATTATAACGCGCTGACCTCCGGCACACTTACCTGCCGGGTCAGCATGATTTCGCGATCATGCCGGGCGGATTCCAGTATCGCCAGGCAGACTTCCATTGTTGCAAGACCCCATTCTCCGGAGTGAATGGGGCGACGATCATGGCGTATGGCGCCAATCAACTCATCGAGAACCTCGCGACGGGGAATCGTCGGTGGTGGCAAGGGTTCCAGATAACGTCGTGTGTCGGCATAGACCTGAACTCCTTGCGGCATGGGTCGTAGATCGGCGCCATCGCAGGAGACGACCACGAAGCCGAAATGGTTGTGCGTTACCCCTTCGAGGCTGCTGTTGGCGAGTGACAGGCCGGCACCATAGGTGCGGGTATTCTTGAGCGTGGCTTCCTCTTCGGCGTTTCGAATCCGAGCCAATTTCGCTCTGGCATTACCGTACTCTCGAAGATCGCGTGGCTGGCCCAACTCACCGGACCACCCGCAGAGCTCATCGCTATCGAAATGCGCGAAGCCGCTGTAGGTCATGTTGGCGAAAGTGCCGTTGTCGAAAGTGAGCAGGGCGCTATAGGCGCCTTCCGTCGGGCGAGAGGGATCCCAGCTTCCCGTGGCGGCCCTTACGCTCCTGACTCGACCGCCGCCGAGCAGACGCACGATATCGACCTGGTGTGCCGCCTGGCTGAACACCACGCCACCGCCCTGCGCCGTGTCCAGTTCCTCAGGACGGCGGGGGCGGTAGAGAAAGTCCGTAAAGTTGAGGGCGTTGATCATGCGCACCGCACCGAAGTCGTGGCTGTCGAGTATTTCGCGGGTGCGTAGATAGGGGGCATCGAAGCTATGACTATGCCCCACTACCAGCCAGCGTCCGGCACGATGCATGGCATCGATCATGGCCTGGCAGTCATCCAGGGAAAGCGCCATGGGCTTTTCGACCAATACATGCTTGCCGTGTGCCGCCGCCAGTTCGACATGTTCACGATGAAACTCATGGGGCGTGGCAATGTAAATCGCTTCCACTTCGGGATCGGCGCACAGGTCGGCCACCTCGGAATAGGAGGTGGTCGAGAAGTCGGTGGCGAATTGGTGGCGGGCCTCCGCTCGCGGATCGGCTGCCGCTACCAGGCGTATTCCGGGGTGTGCTGCAAGGGTGGGCAGCAGCAACATGAAGCCACGGCCCAGCCCTGCGATGCCGAGTTTCACTCGAGGTACCGTCATGGTGCGCGCTCCAAGGTGATGTCGTGAATCATTCCGGCAGGTCGATCACAAGTTCTTTCGAGCAAGAGCGTGAAACGCAGACCATGATGTTGTCCTGTTGCTCGGCTTCCGACAGCACCAGGTCGCGGTGCTCTGCCTCACCCTCCAGTAGGCGCGTGCGGCAGGAACCGCAGGTGCCACTTTCGCAAGAGTAGGGCACATGGTGACCGTTCACCCTCAATGCCTCGAGGATGGAAACGCCCACTGGCACCGGAATCGCCTCACCGGTCTTGTGGAGGCGCACGGTGAAGGGCTTGTCCTCTTCCGCGCTTGCCGGCTGGCCTGTCCCGAAGTCTTCGAAATGCACGCTGGAAGGTGTCCAGTGACCGGTCATGTCACGTACGGCTTCCATCAGCCCACGAGGGCCACAGCAATAGATATGGGCTCCCTTGGGGGTTTCCAGCACGGGCCACAGGTCAAAGGAGTCGTCGGGATCGCCATGATCGTGGTGAAT
The DNA here is from genome assembly GCF_014651875.1 of Litchfieldella qijiaojingensis. Lineage (GTDB taxonomy): Bacteria > Pseudomonadota > Gammaproteobacteria > Pseudomonadales > Halomonadaceae > Litchfieldella > Litchfieldella qijiaojingensis. The sequence goes on from NZ_BMXS01000034.1 coordinate 11,731, forward strand.
CACCACCTTGCCACGATACTCGGGGCCACTGAGCTCTTCGAGGAAGGCGGTTTGCGACGGTTCTCGTGTCAGGTAGTAGAGCTTGAAGGGTTTGCCGCCGGTGGCTTGCAGGTGATGGATCATCGACATAATCGGCGTGATGCCGATGCCGCCGGCGATGAAGACGTAGCGCGCCGGGTTGCCCTTCAGCTCAAAATCGTTATGTGGCTCGGAGACTTGGAGATGGTCACCCACCTTCGTCTCGTCCACCAGGCTCTTCGAACCACCAGTGCCTTCCTCCTCACGCTTGACAGCGATGACGTAACGGTCTTGCTCGTCGGGGTCGTTGCACAGCGAATAACGCCTGACCTGGCCATTGGGAACCTGGACGTGAACATGCGCACCGGACGTGAATTCTGGAAGGTCGTCGCCATCGGGATGCGTGAACTCGAAACGATAGATGCCATCGGCAATGGCATCCAGTGCGGTGACCTTGAGGTCATTCATGGGAACTGCAGCGTCAGCGGAAGCCATGGGATACCTGTCTTGTTGTGGTGAAGCAAAATACTTCTATATCTAAGTATTTTCAGGGGCGGAATGCAAGGGGGATATTTCCTACTTTCGGAGGGGGGGAGGAGCTGGCGCTGGGGGACTGTGTGTTCTCGGATGCCTCCCACTGGCCTGGGAGGTAAGCCATCACGAAAGCTGTGGGTTCGGGAGACCCGGTATNAGCTGTGGGTTCGGGAGACCCGGTATGCCAAGCATATGCGGGTGTTGGTCAGATAGGCTGTCGTACCGAGTCTGGAGATTCTGGCTTATACGTTTCGGGTCACACCGACTTGTGGCATGACCTGAGTGGCACGCCAGACGTTGCTGGGCGTTGCGCCGTCTCCCTCATAGTCGGCACAGGTATCGTGCCGGATGAGTTCGCTTTCGATACAGGACACCACCAGTCGGCCTTGTCGCTGCGCATCTTGCCAGCGAACCGGCACGTTCAAGCGGTTGCCTTCGGCGGTGGAGCTGTCGCTCTCTACATATACACCTGCTGTTATCCCGCGTGCATGGAGCCACTCCAATGCGGCGACCTGGGCGCACTGTTCGACTGGTGCAAGCCGGGAGTCTCCGCGATAGCAGGGCAGATAGGGCTGGCCGGAGGCTTCGGCGCGCAGTAAGTGCGGGATGTCGTCGATCCCGATGCGACCATATTTGCGTAGCTGAGGAAAGACCACTGCACTGGCCGCCAGTCGACAGCCGCCCAAGTGGGTGCTTTCCCAGACATCGAACGGGTGCTCATGACGCCGGGCTTCGTCGGCGATCGCCTTGTAGGTGCGAAAGCCGAACTTGGCGCAGCACTTGTCCTTCTTGCCATGGGTGCAGCACAGAATCATGGACCCTTCTACGGTTCCGGTCTGCCAGTGTGCGTGGGACGTACCACTACGCAGGGCATGCAGAAAGGTGGCCAGTTCCTCTCGCGGTACCTCGTACCCCTGACATTCCGGCATCAGGAAGATGCGATGCAGATGGCTGGACTGCCCCTGGCGGTGGATCAGGTTGACGCGCCGGCCGTTCGCGGCGATGTCCTCGATCGCTGTGGAGACTTCCACTGGCATGTCGCTGGCCTCACGCAGGCTGTGGAGCCATTTGGCACGTGGCCAACTGATCAACAGATTGCGTTCGGCATGGGCGGCAGTGCCGATCAGTGGATCGCCGATGGCGGCGCTTTCCTCGGCACAGAAGCGTCTGGGTAAAGCGGTCATGGGTGGCTCATGGCAGTCGGTGTCTGAGAGGGGAGTCCTGCGGCGACCTGTTGCGACGATGTCGAGCCGGCGAGCGTCGGTACGCATACCAGGCGGTGGGTGTTGGGGTCGCGAATCACATGCGCATCGAGATCGAAGACCTGCTTGAGGTTGGTAGCGGTGAACACCGCCTCGGGGACACCACTGTGCTCGATACGCCCATCGCGCATCATCACCAGTACATCGGCGTAGGCCGCAGCCAGGTTCAGGTCGTGCAGCACTACCAGCAGGGTGCGCCCCTTGTCGTGGGCGAGCCGTACCAGCAGTTCCAGCAGGTCGACCTGCACCTTCAGGTCGAGAAAGGTCGTCGGTTCGTCCAGCAGGATCAGATCGGTTTCCTGGGCCAGCACCATGGCGATCCAGCAACGCTGTCGCTGGCCTCCGGACAGGTCGTCGATGGGGCGGTCGGCGAACTGGTCGACATTGGCGATGGCCATGGCCTCCTTTATGGCGCGTTCGTCCTCCGACGACCACTGGCGCCATAGGTGCTGATAGGGAAAACGCCCCAGGCAGACCAGTTCGCGCACCGTCACTCCCTCCGGCGCCGAGGGCCCTTGGGGAAGGATGCCCAGTTTGCGTGCGACATCGCGCGTTCGGCTGCGATGGATATCCTTGCCGTCGAGAAGTACCTGTCCGTGCTCAGGGGCGAGTGTGCGCGCCAAGGTTTTCAGCAGCGTCGACTTGCCGCTGCCATTGGGGCCCAGCAATACCGTCACCCGTCCATCTTCCACGCAAAAGTCAACGTCACTCAGAACACGGCGACCCTCATAGCCCGCGCTGAGGCACTCGCCTTGCAAGCGGCCGGTGGGGGAAGAAGGAGAAGGTTGCGAACTCATGGATGAACGGTGTCGGTCGCTGGGAGTGTCGAGCAAGTTATTATAAAGAATTCTCATTTTCAATGATGAACTGAATGAAGGATCGCTCGCGAAAGCCCCCGAGTACGTGCGTTAACGGCCTGGAACCTGTATAACGTGACGCCGTGACTCTATTGCGAACGATTATCATGAGCTTTTCAGGTCGTAGGTGCCACTTGCGAATAGCCCTGTTACTCCTGCTGGCGGTCAGTGGTGCGTGTCGGGCCGAGTCGACCCGTACGGTCGAGCATGCCTTCGGTGAAACCCGCATCGAAGGCACGCCTCGGCGCATCGTGACCCTCTATCAGGGAGCCACGGATACCGCCGTAGCGTTGGGAATAAAGCCGGTCGGTGTCGTCGAGTCGTGGGTGGAGAAGCCCATGTACCGTTATTTGCGAGATGGCTTGCCGGAAGGTGTGCGCTACTTGGGGCTGGAGACTCAGCCCGATCTCGAGTCCGTTGCCTGGCTGGCACCGGATCTGATCGTTGGCACCCGTTATCGCCACGAAGCGGTGTATCCACTGCTGTCGCGAATCGCTCCCACGGTCGTGTTGGATACCGCTTATGACTTCAAGGCCATGCTCATGCTGATGGGGGAAGCGACTGGGCAAGAGCATCGGGCACAAGCGTTGCTTGATGACTGGGAAGATCGGGTGGCCGACTTCCGAAGTCAGATCGAGGCGGCGCTTGGCGAAGCGTGGCCTCAGGAGGTTGCCGTGGTCAGCTTCCGTAGCGATCACGCACGCCTCTACTATGATGGATTCGCTCGCAGCATTCTCGATGAGCTGGGCTTCCAGCGCTCCGATACCCAGCAGCACACAGGATGGGGGATCAAGCTGACCAGCCGCGAGAGCATTCCGGCCATGGATGCCGATGCCATCTTCGTGTTCATGCGTGACTCGGACCCCGCCGTAGTCGAGACCTATCGGCAGTGGACCCAACACCCGCTATGGCAAAACCTGGAGGCGGCACGCCAAGGGCGAGTCTACCGCGTGGATCCCGTCATCTGGAGCATGGGGGCAGGGGTCCTGGCCGCCAACCGCCTGCTCGACGAACTCTATGCCCACTATGGCCTGGAGCCAGCGCGCAATGCGAGGGAGTGCCAAGAGTGTTGAGGACACGCACAGCCAAGACGTTGGGACTGCTATTGGCTGGTGGGCTGATGCTCGGAGCCTGGCTCGCCAGTCTGGCGTGGGGGTACACCGAGATCGGCCTCGACACGCTGGTGGATGCCTTCTTCGCCTATGACCCGAGTTCGACGCAGCACTTGGTTTTGCGTACCGAACGTTTCTCCCGGGCGGTGATCGCCGCCGTGGTTGGCGCCAGCCTGGCGGTGGCCGGGGCGCTGATGCAAACCCTGACACGCAACGCCCTGGCCGCGCCGAGCATCCTGGGTATTAATGCAGGTGCCATGTTCTTCGTCGTGGTGGCTAGCACATGGTTCACCCTGCGCACGCCGCTGGCTTTCGTCTGGATGGCCTTTCTCGGGGCCGCTGTCGCCGCGCTGCTGGTCTACCTGCTGGGACGACAGGGGCAGCAGGGAGTCTCGCCGGTGCGCGTGGTGCTGGCCGGGGTCGCCATCACTGCACTGTTCGTATCGTTTGCTCAGGGACTACTGATTGCCAATCAGGAACGCTTTGAAAGCATCCTGTTCTGGTTGGCCGGATCGGTAGCCGGTCGTGGTCTGGAGGTGGTGGCACCACTATTGCCATTGTTTCTCGGTGCCGCCATTCTCTGTGCCTGGCTGACACGCCAGCTCAACGTCCTGGCGCTTGGCGATGAAGTGGTCAAGGGGCTGGGGCAGCGTACCGGGCGAGTCAAGCTGCTGGCGGGGACGGTGGTCATCATCCTGGCGGGTGGTTCGGTGGCGGTAGCCGGCATGATCGGTTTTGTAGGGCTGATCGTGCCGCATATCGTGCGTTCCTTGTTCGGACGCGATCATCGCTGGGTTCTGCCTGGTTGCGCCCTTTTGGGAGCGGGCTTGTTGTTGACCGCGGATACCCTGGCGCGCTTCGTGATGCCACCCCAGGAGGTGCCGGTGGGGGTGATGACAGCCCTGCTGGGCACGCCTTTCTTCCTCTATCTCGCCCGTCGCAGGAGCCAGGCGCTATGAGTCGATCGATCGTGCTGCATGGTCCCAAGGGGCGCTTGGCTCTGCGACTCGACCGCCGCACCTTGGTGGTGACGCTGTTATTGGCCTTGGTTCTCGCAGCCAGCGCGTTTCTGGCATTGTGCCAAGGCAGCTATCCCACTGCTCCAGGGGAGGTGCTGGAAGCACTGCTGTTTCCCGCGCATAGTGACATCGCACTGATCGTGCATGAGATCCGCCTACCGCGGGTGCTGTTGACGGTGATGGTTGGGGCTTCGCTGGCGGTGGCCGGGTTGATCCTACAGGGGCTTGTGCGCAATCCGCTGGCGTCGCCGGATGTCATCGGCATCACGGGTGGGGCATCGGTGGCAGCCGTGTTGTTTCTGATACTGGGAGGCGCTTCGCTGGGAGAGGCCTGGCTGCCGGTTATGGCAATGGGCGGTGCGGCACTGGTTGCATTGATCATTATCGCCCTGGCCTGGCAACGCGGTGTGACGCCGGCGCGATTGGTGCTGATCGGTATCGGAATCGCTGCGGCGTTGGGCGCCGTCACCATGCTGATGATTGTGCTGAGTCCGGATACCACGGCGATGCAGGCCTATGTATGGCTGACCGGCAGCCTCTACGCGGCGCAATGGCGCGAGGTGGTGGGGATGCTGCCATGGGTGGCGATCTGTCTGCCGCTGGCGTTAAGCCAGGCCCGTCAATTGGACGTGCTTGCCCTGGGCGATGATATGGCTACCGGGCTGGGCAGTGCCGTTCAGGGAAGTCGCTTGGTGCTGCTATTGCTCAGTGTGGCATTGGCAGGCTCGGCGGTGGCCTTCGCCGGTGGCTTGAGCTTCATCGGCTTGATCGCCCCCCATATCGCGCGGCGCCTGGTCGCGCGTAGCTTTACCGGCCTGATGCCGGTGACGGCGCTGATCGGCGCGCTGATCCTGCTGTATGCCGACTTGATAGGGCGCACCCTGTTCCTGCCCCGAGATCTGCCGGCGGGCATCTTCGTTGCCGGCATTGGCGCGCCGTTTCTGGTGTACCTGCTCTATCGCTGGCGCTAATAGAAAGGCGGCGACCATATGGCCGCCGCCTTTCGAGCTTCAGGGCGAGTGCCGATCAGAAATCGAGCTGATAACCGAGCGTGAGGGTTCGTCCTCGGCCGGCGAAGAAGCGGTCGTCACCATCCCGGCCGACTTGTGAACGGTAGGTGATGTAGTCCTCGTCCAGCAGGTTCTCGATGCCGAGGTTCGCCTGGCCCACCGGCAGCTGGTAGGCCAGGGAGGCGTCCACCAGGGTGTAGCCGTCGAAGCGTTTCAGGTTCTCGTTGTCCTGCTCATCGAAGGTCCTGTCGAAGAAGTAGCGGCCCTGCACACGGGAGGTCAGCTTGTCACTCCACTGGGCGTCCCAACCCAGGGTAAGCGTCTCAGGGGGGATATTGGCGCCGGACAGCTCGGTGTCGACCTCGCCGTCTCCGTCGGTATCGGACTCTCCTTCGCTATAGGCGTAGGTGAAGTCCAGCCCATGAGCGTCGGTTACTTGCAGCTCGCCGCTGAGATCGACCCCGCGGATCTCCGTCTTCTCGCGGTTGCCGACGAAGACGCCGTTCTCCTCGGACAGCCGCTCGCCGAGATCGGAGTTGGATTCGTAGTAGCTCAGCTCGAAGTTCAGGCGGTTCCAGCCGAAGCGGGTGCCGAACTCGTAGTTCTCGGTGACGATGGGCTCCAGCTGCAGCAGGGTATCGACGTCCTGGCCGGGCTGGCTGATGCCGCGCAGGGCGCGGCCCACGTCCGGCATGCCGAAGCCTTCCGAATAGTTGGCGAAGAACTGCAGCCAGTCGGTGGTCTGGTAGACGACGCCGGCGTTGAACAGGGCTTCGTCGAAGTCCGGATTGCCGCCGTCCACCGACACCAGGTCGTTGTTGACGTCGGTGCTCCTGTCGATGGTCGAGAAGTCGTCGACATTGAGCTCGGCGTACTCGTAGCGTGCTCCGGCGTGCAGGGTCAAGCTATCCAGCACCTCCAGGTCGCCCTGCAGGAAGGCAGCGTAGTTGCGAAACTCCGTTTCGGGAACATAGGTGCGTTCCGTCTGCACCAGCATCTGACGCGTCTCGTCCTCGAGCAGGTCGATGCCGGTGGCCAGGCCCAGGCGGTCGTCGAGCAGGCCGTCCCGGCGCAGGGTGAACTTGGCGCCCAGCTTGTCGGATTCGGCCCGGGTCTGGTCGAGGCGGTCGTTGCCCTCGTCATCCACGAAGGGGAAGGCGAAGGGGTGAGTGCCGAACTGGGCGCGGAACCGCTGACTGTAGAGCTGGGCATCGAACTCGTTGCCCAGCCAGTCGGCATGGGCATAGGACAGGCTGAGGGTGGTGGACTCGTTGAATGGTATTTCGCCCGGCGGTGTGCCCTTGCGGGCCGTCGCGGGAATGCCCCTGTCGCGGTCGCCCTCGACGAGGACGTAGTCGGCGTGGTCTTCCAGCTCGAAGCGGTTGGCCGAGAACTCGATGTTCTGGTTGGCGTCGATCCAGTAACCCAGCTTGGTGAAGAGGTCGTAGCTGGTGGAGTCCTGAATCTCGCCCTGAATGGTTTCGACGCCGATGGGGCGGTCCGCGCCATCGAAGAAGACGCCCCGCTCCTGCCAGGTGGCGCCGACGAGGTAGTCCCAGTCGCCGCGCTGGCCGTTGATCTGATAGTCCAGCTTGTAGCCGATGCCCTCCGACTCGAAGTCGTCGTCGCTGGTCAGGCGGACACCGGCATGCTGGTTCACCGTGCCGGCCTCGGCGCGCTTGGTCACGTAGTTGATGATGCCGCCGGTGGCGCCCAGACCGTGCTCGGCGCTGGCGCCATGAATGACCTCGATGCGCTCGACCATGCTGAGGTCGATGGTGTAACTGTCCCGCGAGGTATCACGCAGCGGATTGGACTGAGGCACGCCGTCGATCATGAACAGCGGCGCGCGACCGCGGAAGGTCTCGCCGGAGTTGGTGAGCTTCTGATGGCTGGGCGCGTAGGAGGGGATCAGGTTGCTGAGGATCTGGCCGCGATCGCTGGTGATGGCTAGCTGCTGTTCGATCTGCTCACGAGTGATGATGGTGATCTTTTGCGGTGTTTCGCCGGCGACACTCTTGTTGCGTGTCGCGGTCACGACCAGCGGTGATAGTTCGTTGGTGGACTCTTGCTCGGTGGTCGATTGCGCGAGTGCCGTGGCGGGCAGGGCGGAGAGAACGGCGGGTATCAGCCAAGTAATGCGGGGCTGCCTGGGATGTGACATGTCGATGATTGCCCTTTGCTGGTCTGTGAATATCGGTTTGGTTTGTATGTTGTTTCCATGATGCGGCCTAACAGGCGTTGTGAATGATAATGTTTTGCATTTGATAGTTCAAATGCGTCGCATTTTGTTTAAATGAGTGTGGATTTCCGCGGGTATGAGTCGCGTAGGAGTGCGATGCCGTCTCTACATCGGATCGTGCAGTCAAAAAACAACGACGCCCGGCCAATGGCCGAGCGTCGTTACGCTGTGGGTCACTTTCGCAGCCGTGTCGATTCCCTATGAAGCCGGCACTGCCGAGGCGGCGGTGCGCCCTGCCCGGGCACTCCATAGCAGGGTGCCCAGGAATAGCGCCAGACCCAGGATATCCAGTGCCAGTTCACCGTGAGGCCACAGCATCAGGGCGCCGATGGGGAACATGGCCAGGCGCATCCACCAGGGCAATTCGTGCTCGAGGTAACCCTCCAACCCGGCGATGATGGCGTAGATGCCGAACAGGGCGAAGGCGAAGACGGTAGCCATCTCCAGGGGTGTGCCACTGATCAAGGGCGACCAGACGAACAGCAGTGGGATGATGTAGAGCCCCTTGGCGATCTTCCAGGCGGTGAAGCCGGTGCGCATCTGCGGAGTATTGGCGATGGCGGCGGCCGCGAACGCGGTGAGGCATACCGGTGGGGTGACGTTGGAGTCCTGGGAGAGCCAGAAGATCACCATGTGGGCGGCCACCAGCAGCATGGTCAGGGTATGGGGCGACAGCGCCTGCTCATACAGCTGACTGCGGAAGTCATCCGGCACCACTGCCAACAGTTCCCTGGCGCTGGCAGCGTCCATGGGGGCATTGAGGGCTTCCAGGCTTTCCGGGGCCGCCAGCATGAAGATCGCCCGGGCCTGTTCGGGCAGGTCGCCGGCCATCAACAGTTCCAGTAGCTGGTCATGTGCCATCAGACCGTAGAGGGCCGGTGCCGAGAGGGTACCCAGTACGATGTAGGCGGCGGTGACCGGCAGCCCCATTCCCAGGATCAGCGAGGCGACGGCGATCAGCACCAGGGTGATCAGGAGGCTGCCTCCGGCCCAATCGGTAATCATCAGCGAGAAGGTGTTGCCGATGCCGGTGGTGGAAACCACGTTGACGATAAGCCCCACGGTGATCAGCAGGATCGCCGTGGTGATCATGTTGCGGGTACCCAACGACAGGGCCTCGAGGATCGCCTTTGGCGTCATCGGGTTCTTGGATAACCAGGAAGCCACGACCACCGAAAGAATGGCAATGCCGGCGGCATAGGTCGGAGTGAAACCGTAGATCAGCGCCGCCACCAGCACCACCAGGGGCAACAGGAAGTGCCAGCCGCCTTTGAGCACCTCGATCAGCCGAGGCGCCTCTTCAGTCTCGACATGTTGGGCATTGCTGCGTTTGGCCTCGATGCGTACGAACATCGCCACCGAGAGGAAGTAGAGCAGTGCCGGCAGGGCCGCCACGCCAATGATGGTGAGGTAGGAGACCTGGGTATAGGAGGCCATGATGAAGGCCCCGGCGCCCATCACCGGTGGCATCAGCTGACCGCCGGTGGACGCCGCTGCCTCGACGCCGGCGGCGAAGCGCGGCGGGAAGCCGGCCTTGCGCATCAATGGAATGGTGATCACCCCGGTGGAGACGGTGTTGGCCACGCTGGAGCCGGAGACCGAGCCCATCAGGCCCGAGGAGAACACCGCCACGAAGCCGGGCCCGCCAATGAAGCGCCCGGCAGCGCAACGGGCCAGTTCGATGATGAAGTCGCCGGCGCCGGAGCGTACCAGGAAGGCGCCGAACAGGATGAACATGAACACATAGGACCATGAAATGCGGGCAATCGAGCCCAGCATGCCGTTACCACCCAGGTAGCTGCGATAAAGCACCGTCTCCCAGTTGAGGCCGGGGAACCCGAACACCCCGGTCACGTATCGGCCCCACCAGGCCACATAGGTGAGTGCCACCACGCACAGCAACGGGATGAACCAGCCGGTGGTGCGTCGGGCAAATTCCAATACCAGGGCCAGGGCGGTGATCGAGACGACCCAATCGGCGGTGGAGAAGCGCATTCCTCGGGCGTAGAGGGCATCCTCGAAACCGATCAGGTAGAAGGCACAGCCCAGCGCGGCCAGGCCGAGCAGGATGTCGATGGCCAGTACCAGCCGCGAACCGCCAGCGGAGCGGGTCTTGAGCATTGGTACCGATAGCGCGCAGAGCAGCCCAAACATGCCGAAGTGCAGGGCGCTGACCCACACCTCGGAGAGGGTGCTCAGGGTATTGAAGTAGAGATGCGACAGGGCCACGACGATGGCCAGGGCGAACAGCACCCGGCCGAGCCAGGGATGCTCGAGGCGCTCGGGGGCCTCGCTGGCGACCTCGTCGCGCACGGTAGTGGAAGGCGTTGCGTTCATGGGCTTTCTCGCGGAAAGGAAACTGGGACTACTGGGCCGTTTGCACGGGCTTGGCAGAGCCGGGGACAAGCCGAAGCGAAGGTCATCCTTCAGGGATGAAGGAGGTAGCGCCCAGGGATGGGTTTACAGCGCCTTCGCGAAGGCTTGTCCCTGGCGACCCTCCTATGGCTCGGCCGGTCCGTGCGTGAGGGGTTTAGCCTTCCAGCAGATGCTCAGGGATCTCCAGCCCCTGCTCCTGGAAGTAGCGCGCAGCACCGGGGTGCAGCGGCATGGGCAGGCCGTCCAGGGCCTTCTCCACGGCCATGGCGCGGGTTGCCGGATGGATGTTGTTGAGGAAGGACAGGTTCTCGAACATCGCCTTGGTGATCTGGTAGACGTGCTCCTCCGGCACATCGGCGTTGACCACCAGGATATTGGGCTGGGCGATGGTGTGGACCGCTTCGTCCTGGCTGGGATAGGTGCCGGCGGCAATCTCGTAGGGGGTCCACACCGGGTACTCGCGGTTGATGCGTTCGAGCTGCTCCTCGGTGACCTCGAGAATGGAGATATCGCTCCCCATGTTGGCGAAGGCGCTGGTCACCGCCGAGGCCGGTACGCCGGCGGGGATATTCATGCCATCGATATTGCCGTTCTGCATGGAGTCGGCGCTGGGGCCATAGCCCAGGTAGGCCAGATTCATCTGCTCCGGGTCGATCTCCAGACCGGCAAGAATCTGCCGACCGGAGCCCTCGGTGCCGGAATTGCGGGCGCCGATGGAGAAGCCGTGGTCGTACAGATTGGTCAGGTCGTCGATGGTGCCGGTCTCGAGAAGCTCGTTGCGCACCACGAAGTGTTCCACGTTCTGCCACAGCATGGAGATGGAACGCACGTTGTCGTAGGCCTTCGGCACCGGGCCGGTGCCATTCCAGGCCCAGGCACCGTAGAGGGCCTGGAGAATGCCGAACTGGGCCTGACCATCATCCATCAGACGCAGGTTCTCGGCGGAACCGGCGGAACTGATGGCGGAGACCGAAATGTGATGGGTCGGCTCCAGCTTGACCCGTACCAGAGTCGAAAGGGCTACACCCACCGGGTAAAAGGTACCGCCGGTGGTCGCGGTACCCATGATGTATTGGCCGCCGCCATTCTCGTTCTCTTGTGCGATGGCATTGCTGGCGGTGATGCCGAGAAGACCGGCGGTGGCGAGACAAATGGCGGATTTGAGGAACTGGCGCTTGTGCATGGAGTGTTCTCCTATCGATTTGGAGCATGTTGTGGTTGTGCCCCGAGTCGATAGCGAGAAGCCTGCCAGATGATGCTAATCCTATTTTGTTTCAATGGGTTGTACGGTGTTCGGGCAGGCGGGGAGTCTAGCCTGTCGCGGTTATCGGCAAGTTTGTGCCGATGGCAACGGCCACTATCGGCAATAAATTGCCGATCGAGGGTTATGACGGCTTCGCCTATTCGGTCCCGCCGATGAAGGCCTCACGGCGCAATCCATGCTTCTGCATCTTCTGGTTGAGGGTGCGACGTGGCAGGTCCAACTCCTCGATGACCGCCTGGATATTGCCGGCATGGCGGCTCAAGGCCGAGCGCAACAGTGCCGCCTCGAAGGCGGCCAATTGGGCCGCCAGGGAGTCTTCGTGCTCTGCGTTACCGTCACCCAGTTGGGGAATCTCCAGACCCAGGACGAAGCGGGTGGCCGCATTGCGCAGTTCGCGCAGGTTGCCCGGCCAGTGATGGCGCTCCAAGGCCCGCAATAGTTCGCCATCGGGCGCGGGCAAGGGGCGGTCGTGCACCTCGGCGGCCTGGCGGCAGAAGTGCTGAAACAGCAGGGAGATGTCCTCGCGTCGTTCGCGCAGTGGCGGGATGCTCAGCTCGGCGATCGCCAAGCGGTAATAGAGATCCTCGCGGAACTGCCCTTCACCGGCCAGCGTCAGCAGATCCACCTTGCTGGCCGCCACGACCCGCAAGTCGACCTCGATCACGGTATTGCTACCCAAGCGAGTGATTTCCCCCTCTTGAAGGGCACGCAGCAGCTTGACCTGGGCGGCCAAGGGTAGCGACTCCACCTCATCGAGAAAGAGGGTGCCGCCGCTGGCGTGTTCCAGCTTACCGATGCGCCGTTCCAGGGCGCCGGTGAAGGCGCCTTTCTCGTGACCGAACAGTTCCGACTCGATCAGTTCGGGGGCAATGGCGCCGCAATTGAGGGCTACGAAGGGAGCCTGCTGACCCGGGCCGAAGTCGTGCAGACAGCGTGCCACCACTTCCTTGCCACTGCCGGTTTCGCCCTGCACGAGGACGTTGGCACGCACCGGTGCCAGATTGGCCAGCTGCTCACGCAGGCGCACCATGGACGGCGCCTGCCCCAGCAGCCTGGTGGCTAGCCCGCCTGCGCGCAGAGCCTGCCGCAGCCGACGGTTCTCGAGCGCCAGGCAGCGTCGCTCCAGAGCGCGGCGCACGCACTCCTCGAGGCGCTCCGGCGCGAAGGGCTTCTCGACGAAGTCCCAGGCCCCGGCGCGCATCGCCGCTACCGCCATGGGCACGTCGCCATGACCGGTGATCATCACCACGGGAGGCGGCTCTTCCAGGGTCTGTACCGCATGCAGCAGGGCCATGCCGTCGAGCCCCGGCATTTTCACGTCGCAGATCAACACGCCGCACGCCTCGTCGGCCTGGAGTGCCTTGAGAGCCGCTTCACCACGGGAGAAGGTGCGTACCTCGAGTTCCGAGAGCTCCAGCCACTGGCTCAGGGATTCGCGCACGTCGGGATCGTCGTCCACCAACCACACCGGCAGGGACGTGACAGGTGCCATCTCATCGGGCATGACGGGGATCTCCTTCGGCCTTCGGCAGCTCTACCCGGAACCAGGCGCCTCCTGCCTCGCGGTTGCCGGCGGTGATGCGACCGCCCAGATCCTGGACGATGCCGTAGCTGATGAATAGCCCCAGGCCCAGGCCGTCGCCGACCGCTTTGGTGGTATAGAAAGGATCGAAAAGCTGAGCCAGGGTCGCTTCATCGATGCCGGGTCCGTTATCGGCAACCGTGATGACCCACCGTTGGGTTTCGTCCTCGAGGACAATCTCCAGACACGGCGTCTCGACGCCGCGCAGGGCATCCAAGGCATTGCGCAACAGGTTGGTCAGCAGTTGCTCGATGCGTACCTCGTCGCCGGCGACCCGGATCGCATCGGGGGAGGAGTGGGCGGGAAGCGCAACGTGCAACGTCACTCCCTGTCGTTGTATGCGCTCCTCGAGCAGCTCGAGCACGAAGTCGAGCCGGGCGGTGAGGTTCACCGGCTCACGAGCGCCGCCCTTGCGAGCGAACAGTTTGAGCTGGCGGATCAGGGTGCCGAGTCGTTCGCAGAGGTCCTGAATACGTCGGAAATTCTCTTCGGCGGCCTGCGTACGATCGCGACTCAGTAAGCGCTCACCATTGGCGGCGTAAGTGCGAATGCCCGACAGCGGTTGGTTGAGCTCATGGGCAATACCAGCGGCCATGGTGCCCAGCGCCGCCAGTTTGCCAGCCTGGACCAGTTCGGCCTGGGCTTCCTGCAACTCGCGGGTGCGTTCCTCCACCCGAGCCTCCAGGCGTTCGTTGGCTTCTAGAATGATGCGCGATTCACGTTCACGTAGTCGCTGACGTTTTTGCCGTTCGCGCAACCACAGTGCCAGCAACAGCAGTGCCAGTGTTCCTCCCGCTGCGGCCAGCAGCGCATTACGGGCACTGGCATAAAGGGGGCGTACCGGAACCAGATAGTGCATGGTCCAGCCTAGAGTGGCCAGCTCGAGTGGCATATCCAGATAACGTTCACCGATGCCCTGGTGTCCGATACTCAGCGTCCCATCGCGCAGACGATCACCCAAGGGCTCTAGGGGCTCATCCATGAACTGGCGCTGTTCGCGGATCTCGCGCAGGGCCTGGGAAGAGAGCTCTGCGAGTCGACGGTAACGCCATTCCGGGCGGCTCGACAGGATCACTACGCCGTTGGCATCCGATAGCAGCACATTTTCACCGGCTTGCCGCCAGCTTTCCTGCAATGACTCGAGGGAGATCTTGAGTGCCAGCACGCCTTGGGGGCGGGTGCTTGCCGCATTGTCGACCGCTGCGGAGACGAAATATCCCGGCCGTCCAGTGGTGCTGCCAATGGCGAAGAACTCTCCCTTGCCATTGGCCATGGCGTCACGGAAGTAGGGGCGAAACGTGTAGTGATGGCCCAGGAAGCTATCGTCGTCGGCATGATTGCTGGCGGCGATCGTGATCCCTTGCGCATCCATCAGGAAAATCGCTTCGGCGCCCGAGCGCTCGGCCACTAGCGACAGATAGCCGTTAGCCTGTGTCGCAAGGATTCCCACTTCGTCGGTCAGTGCCGCCTGTACCAGCGTCTGTTGGGCCAGCAGTCCCGGCAGATAGGCGAAACGCTCGAGTGCCCCCCGCAGGCTGCTGCTGTACAACGCCAGGCGATTCTGGGCATGGCGCTCGGCTTCTTGGGCAGCCTGAGTATATTGCCAGTGCCATACCGACCACAGCCCCACCGCAACCAGCGCAGCTAGACACAAGAGGCCAGCCGTCCGCCATGTTCGATAGTGGCCATGTTGGCTCATGATGCCAGCCACCTGGGTGTGTCGTGGGAGAGCTGCCGCTGGGGTCGCATCATCTCTTTCGGCTCTTCATCGTCGATGGCTGACGATGATAGGGCGTCCCACTGAGTCTGGGAAGGCACGCTAGAGTCGTCGTAACCCCCACATGAAATAAGCACCGCCAAGCAGCGAGGCGACCAGCCCGGCGGGAATCTCCTGCGGGAACAACAACTGCCGTCCCAGCCAGTCGGCGAGCACCATCAACAATGCCCCGATCAACGCCGCGCCCAGCAAATGCATGCGTGCCCGGGAGAAACCCAACAGCCTTGCCATATGCGGTGCCAGCAGCCCGACGAAGGAGAGTGGCCCGACCACCAGGGTGGCGCAGGCCGTGAGCAGCGCAACCAGGGCGAGTAGGGCCAGACGTGAGCGTTCGACACCGATACCCAAGGCACGAGAGGTGGCGGCCCCGAGCGGCAGGATATCCAGCCAGCGGGCGAAGGGATGGGTGGCCAAGGCCAGCACGATGGCTGCCACGGTGACGATCATGGCGCTTTGCAGATCGACATAGTAGGTGGAGCCCGATAGCCAGGCGATGACCTGTTGGCCACGAGGGTCGCCTCCGGCCAGCACGATGCTGCGCACGGCATCGAACAGCGCGGTGATGGCTACGCCGGTCAGCAGCAGGCGTTCAGGCAGGAAGCCACTGCGGCGATTCACCAGGATCAGTAAGGCAAGAGAGACTAGCGCTCCCAGTGTGCCGGCGGCGACCAGGGTCAGATTGCCGGGCGATGGCAGCAGGAAGATGGCACCGATCAAGGCGATGGCGCTGCCGCCGCTGATCCCCAGCACTTCGGGGCTGGCCATGGGGTTGGCGGTAACCCGCTGGATCAAGGTGCCGGCGATGGCCAGCATGACGCCACTGCCGGCAGCGGCCAGCAAGCGCGGCAGGCGCCACTCCATGACACTCCACTGCTGTGACGATAGCCAATACCAGCCATCGGCCCCCTGTCCGGCGAACAGCGCCATCAAGGCGATGATAGCCAAGGCCAGGGCGATTCCCGTCGCCAGGCGCCTGGGGGCGAAATGGCGGTGGCCGATCGTATGTGCTGTGCCCGGTGGCTGGTCGCCTTGCAAGTGGAGGCGCGGTATCAACCACAGCAGTAAGGGCGCACCCAAGGCGGCGGTGGTCGCGCCGGTGGGGATCAATGTCGGCAGCGAATTCGTGAAGTGCTGCAGGAGCAGGTCGGTGGTGGCCAGCAACAGCGCACCGAGTAGGGTGGCCCATACCAGGCGCTGTCCCAAGCGCCGGGCTCCGGCCAGGCGCACGATATTGGGCGCGGCCAAGCCGATGAAGCCGATCACGCCGACCACGCTCACCACACAGCCGGTAATGAACACCGCTACCCCCAGGCCGGCCAGGCGCAGGTGCTTGAGCGACACGCCCAAGCTGCGTGCGCTGGCGTCATTGAGTTCGAGTATCGCCAGTGGTCTGAGCAGCAGCCAGGCGAGCAGGGCGCTGATCGCCAGGCGGGGCCACAGGTAGGCGACGCTATCCCAGCCATTCTGTGACAGCGAGCCGGCGCCCCAGATCAGCAGACCCTTCAGTTCTTCCTGATGGAAGAGCAGCAGCACCATGCTCAAGGCGCTGACGTAGAGATTGACCACCAGCCCGGCCAGTACCACCACCACTGGCGCCAGTCCGCGACGCCAGGCGAGCAGGAACACCAGGCCCATGGCCAGGCCGCCACCGGCAAGTGCTACCCACTCGCGGCCAGGCATCAGTAGCCAGGGAGCCATCAGGGTGGCTGCCATCAGGGCCAGGTTGGCACCGCTGGCGACACCTAGCGTAGTCGGGGCGGCCAGCGGGTTGCGTAGCACTTGTTGCATCAGCACGCCGGCCAGGGCCAGCCCGCCGCCGGCGAGTAACGCCATGCTCAAGCGTGGCCACCAGGCATAGTGCAGCAGCAGCCGTTCACTGCTTCGCTCGGGCGCTTCGAACAGCGCCTGCAAGCCGACGACGAGACTGTCCTGGGCCTGTAGCGAGACAAGCGCCAGGCTTAATAATGGCAGCGTCAGCAACAGACAGAGGCGAGCCGGGGTCAGCAACGGGAGAGGCTTAGAGAGCATCATCGCCCTCCAGGGCCGCGACCAGTTCGGTGGCGAAGCGCTTGGCCGAAGGTAGCGCGCCGAAACTCCACACCGACGGCAAGGTGATCAAGGTGCCATCACGCACACTGGGCAGGTTCTGCCACAAGCCACTGTTGGTCAGTTGGGGTTCCACCCCCACCGGATAGGGTTCCACGACCACCAGTTGGGCATCGATGTCGACCAGTGACTCGATGCCTACGAGAGAGAAGCCCCAATAGTTGGTGGGCCCTTGCCAGGCGTTGGTGAGCCCCAGCCTGTCGAGTACCGCCTGGTAAAGGCCGTGTTCGCCGAATACCCGCACATGACGTTCATCCATGAACTGGATGATCAGCAGAGGAGGGTGATCGTCGCCCAGGGAATTGCGTAGCGAAGCCAGATGCGCCTCGGTCGTCTCGATAAGCCGTTCCCCAGCATGCGGGCGTTCGACCAGCCGCGCGACCTGTCGCGTCAACTCTCCCATTTGTTCCCAGGTATCGCTCTGCGGCGTGTAGAGCGCCAGATTCTCGACTGGGGCAATCCGCGACAGGCGAGACGTCAGGTTGGCGAACATTGGCGAGATCAGGATACGGTCGGGCTCAAGGCTCGCCAGCAGTTCGAGATTGGGCTGCGTTCGCAGGCCGAGATCAATCACCGAATCCGGCAGTGGCGGTTCGCCGACCCAGTCATGGTAGGCATCGACCTGGGCCACGGCGTGGGGCGTGACACCCAAGGCCACCAGGGTTTCGGCGATGGTCCAGTCCAGGGTGGCGACGGTCGGTGTATCGGAGCGTGCGGCATGGGCCGTGGCAAGTGTCAGCGAGAGCAGCGTCAGGCCAAGCCAGGGTAACCGGCGAAGGAGTCGGAACATGGTGATAAGGGTGACCATCAATTCACCACGGCGATGGGATGCTTGCCGCCGAGGTGTCGCATGACTTGCATGGGAATGCCGTAGATGGCTTCCAGGGTGGCATCGTCCATCATCTCGGCGGGTGTACCGCTGGCTAGCAGTCGCCCGCTATGCAGGGCCACCAGTCGATCGCAATAGCGTGCGGCCATGTTCACGTCGTGCAGGACGATGATCACGCCAAGCCCCAACTCGCGGCACAATTTGCGTACCAGGGCCAGCACCTCGACCTGGTGGGCGATATCCAGCGCCGCCAGGGGTTCATCGAGCAGCAGGAAACGGCTGCCCTGGGCCAGCAGCATGGCCAGCCATACGCGCTGGCGCTCGCCACCGGATAAGGTATCGACTAGGCGGTCGGCGAATGCTTGGGTATGGGTCAGTTCGATGGCGCGTTCGACCTGCAGCCGATCTTCGCGGGTATGGCGTCCCAGCAGGCCATGCCAAGGGTAGCGGCCGAAACCCACCAGCTCATGGCCGGTCAGGCTCTCTGCGCTAGGCAGGTGTTGGGGCAGATACGCCACCTGGCGGGCGAATTCGCGGGTTCCCCAGTCGGATAGTGGCCGGTTGTCGAAACGGATTTCACCACGACTGGGAGCCTGTTGCTGGGCCAGCAGCTTGAGCATGGTCGATTTGCCGGAACCGTTGTGGCCAATCAAGCCATGGACCTGGCCCTCATCGAAGGTCAGGCTGGTCGGTTGCAACAAGCACTTGCCATTGACCTCGAAGGTGGCGGCATCGACATCGAAGAACATGATCGGTCTCCGCATCGCCGTGACGATGGCGATCCTGCTGTTGGAGATGAGTGACGCGCGCCGGATGGCGCAGCAGGGGAGAGTAAATCAAATAAGAATCGTTATCAATGGAGTTTCGAGTTCCTTTGATAACTTAAGCCTATATAAGATGATAACGGTTTCTATTAGCGTTACTTTCGATGCTCTGCCATCCTTAGTCGTGGGTTCTTTCACCATCGTTGTGTTCAGGAAATGCTGAACAAATCGACGAGCGAGATGAAGCGCAAGGCGCACGGAGCACAGGAACCGGAGCCTATGGGGTATAGGTGAGGCTTCCGAGCACCGCGCAACGCAGCGATTCGCTCGCGCAGGCATATGTACAGCGTTTCCTTCACGGAGGAGTCATCATGCCGCATACATTACCCGAACTGCCGTATGGCTATGACGCTCTGGAGCCGCATATCGATGCCCTGACCATGGAGATTCACCATTCACGGCATCATCAGACCTACGTCAACAATCTCAATGCCGCCCTGGAGGGGACCGGGCTCGAGGAAGTCCCGGTCGACGAGTTGATCGCCAATCTGGATCGGGTGCCCGAAGCCAAGCGCCAGGCGATCATCAACAACGGAGGTGGGCATTCCAACCATTCGAAGTTCTGGCAGATGATGTCACCGACTGGCGGTGGCAAGCCGCAGGGCAAGGTCGCTGATGCCATCGACAGCGAGTTGGGCGGTTTCGAGGCGTTTCAGGAGGCCTTCACCAAGGCGGCCTTGGGCCGTTTCGGCAGTGGCTGGGCATGGCTGAGCGTGACACCGGAGAAGAAATTGGTGGTCGAAAACACGCTGAACCAGGACAGCCCACTGATGCACGGCAATACACCCGTTCTCGGACTGGATGTCTGGGAACACGCCTATTATCTGAAGTACCAGAACAAGCGCCCCGACTATGTCCAGGCTTTCTATAACGTGATCAATTGGGACGATGTCGAGCGTCGCTATCAGGACGCCGTGTCCTGATCTCCTGCCTGCCGCGGCCATCCCAGGCCGCGGCCTGTTATCTTTGTACCCGCCTGTCGCATCCCTCCAGCGGGCAATTGCCGCAATACTTCAACGCCGGCAGCATAGCTTGCGCACGCGTTGCGCTTCCCCATGCTGCGTTTCGATGTAGCGGATTATCTGGTTGATGGCATGCCCAGCGCGCGGTGACAGCCGTAAATGTAGCGCGTCAATCTGGATGAGAAGCCAGCGACAATCAGGATGAGAACCGGGGTGTCGCGGCCCCTTCGCTTTTACCCTTCCTTGCTTGGTGCACACGTTGCGTCATTCGAGTCTGTGTCGCTGGG
>NZ_BMXS01000035.1 GCF_014651875.1 Litchfieldella qijiaojingensis
CGCGCCCACGGGCGCGCCTACACATTGGCGGTGCCCCGTTTTCCGGTAGGAGCCGCCGTGGCGGCGATCCGGCCGTCAGGCCGGCTTGGGTGGCCCTGCCATCGCGCCCACGGGCGCTCCTACACATTGGCGGTGCCCCGTTTTCCGGTAGGAGCCGCCGTGGCGGCGATCCGGCCGTCAGGCCGGCTTGGGTGGCCTTGCCATCGCGCCCACGGGCGCGCCTACACATTGGGCAGTGCCCCGTTTTCCGGTAGGAGCCGCCGTGGCGGCGATCCGGCCGTCAGGCCGGCTTGGCTTGTTCTGCCCGCTCCCTGAACCACCCCTTCATCACGTCGGTAATCCGGCGCATCTCGTCCGCGGTGGTGACATAGGCTGGCATGGTATACAGCCAGCGGCCAAAGGGGCGCAGCCACACACCATGTCGCCGAGCGAACGCCTGAACCCCCTTGAGACAGACGGCATCCTTGACTTCGATCACGGCGGTGGCGCCAAGCACGCGTACATCGTCCACCTCGGAATGGGCGCGTAGGTCCGAGTCTTCGAGCAGTTCCTGGCGCAGGATCGCGTTCAGGGTAGCGATCTTGTCGAGATAGCGTTCTTCTTCGAACACCGCCAGGCTTTCCAGCGCCACGCGACAGGCCAGCGGGTTGCCCATGAAGGTTGGGCCGTGCATAAAGGCGTGTCCGGGATCCTCACTCAAGAAAGCCCCATACACCTTGTCGGTCGCCAGTGTTGCCGCATGTCCCAGATAACCGCCGGTCAGCCCCTTGGAGAGTACCATGATGTCCGGCGTGACCCCGGCATGCTCGGCCGCGAACAACTTGCCGGTACGCCCGAAGCCGGTGGCCACTTCATCGAAGACCAGCAGGACATCGAATTCGTCGCATAGCTCTCGGGCGGCTCGCACGTAATGTGGCGAGGTCATGTTGAGCCCCCCGGCAGCTTGCAGTAGCGGCTCCATCAGCAGTGCGGCGACTTCATGGTGGTGAGCCTCGAGCATTCGACGCAATGCCTGGATATCGTCCTCTACGGCGGCTCTCGGGGCATCGAAAGGAGCTGTGGGGGCCGGGGCGAAATGGTGGCGGGGCAGATAGCCGGAGAACAGCGAGTGCATGCCTTCTTCCGGATCGCATACTGCCATGCAACCGCTGGTGTCGCCATGATAGGCCCGCATCAGTGACATCATGCGGTGCTTTTCGGGTTGCCCTGTTTGTACTTGATATTGCACGGCCATCTTCATGGCCACTTCCATCCCTACCGACCCACTGTCCGAGAAGAACACATGGTTCAGTCCAGCGGGGGTGACGCGAACCAAGGCATCGGCCAGTTGCTTGGCCGGTTCATGCGTCAACCCTCCAAGCATCACGTGACACAGGGTATCGGCCTGATCCTTGATTGCCGCGACGAGCCGTGGATGCGAATAGCCATGTATCATGCACCACCAGGAGCAGGTGGCATCGAGCAAGGATTCTCCTCCTTCGAGAGTGAAACGGGCCCCCTTGCCTCCAATGACGTTCAGTGCCGGCGGTTGGGTGTGCATCTGCGCATAGGGGTGCCAAAGCGTTGCTGCTGTCATGATGGCCTCTTTGTAAACCGCATAAATTTGCCAAGGTTAACAACAGGGCGGTATGTTTGGCCAGAAACCAACTGCCGCAAAATGTTGTCTTTAGGGAAGCGCTGAATAATTCGGCGAGCGGTATCGACAGGGGCGTCTCCCAACTGCTAGCGAGTAGCGCAGTAGTATTTCATGTTGTCTCTAATTGAAAATATCGCTAAGCTCTTGGCAATACACTGAATAGCGGCGACAATAGCACCGCATCCCAAAAAAGTAGCTCTGTGAATAAGGAAGAGTGATGTCACTACTCAACGAATACCTGCAGCAAGAACAGCAACTCAAGGAGCTCAACGAGAAGCTGGAGAAACTGCAGAACGATCCTCGTCTAAAGGCTGAACTCGAGTTCAAGGAAAAGCTTGAGACACTGATGAAGGACTTCAACAAGAGCGCCGCCGACGTGATGGAGCTGCTCAGTCCGAAGCCGGCTGGAAAGGCAGCAGCAGCCAGCGCGGCTACTACAGCCGGTGGCCGCCGCAAGCGCAAGTTGAAAATCTATAAGAACCCCAACACTGGGGAAGTCGTGGAAACTCGTGGGGGCAACCAGAAAACTCTCAAGGCCTGGAAGGACGAATACGGTACCGATATCGTGGAGTCCTGGCTGGTGCGAGTGGAAAGCTAAGCCAGCCTAGCCCTAAGGAAACGCTGAATAAACCGACGAGCATGCTCAAGCGCAAGGCGCCCGGAGCACAGAACCGAGCGTAGCGACAAACATCCGAAGGATGGCCCCGAAGGGGCGAGAAACCGCAGGTTTCGAGTCAACCGGAGCATATGGGGTATATGTGAGGCTTCCGCGCAACGCAGCGATTGAGTGGCGCAGGCATTTATTCAGTGTTTCCGTGACGCCCATGACGCCGCCCCGGTCTCCGGGGCGGCGTTGTTGCATGGATACGAGTCATCCTGGGTCGCATAGCGGCAAGCGAAACTCGAAGCGGCTGGGATGTCTCGTCTTTCCTTCCCGTGACTTCTGCCAGATTAATCTTGGGGGAAGCCCGCTGATACGCTCCCCGCGCTCGGGTAGTGCCTTGGCCAGCAGGAAGTCGATGATAGGACGAAGTTCGTCCAGATCATCGCTCATGACACTGGCATAGCGACAAGCTGGTAAGCTCAATGTGCGAAAGGGTAAGGGAGTCGCCAGTTCATCGGCGATATCGGCATCGACCTGAATGCCGAGATCGGCACGGGCAAAGTCGCTGTTCAGATCGTTGCCATGAATGATGGCGATAGTACGGCCTTTACGCAGCTTCTTAGGGAGAGCCTCCAGGGTTACATGTTTAGCCAGATCTTCGATACTGTTTCGCTTCCCTACCCGGTGATGATAAAGACGCGTGACCACCGCCTGTTGGGGCGTGTCATGCCCAATGCGAAATGGATATTCCCGGGTCGGGCCATTGCGCAGCTTCTCGAGTCTGTGTCTTTCGTCCTTGCGGAATTCACGTGGACTCGTCCCAAAGTAGCGAAGAAACGCCCGTGAGAATGCCGAATGGTTACGGTAGCCACATCGATAGGCAACGGAATGGATATTGAGTTGGGTATAACTCAATAGTATGGCTGCTTGTTCCACTCGCAGTCGGTCTCTGTAGGTGCTTGGCGATACACCGAAACACCGCTTGAAGTTGCGTCGAACTTGTGATGCGGAGTAACCCAAACGTTGTGCCAGGTCCTCAATTCCCTGCTGAGTCTCTAGCCTGTCCTGCAGCCAGATCTCAGCCCTCATCATGTCATTGAACATTAGCTTGCCCTTGCTTCACATGGCTTTTGACGGTAGCGCTACCGTCAATGGCGCTTTCAGGGCTTGTTCTGGTTATAGGTGATGCGCCTGTTTACCCACTAATTACGGGGTCACCAAGACTAAGGCAAGTTTGGATTGGGTGGGTGATCGTTTGAGCACATATTTTTTTGTTAACTATCATTATATTCGCGAACTCTAAACGAAAAGGGACCGCTATGGGCTCTCCAGCACTGAGTCAAAGGTGTCATCTCACGCCATTGGCGGAATCCGGTCGTAGCCGGTCTTCCAGGGGGCATGTCGCGCTGGTAGATCGCGCCATTGGTCCCCGAGTACAGGATCCACATGCTGTCCGTGCAGCACTTGGCGATCATCCCATCTAGGCTTCGTCCGAAAACTGCGTGCGATCGACCATACGGCGTTAAAAATCAGCTCATTATGCTCATTTACACCCACGTAAACTCGTGCGCGAGCAACGGTCTGTTTTTCGCTGATTTTTGCCGTGTCTGGCCGTCGCTCGGCGACTTTTCGGACAAACCCTAGGGCGGCTCTGGACCACATTGTCGGTATTCCCACGGAGAAGCCAGGGTGGTCAAGCTGGCTGGGACCGTCTATTTTTCAACATGGTGGTCTCACTGATCAGGTGCAATACCTGACGCATGGGATGTCATGTCGCCATGACACATCGCTACCACCATCTCCTCGCTGAGAATCGAGCCGCCATCATGATGATGCAAGCCACCCTCCCGATGACCCCCAGAACGGTGACGATCCCGGCTTGGCCGGCTGCCGAATACGGTTGACGCGTCACCGACCTCGTCGGCCACCGAAGGCGCATACGGACAGCGAGTTGCTCAAGTGGGTGGTTTACCGATTACAGCACCAGAAATCAAACGAGTCAGGGGGGTCCCATGAGCATTGACTTTACATTGACCTCTGAGCAGAAGAAGCTTCAAGACACTGCACGACAGTTCGCGCAAGATATCTTGGCCCCCGTAATCAAGGCAGCAGATGAAGAGCAAGATACACAGAAAGCCTTTACGATGATGCAGACGCCATACCAAGAGGCCTATAAACTGGGCTTTGCGATGGGGTTCCTGCCGAAAGAATACGGTGGAGGAAGTGTAAGTAATATTGATCTTCAAATCGTTGCAGAGGAAATTACGGCCGTTGATCCCGGATTTGCCACGATCCTATTGGTCAATGGCTTGGCACTCATGCCTATCGCATGGTATGGAAATGAGGAGCAGAAAAAGAAATGGATCGGTGAGGCCACCAGCGATGAATCATGCAATTATTTGGCTGGGTGGACTGTCAGTGAAGCAGCTGGAACGCCCGGTGGTACCGCTAATTTCGACCATCCGGGGAAACACCCCGTCGGTATCGGCGTTACTGCCGAATACGATAAATCCAATGGGGAATATGTGTTGAACGGTAGGAAGTACTGGCCGTGCAATGCAGGTGGATGGGATCTACAGGGTGCGAACGTTAATGTCGTCATTGTTCGCACGGATCCTAATAAGGGAGGTAAGGAGGGGTTGTCAGGCATGATTGTGCCGAAAGGCACTAATGGTGTTCGGTATGAACAGCCGATCAGCAAAATAGGCCATAGGCTCTGCCAGAATAACTCCATTATATTCGAAAATGCGCGTGTGCCAGAAGAGAATGTCTTTGCCGAAGGCAATGGGGATCTGATCATCGCGAAGGCATTTACGTGGTCAGGGCCTGTGGCAGCTATAGCGGCCGTCGGTGTCGCACGATCTGCCTACGAATATGTCCTGAATTGGTCTAAGACCTACACCGCAGGTGGTGATAAGCCTATTATGAATTATCAAGCTGTAGGATATAAGCTTGCTGAGCTCGCTATGAAAATAGAAGCGTGTAGGGCTTTTTCATGGAAGGCTGCTCATTATCTTGATCAATTTGATTCGGAAGGGCATGCCATTGGCGCTATGTCGAAGGTTTTTAATGGTGAGATTTTGTTCAATGGTGTATTTCAAGCTATGCAAGTCATGGGCGTGAATGCGCTGGACAAAGTACATCCGGTCGAGAAATACCTCCGTGAATCCATCGTCTTTCCACTGTATGATGCAGGCAATGTTGGCATGCAGATGCGTAAGATCTGGGGGGTCATGGCCGATCCAAACTTCGATCCGCGTGCGTTTATGGATAGTAAACCGGTTGAGTTCAAGAAGTCTATGGAAGGCTGGACTGCGGTAACGCCGAGCGAATAAGACGCGATGCATGGTCGCTAATTTTTCTAGGGAACCGCTGATCAATTCAGCCTGAACCGATAATCAGATGGGCGAGCTGCTCATCAGTCGTATTCGGTTCCATTGGAGCCATCCAGTGATGGCGATTTTACCCTGGCAGCCGCTTTGTGCGGCTGCCAGGGCAGTTTCAGAGGGCATTTCCTGCGGGAATTGTCCTGCCAGTTAAGTTAACCCTCGGCCGTCTCGGGCCCGACGATATGTTTGACTTCGAGATAGGCGGACAGCCCCCAGGGGCCGAGTTCCCGACCAATCCCGCTTCGTTTGAAGCCGCCCCAGCCAGTTTCCGGTAGCACGAGTTGCTCGCTGTTGAACCAGATACTGCCGGCCTGTAGCTGGCGTCCGATACGCTTGGCACGCTCGGCATCGCCGCTGACCACCGTGGCCGCCAACCCGAAGTCGCTGTCGTTGGCGAGTTCGATGGCCTCCTGCTCGCTGGAGATACTGCGCCCACACAACACCGGACCGAAGATCTCTTCCCGCCACAGGCGGCTTTCCAACGGCACGTCGCGATACAGGGTGGGGGCCAGGAAATAGCCATGACCGGGCAGTTGTCGATGACGGTCATCGCGAACGACATCGAGCCTTTCCTGGTCGGCAATACGTAGATAGTGGCGCACCGCCTCGCGCTGCCGCGCACTCGTGAGCGGGCCCATGTCGGTGCCTTCCGCCAGGGGATCACCGAGCGTCAGGGCGTCGATGCGCTCGGCCAGAGCCGCGTAGAGAGGGGCGGCCACTGCCTTGTGGACCAGCAGCCGTGACGTGGCTGAGCAGATCTGTCCGGCGTTGAAGTAGATGCCCGCCATGACCCAATCGGCGGCCTGTTCGGGGTCGGCGTCTTCCATGACCAGGATCGGTGACTTGCCTCCCAGTTCCAGCGACACGCCGCGAGAGCCCTCGGCGGCGGCATGCATCACGGCTTCACCGACTCGATTGCTGCCGGTGAACGATACTTTGTCGACTCCGGGATGTGCACTCAATGGCGCCCCGATGCCCTCGCCGTCACCGAACAGCAAGTTGAATACCCCTGCCGGCAAGCCGACTTCGAGCGCCATCTCGGCCAGTACCTGCTCGGGCAGTGGCGTGACTTCCGAAGGCTTGAGCACTACCGTGCAGCCGGCCGCCAATGCCGGTGCCAGCTTCCAGGCACTGGTCACCAGCGGGAAGTTCCAAGGCGTGATCAAGCCCACTACGCCAACCGGGTCGTGGTAGCAACGTGCCTCGACTCCTTCCATCTCGAGGTCCACTGGCTGGCCCTGACGGGCATCCAGGGCGCGCGCCTGCCCGGCATAATAGCGATAACACGCGATGGCATCGTCCAGGTCGATGCCGGCCTCTGCCAGCACCTTGCCATTGTTGGTCGAGGACAGGCGCATCAACTCATCGCGACGCCTGGTCAATACATCGGCGAAGCCGTCCAGGTAGCCGGCGCGTTCGGCACCCGACATGGCACGCCAGACGGGCAGGGCGCGCCGCGCTGCTGCCACCGCGGCCTCGACATCTGCCGCATCACCGGCGGTAACCTCGGCAATGGTCTCCTCCGAGTAGGGGTTGATGACCGATAGCCGGCGCTCTCCCTGTGATCTAACCCACTGATTATCGATGAACTGCTGGTCGAGTCGTTGCATATTTTCCTCAGAAGCTTGTTCAAATGCGAGTGAATACAGGAAAAGCAGCCTCCTCGGTGGGAGCGCAGATTTTCTGCGCGATCCGGCCGTCAGGCCGGCATTCCTGGTCCGGTGCCAAATTCATCGCGCAGCGGAGCTGCGCTCCCACCAAACTACGCGGCATCCAACCGTCGTGGGAGCGCAGATTTTCTGCGCGATCCGGCCGCGAGGCCGGCATTCCTGGTCCGGTGCCAAATTCATCGCGCAGCGGAGCTGCGCTCCCGCCACTCGCTTTATAATTCGTTGACCTCGGTAAGCCATTTCCCGGCATCCACTTCTATCAGCATCGGCCCATCCAGCGGCCGTGTGGCCAGCGCTTCGCTCAGACTGGCCGGGCTGTCGACTCGCGTAGCCAGGCAGCCGAAGCCATGTGCCAGGGTCAGGAAATCCGGCGCCTGGATATCCACGCCTATCCGTTCGACCCCATGGGCATCCATGTAACGCCTGATCTCTTCATAGCCGGCGTTGTGCCACAGCAGGATTACCACCGGCAGCCGCTCCTCCACGGCGGTGGCGATTTCCGAGAGCGTGAACATCACGCCGCCGTCGCCGACTAGCGCCACCACCGGCAAATCGGGACGGGCGAGCTGAGCCCCCAGCGCCGCCGGTAGCCCGTAACCCAAAGTGCCGTAGCCGGTCGAGGCGTTGAAAAAACGCCGTGGCGCCGGCTGCGACACCAGGTGATTGGCGGCATACACAGGGGCAGTGGAATCGCCGACCAGTATCGCGTCGTGCATGGCTTCCTTGAGCATGGCGAACAGTGGCACGAACGGCGCGAATGCCGGGTCGTCGCCAAGCCCCAGGGCTGCCAGGGCCTGAGCGGTGCGCTCGTGACCGCCGCGCTGCAGTGGCTGCGGAAAATGCTCGAGTAACAGCGCCAGACTGGTCCCGGCATCGGCGACCAGGCCAAGCGATACCCGCTGATTGCGCACCAGTTGCTCGGGATCGAGGTCGATACGAATCAGCTTGCCGGTGAGCGAAAAGCCATCGTCGAACACCACGTCGTAATCGGTTTCACCGAGTTCGGTGCCCACTGCCAGGATCACATCGGCGTCCCTGGCCATTTCGCGAATCGCCGGTAGCGAGGCATTGGCCCCCAGGTCGAGGGGATGATGCTCGCCCATTAGCCCCTTGGCGTTGATGGTGGTCACCGTCGGGGCATCGAGACGTTCGACCAGCGTGCGAGCGGCCTCGGGCGAATCCACGCAACCGCCACCCAGCAGCAGCAAGGGGCGCTGGGCCTCGTGCAGCCACTGGGCTGCCGTAGCCAGGCCACGTGGGTCGGGCGCGGCGCGATACAGCGCCGGAGGTTGCCAGTCGCCAGGCAGCGTGACCGGGGTATCGAATAGATCGATGGGGATCTCGATATGCACCGGCCCGGGTCGGCTGCCACGGAACACCGCATAGGCACGAGCCAGCACCTCGGGCAGCGCATCGGCATCGAGCAAGGTATGGCTGAAGCGCGCCAGGCCGGCCAGCGTCTGCTGTTGGCTGGGTAGCTCATGCAAGCGCCCTTGACCACGACCCAGGGTGTCGCGGCGGTTGACGCTCGAGATCACCAGTATCGGTACCGAATCCGCCAGGGCCTGACCCATGGCGGTGGCGATATTGGTCATGCCGGGGCCGGTGATGATGAAGCACACCCCCGGCTTGCCGGTGGCCCGAGCATAGCCATCGGCCATGAAACCAGCACCTTGTTCATGGCGCGGCGTGACATGGCGCACACCGCTGCCTTCCAGGCCACGGTACAACTCGACAGTATGTACCCCGGGGATACCGAACACGGTATCCACGCCGTAGGTATCGCGCAGCAGGCGTATCAGCAGTTCCGCACAGGTCATTGTCTTCGAGCCTCTATATCACTGAGCTTGGTTTGCAGGTGGGAGCGCAGCTCCGCTGCGCGATGAATGCGACAGCATTCCGAGAGTGCCGGCCTCGCGGCCGAATCGCGCAGAACATCTGCGCTCCCACGAAGGTTGGATGCCGCGTGGTTTGGTGGGAGCGCAGCTCCGCTGCGCGATGAATGCGACAGCATTCCGAGAATTCCGGCCTCGCGGCCGAATCGCGCAGAACATCTGCGCTCCCACGAAGGTTGGATGCCGCGTGGTTTGGTGGGAGCGCAGCTCCGCTGCGCGATGAATGCGACAGCATTCCGAGAATTCCGACCTCGCGGCCGGATCGCGCAGAACATCTGCGCTCCCACGAAGTTGGATGCCGCGTGGTTTGGTGGGAGCGCAGCTCCGCTGCGCGATGAATGCGACAGCATTCCGAGAATTCCGGCCTCGCGGCCGGATCGCGCAGAACATCTGCGCTCCCACGAAGGTTGGATGCCGCGTGGTTTGGTGGGAGCGCAGCTCCGCTGCGCGATGAATGCGACAGCATTCCGAGAGTGCCGGCCTCGCGGCCGGATCGCGCAGAACATCTGCGCTCCCACGAGCTCGCTGCGCGATGGCTTATCACCTCCTCAGAAGAAGAATGCATGGGCCATGAAGGCGATGATCGGCAGCGTGATCACGGTACGCAGCAGGAAGATCGCGAACAGTTCCCACAGCTTGAGCGGAATCTTCGACTTCAACAGCAGCGCGCCGACTTCCGACATGTAGATCAGCTGGGTCAGCGATAGGCAGGCGATCACGAAGCGAGTCAGTTCGCTTTCGATGTTGGTTGCCAGCACCGCTGGCAGGAACATGTCGGCGAAACCCACCAGTGTGGCCGGCGCGGCAGCGTCGGCTTCGGGAATACGCAGCAGTTCGAGCACCGGCACCATGGGGTACGAGAGCCAGGTGAACAGCGGTGTGAACTCGGCCAGGATCAGCGCCACGGTGCCGATCGCCATCACCAGCGGCAACAGCGCCAGGAAGATATCGGCGACGTTGAACAGCGCGTTACGCACCAGTTCACGTGCGCCCGGCGCCTTTTCGGCACGCTTGACCGCCTGGGTCAGGCTGAAGCGGAAGATGCCCACGTTGCCGGTACCTTCCTCGACCAGTTTGCAGCCGACCGGCTCGTAATAGGTATTCGGCTTGCGCGAAAGCGGCGGTAGCCGGGGCACCACCACCGCCGCGATCAGCCCAGACACCACCACCGTGAAGTAGAACGGGATGAACATGTGATTGAGGTCGATGAAGCTGGTGATCAGCAGGCTGAAGGCGATCGACACGATCGAGAAGTTGGTGGCGATCACGGCAGCCTCGCGGCGATTGTAGTAGCCGCGCTCGTACTGCTGGGTAGTGATCAGCACGCCCACCGTGCCCGAGCCCATCCACGACGCCGTGGCATCGATGGCACTGCGTCCCGGCAAGCCGAAGATCGCCCGGAACGGCTTGCGCACCAGGCTACCGATGAACTCCATGAACCCGAAGTCAACCAGGAACGGCAGTAGCAGGGCGGCGAAGAAGAAGAACGTCAGCAGCACCGGCGCCAGATCGTTGAGCATCACACCACCGGTAAAAGAGGCGGTGACGAACTCCGGACCGAACTGGAAGAAAGTCATCAGCGCGAACACGGCACCCAAAATGCGCATCCCGAACCACAGCGGGCCGACATCGAACATATCTTTCCACACGCCCTCGCTGGCCCAGCCGGGCTTGGCAATCTTGACCAGGGCGGTGAGCGCCACCGACAGGCACAAGACCGCCACCGCAATCGCCGGCAGCGCGTCGCCGAGCATCGCCTTGAGACCATCGGCCATCAGGCCCATGCCGATATTGATGGTATCGCCCACCGAAAAGGGCACCAGGAACATACTGACCCCGAGCAGCGACGGGATCAGGAACTTCAGCAAGCTGCGTGGATTCAGCGCCCCGTTCGTCTCTATGTTGTCGGTGGTTGTGTCGAGTGAAGACATCATTGTTACCTCAATGCGGTTATTGTCGTTGGAAACATCGTTCTGGGCTGGATCAATCGCGCCGCATGACACCCGGCAGCACGCACAGCATCTCGTAGAGCAGGGTGGCGCCCATCAGCGCGGTATTGCCGCTTGGATCGTAGGGGGGAGAGACTTCCATCAGGTCGCCGCCGACGATGTTCAGGCCCCAGGCGCCGCGCACGATCTCCAGGCCCTGGGCCGCAGTCAGCCCGCCCATTTCCACGGTGCCGGTGCCCGGTGCCACGGACGGGTCGAGACCGTCGATGTCAAAGGTGATGTACACCGGGCCATCGCCCATCTGTTCGCGCACCTCACTCATCAGCGGCTCGAGCGACTTGTACCAGCACTGCTCGGCGGTCACCACGCGGAAGCCCTGCTCGCGGCACCAGTCGAAATCGTCGGCGGCATAGCCGGTACCGCGTAGGCCGATCTGCACCACGCGCCGGCTGTCCAGCAAGCCTTCCTCCTGGGCGCGACGAATCGGCGTGCCGTGGGCGATGGGTTCGCCGAACATGTGGTCGTTGACGTCGGCATGGGCATCGATGTGAATCAGGCCCACCGGGCCGTGCCGTTTGGCGATAGCGCGCAGAACCGGCAATGTCACGGTGTGATCTCCACCCAGCGTCAGCGGTGTGCAGCCGTGGGCCAGCACCTCGTCATAGAAGCCGGTGATGATGTCCATGCTCTTGGGCAGGTGGAAGGTGTTGATCGGCACATCGCCGATGTCCGCCACCTGCAGGCTGTCGAAGGGCGCGGCGCGGGTCGCCATGTTGTACGGTCGCAGCATGCGCGACTCGTCGCGGATCTGGCGCGGACCGAGCCGCGCGCCGGGACGGTTAGACGTGCCGACATCCAACGGCACGCCGATGAAAGCGGCATCGAGTCCGGCGGCGCTAGCTTGGGTGGGCAAGCGCATCATGGTCGCCGGGCCGCCGAAACGTGGCATCTCGTTGCCGCCCAAGGGTTGGTTGAAATCGCTCATCAGGGGCTCCTGCGTGGCCTTGGTTGAAAGGGTTCCAAGGCATTGCACATTGCGTGCCAGATTTTATATGACTGATTTCTTAGAGGTTTTATCGTGGGTGATGCATATTTACATCATCGAGACAAGAAGTTTGATGCATTAATGAATCATTGATACATTTAAGTATCGACAATCGACATGTCGTTGCATCGCTGATGAGATAAGGTAGGCAAAAGACTGATGACGGTGCTTCGGTTACTTCTAGTCTTGCTGCCAGGACACAAAGGAGAGTCAGCATGAAACCCTCGGAAGCCTTGACCATCCACCGTGAAGCAATCGCCCGAATTGCCGCTGAGCATCATGTCAGGAACGTGCGGGTATTCGGCTCTGTCATGACGCAAGAGGATGAGGAAGAAAGCGATCTGGATCTGCTGGTCGATCCGACAGATGATACCTCGCTGATGGATATTGGTGCGATTCGCGCCGAGCTTCGGCAATTGCTGGGAATCAGAGTCGACGTTTTGACTCCTAATGCATTGCCGGAATCGTTCCGCGACCAGGTGCTGAAAGAGGCGAGCCCACTGTGAGTCGCCATCCACAACGACTGCCCGATTATCTGCGGCATATTCTCGAAGCCATAGAACGGATCGAACGATATACCGAGGACATGGCGGAACCGGCTTTCCTGAACAGTAGCTTGGTACAGGATGCTGTCATCCGGAATCTGGAAATCATTGGGGAGGCTTCGCGAAACATCGAGCGGCATCATCCGGAGTTCGCTCAAGAGCACCCGGAATTGCCACTTGTCGTTGCTTACGAGATGCGTAATGCATTGGCTCATGGATACTTTCAGGTGGATCTTGAACTGGTATGGAAAACATTGGAACGCGATCTTCCTGAGTTGAAATCCGTGGTGAATACATTGCTGTCGCCGTCATGAGCCACGTCGACAGTCAGGTCCTGCAGACCATCATCGACACCGCCCACGATCACTTCTTCATCGTCGATGGTCGGGGCAAGGTCATCGATGTCAGCCCCGGGGCAGCGGCGGTCTACGGGTTGTCGCGCGAAGAACTGCGCGCCACCACCGTGCAGGAGCTCGTCGAGCGAGGGGTGCTCAAGCCTTCGGTGAGCCTCGAAGTGATTCGCACCGGCCAGCCGGCTCAACTCATGCAGCAGACGGGAACCGGCAGGAGGGTGATCGCTCAGGCCCATCCGGTATTCGTCGACGGCAAACTCGAGCGCGTTGTCAGCCGCTCGATGGATCTCACCGACCTGCAACTGCTGCAGGATGAATATGCCCTGCTGCAGCAGCGCTTCAGCGAACACCTCAAGCGCGCTACCCCCACCTCGATCGGTGACGAACTCGAATTGGATAGCCTGCAAGTGCGCAGCGGGGTGATGCGTGAGATCGCCCTGTTGCTGAAGCGAGTGGCACCAACCGACGCCACGGTCTTGATGCTTGGCGAGTCAGGTGTCGGCAAGACCGCCTTTGCCCGCCAGCTCCACGCCTGGAGCCAGCGTAGCGACGGACCGTTCATCGATGTCAATTGCGCCGCCATTCCCGAAAGCCTGTTCGAATCCGAGATGTTCGGCTATCAGCCCGGCGCCTTCAGCGGCGCCACCCGCCAGGGCAAGGCGGGGTTACTGGAGCAGGCCGATGGTGGCACCCTGTTTCTGGATGAAATCGGCGAGCTGCCGCTTCCGATGCAGACCAAGTTGCTCAAGGTCATCCAGGATGGCAGCCTGACCCGTCTGGGCGACACGCAACCAAGGCGAGTCGACTTCCGTCTGGTGGTGGCCACCAACCAGGACCTCGCCAGCCGTGTGGAAGAAGGGGCGTTTCGGCTCGATCTCTACTATCGGCTGAACGTGATCCCGGTGACGCTGCCGCCGCTGCGCGAGAGACGCGAGGATATTCCGGTGCTGGCCGAGCTCCAGCTCGAACGGCTCAACAAGCGCTATGGCCGGCGCAAGATTCTGCATGCCAGCCTGTGGTCGGAGTTGATGGCGCACGACTGGCCAGGTAATGTGAGGGAGCTGGAAAATTGGTTGGAACGGGCCTGGTTGTCGGCAGCCGACGATGTGATCGGCAGTAACACGCGGAAATCGCCGACAAGTTTCGCCAATGCCACCAATAGCGGTATACTGCAAAAAGAGCACTCGTCTTCGCACGTCGATACCCTTCAACTTGGTGAGCAGGAATCCCTCAAGCAGGCTATGGAGCGTATCGAGCGCGATATTCTTGCCAGGCTATGTCAGCAGCTGCCCAGTACCTATGCCATGGCTGACCGTTTAGGGATCAGCCAGCCCAGTGTGGTTCGCAAGCTGAACAAATATGGGCTGAAGATTTCTCCATCATCAATGAAGACTCATCATCAAAGATCCGAATGAAATATCAGAAACCTCATAAAGCCATGGATGAGCGCGAGAAACTGCGTAAATTCCGTGAACTCGACGATGCCTTTGCCCAAGCTCTCAGGGAACTGGAAGGGGCTAATCGCAAGCCACCCGCTTCTCCGAAGGAAGACGTTCCATCGTTGGAGGAACGCCGCCGCGAGCAGGAGCGTGAAAACCAGCTAGCCTTCGAACGCCGCCTTGAAGCGCTGATGCAAGAGTACGCACTGCCCGCGGAATCGGTCACCGCCCTCATGCGAACTCTGGTGCAACTCGGCAAGATCGCCTGAGGTAGAAGGCACATCCGCCGTCTGAATCAGGCACCGGGCCATTGTTGGAGCGGCTTCAGCCGCGATAAAGGCGCCACCATGGCGCCCAAGCCAGTGTAGGACCGCTGTAGCCGCGATAAAGGCGCCACCATGGCGCCCAAGCCAGTGTAGGACCGCTGTAGCCGCGATGAAGGCGCCAGCATGGCACCCAAGCTAGTGTAGGAGCCGCCGTGGCGGCGATGAAGGCGCCAGCATGGCACCCAAGCCAGTGTAGGAGCCGCCGTGGCGGCGATGAAGGCGCCAGCATGGCACCCAAGCAGTGTAGGAACCGCCGTGGCGGCGATGAAGGCGCCACCATGGCACCCAAGCTAGTGTAGGAGCCGCCGTGGCGGCGATCCGGCCGTCAGGCCGGCTGAGTTACCGTTGGCACCATAACTTGGTAACTTTTCCCGAAGTCCGGCTAGAATGCCCTTGCCGTTAACGGCAAAAGGGAAATCACGACATGGATACGTCGCTACCGCCGCATGGCCGAGCATTGAGAAAAGGACGTCACTCGCAACCACATCATTTGTATCTCGTCACCACCTGCACCCGTGACCGCTTGCCATTTTTTCACCACTGGCAATCAGGGCGCTTGGTTGTCAAGGAAATGCGTGCTTTGCACGAGATGAACTGGGTCGATTCGCTATCGTTCGTTGTCATGCCGGATCATGTTCACTGGTTGTTTGGCTTAGGTGAACGAGCTCCGTTGAGTATGGTGATGCGAAGATTCAAGGGGCGTTCATCCATGATGGTAAATCGTGCCCTGTGTGGCGAGAAAAGTATCTGGCAACGTGGCTATCATGACCGTGCGATCCGAGACGAGGAGGATATCCGCGCCGTGGCACGTTATATCGTGGCCAATCCTTTGCGGGCAGGTTTGGTAAACGATATAGGCCAGTATCCATTATGGGATGCCAAGTGGCTGTGAAGGTGAGTGTAGGAGCCGCCGTGGCGGCGATCCGGCCGTCAGGCCGGCTGGGGTGGCATGGCCATCGCGCCCGCGGGCGCTCCTACAAAGGGGACAGTGGCACAGTTTCCTGTAGGAGCCGCCGTGGCGGCGATCCGGCCGTCAGGCCGGCTGGGGTGGCATGGCCATCGCGCCCGCGGGCGCTCCTACAAAGGGGACAGTGGCACAGTTTCCTGTAGGAGCCGCCGTGGCGGCGATCCGGCCGTCAGGCCGGCTGGGGTGGCATGGCCATCGCGCCCACGGGCGCTCCTACAAAGGGGACAGTGGCACAGTTTCCTGTAGGAGCCGCCGTGGCGGCGATCCGGCCGCCAGGCCGGCTGGGGTGGCATGGCCATCGCGCCCACGGGCGCTCCTACATTAGCTTGGGTGCCTGAATGCGGGCCTGGCGGCACCCACATCGCACCCTCGGTCAGCTCCTCCCGAACCACCGCAGGGGGCACATCTCTTTTGTAGGAGCCGCCGTGGCGGCGATCCGGCCGTCAGGCCGGCTGGGGTGGCATGGCCATCGCGCCCACNCCCACAGGCGCTCCTACATTAGCTTGGGGGCCTGGATGCGGGTCTGGCGGCACCCACATCGCGCCTTCGGTCAGCTCCTCCCGAACCACCGCAGGGGGCACATCTCTTTTGTAGGAGCCGCCGTGGCGGCGATCCGGCCGTCAGGCCGGCAACCCCATCACTCCATCTTGCCGCCGGTATAGGTCAGCCCCGGAATCCGGGTCTTCCTTTCCAGTAAATCCAATGACTGAGCCACGATGCCGGTCAACACCAGATAGATGATTGCCACCAGGGTAAAGGCTTCCAGGAACTGGAAGGTCTGGTAGCCAACCTGCTCAGCGCGGGCGGTGAGTTCGGTAAGCCCGATGGCATAGGCGATCGAGGTGTACTTGAGCTCGACCACCGCCTCGTTCGACCACTGCGGGATCACCCGCCGGCCCGCCTGGGGCAGGATGATATCGCGCAGTGCCTGGAAGCGGCTCATGCCCATGGCGCGGGCGGCAACCATCTGCCCGGAAGGCAGCGATTGAATGGCGCCGCGAAAGTACTCGGCCTGGTAGGCGGCAGTGTTCAAACCGATTGCCAGCGCGGCGGCGCTGAACGGGTCGAGCACGATGCCGATTTCCGGCAACCCCAGGTAGATAAAGAACAACTGCACCAGCATCGGCGTGCCACGAAACACCTCCACATACGTCGTGGCCACCAGGTAGATCGGCTTGGACCCATAGACACGCCCCCACACCAGCAACAGCGCCAGGCAGAAACCCAGCACCATTGCCACCGCCCACAGCCCCAGGGTCACGCCCACTCCCTCGAGTAGGAAGGGCATCCAGGTCATGCCGAATTCGATGAAATCCATCTCAACCCTCCTCGTGCTCGTGGGTGATCATGCGCAAGAATTGCGAGGTCCGCGCATGCTCCGGGCAAGTGAACAGCGTGGAGGGCGGCCCCTGCTCGACGATCACGCCGCCTTCCATGAAGATCACCTCATCGGCGGCGGCCTTGGCAAAGCCCATCTCATGGCTGACCACCAGCATGGTCATGCCGGCATTGGCCAGATCCTTCATCACCTGTACCACCTCGCCGGTCAGCTCCGGGTCCAGCGCCGAGGTCGGTTCGTCGAATAGAATCAGCTTGGGGTCCATGGCCAGCGCCCGGGCGATCGAAGCACGCTGCTTCTGGCCGCCGGAAAGCTCGGCGGGGTAGGCCTCCAGCTTGTCGGAAAGGCCCACGCGCTCCAGTTCTTCCAATGCCCGCTTCGTGGCCTCCCGTTTGGAACGGCCCAACACGTTGCGCTGTGCAAGGCGCACGTTATCCAACACCCGCAAGTGGGTGAAAAGATTGAACTCCTGGAACACGAAGCCGATCTGGGCGCGTATCTGGTTGATGCCCCTTTCCTCCACCGTCACGCCATCGAGGATGACGCTGCCGCTGTCGGGCGGGCTCAGCAGGTTGATACAGCGCAACAGGGTCGATTTGCCGGTTCCCGAAGGGCCGATCACGATCTTCGACTGGCCGCGCTCCAGGTCGAAGCTCACGCCCTTGAGCACCTCCACGCCGCCATAGGTCTTGCGCACATCGCGTACACGCAAAATCGGGTTGTCGCTCATGAGCTTGCCCCCCGGCCTTCGAAACCCGGCACGGCGAGCTTGCGTTCCAATGCGTATAGCCCTGCGTTGCCCAGCCGGTTGACCACGAAATACATCGCCGCCACCACGGCGAACACCGTCAACGTATTGCCCTGCAGGTTGGAAACGATATAGCTCGCCTGGCGGGTCAGCTCGACCACGCCGATCACATAGGCCAGCGAGGTCGCCTTCAACTCTGCGGAATACTCGTTGGTCCACGGGCCAATCGAACGTCGCAACGCCTGGGGCAAAACGATGTGCCAGATCGCCCCCAGCCGTGACATGCCCAATGCGCGGGCGGCCATCACCTCACCGCCGGCCACCGACTGGATCGACCCGCGAAAGATCTGCGCCTGATACGCCGTGGAACGTAGTCCCAGCGCGAGTACCGCGGCCAAGAACGGCGACAGCGGCAACAGCTCGCCAATGCCGTAGAAGAACAGCAACAGCAGCACGATCTCGGGAATGCCGCGGAAGATCCGCTCGAAAACCACCGTGAACAGGCGCAGGGTCCAGTGCCCGTACACGCTCATCACGGCCAGCGTCAGCCCCAGCACGAAGCCCAGGGCGAGCAGGGCGGCCAGCAGTTGAACCCCGATCCACAAGCCGCGCAGCAGGAACGGGAATTCGGCCACCAAGGTGTCGAAAACCATCGAATGCACTCCAAATACTTGTCAGGAGGCCCCGCCGGGCGAAGCCAGCGGGGCAGGGGTAGCCTATTCTTCCCCGAGACCAGCGATCGGTTCCTGATAGGTCCTGACATAATCGGGCATGGTGGCGGGAATTTGTCGGATAGTGGCATAAGGCGCGTAGGAGTGAACGATTTCCTGCCACTTGCCGGACTCATACAGCTCCATGATGCCCCGGTTCAGGGTACCCAGAATGCCGTTGGGGTCGCCACGCGACACCGCCAGCGCCTGTGGCTGGCCCTGGGTGATGGTGCCGGCGATACGCACGTCGCGGCCCTTGCTGATGAAATCCTCGGCGGTATCGGTGCTCACCACCACCGAATCGATCCGCCCCACGCCCATGTCCTCGATCGCCGTCACGTAATCCTCGTAACTGCGCAAGGTCACGTCGATATCCTCGTTCTCGACCAGGTTGGCCTGGATCCAGCTATGCTGGGTCGAGCCACCCTGGGCGCCGATGGTGGCACCACAGCATAGCGCGGTGACGACATTCAGCTCGGAATCGGCGTTGACCAGCACCTCGTCGTCGTTCTCCCACCACGGAATGGTGAAATCCAATACTTCGTTGCGCTCCCTGGTCACGTTCAAGCCGGTGACCAGCAAGTCGATGCGCTCATTGGCGAGTGCCGGAATCAACGACGGCCACGGCATGTCGCGGAACTCCACCTCCAGCCCCTGGTTCTCGGCGATCGCCCGCATCGCATCCACGGCGATGCCCTTGTATTCGCCGCCCTGGGCATAGGCCCAAGGCGGAAAGGCCGCCTCGATCCCCGCCACCAGCGGCTCGTCCTGGGCATGGCTCAGGGTGAAGGTGCCGCCCAGCAGTAGAGAGGACAACAGAAGCGTACGGCACAGCTTGTTCTTGTTCATGTTCATCAATGACCTCAAATCGCGATTGGTTATGTCATAGCCCTCGACAATGACTCACTTTCCAGCGTAGTGGGGCTGGCTGTGGCGGGCAAATTCATGATTTTCAAGCTCATAGCTGAAGCTGGTTGAGTTACCCCGTGATCGGTTCGTTTCAGAGTATCGGGAAGTGGAAGTTTCATAGAAGAGTAGACCGAGCGCGAATGGAAAAACTTTCTTACACTTGGTTACAGTGCTTCCCCAAGGAACGCTGCGCTTCAGTGCATACACCATAACGACAGCGATGCACCCCCGGCTGGTGCGGTGCAGACCGTGAAAGCAAGGGAATTGACATGTCTCCGCCACCACCTGCCAATGATGAGGACACCTCGCTGGTCGAGCTTGCCGCTCTGCTGGTCAAGCGTTGGAAGGCCATGCTGGCGATCTTCCTGGCTGTCACCCTTGTAGCGTCAGCCTTTGCGCTACTTAAGCCCACGAAATATCGCTATACCTCGATCTACCAGATTGCCGAGTACCAGAATCAGGATGGGGACATCGAGGCACTGGAATCTCCAGGAGCCGTGCTTACCCAGATACGCTCCTTGGTCCTGCCAACTGCCACTCGTGCCTTCCTTGCCGATCACGATGCAGAAGCAATGCCCTTCCCGGTTGATATCAGCCAACCAAGTGGGACGAGGTTAGTCGTCCTGCAGACTGAAACAACCCAGGACCAAGCACGCAATGTCGAGATCGTGCATAGTGCTGTGTTGGAGGGGATACGATCGCTGCAGAACAGGCGTTTCGAGCGCTTGCGCCAAAGCCTGGAATCTCGCCTGGCCACCCACGAAACCGCTCTGGCAGATACGTCAGGGGAAGGCACCGCCCTGCTGGTCGAGGAGATCGCCCGACTGGAGGACCAGCTTGCCGCCATGCAAGAGGGAGAGATTTCTCAACTTGCCGTGGTATCCCTGGAACCGGTAGGGCTCAGCCGGGGAGTGATCATTGGATCAGGCGTATTGCTCGCCATCGTTTTGGCGGTGCTTGGCGTGTTCATTCTGCATTTCGCCGGCCTGGTCAGAAACAGCCTTCGCCACGAACATTGACAAGTGTTGCGGGCAGACGACATGGGGTGTCGGCGGTAAGTAACGCCTTAAAAACAAAAAATATACGCGCTTGGCCTAGAGCTAGGTGCCAGCGTTCTCTAAAATGGCGGCTTCGAAGCATTGCCCGTATGCCAGCACAGCCGTCGTGAGCCACCTTGCTGTCATCATCATGCATCAGCTCGCAAGTGCTGTGCGGTGCATACTTTTTGCCAAACATGTCGACTGCAAGGGCCTTGAGAACCGCCCGGAACAATCTCCGGGCGGTAGCGTGCCCAGCTTTTTTGCGTCGCCGGAACGGAAACCATGACGAATACTCCTCCCCAGTTTTCTCCCCAAGCCAACCGCCCCGAACACGACGACGAAATCTCCCTGGTCGATCTGGCCAAGATCATGGTCAAGCGATGGAAGGCCATGACGGTCATCTTCTTCCTGGTTGTTGCCGCTGCGCTCGCCTATGCGTTGCTGATGCCACGGGAGTATCAGTACGCCTCGATCTACAACGTCGCCGAACAGTCGCCAACCAACGCGCTGGAAGCGCCATCGTCGCTGGTTGCCAAGGCGAGTAACCTCTACCTGGGGCCGCTGACCCGTGAACTGATCGCTGAGCAGGGTTGGGAGAACCTGCCGTTCAATGTGGAGATCAGCAACCCTGACGACACCTTGCTAGTCACGCTTTCCAGCCCCGCGTCACAGGAATATGCCGGTGCGGTGGAAACCCTGCACCAGCGCTTGCTGGAACGCATGCGACAAGGCCAGCAGAGTCTAGTCGAACGCCGCCGCGAGACTCTCGAACGGCAACTGGAAAGCAGCCAGCAAGCCTTGGAGGCAGTGCAAAATTCCAGTAGCTTCAGTGCGGGTGAATTGATTGCCACCTACACCAACCGTATCGCCAACCTGGAAGCCAGCCTGGCCGATTTGCGGGAAGGTGAAGTCAGCCAGGTCGCGGTACAAAGCCTTAAGCCCGCGGGTACCAGTAGAAGCTTGATACTGGCGCTGGGCATCGTGCTTGGCGGCATGTTGGCGGTGATCGGCGTGTTCGTCATGCAGTTCGCCAGCCTGGTATGTGCAAGCCTCAAGGAGGATGGGGAAAGCGGCTCGTCCTGACAGGCCGCTTTCTTCCGTCTTACTTCTTCCACCTTGCTTTTTCGCTAAGGGACTGCCATGAACGTCACAGTATTCGGAACCGGCTACGTAGGGCTGGTACAAGGCGCCATCCTGGCCGATGTGGGCCATCATGTGATGTGCGTGGACGTGGACGCCGACAAGATCGAACGCCTGAAGCAGGGCATCATCCCCATCTACGAGCCGGGGCTGGAGCCGCTGGTCAAGGAAAACTACGCCGCCGGGCGGCTGGATTTCACTACCGACGCCGCTGAAGGCGTGAAACATGGCGATATCCAGTTCATCGCCGTGGGTACGCCGCCGGACGAAGACGGCTCCGCCGACCTCAAGTACGTGCTGGTGGTAGCCGAAACCATCGCCCAGCACATGGAACGCCACCGCATCGTGGTCGACAAGTCCACCGTGCCGGTGGGAACCGCCGACAAAGTGCGCATCAGAATGCAGGAGGTTCTGGCCAGCCGCGGGCGTGAGGATCTCACCTTCGACGTGGTCTCCAATCCCGAATTCCTCAAGGAAGGCTCGGCGGTGGCCGACTGCCAGAAGCCGGACCGCATCATCATCGGCACCGAAAGCGAAGACAGCGTCGATGCCATGCGCGAGCTCTACACGCCGTTCAACCGCAACCACGACAAGGTCATGGTCATGGACGTGCGCAGCGCCGAGCTCACCAAGTACGCCGCCAACTGCATGCTGGCCACCAAGATCAGCTTCATGAACGAGATCGCCAACCTGGCCGAACGGCTGGGTGCCGATGTCGAAATGGTGCGCCAGGGCATCGGCAGTGACCCACGCATTGGCTACCACTTCATCTATCCTGGGGTGGGCTACGGCG
Source organism: Litchfieldella qijiaojingensis (assembly GCF_014651875.1). Lineage (GTDB taxonomy): Bacteria > Pseudomonadota > Gammaproteobacteria > Pseudomonadales > Halomonadaceae > Litchfieldella > Litchfieldella qijiaojingensis. The sequence continues at coordinate 22,498 of NZ_BMXS01000035.1, forward strand.
GCTCCTGCTTCCCCAAGGACGTGCAGGCGCTGATCCGCACCGCTGGCGACATTGACTTCGACGCCAAGGTGCTCAAGGCCGTGGAAGCGCGCAATGCCGAACAGAAGACCACCCTGTTCCAGAAGGTCCGGGCCCACTTCGGCGATGAACTGGCCGGTAAGACCTTTGCCGTGTGGGGGCTCGCCTTCAAGCCCAACACCGATGACATGCGCGAAGCTCCCAGCCGGGTGCTGATGGAAGCGCTATGGGAGGCTGGCGCCAAGGTCCAGGCCTACGACCCCGAAGCCATGGAAGAAGCGCAGCGGCTGTACGGCACACGTGACGAATTGACCCTGTGTGGCACCAAGGAAACCGCCCTGCGCGGCGCCGACGCCCTGGTCATCGTCACTGAATGGCAAAGTTTCCGCGCCCCCGACTTCGAACTGATCAAGCAACAGCTCTCGGAGCCGACCATCTTCGACGGTCGCAACATGTTCGACCCCCGGCGCATGGCCAAAAAAGGCTTCACCTACTACTCCGTCGGCAGAAACGCGAATCGCTGATGCCATGTTGGAACGGCTTCAGCCCCGATGAATGTGCCTCCAGGCCCGAATCAGCTACGAAATCCAATGTAGGAGCGACCGTGGTCGCGATGGATAGGGCCACCCAAGCCGGCCTGACGGCCGGATCGCCGCCACGGCGGCTCCTACAGATGCGTGCTACTTGCCCCTTGTGGGAGCGGCTTCAGCCGCGATGAAGGCGCCACCAGGCCTGAATCAGCTACGAAGTCCAGTGTAGGAGCGACCGTGGTCGCNGGCCACCCAAGCCGGCCTGACGGCCGGATCGCCGCCACGGCGGCTCCTACAGATGCGTGCTACTTGCCCCTTGTGGGAGCGGCTTCAGCCGCGATGAATATGCCACCAGGCCCGAATCAGCGACGAAATCCAATGTAGGAGTGACCGTGGTCGCGATGGATAGGGGCACCCAAGCCGGCCTGACGGCCGGATCGCCGCCACGGCGGCTCCTACAGATGCGTGCTACTTGCCCCTTGTGGGAGCGGCTTCAGCCGCGATGAAGGCGCCACCAGGCCTGAATCAGCTACGAAGTCCAGTGTAGGAGCGACCGTGGTCGCGAAGCGGGTGACCAACAAGTAGGAAATAGCCCAAGGTGGGAGCGCAGCTCGCTGCGCGATCCGGCCGTCAGGCAGGTGTGGTTGCCATGCCATATGCTACAATGTAGCTACGTAGCTACATGGGTAAAGGAAACGCAGTTATGAAGTCCACCATGACAAGTCGTGAATTCAATCATGATGCGAGTCGTGCCAAGCGCGCAGCACGCCAAGGGCCTGTCATTATCACTGAGCGTGGCAAGCCCTCGCATGTGCTGCTTTCCTACGAGGAGTATGAAAAACTGCGTCACTCGAAAGACGGCCAGAATATCATTGAGCTCTTGGCGGATACGGATGCCTCTGAAGTGGAGTTTGAACCACAAGCCCCATCATCCTTGGTCAAGGATGTGGACTTGGACTGATGTATCTGTGTGATACCAATGTGGTTTCCGAGTTGCGTAAGGCTGCCAGCCGGCGAGCGGATCCTTACCTTGTTTCCTGGGCAAGCCAAGTGGCTCCCGAGTATCTTTTCCTTTCCGTCATCACGGTGCTTGAGCTCGAGCTCGGTATTCTGCGTAAAGAGCGTGAAGACGCGCAGCAAGGCAAGATTCTGAGGCGCTGGTTGGTTGAAAAACTATTGCCGGCCTTCGAGGGGCGCATACTTCCCATCACAGTGGCAGTGGCACAACGTTGTGCCGCACTGCATGTTCCTGATCCCAAGTCGGAGCGAGATGCCTTGATTGCTGCTACGGCCATAGAGGCCGGAATGATGGTGGTGACCCGCAATATCAAAGACTTTGAAGCGACAGGCGTGTCACTCATCAATCCTTGGGAACACGAGGCAGGGAACTAAGGCGCCAAAGCTAATGTAGGAGCGCCCGTGGGCGCGAAGCGGGTGGCCCACAAGTAGGAAATCGCCCAAGGTGGGAGCGCAGCTTGCTGCGCGATCCGGACGTCAGGCCGGCAAATTAAGAAAAACCATAACGGCAGGGAAGCTGAACATGACACGCAACCTCGTGGTTTGCTGCGATGGCACGGCCAATCAATACGATGCCGTCAACACCAACGTCGTGCATCTGTTTTCACGGCTGATCAAGGGCGACAAGCAAATCGCCCATTACGAACCCGGGGTAGGCACCTTTCCGGCTCCCGGGCGGTGGGGCGACCACATGGGCATCACGCTCGGCAAGCTGTTCGGTTACGGCCTCACCCAAAACATCGAAAACGGCTATCGCTTCCTGATGAAGCACTACCGGCCCGGCGACCGTATCTTCCTGTTCGGCTTTAGCCGCGGGGCCTACGCCGTACGCTGCCTGGCCGGCATGTTGCGCAAATGCGGCCTGCTCTACCCCTTCATGGGGGAAATGGTGCCCTATACCACCCGTCTATACCTCGAGAAGGGCAACGACGAGGCTGCCGAAGGCTACAAGGACCTTTACGGTCGGCTGGCGCCGGTACACTTCATCGGCGTGTGGGATACCGTGGACTCGCTGGGCTATCTCTACACCAAGCGGCGCTTCTTCAACGCCAAACTGAGTGAAGAGGTTGGTTTTGGTTACCACGCCCTGGCCATCGATGAGCGACGCCCCAAGTTCGAGCCGCTATTGTGGGACGAGAGCCTGAAAGCCGATCACCAAACCATCGAACAGGTCTGGTTTCCCGGGGCACATGCCGATGTCGGCGGCGGCTACGCCGAGAGAGGCCTGGCCGAGATCAGCCTGCAATGGATGATCGAACGCGCCGCGGTACAAGGGTTGCGTTTCCAGCAAGGGCTGCGGCTGCTACAGCCGGCGGACCCCGCCGCCAAACTTCACGACTCGTTGGCCACCCCCTGCGGGCGCATGCTCAAATGGCTGCACCTCGGGTCGCGTCCACGCCGAATTCCTGAAGGAGCGCTGGTGCACGAAAGCGTGGAGCAGCGTATGGCTAGTTGCGACTATCGTCCCAGCACGCTGCCTGGCAGCTACACTATGGTAGCCGCGCAGGCGCCGATCTCGACAGCCAGGGTGGGAACACCGTTTACCGTGGTACATGGCCGCCAGACCAGCCATCCGGCTACCTACTCAAACTCAGGTTAAAAAAATTATTGCTCCTGGGCTGAAAGTGAAAGTTTTGTTGGCTGGGTGAAGAAAAAATTGATTCAATGAGGAGCACTGAACCTCAAGACATGAGCGCGGCATGACCCCAGTTGGTTATGAATATCTGCGGCAGACACTGAATCTGAGCGCCTTTCAACCCGAGTTGCCTGCTCAGGTAAGGCCAGTGACGCGGATCACAAGGTTGAGTGATTGCCTGGCGGTACCGCCTCATCGGGCACCGCGAGACGAGGCCTTGGCCCACCTGTTGTTCGCATTGAAGCACGAAGGGGTCAACCTGGCGATTCTGGCTGAAGCGCTGCCCAAGCTGGACCCAGACGGGCTGCTCGAGGCACTGCGTGAAGCGCCCAATGGGGTCTACCTGCGCAAGCTCGGCTTTCTCCACGAAGCGTTCACTGGGCAACTCTTGGATTATCAGCCCGAGGTACGGGGGCGGGCGGTGTCGCTGTTCGATCCACGCCAGTACGTCACCGGGCTCAACCGGCGCGATTCACGCTGGCGTATCGATTTCAATGGCCTGGGCTCGCTGCGGTGGTGTGCCACGGTGCGGCGAACGGCGGAGATCGACCGGCTTTTGGCCGAGGATGTGCTGACCAAAGCCATCGACTTCATCGACTCGCTGCCTGCCGAGATGCTGGACCGGGCGATGCAATGGGCTTATCTCAGTGAAACCCAGTCGTCGTTCGCAATCGAGCGCGAGGCTCCATCGGCCGACAAGCAGCAACGCTTCGTACAACTGCTTCACCAGGCTCATGAGCCAAGGGAACTGGATGAGTCCTATCTGGTGCAGTTGCAGAACACCACGCTCGACAATCCGTTCGACAAGGCTTACGGCTTTCGCGACGAACAGAATTTCCTGCATAACGGGCTGCGCGGCGCCATTGGGGTCAGTTATTTGCCACCACCACCCGAGCTATGCCGAGAGCTCATGGCAGAGCTGATCGAATTTGCCAACAATGCGCCAGGGCATGTGCACCCGCTGGTGGCTGCGGCGGTAACCTCTTTCGGATTCGTGCTGCTGCACCCCTTCATGGACGGCAACGGGCGGATATCGCGGTTTCTCGTCCATCAGCAGCTTTGTCAGTCCGGCATGCTGAAAAAGGGCTTGTTGCTGCCTGTCTCGGTGGCCATGAAACGTCATGAGTCTGAATATCTAGCAGCCCTGGTAATGTTCTCGCGGCCTGCTCGTGAGCGCTGGCATGTGAACTGGATCGATGCCGAGCATCATGACTTCGAGTTCGTAGGTAGTGACGCCATCTATCGCTATTGGGACGCGACGCCTGCCGTCGAATTCCTTCTGCGGATGGCCCAGACGGCACTGGAAACCGATCTCAAGGAAGAAACACGTTATCTTCACCATTTCGACCAGGTTTACCGGGCTGTGGATGAGCGCTTCGATATTAGAGGAAGCGATCTGGCACGACTGGTCATGATGTGCCTGAGTCATGATGGAAGGCTATCGAAGAACCGCCGCAAGCAGTTTCGCTACCAAGTGCCTGAAGAAGCCATGGACTTTCTCGAACAGCAAGCCCAACGGGTGATGCGCGAAGCGTGAATAGCATCGAGTTTTTATTGGAGCGGCCTGTTGTGTAGCAGTGGGAGCGCAGCTTGCTGCGCGATCCAGTCGCCAGGCCGGCTTCCGGCACCCAGCAAGGGACTCGTCTCATCATGAAAATCCTCGTTACCGGCAATGCCGGCTTCATCGGCTCCCATGTCGCCAAGAAATTGCTGGAACGTGGTGATAGCGTGGTCGGCTTCGACGACGTCAACGACTATTACGACACCGAACTCAAGGAAGCGCGCCTCAAGCTGCTCGAGGAAACGGCCCAACGTACCGGTAGTGGCTATCATTTCATTCGCGCCGACCTGGTCGACAGTCAGGCGGTGGAAGACTGCTTCGCGAATCACGAGTTCGACCGGGTGATCCACTTGGCCGCGCAAGCCGGAGTGCGTTATTCGCTGATCAACCCGCATTCCTACGTGCAGAGCAACATCGTTGGCTTCACCAACATCATCGAAGCATGCCGCCATGCATGGGTACCGCACCTGACCTACGCCAGCACCAGCAGTGTTTACGGCGCCAACACCACCATGCCGTTTTCCGAGCACCATGGGGTGGACCACCCGCTGCAGCTTTATGCCGCCACCAAGCGTGCCAACGAACTGATGGCTCACAGCTACAGCCACCTGTACCAGTTGCCGACCACCGGGTTGCGCTTCTTTACCGTATATGGCCCCTGGGGCCGGCCGGACATGGCACTGTTCAAATTCACCAAGAACATTCTCGAAGACCGGCCCATCCCGGTATTCAACCAAGGCAACCACACCCGCGACTTCACCTTCGTGGATGACATCGTGGAAGGGGTGATCCGCGCCAGCGACGACATCGCCCAGCCCGACCCGGCATGGAGCAGCGCCGAGCCGGACCCGGCAAGCAGCAATGCGCCGTACCGCATCTTCAATATCGGCAACAACAACCCGGTCAAGCTCAACGCCTATATCGAAGCGATCGAGGAAGCCGTGGGCAAGAAAGCCCTCAAGGAACTGCTGCCGCTGCAACCTGGCGACGTACCCGACACCTACGCTGACAGCACCGCCCTTGAGCAGGCCGTGGGCTACAAGCCAGCCACCCCGGTGAAGGAAGGCGTAGCCAAATTCGTCGCCTGGTATCGCGAATTCTATGGAGTGTGAAGCTGCCACCACACTTGGGCCTTGGCAGCAAAGCAAATTGTAGGAGCCGCCGTGGCGGCGATCCGGCCGCCAGGCCGGCTGATTTTCCATAACCCGACCGCCTTTTGTGGGAGCGCAGCTTGCTGCGCGATCCGGCCGCCAGGCCGGCCGATTTTCATAACTCGACTGTCTTTGTGGGAGCGCAGCTTGCTGCGCGATCCGGCCGTCAGGCCGGCCGATTTTCCTTAACCCGACCGCCTTTGTGGGAGCGCAGCTTGCTGCGCGATCCGGCCGCAAGGCCGGCTGAAATGGACTAAATGGAAGTAACCGCACTCACTACCCTTGCCACCGTCGCCGCCGTACTGCTGACACTGGCATCCACCCGTATCGCCCCGGATGTCATCCTGATGGCGGCGCTGGCATTCCTGGTCATCATCGGCATTCTCACCCCAGGCGAGGCGCTGGTGGGCTTTGCCAATCCCGGCGTCATGACCATCGCCGTGCTCTACGTGGTGGCGGCGGGCTTGAAGGAAACCGGCGCAATCCAGTGGGTCGCCCACCGTTTGCTGGGTCAGCCCAAGCAACTCAGGCAGGCACAGCTTCGGGTATTGCTGCCGGCTGCCGGCCTGAGCGCCTTCATGAACAACACCACCGTGGTCGCCATGTTCATTCCCGCCATTCAGGAATGGGCCGGGCGGCTCAAGCTGCCGCCTTCGAAGCTGCTGCTGCCGCTTAGCTACGCGGCGATCATCGGCGGCACCTGCACCCTGATCGGCACCAGTACTAACCTGGTGGTGGACGGGCTGCTGCAAACCGAGAAGGGCGTGGCCCTGGGCATGTTCGACCTGGCCTGGGTGGGCGTGCCGCTGGTGCTGGTGGGCGGCGGCTTCCTGTGGTTCTTTGCCGACCGCCTGTTGCCCAACCGCGAAGGGGTACTCGAACAGCTCGAAAGTGCCCGCGAATACAGTGTGGAAGTCAGTGTCGAGCCCAAGGGGCCGCTAGCGGGCAAAACGATCCAGGAAGCGGGGCTGCGCAACCTCACCCATGGCTACCTGGCGGATATCGAACGCGATGGGCGACTGATGACCGCGGTACCGCCCGAAACCGACCTCCGCGCCGGCGATATCCTGATCTTCATCGGCGCACCGGAATGCGCTCGGGAGCTGCGTCGCATTCACGGTTTGAAACCGGCCAATGGCGATGTGCACAAGCTGGATATCGCCCATCATCACCGTTGCCTGGTGGAAGCGGTGATTGGCCCCGACTTCGCCGGACTGAACCAGACCGTCAAGCAGTCGCGCTTTCGCAGCCGTTACCAGGCGGTGATCCTGTCGATCTCACGTGCCGGAAAGCGCCTGCCGGGCAAGGTCGGCGCCATCAAATTGCAGGTGGGCGATACCCTGCTGCTGGAAACCGGCCAGGAGTTCGTCGAGCAATACCGCTACCGCAAGGACTTCTTGCTGGTCAGCGCACTCAACGACTCCACACCGCCCGACTTCCGCAAGGCGCCCTGGGCGCTGGCGATTCTCGGCGGCATGGTCGCGACCAGCGCGCTGGGGCTGCTAAGCATTTTAGAAGCCGCGTTTCTCGCCGGTGGCGTCATGCTCGCCAGCCGCTGCGTAACCCCCAGCAAGGCGCGGCGCTATGTCGATCTTTCCGTGCTGATCGTGATCGCCGCATCGTTTTCGCTGGGTGCGGCGATGAACAAGACCGGCGCCGCCGCGCAGATCGCCCAATGGCTGATGCTGGCCGATGACCTGTCGCCCTGGCTGGCGCTGGCCATGGTCTATGTCATGACGGTCGTTTTCACCGAACTGATCACCAACAACGCCGCGGCGGTGCTGATGTTCCCCATCGCCATGGCGGTGGCCGAGCAACTGGGCGTCAGCTTCATGCCCTTTGCGCTGACCATCATGTTCGCGGCTTCAGCCAGCTTCATGACCCCACTGGGCTACCAGACCAACCTGATGGTGCTGGGGCCAGGGGGCTACCGGTTCACCGACTACCTGCGCCTGGGGGTGCCGTTGAGCGCCCTGGTGGCCATTACCGCGTTGGCACTGATACCGATGGTGTGGAGGTTTTGAGATGGAAGGTGCCGCTTCGCGGCATGAAGAAGGAAGGTGGAAGATGAACGGTAGCTAACGTTTTCTTCCTTCTTCAAGGTGCGAAGCACCGTACTTCCCTCTTTCATCTGTTTTCCAAGGAGTTTTCGTGACAAATTTTGTATCTTCCGACATGCAAGTACGCTTGATCGAAGGGGTACGTGATGCCGGTGAACAGGTATTGAAAATCTATCGGGGTGACTTCGAGGTCGAGACCAAGGCCGATGAAAGTCCCCTGACCGAGGCCGATATGGCCTCTCACCACGCGCTGTTGGCATTGCTTGAAGAGCTAACGCCTGATGTGCCGGTGTTGTCCGAGGAATCCGGTGAGATTCCTTTCGCCACTCGCCAGCAGTGGCAGCGTTATTGGTTGATCGACCCGCTGGATGGCACCAAGGAATTCATCAACAAGAACGGCGAATTCACCTTGAACGTGGCGTTGGTCGAAGCGAGTGTACCGGTGTTCGGCATCGTGCATGCCCCGGTGCTCGATACCACCTGGTGGGGGCAGCAGGGTTTGGGTGCCTACAAGATCGAAGGTGGTGCCAAGCGGGCGATTCAGGTTCGCCAGCTCCCGGACCCGGAAACGGAGGCCTGGAAGATTGTTGGCAGCCGCCGCCATGGCGCCGCTGAATTCGAGACCTTCTGTGCCAAGCTACCCAGAAACGAGCGGGTTTCCATGGGCAGCTCAATAAAACTATGCCTGGTGGCCGAAGGTTCTGCGGATCTCTATCCGCGCCTGGCTCCGACCAGCGAATGGGACACCGCCGCCGCCCAGGCTGTCGTCACCGCTGCCGGTGGCGAAGTGCTGGACGCGCATACCCTCGAACCGCTGCGCTGCAATCAGCAGGACAGCGTACTCAATCCTTGGTTTATCGTCTGTGGGCAGCGGGATGAGCGTTGGGAAAAGGCGTTGAAAGAGGCGCTACCCGCCTGAAGTTGAGAGAAGGAAGGGGGAAGACGGCGCTTCGCGCCTTGAAGAAGGAAGAAAAACCGAAATACTGCCCATCTTCCATCTTCCATCTTCCATCTTCCATCTTCCATCTTCCATCTTCCCGCTAATGGTTTTTTCTCCAAGGAATGATCGATGACTGAGTTATCGCCCGAGCGACAGACCCACCTCAAACAACTCGAGGCCGAGTCGATCCACATCATCCGTGAAGTGGCCGCCGAGTTCCGCCACCCGGTGATGCTCTACTCCATTGGCAAGGACTCGTCGGTGATGCTGCACCTGGCGCGCAAGGCCTTCTACCCGGGCACGCCGCCGTTCCCGTTGATGCACGTCAACACCACCTGGAAATTCCGCGAGATGATCG
>NZ_BMXS01000036.1 GCF_014651875.1 Litchfieldella qijiaojingensis
AATGATCGATGATCCCGTGACCGGGGCGGTTGAACTGGGTCGCCAGGGCGCGCTCGGCGATGGCCATGCCCACCGCGTTGGCCAGGCCCTGGCCGAGCGGGCCGGTGGTGGTCTCGACGCCCGGGGTGTAGCCGAGTTCCGGGTGGCCGGGGGTGCGCGAGTGCAGCTGGCGGAAGTGCTGCAGGTCCTCGAGACCGAGGTCGTAGCCGGTCAGGTGCAGCAGCGAGTAGAGCAGCATCGAGCCGTGACCGTTGGAGAGCACGAAGCGGTCGCGGTCAGCCCAGTGGGGGTTGGCCGGGTTGTGGGAGAGGTAATCGTTCCACAGCACTTCGGCGATGTCGGCCATGCCCATGGGGGCACCGGGGTGGCCGGAGTTGGCCTTCTGCACGGCATCCATGGACAGGGCGCGAATGGCATTGGCCAGTTCGAAACGGGACGGCATGGGGTAGCTCCTCGCCTGCGGCAAATAAGCATAACGCCGATCACTCACAGCCTTGGCTGCGACCGATCGACAATCTGATGGCTAGATGGCACCGCACGAGGGGGCGGCGCGGATGAATCAGGGCGCTTATTGTCGCCGAGATACGCTCATCCATCAAATATTGGGCCATCCACGCTCGTCCGCGAGCGGTTGAGAGGGAATCATGGCCTCGACCAGCGGCAAATTCTAGGAACGAAACCATCCAGGGTGTAAACTCTTGCCCCCAAAGTCGGCTGCCATAGCCAGTCGGGCTTCGACGAGTGTAGCGTATGCCGCCAATTCAGAGAGTTGCGGCGCGGCTTGCTTGCCTCGGTTTCGTTTTGAATGCCTAGCACTGCATCATCTTTTACAGAGAGGGTCGAGGACGCCATGAGCGAATACTCCCTGTTTACTTCCGAGTCCGTATCCGAAGGGCACCCGGACAAGATTGCCGATCAAATCTCCGATGCGGTGCTGGATGCCATCATCGCTCGCGACAAGCAGGCACGCGTGGCCTGTGAGACGATGGTCAAGACCGGTGTGGCCATCGTGGCCGGCGAGATCACGACGACGGCCTGGATCGACCTGGAAGAGCTGGTGCGTCAGGTGATCATGGATATCGGCTACACGTCGTCCGACGTGGGCTTCGACGGCGAGACCTGCGGCGTGCTCAACCTGATCGGCAAGCAGAGCGTCGACATCGCCCAAGGGGTCGACCGCAGCAAGCCCGAAGACCAGGGGGCTGGCGACCAGGGCTTGATGTTCGGCTATGCCACCAACGAGACCGAATCCTACATGCCGGCGCCGATCCATTACGCGCATCGGCTAGTAGAGCGTCAGGCAGAGCTGCGCAAGAATGGCATGCTGCCGTGGTTGCGGCCAGACGCCAAGAGTCAGGTCACCTTCCGCTACGACGACGACGGCAAGCCCTGCGCAGTGGACGCCGTGGTGCTGTCGACCCAACATGATCCCGATGTCGACGCGGAAGAGCTGCGCAAGATGGTCAAGCGCGAGATCATCGAGCAAGTGCTGCCGAGCGAGTGGCTGAGCGAAGCTACCAAGTACCACATCAACCCTACCGGCAAATTCGTGATTGGCGGCCCGGTGGGCGACTGCGGCCTGACGGGGCGCAAGATCATCGTCGATACCTACGGCGGCATGGCTCGCCACGGCGGTGGCGCCTTCTCCGGCAAGGATCCATCGAAGGTCGACCGCAGCGCTGCCTATGCCGGCCGTTACGTAGCCAAGAATATCGTTGCCGCGGGGCTGGCCGACAAGTGCGAGATCCAGGTCTCCTATGCGATCGGCGTGGCCGAGCCGACCTCGGTATCGGTCAACACCTTCAGTACCGGCAAGGTCAGCGATACCCGAATCATCGAGCTGGTACGCGAGCACTTCGACCTGCGCCCGCATGCCATTACCCGCATGCTCGACCTGCTGCATCCCATGTACCAGCTCACCGCGGCGTATGGTCACTTTGGTCGCGAGCCGTTCGAAGCCAGCTACACTTGGACGGATGTCGATGGCGAGGAGCGTACCGAGACCTTCCTGGCCTTCCCTTGGGAGAAGGTCGACAAGGCCGAGGCGCTGCGCGACGCCGCAGGCCTCTAAACCACGCCGTTTCGCCGCTGCCAACGCCCCGCACCGCGGGGCGTTGGCGTTTGTGGCCGGTGAAGATGGCTCGATGATTGAAAAATCGCTCAGCCTGTAGTGAACTGCTGGAAACCTGATGGTTCAGTTGCTGCTGCCCGAGGGGCGCTGCAGCACCAGCGACGTGAGTGCGCGGGTGCGAGGCTCGGGCAGAAGCGGTGCAATAGGCAACGGCGCCCATTCCTCGGAATGGAGTAGAACGATGAGCCAACTGGCTTCCGCTGATACAACCCCTCAGGACTACAAGGTCGCCGACATCACACTGGCCGACTGGGGCCGGCGAGAGATTCGCATCGCCGAGACCGAAATGCCGGCGCTGATGAAAATCCGCGAGAAGTATCGCCAGCAGCAGCCGCTCAAGGGCGCGCGTATCGCCGGCTGTATCCACATGACCATCCAGACCGCGGTGCTGATCGAAACGTTGATCGAGCTGGGCGCCAGCGTGCGCTGGTCGTCGTGCAACATCTTCTCGACCCAGGACCATGCGGCGGCTGCCATTGCCGCCGCCGGCATCCCCGTATTCGCCTGGAAGGGTGAAACGGAAGAGGAGTTCTGGTGGTGCATCGAGCAGACCGTTGCCGGCCCCGACGGTTGGACGCCCAACATGGTGCTCGACGACGGTGGCGACTTGACGGCATTGCTGCATGAAAAGCATCCGGAACTGCTTGATGCGATCCATGGCATCTCGGAGGAAACCACCACCGGCGTGCATCGCCTCCATGAGATGCTGCGAGACGGTACTCTCAAGGTGCCGGCGATCAACGTCAACGACGCCGTGACCAAGTCGAAGAACGACAACAAGTACGGCTGCCGTCATAGCCTCAACGATGCCATCAAGCGTGGGGTCGACCACCTGATGGCCGGCAAGCAGGCCCTGGTGGTGGGTTATGGCGATGTCGGCAAGGGTTCGGCCGCGTCCCTGCGTCAGGAGGGCATGATCGTCAAGATCAGTGAGATCGACCCCATCTGTGCCATGCAGGCGTGCATGGACGGTTTCGAGGTGGTGTCACCCTACGTGAACGGTATCAACGAAGGGGTGAGCAGCATCAATCGCGAACTGCTGGGCAAGATCGATCTGGTGGTCACTGCCACTGGCAATATCAACGCCTGTGACGCGCCGATGCTCAAGGCGCTCAAGAAGGGCGCGGTGGTGTGCAACATCGGCCATTTCGACAGCGAGATCGATACTGCCTACATGCGTCGGCAGTGGCACTGGGAGGAGGTCAAGCCTCAGGTACACAAGGTCTATCGCGACAGCGACCCGGACGATTACGACCCTGAGAGCGATGACTATCTGCTGCTGCTCTCCGAAGGGCGCCTGGTCAACTTGGGCAATGCCACCGGTCACCCTTCACGGGTCATGGACGGTTCCTTCGCCAACCAGGTGCTGGCGCAGATCCACCTCTTCGAGCGCCGTTTCGCCGATCTGCCTGCGGCGGAGAAGGCCGCGGCCTTGACGCTATCGGTGCTGCCCAAGCATCTCGACGAGGAGGTCGCCCGTTACATGGTCGAGGGCTTTGGCGGGATCATCACCAGGATGACCGAAGACCAGGCCGACTATACCGGGGTTCCGGTGGAGGGGCCGTTCAAACCGGATGAATACCGCTATTGATGGCGATATCGACATCCAGACAAAACGCCGCCCATGGGCGGCGTTTTGCGTTGACTGGGTTCGATGATGTCACTGTGAGGGCGGCTCGTCGGCAGAGCGCGGTTCCATGATACTGAGAAACAACGCATTCGATGTAGGGCTGTTCGGGTGACCAAGGCGAAGCGAATCCTACTGACATGGGTTGGCGTTGCGCTACTGAGCGGTTGTGCAACGATCGAGGTCCCCCGGACATTCTCGACAGCCTTGGATCGTGAAGTCGCGCAGGCTACCTATCTAGGGGCTTGGGCCAGGCAGGCCACTGGGAAACATGAGGGACTGAGTGGCTTGCGGTTGTTGACAGAGGGGCCGGAAGCGTTTGCCCTGCGAACTGCCTTGGCGGATCATGCGCAGGCAACTCTCGATATACAGACCTTCATGCTGGGGGACGATCGGGCTGGACGCGCGGTGTTGAAGCGGATGTTGGATGCTGCGCAGCGTGGTGTCCGTGTGCGTTTGCTGCTCGATGACATGACCAGTGTCGGCAAGCAGGAGTTGCTGGCTGCTTTCGACAGTCACCCGAATATCGAGGTACGTGTCTTCAATCCGGTCCCGGCTGGGCGGGGCAGCTGGCTGGGTTACTTCCTGGCGTTGGCCGTCGACTTCGACCAGCGGCATCGGCGGATGCACAACAAGTTGTGGTTGGCGGATGGTGTGGTAGGTATCACCGGCGGTCGCAACCTAAGCGATGAATATTTCGAGGTTGCCCCTGACGATGTCAACTTCAATGACCTTGATGTCATGGCGATTGGCCCTGTGGTGAGTGCGCTGTCTGACAGCTTCGATGACTACTGGAACCATCCATTGGCGGTACCGCTACGGTACTTTTCACAAGCCCCGACTAGCGCCTGGCGCGATTTGCTGGTCAAGTTCAGTGTCGATGCAAGACAGAAGAAAGCTCTTTCGACTCAGCCCTCGGCGCAACGTTTTGTCGGTGAGGCTGGCCAGGCCCTGCTCTTGTCATTGGAATGGGCGCCAGCCATCGCAATATGGGACCGACCGGAAAAACTGGATGTAGAGAGGTATCCTGCGCTGGAACTGACGCTGCTGGGCCAGCTGGGTGATGCTTTTCGCAGTCTGGACCAGCGGCTGCTGCTCATATCGCCATATGTCGTGCCAACCCCGGCAGGTGCCAGCTACCATGAGGCGCTAGCCGATCGGGGCGTTAGCTTGACGGTTATCACCAATTCTCTGGAATCAACGGATCAACCCTCCCTACATGGCGCTTATATGCCATGGCGACCTGTCCTGTTATCCCACGGTGCGCGTCTCTTCGAGCTGCGTCCGAGGCCACCAGCAAGAGACGGACCGCATGCTTCCGGCGAAGTCTCTGGCCTGCACATCAAGGCCATGGCCTTCGATGACGATCGGGTCTTCATCGGTACGATGAACGCCGATCCTCGTTCGGTGTGGTGGAATAGCGAGGTCGGATTGCTGATCGACAGCCCCGCATTGGGGAATGAACTCTGGTCATTGGCAGAGCAGGGGATGGACCCTGAGCGCAGCTACGAAGTGTTGTTGTCCAGCGATGGGAGGCTCCTCTGGCGTACCGAGATGGAGGGGCGCCGGGTGATATTGAATGAAGAGCCGGGGGGTGCCTGGCGCAAGTTCAAGGCATGGTTCATTCGGCGACTCGATATCGAGCACTTGTTGTAAGGCATTGCCGTACCTGATTGCCATTCAGTCGGCGACAAAGCCTATAAAGCGCCCCACGACCACGATGGCTGGCCACAGCAGGAGGGAAATACCGCCGGCAATGCGCAGGCGCAAGGCGGAGGCGCCCGTCAGGCCCGGGCCGAGGTTGAGTGTCAGGGCATTGGCGATTGCCAGGGCGATCAGGCCCAGCTTGACCAGGAATAGTGGCTGCCCGGCATATTCCGTGGCCCGGCCGATGAACAGCAAGGGACCGGTGGCAAGCACCAGCAGTAACCCAGCGCTCGCCGCACTCTGCAGCAATCGGGCCAACGGCTCGAGGGAAATACTGCGCCACCACCCCAGCAGGCGTAGATCGAGAGGTACGATGGCGCCTACCAGTAGGGTAATCCCCAGCACATGCAGCGTATTGATCGATGCATAGCCCCAGCGCGAAACGCGCAGCCACTGGGCCGGCGATGACTGCTCGAGCAGCAACAACAGCGCCTCCATTGTCGAGGCTCAGACTCGACCGGGGTAGAGCGTGTATTCGTCGTCGTCGATCCAAAGCCTGACGGCTTTCAGCCGTTTCTCATCCGGGTTCGCTGAAGGAGCCCCAAGTACACGGATTTCGACACCTTCGGCCAGATCGCCTTCCTCGAGCCCAGCCCGCTCGTTACGCCAGGGCTGGCCGACTTCCACGGTCCAGGCCGTGCCGTCGACGTCGAGTGTGAGCCTGCCGTGGGGGTTGCCAAGGCTCACTTCGGTGATGGTGCCGACGAGTTCAATGTTCTCGCCGGTGGACCAGCTCCAACCATGATGGGCAAAAGCGGCGGAGGGCGCATAGCCGAGCAGCAGCAGGCAGAGTATTGCGAGCAGCAACAGGCGATGTCGGATGATGATCATGGCGGCGGCCTCGCAAGGTTCGTCACTATTCCTTCCAAGGCTAGTCCTGGTCAACGCGCCTGCAAACAGATCATGTTGCACCGTCACCGAAACGTCATCGCATCGCCATAGTGTCGTCATTTCATGGCGGCTTCCTCACCCTCCTGTGCCAATGAATGGGCCAGTTCCCGGCAGGCGTCGAGCAATTCATTGGCCAGTTCGTCATCGGTCAACGTGCGCGCGATCGCCAGGCCACCGATCATCGTCACCGTTTGTTGCAGCACCTGTCGGCGTGCCGGGTCGTCTGGATCCGAAGTCGAGCTGAAGTAGTCGATGAAGCCCTCGAACAGGCGGGTATAGGTCGCCCTGACTCGTTCGTCCTGCTGGGCAACATCGCTGACCAGGCAGGCCAGCGGACACTGAATGCTGCCGCCACGCAGGTGTTCCTCACTGAGATAGCGCTCGATCCTGATGGCGGCATTCTCCGCTGTGGCAAGCTCGGCCGCTCCTTGTCGGGCAGCGAAGTGGATTGCCTTGGTGTATAGCTCGCTCTTCGACGAGAAATGAGCGTAGAAGGCCCCGCGGGTAAGGCCTGCGTGTTCCATGACGGCATCGATGCTGATGCCGTCGAATCCGTGTCGGATAAACAGAGTAACCGCCGAGTGCAGGATCCGCTCGCGGGTACGGGATTTATGGGTCTCGCTCCAGGGCATGATGATTCCCTCCTTGATCGTCTCGGCGAAGCAATGATGCCGCGAACTCACCATATGTTCTTGAACATATAGTGCTTGGCGCTAGGGTCAAGTGGTCAATGAACACTCAGGAGGCAATCATGAGCGAGCAGGTACATATTTACGGTCCCCAGTTCAGCACGTTCGTACGCAGCGTCCAGTTGTGTTGTGAAGAGAAGGGAATTCCCTACACGGTGGGAACCACCGTCGATGGCGAGCAGGTCGCCTTTCTTTCAGGACGAGCGACACTTCGACTTGCATCCGTTTGGCAAGGTGCCGGTGCTGCTGCATGGTGCGCGCCGGCTGTACGAGACGGCCGCCATCTGCCGCTATCTGGATGCTGCCTTCGACGGACCGGCGTTACAGCCTGGCGACCTCTGGGAACGCGCCCGGGTGGATCAATGGTGCGCCGTGCTGGCACTGTATGTTGACCAGGCGCTGGTACGCTGTTACCTGCTGGAGTTCGCTTTTCCCAAGGGGGCGGATGGCAGCGTGCGCATGGACAGGGTGAAGGAAGCCCAACCGGAGGTATCGAGGATGTTGAGGCTGCTCGATACCCAACTGGGAAAGCGCGAATATCTGGTCGGTGAGCAGTTCACCATTGCCGATGCCATCGCAGCCCCGATGCTCGACTACCTGTTCAAGCTGCCCTCGGCAGCGTCCCTGTTCGCCGATGTGCCGCGTCTTGCGGCTTACGTGCAGCGGCTACACGAGCGGGAATCCTGTCGCAAGGTGCTGATCGATGCCAAGGCGGCATGACCGGTTAGTGATACACTGAAGCGGCAGGCGCCGGGTTGTCTGCGGCTTCTCCTTTACCGCTGCTAGAGGCATTGCATGTCTGCGGCTCGTCCTATCTTCGAAACGCGTGTCTACCCTGAGCGCGTGCTGACCGATCGCCATGCCTTTCACCAGCTTCTGCTGGGGCTGGATGGGTGCGTCGAGTTGGAGGTCGCGGGAAGTGGCATGCGAGTCGAACCGGGCGTACTGGCCGCCATTGCCACGGGCGTCGAGCATCACTACCTGGCCCCGCGCGACAATGTCGCTTTGGCACTGGATCTACCGGTCGAATGGTGCGAGACACTGCACTTGGGCGCGTTGTTCGAGACCCGCCCGCGCCGGCTGCCACCAGAGCTGCTGAGCCGTGCCCGCCGGCTCGTTGTTGGTGATTCGGCGGCGCTGGCCGGCTGGTTGAGCGAGGTGCTGACGCACTCCTGGGTGCAAGATCGCGAACCCCGCTTGCGACTACTGCGGCTGCTGCCCGAGATCGAGGCCGATCTGGCACGTCCCTGGCGAGTGCGTGACTGGGCGGCACGCTGTCATTTGGCCGAGGCTGTCTTCGCCCGTCAGTTCCGCGCCTTGACTGGCCGCTCTCCCCATGCCTGGCTGGTCGAACGACGCCTGGCGTGGGCTCGGCGGTTGATGCTGGATTCTCGGGTCTCACTCACCGAGGTCGCCTTGGCCTGCGGCTTTGCCGACGCGGCGCATTTCTCGCGTGCCTTCCGGGCCCAACATGGGGTATCGCCTCGCCAGTGGCGAGGTGCTCAGGCTAGTCCGGTGAGCCGCAGCAACCCTTCCAGATAGAGCGGGATCAGTAGTGGAGCGACAAGCGTAGTCACGAGTACGGCGATAGCGCCCTTCTCCGGACGGATCGAAAGCTCCATGGCGACCACCACCACATTGGCGGCCATTGGCACCACGCCGATCAATAGCAGTGCCAAGGCCAGTTCCGGGGCGATGCCGATGGTGGTCTGCAATGTTACGACCACCAATAGGGCGATCAGTGGCCACAGCCCATAGCGCACCACCACACAGGCTGCGATGAAGCGCGCATCCAACTCGCGTATCGTCACGCGCCCCAGGGTCATGCCGATGATCATCATGCCCAGCAGGGTATAGGTGGCCGGGAATACCGCGAGGCTATCCATTACCGGCCCAGGTATCGCGATTTCCAGCGCACTAGCCAGCAGGGCGGCAAGGAAAGCGTATACCAGCGGTAGGCGAGCGATCTTGACCAGACTCTGTCGCACCGAAAATTGCCCGCGAGCACTCACATAGAAGCCGACGGTGAATTCATAGAGCGTGATCCCCAGCAGGCAGAACAGGTATAAGGTCACGCCTTCGGGAGGCAGCAGCACCATGGCGATGGGCAGCCCGAAATAGCCGGTGTTGCCGGTACCTCCCGAAAAGGCCAGCACCGCGGCTTCCTGAGCCGGAAAGAAGGGGCGAACCAGGCGTTGGACCAACAGGCATATCAGGCTGGCGACAACGAAGGAGCCCAGCGTCAGCAGCAGGTAAGTCGGTGTCGGGCCACCCAGGATCAGGCCGCGGAAGAAGGTCAACGGGGCAATCAGGTAGATCAGCAGCGTGGCGATGGGCCGGGGATCGATGGCCAGCCGCCGTGCGCACAGCCAGCCAAGACCGACGAAGGCCAGCAGCATCCAGAGGGGAGTGATGAGAGTGGGGCCCAGATCGAGTTCCACTATTCGCGCTTCCGCATATAAAAACATGCATCATGCCTGGTTCGGCGGTCGTTGTCAGTGCCAAGGGCGACGGATGGGATTTGAAGGTCAGAATTGTTCAAGTCGCATATCGCGTTGGCTGGCAAGCTTGGTCTCGCTTTCATGACCGAGGAAATCGCCATGACCGAGACCCGCTTGTCTGCGCCGAAGCTCCGCGCTACCGCCATTGGTGCGACCACCGTGTTCAACTGGGCGCTGCTTGCGGCGTTGACCCAGCTCTCTGGGCCAGTACCACCTTTCCTGCTCACTGCGCTGGCATTCTCCATCGCCTTTGTCTGCTTCGCTGTCTGGCTGCAATGGCGCGGGGCTTCGCTGGTTGCGCCACTCCGGCAGCCGTTCGGCGTTTGGGTGTTGGGTGTCGGTGGGCTATTCGGTTATCACGCTCTCTATTTCGTTGCCCAGCAGAATGCACCGCCGGCCAATGCGGGGCTGATCAGCTACTTGTGGCCGCTGCTGATCGTGCTCTTCGTGGCGTTGCTGCCGGGTGAACGGTTGAAGTCGGCTCATGTCATCGGTGCCTTGCTGGGGTTCTCTGGAGCCGCCTTGCTGGTGGGGGGCGATGTGAATGCGGGAGGTGGCGCACTCGGCTACATGGCCGCGTTGGCCTGCGCTTTCGTATGGAGCGGCTATTCGGTTCTTTCACGGGTGATCCGAGACGTTCCTACTGCGGCGGTCGGTGGTTTCTGCCTGGTGACGGCGTTGCTGGCGGCTCTGTGTCACCTGCTATTCGAGACGACCCAGTGGCCTCAAGGGGTGGGTTGGCTGGGCGTGATAGGCCTGGGGTTGGGGCCGGTGGGTAGCGCCTTTTTCACTTGGGACGTGGGAGTCAAGCATGGCGACCTGCGTTTGTTGGGGTTCCTGGCCTATTTCACCCCGTTGTTGTCGACCCTGGTGCTGATTGCCACCGGTTATGCCGTTCCTTCGGCGCTATTGGCGGTAGCTGCCGTGTTGATCACTTTGGGGATGTTCATCGGTAGCGGAAGGTTGCGGTGGCCGGGCAGAGAGCCTCATGAAGAGAGAGCTTAGTGCCACTGGTTCTATTACAACGACTTCTTATATGATTGAAATCGATACACAGCCAGGGAAACTTTCATTGGTCGCAACACCTGGATGTCGGCACAATGCGCACATGACCAAGGCTGGCCGATGGCCGAGAGGGATGTCTCGGCGTCGATAATCGCCTGAAGATGAAAATACCGAATATGAGAGTCGCTCGCCAGGGCGACCAGAGAGGGTTGAATCAATGAGTTTACAAGAGCATTCGCTGGACATCAGCTTCGAGTTCTTTCCGCCCAGTACCGAGGCCGGGCGCGAGAAGCTGATGGGTGTACGCGATGCCCTGGCCGAGCGCAAGCCACGCTTCTTCTCGGTGACCTATGGCGCGGGTGGTTCCACCCAGGCACGCACCACTCAGACCGTCAAGGCAGTACGCGAATGCGGTATCGAAACGGCACCGCACCTGTCATGCATCGGTAGCGACAAGGGCGAACTGCGCGAGCTGCTTGCACGCTATCGCGACGATGGAATCAAGAGCCTGGTGGCACTGCGTGGCGATCTGCCGTCAGGCATGGGCGGCATTGGCGAGTTCCGCTATGCCAACGAGCTGGTCGAGTTCATTCGCGAGGAAACCGGCAACCATTTCGAGATCGCTGTAGCGGGTTACCCCGAGTCGCATCCTCAAGCGCCGAACTTCGAGAAGGATCTCGAGAACTTCGCGCGCAAGGTCAGGGCCGGAGCCAATCTCGCCATCACCCAGTACTTCTTCAATGCCGAGGCCTATTTTCACTTCGTCGAACGGGCCAGGCGCCTAGGGGTCGAGGTGCCGATCGTCGCCGGCATCATGCCGATCACCAACTATACCAAGCTGGCGCGTTTCTCCGACGCTTGCGGGGCCGACATTCCGCGCTGGATCCGCAAGCAGTTGGAGGCCTATGGCGACGACAGTGCTTCGATCCGGGCTTTCGGCGAGGAGGTGGTATCCCGGCTGTGCCAGGAATTGATCGATGGCGGTGCGCCGGGTCTGCATTTCTACACCCTCAACCAGGCTGAAGCGACGCTCAAGGTCCTCGATAACCTTTCCTGATCCGGGGCGCGATTCCCTGCCTTGGGGGAATCTCCACTCGTCGTTGTCGTGCAAAAAGAAAACCCGCAGGCCCATTGCCTGCGGGTTTTCTGTCATGGGAGCCAGGCTCAGGATTTCCCCGGCACCTTGCCTTCAGCCAAGGAATGGCGTCGTTGCAGCAGGTAGAGACCGATACCCACGGCCAGACCGGCCAGGTCGCTATAGATGCCGCCGTAGATCATGCACACGGCGCCCACCAGCAGTATCAGACGCACCACAGCCTTGACGGGGCCGAAGAACCAGGCCTGCACAGCCGCTGCCAGCATCACGATGCCGATCGTCGCGGTCACGCCCACGCGCAGGATCTGCAAGCCGCTGCCCTCCAACAGCATCGCCGGGCTGTAGTAGAACATGAACGGCACGATGAACGCCGCCAGGCCGATCTTGAATGAGGTCACCGAGGTCTGCATGGCATTGGCTCCGGAGATGCCGGCCGCGGCATAGGAGGCCAGTGCCACCGGGGGAGTGATCGCCGAAACCACCGCGAAGTAGAACACGAAGAAGTGTGCCACCAGTGGCTGGATGCCGATGCCGATCAGGCCGGGAGCGACCACCGAAGCGGCCACGGCATAGGCCGCCGTGGTCGGCATGCCCATGCCCAGCAGGATGCTGATGCACATGGCGAAGAACAGTGCCAGCAGCTGACTGAACCCGGCCAGGCCCAGCAGCAGCGACGAAAAGCGCGCGCCTACGCCAGTCAGCGAGATGACCCCGACGATGAGCCCGGCACAGGCACACACGGCGATGATCTGGATCGACATGGTGCCGGCCAACTGCAGGGCACGCAGGATCGAGGGTATGCCCATCTTGTGTGGCGACACCCAGCTCACCACGGCCGCCGAGGCGGTGGCCAGGGTGCCGGCGCGGATCACCGAGTAGCCCATGAACAGCGCGGCGATCAGGATCACGATCGGGGCGAACAGATAAACTTGCTTGACCAGGCGCGAGAAGAGAGGGATCTCATCGCTGCGCATGCCACGCATGCCCTTGTAGGCTGCCTCGAAGTCGACCATGAAGTAGACCGAAGCGAAATACAGGATCGCCGGGATCAGCGCCGCGACGGCGATCTCGGTGTAGGGAATGCCGGTGATCTCGGCCATGATGAAGGCCCCGGCGCCCATGATCGGCGGCATGATCTGCCCGCCGGTGGAGGCCGCGGCCTCAATGGCGCCGGCGCTGCGGCTCGGGTAACCGACCTTCTTCATCAATGGGATGGTCAGCGAGCCGGTGGAAACCACGTTGCCCGCACTGGTGCCGTTGATCATGCCCATCAGCCCAGAGGCGAAGATGGCTACCTTGGCGGGGCCGCCACGTGCGCGACCGGCCGCGGCGAAGGCGAAGTTGACGAAATAGTCACCGACCTTGGAAGCCTGCAGGAAAGCGGCGAAGATGATGAACAGGATGATGTAAGTCGATGACACGGCGGTCGTTGGCCCGAGAATACCGGCATCGGTATAGACCTGGCTGAAAAAGCGCCCGACCGACAACCCGGGGTAGCCGAGGAAGCCCGGCAGGTACGGACCGGCGAAGACATACAGCAGGAACACAAGCGAAATGACCACCAGTGCCATGCCGGCCACGCGACGGGTCAGTTCGAGAATCAGCAGCGACCCGGCGATGGCCGCGTAGGAGATGCCCATCGGCGCGAAGGAGGTGCCGGTCGACATGCGCAGTGGTGTGTTGTAGATCACCAGGAAATAGCCGGCACTGGCCACGGCGCAGACCATCAGCACGAGGTCGGGGGGGCTCAACCGTTCGCGGGTCTGACGATAGGCCCAGGACAGCGCGATGGCAATGGCCGTGGTGGCAATCAAGGGCAGGCCGAAATGCCAGGCTTCGATATACGGCTCGATGCGCATGGCACCGCCGCTGATATCGCGCCACATCAACCCGACCTGCATCAGGGCATAGAGTGCTGGAACCAGCAGCGCATAGCCCAGGCCGCGCATCCAGGGCGCGGCGGCACGCTCGCCTTCGCCCACGAAACGAGCTCCGGTATAGAATCCGTAGCCTAGGATCAGTGCCCCACAGATATGCACGATGCGAAACGACCAGGTTTCCAGCGGATAGACGTTCAGTGAGAACAGGTGGAAGCTGGAATAAATGATGGCCAGGGCGGCGAACAGCCACCACAGCCAGCCGGAGAGCAGGCGTCGGTTACCTTCAACCACTTCTTCATCGACACCCTGGGCAATGGCCTCGGGTGTCTTGTCGAATGCGTCGTCGGCTTGCGCCTCGAGTCGCTTATCGGGGTTGTTGCCCATGGGAAGTTACCCTTGAGAGTCAAGCTAGAGGAGCCTAATCGAAAGCCGGCGTCCACAAGAGGCGGACACCGGCCCTCGTCATGGGGTGCTGAGCGGGTTAGTGGATCTGGGCCTCGTCGATTTCGTAGCCGTTTTCGTTAAACCAGCGTGCGGCACCGGGGTGGAAGGGGAGCACGTGGTTATGAACCACATTTTCCGGGATGGTAGTGGCGGCACTGCGGTGGACCTCGCGCATCTTGTCGTTGTTTTCCATGGTGATGCGAGTGACTTCGTAGACGAAGTCTTCCGGCAGGTCGCAACCGGCGATGGTGAAGTTCCACATCGAGACAGCGCGGGCGTCGTCCTCGAGGGTCTGATAGGTGCTGGCTGGAATCGAGAACTCCGATACCGGGAAGGCCGCGATGGCTTTCTGCTGTTCTTCCTCGGTGAACTCGATGATGTTGACGTCGGTCTGGACCTCGAGCTGGCTGACGGCCGGGATCGGGATGCCGGCGGCGAAGGCAATGACATCGAGTAGGCCGTCCTGGAGCTGGCCGCCTAGATCGTTCCAGCCACCGTTACGGCGCTCGAAGTTGACCCCCAGCTCTGAAAGTATGGCGGGGAAGTAGCTGTCGGAGGTAGAGCCAGCCGGACCGAAACCGATGCGCGCTCCGTCGGGAATCTCGGAAATGGAGGTGATGCCCGAACCGGCCAGGGTAGTGATCGAGAACGGTGTCTCGTACATCGGGAACATGGCGCAGACGTTATCCATGACTACCCCGGGGGCCAGCGGGCTTTTCCCGCTCACGGCATCGGCGGCAGGGCCCATGGTGGTCATGCCAAAGGCGATGTCTCCATTGTGCACCAGCGCGAGGTTCTGGGTCGGGCCGCCAGTGACTTCGCCGCCGCCGGACAAGCCGAGTTCATCGGCGATCATGTTGGCCCAGCCGGAGCCGTATACGAAGTAAGTGCCGCCCTGGCTGGCAGTGCCCATGGTGAAGCTTTCTGGCCACTCGGAGCGATCGGCCTGAGCGGTGGATGCCATCATGAGGCCACCGACGCAAACACCTGAGATAAGGACGCTGGCGACGCGCGGCAATGGGAAGCGGTAGTTGTTTGCTGACATGCTATTACCCTCTAATTCATTATCGTTGAGTGTGATGTCTGGCCCTTTGCATACGGCAATGAGTATGCCGTCTATTTAAAAATATAGACAAAACAGGAAATTAAGCCCTCCTCATTCAACTAAAGTTGAATGAGGAAGGATGAGGTTTGTCCGGAAGTTCACACATTTACCCACGCCGGGATGTGCGGATTTCCGCACATCCCGGAGAGTGTCGACGTTGAGGGAAATGTGCGGCAGGAGTGGATAGTTCAGGTATTACGGGACGGACCCTTCGGGTCGAGGATCTTCACTGTTTGCAACTCGTCACCCTTCTGCTCCTGGCGCGGTCGGTTGACGCGGGTTTCAATTTCGGGTGCAGCCTCGTCCTCGATCGGGAGTTGTTCAAAGAAGTCGCAATTGACGCAATCGCGATAGCGAATGCCGTTCTGCTCCCACGTGCGAATGCGGTCCATGGCGGCACAGCGCGGACAGATCGCACCGGCGATGAAGCGTTTGGTGATGACCATCGAAACTCTCCTCGTCACTCAGGCGGCACGTATGCCACTGTGGCGCAACAGGGGTTCGACACTCGGTTCTCGACCACGGAAAGCGCGGAACATCTCGGCGGCATCGCGGGCTCCGCCTTGCTCGAGGATTTCACCACGGAAACGAGCTCCGGTTTCAGGGTCGAAGATTCCGGCCTCCTCGAAGGCACTATAGGCATCGGCGGACAATACTTCGGCCCACTTGTAGCTGTAGTAGCCTGCCGCATAGCCGCCGGCGAAGATGTGGCTGAAGCTGTTCTGGAAACGGTTGAAACTGGCTCTTGGAACCACTGAAACAGCATCGCGAACACTGTCGAGCAAGCCCTGGACATCGGCGGCGGTTGGGGCTGTCAGCTCATGGTGCAGGCGGAAGTCGAACAGCGAGAATTCGAGCTGGCGCACCATTCCCATGGCCGATTGAAAGTTCTTGGCCGCTTGCAGACGCTCGAGCAATTCGTCTGGCAGCTTGGCGCCCGTGTCGACATGGCCGGCGAGCAGGTCCAGCCCTTCGCGTTCCCAGCAGAAGTTTTCCATGAATTGGCTTGGCAACTCGACGGCATCCCAGGCGACGCCATTGATACCGGAAACGTCGGCGACCTGTTGCTTGGTCAGCATATGGTGCAGGCCATGACCGAACTCATGGAACAGGGTGGTGACCTCATCATGGGTCAGAAGGGCGGGTTTGCTCCCTACCGGCCGGGTGAAGTTGCAGGTTAGATAGGCCACCGGCAATTGCAGGCTGCCGTCTTCGCGGGCACGGCGGACTCGGCATTCGTCCATCCAGGCCCCGCCTCGCTTTCCTTCTCGGGCATAGAGATCGAGATAGAAACCGGCGATGGGCTCGCCATGTTCGGTGATGCGAAAGAAGCGCACATCCGGGTGATAGCGAGGGACGCTGTCGTCTTCCTCGAACTGTATCCCATAAAGCGTTTCGACCACCCGGAACAGACCGTCGATCACTCGCGGAGCGGGGAAGTAGGGGCGCAACTGTTCTTCGGAAATCGAATAGCGGGCTTCACGCAGTTTCTCGCTGGCATAACCGACATCCCACGGTTCGAGGGCTTCGATTCCCAGCTCCTGACGGGCGTAGTCGGCAAGCTCGTCGAACTCCTGCCGAGCCTGGGGGTGGGCACGGCGTGCCAGGTCCTCGAGGAAGTCGAGTACCTGTCGGGGTGACTCGGCCATCTTGGTCGCCAACGAGTAGTCGGCATAGGTGGCGAAGCCCAGTAGTTCAGCCAACTCGTGGCGCAGCTTGAGAGTTTCCTCGATGACGGGGGCGTTGTCGTATTTTCCGGCGTCAGGACCCTGGTCGGATGCGCGAGTGACGAAGGCGGTGTAAACCTCGCGGCGTAGCTCTCGGTCGTGAGCAAAGCTGATCACCGGGAAGAAGCTGGGGAAGTCCAGAGTGATGCGGTACCCGTCCATGCCCTTCGCTTCGGCATTTGCCTTGAGGGTGTCGAGAGCACTCTGGGGCAGGCCGTCGAGGGCGGCGGCATCGCCGATGTCCTTGTGCCAGGCTTGGGTGGCGTCCAGTACATGATTGGAGAAGGTATTGGCCAGCTCCGACAGACGTGACTGGATCTCGCCGTAGCGCCGTTTCTTGTCGGCGGGCAAGTCGATGCCAGCCAGGCGGAAGTCACGCAGCGTGTTATCGATCGAGCGTCGTTGCGCCTCGTCGAGATGGGCATAGGCCGGTGAGTCCTTGAGTGCCTGATAGGCCTGGCATAGCCCCTCATGCTGGCCAAGCCACGTGCTGTATTCGGAAAGCATGCCAAGACAGGCCTGGTAGGCCTCGCGCAAGGGCTCGGAATTCATGGTGGCGTTGAGGTGCGATACCGGCGACCAGGCTTGGGACAAGCGGTCGTTCAGGGTTTCGAGAGGCGCGGCCAAGCTTTCCCAGCTGGGAGGTGCTTGGCTGGCTCGCTCGGCCAGATTCTCGACGGCGGCTCGGTTGTCCTCGATCAGCCGCTCGATGGCCGGTACCACATGCTCGGGCTGGATCTCGCCAAAAGGTGGCAGGGTGTGGGTCTCGAGCAGCGGGTTGCGGGACATATCGAACCTCCAAAGTGAAATCTTGAGGTTAGATGCGGGCGTGGACGTTGGGTTTCAATGGCCAGCCTCAACTACCCCATGGATCTCAGTGCTGTTAGGCTTGCGCCTCGATGGCTGAGCGGCCCTCCGGGCGTTACCTCTGTAGCCGGCATCTCAAGGATCATCAGACATGAACGAAACACTGGAGCGTTGGAGTTCACGGCGAGCCTTTATCCTGGCGGTCACCGGTGCGGCAGTGGGGCTGGGTAATATCTGGCGTTTTCCCTACATGACAGGAGAGAACGGCGGTGCGGTCTTCCTGCTGCTGTATGTCGCTTTCGTGGTGCTGCTCGGCTTGCCGGTGATGATGGCGGAAATCTTGATCGGTCGCGCTGGGCGCCGTAGTCCGATGCACTCGCTGGCCCATTTGGCGCAGCAGGCCAAGGTTACCCCACACTGGCGCTGGCTCGGTGCGTTCGGCGCATTGACGGTGTTCCTCATCCTGTCGTTCTATTCGGTGGTATCCGGCTGGTCGATCGAGTTCTTGGTCGAGGCGGTTAACGGTGACTTCGTGGGATTGGGGCCAGCGGAGATCGGTGCCAATTTCGACGCCTTTCTTGCCGACCCTCTGCGCATGACCTTCAATCACACATTGTTCATGATATTGACCATGTCGGTGGTTGCGGCCGGGGTGGCCAACGGGTTGGAGAAACTCAACAACCTGATGATGCCGCTGCTGTATGTGCTGCTGGTGGTGCTGGTGATCCATGCTGCCTTCACCGACGGCTTCGCTCCCGCCCTGACTTGGTTGTTTCGACCGGACATGTCGGCGCTCAGCGTGGGAGTGGTCATCAACGCACTGGGGCATGCCTTCTTCACTCTGGCGGTGGGAGCCTGTGCACTGATGGCCTATGGCGCCTACATGCCCGATCACCAGAGCCTGCCACGAGCCGCTGGGGCGGTGGCGATACTTGATGTGGCGGTGGCATTGCTGGCAGGTATCGCCATTTTCTCGGTGGTTTTCGCTCAAGGTATGGACCCGGGTGAGGGGCCGGGGCTGATGTTCGTGACACTGCCCATCGCCTTCGCCGAATTGCCATGGGGATCGCTGTGGCTTGGGCTGTTTTTCCTGCTGCTGTTGTTGGCCACCTGGACCTCGTCGATCAACCTTGCCGAGCCGATGGTCGCGACGCTGCAAGGCTTTGGGCTGCGGCGTAGCCGAGCGACGGCGATAGTCGCCTTGGGAGTGTGGCTGGCCGGAATGTTGTCGGTATTGTCGTTCTCGACCATGGCCGAGGTGCACTGGCTGGCGGGAATGAACTTCTTCGAGTTGGTGACCACGGTGCCGACCGATGTCTTTCTGCCCATCGGTGGCTTGCTTATAGCGATCTTCGCTGCCTGGGTGCTGCCGCGTGACACGGCGTTGCGTGCCTTGGATGCGGGTCCCAACGGCTTCCGAGCGTGGCGTGCACTGGTACGCTTCGTGTCGATTCCCTTGACACTGATCGTGCTATTGTCCGGGCTGATATGACGATGCGAAATGAGGCCGCTCTGGTCTCGTGATTCAGGAGGCGCTTTATGGGCATTCGAACCTTTCAAGGGATTACGCCACGTCTCGGTGAACGGGTCTATATCGACCCGGACTGTGTGGTGCTAGGGGATGTGGCGCTGGGCGATGACTGTTCGGTTTGGCCGATGGCGGTGATCCGTGGCGACATGCATCGCATCCGTATCGGCGCGCGTACCAGTGTGCAGGATGGCAGTGTGCTGCATATCACCCATGCCAGCGATTTCAACCCCGGCGGGCACCCTCTGACAGTGGGTAATGATGTGACGATAGGGCACAAGGTGGTACTGCACGGTTGCACCATCGGTAACCGCGTGCTGGTTGGCATGGGTGCCATTGTCATGGATGGCGCGGTGGTCGAGGATGAGGTGATCATCGCCGCCGGTGCTGTGGTCACGCCAGGCAAGCGCTTGGAAAGCGGCCATGTCTATGCCGGAAATCCGGCCAAGGCTTTGCGGCCGCTCAAGGAGTCGGAACGCGAGTTTTTCCCTTATACCGCGGGTAACTACGTCAAGCTCAAGGACCAGTATCTGGCCGATGGTCAGGCGCATTAGAGCTCCACCTGAACTTGTCGTCATTTGGCAACTGATTGTTTTCTTGGGCCATGTTGCGCATAATCTGGATGTTTATCCAGTATATATCGAGTTTTTTCATGGCCGATTTTCGTACCCACCTCAGTGTCGCCGTGGTCGGCGGCGCGCTGCTTGGTTTCGGTGGCTGGCAGGCTGCTCAGTTGACGGCTGCCGAAGCTGCGTCCTTGACCGCGGCAACTGCATTGGGCGGGATCCTGCCGGATATCGACTCCGATCAATCCCATGCCATCCGTTTGATATTCACTCTATTTGCCGTGCTGGCGGTTGTAGGTGGCGCCCTGTCGTTGCAGGGGCGACTCAGCCCCGGAGCGATAGTGGTTGCCTGTGGCGGGCTGCATGTTGGTGTTCGCTATGCGTTGAGCGCGATGTTCAAACGCTTCTCCGTGCATCGCGGTATCTGGCATTCGTTGCTGGCATCGCTTATGTGCGGTTTGATCACTACGGTGATCAGTTACCAATGGCTATCGCAGGGGGCCTGGATGGCATGGGCGCATGGGCTGGCGCTGACCATGGGCACGTTGATTCATCTGCTGCTTGACGAGTTGTATAGCGTTGACCTGGTCGGTACGCGCATCAAGCGCTCCTTTGGTACGGCCTTCAAGTTATTCGACTACCGCGAGCCGGGTAACGCGATACTGATGCTGGTGCTCGCCGGCGCTTTGGTGCCCTGGCTGCCGCCCTGGCAGACTCTGGTCGATCTGTTGTCTCAGGGCGTGGTGGCGTGGCGGTAATCCTCGGCTTTGAGTCCGTACTTCTTGAGCTTGTCGTAGAGCGTCTTGCGAGGTAGCCCCAGGTGTTCGCACACCGCGGGAATGCGGCCTTGGTGGCTGGCTAGCGACTGACTGATCAGGCTTTTCTCGAACAGCTCCACCTGTTGCGGCAGGGCCATGTCGCTGGAGCCGGGGTCGGCACTGTCAAGTAGGGCGTCCAGCCGGTAGTCGTGAGCGGCCCCCAGCAATACGTAGCGCTCGGCAAGGTTGCGCAATTCGCGCACGTTGCCTGGCCAGTCATGAGCCATCAGGGCTGAAATGCCGGCGGCATCCAGTGGTGGGGCCTCCAGGCCGCTGCGGTTGGCGGCGACTACCGCAAAGTGCTGGAACAGCAGCGGGATATCCTCACGTCGTTCGCGTAGTGGGGGGAGTGGTAGGGTCACCACATTGAGCCGATAGTAGAGGTCCTCGCGAAACCGTCCCTCGTCGGCGGCGACCTTGAGGTCAACCTTGGTGGCGGCGATCACGCGAATATCGAGCGGTATCGGCACATTGGCACCGAGCCGCTCGACACAACGCTCCTGCAGCACTCGCAGCAGCTTGACTTGCAGGCCGAGTGGCATCGATTCGATCTCGTCGAGAAATACCGTACCACCATTGGCGTATTCGAACTTGCCGATGCGGCGTTCCATGGCACCGGTGAAGGCGCCTTTTTCATGGCCGAATAGCTCGGATTCGATGATGGATTCTGGTACCGCGCCGCAGTTGATGGCGACGAAGGGTTGGCCACTACGCGTGCTGCGCTCATGGAGGGAGCGGGCCACCAGATCCTTGCCGGTGCCGGTTTCACCGAACAGTAAGACATCGGCTTCGACTTGGCTGATGCGCTGCATCATCGACGCCAGGCGTTGCATGGCCGAGGTGCGGCCTACCAGGCGCGGCCCGGGGGCGGATTGCTGTGCCTCCAGTTCGGCCTTGAGCTGTCGATTCTCCAGGCTCAGGCGGCGCTTCTCGATGCCGCGTCGTACCACCTCCACCAGGCGTTCGCCGGCAAAGGGCTTTTCCAGGAAGTCCCAAGCGCCTTCGCGCATGGCTTCCACTGCGGTGGAGATGTCGCCATGTCCGGTGATCAGGATCACTGGAAGATCCGGATCGCGTCGCCGGACTTCAAGCAGCAAGCTCATGCCGTCCATGCCGGGCATGCGGATGTCGCTGACCAGCACGCCGGGAAAATCCGGCGTGAGACGTTCCAAGGCGGCTTCCGCACTGACCAGAGCCTCGGGAGCGTAGCCGGCCAGCTCTAGGGTTTGGCTGGCAGTGATACGTAGGTGCTCCT
This sequence comes from Litchfieldella qijiaojingensis, assembly GCF_014651875.1. Classification (GTDB taxonomy): domain Bacteria; phylum Pseudomonadota; class Gammaproteobacteria; order Pseudomonadales; family Halomonadaceae; genus Litchfieldella; species Litchfieldella qijiaojingensis. Next base: position 21,778 of record NZ_BMXS01000036.1, read on the forward strand.
CGTCGTCGATGATCAATACTGGGCTGCCTGAGTCGTCATGCATGTGGGCTGGGCTCCTCGGTGTCGCGATGGCCGGAGTTTATGACAGTGTCGGGGCTAGTGGGCAGGACAATGGTAAAAAGTGCGCCACCATTGGCTTGGTTGCAGGCTTCGAGGCGCCCGCCCAAATCATCGATGATGCGCGATGAGATCGACAGGCCGAGTCCCAACCCGCTGCCGGACGACTTGGTGGTGAAGAAGGGCTCGAAGACGCGCTTCAGGTGCTCTTCAGCGATGCCCGGTCCGTTGTCCGCCACACCGATGCGCACCTCCTTGCCACGGGGCTCGATGCTGAGTACCAGGCGTGGCGTGGGCGTATCGTTCATGGCCTGTAGGGCGTTGCCGATCAGGTTGACCATGACCTGTTCGAGGCGAACCAGGTCGGCACGTACCCAGACATCTTGATCGGGCCAATGGCGCACCACTTCGACACCAGCCGAGTGCAGGCGTGTCTGGTAAAGGCGAAGCGCATAGTCGAAACAGGCCGGAACCGATACCGCAGTCAGATTGTCACCGCTCTTGCGCGAGAATTGCTTGAGCTGGGCGCTGATTTCGGCCATCCGCGCGGTCAGCTCGATGACCTGTTCGAGATTGGCGTCGGCGGTATCCAGCCGGTTGCGGGCGAGGAAGGTGCGTGCATTCTCGGCATAAGCGCGAATCGCCGCCAATGGCTGATTGAGCTCGTGATTGATGCCGGCGGCCAGTTGACCAAGCACAGCCAGCTTGGCAGCCTGGACCAGTTCATCCCTGGTTTGACGCAGATTGGCCTCGGCGCGCCGGCGTTCCTCGATCTCGGCGGACAGGCGTCGGTTGGAATCGACCAGGTCGCGGGTGCGGCGCTCGACATTGCGCTCCAACTCGTCACGGGCCCGGGCCAGAGTCTGGCGCTCGCGCTCGGCGAACAGTTCACGTTCGCGACGCAACCGCAGGCGTTGCCAACCGAACCCTCCTGCGAACAGTGCCACCCCGTAGAAGCCACCAGCCAATAACCCTGCTTGCCACTGGGCGCGGCGTACCGGGAGTTGAGGCTTGAGGATATGCATATCCCAGCCGAACTCGGGTAGTGAGCGGGTCAGCAGCAGGTATTCCTCGCCCTTCAGCGGCCCTTGGGAAAAGCTGACCAGCAGACTTTGATCCCTTCGCGTCTCGAGAATCTCGATGCCCGAAGGCGATAGTGGTTCGTCGGCATAGCGGCGGGTGGCGAGCAAAGCCTCTCGTTCCTTCTTGGAAAGAGGCGAGAGCGCTGTCAGACGCAACTCGGGGTGACTGGCCATGAAGATGATGTCGTCGCGGTCGGTGACCAGCAGTTCGGCGCTCTGCTCGGCCCAGCTGTTTTCGATGGCATCGAGCAGTACCTTGACCACCATCACCCCGTCGGGGGTGTCATCGTCGTCGAGCATCACCGGGGCGGAGAAGTAGTAGCCACGCTCCAACGACTGTACGCCAAGACCATGGAAGCGCCCCTGGCGACCTGCGATGGCGTCCTGGTAGTAGCTGCGAAAGGCATAGTTCTGGCCGATGAAGGTATTGGGCAGGTGCCAGTTGCTGGCCGCCAGGGTATTGGCAAAGCGGTCGAGCAAGTAAATGTCCGAGACATTGGCGGTTTCGCGGAAGTGATCGAGCAGCAGGTTGACCGGCATCGCGTCCTGTTGCTCGGGCGAGGCTAGAAAGCGTTTCACGACTTCCCGGGAAGCTAGCAGCTCGGGAAGGTAATCATGACGTGACAGGTAGCCTTCAAGGCCCGTAGCGGAAAGGCGCAATTCATTCTCGGCCTCGCCATGCAGGGTCTGCAAGGCCTGGTCGCGGGCGACCTCTGCCGCTTGCCAGACGACCGCGACGAACCCCAGTAGTACTAAAAGCAACAGCCATAGGCGCCACGCTCGTGAGCGTCGGGCGGGCTTAGCCACCGACACGCTCGGGCATCGCCTGGGCGCGTCGTAGTGCGCGTTGGGCTCGCGTTTCGGCACGCTCCATCTCCAGCAGTTCTTCTTCGACGAATACCAGGTGCTCATGGGCACGGGCGCGGGCATCTTCGGGGCGACCCTCGAGAATGGCGTCAAGCAGCTCTCGGTGCTGTTCCATCAGCCGCGGGCGGGAGTCGGGTTTCTCGAACAGATGGGTCAGGTTGTCAACGATGCTTTTCTCCAGCAGGTGGAAGATGCCACGAATGGTATGTAATAGCAGAACGTTGTGTGCGGACTCGGCGATCGCCAGGTGAAAGGCGGCATCGGCCTTGGCCTCCAGGGCTGGGTCGCGTCCCGCGAAACAGGCTTCCAGCTCTTCGAAGCGCTCGATCAGCACTGCCTTGTCGGCAGGCGTGGAGCGAAGCGCGGCGTAATAGGCGGATATGCCTTCCATGGCGTCGCGGAATTCCAGCAGGTCGAGATGGAATTCCTTGTGACGGGGAAGCATGTCCAGTAGTGGGTCATTGTAACGGGAGTTGAGCTCTTCGGTCACAAAAGTCCCGCCCCCCTGGCGACTGGTCAGCAACCCACGGGCAGCAAGTTTCTGGATGGCTTCGCGAAGCGACGGTCGCGAGACGCCGAAGCGCTCGGACAGGGCCCGTTCTGGCGGCAGTCGCTGGCCGGGCTTGAGGCTGCCCTCGAGAATCATCGCCTCGAGGCGTTCGGTGATAACATCGGCGATACGCGGTTGGCGAACGGGTTGATAGGCCATGGCGGTCTCTCGTGCAGGCAGGGCGTTGGCAGTGGGCGTGCGAAATTGTGGCAAAAAAGCGTGCCGAACGCTCAAAGGTAATTGGTATTACCAAATTTAGGTGATAATCGTCCCGATATGCAATCTTGCTTGGTTAAAGACTATTATGAATTTTCAGAGGCTTATGGATAGTATTCTGTAAGCGATACCAAAGTATAAGTGGCGTGGCGAGGAAAAGCCGCGCCTTGTATTTGACACTTCTTGGCAATGCCACCTAAGGTGCATCGATGCTAGCTGTGAATTGGTAAAACCAATTTACCATCGTGGTGGCCCACTTGAGTCGACAAGATTCCAGGCGGCGGCCGACCACGAGCCGAGGAGAATCAGAATGACGTCAGTCAAGCTTTACCCCCCGAAGCCGGAGAAAGTCTATTTCTTCGGTACCTGTCTGATCGATATGTTCTTTCCGCAAGCCGGGCTGGACGGGATCCGTCTGCTCGAGCGCGAGGGTATCGAGGTGGTCTTTCCCGATGACCAGACATGCTGTGGCCAGCCGGCCTACACCTCCGGTTATCAGGATGAAGCGCGCGCCGTGGCCGAGGCCCAACTCGGCTTGTTCGCCGAGCCTTGGCCGATCGTCGTGCCCTCGGGCTCCTGTGGCGGCATGATGCGTACCCACTATCCGCAGCTATTCGCCGGTACGCCACGCGAAACCGAGGCCCGCGAGGTGGCTTCGCGCATCTATGAACTGACCGAGTTCCTGATGCATGTCTGTCATATCCAGCTGGCTGACAAGGGGCGGCCGGAGAAGGTGGCTATGCATACTTCATGCAGTGCGAGGCGCGAGATGGGGTTGGCTGAAACGGGACCAAAGCTGCTTGCTCAGCTTGGCCACGTCGAACTGGTGGAGCAAGAGCGTGCCGCGGAGTGTTGCGGCTTCGGCGGCACCTTTGCCGTGCGGCATCCGGAGGTTTCTGCCGCAATGGTCGAGGACAAGACTCAGGCCATCGAAGCGACCGGTGCCGAGCACTTCGTCACATCCGATTGCGGTTGCCTGATGAATATTGCCGGGCGCTTCGAGTATCAGAAGAAAGCGGTGTGGGGTGAGCATATCGCTTCCTACCTGTGGCGGAGGACCACATGAGCGTGCAGATCTATACCCCTGAGGCATTCCACCGCCAGGCCCACGATGCTTTGGGGAATCCGCAGATTCGCCGCAATTTCCGCAAGGCCATGGATGGCCTGATGAGCAAACGTCGCGATGTATTCAGCGATTGGGACCTGGAAGCGCTGCGTGAGCTGGGAGCCAACATCCGTCTGCGCGCACTGGCCAAGCTGCCTGACCTGCTCGAGCGGCTCGAGGCCAATTGCCAGGCCAACGGCATCCAAGTGCATTGGGCCGAGAATGGTGACGAGGCATGCCGGATCATTCGCGAGCTGTGCGAGGCGCGGGCTGCCCGCGCGGTGATCAAGGGTAAGTCGATGGTTTCCGAGGAGATGCATCTAAATCAGCATCTCGAGGCGGCGGGCATCGAAGCATTGGAGTCGGATCTCGGCGAATATTTGGTGCAGCTCAACGAGCAGACACCGTCACACATCATCATGCCGGCGATTCATCTCAATACCGACGAGATCTCCGAGATCCTGCACGACAAGACGGGGACCGAGCGCACCCGTGACGTCGACTACATGACTGCCGCCGCTCGGGCCCAGTTACGAGAGCGTTTCATGGCCGCTGACGTGGGGATCTCGGGAGTCAATTTCGCGGTGGCCGAGACCGGCACGCTGTGCCTGGTGGAGAACGAAGGCAACGGACGCATGACTACCACGGTGCCTCCGGTGCACATTGCTGTCACCGGCATCGAGAAGGTGGTCGAGCACCTGCGCGATGTGCCGCCGCTCTATGCCTTGCTGACACGCTCGGCGACTGGCCAGCATGTCACCACCTATTTCAACATGATCAGTTCGCCGCGGAAGCCTGGTGAACACGACGGCCCCGAAGAAGTTCACCTGGTGCTGGTCGATAATGGCCGCTCCAATATCTATCAGGACAACGAGCTGCTGGACACACTGCGCTGTATTCGCTGCGGGGCTTGCATGAACCACTGTCCGGTATATACCCGTGTCGGCGGTCATACCTACGGCACCACTTATCCCGGTCCTATCGGCAAGATCCTGATGCCGCACATGCTGGGACTGGAAGCCACCAAGGATCTGCCCACCGCATCGAGCCTGTGTGGCGCCTGCGGCGAGGTATGCCCGGTGAAGATTCCGATTCCCGACCTGCTGGTGCGATTGCGCCGTGAGGCGGTCGGTGAGGGGCGCGGTAATGTGCCCGGTGCTGGAGTCAAGCGCTCGCGCAAGGAACTGCTGGCCTGGAAGGGATGGCAGTGGCTGGCCACTCATCCCACTGTTTGGCGTGGCAGCACGATGGTCGCCGGCAAACTGCGTGGCCTCACGCCGACCAAGCTCGGCCCGTGGACGGAGTATCGCACTGCGCCCAAGCCGGCCAAGGCCTCGCTGCATGCCCTGGTCAAGGCTCATCAGCACAAGGATGGAGAGGGTCGGTCATGAACGCACGCGAGAACATCCTGAAGCGCCTACGCGAGCGTAGCGACGGCCCGCTGCAGGTTCCCGAGAGCGACTTCTCCGTGGTCACCGGGCGTGATTGGACACCGCAGGAGCGGGTCGAGCGCTTCGAGCGGCTGATCACCTCAGTGCATGGTGAAGTGATCCATGCCACCTTGACTGATTGGACCGCACGCCTCGAGGAGGTGCTGAAAGCCAAGTCGGTCCGACGGTTGGCGCTGGGGCGTGAGCACCCGGTGCCGGTAGCAGCCCGAGCGGCGCTGATGGATCATGATGTCGAGTTGGTCGATGTCGACCGCGATATCGAAGACTGGAAGCGGGAGCAGTTCGAAACGGTGGATGCCGGGCTGACCTCGACAGGTGGTGCCATCGGCGAAACCGGTAGCTTGTGGCTGTGGCCGACCCCCGACGAGCCACGTTTGATCAGTCTGGTGCCGCCGATTCATATTGCCGTGCTTGATGCCGACGCTATCGAGGATACCTTCTTCGATGTGGTCGAAGCGCATGGCTGGGCGAGCGGCATGCCGACCAATGCCCTGCTGATTTCGGGACCCAGCAAGACCGCCGACATCGAGCAGACCCTGGCTTATGGGGTGCATGGGCCACGCGAGTTGGTGGTGTTGATTCGCCATCCTCGGGAGAGCGCATGATCGCATCCGGACACACCCAGGCCTATCGCGAACTGAAGGCGGCCCTGGCCGAGGTGATCCCCCACGAACGGTTGATCGACGACCCGCTACGCACCTTGGCTTATGGTACCGATGCCAGCTTCTATCGCATGATTCCGCAGTTGGTCGTGCGAGTGGAAAGCGAGGCCGAGCTGATCCGGGTGCTGGGCGAATGTCATGCTCGCGCCTTGCCGGGCACCTTTCGTGCCGCAGGCACCTCTCTGTCGGGGCAGGCAGTGACCGATTCGGTGTTGATCCTGTTGAGCCGTGCCTGGCGCGGTCACGAGATCCTCGATAACGGCGAGGCGATCTGGTTGCAACCTGGCGTGATCGGTGCGCGGGCCAACCAGTTGCTGGCACCCTTCAAGCGCAAGATCGGCCCCGATCCAGCCTCGATCAATAGTTGCATGATTGGCGGGATCGCCGCCAACAATGCTTCTGGGATGTGCTGTGGTACCGCACAGAACAGTTATCGCACGCTGCGTGATATTCGCGTGATCCTGGCCGACGGTACAGTACTGGATACTGCCGATGCCGCCAGCCGTGAAGCCTTCCGTCATTCGCATGGCGAGCTGTTGGTGGGGCTCGAACGCCTATCTCGCGAAACCTTGGCCAATACTGCGTTGGCTGACAAGATCCGTCACAAGTACCGACTCAAGAATACGACCGGTTACGCCTTGAACAGTCTGGTCGACTTCACTGACGGCATCGAAATCCTCAAGCATCTGATGATCGGTTCCGAGGGGACCTTGGGTTTTATCAGTGCGATCACTTATGACACGGTGCCCGATGAGCCGCTCAAGGCTGCCGCGTTGGCCTTCTTCCCAGACATGGCCACTACCTGTCGTGCCACCATCGCGCTCAAGAAGACGTCGGTCGCGGCGGTTGAGTTGATGGACCGCGCCGCCCTCCGCTCAGTGCAGAACAAGTCGGGTATGCCCGAGGTGCTCAAGACCCTGCCGGAAGGGGCTGCGGCGTTGCTGATCGATGTGCGTGGCGATGACGAGGCCGTACTCGAGTCGCGGGAAGCAGAGGTCCATGCGGCGTTGGAGGGGATCAAGACCCTGGAGCCATTGGGTTTTACCCGTGAGCAGGCGACCTACGAGCTGTACTGGAAGATCCGCAAGGGGCTGTTCCCGGCGGTGGGGGCTGTTCGCGAGACCGGCACCACGGTGGTCATCGAGGATGTGGCCTTCCCCATCGAGCGCCTCGACCAGGGTGTGCTGGCACTTACCGAGGTGTTTCATCGACACGGCTATCAGGATGCCATCCTGTTCGGCCATGCCTTGGAGGGCAATCTGCACTTTGTCTTCCCACAGGGCTTTGAGAAGCTGGGCGAGGTCGAACGCTACCAGGCACTGATGGGTGAGGTCGCCCAATTGGTGGGCGTTGAATATGGTGGCTCGCTCAAGGCCGAGCATGGCACTGGACGCAATATGGCACCTTATGTGGAGCTCGAATGGGGTGCCGACGCTTATGCCCTGATGTGGCGGATCAAGGGATTATTCGACCCCGATAACCTGCTCAACCCCGAGGTGATCCTGAGTCGCAACCCGACCCTGCACCTCGAAAACCTCAAGCCATTGCCGGCCGCCGATCCCTTGGTGGACAAGTGCATCGAATGCGGTTTCTGCGAGCCGGTCTGTCCGTCGAAGGATCTGACGCTCACGCCGCGTCAGCGCATTGTGATTCGCCGCGAACTGGCGCGACTCGAGGCGCTGGGCGAACAAGCAAGCGAGGAGGACAAGGCGCGCATCGAACGGCTATGGAAGGACTATCGTTATCAAGGCGACGAAACCTGTGCTGCCGATGGGCTCTGTGCCACCCAGTGCCCGGTGAACATCAATACCGGCGACCTGATACGCAGCCTGCGCCGGGAACGCAATGTCGGCAAGGCCGGAGTGGCGCGCCTAGTTGGGCATCACTTTTCCGGAACCACACGCTTCGGCCGCGGTGCCCTCAACGTGGCGGCATTTGGACAAGCGCTGCTTGGTGACCAAGGCATGGTCAAGGTCAGTCGTGCCTTGCGCAAACTCAGTGGAGAGCGATTACCGCAGTGGCTGCCGAGTATGCCCAGAGCCGCCTCGATCAAGGTGCTGAATCGGCCGATCGGCAGTGGTGACCGCGTGCGTGACAAGGTGGTCTACATGCCTTCCTGTGCCACTCGAGTATTCGGCGCCAATCGCGATGATCAGGAGTCGCGGTCGGTAATGGAACTGACATTGGCATTGCTCGACAAGGCAGGCTTCGAGGTCATCATCCCGGCCATGCCGGGGCATCTGTGTTGTGGCATGGCTTTCCAGTCCAAGGGACAGTTCATCGAAGCCGACCACAAGGCAAGAGAGCTCAATCGCGAGCTGTTGGCTGCCAGTCAGAATGGGCGCTATCCGGTGCTATGCGATACCAGTCCTTGTACGCTACGCATGCAGGAAACTCTGGATGCGCGGCTGACACTGATGGAGCCGGTGGCCTTTGCGCACGATCACTTGCTGCCACGGCTGGAGATCACGCCGTTGACCGAGCCCATCGCGATCCATGTCACCTGTTCGAGCACGCGGATGGGGTTGACTGACAAGTTCGTGGCGCTGGCCAGGGCATGTGCCACCAACGTTGTGGTTCCGGCGGAAATCTCCTGTTGCGGTTTCGCTGGTGATAAAGGGTTTGCTACACCGGAACTCAGCGCCTCGGCCCTGCAAGGGCTGGCCCATCAAGTGGAGGGTTGCGTGGCCGGCTACTCCAATTCGCGCACCTGCGAAATTGGTCTGTCATTGCAAGGTGGTATCCCCTATCGCTCGATTTTCTCGCTGGTCGACCGGGTCAGTCAGCCGAAGGAAACGGCCAGTCGGGAGGAAGCGGTTCCGGGGGTATAAGCGCGAGGGAGTTGTCTCCTCTTGTTTTTTGTCACCGTAGTGTCAAAAAAGCCTTGCAGCGTTCGCGGCAAATCCGTAAAGTACGCATCCGCTGCCGGCGACGGGCAAACGTCGCGGGCGGTGGTGAGTGGCCGAAGTGGCTGTTTTCGTTGGGCTTTTTCGGATCGTTTGGGCGATTCGGGGTTGCACGGAAGCGGCGGGTTCGATAGACTGTGTCGCCACTCGATGGGCTCCGGGGTG
>NZ_BMXS01000037.1 GCF_014651875.1 Litchfieldella qijiaojingensis
AGGAGATGCTGCTGACGCGCACCAGCGAGCGCTCGGGGCGGGCCATCGACCACGATCAGGCGGGATCGATGGAGAAGAAGAAGCGCGAGGGGTACTTCTGAGCCGAAGGCTCAGAAGACCCGAGAAGAAAGAGGGAAGAAGGAAGAGAAATGGATTTCGAGAAACTGGACGTCTGGAAGCGTTCGGCGCGTTTATCTGCGCAGCTCTACCAGCGTTTTGCCGACTCCCGGGATTTCGGCTTCAAGGATCAGATTACCCGTTCGGGATTGTCGATTCCTAGCAATATCGCCGAAGGCATGGTCAGGCCGACTTCCAAGGATCGCGTCAAGTTTCTGTACATTGCCAAGGGCTCTTGTGCGGAACTGCGTACCCAAATCTACATCGGGACAGAAATCGGCTATATCGATCGTGATAAAGGACGCCAATGGGTATCCGAAACGAAAGAGATTTCCGCCATGCTAACGGGACTGATACGTCGTCAGGCAACTTACGACGGAACATATCGTGTGCAAGAGAGCTTTGAGTAACCGGTTGATTTTTCTTCCTTCTTCCCTCTTATATCTTTCAGCTTAGGAGCGCCCTATGTCACATCAATCAGCCCTCATTGCGGACGATATCGAAAGCTACTTGCGTGAACACGAGCAAAAAGACCTGCTGCGCTTCATCACCTGCGGCAGTGTCGACGACGGCAAGTCGACGTTGATCGGGCGGCTGCTGCACGACTCCAAGATGATCTACGAGGACCAGCTCGCCGCGATCACCCAGGCGTCGAAGACCAGTGGCACCACCGGCGATGCCGTGGACCTGGCGCTGCTGGTCGACGGCTTGCAGTCCGAGCGCGAGCAGGGCATCACCATCGACGTCGCCTACCGCTTCTTCTCCACCGACAAGCGCAAGTTCATCATCGCCGACACCCCGGGGCACGAGCAGTACACCCGCAACATGGCCACCGGCGCCTCGACGGCGAGCCTGGCGATCATCCTGATCGACGCGCGCTACGGGGTGCAGACCCAGACCCGGCGGCACAGCTTCATCGCCGACCTGNCGAGATCGTCGCCGACTACCGGGCCTTTGCCGAGAAGCTCGGTGCCCGCGACATCCGCTTCGTGCCGATTTCGGCGCTGGAGGGCGACAACGTGGTCAACCAGAGTGACCGTACACCGTGGTATGAGGGCCCGGCACTGCTCGAGCTGCTGGAGACGGTGGAGGTGACCCACGACCAGAACCTCAGCGACCTGCGCCTGCCGGTGCAGTACGTCAACCGGCCGAACCTCGACTTCCGTGGCTACTGCGGCACCCTGGCCGCCGGCATCCTGCGCCCGGGCCAAAAGGTCAAGGCGCTGCCGTCGGGCAAGGTCTCGACGGTCGAGCGCATCGTCACCTTCGACGGCGACCTCGAGGTCGCCTATCCGGGCCAGGCGATCACCGTGACGCTGGAAGATGAGCTCGATATCTCGCGTGGCGACTGGCTGGTCGAGGCCGAGGCCGAGGTGCCACTGTCCAACGTCTTCGAAGCCGACATCGTCTGGATGCATGACACCGCGATGGAAACCGACAGGCTCTACGACTTCAAGCTGGCCACGCGCGACTTGGCGGGGCAGATAACTGCCATCGACTACCAGGTCGATATCAACACCCTGGAGCATCGCAAGGCGGATCACCTGGATCTCAATGCCATTGGTCGTTGCCGGGTGGAATTGACCGAGTTGGTGCCGCTGGACGACTACCGCAAGAGCCCGGGCACCGGCAGCTTCATCGTCATCGACCGCCTGACCAACGTCACGGTGGGGGCGGGGATGATCCACCAGCTACTGGAAACCGAGGTTCCCTACGAATATCGCGACCATGACAGCAAGGCCGAGGTGGTATGGAACCGTAGCAGTGTCACGCCAGCCATGCGTGCGCAGATCAAGGGCCATACCGGTAAGTGCATCTGGTTTACGGGCCTTTCTGGATCCGGCAAGTCTAGCCTGGCGAATGCCCTGGAAGTCGAACTCAACCGGCGTGGTTATCACACCATGCTGCTGGATGGCGACAATATCCGCCATGGGTTGTGCAAGGACCTGGGCATGAGCGAGGCCGACCGTACCGAAAACATCCGCCGTGTGGGTGAAATCGCCAAGCTGTTCGCCGATGCAGGCATTATCGTGATCACCGCCTTTATCTCACCGTTCCGCGCTGATCGCGACAATGCCCGCAAGCTTTTCAAGGAAGGCGACTTCATCGAGGTACATGTCGATACGCCGCTGGATATCTGCGAACAGCGAGATCCCAAAGGCCTGTATCAAAAGGCACGTGAAGGCAAGATCAAGGATTTCACTGGCATCAATAGCCCTTATGAAGTGCCGCGTAATGCGGAAGTGAAAGTCAGCACGGCTGAGTTGAGCCTAAGCGAGTTGGTGACTCATTTGGTTAAATACATCTGATAGTGGGTAAAACCCTAAATGGAAAGTTCACGTCGTAAACTGATTGAAAGACTCAAAACGAAAGAGGCCGTGGTAGGAATCGTGGGCCTGGGGTATGTCGGCCTGCCACTGATGCTTCGCTATAACGATATCGGCTTTCGGGTTTTGGGTATCGACATCGACCAGGAAAAGGTCGATAAGCTGAATGCCGGCAACAGCTATATCGAGCATATCCCTTCGGACAAAGTGGCCAAAGCCACTCAGACAGGCTTTGAAGCGACCACGGATTTCAGCCGTGTGGCCGAAGTGGATGCGGTCATCCTCTGCGTGCCTACGCCGCTGAACAAGTACCGCGAGCCCGACATGAGCTTCGTGGTCAACACCACCGATGCCATCAAGCCGCATCTACGCGAAGGGCAGGTGGTCTCGCTGGAAAGCACGACCTACCCGGGCACCACCGAGGAAGAGTTGCTGCCACGTGTGCAGGAAGGGGGGCTTGTCGTTGGCGAGAATCTCTTCCTGATCTATTCGCCGGAACGTGAAGATCCAGGCAATCCTACTTTTGAGACACGGACCATCCCCAAGGTGGTGGGTGGCCACACGCCGGCGTGTCTTGAAGTAGGGGTGGCCCTCTACGAACAGGCGATCGACCAGATGGTACCGTTGAGTTCCACCAAAGCGGCAGAAATGACCAAGCTGTTGGAGAACATCCACCGCGCTGTCAACATCGGCCTGGTCAACGAAATGAAGATTGTGGCCGACCGCATGGGCATCGATATTTTCGAGGTGGTGGACGCCGCCGCCACCAAGCCGTTTGGCTTCACGCCCTACTACCCTGGGCCGGGGCTGGGGGGACACTGCATCCCGATCGATCCCTTCTACCTGACCTGGAAGGCACGGGAATATGGTCTCCACACCCGCTTCATCGAGCTTTCGGGCGAAGTGAACCGCGGCATGCCCGAATATGTGGTGGGTAAGCTGATGGATGGCCTGAATCAGCATGGCAAGGCGCTGAAGGGTAGCAAGGTGCTGGTGTTAGGCATTGCTTACAAGAAAAACGTCGACGACATGCGTGAGTCACCATCGGTCGAGATCATGGAGCTGATTCAAGCGAAGGGGGCGAAGATCGCTTATAGCGACCCTCATGTGCCGGTATTCCCCAAGATGCGTGAGCACCACTTTAACCTATCCAGTGTGGCATTCACCGCAGAAAGCCTGGCGCAATTCGATGCCGTAGTACTGGCCACGGATCATGATCGTTTCGATTACGAGCTGATCAAGGCTCATGCACGCCTGATCGTCGATAGCCGTGGTGTCTATCGTGAAGCCGTCGACCATATCATCAAAGCCTGACCTCGGATACGAATGAGAACTGGCCTAAGAAGAATATAGGCCACTGAAGAACACGGAAAGACACGGAATTTTAAAAGATTTATTATTATTTTTCCGTGTTTTTCCGTGGATTCCGTGGCCAAAAAATCGTGTTCTTCCGTGGCCAAAAAATCGTGTTCTTCCGTGGCAGAGAAATGGAGAGTGTATGAAAAACTTTGCCCTTATCGGCGCCGCCGGTTACATCGCCCCCCGGCATATGAAAGCCATCCATGCAACAGGTAACGATTTGGTGGCGGCATTGGATCCCAACGATTCTGTGGGCATCATCGACAGCTATTTTCCCGATGCTGACTTCTTCACGGAATTCGAACGCTTCGATCGCCATGTCGACAAGCTTCATCGCAGCAACCACAGCAAGCAAGTGGATTACGTTTCCATCTGCTCGCCGAACTACCTGCATGACTCCCATATGCGTTTCGCACTGCGCTCTGGCGCGGATGCTATCTGCGAGAAGCCGCTGGTCCTGAACCCTTGGAATATCGATGGGTTACTGGATATCGAGGAGGACACGGGGCGTAAGGTCAATACCATTCTGCAACTGCGGGTACACCCATCGATCATTGCACTGCGTGACAAGGTGCAATCGTCCCCGAAAGATACCAAGTACGAAGTCGACCTGTCGTATATCACCTCCCGCGGCCATTGGTACCTGCAGAGTTGGAAAGGCGACGAGAAGAAGTCAGGCGGCATCGCGACCAATATCGGGGTGCACTTCTATGACATGCTGCATTTCATCTTCGGAGAGTTGCAGGACAATCAGGTCCATTACAGCTCGCCCACCAAGGCAGCCGGCTATCTGGAATACGCCAATGCCCGCGTGCGGTGGTTCCTCTCAGTGGATGTGAGCGATGTACCGGCGCCTGCCCGTGCCGACGGTCAGCGCACCTACCGTTCGATTACCGTGGATGGGGATGAGATCGAGTTCTCCGGTGGCTTCACCGACCTTCACACCCGCAGTTACGAGGAAATACTGGCTGGCCGTGGCTTCGGCCTGGAAGAGAACCGCGTGGCGATCGAAACCGTGGCCACGATTCGTAACGCTAGCCCTCTGGGGCTCTCGGGTGAATATCATCCATTTCTCATGAATGTGCTGAAATGAGTAGGCAAATCCAAAGCTAATAGGTGAAAGACAGCGCCATCATCAATGATGGCGCCCAGATTAGTAAAGCCGTTTATAAGAAGCTATCTTTTGACCTAAACTGCGGCTCTATCTGAGCCTTTTCCGAGTATCATAATCTGCATAATGAATAAGAAGTTAATTTATCGACCTGACATCGATGGACTACGCGCGGTTGCTGTCCTCGGTGTGTTGATTTTCCATGTAGATCGTAATCTACTGCCAGGTGGTTTTCTGGGAGTGGATGTGTTTTTTGTGATCTCCGGTTACTTGATTACACTGATCTTATTACGAGAGTTGGCAGCGGGAGAGTTTCAGCTTACAAGGTTCTATATTCGGCGAATTAGGCGACTTTTCCCAGCTTTGAGTGTCGTTTTGTTAGCATCACTTATTATAGGTGGTTTTGTCCTATTTCCTTCAGAATATCAAAAGCTTGGGGAGCATGCTTACCATGCGGTGATATTCATTCTTAACTTTCAGTTAATTGATGAAGCTGGATATTTTGATGTTGTCACAGATGCAAAGCCGTTGCTGCATTTGTGGTCTCTATCCGTTGAAGAACAATTTTACATTGCTTGGCCATTTGTTATTCTTGTGCTTTTAAAGATTCAGAAAATAAAAATGCCATATTGGATTGGGGGCTTATGGATTTCAAGCTTTCTATTTGCATTGAGCCTCCATAGTAGAGAGCCAAGTGCACTATACTATCATCCCTTTTCCAGGTTTTGGGAGTTGTTGTCAGGAGTGTGTCTGGCATATTATCACTTACATAAAATTTATTTGAAGACCGCACTGCCTGTATTGAGAGAGAAAAAAACAGCCGAAGTGAAAGGCTTGATTGGGCTGCTATTGTTAGTTTCCTCTTTTACTATCTTTGATAGTGAAATGCAGCATCCTGGCTTCATGACATTGGTGCCAGTCTTAGGGGCTGTCCTTCTGATTGATGCGGGTGCAATGAATACTAAGGTTAATGGTCTGTTAGCAATTAAAGGTTTGGTGGTTGTTGGTCTTATTAGTTATCCTATATATTTATGGCACTGGCCATTAATATCCTATGTTAGGATTGTCGAGTCCGGCAGTCCACCTCAGTGGCTTGTTTGGCTGGCTGCTGGTTTATCAATCCCACTTGCATGGGGTACCTATCAGTTCGTTGAACGTCCTTTTAGAAAGGATGGTTTCGCCACCAAAAAAGTTATCTTTCTGGCCGGTGTCTCAAGTTGTCTGTTCTTTGTCGCTTTTTCTGTTTACTCCCTAAATGGGCTCCCTTACCGACCACAGGTTACGTATCTAGCTGAGGCGGAGGCGCAGATGAAACGTATGCCCGCCCAGGATGATGCATGCACCCAGCGCTTTGAAGGGGATCATCCACCAGTTTATTGTCGTTTTTCGGGAGGTCACTCACATACCATTGCTCTGATAGGTGACTCGCATGCCCATGCCCTTTTTCCAGGCGTAGCAGAAGAGGCCTCGAAGGGAGGCTATAATGTCCTGCTATTGGCGAACTCTGGGTGTCCTACTTTGCAGGGGACTTTTACAGGAAAAGGGTCTAGGCGTGCTGATTGTCCGAGCCAAATAGAAAACATTCTTAGATATGTAGAGCAACAGTCTCATATTGAAAAGGTGGTGGTGGTAACAAGAGGGCCGATCTATATAACTGGTGAAGGATATGGTCCAGCAGAAAATGGCAATTCGCCACCTATTAGTTTCTATTTGGATTCTGGTAAAGTTGGAAATGAGATTCCTCTAAATGTATTTATTTCTGGCTTGGAAAAGACTGTGGAGCGACTTTTTTCTGCAGGGAAGAAGGTTTTCTACTTTATGCAAGTGCCAGA
This sequence comes from Litchfieldella qijiaojingensis, assembly GCF_014651875.1. Classification (GTDB taxonomy): domain Bacteria; phylum Pseudomonadota; class Gammaproteobacteria; order Pseudomonadales; family Halomonadaceae; genus Litchfieldella; species Litchfieldella qijiaojingensis. Next base: position 6,747 of record NZ_BMXS01000037.1, read on the forward strand.
AATTGGAGTTCCTGCTAGAGATTGTCTTGGACGTCCTTTCAGCTTTACAAAAAATACAGGGTGTTCTGTACTGTATGAGGACTATCAAGAAAGAATGGGTGAGTATCGTGAAGCTGTTCAGAAACTGGCTGACGAAACTTCATTAACTGTGATTGATCCAGAGCCACTGATATGTAACACTGACCGATGTTGGCCAGTGCGAGATAACATTCTTTTGTACGCAGACGATGACCACCTTAGCGTGGCAGGTTCAAAGTATTTGGCACCCTTGTTGAAAGTTTTTTTGCTTTGAGTGAATATGAAATTCAGTGCGATTTTACGTTATAACGATTTGTGATTTTCATATTGATTGAATTTGGTGAAGCTATGAATTATCAAAAGCACGAAAGCGCTATCGTTGATGAGGGTGCCCAGATTGGTGAAGGTTCTCGTGTCTGGCACTTTGTGCATGTATGTTCCGGTGCACGCATCGGCAAAGGAGTGTCACTTGGTCAGAATGTTTTTGTCGGCAACAAGGTGGTGATCGGCGATTACTGTAAAGTGCAGAACAACGTGTCGGTCTACGACAACGTAACGCTTGAAGAGGGTGTGTTCTGTGGTCCTAGCATGGTGTTCACCAACGTCTACAATCCCCGTTCGTTGATTGAGCGCAAGAGCGAATTCCGCAATACCTTGGTGAAGAAGGGCGCCACCCTGGGGGCCAACTGTACCATCGTATGTGGCGTGACCATTGGCGAATACGCCTTTATCGGCGCCGGCGCAGTGATCAATAAGGATGTGCCGGCCTATGCGTTGATGGTTGGTGTGCCCGCCAAGCAAATCGGCTGGATGAGTGAGTATGGTGAGCAACTTGATCTTCCGTTGGCAGGGCAGGGTGAAGTCGTTTGCCAACATTCCGGCGAGCGCTACGTGCTGGATGGAAATAAGGTAACCAAGAACTGAACGCCACAGAATCCACGGAATTTTAAAAATAGTTTGTTCTTCTGTGTCGTTCCATGTTCTTTAGTAGAAAATAAGGATTTTAGCATGCAATTCATCGACTTAGCCGCACAGCAATCACGCATCAAAGACAAGATTGATGCCGGCATCCAGCGTGTGCTGGCACACGGCAAGTATATCCTCGGCCCCGAAGTCGCGGAGCTGGAAGAGAAACTGGCGGCTTACACCGGGGCGAAATATTGCATCACCTGCGCCAATGGCACCGATGCGCTACAGATCGCCCAGATGGCATTGGGCATTGGCCCTGGCGACGAGGTGATCACTCCTGGGTTCACTTACATCGCAACAGCGGAAACTGTCGCGGTGCTAGGTGCCAAACCGGTATACGTGGATATTGACCCACGGACCTACAACCTCGACCCCACTAAGCTGGAAGCGGCAATTACGCCACGTACCAAGGCAATTATCCCCGTCTCGCTCTATGGCCAGTGTGCGGACTTCGATGCCATCAATTCCATCGCCGAAAAGCATGGCATTCCGGTGATCGAGGATGGCGCCCAGAGCTTTGGTGCCACTTACAAGGGCCGCAAGTCCTGCAATCTCAGCACCATCGCCACAACCAGTTTCTTCCCCAGCAAACCGTTGGGCTGCTATGGCGACGGTGGTGCCATCTTCACCAACGATGACGAACTCGCTACTACGCTCCGCCAGATCGCCCGCCATGGGCAGGACCGTCGTTATCACCATATTCGTGTCGGCGTGAATAGTCGCCTGGACACGCTGCAGGCCGCAATTTTGTTGCCCAAGCTAGATATCTTTCCGGATGAATTGGAAAAACGTCAGCAAGTTGCGGAAAGCTACACGATACAGCTCAATGATGCAGGTATTATCACCACGCCTCGAGTAGAAAACTACAATATCAGTGCTTGGGCTCAATACACTGTTCGCGTGGAAAACCGTGAGCAGGTGCAGGCAATACTCAAGGAGGCGGGAATTCCCACCGTTGTACATTATCCAATACCGCTCAATCAGCAACTAGCAGTTGCAGATACTGCCGTGAGTTTGGAGGAAGGGGACAAGGCCGCCAACGAGGTGATCTCGTTGCCCATGCACCCATACCTATCGACTCTGGCTCAGGAGCAAATTGTTGGGGCATTACAAAAGGAAGTGAAATAGTGGCAGGCCAAAGGCTGGCACGGTTCATCCCCAAAAGCCGATTCGTTCGCAATGTTGGGATCTTGACAGGGGGAACCGTTTTTGCACAAGGTCTGGCGGCTCTGGCGCTGCCTATTCTGACGCGGATGTATACACCTGCCGATTTCAGTCTGCTGGCCGTATATATGTCGCTGCTGAGCCTGTTCACAGTAATTTCCTGCTTACGGTTTAACATTGCTATTCCCCTGCCAGAGGATGATGGTGATGCGATAAACCTTGTCGCACTGTCGCTTCTTGCGGCACTTGGCTCTAGTGTGATCCTAGCTATACCCGTGCTGGTTGATCCAACAGGCACAGCAACACTACTGGGCCAGCCATACATGGAGACATATCTTTGGATGGTCCCTCTGGGCGTCTTTATGGCCTCAGTTTATAGTGCTTTTCAATACTGGGCATCCCGCAAGAAACGTTTTGGGATTATCACCAAAACCCGCATGAGCCGTGCAACTGGTGGTGCGGGGGCCCAACTTGGGTTTGGCGCGATATCGCCATCGCCTTTTGGGCTTATTTTTGGGCATATGATTTATGGAGGCCTTGGTATAATCGGTCTGGCACGGTCAATGTGGAGGGAAGATCGGACCATCTTTACCAAGGTCAGGTGGGGTGGTGTTAGACGCAATGCGAGACACTATAATCGCTTTCCTATTTATTCAGTACCTGAAGCACTATTCAACACTGCAGGTATCCAAGTCCCCATCATTATCATCGCTGCCATGGCTGCCGGACCAGAGGCGGGCTTCTTGTTGCTTGCTATGAAAGTCATGGGGCTTCCTATGGGCTTGGTAGGAAGTTCTGTAGCGCAAGTGTATCTGGCCGAGGCACCATCCAAACTAAGGTCGGGAACGCTTACCCAGTTTACCCGCAGAAACATGTTGACCCTTCTTAAGATGGGGGGCGCACCACTTGTCGCTGTAGGTATCGCTTCTCCTTTGGTATTTCCCTACGTATTCGGTGAGGAGTGGCTGCGCGCAGGTGTAGCGGTAGCCTGGATGACGCCGTGGTTCGTATTGCAATTCATCGCATCGCCTATCTCCATGGTACTGCATGTTACGGACAATCAGCTTGCGGCAATGTTGTTGCAGGCGTTCGGCTTGGTGCTCAGAGTGGCGGCGGTATTCTTAACTCTCCAACTCGCCGAAACCTGGGTCATTGAAGTTTTTGCTCTGTCAGGCGCGATGTTTTATGCGTTGTACATTGCGGTTATTCTGTCCGTGTTGAGTGCCCAAGAGAAAAAGACGATCGGTGGTAATTGACTTGTTGCATTATTTAAACTCAATGGGTAGTGTAAGCAGAAAATTGGCGGAGTTTCACTATTGTTTTTGCATAGTGCTATTCTGCTGGGGAGCTAAGAAAAAGGTATGAATATCACTGATCAAGTTGTGTCTCGAGTTTTTTTTATTCCTCTATGCCTGTTTTTTAGAGTGCTTCTGGACTTTTCCTATATCTATTTTGTGATGCCGGTCTTTTCCCATATGGGATATGAGATGAATGTTGATCTTTTTTCTTATACCATGTCATGGCTGCTTTATTTTGGTTTTCTTGTTTTGACTCCCCATCATTTGAAGCGGATTAGTGATTATTTTCTGGTCATGGCTGCACTGGCCATACTAGCGCCATTAACAAGTTATTACGGTTTAACGGCGAGTTATGCCTTTCCTGTCCTCGCCACCGAGTTGTCTTTGCTAGCTATTTATCTTCTGACCCGGCCGGGGGTAGTAAAAGTTCCTGCCTTGCCGATTTTACGAGAAGGTCCGATCCTTGGCGCGGGAGTTTCGATATGCATGGTAGCATTTCTGGTTGTCTGGTACTGGATGTCTGGGGCGGTTCGTTATTTCAATCTGAACGTGACAGAGGTTTATAATTATCGGGAAGCAAGTGCGGAGCTGGCTAACGTTGGCTTGCTAAGCTATGTAAATAGCTGGGTCTATCAGGTTTTCTCATTGTTTTCGTTGGCGTGGGCGCTTTACAAACGATACTTTGGATTATTCTTGATTTTCTTCGGGGTGCAAGTCTTTTTTTACGGAGTGGCGGCACATAAATCATTGCTCTTTTATCCGTTTATTATTTTTGGAATTTGGTTTTATTTTCGTAAGACTACAAGTTTGATTGTGGTGCCCCTAATCTTTGTGTCAGCAGTCACCCTGTCGCTTCTTTCGTACTTCGTATTGGATAATATTTTAGTGGGTTCCATGTTTATACGCCGAGTTTTTTTTGTGCCGGCAGTATTGACTTATGATTATTTTAATTTTTTTGATAGTCATCAATTTGTTTGGTGGAGTAATTCTTTTCTGGCTAATTTTCTGGAGTATCCCTATGAGAATAACGTTTCGAAAGTGATTGGTGAGTATAATGGGTCTGGCTCCCACGCTAATAATGGATATGTCTCTAGTGGTTATGCTCATGCAGGTGTACTGGGTATCTTGTCTTATTCCGTTATCCTTGGTCTAGTTATTCGTTTTATCGATGTTGCATCGGCGAACAAGGTTCCTAATTGGTTTGCCTTAGCTATCACAGTGGTGCCACTTAGGAGTGTGTTGATTTCTTCTGACTTGTTCACAGTCATGTTGACACATGGCTTGTTGATCGCCATTCTTTTGTTGTTGTCTTTCCGGTGCAGCCCCCGAAGAAATAAAAGCGTTGCTATGCCGCGCAGTCATAACAGCTTGTAGTTAGCACTGAAGGTAAATTGATGTCTGTCATTCACTTCACTACTGTCCATTCACGAAATGACATCCGGATTCGAGTAAAGCAAGCTGCCTCTCTTGCACACTACTTCGATGAACCGGTGTATCTCTACGTTCAGGATGGCCAAGGTAATGCCTTGGATTCATCTGCCAACGTACATGTTATCGACACAGGAGTTCCTTCTGGTGGGCGTATTTCCCGCATGACAAAAGGGGTATGGCGAATATATCGAGCGGTACGGCGTGCCAAGCCAGACGTGGCACATTTCCACGACCCGGAACTTATCCCCGCTGGCCTATTGCTTAAGCTTTCCGGTGTCAAAGTGATCTACGACGTACATGAGGACTTGCCACGCCAGATTCTCGGCAAACACTGGATTTCTCCTTGGTTGCGCCGGCCGGTGTCTTGGGCTATTCAAACAATTGAATGGGTTGCATCGCGTGCCTTTGACGGTATCGTCACGGCAACACCAACCATCAGTCGGCGGTTTCCCGCCCACAAGACTGTGACTGTTCAGAACTTCCCTATTCTTGCCGAGTTGGTAGCATCGGAGCCTGTCGAGTACACAGCACGGCCCACACATGTTGCTTATGTGGGGGGAATTACTGCTATGCGCGGGGCAAAGGAGATGGTGCAAGCACTTGAGTATTTTGCTCCTGAGCAAGCAGTGCGCTTACAGTTGGCAGGTAGCTTTACACCTCGGCAGTTAGAGTTGGAGGTTAAGCAGATCACGGGGTGGGAGCGTGTTATTGCCCACGGTTGGGCGGAACGCAATACAGTGTCGGTACTGTTGAGTCAGGTTCGAGCGGGATTAGTGCTGTTTCATCCAGCTCCGAATCATGTAGATGCCCAGCCCAACAAGATGTTCGAGTATATGGCTGCCGGATTACCGGTCATTGCTTCAGACTTTCCGTTATGGCGCAGGATTGTTGAGGGTGCAGGCTGTGGACTGTTGGTTGATCCATTGGATCCGAAGGTAATTGCTGAGGCCATCGATTGGCTGCTGGCTAACCCAGAAGAGGCAGAGGCCATGGGCCGTCGTGGTCGTCAAGCGGTAGAAGAAATATACAACTGGGAACGTGAGAGCAAAACTTTGATCGGTTTTTACAAGGATACTCTAAACGTATGACACGATTACTAACTATCATTGGCGCACGCCCACAATTCATCAAGGCCAGTGTTGTTTCCAAAGCAATTCAGGAAATGGAAGGCATCGAAGAAATACTGCTGCATACCGGCCAGCATTTCGATGCCAATATGTCGAAGGTATTCTTTGAACAGCTCGGTATCCCCAAACCCAATGTGCAACTGGATATCCATGGTGGTCCACATGGTGTAATGACTGGTCGGATGTTGGCGGAGATAGAAGAGGTAATTCAGGCGGAGAAACCGGATCGGGTCATGGTCTATGGCGATACCAACTCTACCTTGGCGGGTGCGTTGGCAGCAGCCAAGCTGCATGTTCCAGTGGCACACGTTGAAGCAGGCTTGCGTAGCTTCAATATGCGTATGCCTGAAGAGATCAATCGTATTCTTACTGACCAGATCAGTGATCTGTTGTTCTGCCCAACGGAGACTGCAATAAGCAATCTGCAGCGTGAGGGTTTCACACATAAGCCTATGCGGATACTCCAGGTTGGCGACGTTATGCAAGATGCAGCTTTATTCTTTGCTGAGCGTACCGCAACACCGGTTGGACTAGATTTTTCGGAAAATTTTATTCTCACCACGTTGCATCGGGCCGAAAATACTGATGACCTACAGCGGTTGACGTCGATTGTTAATGCATTGAACCATGTGCATCAGCATGTGGCACCGATTGTGTTGCCGCTTCATCCCCGCACTCGGGGAGCGATTGAGAAGGCTGGGCTTTCCCTAGACGTCACTGTGATTGACCCTGTAGGTTATTTCGAAATGATCTGGTTGCTTAACCACTGTGGTTTGGTACTTACTGATAGCGGTGGCGTGCAGAAAGAAGCCTTTTTCTTCGGCAAGGCTTGCGTCACACTTCGCGATCAAACTGAGTGGGTAGAGTTAATTAATGTTGGTGCAAACGAATTAGTGGGAGCGGAGCAGGAGCGAATTGTACAAGCAGCAGAGAGACACTTTGGTCGTGATGTGAAGGATAGCCATCAACTCTACGGTGGCGGCAAGGCTGCAGAACGTATTGTTCAGACTCTGGTAGACGCATAATTCGATGAAGACTGATAAGAAAACGATTTGGCTGATCAACCAGTATGCCTCGACGCCTCAGACGGGCATGGGGGGGCGCCATTATTATTTGGCGAGAGAAATGGCAAAGCAAGGCCATGATGTTTATTTGATATCCGGATCGTTCGGTCATAAATTTAGGGATAAATCAAATCAAAAAAGACTCATTACCAAGGAGGATGTCGAAGGATTTACCCATGTCAAAATCAAAGTTTTAACGTACCCGGATTCATTTAGCAAAAAAAGGGTCATTAATTGGTTTATTTTTTCTTTTGTTTTGGGTTTTTTTGTTTCGGGGAAGCTAGCGCGACCTGATGCAATAGTGTATTCCTCTCCCGCCTTGGTTGGGTATCTTGGTGCCAGAAGGGTGGCAAGAAAGCTTAATGTTCCTCTGATATTTGAAGTTCGTGATATCTGGCCCATGACTTTAGTTCAGCTTGGTGGATTTTCAGTGAAACACCCATTTATTCGTTTTTTGCAATGGGTGGAAGATAAGGCCTATCGTGAGTCAGATCATGTCGTATCCAATCTAAAGAATGCCGTTGAGCATATGAAATCTCGTGGGATGAGTCCGAAGAAATATACTTGGATACCAAATGGATTTTGCAAAGATGAAGTTTCTAACCCTCAGCCACTATCCGATCATGTCTTACAGCAATTACCAAACGAAAAATTCATTATTGGTTATGCTGGTGCGATTGGGGTGGCCAATGCTCTAGACATCTTGATTGATGCTGCTGAAATATTAAAAGAGAAACAAGATGTTGCTTTTGTGCTGGTTGGGGACGGAAAAGAAAAAACTAATCTTAAAGCTCTCGTCGAACAAAAGGGGTTGAAAAATGTTTTCTTCGTTGACCCCATCCCCAAGGCGCAAATCCAGTCAATGTTAAAAACCTTTGATGTGTGTTATATCGGGTTGACGGGGGATCCATTATTCAAGCTTGGCGTTTCGCCTAACAAGCTTTTTGACTATATGGCCTCCTCCCGACCTATTATATATGCAATAGACTCTGGTGCTTACACCCCAATTAGTGATGCTGGTTGCGGTATAACCGTCCCGCCGGGGGATTCGCGGAAGGTTGCGGAAGCTGTTGTAAGCTTAAAATCCATGCCTAAAGACGCTCTTAATGATATGGGTGTTAATGCGTTAGATTTTTCTATGGCTAAGCACGAGTATTCACAGCTGGCTAATCGTATGACCGAACTGGTGGTCGCTCATGAGTCATAATGCATACTCACCGGTATTAATCATCGGTGCCCCCCGTTCGGGCACCAATATGCTGCGAGATGTGCTGTGTGAGTTGGAAGGTGTCGCGACCTGGCCCTGTGATGAGATCAATTACATCTGGCGCCATGGCAATGTCCGCTATCCGTCCGACGAGATCCCCTCCGAGAGGGCGACGCCTGCTATACAGGCTTATGTGAAAAAACAGTTCGTTTGGGTGGCCAAGCGCTATCAGGCAAGTACGGTAGTGGAAAAGACCTGCGCCAACAGTCTGCGGGTCCCCTTTGTGGATCGGGCTGTTCCCGATGCCAAATATATCTACATCTGTCGCGACGGCATCGACACCACCGGCTCGGCCAAGTTGCGCTGGACGGCCAAGTTGGACATTCCCTATCTCTTCGAGAAGGTACGCTTCGTGCCACTGGCCGATCTGCCCTATTACGGTACCCGCTATCTGTGGAGCCGGGTATATCGGCTGTTTTCCCGCGAGAAGCGCTTGGCATTCTGGGGGCCGGCGTTGGATGGGATGGATGACATCCTTGAACGTCACTCCCTGAACGAAGTGTGCGCACTTCAGTGGCAGCGCTGTGTGGAGAATGCCGAAGCGGCGTTTGCCGAGATGCCGGATGACAAGGTGATCCGCATTCGTTATGAAGACTTCGTACGCCAGCCCAAGCAGGAATTGACGAAAGTGTTGGACTTCATCGGCGTGCGTGCCAGCGACGACCAGGTAGCAAACGCCGTAGCCGGCGTATCGAGTAAAAGCATTGGCAAGGGACGCGCTTCGTTGAGTGATGACGAAGTGGCTCGGCTGGATGCGCTGGTGGGGGAGACGCTGGAGCGTTATGGCTATCGCGGTTGAGTCGCATGGCCTGAGTGGGGCTCAGGCCATGCAGAAACGTGCTTTCGATTTCGTTCTTGCCGCTGTGGGCTTGTTGCTGAGCTGGTGGTTGATCCTGCTGGCCTGGCTGGCGGCCAGCGTGGATACCCGCGGCAATGGCTTCTTCACCCAGCCACGGGTGGGGAAGGGTGGTAAGGTGTTTACCGTGGTCAAGATCAAGACCATGCGGCCGAGTCGCGAGCTGACGACCACTGTGACCCAGTCGGGTGACCCGCGCATCACGCCGCTGGGGCGTTTTTTTCGCAAGACAAAGATCGATGAGCTGCCCCAGTTATGGAATGTTCTGCTCGGGGATATGAGCTTCGTGGGGCCGCGCCCGGATGTGCCTGGCTTCGCGGATACGCTGGAAGGCGATGAGCGCTTGCTGTTGAGTATTCGCCCCGGTATCACTGGCCCGGCAACGCTCAAGTATCGCAATGAAGAAGAGATCCTGGCGGCGCAGGATGACCCGGAAGCCTATAACCGTGATGTGATCTGGCCTGACAAGGTCAGGATCAATCTCGACTATATCCGTCATTGGCGAATGGCCGATGATCTGAAGTACATCTGGCAGACGGTGGTGGGATAATAGCTACGGGCTACGGGCTACGGGCTACGGGCTACGGGCTACGGGCTACGGGCTACGGGCTACGGGCTACGGGCTACGGGCTACGGATTGCGCCTATTTTTCTTGATGTTTCTTATATTGGTGGTGAGATGCTAAACGGACCCTTTTCTCCCTGGCCTTCGTTTACCCAGGAAGAGGCCGATGCGGTCTCGCGGGTGTTACTTTCCAACCGGGTCAATTACTGGACCGGCCAGGAAGGTCGGGAATTCGAGCGTGAGTTCACGCGCTTCGCCGGTACCGAATATGCCATTGCCGTGGCCAATGGCACCACGGCGTTGGACTTGGCACTGAAGGGGCTGGGTATCGGCGAGGGGGACGAGGTGATCGTCACCTCGCGTACCTTCCTGGCCTCGGTATCCGCCATCGTCACCGCCGGGGCGGTGCCGGTGTTCGCCGATGTGGATCGTGATTCCCAGAATATCTCCGCCACCACCGTGGCACCGAAAATCACGCCGCGCACCAAGGCGATCATCGCCGTGCACCTGGCCGGTTGGCCCTGTGAGATGGATGGCCTGATGGCGCTGGCCGACGACCATGGCCTGAAGGTGATCGAAGATTGCGCCCAGGCACATGGCGCAAGGTACAAGGGCATGAGTGTCGGCGCCATTGGTCATGTGGGGTGCTGGTCATTCTGCCAGGACAAGATCATGTCCACCGGCGGCGAAGGGGGCATGGTCACCACCCAGGACCGTGATCTGTGGAAGTGCATGTGGGCCTACAAGGATCATGGCAAGAGCTGGGACGCCGTCTACGAACGCGAGCACCCGCCGGGCTTTCGCTGGGTGCACGAATCTTTCGGAACCAACTGGCGGTTGACCGAAATGCAATCGGCGATCGGCCGCATTCAGCTTTCTCGCATGCCGGAATGGAAAGCCGCCCGCCAGTCCAATGCCGGGCGGATTTGGGAGACGGCAGCATCGTGTCCCGGGCTGCGGGTACCCATCATCCCTGACCATATCGAACATGCCGGCTATAAGTGTTATGTGTTCGTCGAACCCGAGTCACTGGCGAGCGGTTGGGACCGCGACCGCATCATGCACGAAATCGTGGCCCATGGCGTGCCGTGTTTCTCGGGTTCGTGTTCCGAGGTTTATCGTGAGAAGGCATTCGATAATACCGAGTGGCGGCCAGAGCAGCCGCTGCCAGTGGCACGGGAGCTGGGGGAAACCAGTTTGATGTTCCTGGTTCACCCTACCTTGACGCCGGCCGAGATCGACAAGACATGCCAGGTGCTCGAGCAGGTGATGGCCAGGGCAGTGCAACCTTGACAGGATGTCGTGATGAATCGAACTGCAAAGTGGCATAGCGGCATGGCGGCGCTCAGCCGCACCAAGAAGCGTATCATCATGGTGGCAGCCGACCTGGTCGCGCTGCCGATGGCCTTGTGGTCGGCCTATGCGCTGCGTTTCGCCGACTGGTGGCCGGAGCGTTTCATCGATCCCTACTGGTGGCTGTTTCTGGTCACTCCTGTGGTTGGGGTGTTCGTCTTCGCCCGCCTGGGGTTGTATCGCGCCGTGGTGCGCTTCATGGGGCCACAGGCGCTGTGGGCGGTGGTCAAGGGCGTGGTGTTGCTGGCGCTGCTGATGTGGGCGGCGGCGTTCTTCTACCGGTTTCAGGACTTTCCGCGTTCGGTGCCGGTCAATTTCGCGCTGGTAGCGCTGGTTTACGTAGGCGGCACGCGGTTGTTGGTGCGCACCTATTATCAATGGCTGCTGCGCCACTATACCAACAAGGAGGCCGTGGCCATTTACGGGGCCGGCGGCGCCGGGGCGCAATTGGCCATGGCGCTTTCCAGCGGCCGGGAATTTTTTATCGCGGCGTTCCTGGATGACGACAAGGCGCTATGGGGCAGCACCATCAAGGGCGTCAAGGTGTTTAACCCGGCCGAGTTCACACCGGTGATCCAGCAGTTGAATATCACCCGGGTGCTGCTGGCCATGCCCTCGGCGACCAAGAAGCAGCGCAAGCATGCGCTGGATCAGTTGGCCGACGCGCCGGTGCACGTGCAGACGGTACCGTCGATGCCGGAGATCGTCTCCGGGGAAGCCAGCGTCGATCAGTTGCGCGAGGTCGAGCTGGAAGACCTGCTGGGGCGCGACCCGGTTCCCCCGCGAGAGGAACTATTGGAAGCCAGTATTCGCGGCAAGGTGGTAATGGTGACCGGCGCAGGGGGCTCGATCGGTAGCGAACTGTGCCGGCAAATCATGCGTGGCAACCCCAAGGCGCTGGTGCTGTTCGAAATGAGCGAATACAGCCTGTATGCCATCGATCAGGAACTGGAGGCCCTGAAGGCGGACATGGGGGAGACCTTCGCCGTTTACCCGCTGTTGGGTAGTGTGTGTCATCGCGAACGAGTCGAGGCGGTGATCTCCCATTATGGGGTGCAGACCATCTATCACGCGGCGGCCTACAAGCACGTGCCCATTGTCGAGAACAATGTGTTGGAAGGCGTGCGCAATAACGTGCTGGGTACGCGGGTAGTGGCGGAAAGTGCCGCCAAGCTGGGCGTGGAGCGCTGCGTGCTGGTGTCGACCGACAAGGCGGTGCGGCCGACCAATGTGATGGGTGCCAGCAAGCGAATGGCGGAGCTGGTGTTGCAGGACCTGGCACGCAGTTCGACCAGGACCGTGTTCTCGATGGTGCGTTTTGGCAATGTGCTCGGCTCTTCCGGTTCGGTGGTGCCGCTGTTCCGCCGCCAGATCGAAGAGGGCGGGCCGGTCACCGTTACCCACCCGGATATCACCCGCTACTTCATGACCATTCCCGAGGCGGCGTTGCTGGTGATTCAGGCCGGTTCCATGGCCGAAGGCGGCGATGTGTTCGTGCTCGACATGGGCGATTCGGTGAAGATCGTCGATCTGGCGTGGCGCATGATCAAGCTTTCCGGCCTGGATGTGAAGGACGAGCACAACCCCGAAGGCGATATCGAGATCGTCTTCACCGGCCTGCGCCCGGGGGAAAAGCTCTACGAGGAACTGTTGATCGGCGACAATGTGGTGGGCACATCGCACCCCAAGATCATGCGCGCCGAGGAAGAGGTATTGAGTTCGAGTACCCTGAGCCGCTTGTTGGGTGAGCTGGAAGAGGCCGAACGGCAACTCGACTGCCACAAGGTTTGCGAGATCTTGAAGCAAGCCGTGCATGGCTTCCAGCACAGCTCGCCGGTGGTGGATCTGCTGCTCCCGATGGGGGCTGGGACCAAACCTTTGGAGCCACGCGTGGCTGCCAAGGCTGACAAGCCCTTGCACTGAAGATTCTGGTAACATGGCCGATAGCACACGGGCGCCCTAGTGGCGCCCGTGGCGTTTATGAGCGGCGCCCGTGGCGTTTGTAAGCGGTGCCCGTGTCGTTGTAAGCGGCGCCCATGGCGTTTGTGAGTGTTGCTGATCGTTACACTGCACGGGCTTTCGGGTAGAGTATGGGCCGCTTTCGCTGGCGTATGGCATGACGGTGATGAATCTGAACGTATTTTGGGACTCCCCCACGCAATGGCGTTGCCCGGTTGGCGTGTGGTTCGTGGGTGTGGGGGCGGTGTGGCTCTACGCCACCTTCCACATTCTCTGGCCCGAACTGGCCGAGCATGGTGAACTGGTGGCGGCGTTACTGGGGCTGGTGATGGTGCTGGCTTATGGCAAGGGAGTGAGAGGATCCGCTGCCTTGTGGTTGCTGTTGGCGGCGGTGGTGGTACAGATACTCTCTTGGACGTTGGGGTATTACCACCATCCAGAATGGGTCACCAGTAATCCCCAGTTGGATCGACTGGGTAAATTGTTCATTTTCATCGGTGTTGCCTGGTGGCTGGGGGGCAGTACCCGAAACACGTTGTGGCTGTGGGGGCTTGGGCTGTTCGGACTCCTGGCCGCGACCTTCGTGCAGGGGGGCGGCCTTGATGAGTGGATCAGAGGCTTGCAAGGCCGGCGCGTCGACTTCGACATTCGAAATGCCCAGCATACGGCCATGTTCTTCGGTGTGGGCTCGCTGGGGCTGGTGGCACTAGGTAAACGCTGCTGCTATCCAGGGCGATTGGTGATCTGGCGGTTTGCCTTGTGGCTGTTGGCTCTCACGGTGTGCCTGGCGGGGGTAGTGGTCACCCAGACACGGGCGGTAGGTGCGGCGTTTGGCGCTGCCCTAGTGGTGATGGGGGCTGCATGGTGGCTATGGCACGTGGCTTCTCATGGGCTGTCGTCGCTGTTCAAGCCAGTGTCGCTGGTAGTATCCGCCTTGGCAGTGGTGGTCGCCTTGGGTATGGGCACCTGGTTCTATGATGCCACCAGTAAGCGGATAGCTGCGGAAAGCCAAACGATCGCCCATATCCTCCAAGGCGAGTTCGATGAGATGCCGTACAGCACCGGTCTTGGCTTGCGGCTGCATACCTGGCGGGCGGCGGCCGAGTGGATCGCGGAGCGGCCCCTGGTGGGCTGGGGCGAAAAGGGTCGAGGTCTGGTGATCGATCATACCGACTGGTTGCCGGATGATGTGAAAGAGCGATTTGGGCATTTGCACAACATCTTTCTGGAAATTTGGGTGGCGTATGGTCTGCTGGGCCTAGCCGTGATGGGCGCGCTGGCGTTCTGGGTTGCGCGTGGTGTATGGCTTTCCTGGCATGGCGGTGTATTGCCGGGTGATCTGGCATTGTTTGCGACCGGCTTTTTTGTCTATTGGCTGATCGTGAATCAGTTCGAGGCATATTCCTCCTTCTCGACAGGTGTTTATGTCCATAACTTGATCCTGGGCGGGCTGGTAACGCATTACTGGCAGTGGAAATCGATGGAGAAAAAGGGCGTGACGCGCTCCGGTTCTTGATTGGCGACGGGAAGGTTCGATTGCGTACTCTGGTGGTGGTCAGAAGCTTGAAGATGGGGGGAATGGAGCGTGTCGCCGTTAACCTTGCGGACGCCTTTGCAGAAGCCGGCCATGAAAGCCATCTGCTGACATTTCGCCAGGCCGGGACGCCATTGACGCCGGAACACTCCGAGGTTCGGTTGCATACTTTCCCCTTGCATTGGGTGCAGCGCCTGACCCTGGTGGGCGCCGTGATCGAGGCGCTGGCACGTTGGATTCTCAACCCGTTGATACGGCGTTCGTATTTCGTGTGGACGGGATACCTGTGTGGGTACCTGTTCAAGGCTTGGCTATGGTGGTTCGAACGTCGTCATGGTCGGGTTGACCGTATCATCTTCCGCGGGGTCGGCACGTTCGAGCAGGTGTGGGGCTTCCGTGATGAGCGTGCCCGTCATGTGCTGGAAAATATCGTGTACCGGGGGCGGCAAGACTGGAAGGGTAAGCTTTTTGCCCGTTGTCTGTACCAGGGCAAGCATTTGGTTGCGGTGTCGCGGGGTGTGGCGGAAAACCTCGAGGAAGCGCAGCGTGCGCTTGGCTTTACGCCTGCCTCGCTTTCCGTGATCGTCAACCCTTGTCCGCTGGAGTCGATACGTCGCCTGATGCAGGAAACCAATCCCGAAATACCCGATGCACCCTATATCGTCAATGTGGCACGCTTGGTGCCCGCCAAGGATCAAGCGCTGTTACTGCGTGCCTACGCCATTGCCGCACCTGAAGAACTCCTGGTGCTGGTCGGTGACGGCCAGGAGCGCAAGCGGCTCGAGGCGCTGGCGGAGGAACTGGGCATCCGTGACAAGGTAATCTTCGCTGGCCAGCAGGCCAACCCCTACCCTTGGATGCGCCAGGCACGACTGTTTGTGCTCAGTTCGCGTTTCGAGGGCATGGGCATCGTACTGTTCGAGGCACTGGCCTGCGGAACTCCGGTGTTGTCCGTTGACTGTCCTGGCGGTATACGCGAGATTCTCAAGGGGCCGTTGGAAAGTGCCCTTGTGCCTCATGATGCCGAGTCGCTGGCGGAGGGTATTCGGGCTGGCCTGCAGCGTGGAAAGCCGCCCATCGATGATGCCTGGCTAGCGGATTTTCTCCCACAGAAGGTCGTTGAGCGTTTTCTCGAGGAAGCCGGCAGTCGTCCGCCAAGCCAGGCGTGATTGGGTTGTTGGCCTTGTTGGCGCTATACCATAATCCCGATGAAGTGTTTGCTTTCTTGTTGGCTGCGAGTGCCTTTGGAGCCCGCATGAGCCTATTGAGGCTGAACCGTCTTGGCCATATTGCGAGCTGGCAGGGGATCAAGGATCAGGCTGAATGAAAGATATGAAGAAACAGAAGATACCGTTGCCTGTACCCATGGGCTCGCCTGGCGCTTCTGCCTTCGCGCCTCTTTACGATTCGCGTATGCGCTGGCCAATCCGCCGTGCTCGATTGCAGGTAGTGGTACGCGAAACTTTCCAGGCAAAGGTCGGGATTCTGATCTTACCCAGTAACCCGGTGTCCACGATTACTGGGTAAGATCGGTGAGCCCAGTCCGGTTGTGCATGTCATGCTCGAGAAGAAGCGCGAAGCAGACGAGGTGGTGGCGCGCAATGGGATCTGTGCGGAGAATGAGTAGCTACCGTATGAGGGCTCGGGAAGCGCAGCCGGCCTCCTACCGATAGAGTGGCTACGCCCTGTAGTAGGATGCCGCTGGCGCATAGCCGGGTTGCGCGTTACACTCAAGGAGCTAACCATGATGGTTAGGAGAGGTGGTGGTGCCGATCTATGACCTGAACGATGTACATGCGGCGGCAAGGCAGCTACGAATTGAATATCGGGGACGTAAGGTCATGCGCGATGTGGCGAACTTGGGGTACGAACTTGAGGATGTCGCTGATTGTCTGTCGAAGCTGAGTGAGGCGGAGTTTAGCAAGAGCCATTTTCGGCAAGCCGCTCCCGACGATGATGAGTACATTTGTCGCTATCCGCGGCCGGATAGTCATGATGGAGAGACGGATCGGTT
Source organism: Litchfieldella qijiaojingensis (assembly GCF_014651875.1). Classification (GTDB taxonomy): domain Bacteria; phylum Pseudomonadota; class Gammaproteobacteria; order Pseudomonadales; family Halomonadaceae; genus Litchfieldella; species Litchfieldella qijiaojingensis. The sequence goes on from NZ_BMXS01000037.1 coordinate 23,365, forward strand.
ATACGTGAAATTTTGCTTGATCGATAACTACCTGGTCGTGGATCTTGGATCTTTCCATCTGACGCAGTATTGAAAAGAGGTGGCATCATGGGACATTGCAAACTGTGCGGTTCCCAAGATATACGGCAATATACCGAAGTTGAGCCGGTGAGATATAAAGAGACCGTGCTTCAAGTGCCGATGGACTATTCGGTTTGTGCCGAATGTGGGAGGGAGTTTGTCGCCACGGAGCAGATTCGACGTAATGATGCTGCTGCCCGCGACGCAAAGCGTACTCACGATGGCCTATTGACCGGTAGTGAAATTGTTCGTCTGCGCAGTGGGCTAAAGCTCAATCAGGAAATGGCGGCTCTACTATTTGGCGGGGGGAGAAATGCCTTTTCCAAATATGAAAGGGGTGAAGTTACCCAAAGCGCCTCGATGGATAGGTTGCTCCGTTTGTGCTATCGGCACCCGGAACTGGTCGATGATTTGAAAGCGTTGAGTCACCGCTCTCCTGCTTTTCGGATGCGTGTTATCGGGCAACAGGTGGAAGGTGAACGAGCCAATGCCGATACTTGGGAGACGCATTCATATGATGCAGTAGTGGCAAACCGTGATTTTCCACGCTACCGAATCAAGACGTTGGCTGTAGAAGAGTTGCATTATGGATAAGCAACTGATTGCCGAGGCGGCGGAAAAGGTGGAAATTGTTGATATCTATCTCTATAGCTCTGCCGTGAACCGCCATGATGAAATTCATCAGGATAATATCCCTGAAGGAATGGTGCAGCAGGATAAGCTAGCCGTTACCGTCGATTTACTGGAGCCAGTTGAGCCCGAGGAAGAGAATGCTGATAGCTTGCTGAGGGCTCGTATCGACTATGGGGTCAGGTTTGTGCTTCTTCCTGAATCGGGCAGCGAAAGTTCGGTACATGTGCTGGCGGAGTTGACGGCTTGTTTTGCGGCGACTTACCGTTATCGGGATGGCCTTTCCGAAGCGGCAATCAGTGAATTCATGCGATATAATGCCGTACACAATACCTGGCCGTTCTGGCGTGAGCACGCATTGCGGATGTCCGCAGAAGCACGCTTGCCGCGTCCCACCATCCCCTTGATGAAACCGGTTGATTGACCCCCCCTAATTCACTATGGCCCTCAGAGGACCGCTTCGCGGGCGACTCCATCCTTGCCGGCCGGCGACTCGGCTCATTGTGACAGGGCACTGACGGTGATGACGACGTTTTGTTCTTACGGTGCCGGTTCTTTATGGCCAAAGGTTCGGTTTTGTTGTCTCCGGCTCACGGGCTACCCTAGGCCTCTGGCCGATCCAGAGTGAGAGAGAACTGGGTTGGCCGCTACGACAAGGAACCCAATCTGGGTAGCCCGCGCAGCAGCGTTGGCCACCAGTTGTCGGCGGCGGCACCCAGGTGCACCGTCACCCGTCGGGCATGCACGGTGAGCGTGGCGGCCACTTTCAAGACCTGCTCACACAGCCGCACCTCAAAGCGGACAGTCTTAATCGGTGTTGACATCGAGGGCTTCACGGAGCAGCAAAGCGCCGGTATCGCTGGTCGTGGCATGGCCGCTCAGTTGGACGCTGACAGACCCATTGCAGGAGGGAGTCCAGGGGGATACGCTTTCACCCATAGCGGATGGCCTCTGGGAATCGTGTTATTGCCGGAACTGACTGATTTCCTTAGAGATTACCATCCGTTATCTTCGTTTTCAGCGCTCCCTCATGAATATCCCGGGCTAAGGAGCCCTGAACACCGCAAGTGCTGCACTTATTACTTGAATTCAGGATTGAACCGTCTTGGCCATATTGCGAGCCGGCAGGGGATCAAGGATCAGGTTGAATGAAGGATATGAAGAAACAGAAGATACCGTTGCCTGTACCCATCGGCTCGGCTGGCGCTTCTCCCTTCGCGTCTCTTTACGATTCGCGTATGCGCTGGCCAATCCGCCGTGCTCGATTGCAGGTAGTGGTACGCGAAGCTTTCCAGGCAAAGGTCGGGCTTCCATTGGAAGAGGCCCTGATGACACTCTGGGAGCAGGGCCTGCCCGGAGGTAGGGCCGTCGAGCGTCAGGGACTACCGCGACGCGTGGTTGAGCGACGCTTGGGTGATGCCCTGATCGTACATGTCGATCCGCGCAAACTTATCCGTAGTACCGACTGGCGAGGTTTTCCTTATCGGCAGCGACCGTCGTCGTCAGCCTTCATCTGGGATGGTGACTGGGATCAGTGGCGAGGCGACCTGCGATATGGTTCGCGCTACCGCTTTATCAGTGACATCGACGACCATCGCGACGATCTGAGACGCACAGAGCGCTTTCGTAGTCTCTACCAGTGGCTTGAGGTTGGTCGTCCATGGTCATCGCATCATCAGGGAGTATTGCTTGACTCTGAAGAGCGGATACTGGCCTATCTACGGGTTTACTTGAGCTTTCTCGACGACATGACGGAACGCGGTTTCGATACCACACAAGGCAAGGACGATCTTGGGGTGGCCATCACCCGTGAGGGGCGCATGCTCAAGATCAATCGTGGCCTGCATCGTCTGGCCATGGCCCAGCGTATCGGCCTCCCTTCTGTGCCGGTGCGCGTGAAGGCGGTGCACCGGCAGTGGTGGCAGCGGGTTTCCGAGGGGGAGAGTGGAGAGGCGGCACTGGAACGTATCAAGATGGCTCTGGTGCATTGCAGCCCTGAAGGCGAGCCTGGTGCGCGGGATCCTGCGACTACCCCTGAAGACTTTGATTGGCCGGTTCCACGGTTGCCAACGAGCCTTTCCAGAGAGGAAGAAGAGTAGACATCTGGGTGCCACATAGCCCGATGATTGATGTGGCCGTTCTTCGTCATAGCACCATGAGAGTTACTATTCATGATTATTAGTCATAAATACCGATTTATATTTATTCACTGCCGTAAAGTGGCGGGAAGTTCTATAAAGACATCCCTATGGCCTTATCTTGGTGATAATGACATAGTGATCGGCAGTCTTGATGAAGTGCTTCGGCATGGTTACGGGTTGAATTCTGCTGCCAAGCGTGCACTTTTGCATCCCCGTGGATGGAATATATTACGAAAGGCCTCGATTGAACACTTGAGAAATGGAAAATCACAAAAGTATCAAAATCTTGTCAACACTAAAGTGAAGGCGAGATACAAGAAGATGTTGTTCCGAAATCCTGTACATCCTCCTGCCGAGAGAGTTAAGCAAGCATTCCCGTATGAGTGGGATAACTATTTCAAGTTCTGCTTTGTACGAAATTCCTATGATCAGGCTCTGTCAGAATATTCCCACCAGATGAAGAATTCCGGAAGAGATGTATCGTTCAGGTATTTCCTAGAGGCTTTGAGTGGTAAGGTCGAGGATCGGGGTATAGTGCCTAGCGGTTTGATAACAAACTGGAGTCTCTATGCAATTGATGATCGCCCTGTAGCAGACTTTATTGGGCATTACGAAAATTTGAACAACGATTTTGCAGGCATTTGCAAAAAACTAGATATCCCTTTTGATGGCCCGCTTCGTGAAGAAAAGGTGGGGCGTAATGGGAGAAAAAAAGATCTGTCTCATTGGTATGATGCAGAGTCTGTCTCTATAGTCAAGAGTATATATGAAAAGGAGGTCGAGTATTTTAATGTTGTCGATCCACTAGCAAGTAAATGATTTTTTAAATTTCTTGTCTATGTGATCTTCAACAATCTCTGATCAATTCCATTTTTTTGCTATCAGCATTTCAGTGCTTTGTCGGTAGGTTTCTCCGCGAAGCTTGTTGGCAGTGAGTGTTTTTACAATTGCCGGCAACTGGTCTGATTTTTTCCGTGGCAGCGGGCGGACATGCGCGTCGATCCATACGATCTCATCGCTGCTGGTGACCAGCAGGTTGTTGTAGTGCAGGTCGCGATGCACGAAACCCGCTTGTGCCAGTTGGATGACCTCACCCGCGAACCGTTCCAGGAAACGATGCTTGCCGGCTTCGTCCAGTGCTTCGAAATATTCGCCCCCTGGCTGTGCCTTGGGCAGATATTCCATCAATAGCAGCGAAGCATTGCGGTTGCCGGGGTTCAGGGACAGGCCCCAACCGTGGCATGTCGGCGTCCGCAAGCCGGCATTGCGCAAGATGCGCAGGCTAAGAAACTCCTTGCGGGCGTCGGTTTGCAGCAGCCAACGCTTTTCCAGATAGTCGCGGGTGAACCACTGCAGCGGATGCTGGCGCTTGCTGAATTTATCGGGCACTACCTTGGCTAGTACCGTTTGGTCGTCCGACACATAGAAGCGGCTGCTGGCGTGCCGCTCGAATTCCTCAGTGGTGGTGGTGCTGGCCAGGCACAGTCGGTCGGGCAGGTGCCAGGGATGAAACACCAGATAGCGGCGGCGCGCGTCGTTGAAAGGGATATCCAGTAGCTTCACTTAGTGCTTCCTTGCTACAGCGCTTCGAACTGTGGAATGACGTTTTCCGCCAGGAATTGCTCATAATGCCTGGCCTCAATCTCGACGGGAGCCTGGTCCATGCGTTTTATCGCATCGGCCAGGCTCTTTTCGTTTTCGGGCTCGGCCAGGAAATCGGCAAGCTCTTGGGTGAGGATTTCTCTTGGCCCACTGGGGCAATCGACGCTGACCACCGGGGTATGCAGCATCAGCGCCTCGATCAACACACGAGGCAGGCCTTCGGCATCCGAGGTCAGAATCAGCGCCTTGGCGCCTTGAATGTAAGGATAGGGGTTGGTGCGGTAGCCAAGCAGGGTCACTTGGTCTTGCAGGCCGAGTTCGTCGATCATCGAGCGGATCCGGGCTTCCTGGGCGCCCTTACCCAACAGGAGGAGCGGTGTGGTGACGCCGCTGGCCTTGTAGGCGCGCAACAGGCGGTCATGGCGCTTGACCGAGGTGAAGGCGCCGACATGGATGAAGTATTCGCCTTGTGGGATGTCGTCGACGTCTTGTTTGGCCAGCTCCGCGAAGGGGGCGCGCTCGTAAGGGTTGTAGATGGCGCGAATCTCGGCGGGTTTCAGGCCAACGACATCCAGCAGGCTCCTTTCCACACCACGTGATACGGCGACCACCTTGCGGTGGTTGTATTGCCGGCGTTGCCTGGCAAAGACCTTGTCTCTCTTCGGCGAATTGCGAAAGCGTGCTGAAATGTCGCTCTTGATCCAGAAGTAGAGATTGGGATGCTTCAGGTGCCGGGTGATCTTGTCACACGAGCAGGAGAGCACGACATCCGGCTGAAACCGTTCGAGCGCTTTGGCAATGCGGCTGGCTTGCCACTTCTCTACCATCACGCTGTTCAGTGCCTTGGTGGTTTTGGTGATCACCGCCAGGTTGACGACTTCCAGCCCCTCGGGGATGTGTTGCTCGATACGGTCGCGCAGGATGAAGACCTTGACGTCATTGCCGTGCTGGCGAAGCCCATCGGCTGTGTATAGAAGCGATTTCTCTGCACCGCCGCCATAAAGATCCGATATCACGAAGGCGAAACGCTTGCTGCTCATAGGGGACCTTGGTTGATCCTTGTGAAGAAGCATGTGGGAAGGGAAACCAATAGTTCCCGATTGCCAAGCATGGCAGTGTACTGGATTTGGGCTGTTGGGCGAAATCCGACTCTGTTTGGCTGTTGGCGGGCCAAGCCGGCCTGGCGGCCGGGTCGCGCAGCAAGCTGCGCTCCCACGGGGGTTGTGGCAATGGCTGGAGTGGTGGGAGCGCAATTCATTGCGCGATGCATCTGGCAGGGGCTCGAGAGTGCCGGCCTGGCGGCCGGATCGCGCAGCAAGCTGCGCTCCTACGGGGATGCATAGCCTTATGGGGTGGTGGGAGCGCAATTCATTGCGCGATGCATCTGGCAGGGGCTCGAGAGTGCCGGCCTGGCGGCCGGATCGCGCAGAAAATCTGCGCTCCCACGGGAGTTGTGACAAGGGCTGGAGTGGTGGGAGCGCAATTCATTGCGCGATTGTTGTGTCACCTAAGCTGCCACGGCGGCTTATATGGACCCGGGGCGCGATGGCCTTATGGAGTTCCCACCAAGCAGGGCCAATCCTGGTCAGGATGCGTGAGTTAAGTCATGAAAATGGATGCCAGTTGCCTTGATGACAGCGGTCATGGTTTTCAGGGTTGGGTTGCCCTTGGGTGATAAAGCGCGATAAAGGCTTTCTCGTGAAAGCTTGGCGCGTTCGGCTACTGCTGCCATGCCGCCTTGCGCCTCGACTACGTGACGCAGAGCCATCAGAAAGGCCGCTTCTCCTCCTTCTTCATCCAGTTCATCGAAGGCGGTTCGGAGGTAATCTGTGGCCATGGAAGGGTCACTGCGCAACATCTCGATGACTGCGTCGTCGTGTTGTCTCATGTCTTGGTTCTCCTCCGATGGTCTGCCAGAAACGATTTGGCTTGCGCAATGTCGCTTTGTTGACGTTTCTTCGTTCCACCGATCAGCAGCATAACCAGGCGTTTACCTACTTGTGCGTAATACAGACGGTAGCCAGGTCCATAATCGATTCGCAGCTCTAGCACACCATCTCCCACAGCCTTGGAATCGCCAGCATTACCTGCTGCCAGGCGGTTGAGGCGAGTCAATACTCGCATCGCTGCTTGACGGTCTCGGTGTTTGATTGAGTCTAACCAAGCCTGGAATGGGTCATAGCCGTCGGCTGTCAGGTAGTGAGTGAGCTCTATCATGAGAGCCACTGTAGCCTATAAGCTACTTTTGGGAAAGACTTGCTTCTTGAGGGCGCAGGGAAGTGAACCTATATTGCCTTGGTCCCAAGCCGGCCTGGCGGCCGGATCGCGCAGAAAATCTGCGCTCCCACCGGTTTAGGCATGATGCGGTGCTGTTGTGGGAGCGAAGCTCTGCTTCGCGATGAAGGGGCCACCACGCCCGAATCCAAGCACG
>NZ_BMXS01000038.1 GCF_014651875.1 Litchfieldella qijiaojingensis
GGCGACGCTTTCGAGGCGCCTCCCATACGCTTAACTCACTCATGGTAGGTGTCCACTAAGGAATAGGTGGACACCTACCGTCATCGAAGTCGGGGCTCAGCGGAAGGTGTGTTTACCGGACGCATACCACGATGGCGCCACCCAGCAGTGCCATACCGAAAAGGGTCAATGCCATCGAGTGCCCAAGAGCATCGATCAAGGCGCCGGTCGTGATCACCGGAATGCTGAAACCGATATAAGCCATCAGAAAATACCCCGCGCTTGCCCGGGATTTTTGATCTCCCGCCACGTCGAGCACCCCACTCAGTCCCCCCAAATAGACGAACCCGTAGCAGGCGCTGCTTGCGGCGACGGTCCCGGCCAGCACCGCACTCAAGACACCCTGCAGGGCTCCCCAGGCAATCAGGGCGTAGGAAACGGGAAGAATGATCAGGCCTATTCGAGTCGAGACATGGGGAGACAACTTGCGTGCCAACGGCTGGAACAGTACGCCGCAACTGCAAATGCCGAATGTCGCGAATCCTGCCCAGCCAGATAGCCTTAATCACACTCTTTACGCTTCGCCGGGAAAAGCAAAAACAAATTTTTATTTACACACAAAATTCAAGCAATTACCTAAGCTTGTTTCCTCTCAGCAATTCCTGCTAGATAGTTTAATATAAAATGAGCAGCAACCTCTGGTGTATTTGATGTATTGTCAAGCGGGGGACTTACTTCTACAATATCGAGACCTATTACCTCTACCCGACGTGCAATCTCATACAGAGCATCTGCCACCTCATACGTCATCAACCCACAGCCATTAGGTACGCTTGTCCCGGGGGCGAATGCTCGGTCAAGGCAGTCTATATCAATAGAGATGTAAACCCCTCCAACATCACGCATTGCATATTCAATAGCTTCATCTAAAGCCTTCTCCCATCCAACTTCCGGATTTCATATGGCGTTCTAACCAAAACACCAGAACTCTCAGCCTGGTCCATATACTCCTTGGAGTAGATTGGTGCGTTAATACCAAGCTGTACGCTATTAGCATGACTGAACACTTCCTCCACTGTATACATCCAGTGCCCGGAATGCTCTCGCCCCTTAACTGGCGGTCGAGAATCAAAATGAGCGTCAAACACGATAAGGCCAAAATTCTGACCTCCAGAACGCTTTAGCAGTCCGCGCAATATAGGATCAGTGATTGAATGATCCCCTCCCAAGAAGACCGGTCTTGACGACGAGGGAAGAGATGCCACCATTTCTTCGATATGGGAATAGGTCTGATGAATATCATTTAAAACAGGAGGAGGTGCATTACGATGAAAACGCAGCGAGGATAGGTCCACCCTTTTATCTGTACAATAGAGGCTAAAACCATTCAAAGCGTCGATGATTGCAGCCGGTCCAAAACGGGTTCCTGGGCGATGACTAACTGCAAAGTCGAACGGAATCTCCAAAAAATCAACATACTCGTCCATACTTTCCACATCGGAAACCCAAGCCTCCGAGACCCATTTTATCGTTTGGTCATTAACAACTTTATTATACATCATAAGCTCCCAATCACACATCCTTACTCTTTATGGTCGCACCTTTTCTGTTTAGCTCTACACAACCTATCCCAACCTCATCCTTAGCTCGCTCGACAACTACATCATCACCGTTACGAGACCGCCAGCGTTCATATTCCTCTGTCTTCCGATTCATAGCTGAAACATCTCGCCCCTGCCATTGTCGTTCTCTCACCAAACAGAAGCCATTCTGATCTGGAACACGAATTTTTGTGGCATAGGATGAACACCATATTTCTTCTAATGAGTCTCGGCGTAGATGCCCGATTAATCTGGCCAGCCCATTACAATCATATACTTCGCCGAACAAATTAACGAATAGGCCACAGTTTACCTGCCGACAACGGTAGCCTCCCCCCATCGGTCGGCTAGGGGAGTAATTCAAACCATATTCTTCTTCATCTATTTTACGCATCATCTCGATCAAGTCATTAGCACGCTCTTTCTCCAGCAAAAGAGATTTGTGATCCGCCATACCCTCCGGAATCAGAGTCATAATATAATTATGGACATTATTATCCCTGCACCAGCGAAACAGATTCGCGACATCTTCCAGGTCATGATATTTCGGCGTCACCACCACATCGATAGCCAAGCGAGTAGGAACTGATTTATTAAATCCTCTATCTAGAAGCAAATTCATGGCATTTCTTGCCTTCATCCCATAGCCACGTACACCTACCATCCGATCCTGGACGGCAGTGTCTATGTTGTTGTATTTTAAGAAAACAGTCACCCCAAGACTGTAAAGCCGATCAACGGAAGCAGCATCAAGATGATATCCACTGGTAAATAAGACCGTAGTCATGCCCAAGCTATGAATATACTCTACAATCTCCCAAAATCCAGGATCAATCATCGGCTCTCCTGCTCCGGGAAACTCTACGGTGGTTGCGCCCAATCTATGGGCCTGAAGAATAATATCTTTGCGCTCTTCTGTGGTCAGCTCAACGCGATTCGGCACATCACTGTAACGATCCGGAGTACGGTCACAGTAAAAACATTTCAGCTTACACTCGCCAGTCAAGTCTAAATCCAGATGGAGAAGTTTGTTTTCTTCTTTCGCCACATAGATAGTATCCTGGCAATAGTCGGTTCCGTATGCCCACAGGTTTTCCAGACGTTTTTGAGCAGCAAGGATATGAGGCAATGTTTTCCTATCAACGCCTGGCGCCAAGCGTTGGTCTGGAAGATTATCAAGATTATCTTTTTCACCAAAGGCCAGAAAACTCAAATCGGCCAGTTCTATTCTATTATCTTTCATATCATTCCCTCTTTAGACCTATCAAACCAAATTCTATCTATACATCCCGAACCGAATCTTCTAACTGGCTAGTGGTTTCTTCATCCTGCTTATCTCCCTCTTTAATAGATATCAAGCACACTGCTATAATAACAATAACAATTCCAACCATATTAGCCAGTGTAAGTCGCTCCCCAAGCAAGACAAATGCAGCAAAACCTGCCACCAGAGGATCTAACATACCAATAACTGTAGCCGGCAATGCATCCACATAACGCAGACCATACATAAGCAACCAGTATGGAACAACTGTTGCGACAACTGTTATAAAACCTAAATAAAGAGCAACTTCACGGGTTATTTCAATCTCATCAATACTTAGCAGAGGGAGCAAGAAAGCCCAAACTATCGCACTGACAATGAAAGCGTACAAGGTAACCGTACTGGCCCCAAGTCCTTGCTGCTTGCAGGCGTTTCCTAGCATATTGAATACTGCAAAAGATAACCCACATATCAGCCCAACCAAGATACCAATGTTGGAGGAAAAAATCTCTGCCTCACTACCAGACAAAAGAAAGCAACCGACAATGCTTAGAATAACAATACCCAAATCACGCATATCAAAACGGCGAGTCTTCAAAGACAGGCCTATAATGAGAACAAAGAATGGTGCCGTATACTCCAACGTAATCGCTGCAGCAACACTGATCATGCTAATTGACAGATAAAATGTTACATTTACTGCCGTGAAAGCCAGGCCAGTTGCAATCAGCAGTGGAGCCGATGACAATTTGATACGAAAGGCCCTAGGTTGTGTGACTAGCATCATTAAAGCAAAAATCCCACATGCAACCAGCGACCGAACAGCTGTTAGATCTATTGGTGATATATCAGCGTGGAATAAGGCTTTTGCGAAAGCTCCTGCAACACCAAAAATAACTGCCGCAATAAAAATTGCACTAATGCCAAGCGAAAACTGACGAGGTATCCGTTTCATATACCATTCCTATTTATCTATTTTCTCTTATCAAATTGCCAGGAACTCTGATATAGCCAATTCTTAATCTTAGAAGCCAACTCACCACGATGGCACCACCCAGCAGTGCCATACCGAAAAGGGTCAATGCCATCGAGTGCCCAAGAGCATCGATCAAGGCGCCGGTCGTGATCACTGGAATGCTGAAACCGATATAAGCCATCAGAAAGTACCCCGCGCTTGCCCGGGATTTTTGATCTCCCGCCACGTCGAGCACCCCACTCAGTCCCCCCAAATAGACGAACCCGTAGCAGGCGCTGCTTGCGGCGACGGTCCCGGCCAGCACCGCACTCAAGACACCTTGCAGGGCTCCCCAGGCAATCAGGGCGTAGGAAACAGGAAGAATGATCAGGCCTATTCGAGTCGAGACATGGGGAGACAACTTGCGTGCCAATGGTTGGAACAATACGCCGCAACTGCAAATGCCGAATGTCGCGAATCCTGCCCAACCCGACAGCCCATGCTGGGCCAGGGCCGAGGGCAGAATCGCGATGACCAACCCCACCGTTGCCCAGGCAAGCAAAATGGATAGCCCATAGGCAAAGGCGCCTGGGGGATACATCGGTAAACGCAGCATTTCGGCCTTGGCCCGCCTCGGTGCTTCATCCTTCAAGGTCATCACAAGCAACAGTGCCAGCGACCCCGCCCCCAGGTATATCCAGAAACTAGGCGGTGTCAGGCTTGGTGAGTGGAGAATGAATAGACTGGTAATGGCCGCGCCAAGACCGAAACCCAGCGACGTGCTGGCAGTCACCCAGTTGGCCGGCACCCGGCTATCCTCTCTCTTGAACAGATCGAGCATATACGCAGGGGCAACCGCCGACGTCAGAGCGGATCCGATGCCCATCATGAACCGGGCAATGGCCAAGGTGGCAAGGCCCGGTGCGACGAGGGTCAGGATGGTGGCAGCCAAACACAACAGCAAGGCGACGACGATCAAGGGACGACGGCCAACACGCTCGGAAAGGCCATTCAGCAACAGAAGGACAGGCATGATGCCGACCACATAGAAAGAGAATGCGACCGTCGTCGCCCCCACGCCTACACCATCTCGCGCCGCAAAGGCATCATATAGCGGAGCCTGCAGATTCACCGCCGTAGTGATCATGCACAACGCGAATGCGAGGCGCATGGCATTGATCCTATCCATGGCTACGGCCCGAGGTGAGCAAGGACATCACACACGGCATCGATATCCTCTGGTTCGTTGTAATGCACGAAACTCAACCGCAAAGCGGCATCGCGGCTATCGCTGGCCAGACGCCTTAACGTTGCGGGACAGCCGAATTGCCCCACCCGGACATCGATACCGGCTTCGAGGAACGCCACTTGCGTCCTGGCCCACCGCTCCGGCGGAATGGCGAGCGAAAAGATCGGAACCCGCTGATGTCCCGTATCGGCGGCCAGCAAGATTGGCCGACAATATCCCGGCAACTTCTCGAAAAACCGCTGCACGAGCCCAGCTTCATGCTCACGGATCATTGCCATGGCTTGGCCTAGTCTCCGTTGTGGAGATAGGGCGGTCAGATATCGGTGAGTTGCAACGAATCCAGCGAATGCCGCATGAGAAAAGGTGCCCCACTCCAGCGCCGGATGATTTCCGCCGGGAGGCGACAACGTCAATGTCTCGACGAGTTCCGGCTTGATGGCCCACCACCCCAGGTGTGGCGAAAACAGCTTGCAGTTGGAGAACATGGCCATGTCGATGTCATGGGCCATGATATCGGTGTAGCCGTGTGGCGGCCCCTGCACGGCATCCAGGATGACGCAGGCACCGGCACGCTTGGCTTGCGACGCCAGTTCGATGTAAGGCAATACAACCCCCGTCACATTCGAAAGCATGCAGAGTGCCACGACTTTCGGCTTTTGCTTCAAAGCCCTTGCCCAAGCCTCATGATCCAGTCCTCCATCCCAGGCGACAGGTACATCGATCACACGCACGCCTTTCGAGACCAGCCTTTGCCATGGCAAACGGTTGGCATCATGATCCGCCTCGGTAATCACCACGCTATCGCCGGGGTGCAGCAGCGTTCCGAACATGGCATTGGCCAGTATTGCCAGGGCCGAGGTCCCATTGGCCGCAAATCCAATCTCGCTCGCCTGCCCACCACAGAGCTCCGCTGCCGCCCGCCGTGCGAGAAATCGCAGTTCGGCGGCTCGCTCCGAGCGTGGGGTATCCCACTCGGCCTTCCCGCCTCGGTGGGTCTCCCAAAAGAGAGCCTGCTCGCTGATGGCGTTATGGGTCATGGCCGGCATCTGAGCGCGCGAAGAGTTATCGGCGAATATGCGGATACCATGTATGTCGGATTGTGCAAGCGTCGGGAAATGTCGAGCAGTTCCCCTCAATTGCTCCGGCGAGGGGGATAGCCTATCGGATACCATGCCAACGGCTCCTTAAATGGCGAAATAGTCCACAACCTGACGGGGAAAGTAATTACCCTCCCGGCTGTAGTACTCCTTTATTTCCAGCTTCTGAGCATCGAAGGCATGCTTGAGATCATGGAGCTTGTTGACCATGTCATTGAGCTCGTGCTCGTTGCCGAACGTCAGCAGATGCCTGTATCGCTCCGCTAACTCTCCATGGCCAAGCTCGGCATCGATCATGCTATGTCTGAAAAGTGGGTCGAGCGCGTCCTGATCGACTCCATAGTGCTGAGTAAACTGCCGAGACAGAGACGGAAGCTCGTCTTCTTCAAAGTCATCCGCCTCGACGATCGCCGCTACCAGTAAAGCGGCCTGAGGCGTAGTCACGAACATCTCTTTCATGAGCAAGTCAATCAGGCGAGTCGTCACCAAGGGGGTACTGGTACGTACTTCATCACGGGTGAGCCCCAAGCGAACGAGTGTATCTTCAACGAACTGTTCATGGCCCCGCTCCTGATTGGCGTACTCCTCCATTACAGAGCGAAGCTCACCGCTCGCAGCACCAGCAGCGATGTCGATGGCACTCGGGAAGGCCTTGATGTAATGGTAGGTCTCCAGTAGCCAGCCGATCGCCACCCGATGGGAAACGTCCCCATTGAAGACTTCCACGGCAATGTGGGTCTCACGCAACTGTTCCGCCCAGATACCGGCGGCGGCCAGCAACATCCCCTGGACTTCCAAGGGGTCGAGATCCCTGAAGGGCCGTGCTTTTCGACGAAGCATGTCACCCGCGGCAAGAGAGTCGACTATTTCTCTAACCTTTGCCGAAGAAAAGCCTGACTTCTCAGAGATCTGGTCGACTGAATTATGCCCTGTGCAGAAGCCACGTATCTTCAAGAATTCTCGAGCATCAGAAGTCAGAACCTCGAACTTTCCATGGCTTACCGTCAGATAGGTGAGATCGGGATTGTCCGCAAAGGTAGTCCAAAGATTATGTCGAAACTTCGGGAATTCATTCCAATCTCTTTCAACATCGAACATCGACATTTCTCCCTGATACCTTGCTTCCAAGGCGGCCCAACGGGCCGCCCGAGTTCCGCCAGTCAGCCGCAGGTAGCACCATTGACGCGACGTGTGCTGGTTTTGGCTGCATCCACTTTCTTGAGCTTCATGACTCTTCTCCTTGAAGGCATTCACATCCAAATTCACCACGTCATGTGCCGTGGAATCACCAACCTCGCACCTATACGGTCATCCGGTAAGGTACACTTACGCATGATTATCAAAGAACTGTTCCTGGATTTTTCTGAACGGTTTGCTGAAGCAGGGAGCTCGCCGGCATGAAGCTGAAAATAAACAAGCACTCGGAAACACCTGTCGTGCAACAGGTAGAGGCAGGAATTCGCGAGTGGATAGAGCGACACGGTGCCGGTGGTGGCAGCCGCCTGCCTTCGATACGGCAACTTTCGGCGGATCACTCCATCAGCCGTAACGCCGCGATCGAAGCCTATGAGAGGCTGGTTGCCCATGGCTTGGTCCGCTCCAAGCCGGGCTCCGGATTCTTCGTGGCCGAAAATGCCGCCAATATCCTCTCGAAGGATGCATCGTCCCAGGCAAGTCTTGAAGACATGACCGGCGAGATGTGGAACCTGTTCAAAGCCGATGAGGGCAACTTGAAGCTCGGCTGCGGCTGGTTACCCCACCATTGGCGTGAGGGCGACGACCTGACGTACGCGATACGCCATGTCGCCCGGCAGCATCGTTCCGGTATCTTCGATTACAGCACCCCCATGGGGATACCGGAACTTCGCTCCCTGATCCAGGAACGGATACGGCTGCTCGGCATCGAAGCGGACGCCAACCAGATTCTCATGACCGGCGGCGGAAGCCATGCATTGGATCTCATCGTCCGGCTGATGCTCAAGCCCGGCGACGTGGTGTTCGTCGAATCGCCGGGGTACTACAACCTTTTTGGCCTGCTGCGACTTCAACAGGTCAAGGCGATCGGCGTACCCCGTCTCGCCGGTGGCCCCGACACGGAGCAGATGGAATATCTGCTGTCCAAGTACAAGCCGAAGCTGTTCTTCACCAATAGCGTGTTCCAGAACCCCACAGGAACGACACTGATCCCGACCGTTGCCCACCAAGTGCTTCAACTCGCCGAAAAACACGGCTTCCAGATCGTCGAAGACGATATCTACGCGGACTTCCAGCATGAGCCCACGATAAGGCTCACCGCCTTGGATGGATTGCAAAAGGTCATTTACCTGGGCAGCTTCTCCAAAAGCCTGTCCTGCTCGTTGCGAGTCGGTTTCATTGCCGCGGAACCATCCCTGATCAAGAATCTGGTCGATGTGAAGATGCTCACCAGTATTTCCGCCTCGCGGTTTGCCGAGCAGGTGGTCATGACCATGCTCCAGAACGGTTCCTACCGGAAGTTGGCGGAACGGCTCAGGGTAAAGCTTTCCGGCCAGATGACCTCCGCCCTGAACCTGATAAGAGGCGCGGGTTGGGAAATCTACACGGAGCCTGCTGGCGGCATGTTCATCTGGGTGCGGTATCCTGGGGTCGAATCCTCTGCCCAGCTTGTCCAGTATGCTCGGCAAGCCGGGATCAGCCTGTCACCGGGGCACATGTTTCTGCCCCACGCGACCAGTTCCCCCTGGATGCGCATCAACGTGGCTTATACACGAGACGCAAGGGCAGCCAAATTTCTCAGCTCCCCTCTTGAAATGGTGGCCTGAAGGGCTTCCTGGTCCGTCTACGCACTTGGCCGGTACGCTTCAAGAACGAACAGGCGCTGATCAGCGTTGACTGATTTTCTTGGCATGCACCCGGTTTCCAGGATAGGCTGAACGACCCTGCACTGCACAAGGCAGCGCTTTAGAGCCCTCCTCCCCCCCTCTCGACTCGTCTCATTGCACGAATTCACCAAGCGCGACACCATCGACAGATGCCTTCGCTAGCGGCGTGCGATGCCCATTGAGCAGAATTAACGTGAGAGGCGTCGCTGGCGAAACCGGAGCGCACCGTTCATCTTGGTGTCAAATGTCCTATGAAAAAAGGAGCCCATCGACGCCCACGCATCCCTAACGAAAACGATACCGGTCGAGCGCATGACAGCCTGTCATATGACCGTAAGGCGTCAATGCCAGTGTCGACCATGCCGTCAATCCAAGGAGTGCTCAAGCCGATGGTACGCATCGAGAAGAAAGCCACCCGCCTCTACGTGCTGGATACCAACGTCCTGATTCACGACCCTGCAGCCCTCTATCAGTTCGAAGAACACGATGTGGTCATCCCCATGACCGTCCTCGAAGAGCTCGACAGGCACAAGAGTGGCATTCGCGAGATCGCCCGCACTGCCCGGCAGATCAGCCGCACCCTGTCCGATCTGACTAGCCAGGTCAGCTTCGACGAGATCCAGGAGGGCATCCCGTTACCCGGATCGGTCGGCCCCACCGGTCGCCTGCGTTTTCTCTGTTACCAGGACCTGGAGCCCCTGGACAACATGGAGGACAGTCCCGACAACCGCCTGCTGGCGGAAACCTGCCGCCTGCGCGACGACCGTCCCGATGCCTCGGTGATCCTGGTCACCAAGGATATCAATCTGCGGGTCAAGGCCGCCGCGCTCAAGGTACCGGTGGAGGACTACCTCAACGATCGGGTGTTCTCCGACAACGACGCCATGATCGAGGGCGCCAAGGTATATGCCGGAGCCGGTCAGGATGGCGCCGGATTGTGGGAGTCGCTGAATGTCGAGGTCAAGGTCGATCGCATCGACCACCAGACCTTCTATCAGCTCAAGGGCGATCTGCCCGACGACTGGCACGTGGGCATGCTGGTTTCCGACAGTGAGAACGGGGCCGACTTCGAGGCCATCGTGCGCGAGTTGGGGCCCAGCAGCGCGCGACTACAACTGCTGACCAACTACCGACATCATGCCGGTGTGTGGAGCGTGCATGCCCACGATAGCAGGCAAAACTTCGCCCTCAACCTGTTGATGGACCCGGAGATCGACCTGATCACCATCGCCGGCAGCGCCGGTACCGGCAAGACTTACATGACCCTGGCGGCGGCGTTCCAGCAGACCCTGGACAGCAAGCGTTTCGAACGCATCGTGTTCACTCGCGCACCGATCCCCATGGGCGAGGACATTGGCTTCCTGCCTGGCACGGAGGAAGAGAAGATGTCACCTTGGATGGGTGCTTTCCACGACAACATGGACAACCTGCTGCGCGACGAGAAGGATGGCAGCTCAAGCTGGAACGACGGTGCCACACGCTCGCTGATAGGTTCGCGAGTGCAAATCCGCTCGCCGACCTTCATGCGCGGGCGAACCCTGAACGACACCTTCCTGATCATCGACGAGGCGCAGAACTTCACGCCCAAGCAACTCAAGTCGCTGGTCAGCCGCGCCGGGCGCAACACCAAGATCGTCTGCCTGGGTAACGTCAACCAGATCGACACCCCCTACCTCACCGCCAACACCTGCGGCATGGCGGCGATCGTCGAACGCTTCCGCAACTGGCCGCATGCCGGCCATATCACCTTGCGCAGTGTCGAGCGCTCGCGCCTGGCACTGGCGGCGGAAGAGCTGCTCTGATCCAACCTTGCAACCGAAAGCCCCGGCAACTGCCGGGGCTCATCGTTGCACTCCAGTGAATGAATTCCCATCACTTCGCTAAGTGGCTAGACCGTCGATAGCGGCCGACTCAAGGTTCGTGGCGATTGGCTGCCTTTTCGATCAGTGCCTCGCTTTCGCTTCCTGGCCCTTTGCGCAGGATGGTCTGGGCTTCATGGTAGAGGCAAATATAGGTATTGCAGGAGGAACAGAACACCTTGTCATCGGGATTGTGTACCTCGGAAACCCGCATGCGATGACTACCGCAGTTGGGGCATCCCACAGGCAAGCGGAACTCTTCGGACAGATCGGGCATGTGCGACCTCCTCCTTGACGTGGTTCTTTCAGTCTTTAGGGCATAGCCCGAAACTTCAAGCGCCTTCGACCTCCTGTCCGGAAGCGTCACCAGGCGCTGTCTGAAAAGTCGACGAGCGAAGGCCAGACAAGGCAAAAATCAGCGAAAAAGCGGAGTTTACGTGGGTGTAAATGAGCATTTTAAGCTGATTTTTAACGCCGTATGGGCGAGCGCAGACAGTTTTCAGACAGTGCCTAGCCATGGCGACGCAGCACCACACTCAGGTTGTTCGCCGGCATATCCACCACGGCCTCGAGGTGCAGGCCATGCCGGGTCGCCAGATCCGTCACTTCGGTGAGATCGCGGATCCCCCAGCGAGGGTTGCGAGCGCGCAGCTCGCGATCGAATTCGGCATTGCTCGGAGCCGTATGCACTCCATCGCGCTTGAACGGCCCATAGAGATACAGCACGCCATGCACGGGCAGCCGCTCCCCGGCCTCGGCCAGCAACGCCTCGGTAGCGGCCCAGGGTGAGATATGCAGCATATTGATGCAGACCAGGGCAGTAAAATCTTCCACTGGCCAGGGGCGTCGAGTCACATCCAGGGCGAGCGGTGGGTGCAGATTGGCCGGCCCTAGCCTATCGCGCCAGGCGGCGATGGAGGCTCGCGCCTGGGGACTGGGATCGCTTGGCTGCCAGTCGAGGTCCGGCAGTGCGGTAGCGAAGTGCAGCGCATGCTCACCGCTACCGCTGGCGATTTCCAGCACCAGCCCCCGTGACGGAAGGTGCTGCCGCAATACCTCGAGAATCGGCTCGCGATTACGCGCCACCGCCGGGCTCGACAGGCGAGCATCGGGCTTGGATGCCCTCGGATCCAGGGTGCCCATGGACTCACTCCTTGGCCAGACGCTGGGCCAGCCAGGGGCAGATATCGGCGACCTGCTGCGGGCACAGCGAATGCTGCATGGGGTAACGGCGGTAGTTGACCTCGTAGCCCATCTCCCTGGCCCGCTCCGCTCCCTCACGTCCCAAGCTTTCTGGAACCACCGGGTCGAAGCTGCCGTGGTGAGCCTCGATCACCAGACCACGGTTGGCCTCGTGGAGTTCGATACTGTCCGCCGTGGCAAAGTAGGTCGACATGGCCAGTAGGCCGGCCAACGGCCGAGGGTAGGTCAACGCCGCCTGATAAGCGACTGCCCCACCTTGCGAGAAGCCGGCAAGCACGATGCGCTGGCTGTCGATGCCCTTGTCGATCTCGGCATCGATCAAGCGATGCACCCGCTTCGCCGAGGCCTTGAGCTGGGCTTCGTCGACGCGACGCCCGAGATCCATTTCCAGGATGTCATACCAAGCCGGCATCACCATGCCGCCATTGATGGTCACCGGTAGGCTCGGTGCGTGGGGCAGCACGAAACGCACCGCGAGATCGGGGGGGAGATCCAGCGCCGGCACCAGCGGCTCGAAATCGTGACCGTCGGCACCAAGGCCGTGCAGCAGGATCACGCAACTATCGGCGGGCTTGCCATTGCGGGGCTCGATGACCAGCTCGGTGGGTCGACTCATGTGGGGGCTACTCCTTGAAAGCTTTTCGATACCCAGGCAGAGCCTAACGCAAGCCTCTCGCGGCGGCGACCCCGATGTCGGGTCCGAGTCGCCTTTTGACGTCAGAACGGCCAGATCCGTGGGATCAGCGGCAAGGCAACGAGGGCCACGAGTATATTGAGCAGACCACCTACCCTCAGGTAGTCGCTGAAGCGATAGCCGCCCGGACCATATACCATCAAATTGGTCTGATAACCGATCGGGGTGATGAAGCTCGCCGAGGCAGCGAACATCACTGCCACCACGTAAGGCATGGGACTCACGCCCATGCTCTCGGCACTGGCAACAACGATGGGAAAACTGATCACCGCCGCGGCATTGTTGGTAATCAGCGCGGTCAACAGCGCAACGACGACATAGACCATGACCAACATTAGCCAGGGATCGCCAGCAGCCATCCCCAGCGCCGCCGCTGCCAGGGTTTGTGCCGCTCCTGAGCTCTCCAGGGCGGCTCCGAGTCCGAACGACGCAGCGATGGTCAACAACACCTGTACATCCAGACTGCGCTTGGCTGCGCCGATGCTGCAGCAGCCCGTAACCACCGCCAGCGCCGCGCCGAGCATGGCGGCATTGAGCAGGCTCAACACGCCGAATGTCGCCATGGCCACAACCCCGAGCAGAATGCTCCAGGCTAGCCAGGCCTTTTCATGCACCGGTCGCGCCGCACCATTGACCTGACTGATCAGCAGGAAATCGCGCGACTGACGGTGGCGCTCGATGAACGGTGGGCGCGCCTCGAGCAGTAGCACATCGGCTGGTTGCAGGCGGATCTGTCCCAGATTGCCGGCGACGCGCTCGCCGCCGCGGCACACCGCCAGCACCGCGGCACCATAAAGCGTACGGAAATGACCCTCGCGGATACGTTGGCCGACAAACTGGCACTGATCCGAAACGACCGCCTCGACCAGGCGGCGCTCCTTGAAGTCCTTCTCCAGGCTCGACTCGCCATGGTACGAGGGCTTCAGGCCACGCACCTGCTGCAGCTCCACCGCCCCCGCCGAGGTCCCGGCGAACACCAGCCGGTCGCCGCCCTTGAGCTTCTCCCCGGGGCCGACCACGCTGACCACGTTGCCGTCACGCTCGATCTCGACCAGAAACAGTTCCTGCAGGTGACGCAGCCCCGCTTCTTCCACCGTCTTGTCGACCAGCGGCCCCAAGGGATCGACTTCCATCTCGATGGTGAATTCACGCGGATTCTCGAAGACTTGCTCGGCACCACGGCGTTGGGGCAACAGCCTATGTCCCAGCGTCAACAGATAGATCACTCCCACCACGGCCACTGGCACACCGACCCAAGCGATATCGAACAGCCCCATGGCAAGCGAAGGATGACGTTCGGCGAGCATGCCATTGACCACCAAATTGGTGCTGGTACCGAACAAGGTGATGGTGCCA
The DNA here is from genome assembly GCF_014651875.1 of Litchfieldella qijiaojingensis. Taxonomy (GTDB): domain Bacteria; phylum Pseudomonadota; class Gammaproteobacteria; order Pseudomonadales; family Halomonadaceae; genus Litchfieldella; species Litchfieldella qijiaojingensis. Next base: position 14,119 of record NZ_BMXS01000038.1, read on the forward strand.
CCAAGGATCGAGGCGAAACTCAGCGGCAACAGAAAGCGGTGCGCCGGAAACGCCAACCTGCGACTCCAGCTCAGCACCGCCGGGATGTAGGTCGCCACCACGGGAGTGTTATTGATGAAGCCGCTCATGCCCGCCACCGGCACAAGCAGACGCAACAAGGCGCCACCTTCGCTCGTCGGGCGCCCCAGCACGTAGCGGATGATCAGATCGATGCCGCCGGTTTCGCGGATGCTGGCCACCAGCACGTACATGAAGGCCACGGTGAACAGGCCGCTGCTGGAGAAGCCCGTCAGCGCTTGCTGCGGGTCGATCACATCCAGCGTCAGCAGTACGACCACGGCACCGAGCAGAATCATGTCGGCACCGATACGTGTGAAGGCCATCAAAGGAAAGACGGCAATGACGACGATGAGTGAGAGCCAGGCATCTAGCGGCATGGAAAATCCATTGACTACGAGACGGAACGCCCCATTGTGAACGCCAACAGATATACCCCAAAGTTATTTGTAGAAATTTATCTAGATGAAAAAGAGATAAGCAGGAAGAAGGAAGAAGGAAGAAGGAAGAAGGAAGAAGGAAGAAGGAAGAAGGGACCAGTCTGGAGAGAGCCCCGAAATAAACAAGGCCCGCCGAGGCGGGCCTTGAGGTTCACCATCCGACGATGGCGATCATCCGGTGCATTGGCGCTTAGCCGATGACCTTGATGTTTGACGCCTGCAGGCCTTTCTTGCCTTGAGTGACATCAAAGGAGACCTTCTGGCCATCCTGCAGAGTCTTGAAGCCGTCGGATTGAATCTCAGAGAAGTGTGCGAACAGGTCGTCGCCACTGTCGTCAGGAGAGATGAAACCGAAGCCTTTAGTGTCGTTGAACCACTTAACGGTACCAGTTGCCATGTTTGGATCCTTCATAACTTGATGATGTTACCGGGAATTACCCGAGATGCGTGGGTAAAACAAGGGAGATATTCACCAGACTACCGAAGGTTCATGACAACGCTCTGGCACAACTGACGATATTCGACTTGCTAACCTACTGCGCGCAGCATGCGCGCTGTCGAGCGCCACGTCAATCAAAATTTTCCGACAAGGGCCGACGAAGCGCCAAGTGCAACGCGCCGTCACGCTGATAGATGTCCGGCCGGAATGCCAAGTGGCCGTCCTCGTTCGCCTCCACCGTCCAGTAGTGCAGGATCACGGGTACCCGCTGGCGCAGGTTGACGGTACGTGTATTGCCGCTGGCCACGCTCTGCTGGAGAGCGGCCGCACTCCAGCGCCGGTCGTCATCGAGCAGCAAGCGGACGAACTCCATGGCATTCTCGACCCGGATACAGCCCGAGCTCACCGCTCGCTGCGGATTGGCGAACAAGTGCTGTGAAGGCGTGTCATGCAGGTATACCGAGTGGTCGTTGGGAAAGCGAATCACCACCCTGCCCAGGGGATTGTCCCCACCTGCCGCCTGGCGAAGCATGATCGGCCCCGGTTCATTCCAATCGATCTCCTCGGGATCGAGTCGGTTGCCATCGAAGTCGATGACGGTCAGATTCTCCTGCTGCAAATACTCCAGGTCCTGCCGGATCTTCGGCAATTTGTCTTCCCGGAAGATGGTCGGCGGTATCGTCCAGGTCGGGTTGAAGGTCAGGTGGGTGATCGATGAACGCAACGACGGTGTCGTGCGATACGGCTGACCGACGACGATTCGGCTTCGCCAGACATCATCGGGACCGAGAAAATAGCTCAGCTTGTAGCCTGCGATATCCACCAGTACGAAGCTATCCGGCAAGTCATGCATCAGCCAGCGGGCTCGCTCCAGGTTGACGCGAATCTGGTCGATCCGCGTGCTCACGTCCACGTTGAGCGCCGCGCGGGTCCGCGGACCCACCACCGCATCATCCTCCAGCAAGTGGTGACGCTGAAAGCGGCGTACCGCACGGGCCAATGCCTCATCGTAGTATTCGGCATTGGGGGCCTTGACCGCGATGTCGAGAGTATTCTCGGTATAGTAGTCGGTATCCGCTGCCAACAGTTCGGGCTGGCCGAGTATGCCCAACCGCTCGCGCAGCAGAGCCACGTCCGGGTGACGATCTCCAGGGCGCAGAGGCGAGTCGCGAGACGGTAATGTCGGCCAACCGCCAGCTGCCTCGATGGCACGATAACGCGCCAGGCCTTCCCGCAAGCGCTCGTAAGGCGGGTAAGGTGGTCGGACCTGATCGAAGGCTTGCTCGATCTCTCCCGTCTCTACGGCTTGCGCAAGCGCAGTCATGTCCGGTGTGAAATCCGAGCGAGGGATGTCCCAATCGTCGTCGACGGTCCTGGGATCCACCTTGCCGCGATGCAGATGGCGCAACGCCAGCAGGAAACGTTGCGTGGTGCCCAACTCGGCCCGTGCCAATGCCTGGCCGCCACTCGCTCCCTGTTGGCGGACCTGCTGCCATGCCAGCGCCAAGGCATCGGGTCGGTAATCGGCCGGTCTCAAGCCATCGTGGTCCAGCGCTTCCAACTCCGCGACCAGAGCTGTGACTCGTGACTCCTCATGCCATACCGGCCGGAAGTCGCGTGCCCGATAGAAGTCGCGCACGGATTCGCCGAGCGCCGAGTCATACCTGTCTTCCTGTGCCAAGGCCCGAATACGGGCCGCTACCTCAGTACTCTCAGCACCGTCGGAGACAGCGCCTTGCCCCCAGGCGGTGCCCACGGCCCAGGTCAAGGCGAACCACGACACGAACAGAACATGGGCTATTCGATAATTCATCATGGGCTTCCTGCCTCTTTTCAACGCTTCAACGCTTCAACGATTTGGCTGTCCCTGCCTCCACCGTCATAATAACCGCAACTCTGGCGGGCTCAACGTACCACCGCACCGCCCTTTTCTTTATTCATTTTAGTTAATTCATGCGTCGCCGGACCAATCGAGAGGGAACTCACCATGACGACACGCTGGCTTGCTTTCCGCAAAAGCCTCCTTGCCTTTCCTCTCGCCAGCCTGTTGTTCCTTGCTTTCCCTGTCACCGCCACTCCCCTATCAGACACCCTGCAACGCTTGGCCCCCAATGCCGACACCCAAGTCCTGCGCCTGGCAGCTAGCGCCCTGAACTGCGCCCAGCCCGACGCCGAGCGCCTGGCGGTGATCGATTTCTCGCGCAGCGCCAACGAGCCGCGCCTGTGGGTCTTCGACCTGGTACAGGAGCGGCTGCTGTACGAAGAGCTGGTCTCGCACGGGCGCGGCACCGGCGACGAGCAGGCACTGTGGTTCTCCAATACCCCCGAGAGCCATCAATCGAGCCTGGGGCTGTTTCGCACCCTGAACAGCTACTACGGCAGCAACGGTTATTCGCTGCGTCTGGAAGGTCTGGAGCCTGGCATCAACGACCTGGCTTACGAGCGCGACATCGTCATCCACGGCGCCGACTATGTCAGCGAATCCTTCATCGAGGAAAACGGCCGCCTGGGGCGCAGCCACGGTTGCCCCGCCGTGCGTCAGGAAATCGCCAGGCCGTTGATCGACAGCCTCAAGGAAGACCAGTACCTGTTCGCCTACTATCCCGACCCACGCTGGGTCGCCCAATCGCATTTCCTAGGTTGCGGCCAGGAAGTCACCTTGGCCAACAGCATCGATACCCGGGGCTACACCCTGGCAATGCAAGACGGCCAGGCAACGCACGAAAGTTATCCACGCTCGAACATACGACGCTAACAACCAAGGTGGCTCGATGCCCAACCTTTCCGCCCTGAGTCGATATCTGCCGCGCGCGCTGCGTGTGCCACTACGCTATGCCACCTACCTCGCCAGTTTGCTCGGCCTGCTCATTTGCCTGTGGGCGAGCCGCTTCCATCCGGTCTGGGGCTGGCTGGCGCTGGTCTTCGCCCTGTTCTCCGCCCTCGGTAGCTATGACCTGCTCAACCGCCGGCACACGGTGAGCCGCAACTACCCGATCCTGGCACATTTCCGTTACGGTCTGGAATCGATCGGCCCTGAAATTCGCCAGTACTTCATCCAGACCGATACCGAGCAACGCCCCTTCTCGCGGGAGCAACGCGCGCTGGTCTACCAGCGCGCCAAACAGGTGGCCGACAAGGTGCCATTCGGCTCATTGCATGACTTGTATGCCGAAGGTTATGAATGGATCAACCATTCGCTATCCCCTGTACCCGTCGGCGGCCATGACTTTCGCATCACCATCGGCGAGCACTGCGCCAAACCCTACACGGCCAGCGTGTTCAACATCTCGGCAATGAGCTTCGGCTCGCTGTCGGCCAATGCCATCCAAGCGCTGAACCGGGGCGCCCGCCTCGGTGGCTTCTACCACGACACCGGCGAAGGCGCGATTTCTCCTCACCACCTCCAAGGTGGCGACCTGGTATGGGAGATCGGCTCAGGCTATTTCGGCTGCCGCAACCCCGATGGCAGCTTCTGTGAGGCGCGCTTCGCCGAGAAGGCAGCCCTCGAGCAGGTCCGGATGATCGAGATCAAGCTCTCGCAAGGCGCCAAGCCCGGTCATGGCGGCATCCTCCCCGGTGTCAAGGTCACTGTGGAGATCGCCGATACGCGCGGCGTGCCAGAGGGTCAGGACGTGGTGTCGCCCGCGGCACATTCGGCCTTCTCCACGCCACTGGAACTGATGGCCTTCATCTGCCGATTACGCGAGCTGTCCGGCGGCAAGCCGGTGGGCATCAAGCTGGCCATCGGCCACCCTTGGGAATGGTTTGCGCTGGTCAAGGCCATGCTGGCATCCGGCGAGCATCCCGACTTCGTGGTAGTCGATGGCGGCGAGGGTGGCACCGGAGCCGCCCCCCTCGAATTCGTCAACCGCCTGGGTATGCCGCTGACCGAGGCCTTGCTGCTAGTGCATAACTCTCTGGTGGGCACCAACCTGCGCGAGCGCATCCGGATCGGCGCCGCCGGCAAGATCATTTCGGCTTTCGACATCGCCCGCACCATTGCCTTGGGCGCCGACTGGTGCAACGCCGCCCGCGGCTACATGTTCGCCCTGGGTTGCATCCAGGCTCGGACCTGCCACACCGACCGCTGTCCGAGTGGCGTGGCGACCCAGGACAAGCGGCGCGGGGCCAACCTCGATGTGCCCTACAAGAGCCAGCGCGTCTATCACTTTCACGACAACACCTTGAAGGCACTGGCCGAGATGCTGGCCGCCGCCGGCCTTAGGGGAACCAGCGAACTGGGGCCGGAGCATATCCTGCGCCGAGTGTCGCGAAATGAGATCCGCTCCTTCGACGTGCTGTTTCCTTATCTGGCACCAGGGGAACTACTCGATGGGCCATCCGACCACGAGGTGTTCCGTCACTACTGGCAAGAGGCCAGTGCCGATAGCTTCCAGCCCTCGGCAGCGGTCACAGCGCGCCGCACCAGCAAGTTGCATTGAGCCTCGCTGGCCTTTTCCGCCCCTTGCGCGTACCTGCAAACTTCAGGAAAAGACGGTATACGCGACCCTTGGTGGACGCTATGTTAGTAAAAGATGACAAGCCAGGGTTTGTCTGAAAAGTCGGCGAGCGCAGACAGTTTTCAAAGTCTAGGGTTATCTTCGCCCGGAACCCGGGACGGAATATCAGCAAGGAGGGCCTTACATGCGCGCACTACTCATGCTTTTGTGCCTGATACCGGGGTTGATGATTTCCTCGGCGATTGCCCAGACAGAAGCACAGCCATCGCAGGCTGAATCGGGAACCGATATCAATATCGCTTGGGGGCCGCGCGTAGAAAGCGAGATCTTCGAGTACTCGACCGGCGGAAACACCTATCAGGGCTATCTGGCACGCAACGCCAATGACGACACGCCAAGGCCAGCGGTATTGGTAGTGCACGAATGGTGGGGGCTCGACGCCTATGCCAGAGCACGCGCCGACCAGTTGGCTGCCCTTGGCTTCGTGGCGTTGGCGGTGGACATGTACGGTGAAGGTCGAACGGCGGCGCACCCCGACCAGGCAGGCGAGTTTTCCTCTCGCGTCATGCAGGACTGGCCAGCCGCACGCGCCAGGCTCGAAGCCGCCATGAGCCAGCTTCGCGATCATCCAGCGGTGGCGGATACGGGCATGGCGGCAATCGGTTATTGTTTTGGCGGCGGCATCGTGATGAACATGGCGTTATCCGGCATGCCGATCGAAGCTGCGATCAGCTTCCATGGCAGTCCCACCCAGGCGGTTCGTACCCCCCAGGAATTCGAAGGCGTGGTACGGATCCACAACGGCGGCGCCGATTCACTGGTGACCCGAGAAGCCCTGACCTCGATGGCCAGCACGCTCAAAGCACAAGGGGCCGATGTCGAAGTGATCAACTACCCCGACGCCCTGCATAGCTTCACCAACCCTGATGCCGATACCGTGGCCGAGGAGTTTGGCCTGCCGCTAGGCTATGACGCCGCCGCCGATGCGGCCTCCTGGCAAGCGACATTGCTCACGCTGGACCGGGCGCTCAATCAGTGAAGGCATAAACACGGTAGTCTTTCTCGATGGACCATGGAGATTTGCCGAAGGCGAGGGTTTGTCCGAAAAATCGCCGAGCGATGGCCAGACAAGGCAAAAATCAGCGAAAAAGCGGAGTTTACGTGGGTGTAAATGAGCATTTTGAGCTGATTTTTTAACGCCGTATGGCCGAGCGCAGGCAGTTTTCAGGCAAACCTAACGCTCTTCGGCTTTCTTCCCGGAAAGCCGATAGCCATCCCCCTTGGCTTCCGCGACTTGCGCCACCACCGCATAGGGACTGATCTGGCCCACCTCTTCTATCACCTGGTCATTCATTAGCCACATGGTGTACTGAGGGAACGCCTTGGTCACTTGTGCCAACAACTTGCCCGAGGGGGCGTTTCTCCCCTGCTCGATATTGATCAGCGTCTGCTTGGTGATGCCGGTCACATTGCAGAACGCTTGGCGTCCCATGCCTTCCGCTTCGCGTATTGCGCGCACTTTCTTGCCAAGATCGCTTGACATATGGTCTTATTCACCTATATTTAATAAAGACCATTGTGGTTACATCCAACCACATGGTTGATAAACGAGATAAGGATTAGCCTACCACATGCCAAAGTGAGCAGGTACGACATGGAAACGAGTCAAGCACCCCAGGTCCCGGCTTGCGTGCCGATCATGACCATTGAGAGATTCTCCGAGTTGACCGGTCTCTCCCCCGATACCATTCGAGGTCAACTCCAACAGGGTAACCTCCCTCTCTACAAGGTCGGCCGCCGCCGCTTGATAAACGTCGCGCTGCTGACCACGGAATGTCTCAACGCGGAGGGCGTGGCATGATCACCTTCCACCGAGAGGAGGACGCCTTTGGTCCTATCACCCTCTTCCGCGTAGACGGTCGCAATGCCGGTTACATCTTCAAAAGCCTGGAAGGCGCTTATCTCATCTATTTTGCCGATATGGCGGATGCCCCCTCGGGCGTGCCTCTAGAGCGTTCCACGGTGCCCGGTAGACGAAGCATCTTCGCCGTCGACATCCCCTCCCTGGAAGCTGCCATCGATCTGGTGATCCAAGCCTACCTTGGACAAGGCACAACAGGCTCCTCTCACCACAATAATTCCCAGTTTATGGCCCGTGACGCCGCTCACCCCTACCCCGTCGCTTCACCGCGGACGGCCGAGCGGGCCACCCTTTCCAGTCCAACGCCTTGCCAGCGCAACCATGCCTGATGGTCGGCTCACGCCCCACTCGGCAGAATTGCCTGCACAGAAACGGAAAAGCCCCGACCTCTGGGATCGAGACCGGGGCGAATGCATGCATGGTGGCGCAATTTATAGCGTGGGTATACACGCAGAAAACAACGAGGTTGTTGGGCGCCACCAATAAAAGCGTAGTCGAATCACACCGATCTTACCTAACGATGCGCCAATCGACCTCCCATCGCTGCATCGTCGTCGGTGCCGGACGGCAGATGCACTGAATCCTCCTTCCCATCTGCTTGCTACCCTAGGGCATAGTAAAGTGACTTCCGGTACTCAGGAGGAGCATCCATCATGACGAGCGCCAGCATTCTGCAACAAGGCACCATCCGCTGCTTTCCCGTTGGCCTGCGTGACGACCGGGGCAAGCTGGCCAATGCCGAGGTCTCCGCCGTGGTCTACGACGGCAAGCGGCTGATCCTGGCCAGCGACAAGCCGATTCCCGGCGAGCAGCGCTCTGCGGTTTTTGCCCTGCCCATTCAATCGGAGGGGCCGGACGATACCCAGCTCGAGTACTTCACGACACCACTCATCAAGCAGGCCATCAAGTATGAGGACTTCGCCCTCACTGCAGACGGCCGCCATGTGCTGGCAACCACCGGTTTCGACCGCATCGATGACGCCAGCCATGACCTCAATGCCTACAACCACCTGCTGATCTGGCCACTGGGTGAGCCGGAGAAGGTGCAAGTGGTGGACCCCGACCCTCGAGACGGAGTGGAGGGTTCGCTGGAATTGCGCAACAAGCTCGATGGCGCGATCGGCTTTGCGTACTACAAGATCGAGGGGCTGGCGGCAATACCTGGTGAACGGGGCGATGGTCTACTGCTGTTCGGCGTGCGCGAACAAGGCAGGGCCCATGATGACTTCGCCTATGTCAGTCGGTTGGTGGGGGCTCATTACGAGATCAACGACAGGGGTAACCTCATTTTCATCGACGAGATGCGTGAGTTCTATACCTTCGATCCGGGCCATCATGAGAGCGTGAGATTCGAATGTGGCTTGTCGAGCCTGGAATATGACCCCTATCACGCCCGACTCTATCTGCTGACCAGCTTCGAGACCGAACAAGACGGCGAGCCTTGTATTGGTGGCTATCTGTGGGTGATGAGCCTCGAGGACCTGCGCGCCGGGCGGCAACCCAGGCTGATCACCATGCCGGATGGCACCCCCTTGGAGTTCGAGCATAAGGCGGAGGGCCTGGCAGTGCTGGATCATGAGCGCTTGTTCGTCGCCTACGACAATGACCGTCACCTGGGGCTAGGAAGCGTGGACGAACGTGACGAACGACACGCCTGCGAGGCGCCCTATACCCTGCTTCGAATGGGCTGACTGGGCCGCCCCCTGTCTCGTACCATCCCGGCCCCTTCATCTAGGAGGGGCATAACCTGATAGCGAAAAGACAGGGGGATCAAAACGAAAAGTCCGCCAATGATAAGCCCCCCACCGCTAACGACAGACAGCCAGTCTCACCAAAAAAAACCAGCGACAAGGACGCTGCCTGCAGCGTTGTCAGTACACTGGAATCTTGGCTTAAACCCAATAGACCGGCCACTTTCTCCCTGTGCCTACGTTATTGATGAATAACGCGGTCAATATCAGGATGAAAGAGCCTGCCAATACGGGCGTCAACAGGAATGTGTAGTCGACCGTCCCTGCCAGGATGATGACCAAGGGGTTGGCTCCAGCGGGCGGATGGACAGCACGAAAGAGCTGCATGAGGGCGATGGCGGTACCCACACCTAACGCCATCTCGAATGTGCCAGTGCCCATGAAATGCAGTACCAGCATGCCCACCAAGGCAGAGAGGAAGTGCCCTCCGATCACATTTCGGGGCTGGGCAAGCGCGATGCAATCCTCCAAACCGCGACTCGGCTCTTCAACGAGCATGGCTTCCATGCCGTTGGCGTGGACAGGATCCGGGACGAGGTGCCAGCGTCGAAAATGACGCTATACAACCACTTTGCGAACAAGGATGTCCTTGTCTTGGAAGTGCTAAAGCACCGTCACCAAGCATTTAAATCGTCATTGCTGAATGCCGTTTCCGAGTGCGCATCACCTGAGGACAAACTCAGGGAGGTCTTCAATTGGCACGCGAGGTGGTTCATGTCACCCCGCTTTCATGGGTGCATGTTCATCATGTCAACGTCACTGAAGGTTGTCCGTTTTTCATCAATTCAGATTGTCCGGTTTTCATCAGTGCTCTTTCATCGGAACAGCTTCAGGGGTGTGTGAGGTGTCGTCCTCCTTCGCAGTGGGCGTCGTT
>NZ_BMXS01000039.1 GCF_014651875.1 Litchfieldella qijiaojingensis
GACATCGGGAGCTACTTGATGGGGTACTACAATTGGCAACGTCCTCACACCGTCAACGGAGGGATGCCTCCTGCCGTGGCCGAGGAAAAACTCACAACACTGTCCGGAATTAGTTGACCACTACACTTGGGTGGTTTCGTGAGTGTATGCATATAGGGGCCATCATGAAGCTTTTTACACGCTTCGAAAAAATTCGTCAGCATGCGAATCCCGCATATGCTGCCGAGCTATTCTTAGTTCGGTTGAATATCATTGGACTAGGTGCAGAACAGCGCGCTAGATAACACTGTTGAACGTGCAGTGCGTTCATTCAATATCGGAGCATTCCGTCTAATCACTGTTAGACATCGACAGGAGGCTGCTTTGGAAGACTGGGGAAAAGACGAATGGAGTTTGCTCTTATCGGCAATGGGCGCAGTCTTTGGCGCTCTTACGCTTATCGTCTCCATTCTGATTTACAAAGCGTCCAGATCCAGAAAGCTCTCCATCTCATCCAGAGTTGAACTGGTAGAAAACGAAGTCGTTGCACGTGTCAAGGTCATGAATCTTGGGCAGGCTAGAGCAGTCGTTGAGAATGTAGGCCTATCCCTCTCCGTTTGGGATGACCGCCCTAGATTGAAAGTCAAAGGTGTATTGAGGTTTTTACGGTATCTGGAGTTCTTGGCAGACCATGAGGAACAGATGAAGTATGTTAGCGACTCTGCCATTGTTGGAACCCATCCTGAATATCCGGTGTCACTATCCGAGTATCAACCTCTGACCGTTAACATTTCGCTTGATCGAATGATGGAGAACTTCTTCAGCAGAAGAGAGATTATCGGCAGCAAATTGTCATTTGCATTTCTGCTGTTGACACTGAGATGCGAGGTTGTTATTACAACAGGAACTATCGGTAAGCTGGCACATCGAGAAATTCGGCTCTATCTTTGGCAGAAGTACAAAGATGACAGGCGCCTGTTTTGCGTCGATGTCTAACCCCTCGGTCAACCGGACCGCCCGCAAGTCGCGCTTGTAGGTTATTTTAAACGTTAGCCCCTAGGAGAGTCATGTCGTACGACTTGGTTGTTTATCTGAAGCGTAGCGCTATGCCATCACCAGTGAAATGGCATTCTGCCATAGTTGAGGCGGGCTTCCCGGTCATGCTGGATACTGATTTTGACGTGGCTACATTCTCCGGCTTCCTGCCCTGTCCAGTTAATGGTGAGATTTCCGGCTTTGAGTATTACGCATCAACCGTCTCGCCAGAAGAGGTAGAGGAGCTGGAGTTGCTACTAAGCACTGACTTCTCAGTCCAGTTCTGCATCGGTTCGCACTCTCTTGAGCTAGTGTCTGCACTTGCGGCATCCAGTGTGCTAGCTGCAATGTCCAGCGGCTCCCTTAACGACCCACAAGCCGGAGAGTCCGTTTCTGCTGATAGTGCGATTAGCTGGGCAAAAGCTCAATTATCGCAGGCAAGAGCCTAACAATTCGTCCAAGCTGACGCTGGACTTCCCCCACTTCAGTGGGCACGCATCGCTAACCGCTATGGAGGTGAACGATGCTGGCAATGAAGACGGGGAAGAAGAATCACAAGTATTCAATTGAATTCAAGGCCAGTGCGGTCCGGTGCCTCCATCATTCACATGAATAAAGAGTTGAATCCAGCAGCAGTAGGTCTTTTCCGTACGTGGGCTGTAGCGCTTTACTCGCATGATGGCTTTCACCCGGTCCATCAGTTTGGGTAGTCTGCTGTGCGCATCCATACGCGGCTCCTCTCAATGCCTGGATATACATACAGTATTATTGGTGTTGACAAAACGTGTAAGCACGCGAAGCCTGCATAGGCTGCCGAGCTATGCTTAGGATTCTTATATATCAATGGGCTAAGTGAAGAGTGGCGCGCTAGATAACATTGTTGAACGTGCCGGCGTGTTCAAGTCAATAAACGAGCGCGCAGTCTAATCACTGTTAGGCGAGCGAGATATGAGTACATCTATTAGCCGTAGGATCGAAAAAAGTATTTCAGCTCTTCAAAGAAAGGATTTTGAGGACTCTTTTGTTCAGTTATTTCCAGCAGTTGATAAAACGGCCAAGAAACGACGATCTAAGGCTAAGGTTGGGGAAAGGATAAAGGGCTTCATTCAGGATGAAGAAGCGATAATTTCAGGCGTTGCCACAAACAACGTTTTTAAAGGAATTATGGTAGATGACGTTGATTTTCCAACCGCACTTTACAAATTTGGAAGAACCAGCATCGTTCATGAAGGTGAGCTAGACGAAAGACTCAAAATTAATGAGCGAGGAACGATGCAAATCGGACGAGTATGGAATTTGCCAAGCTCTTATATTACCGGTTTAATCGTAGCCGTAATTCTGGCAAAGGAAAATTCATCTGAGAGCTTGGAGCATGATTATTCTATAAGCCTGTTCGGTACAAATTACAGCGTAAATTCGATCTGGGGAAATCGTTCCGTGATTGAACAGAAAATGTGTGAACTATGGCGTAACCCAGATCTATTCAAATAGAAGGCGCCTAACAAACGCTTGCACCGGAACAATTTTCCGTTGCATGCGCAACTACAAATTGTCCAGTGAAGCGGGCGTTATACGTAAAAAATATTTAAGGAACACGCCAATGTTTAGTGAGTTAATAAATAAATTCAAAGAGCGAAAAGCAATTAATGAATGGAGGTCATCCCCACTAGGTATTGCCCTCGAGAATCACAGTAGAGAATATTTTTATGGTGAGAATGAGCTTCTTGGAGGTTTCTCGGAGGAAGGAAAACAGAATATTATTGGTGATTTCTATCAAAAAATCATCGCTTTATCCACAGATGAAAATGCATTCCTTACCTATCGCGAACAACTGGCTACATATGTTTGTGAATACGCCTCGTTTCAGGTGCTTTGCTTAAAAGAGGATGAGAAAAAGGACTCATTTTACTCTGACTGTCCCTATATCTCCGCTGAATTATATAAACATACCCAAATACTATCTGAACACAATGACCTATTAAAAGAGCATAAATGGAAAAATGGCGAAGTCTCTGACGAAGAATTTATAGCTCTTTGCAATGCTCGATGTGCAGTTTTGTTATATTGCATAAATGGTTTAAATATTGTACGTATAGAGTTTAAAGACGTTATAGAAGAAAAGGATTGGCTTAGGCCGTTTATAAAATCAATGCTTATTTGGGAAGAAGATACGTATCGTCAAAAAATATCACTCCCCAGCCTTCTACCAAACGATCTTGATGGTCTATGGCATAGCACATTTATGAATATTGTCGTGAATGGTGCAGCCAACCCATATTACGAGTGGGAGAAAGCTCAAGAAGAAAATGACGATGATATCGTATAACAATTGGGTCAACTAGGACGCTCCTAACGTCGCGCCTGTTACCCAAAACGTTAGATTTTCTCATGAGCCCTTGTTATGGCAATCAATTACGAATACGCACTTACGAACTCAAAGGGCATGAAAAAGGTTGTGTCCTTCGAAGGACTGGCATTTCCGATCCTCATTGCACCTACCCTGCATGGAGAGCCACTATTGACCGCACAAGCGATCTACTACTTAAGTCGCCTTGAGTCGGCGGTGCGAATTAGGTTTGAAGATCCCAAAACACTCCCAAAACACAGGACGAATAAAGAACTAGAGAGATGGTTTGAATACATAATCGACAACTATCTCTTCGAATACAGCAAGAGATACCCTTATGAGCAAATAACGAGCAAGATTACCGACCTGAAATATTGGGAAAATGATGGCCACACCTACATCGGGTATGACGAAAACAACACTCAGGCTCTTGCGCTAGATACATTGAACGATCCCTCGGTCCTGGAGATCGGGAATGAAGACCTTCCCAGTATTGGGCACTGGAGCGACTGGTGTTTAGTGTCTAACTATACGTACGAGTATATTGCAACCTATGTTAGCTCTATGGCTTCTGTCCTATCGAAAACAGTGAAAGTAAAAACGAATGGTCACGATGAGTTGGGGACAGGTGAATTTGATCTCCCTCTTGTCCGCACTGAGGGTGGAGTGCTTAACTACTATCAAGCATGCATGCTTGAGGTGTTGCAGCCGAACCGAATAAAAGTAATCGATGGACGCGTTCTTGTGTCCCGAGGAATGCAATCTACTGATGATTTCACACTTCCCCTTGAGTCCATAAAAGCGAGTAAGTATTACGACGCCGATTTGCTCTCTTATTACTTTGCTGCGGTCAGAGAAGATTTGCCGATATCAAGATTTCGTTGTTTCTATAACGTTCTTGAGTATTTCTTCGAAGACGCACCGAAGCATCTTGGCGAAGCTGCGAGAATAGAACGGGAGCAAATCTCCTGTGTTCTCCGCTGGGTTGCTGACTCATCGTCGCTCAGCAAATTTATCGGGACCCTTGGCCAGTCATACATCGCCGCTATCGAGCAACAACTTTCAACTTCGTCTGGCATCAAAATCAACGCGATTAAGGTTTCATCGCCGGACCTGGATCGATTGATCTCCGAATGGCTTTACGCAATTAGATGTGCAATTGTTCACTCAAAGAGAACCCGAAAAGGAAATGTAGAGGCACGACTGGTGCCCTATTCAGAGGACGAAGAAATAGGAGCCTTAGCTGTCCCAATCGTCCAGCACATTGCTATCTTGTGCATTGATAAAGATGGAGAGGTAAAAGTCTAACTTTACGTTCAATCGGACGCCAGGGAAGTGGAGCGCGTTGCTTCGAGCGTTGCAGAGTGGGCGCCGCTTAACTCCACGTTAAAGCCCCGCGAAAAGTAGTGAGCGCAATAATCACAAAGCCCCCGAGCCAGTCTATCTGGCTCGGGGGCTTTTCGTTCTGGCGGGCAATTCACTTCGCCGCCAGCGCCACTCCCACCTTCGACCGATTGGGCCTCCCAATGGTCTGGGTGATCCAGTTCCCGGTCTCGGCCAACTTGTCGAGGTCGATGCCGCTTTCGATTCCCATACCGTTGAGCATGTACACCACATCTTCGCTGGCCACGTTGCCAGAGGCGCCCTTGGCGTAGGGGCAACCGCCGAGGCCGGCCACGGAGCTGTCGACCACGGCAACACCTTCTTCGAGCACGGCGTAGAGGTTGGCGAGTGCCTGGCCGTAGGTGTCGTGGAAGTGGGCGGCGAGTTTGTCGATGGGAATGTCTTTTGCCACTGCTTCGAGCATGTGCTTGGCCTTGAGCGGGGTGCCGGTACCGATAGTGTCGCCCAGTGAGACTTCGTAGCAGCCCATCTCGTAGAGTGCCTTTGAGACCTCGGCGACCTTGGCCGGGGCGATCTCGCCTTCATAGGGGCAGCCCAGCACGCAGGAGACGTAGCCGCGCACCCGCACGCCGGCACTCTTGGCGCGTTCCAGCACCGGCGCGAAGCGGTCCAGGGATTCGGCGATCGAGCAGTTGATGTTTTTCTGCGAGAAGGTCTCGCTGGCGGCGCCGAATACCGCGACTTCCTCAACGCCGCATTCCAGGGCGACTTCCAGGCCCTCGAGGTTGGGGGTGAGAGCCGAGTAGGTCACGCCTTTACGGCGTGTCAGGCCGGTCATCACTTCGCGGTAGTCAGCCATCTGTGGCACCCATTTTGGCGACACGAAACTCGCCGCCTCGATATAGCGGATACCGGCGGCGCCGAGTCGGTCGATCAGTTCCAGTTTGATCGGGGTATCGATCGGCTCGGGTTCGTTCTGTAGTCCATCGCGGGGGCCGACCTCGACCAGGCGGATGGATTTGGGAAAGGGCATATGTGTCTCCTTCAGGAGCATATGGTGCCAAACGTAATTACGACTGTAATGTAAATATCTATGTCGTGGAATTCCCGGGCTGTGTTATTGGCGAGTCAGCCGGCCTGACGGCCGGATCGCCGCCACGGCGGCTCCTACAGTGGCCTGGTGCCTCATTCAGCTACGGTGGCGTCATCATCACCGGCAAGTCAGCCGGCCTGACGGCTGGATCGCCGCCACGGCGGCTCCTACAGTGGCCTGGTGCCTGATTCAGTTGCAGTGGCGGCATCATCGCCGGCAAAGTCAGCCGGATCGCGCAGTGAACTGCGCTCCCACGATGTAGGACTCATCCATTCGAATCATTCATCGGCGGCGAATTCCAGTAACACATCTCCTTGCCCCACGGTGTCGCCGGCCTGGAAGTGGAAGTTGGCGACGTGGCCGTCGGTGGGGGCGGTGAGGGTGTGTTCCATCTTCATGGCTTCCATGACCATCAGTGGCATGCCTTTCTCCACCGGGTTGCCGGCTTCCACCAGCAGCGCTACGACGGTGCCGTGCATCGGTGCGGTCAGCGTCGATTCAGCCTCATGATGGCCATGGTCGACAGCATCTAGACGACGCCAAAACAGCCGAGTTTCACCGTGAGCGTCGGCGAGGACGATGATGTTGCTCTCTCGATGGCGGACCAGTCGTGCCTGAATGCGGCGGCGGTGGCCGTCGAGAGTGATCGCCACGGCGTCGCCGGTCAGGCGTTGCAGCTCAGCGCTGAGGGTCTTGTCACCGATACGGAGCTTCCACGGATCCTGGTCGCTTTCACGATGGCCTTCAACGGTGACGATGGCTGGCGAATCGTCTTCATTCTGGGCATGCGCGGGATCGCATAGTGCCACGCGGATACGGTGCACGGCGTTGAGGCGGAAGCCGTCGTGGCGATCCCAGGGTGAAGCGCTTTCGCGCTCGCGGCCGAGCTGGTCGAGGGCGACCAGGGCCGCCGCGGCATAGTCCTCTGTGCGATACTCATGTGCGGCGAAGAGCACTTCCTGGTGGTGATCGATGAAGCGGGTATCCACCTCCGCCGCTTGAAAGGCCGGGTGGCTTGCCAAGCGTTGCAGAAAGTTGCGGTTGGTGACCACACCGCGCACGTCCAGTGCTGCTAGCGCCCGGTTCAGGGTGGCGAGCGCCTGGGCACGGTCGTCGCCGTGGACGATCAGCTTGGCCAGCATGGGGTCGTAGTGCATGGAGACTACGTCGCCGCTTTCCACGCCACTGTCCAGGCGTACTCGGGTGGGATCGAGACCTGCACCCTCCAGGTCGAGGGCGAAGCGTTCCAGGGTTCCGGTGGCCGGCAGGAAGTCCTGTTCGGGATCCTCGGCATACAGGCGCGCCTCGAAGCTGTGGCCGGTGATGGTCAGCTCCTCCTGGGTGCAGGGTAGCGGTTCGCCCATGGCCACGCGCAGTTGCCATTCCACCAGGTCCTGGCCGGTGATCATTTCTGTGACCGGGTGTTCCACCTGCAGGCGGGTGTTCATCTCCATGAAGTAGAAGCTGCCATCATGCCCTTGTGAAAAGTCCAATAGGAACTCGACGGTGCCGGCACCGACGTAGCCGATTTCCTTGGCGGCACGTACCGCGGCTTCGCCCATGGCCTGGCGCAGTTCCGCTGTCATGCCCGGTGCGGGAGCTTCTTCCAGGACCTTCTGGTGGCGGCGTTGTACGCTGCAGTCGCGCTCGAACAGGTATACGCCATTGTCGTGGGTGTCGCAGAACACCTGGACCTCCACGTGGCGGGGGCGGGTCAGATACTTCTCGATCAGCATACGCTGGTCGCCGAAGGCGGCCTGGGATTCGCGCCGACAGCCGTCCAGCGCGGCCTGGAAACCGGCGGCGGATTCCACCACGCGCATGCCCTTGCCACCACCACCGGCACTGGCCTTGAGCAGTACCGGATAGCCGATCTTGTCGGCCTCGGCCTTGAGTACTTCGTCGCTCTGGTCATCACCGTGATAGCCGGGCACCAGCGGTACGCCGGCATGCTGCATGCGCGCCTTGGCGGCGGACTTGTCGCCCATGGCGGATATGGCCGCTGCCGGCGGGCCGATGAAGGTCACGCCGGTACGGGCACAAGCCTCGACGAAGGCGGCGTTCTCGGAAAGGAAGCCGTAGCCGGGGTGGATGGCGCCGGCGCCGGTGCGATGGGCGGCCTCGAGCACTGCGTCCATGTCGAGATAGCTGTCGCGTGCCGCGGCGGGGCCGATGCGTACAGACTCATCGGCTTCGCGCACATGCAGGGCATGGGCATCGGCATCGGAATAGACCGCTACGCTGGCGATGCCCAGACGTCGTGCGGTGCGCATCACGCGGCAGGCGATCTCGCCACGATTGGCGATCAGTACCTTGTCGAAGCGGGTCTGACTCATTTTCCGTTCTTCCTTTCGGGGGCTTGCCAGCGTGGGTCACGTTTGTCGAAGAAGGCTCCGAGTCCTTCCTGTCCTTCGTCACTGACACGCAGTTGGCTGATCACGCGGCAGCAGTGCTCACGAGTGGCGTTACTGTCGGGTTCGCGGGCCACATGGGCGAGTAGGGCCTTGGTGGCACGGCTGGCCTGGGGCGAGGCGGCAAGCAAGGCATCGATCATGTGTTCGATGGCTGCGTCCATGGAATCGTGATCCACCACGCGGTGCACCAGCCCCAGTTCGAGGGCATGGGCAGCCTCGATGACCTCAGCGGTCAGCGCGTAGCGGCGCATTTGGCGTGGTCCTATGGCACGCTGCACATAGGGACTGATCACCGCTGGTGACAGGCCCAGCTTGACTTCCGACAGACAAAAGCGGGCCCGCTCCGAGGCGATCACGATATCGCAGCAAGCGGCCAGGCCCACGGCGCCACCGAAAGCCGCTCCCTGCACGCGGCACAGCGTGGGGCAAGGCAGGGTGTCGAGGCCGTACATCAGGCGTGACAACTCGCGGGAGTCGGCCAGGTTGTCGTCGAGATCGTATTCGACCATGCGCTTCATCCAGCCGAGATCGGCGCCGGCGGAGAAGTGCTTGCCTTCGGAGCCCAGCACCACCACGCGTACTTCGTTGCGCTCGGCCGCGGCGGCCAGGCGATCGAGGTGAGCATTGAGCTCGGCGATCAAATGGTCGTCGAAGGCATTGTGCACGTCGGGCTTGTCGAGCGTCAGCCAGGCGACGCCGCGGGAATCGATTTCTAGTCTTGAGTAGGAGGGATTCTCTGGCATCTCGGACCTCTCTAGAAAAGATTGAAGCTGGCTACAAGAGCTTGAAGCCGGAAGCTGGAAGCTTGAAGAAAAGCTGGTGCATTGCCTCCTGAGGATGCGGAGGAGACTTCCAGCTTACAGCTTCAAGTTTCCAGCTCCCTTGCGCAGCAAGGGGTCTACATCCTAAATACACCGAATCGTGTCTCTTCGATCTCCGCATTCATGGCGGCGGCCAGTGCCAGACCCAGCACGTCGCGGGTCTGCAGCGGGTCGATCACCCCGTCATCCCATAGCCGCGCGCTGGCGTAGTAGGGGTGGCCCTGGTGCTCGTAGGCGTCCCGCGTCGGTCGCTTGAAGGCTTCCTCTTCTTCCGCGCTCCATTCGCGGCCTTCGCGCTCGTACTGTTCGCGCTTGACCTGGGCCAGTACGTTGGCTGCCTGTTCGCCACCCATCACCGAAATGCGCGCGTTGGGCCACATGAACAGCAGGTTGGGGTCATAGGCACGGCCGCACATGCCGTAGTTGCCGGCGCCGAAGCTGCCGCCGATCAGTACCGTGAACTTGGGAACCTTGGCACAGGCCACGGCGGTGACCAGCTTGGCGCCGTGCTTGGCGATGCCCTCATGTTCGTACTTGGAGCCGACCATGAAGCCGGTGATGTTCTGCAGGAAAAGTAGCGGAATTCCGCGTTGGGCACACAGTTCGATGAAGTGGGCGCCTTTCAGTGCGGACTCCGAGAACAGCACGCCGTTGTTGGCGACGATGCCCACCGGATAGCCGTGAAGATGGGCGAAGCCGGTGACCAGGGTATCGCCGTAGTAGCGCTTGAATTCGTCGAAGTCGGAGTCGTCGACGATGCGGCCAATCACTTCGCGCACGTCATAGGGTTTCTTGAGGTCGGTGCCGACGATGCCGTAGAGCTCGTTGGGGTCGAGGCGCGGCGCTCGGGGTTCGCGCATCGCCAGCCGGCCCCGCTTGTGCCAGTTGAGTCGCGATACGGCACGACGCGCCAGTTGCAGCGCATGGGCGTCGTTGTCGGCATAGTGGTCGGCCACGCCGCTGATCCGGGCGTGAACGTCGGCGCCGCCGAGGTCCTCGGCACTGATGCTTTCGCCGGTGGCGGCCTTCACCAGCGGAGGGCCGCCGAGAAAGATGGTGCCCTGCTGCTTGACGATGATCGACTCGTCGGCCATGGCCGGCACATAGGCGCCGCCGGCGGTGCAGGAGCCCATCACTACGGCGATCTGCGGAATGCCCTCGGCGGAGAGGGTAGCCTGGTTGTAGAAGATGCGCCCGAAATGGTCGCGATCGGGGAACACCTCGTCCTGGCTTGGCAGGTGGGCGCCGCCGGAATCGACCAGGTAGATGCAAGGCAGGCGGTTCTTGCGGGCGATCTCCTGGGCGCGCAGGTGCTTCTTGACCGTGAGGGGATGATAGGTGCCGCCCTTGACGGTGGCATCGTTGGCGACGATCACGCACTCGACGCCGGATACGCGACCGATACCGGTGACGATTCCGGCGGCGGGCACTGGGCTGTCGTAGACCTCATGCGCGGCCAGTGCCGAGAGTTCGAGGAACGGCGAGCCCTCGTCGAGCAGGTGGTCGATGCGATCGCGCACGAACAGCTTGCCACGCGACTCGTGGCGTGTCCGCGCCTTCTCACCACCGCCCTGGGCGATGGCCGCGGTCAGCTCGCGCAGCTTGCCGACCTCGGCGCGCATCGCCGCGTCGTTGGCCTGGAAGCCCTCGCTGCGTGGGTTGATTTGGGTTTGTAGGATGCTCATCGGAATATCCTTTGACGGCTACGGGCTACGGGCTACGGGCTACGGGCTACGGGCTACGGGCTACGGGCTACGGGCTACGGGCTACGGGCTACGGGCTACGGGCTACGGGCTACTCGTAGCCCGAAGCTCGCGGCTCGAGGCTGAAGTTATGCCGACTCGTTGAAAATTTCGCGACCGATCAACATCCGTCGAATCTCACTGGTCCCGGCGCCGATTTCGTAGAGCTTGGCGTCGCGCAGCAGTCGTCCAGTCGGGTATTCGTTGATGTAGCCGTTGCCGCCGAGTAGCTGGATGGCGTCGAGCGCGACCTGGGTGGCCTTTTCGGCGCAGTAGAGGATCACGCCGGCGGCGTCCTTACGGGACGTCCGACCGCGATCGCAAGCCGCCGCCACGGTGTAGAGATAGGCACGGCAGGCGTTCAGAGTGGTGTACATGTCGGCGATCTTGCCCTGCACGAGCTGGAATTCGCCGATGCTCTGGCCGAACTGCTTGCGTTCGTGCACGTAGGGCACCACCACGTCCATGGCGGCCTGCATGATGCCGATGGGGCCGGCGGCGAGCACGGTGCGCTCGTAGTCGAGCCCGCTCATCAGTACTTGCACGCCCTTGTTGACTGCACCCAACACGTTCTCCTCGGGGACTTCGCAATCCTGGAAGACCAACTCGCAGGTGTTGGAACCGCGCATGCCCAGCTTGTCGAGCTTCTGAGCGGTGGAAAATCCGGGGAAGTCCTTCTCGATGAGGAAGGCGGTAATGCCCTTGGAGCCGGCACTTGGATCGGTCTTGGCGTAGACCACCAGCACATCGGCATCGGGGCCATTGGTGATCCACATTTTGTTGCCGTTGAGGATATAGCGCTCGCCGCGCTTTTCGGCGCGCAGCTTCATCGATACCACGTCGGAGCCGGCGCCCGGCTCGGACATCGCCAGCGCACCCACATACTCGCCGCTGATCAGCTTGGGCAGGTACTTGGCTTTCTGCTCGGGATTGCTATTGAGCTTGATCTGGTTGACGCACAGGTTGGAATGGGCGCCGTAGGAAAGCCCTACCGAGGCGCTGGCGCGGGAGATCTCTTCCATGGCGATGCAGTGGGCGAGATAGCCCATGTCGCTGCCACCTTCCTCTTCCGGCACGGTGATGCCGAGCAGGCCCATGTCGCCGAACTTTCGCCACAGGTCGTTGGGGAATTCGTTGCGGGCATCGATCTCGGCCGCGCGGGGGGCGATCTCGTCGCGCGCGAAGGCGTTGACCTGATCGCGCAGCATGACCAGCGTCTCGTCCAGACCGAAGTCGAGAGGCGTGAAGGGGGTTTGCATGGCGTGGCTCCTGTCTTGGTCCCGGCGAGGGCAGGCTGAGAAGGGCAGGCCGCGTTTCGTCCAGGACGCTTCAAGCATCGTGTCTTGCTGAAAAGATAGTCCAAGACTAGAAATAGTTGACGTTTACGTAAAGTGCAGATTGGGTGAGCTAGACGAATGTCGAATCCACTCTCAGCCTATGAAGCTCATGGCCAGCTCCTGAAAGGCCTTGGCAGGGGGGGAGAGCGGTTGCTGTTGCGGCCAGGCGAGGCCGACTTCCATGGTAGGAATCGGATCGTCCAAGTCGATGTGCTCGATGCGCCTGCCCTCCAGTGACCAGGGCCGGTAGACCATGTCGGAGAGGATGCTGATGCCGGTGCCGTTGGCGACCATGCTGCGCACCGCCTCCACCGACGACGTCTTGAACAGGATGTTGGGAGTGAGTCCTGTGGGCTTCCAGTACCTCATGGCGGTCTGATCCGCTTCGTCCACCGTCAGCATGATGTAGGGTTGGTCCACTAGGTCGTGCAGGCCGACCCTGTCACGCATCAGTAGTGGATGGTGGCTGCTCACCCACAGCCGGCGTGGCGAGTGGATCAGTGGCTCACGCTCCAGTCCCGAGGTCTGGTCGATGTTCGAGGTCAACACGATGGCCAGATCGAACTCGCCGGATGTCAGCCCCTGCTGGATGGCCGGGCGGGGCGCCTCGTGAGGTCTGACCTGTACGCCAGGATAGCGGCGCTGGAAGCGTGCCAGTAGCGGCGGTATGAAGTAACCCGCGACCGTGTAGCTCATGGCCAGATTCAAGGTTCCCGTCACCGCGGCAGCGTTGTCCTGGAGGCTATCGAAGGCCTCGTCGACGGCCTGGAAAACATGGCGTACCTGGTGCAGGAAGCGGCTGCCTTGTTGAGTGAGCGCCATGCCCTGAGACGTGCGCTGGAAGAGTACCACGCCCAATTGCTCCTCGATTTCGCGTACGCCGGTGGTGATGGATGACTGGGAGACGTTGAGGTCCACGGCCGCCTGGGTGACCTTGCCGCTTTCGGCTACCGCCAGGAAGTAACGCATCTTGCGCAGGGAGAGGTCGCGTGACATGGGATTCTCGTTATGTGTTCGGTTTTTTTGAAGATACAAAACAAGAATTAATAATTCCACATGTCGTCTTGGCTGTCTTAAATGGATGAGGCCACTTCAGGAGACAGCCATGACAACCACGATCGACATAAATGCGGACATGGGAGAGGGATTCGGCGCCTGGCAGATCGGCGATGGCGTCGATTCGCAGATCATGCCGCTGATCAGTTCCGCCAACGTGGCGGCAGGCTTCCACGCCGGCGATCCGACCACCATGGCCGACATTATTCGTCAGGCGGCGGAGCATGGCGTGGCGGTGGGGGTGCATCCCGGTTTCCGCGACCTGGTCGGCTTTGGGCGGCGCCACATCGACGCGTCCGCCGGGGAACTGGTCAACGATGCGCTCTACCAACTGGGTGCACTGCGTGAACTCGCCGCCCGCGAGGGGCTGTCACTACACCACTTTAAGCTGCACGGTGCGCTGTTCATGCATGCTGCCCATGATGACGAATTCGCCCATGCCCTGTGCCGGGCACTCGAGCAGGTTGCCCCCTCGCTGCCCATCTATTGCCTGGCGGGTACCGCCATTGACCGGGCGGCCAGCGAGGCGGGCCTGAGGTGTGTTCACGAGTTCTATGCAGACCGCGACTACAACGACGAGGGCAGCATCGTCTTTGTGCGTAAGGTCAAGCCCCTCGACCCGCAGGCAGTGGCCCAGAAGGTGCTCAGGGCCTGTCGCGAAGGGGTGGTCGAGGCCGTTAGCGGCAGGCTGGTGCCCGTCAGTTTTCAATCGATCTGCATTCACAGCGATACGCCTGGCGCCCTGTCGCTCGTCCAGTCCGTGCGCAGCGCACTGGATCAGGCGGGGTTCGCGGTCAAGGCGCCTTGAGCCGGCCTGAGGGCACCACCTCACTCTCATAATCACAATTCAGAAGGAGACAACACCATGTCACAGCAGGATATCCAGGCCCCGTTCCCTGGTGTCTTCTACCGCCGACCGTCACCTGATAAGCCGCCTTTTGTGGAGGAAGGCCAGCAAGTCGAGGCGGGTACGATCATCGGACTCATTGAAGTCATGAAGCAATTTTTCGAACTCAGGGCCGATGCGGCGGGCATCATCACCGCCTTTCAGGTCGAGGATGAGACCGTCGTCGAGGCTGGCCAGGGCATCACGGTGCTGGAGGTGGTGTGATGATTCGTCGACTGCTGATCGTCAACCGTGGGGAGATTGCGCTGCGGGTGGTGCGTGCCGCTCGTGAACTGGGCATGTGCAGCATCGTTGCTCATAGCGAGGCCGATGCCGATAGTCTGGCTGTGCAGCGAGCCGATGAGACGGTTTGCATTGGTCCGCCCCAGGCCACCAAGAGCTACCTGAATATCGAGACGATACTCCAGGCGGCGAAGGACGTGGCTGCCGATGCCGTGCATCCGGGCTATGGCTTTCTCTCCGAGAGTGCCGAATTTGCCAGAGCCGTGAAGGCGGCAGGTATGATGTTCGTTGGCCCGGAGGCAGCGATCATCGAGCGCATGGGCGACAAGGCCATGGCCCGACAGACGGCAATCGAGGCAGAGGTTCCGGTGGTGCCGGGTTCGCCACGCGCGGTAAACGATTTGGACGAGGCGCTGAACGTGGCCGAAAGCGTGGGTTTCCCTCGGCTGATCAAGGCGGCTGCCGGTGGTGGTGGACGCGGCATCCGGGTGGCGGAAAATGCTGCGGCGCTGTGCGAACAGTTGCCCATGGCGCAGACCGAGGCGCGTACCGCCTTTGGCGACGATCGTGTCTACCTGGAGCGATTCATCGAGCACGCCCGCCACATCGAGGTCCAGATTCTCGGCGATGGGGAGCGGGCCATCCATCTCTTCGAGCGTGAATGCTCGCTACAGCGGCGCCGACAGAAGGTGTTCGAGGAGTGCCCCTCGCCGGCCCTCGACGATACGACTCGAGAATCGCTGTGCCGATCGGCGGTGGCCCTCGCGGAGCATGTCGGTTACTTCGGTGCCGGTACCCTCGAGTACCTTTACGACGACATCACCGGTGAGTTCTTCTTCATCGAGATGAACACTCGGATCCAGGTCGAGCATCCGATCACCGAGGCGGTCACCGGGGTCGACCTGGTGCGTGAGATGCTGCGCTTGGCACGCGGTGAACGCTTGCGCTTCGCCCAGCAGGATATCCAGCGTCGTGGCTGGGCGGTGGAGATGCGCATTAATGCCGAAGATCCCGAGCGCGGCTTCTTCCCTTCGCCGGGGCAGGTACAGCGATTGGTCTGGCCGTCCGGTCCGGGCATCCGCATCGACAGCGGCCTCTACGAGGGCTACCGCATGCCGCCCTTCTACGACTCGCTGGTGGCCAAGCTGATCGTCTGGGACGAATGCCGCGAAAGCGCACTGATCCGCGCCGGTCGCGCCCTGGACGAGTTCATCCTTGACGGTTTCGCCACCACGGCGGCCTTGCACCGGCGCCTGGTCGATGATGCGGAGGTGCGCCGGGGCGTGGTGGATACCGGCTTTCTCGAACGTTGGCTGGAAGCCAAGCCCACACCCACACCAAGCGATAAGGAGGTGGTGTCATGAGTGCTGACAAGACAGCAACGGCACGCTACAGCCTGGCCGCCGACGAGTTCATGTTCGTGGAGTTGAGCGAGGAGATGACCCTCGAGGCGTTCTTCCGTTCGATCTCCATCACCCAGCGGCTCAAGGCCATGTCCGTACCGGGCATCATCGAGATCTGCCCGGCCAATGCCTCCTATCAGGTTCGCTACGACCCGGACCAGCTCTCCGCCGCCTCGCTGCAGGAAGTCCTGGAGTCGCTGGATCGTGAGGTTTCGGCGCAGCAGGTCCGTACCATCGAGACGCGGGTGATCGAGGTGCCGGTGCTCTACAACGATCCCTGGACCCATGAGACTCTAATGCGCTTCCGCGATCGCCATCAGGACCCGAGCGGTACCGATCTCGATTACGCCGCGCGAATCAACGGCTACGACAGCGTCGAGGAATTTATCGAGGCGCACAGTGGCAGCCCTTGGTTCGTCTCGATGGTGGGTTTCGTGGCGGGCTTGCCGTTCATGTATCAGATGGTGCCGCGCGAGCGACAGATCCAGGTGCCCAAGTACCTGCGTCCCCGTACCGACACGCCCAAGCAGACCGTGGGCTATGGCGGTTGCTTCAGCTGCATCTATTCGGTTCGTGGTGCCGGTGGCTATCAGATGTTTGGTGTTACCCCGATGCCGATCTACGACCCATCCGATCAGCAGCCTCACATCGACGATTCGATGATCTTCTTCCGTCCCGGCGACATCGTGAAGCATCGTGCCATTGGTCGCGATGAGTACGATCGCCTACTGGCCGATGCCGAGGCTGGGCGTTTCGAACCCAGGGTGGTGCCGTTCACCTTCGACCTGGATGACTTCAACCGTGACCCCGATGGCTATGCCAGCCGCGTGAAGGAGGTGCTCCATGACCATTGACGTGATCAAGCCAGGGCTTGCCACCTCCATTCAGGACACCGGCCGCCAGGGCCACTATCACCTAGGGATTCCACCTTCCGGTGGCATGGACCAGCGTTCCCTGCGGGCGGCCAACCTGCTGCTCGGTAACCCGGAAGGGGCCGCCGTGCTGGAATGTGCCCTTATGGGGCCGGAACTGCGCTTCAGCGAAAGCTGCTGTGTCGCAGCCTGTGGCGCCGAGATGACGCCACGTGTCAACGGTGAGGCGCAGCCCCTAAACGAGGTGTTCCGGGTGCCGGCAGGGGCGACGTTGAGCTTCGACTTCGTCAAGGCGGGGGCCAGGCTCTATCTGGCCATAGAAGGCGGAATCGACGTTCCCGAAAAGCTCGGCAGCCGCAGCACCTATGCGCTGGGCAGCCTGGGGGGGCTGGATGGCCGGCCGCTGCAAGCTGGCGACCAACTGACCCTGCTGCCGTCCGCCACCGCTTCCCGCGAGGGGCGCAGGCTGCCGGAATCGCTGATTCCGGTGTTCTCCAGGCATTACCTGCTGCGCGTGGTACCCGGGATCTACGACCACCGGCTGACCGACGAGAGCCGCGAGCGCTTCTATGAGGAGGATTGGACGGTCGCCTCCGAGGCCGACCGCATCGGCTATCGCATGAAAGGGGGCAGCCCCCTGTCGTTCATCGAGCGCGAACCGCCGTTCGGTGCCGGTGACGATCCCTCGAACATCGTTGATGCCTGCTATCCGATCGGCTCCATCCAAGTGCCCAGCGGCAGCGAGCCGATCATCCTGCACCGCGATGCCGTGTCCGGTGGTGGCTACGCGATGATTGGCACCGTGATCAGTGCCGATATGGACTGGGTCGGTCAGATCCAGCCCCATCAGAAGGTCCGCTTCGTGCCAGTCAGCCTGGAGGAGGCCCTGGCCGCACGCGCGGAATACCGCGAAGTGATGGAGGCCCTGCGTCAGATGCCATGACCAGTATGCCGCCCGGCGGTAGCCGGGTGGCTAGCGGTGTCAGAGTTACCTGAGCCACACCGCGACTATCCCATTGACCTGCCCGAACTGTCGCTGACGTTAGCGACACAGGGTCCGTCTGTCCTGAAGATAAGCACAACAAAGGTATCCGAGATGACCAAGCAATCTCAGCCAACCGAGGCCACCGACCTCGACTACGCAGAGCAACCGGTACCCGCCGAAGGGCGGATGCCGCGAGCTAACCTGATGATGGCATGGTGGGCGGTGTGCAGCGCCATCTTCTATATGGTGGTGGCCGCGGCCATGGCACGTAGCTACGGAACGGCCAACGCACTGATCGGCATCGTCCTGACGGTGATCGCCTACGGGGGGATCAATGCTGTTATTAGCCGCTATTCGATGAAGACGGGACTGACAGTCGCGCTGTTTTCCAAGGTGCTGTTCGGCCACGTGGGGGCGATGGTCGCCACACTGATTTTCTTCGCTACGGCGCTCTACTACGCGGTGTTCGAAGGTTACGTGATGGCGCTTGTACTGACTGAGTGGAGTGGCAGCCTGACGATGGCCGTGAGCACAGCCATCGTGGCGATACTGGGTGTCTCGCTGATCTTCGGCAGCGTCCAGCACTGGCTGGACAAGTTCAATGGGGTGCTGCTGCCGGTCTATGTCATCGGCATGCTGATCGCCGTGGGCATGGCCATCGCCAAGTTCGGCTATCCCAGTGACTGGCTGTCGCGCATGCCTGAAGGTGGGGCCTCGCCCTGGGGCTGGTTGCAGACCTTTGCCTACTACATGGGCGTCTGGGTGCTGATGATGTTCACCTTCGACTATGCCCGTTTCGGCAAACAGGAAGATGCAGGCTTCCACGCTAAGGTGACCTTCGGTATCCCTTTCTATGCCATGACTTTCCTGTTCAGTGGCATCGTCGGCATCCTGCTCGATTCGATGATTCCCATCGATGGCTTGTCGGAAGCCTCCGTGGTGCTGGGCCTGCTTGAGCTAATGGGACTGGGTGGCTTGCTGCTCGTCTGGGTGACCCAGAGCCGTATCAACACCGCCAACTACTACCTGGCCACGGTCAATTTCGAAGCACTGGTACGCAAGGTCACCGGCATCAAGCTCTCCAAGGTGATAGCGGGGTCCCTGATCGGCCTGATGTCCTATTTGCTGATGATGGCTGACGTGTTCAGCTATATTCTCCAGGCATTGGCCTACCAGGGAGTGTTTGTGGTGGCCTGGGTCGGTGTGGCCTTGGCGCATATCCTCTCGCGCACCTACCAGCAGCGCTTCAACGGCCATGTGGAGTTGGATAATACCTACATTCCGGCCTACAACCCCTGTGGCTTGATCGCCTGGTGCATGGCAACCGTCGTGGGCATGGTGATCATGCATCTGCCGGGCATCGCCGGTTTCTCGGCGCCGGTCACCTTCCTGATCGCCTATGTGTTGTATGAAATCGGGCTCAAGCGTGCCAACCCTGACTGGTACGTGGCCAGTTTGAACAAGTCCTGACTCGCTTTCGTTTCAGTCTCGATGAGAACCCCGGTAGCCTTGGCTACCGGGGTTTTTGCCTGCCTAGCTCCATGAGTCGCTGCAGCTTCACTCGGCATTAGGAAAGAACAGTTGTTGGCCCTTGAGTTCGAAGTCGGCAATGGCTCGTTGGCCTTCCTCGGAAAGCAGCCAGTCGTGCCACTGCCGGGCCAGATCGTGTTTGAGGTGGGGGTGGCGTTCCTCGCTGATCAGCAGGCTGCCGTACTGGTTGAACAGCGCCTCGTCGCCCTCGAATAGGAGCTCCAGGTTCTGGCGGTTGTCGAAGGCCACCCAGGTGGCGCGATCGGACATGACATAGGCATCCATGCCGGCGGCGGTATTCAGGGTCTGGCCCATGCCGCTGCCCAGTTCGCGATACCACTCTCCGCCCGGCTCGACACCCGCCGACTCCCACAGGCGCAGTTCGGCACGGTTGGTGCCGCTGTCGTCGCCGCGCGAGGCGAAGGGAGCCTCGGCTTCGGCAATCATCGAAAACGCCTCGCTTGCCGTTTCGGCGTCGCGAATGCCGGCCGGGTCGTCAGTTGGGCCGACGATCACGAAGTCGTTATACATCACGTCGCGGCGTTCAGTGGCGTAGCCGTCGGCGACGAAGCGTTGCTCGCCTTCGGTGTCGTGGACCAGCAGGCTGTCGGCGTCACCACGGCGGGCGATCTCGAAGGCCTGGCCGGTGCCGACCGCGACGACATGGACATCGATGCCCGTGGTGTCACGGAACTGGGGAATGACCGCATCGAACAGCCCCGACTGTTCGGTGGAGGTCGTCGATGCCAGCGTGATATAGCGCTCGTTGTCCTGGGCCTGGCTGCCCAGTGACAGTGCCAGGCCCAGACCTAATCCAAGAATCTTGACTACCACACCAGTTCTCCGTCGATGAATGCCCTGGCTTGGGCCGTTTGCGGTTGGGAAAAGAACACCTCGGCGGGGCTGTGCTCGATCAGGCGCCCGCCGTAGAGAAAGACCACCTCATCGGCCAGGCGTCTGGCCTGGTTGAGGTCATGGCTGCTCATCACGATGCGTGTTCCCTGGCGATGGAAATCGGCGACGGCATCTTCCACCGCCTTGATGGCGGCGGGATCCAGCGCCGAGGTGGGCTCGTCGAGAAACAGCACTTCGGGTTTCAACAGCCAGGCGCGGGCCAGGGCCAGGCGTTGCTGTTCGCCGCCGGAGAGAACCCGTGCCGGGCGGTGGGCGATGGCTGTCAGGCCAAAGTGTTCCAACGCTTCCCAGGCCAGGAGCTTGCGACGTGAGCGCGGCGTGCCGCCTGCCGCCAGGGCATAGGTAAGGTTGGCCAGTGCCGAGCGTCGCAACAGTACCGGGCGCTGGAAGACCATGGCCTGGCGCGGGGCCTTGCCGTTGGCATGACCTGACCAGCGAATCCGGCCACCGGTAGGTTTGAGCAGGCCATGGCAGAGGCGCATCAACAGGCTCTTGCCTGCACCGTTGGGTCCCATGATCAGGGTCTTGCCATGACCTTCCAGGCGCAGTGAGATGCGATCGAGCAGAACCTGACCACGATGCACGAAACTCACATTCTCTAGTTCCAACGGCAATATGGAGGGGGGGAGGCGCATATCGTTCATCCGAGACGCCTCCTGGCGGTTTCACCGACCACATAAGCAGCGCCATTGACCACAGCCACCAGGAGCAACAGCACGATCCCCAGGCCCAACGCCAACGGCAGGTTGCCCTTGTTGGTTTCCAGGGCGATGGCGGTGGTCATCACCCGGGTAATGCCGTCGATGTTGCCACCGACGATCAGAACTGCACCGACCTCTGCACTGGCACGACCGAAGCCAGCCAGGATCACCGTGATCAAGCCGAAGCGGGCATCCCTCAGCAGGGTGGGTATGGCACGCCAGCGTGCGATGCCGAACGACGAGAGTTGTTCGCGGTATTCGCCCCACAGCTCCTCGATCTGCTGGCGGGTCAGCGCGGCGATGATCGGCAGCACGAGTACCACCTGGGCGACGACCATGGCGCTGGGGGTGAACAGCAGCCCCCACTGGCCCAGCGGCCCGGCCCGTGACAGCAGCAGATAGACCATGAGCCCGGCAACCACCGGTGGCAGGCCCATCAGCGCGTTGAGCAGCACCACGATCATCCCTCGCCCCGGGAAGGCCCACAGCGCCAGGGCCGCGCCCAGAGGCAGTGCCAGCAGGCTGGCGATCAGCACCGCAGTGAGCGAGACCTGCAACGACAACGCCACGATGCCCATCAGTGCCGGGTCCACGCCCAGCACGAGGGTGAGGGCCGTTTGAAAGGCGTTATCGGTCGCCGACATCGGATTCTCCTGATGACTTGACTGCATGATGCGCGGTATGGAACTTACTCGCACTCTATACTGAAAAATATGCACTCAAGAACATGGAAACGACAACGATGATCCCGCATTCCCCTCTATCTGAGGTGACGACGGCGGAAGTCGCCGAGTACCTGGGCCTCAAGAAGCGCAAGCCCTCGGGTGTAGCGAGATGATGGTTGCCTACTGCCAGCCGGGTGTCGGTGCCGAGCGGCTGCTGCGCGTTGCCAGAGCCTGGACGTTGTGCCCGTGCATGAGAAGTGCTTCGACCTGGCCATGAGTCGGGCGGAAAGACTGCCTCGGTGATTTCTGCCCATATCTATCGATGATGGGATAATACATTTTATAATTAAGTTTTACTTATATATTTATTTAATATGGTGATATTCCATATAAATCAGTTTGTTGCTGAAATCTAAGAACTGCCGGATTCTCGGATGGTCGGGTGTAAGCTTTTCCGCAAAAACTCGACTACACGTCAATGCTGTAAAGCTAAAGCTGAACGGCTGACCTGTGCCATTTTGGTGGCAGGGGGAATGTCTGTTGTCATCAGCGACGCTAATCTCGCGTAGTTGAATAGGACAAGAAAGTCAATATGGCTCAAAGGGATTCAGAAGGGTTCCGGGGTGTCATCCTGGGGCGGTAGCGTGTCTTGCCTGGCTATCATGAACCATAACCTCTTTTTAATCCCACTGACACACCACAATAAGGTTTCATTTCCAGCACCTCATGAAGGCAAGAAACTGAGCGGTTATGCCGTGATATCAGTCAGTCGGTCCTCTCATGTCAATCAGCGTGTCAGTCAAGGCATCAAGCAGGGAGAGAGCCGAACAAAGTCGAGTATCATCATACGAACTGGTGATCTGCCATGACCCATTTTCCTTCGACGACTTCCAGGATCGCTGAGGCAGTCGCATACCAGGACAAGATCCTTCCCGGGGTGTCACGCACCTTTGCCCTCACCATACCACAGCTACCGTCCAGCCTACGCAAGGTCGTGACCAATGCTTATCTTCTTTGCCGTATTGAACCGCCCCGACTATCTCGGAGACTTTCTCGTTTGAGTCACGCTGCCTGAGCGGACTCGGTACTTTGTTGATAGTAGCGAGCTTCCGCCTCAGCGGGTGGTATGTTGCCAATCGACTCCAGCAAC
>NZ_BMXS01000040.1 GCF_014651875.1 Litchfieldella qijiaojingensis
GATAGGCCGGGTGTGGAAGCGCTGCAAGGCGTTGAGCTGACCGGTACTAATGGCCCGTGCGGCTTGACCATATAACCCCAAGGGGTCTGCGCATGACGCGCACGATTGACGGATACGACGAGACGTACGGCATGATTCGCACGCGCTGTTGCCCGACCGCCCCGCGGCGGCAGCAGCGCACCAGTTACGCCTGACGACCATAGCGAGCGTCATCGTCAGGCACCTCTTCGAACCCCCAGCCTCCCGCGAGGCCGGGGGTTTTTNTCGAACCCCCTGCCTCCCGCGAGGCTGGGGGTTTTTGCTTTTCAAACGTTGGAATAGTCGACTCGTTGTCATTACACGGGTTGCGTATAATGCGACATAAGTCTAAAAGTACTGTCTGGAGTATTTCGTGACGCTGACGACGCCCGCCTTGTTGTTTCCGGCCATTTCATTGCTGTTGCTGGCCTATACCAATCGCTTTCTTACCCTGGCGCAACTGATTCGCAAGCTGGCCAACGAGGAGCGCAGCACTCACCACGATGTCACCGCACGTCAGATCCTATTGCTCCGCAAACGCATCACCCTGACCAAACGCATGCAAGTGGCCGGAGTGTTGAGTTTCCTGCTCTGTACCTTGTCGATGTTCGCGTTATTTCTCTCCTTGGAGCTGTTCGGCATGGTCCTGTTCGGCATCAGCCTGATCAGCCTCTCGGTTTCGCTGGTGTTCTCACTTTGGGAAGTGATGATCTCCACCAATGCGCTGAATGTGCAACTACAGGATATAGAGGCGTTACAGCGGGGTAGGGCAGACAAGCGATCCAGGGAATCGCACTTGTGAGGCACTAGTCGACCTCGTTAGACTGGCTTGCCTTCGATAGGAGACCCCATGACCCCTCACGAACTGCTGCTCTATTGCCGTCCTGGATTCGAACATGACCTAAGTGCCGAGCTTTCCACCAAGGCGGACCTGGCGGGCTGGCATGGTGAGCCGCAGTCTCGATCCGGCAGTGGCTATGTACGCTTCGTGCTTCCGTCCGAAGAACCAGCCAATGCCCTGCATCGTGATCTTCCTCTCGATACGCTAGTGTTTGCCAGGCAGAGTCTGGTTGCCTTGCCGCCGCTCGAGGGTATTTCACGAGAAGATCGACTTTCACCGATCGTGGCGCAAGTCCTGGAGAGCGGTTGGAGTTTCGAATCCATATGGCAGGAAACGCCGGACACCAATGATGGCAAGGCACTCAATGGATTGATCAAGGCACTGGAGCGTTCTTTGTCATCATCGCTCAAGAAGTGCGGTGCCCTACGCCGTAAGGCAGGCAAGCGTCGCCTTCACTTGTTCTGGACGGATGGGGATACGGTTCAGTTGGGAATGAGTTTCCCGGGTAATCGCAGCGAACAGCCAGGGGGGATTCTGCGTTTGCGCTCGCCTCGCGAGGCCCCTAGTCGCTCGACGCTCAAGCTGGAGGAAGCCTGGCACGCGTTCGTGCCGCGTGATGCCTGGCCAGAACGATTGAACCAAGGGATGCAGGCTGCGGACCTGGGGGCGGCACCAGGAGGCTGGACCTACCAACTGGTACGCAAGGGGATGTATGTCTATGCCATCGACAATGGCCCCATGGACAAGGACTTGATGGCTAGTGGTCAGGTCGAGCATTTGCGTGAGGATGGGTTTACCTGGGTACCACCCAATCGCCTCGACTGGTTGGTGTGCGATATCGTCGATAAGCCGATGAGGGTCGTGGAGATGATCGAGCGTTGGCTATTGCGTCGTTGGTGCCGTGAGGCGGTGTTCAACCTCAAGCTGCCGATGAAGCAGCGCTGGCAAGAGGTCGAGCGCTGTCTACTGCGCCTCGATCGTCACTTGAGCGAGGCCAGGATAACGGCTGAGATTCGCTGCCGACATCTGTACCATGACCGTGAAGAGGTCACGGTGCATGTGCGTTTGTTGTCGTGAAGCGACTCAGCAGTGCTCGAAGACGCGCACGAGTTCGTCTTCGGATAACAATGGAAAGACATGTTGCATGACACGTTCTCGCTCAGTGCTGTGCTGCCAGTCCTTCCAGGCATTCAGGTCGCGCCATTGAGTGATCAGCAGGCGTCGTTCGGGGTGATGACGTTCGCAAAGGCTTTCGCCGGCGATGAAGCCGCGCGCATTGATCGCGGCTCTCATGGCTTCTCGAGCCGCTTGTTCGTATTCCTCTTCCAACCCGGGCATGATCTGACGTTCGATGAGGATCTTGATCATGTTACTGCTCCATTTACCTGCTTGTTCCGCTATTCGAGAGGTTGACGAGAGAAGCGATGGCCAATATGACTGACGACGCTCCGGTCCATGATGTCGAACTGGACACTACCGGCCTCTATTGCCCGGAACCCATCATGTTGATGCACAATCGCGTAAGGGACATGCAAGGTGGCGAGATCCTCAAGGTTATCGCCACAGATCCCGCTACGATACGCGACATCCCCAAGTTCTGCAGTTTCCTGGGGCATGAGCTGATGCACCAGTCTGAAAACAATGGGGTCTATTGGTACTTCATTCGTTTGGGTTGACGCCTTGCTCCTGTGCATGGCATGACGTCAGCGTGCCACCATCAAGGCGAGAGCCTCGAGAGTAGCGGGATCCTCCTCTTTGATACGGTTGGCGATGACTCGCTGGAAGAAGTAGACCACCTGGTGACGGCTATGACCAGGATAGAGGCAGGCGTCGCCCGCCAATACCGGCGTCGACTCGATACGCTTTTCATCGACGAGTAGCGATTCCACGTCCCCGTTGCTATAGAGGCGCCATCCGAAGACTTGCTTCAATTGCCAAGGAACGTCGTCACCGTCCATGCATAGGGCATGGGTACCCAAGGTGTCGGGTATCTGCTGAATCAGCGTCGGTTCCGCGGTATCCTCATAATCGAAATAGGCGGCGGCGTGCTCTAGCTCGAACACCTTGTGGTCCGGCGCGCTATGGAAGACCTCTTCGGTTTCCGGGTCGCGATAGCCGACGAAATGACCATATTCGGGATCATCGAGCTGGTGACAGGGGGTCAGCGCCTCCATCCAGGGCACCAGGCCGACGATCTCGCCATCTTCTCGTAAACCCCAGGCCAACAATGGCATGCCATACAGCGTCTCCGGGTCGGAAGCGAGATGGTAGAGCATCTCAAGGCCATCCAGCTCGGGGGCTAGCCGCACTAGCCGACGCCTGGCGAGCTGCCGCTGTCGCACGGTATTCAGGTCGATGACCTGAGCGGAACGGGGGGACAGTGGGGTACCCATGATTACCCTCCTTGCGCGTTGTAACGGCATCGCCTTGCTTCACTATTAGCACAGTCGGGCGTGGAAAGTTAAGCCCCACCTTCCTTCGCTGGAGAGTCGCATGTTCGCCTGATTCGTTGCCAATGCCGCGTATGGGTCTGAGTCGCCTCTTGGAAACGTGGCCATGGGGCCTCTGGATTGTCCAGCGACAGCCAGGCTTGCCGGTAGTCAGCGACGGCGGGGCGCGATACCTCGTGAGCTTCCAGTAATGCGTTGATCGCTTCCAGCCAGGCACGGGCCTTGTCGGCGATATCCTCCAGATAGGGATGAACCTCGGCTTTGAAGTGTTGCTGAAAAATGCTCAACAGGCGCTCGGTGTCGATGTCGCCTTGTTCCAAGGGGCAAGTGGGGGGCGAGCCCAGGGCAGCAACGAGCATGGCGTTGGCTTCTTCCAGGCGCAGGCTGGCAAGCATGAGCGAGCGCAGGATGCGTGCTGTCAGTGGCTCACGCTGCAATGTCTTCAGGTGTCCTTCCAGTGTCGAGGAGTCGGCTTCCCAGTCAGGATCGAACTGACGCTCCGCGCCAATACGCAGATAATCCAGTGCTTCCAAGGATTCGGCCAATGGGATCTCGTCTTCCGGTGCCAGGGGGGAACTGGCACGAGAGAAGCTGCCGACCCATTCGCTGGAGGCGAACAGCGCATTCCAGCTTGCTCGTGGCAGTTGGTCGGTCTTGGTTTCCGTCAGGCGTTGCAGACGCAGGCGGTCGTTCTCCGCGAGCGACTCCGGCACTTCTGAATGCCAGCACTCATGCAAGCGGCGCCATAGCTCGAGTTCATAGAGCCAGCGCTGGCTGGGGGCGGCAACACGTCCTAACTGGTTATTGCGTCTGGCTATCAGTGAGGTGATATGGCATTCACGCAAGGCATAGATATCGAGGAGGTCTTCGCGGATCTCGGGAATGTCGAACAGCCGCTCGTCCTGATCGGGGAAGCCACCAATATTGGCGGGTGGTTCGGGGATGGGGTGTTCGATGTCGAGTGCTTCGGCCAGCCGTTGCTGATAGTCGGTCAGCAGGGCATCCCCGGGGCCTTGACGGCCACAGCCGAGGAGCATGGCAAGACAGGCCAGGGCGGTTCCGCAGAGACGCAGATGCAAGCCGCTTCTCTTAGCTACGGGGAATCGCCAGTCGACCATCACTCACCGCCTTGCTGATCCTGTGCAAGCGAATGCCCAGCAATGCTGCCGCCAGCGTGAGGCCGGCGATCAAGCCGATCCAGTAACCATGCACCCCTAGCGGATCGAACAGTACCGGCAAGCCCACCGTGCCTAGCCAGTGACCACCTCCGAGGCCAACCAGCCAATAGGAGATCAACGTGATGGCCATGATGATCCGGGTGTCCTTGTAGCCTCGCAGGGCGCCGGCCATGTTGACCTGCAAGGAGTCCGAGACCTGATAGATCATTGCCAGCCCGATCAACGACAAGGCTAGGCGTTGCACTTCGCTATTGTGAGTATAGAGCGCGACCACCGGTTCCGACGCCAGCCACAGGATGAGGTCGTTGAGCAGGGCAGCCAACAGGCATACCGCCATGCCGTTCCAAGCCACGAAGCGGGCTTCCCGTGTCCGGCCGCTACCCAGGGTATTGCCGACTCGGACCGTCAGCGCCATGCCCAGAGATAGCGGCAGCATGAACAGAATCGAGGTGAAGTTCAGCGCCACCTGGTGAGCCGCTACAGTGATTTCGCCGAGGCTGGCGATGAACAGCGCAATCAGTGTGAATAGGGTGACCTCGACGAAAATTGCCACGCCAATCGGGATTCCCACGTATAGCAACTCGACGATCATGTTGCGTTGTGGCAGGGAGGGGGAATGCCAGATTTTCACCGAGCCGTAAGCACGCGAGCGCTGGGTATAGAACAACATGGCGAGGCACATCACCCACATCGATAATGCCGTGGCGATGCCGCAGCCCAGCGCGCCCAAGACAGGCAATGACTGCACCGGTGCCGGTAGCCAGTTGCCAAACAACTTCACCAGCCCGGGGCCTCCGTAGATCAACACATAGTTGCTCGGGACATTCACTCCCAAGCCGACCAAGCTGATCCATAGCGATGGGCGGGTATGGTTCATGCCATCGGAAAAAGCACGTAATGCCTGGAACAGAGCCACGCCCGGCATGCCGAAGGCCACGGCCGCGAGGTAGCTGGTGGAAACCTCGGCAACATTCTGCGGCACTCCCATCAGGCGAAAGATCGGCATTACCGTGAGCCAGAGCAACAGGGCGGCCACGATACCAAGTACCACGGCCACCCACAGCGCCTGATGCACATTGGGGCGAATAAGGGGGGTTCGCCCGCCACCCAGCAGTTGTGCAACGATCGGGGTAAGCCCCATCAAGGTTCCAGTCATGAACAGCATCAGCGGCATCCACAGGCTGGAACCGACGGATACCGCGGCTAGGTCGGTGGCGCTTAGGCGCCCAGTCATGATCACATCGGTGGCACCCATGCCCGCTTGGGCGAGCTGGGCGCCGCAGATCGGCAGGCCAAGACGAATCAGCAACCGTGTTTCCTTGCGGCTGCGAGCGAAAAAGGCGGAAGAGGGAAACCGGGACAACGCTGACACTCCTTTCCGGGACGCGGGCCAGCTCCTCCCTTGGGCTGGCTCCTGACCGTTTGGGCAAGAGGAATAGTCTAGCAATCGACGAAGATTTTCGCTCGCGGTATGAGCCCCTATAATGTGCTCCGCTCAGCCGTTCCAGGAGACGTTTTGACTCACCACCTCGACGACATCATCGCTTTGTTCGATGGTCTCTTCTTCGATCATTTCCGGACCCGTCTGGTACGGGGCGGCGACGAACCGCTGTACCGCCCTGCCGATGCAGATTGCCCTTACCACCGAGTGATTTTCGCACGGGGGTTCTTCGCCAGTGCACTGCACGAAATCAGCCATTGGTGCATCGCCGGCGCGAGAAGGCGCGAACTGGAGGATTACGGCTACTGGTATCTGCCCGATGGGCGCGATGCCTCACAACAGTGTGAGTTCGAGTCGGTGGAAGTGGCACCGCAGGCACTGGAGCTATTGTTTTCACGGGCCTGTGGGTTGACCTTCCATGTCAGCGTCGACAACTTGGGTGAGATCGAAGTCGATCGCGAAGGATTTCGCTCCCGGGTAAAGCAGCGGGCGGTGCGTTACGAAGCGGAAGGACTGCCGCTGCGGGCCGCTGCTTTCCGCATGGCACTGAAGACCTTCTATCTGGGGGGCGCGAGCCTTCAGGAAGCGCTGGTCGCAGGAAGCCGTCAGCTCCGCGGGTGATCCGGTGACGGTTCTTGCAAGATGCCGCTGAGCTCTACCGCTGAATCCCGTCACTTTGTCTACTTGAATCCTGCCTTGCGCAACCCTTCGAGATAGTGCTCCGCATCGGCGGTATGTCGGTAGGGGTCCAGAGCCGTCAGCCAGTCGAGGCAGCCAGTGTGCTCGGGGAATGTGCCGCGAGCCAACTGATAGCGATAGTGGCGATAGACGGTATCCCGATGGCTCGCACCTTGCTCCGGGTGGCCGAGGTGAGCATAGGCCGCGGCGATGAAAGCCGGTGTGTTGCAGAAGGCCTGGGGAGCAGACGCCATGGTATCGATGGCCTCGTCGTATAGGCGTGCGCTGAAGAAGGCGATACCCGCCATGCCGGCGTACCAATCCGGTCGGTATGGCGCGAGGCGCAGTGCCTTGCGGGCCGCTTCCACGCCGCGTTCGGGCTCGCCGGCCAATGCCAGGGCAAAGGAGGCATGGGCGAGTACGTCGGCATCGTTCGGATTGAGTGCCAGGGCCAGCGATAGCTCACGGTCCGCCGCCTCGTAACGGCGAGCGTAGAGTTCGGCCAAGCCCAGCATGCAGTGGGCGCGGTGGTCGCGCGCATCCAGCGCGACTGCCTTGCGGCCGAGCTCCAATGCCTCCTGCTGCAGGAACACCCAGTGGTTCCAAGAGTAACATGCCCACTCGTTGAGGTGAGCGAGGGCGAGCCCGACATAGGCGCGGGCGAATTGAGGGTCCCGGGCCAGCGCTTGCCGGAAATGGCGGCGTGCCTCGTGGATGGCCGGCAGGTCGGAGCGGCGCAAGGCATGCCAGCCGCGCAGCCAGAGATCGTAGGCCTGCCAATCCTGGGGCGGTTTCCGACGGGCCAGTGCCAACCGGTCATCCTCGATCCGTCCGACCAGGCTGCCAACGATATGGCAGACGATGTCGTCCTGAACGTCGAAGAGCTCGTCGAGCCGGCAGTCATAGTGTTCGGCCCAGACTTGGCGCGCGTTTGACGTCGCCAGCAAGCGGGCGGTGAGTCGGAGCCGTTCACCCTGGCGCCGTAGATGTCCCTCGAGAAGATATTCCACACCCAGTTCGCTGCCGACTTGCTCTGGTGTGGCGTGGGTATGGCGGTACGCCAATGCGCTTGCCGGCGCGATCACGTCGAGTTCGCAGAAGCGACCGAGCTCGGTCGCGATGTCCTCCGCCAGGCCGTCGCTGAGGTGGCGATGGATACTGGCATCTTCGAGCGGCACGAAGGCCAGAACGGCGAGAGAAGGGCGGTCGGATGACATCGAGCGGCGGCGGGCGCGGGACGCGGCAGCGGCTTCGATCACCTTGGGGCGCTCAGGCAGGTCGTCGCTTTCGCGCGCCAAGCCGGCCTCGTCGCGGGGATATCCGGGCAATAGCCCCAACAGCTCATCCTTCAAACGCTCAGTCTCCGGAGCGGGAGCGACACCGAGTTCGTCGGCTAGCCGCTCGCGGCAACGCCGGTACTGCTCGAGTGCCGCTCTTATCCGATCCTGGTAGAGATAGAGGCGGATAAGCGTGCGCTGCACTCCTTCGTCCAAGGGATCGTTTGCCAGCAGCCGCAGGGCGAGCTGGATAGCGGGATCGATGGCGCCGGTGAGTACATAGTGATCGAGCAGCCGATGCATTAGTTGTTGCCATTGCTCGTCCAGCCGTTGGCGCTGTGCCATCAGCCAGTCCTCAAAGGCCTCGCCGCATTCGGCCATGCCTTCCAGGAAAGGGCCACGATACAGTGCAAGCGCACGCTCCAACGTTTCCGGAGTGTCGTCGGCCAGTAGTCGCTCGAACGCTTCGAGGTCCACCACGGTTGCGTTCGCCTTTAGACCTACCTCCTGCGTGTCGATGGCCAGGCCTTCCCGTGCCGCTGCCGGCAACGCACGCTGCAGCCGCGACAATGCCTGACGCAGGTTGGTGCGCGCCCGGGACTCGGGCATGTCTTCCCACAGCAACCCTGCCAACATGCCACGCGGGTGCTGCCTGAACGGGCTTGCCGCCAGATAGGCAAGCAATGCTTCGACCTTGCGGGTCGGGAAGGCGAGCCGCTGCCCTTCGGCCGTATGACAGGCGAACTCACCCAACAGCGAGATATGCAGGAGCGTCATGGAAGTGTGCCTCCTGAGTACAGCCTATGTGGTGATGCCTTGTACTGCTAAGTGCGGGTGTCACGTCTGTGTCACGCCCGTGGGACGTCCGCCAGCTATACCTCAAGTGCGACCCATGGGGTACGCCTACAGCCGGAATGGCTATGTGTGTGTCATGCATCGATCGATGATCGGGGAGGTGGTTATGGAAGGCATCGCATCGAGAGCCGATATGATTCGGCAATTCGGGGAGTGTCTGCGTGGTGCGCTGATACTGCCCAAAGACGAGGATTACGATGAGGCGCGCAAGGTCTACAACGCATGTCACGATCGCCGTCCAGCCATGATCGTCCAGGCGGCGGACGTCGCGGACGTGATGACTGCCGTGACCTTTGCCAGAGAACACGAGCTTCCCCTGGCCGTCCGCGGCGGAGGCCACAGCGTCCCCGGGTTCGGGACATGTGACGATGGCCTGGTGCTTTCTCTCGAAAGGATGCGCGGTATCCGGGTCGATCCGGAGCGTCACAGCGTGCGTGCAGAAGGGGGCAGCACCTGGGCCGACCTCAACCATGCCACTGCAGCCTTTGGCATGGCGACGACCGGTGGAATCGTGTCCACCACCGGCATCGCCGGCCTGACGCTGGGCGGCGGTCTCGGCTATTTGGCGCGAAGTTGCGGGCTGGCCTGCGACAATCTGCTGTCGGCCGACGTGGTCACTGCCGAGGGGTGCTTCCTGACTTGCAGTGAAAGCCGCCACGAGGATCTGTTCTGGGCCATCCGCGGTGGAGGTGGCAATTTCGGTGTGGTCACGTCGTTCGAGTACCGTCTGCATGCCGTGGCAGATATTCTTGGAGGCCCAACCTTCTATCCGCTCGATGCGGATGTCATCCGTGGTTACCGGACTCTGATCGCTGAGGCTCCCGAGGAGTTGGGGGCGATCCTCGGCATTACGCTCGGTCCGACGCTGCCGTTCCTACCCGAGACGTGGCATGGTAGGCCAGTGGTCGTGGTATTGACCTGCTGGAGTGGACCGCGAGGCGAGGACGAAGCGATACGTGAGCGACTGGGCCGTCTTGGTCCTGTTCTAGGACAGTACGTTCAGCGTATGCCTTATCCGGTGATCAATA
The DNA here is from genome assembly GCF_014651875.1 of Litchfieldella qijiaojingensis. Lineage (GTDB taxonomy): Bacteria > Pseudomonadota > Gammaproteobacteria > Pseudomonadales > Halomonadaceae > Litchfieldella > Litchfieldella qijiaojingensis. Next base: position 9,767 of record NZ_BMXS01000040.1, read on the forward strand.
CGCTGTTCGACGAGCTGCTGCCCGCCGGGCTGTATCATTATTGGAAGGGCTGTTTCACCAAGCATCTTTCCGAGGAAGCGATCGACGTGCATGTCGACTATGGCGCCCGCGTTCCGTGCATCCAGAGTGCGACGCTCTTGTTTCCCATTGATGGCGCGTGCCAGCGTGTCGCTCCCGATGCCACCGCGTTCGCCTATCGGGACGCGAGCTTTGCGACGGTCCTTGGCCCGAGTTGGCCGGACCCCGACGACAGTGAGCGCAACATCGACTGGGGGCGCGCCTACTATCAGGCACTTCGCCCCTATTCCGAGGAGGGAGGGTATGTGAACTTCATGTCCGGTGACGACGATGACAGAGTTCGTGCCAATTATCGGCAGAACTACGATCGGCTGATCAAACTCAAGACCCGATACGACCCGGCCAATCTGTTTCGCTTGAATCAGAACATCGCGCCGTCCAGCGGTGACATGGCTTGAGCCGGTCAGTCCCCCCCGCCGAGCCGCTGATGCAACATCAGCATCACTTGCACTTCCTGTTCGGGGCGCAGAGGTTCGAGCCCCAGTTCGCCGAACAGTTCGCCACGGGCACGTGACCATTCTCCGGGGGCGAGATCGGGATAAAGGGAGTCGGCAGGCGCCAGTTCGACGAAGGGGTCGAGTCCGAAAACATCGAACAAGCGAGAGAGGGCGGCCTCGTCATCACTGATACCTGCGGTGTACAGGGTGGCGCTGAAATGATCGTTCTCCAGCTCGCGAATCACATCCAGTGGGCTCACGCCCAGGCTGTCGAGTTCCTCCAGGCTGTAGTCGCCCAGCGAAACCAGCTCATTGTCGAGCCAGTCATTGTCCGGTTGGATCAACGTATGCTTGACCTGCCCATCGGGTAATGCCCAGGCAATGGCGAGTGGCAATCCGCCGTCCTCTCCGGTTTCGACGGCGATGAAGCCAGGGAAGTCGGCCATGTCAGGAGTCCTCTGCAAGGTGAACGGCATCGGGCAAACGGAAGAAGGCGCACGCGGTGGCCGTGGTCGCGATGGCCAGCTCGGCTTCGGTGATGCCACGCCAATGAGCTATTTCGCGCACGATCCATGGCAATAAGGCCGGTTCGTGACGTCTTCCCTTGAGTTTGGCAGGCAAATTGCGTGGCAACAGGTATGGGCAATCGGTTTCCACCATCAGCCGTGTGAGCGGTATTTCGTTGACCTGCTCGCGTAGGTGGTGACCGCGCCTTTCGTCGCATATCCAGCCGGTAAAACCGATATGAAGATCAAGGTCCAGATAGCCGTACAGCGTCGCTCGATCGCCTGTAAAGCAGTGTATCACTGCATGCCCGATATCATCGCGCCAGGCCTTGAGGATCTCGAGCATTCGTGGACCGGCATCGCGTTCATGGATGAACAGGGGCAGTCCGGATTCCACGGCCAGACCCAACTGGGCCTCGAAGGCGCGTTCCTGGTCGGCCGGCGAGGAGAAGTTGCGATTGAAGTCCAACCCGCATTCGCCGACGGCTACCACCTCGGGCTCACGATGTAGATCGCGCATGACGCGCTCGAGCTCGGCATTCCATTGGCTGGCATCGTGAGGATGGACGCCGGCGGTGGCGTACAGGCCCGGCCAGCGGCGAGCCAGTGTAACCGCTTGCTCGGCATGTTCGCGGTCGGTTCCGGTCAGGATCATGGTGGCGACATTGGCAGCTCGAGCGCGCTGGATCACCGCATCCAGGTCGCGAGCGAAGCTGTCGTGGGTCAGATTGGCGCCGATGTCCACCAGCGCTGTCGGCGAATGGAACCGCAGCGCCTCGGGAAGCCCGTCGTCGAAGGTCGCGGTTGGCTTGCTGGTCAAGATGGGACTCCTTTCCGAAGAATGGCTCCATTGTACCCAAGGCCACCTTGGCTCGGCCATGCGTTACACTAGGGGCCTTTGACGGCTTGTATGAGGTATGCGCGTGACCTTGTTACGTCTGGAACAGTTGCAATTGGCCTATGGTCCGCATGTGCTGCTCGACGGTGCCGATCTGGTACTGGAACGGGGTGAGCGCTTGGCGTTGGTGGGGCGTAACGGCACTGGCAAGTCGACGCTTCTCAAACTGGTGTCCGGAGAAGCGCACGCCGATGGCGGGAGTATCTGGCGTGCCCCGGGACTGAAGATCGGGGTATTGGAGCAGGATTTGCCCTCGGCGTCGGGGGAGACGATTTTCGATGTGGTGGCTCAAGGGCTGCCGCAGGCGGGCACGTTGCTTGCCGAGTACCATCATCTGGTGCAGGAATCGGAACCCGACATGCAGCGCATGGAGCGCCTGCAGACCCAGTTGGAGGCTATCGATGGCTGGTCGTTCCACCAGCGCATCGACACCATCCTCACTCGCTTGGGCTTGCCCGCCGACGATCCGATGCAGTCACTGTCGGGAGGCTGGCGGCGACGTGTAGCGTTGGCCCGCGCCTTGGTCGCTGAGCCCGACCTGCTGTTGCTCGACGAGCCGACCAACCACCTGGATCTCGACACCATCGGCTGGCTAGAGGAACAACTGCTGGCATTCAACGGCGCGGTGCTGTTCATCACCCACGACCGTGCGTTCCTGTCACGCTTGGCCACCGCCATCCTGGAGCTCGACCGTGGGCGCCTGGGACGTTATTCGGGTGACTATGACAAATACCAGGAACAGAAGAACCATGAGTTGGAGATCGAGGCTCGGGAGAACGCCGAATTCGACAAGAAGCTTGCTCAGGAAGAGGCCTGGATACGCCAGGGCATCAAGGCTCGTCGGACCCGCAATGAAGGGCGGGTTCGCGCGTTGCAGAAGATGCGCACCGAACGCAGCCAGCGACGCGAACGTCAGGGCCGGGCGAGTCTGGCGGTCGATAGAGGAGAGCGCAGCGGCAAGCGCGTGGTGGAACTCTCCGGCGTCAGTCAGCGCTTCGGCGACGACTGGGTGATCCGTGATTTGAGCCTTGAAATTCAGCGCGGTGACCGAATTGGCCTGATCGGTCGCAACGGCGCCGGCAAGACCACCCTGCTCAAGATCCTGCTCGGCGAGCTCAACCCCACCGAAGGTACCGTCAAGCTTGGCACCAACCTACAGGTAGCCTACTTCGATCAGCTTCGCGCGGGTCTGGAGCCGGAAAAGACCGTATACGACAACGTGGCCCAGGGGAGCGATCGCGTCACGGTAGGGGGCAAGGACAAGCATGTCATCGGTTATCTGCAGGATTTCCTGTTCACTCCCGAGCGAGCGCGGCAGCCGGTCAAGGCCTTGTCGGGTGGCGAATCCAATCGTCTGCTGCTGGCAAAACTGTTCACGCAGCCGGCCAATGTACTGGTCCTCGACGAGCCGACCAACGACTTGGATATCGAAACCCTCGAGCTGCTCGAGGAGTTGTTGCTGAATTTCGATGGCACCTTGCTGCTGGTATCCCACGACCGCGCCTTCATGGATAACGTGGTCACCGGGGTGCTGGCCTTTGAGGGAGAGGGGCGGGTGCGCGAATACGTCGGTGGTTACCACGACTGGGTGCGCCAGGGGGGGAAACTGCCGCCGGCACCTTGGGATTTCGATGCCCGTCAGGTATCCGGCCAAGCCAAGGTGGCGGCACTGTCCCCCGACAACAAGCCAGCCGCGCCGAACCAGGAAAAACGTGCCAGATCGGCCAAGTTATCCTACAAGTTGCAACGTGAACTGGATCGACTGCCATCCGCCATCGAGGCTTTGGAAACTGAAGTAGCGGACTTCGAGGCCACGGTGAGCGATCCAGCCTTTTATCAGCAGGATGCCGATAAGGTCACGGCGACTCTCGAAGCCTTGAGTGCCAAGCAAGCTGAACTGGACGCGGCCATGGAGCGCTGGATGGAACTGGAGTCCATGGCCGCCGGGGAGTGACGAAGCGGTGATTCATGGATCATCCGCTTCGTGGGCAAGTACGGGAGAGAGGATCGTCACTCGTCGCTCTTCTCGCCGTCCTTGCCGACACGCACCGCCAGCACGTCGCACTTGGCGCCGTGCAGAACACCGGTGGAGGTGGAGCCAAGCAACAGGGCAAAGCCGTGGCGCCCGTGAGAACCGACCACGATCAGGTCGACGTCGTGCTCCTCGGCGAAGCGGTGAATTTCCGTATCAGGCATGCCGACCACGACATGCTGGTTTTCACGTGGCACGTTGTGAGGATCGGCGATTTCCGCCAGGCGCTGCTTGGCATGGTCATCGAGCTGGTCCTGGATACTGGTCAGATCCATGGGAATGTCGCCGCCATAGGCGAAACCCAGTGGTTCCAGGGTGTGCATGATCGAGAGCTTGGCATTGTTGCGCTCGGCGATGGGTAAGGCTCGTTCCAGTACCTTGTGCGAATCCTTGGTCAGGTCGACGGCAACCAGAATGTGGCGGTATTCGTTGCTCATGGGAGGCTCCCAGCATTAGAGAAATGGTAGTTGTCTCCAACTCTAGGTCGGGTCGTGCGTCTCGACAACGATCCATATCAACGTTTTAGCTTCCGTTCCCAATGTTTGGAGGGATATCCATGGAGTGGTTTATTATCATCGGCCTGATGTTGCTGGTCATCGCGCCGATGATGTGGCTCCGGCCCAATTCGCACCAGATGCGTCTGGGCAAGCTGCGTGATGCAGCCATCAAGGCCGGCGTCAGGGTCAAGCTGGAAAAACCGCCATTGCATAATGATCCGGCACCCATGCCATGTTATCGATGGCCCTATCCGCTACAACGACCAGGACCCCGTTTCGTGCTGGTGAGAAGCGAGGAGACCGGTGATAGTCTCAAGGAATTTCGACCCGGTTGGCGCTGGCGTATCGAACCCTTGCGTCCCCTCCCACCAAAGGCCGATGAGCGTTTGGGTGAACTGCTGATGCGATTGCCGCAGGATGCCGTGGTGATCGAGTCCAATCGCGAGACACTGGCGCTATGGTGGAACGAGTCCCAGGACGGAGAACGTTTCGCTCGTTATCTGGAGGATTTCTCGTTTCTCCGTGGTGCATTGGCAGGGCGACCGGATCGGCCTACGCTACGACAGCTCGGTTCTGGCGACTCTACGTGACGCTGTGGGGTGACTCGTCGGCTTCCGACTCCTCCCGGGCCTGGATCTCCAGGCCGTTGCGCTCTATACGGGTCAGCAGCTCATCGAGATTGGCGATATCCTCATCGCTCAGCCCCGCAAGCATTTCCGCCCGGGCCTGGTTGACGACGGCATCGATTTGCTGCAGCAGTGGCGTGGCCTGCGGAGTTAGAAAGATACGTTTGCTGCGGCGATCCTGATCGCAGGGACAGCGTTCGATCAGCCCCTGCTCGGCCAGTTGATCCAGAGTGCGCACCAGGGATGGCGCTTCCACTCCGATGGCTCGGGCCAGGTCGCACTGGGCCTGGCCATCGCCCAAACGCCACAGATGGTAGAGCGTGATCCAGCGTGTCTGGGTCAGATCCAGGGGCGCCAGGCGTTTGTCGAGGATCGCGCGCCACAGGCGTGGCAGGCGAGATAGCTTGAAACCGATATTCTGATGCATGACTCTTCGCATTCGCAGGCTGATGACAGGATTGTCCGAACCCAATCCGTGTATTGCAAGCACCTGTTTTGACGCACCCCCCTTTGTCATGGCTGGTGGGGGTAATTACCTGGCACCAATCGTCGTATATCCAGCCCCGGTACGCCGGGAGGCGGTGAGATACTGCCATCGGCGACCAAGGCGGCACTAGGCTTGTCGGTCACCGTGAAGCGCATGACGCCGATGCGTTGGCCGGATGTGGTCATGATATCGATGCGCCAGCGACCGGCGGATTCCTTGGGGAAGTTCCTCTTGTGGGTCCAGGCGCGGTAACCATCCTCGCGACCGCCATGGATGACGAGAGGAATGCGATCCATCAACTCTCCTTCGTGACGCCACTCATGATAGACCTCCTCGCGTAGGCCGCGAGGTGCGCGGATGGCGGTATAGGCATACAGGCCACTACGACGTAGGGCATCGGTCTGCAACCGGACACTGCCTTGCGGCGTGCGGGTCGCGGTATCGAGACCTGGCGAGAGGGCGCTACCGTTTATCCACAGGTTGGCAGGTGGCACCCAGGCGCGGCCGACCCAGGCCAGGCTGGCCAGCAACGCGAGCAGGCCGAACATTGTCATCCAGCCCTTGAACTGTTGAGGCCTGACCAGGTGCAACAGGCTCGGCAGGCTGAAGATGACCATGAGCACTACGGCATAGCGTAGGCTCTCACTGGTGGTCAACTGCAGCATTAGCGGTAGGGTGACCAATACCACCACGAACACGCACTGGGCGTGGAAGGCGAAATACACCCAGCGATAGCGATCGGCAAGCTTGAAATAGAGCGGATCGAGGATCGAGAGCAAGGCCAGCGCCACGATCAACAGTGTGAATAGCGCCTGGCCGCTGGTCCATACCGTGGTTGCCAGCAGGAACGGCAAGCAGAAGAACAACGTTTCCTGGTGAATCATCTGGGCGATGAATGTCGTCACACCACGTGGCAGGGTGCTGTAGCCGCGTCGCGCCAGGAAGCGTCCGATCAGGCTTTCTGATAGCAGCAGTACCCAGGCCAGTAGCATGCCCAGCGCCAGGGCCCCACCCAGCCATTGCTGGCGGTCGACCAGAAAGAAGCTTGCCACTCCGGCACTGAAAGCGACAGGCGGCCAGACCCACATATAGGGACGAATGCGACTTATCAGTCGCTCGGCCAGGCGTTGCAGCGCCCACAAACGGGGTGAACGAGGGCGGTCGTCGCGAGATGGCTCCGTCCCGTTGGGAAGGACGTCGGAGGGCGATGAAGATGATGACTTCGTCATGTCGCGGGAATATCTCCCAATGGCAACGAAAAGGCGCATCCTAACAAGCTAGTGTCGTGGTCGGGAGTCGTGGAAGAGCGACACCATGCATCGGCGTAACGAGCCGACTTCGACGTTAGGCTAAAGAAGGTGGACTTGACGCCAAGGGGCAAGGTGGACCAAGCTATCCATCAATCAAACGGCCGTATGAAAACCTGGCGGTCCTCCAACGTCCAACCCTGTGTGGAGATTCGTGGATGATCTATCAAGGCAATGCCATCACGGTGGCGACCAATGGCGATGGTATCGCGACGCTCACCTTCGACTTGAAGGATGAGTCCATCAACAAGCTTTCCAGCAGCGTGGTCGGAGAACTGGATGAAGCGGTCAAGGCGCTGCAGAGTGCAAGCGGAGTCAAGGGACTGATCATCGCCAGTGCCAAGGACGTGTTCATCGTCGGCGCCGATATCACCGAGTTTCATGGCCTGTTCGAGAAGGGAGAAGACTTCCTGGTCGAGATGAACCAGAGAGTCCACGCCATTTTCAATGCCATCGAGGACCTGCCGTTCCCTACCGTGACCGCCATCAACGGGCTGGCGCTGGGCGGTGGTTGCGAAGTCACGTTGACCACGGACTTCAGGGTGATGAGCGACAAGGCCCGTATCGGCTTGCCCGAGACCAAGCTGGGTATCGTGCCGGGTTGGGGTGGGTGCGTTCGCCTGCCACGCTTGATCGGTGCCGACAATGCCGTCGAGTGGATCGCAGGCGGCAGCGAGAACAAGGCCCAGGATGCCCTGAAGACGGGGGCCGTGGATGTCGTGGTGCCGGGTGACCAGCTTGAAGCCGCTGCGCTCGATATCCTGGCGCGGGCCAATGCCGGCGAACTGGATTACCAGGCCCGACGCGAAGAGAAGAAGGGCCCGCTGCACCTCAATCCCATTGAGCAGATGATGGCCTTCGAGACTGCCAAGGGCTATGTGGCGGGCAAGGCCGGCCCGCACTATCCAGCCCCCATCGAGGCCATCAAGGTGATCCAGAAGGGCGCCGGTGAGAGCCGTGAGCGAGCCCAAGCCATCGAGGCCAAGGCCTTTGCCAGGATGGCCAAGACCGATGTCTGCTTCAACCTGGTGGGACTGTTCCTCAATGATCAGGCAGTCAAGAAGAAGGCCAGCCAATACGAAAAACAGGCTGGCAAGGTCGCCCAGGCGGCGGTATTGGGGGCCGGTATCATGGGGGGCGGCATTGCCTACCAGAGTGCCTCGAAGGGCACGCCGATCTTGATGAAGGACATCAAGGAGGAAGCGCTGGAACTCGGCCTCAAGGAGGCGCGCAAGCTGTTCGCCAAGCAGGTCGAGCGCGGCAAGCTGGGTACCGACGAGATGGCCGAGCGTCTCTCGAATATCCGTCCCACGCTGTCCTACGGCGATTTCGGCCATGTCGACCTGGTGGTCGAGGCGGTGGTCGAGAATCCCAAGGTCAAGGATGCGGTGCTTACCGAGGTGGAAGGCTTGGTCGGCGAGGACACCGTCCTGACCTCCAACACCTCGACCATCTCCATCAACCGTTTGGCGCAGAACCTCAAGCGCCCCGAGAATTTCTGCGGCATGCACTTCTTCAATCCGGTCCATCGCATGCCGCTGGTCGAGGTCATCCGTGGCGAGAAGACCAGCGATGCCGCTGTTGGGACCACCGTGGCCTACGCCCGAGCCATGGGCAAGACGCCGATCGTGGTCAACGACTGCCCGGGATTTCTGGTCAATCGCGTATTGTTCCCCTACTTCGGTGGGTTCAGTTTGCTGATCGAGCAGGGGGCCGACTTCCAGCGCGTCGACAAGGTGATGGAGAAGTTCGGTTGGCCGATGGGCCCGGCCTATCTGCTCGACGTGGTCGGCATGGACACCGCCCTGCATGCCAGTGAGGTGATGGCCGAAGGTTTCCCCGAGCGCATGGCGCGCGAAGGCAAGACCGCCATTCAGGTAATGGTCGACAACGACCGCCTGGGCCAGAAGAACGGCAGGGGCTTCTACGCCTACGAGGAAGACAAGAAAGGCAAACCGAAGAAGGTCAACGACGACCAGGCTTACGAACTGGTCAAGAGCATGGTGACGAAGGAACAGGATTTCTCCGACGAGGAGATCATGGCGCGCCTGATGGTGCCGCTGTGTCTGGAGACCGTGCGCTGTCTCGAGGACGGCATCGTCGGCAGCCCGGCCGAGGCCGACATGGCACTGATCTATGGCATCGGTTTCCCGCCGTTCCGAGGTGGAGCGCTGCGCTATATCGATGCAACGGGGATAGCCGAGTTCGTCGACCTGGCGGATCGCCTCGCCGACGAGTTGGGGCCGCTCTACGCGCCCACCGATAAACTGCGCCAGATGGCCAAGGCCGGCGAGCATTTCTACGCCTGAATCACCACGTGTTAAGGAGAGTCAGCAGATGAGTTTGAATCCGAGAGATATCGTGGTGGTCGATGGGGTACGGACTGCCATGGCCAAGGCCAAGAATGGTGCCTTTCGCAACGTGCGTGCCGAGAACCTGTCGGCATCGGTGATGCAGTCGTTGTTCGATCGCAATGCCAATCTCGACCCCAATGAAGTCGACGACGTGATCTGGGGGTGTGTCAACCAGACCCTGGAACAGGCGATGAACATCGCCCGCAATGCGGCGATCATGACCGGCATTCCGCGCACCGTGCCGGCCCAGACCGTCAATCGCCTGTGCGGTTCGTCAATGACTGCGCTGCATATCGCCGCGGCCAACATCAAGGCTGGTATGGGCGACTTCTACATCATCGGTGGCGTCGAGCATATGGAGCATGTGCCCATGACCCACGGTGTCGATGTCAATCCGGCAGCCAGCAAGTATGCCGCCAAGGCGGCGATGATGATGGGCCTGACCGCTGAATTGTTGGGCAAGATGCACGGTGTGTCCCGCGAGGAACAGGATAAGTTCGGGGTACGCTCGCACCAGCGTGCCTATGCCGCCAACGAGCAAGGCTACTTCGACAACGAGATCATCGGTGTCGAAGGACACGACGACCGTGGTTTCCGTGTGTTGGTCAAACATGATGAAGTGGTGCGTGCCGATGCCAGCCTCGAAAAGATGGCCGAGCTCAAGCCGGTGTTCGATCCGCGTGGTGGCACGGTGACCGCGGGTACTTCGTCGGCGCTCTCCGTGGGTGCCGCCGGACTGGCGGTGATGAGCTATGAGCGTGCCCAGGCGCTGGGTGTCGAGCCGATCGCCAAGGTCGTTTCCACCGGCGTGGCCGGTTGCGACGCCTCGATCATGGGCTATGGGCCGGTACCAGCGTCCAAGCAGGCGCTCAAGGCCGCTGGCCTGTCCGCAGGCGACATTCAGACCGTGGAACTCAACGAGGCCTTCGCCGCCCAATCGATCCCGGTACTCAAGGATCTCGGCTTCCTCGATGCTCTGGACGAAAAGGTCAACCTCAACGGTGGTGCCATCGCCCTCGGCCATCCACTGGGCTGCTCCGGAGCACGTATCTGCACCACCTTGCTCAACGTGATGCAGCAACAGGAAACCACCCTGGGGTTGGCTACCATGTGCATCGGCATGGGCCAGGGCGTGGCCACGGTGTTCGAGCGCCTCAAGTAAGCTGCACCCTCACGTGAAACTAAAACGGCACCCGCATGGGTGCCGTTTCGCGTTCAAATGATGCCGCTGTCCAAGGCCGCCGCCATGTACGTCCCCAACTCTTCGACTTGATCGACGAACGCTTCCTGCCATTCACCGCGCAGCGTCAAGGGTTCCTGAACCCAGTGCCAGCGCAGGCCGGTGACGATGCCTTCCACCGCGCGGCGGGTACCGGTGCCGTCGCGACCGGCACGAATGTAGAGTGCGCAGGGTAGGCCTTGCTTCTCCTCCAGTACGGGGTAGTAGCTGCGGTCGAAGAAATCCTTCAGCGCGCCGCTCATGTAGCCGAGGTTCTCGGTGGTGCCGAGCAGGATGGCATCGCAGGCGCGGATGTCGTCCGGTCCGGCGTCCAGTGGCGCCTTGACCGTGACGTCGACGGCTTCGATATCGGGGTGGCGGGCGCCACGCTCGGCGGCCGCGCGCAGCTTCAGGGTATTGGGCGAAGGCGCATGGGCCACGATCAGGAGTCGCTTGTTCATGGCATCATGGTGCCAGTCCTGTCGGCCAGTCGCTAGGGAAACGCTGCATAAATCCCGCTGTAGCTGCCTGGCAGTCATCGGTGGGGTAGAATCTGGCGCTCCTGCTACTATCTGACCAGAGCCACCTGATGAAGCAGATCTCCTTTGCCCAGGCCGAGTACCAGAACAAGAAGAAGGTTACGCGCCGGGAGCGCTTCCTGGCCCAGATGGATGCCCTGGTGCCCTGGCAGCGGCTGATCAATGCCTTGTCGTCCTCCTATTTCCCGGATGCCGCAGGCAAGCGAGGGCGTCCACCGATCGGCCTGGAGCGCATGCTGCGTGTCTACTTTCTTCAGCAGTGGTACGCCTTGGCCGACGAGGCGCTGGAGGATGCCATCTACGACAGCCAGGCCATGCGCGACTTCATCGGTATCGATCTTGCCGTCGAGAGCGTGCCGGATGCCACCACGTTGCTGCGTTTCCGCCACCTGCTGGAGCAACATGCCCTGACCCAGCGCATCTTCGCGGAGATCAATGCCGGCCTGGCCGAGCAGCGCCCGTTCATGCGTGAGGGCACCATCGTCGATGCCACCATCGTGGCGGCAGCGCCTTCCACCAAGAACCAAGCCAAGCAGCGCGATCCGGAGATGAAGCAGACCAAGAAGGGCAATCAGTGGTTTTTCGGCATGAAGGCCCATATCGGCGTCGATGTCGTGAGCGGGCTGACTCACAGCATGGTGGCCACCTCCGCCAATGTTGCCGATGTCACCATGGTGGCCGACTTGGTACGTGACGACGACAATACCGTCTTCGGTGATGCTGGTTATACCGGCATGGGTGAGTACCTGGACGAAGACAAGGACGATCCGGATAGCCGGTGTTGCGTCGCGGCCAAGCGAAGCACCATCAGGAAGATGGAAGACAGCCCAATGAAGACCTTGCTGCTGGAGATCGAAAAGGCCAAGGCGAGTGTCCGCTCCAAGGTCGAGTATCCCTTCCACGTGCTGAAGAACCTCTTCGGCTACCGGAAGGTGCGTTACAAGGGGCTGGCCAAGAACCAGGCGCAGCTCTTTACCCTGTTTGGTCTCGTCAAGCTGGTGCTGGCAGGGCGATACCCGCCTTGCGTTGAGGGGAGCAGTGCGTCTTGAGCATGACCCAGCCGACTGACGACCGGGCGGCTGGGCAGAAAACGCTGCCAGAAGGTGGCGACATATTGAACAGTGGCGAGCCCTTTTGCCAGGAAAGGGTCATGTGGCGCTTGGCCATCAATTAATCAGCGGTTCCCTAGTACTAAGTGCTTAATCAAAAGTAATCCTGTACTCACTTCCGTAGTTACTGAGCACTTTGATAACCTCGCTGCATAGCGTGGCGAAGTCTCGATAGGCGGTCAGAGGCAGCCAGCGATATTTGATCTGCCGCCAGAGAATCTCGATCAGGTTCAGCTCTGGCGAATACGCTGACAGGTAGACCAGGTGCACACGATGCGACATCCATTCCAGCAGCTTTTGCCGGAACGCTTTCGACCTATGCATGCTGGCATTGTCGAGTACGATGACAGCGAAGGTCTCCGGGGCTTTCTGTTCAATGAAATGATCGAAAGCCGCGATGACCGTCTCTGTCGTCACCGCCTCCGTCGTGGTGTGATACACCAGTTTTCCGTGACGGCTCAGGAAGCCCAGCACGTTCAAACGATGGCTGTGTGAATAGGCCGTGACCTCACAGGGCTGACGGACCGGACTCCAGGCATAGGGCACGCAAGAGGATTGGGAAAACCCCGATTCATCGA
>NZ_BMXS01000041.1 GCF_014651875.1 Litchfieldella qijiaojingensis
CGCGAGTGTAGATGCAGGTGCCGTTGCCGTACTCGTGATCGTCGATCAGCTGCATGGCTTCTTCCATGGAGCCGGCACGGACCACCAGCAGCACCGGACCGAAGATCTCCTCGAGGTAGCAGGTCATCTCGGGAGTCACGCGGTCGATCAAGGTGCCACCGACATAGAAGCCGTTCTCGTGGCCCGGCACCTGCACCCCGCGGCCGTCGACCACGATCTCGGCACCCTGTTGCTCGGCGCTGTCGATATAGCCGCAAACCTTCTCCTGGTGGGCCTTGGTGATTACCGGGCCGAAGTCGTTCTCGGCGTCGGAGAAGGGGCCGACCTTGAGGGTCTTCATCTGCTCCTGCATCTTGCCGATCAGGGCGTCGGCGGCTTCGTCGCCCACGGCCACCGCCACCGACAGCGCCATGCAGCGCTCCCCCGACGAGCCGAAGGCGGCCCCGGTCAGGGAGTTGACCACGTTGTCCATGTCGGCGTCGGGCATCACGATGGCATGGTTCTTGGCACCGCCCAGGGCCTGGCAGCGCTTACCGTTGGCGCTGGCGCGGCTGTAGATGTATTCGGCGATCGGCGTGGAGCCGACGAAGCTGACGGCCTGCACGCGGAAATCGTCGAGCAGGGTATCGACGGCTTCCTTGTCACCGTTGACGACGTTCAGCACGCCGGCGGGCAGGCCCGCCTCCAGTGCCAGCTCGGCAATGTAGAGCGTCGAGGTCGGGTCGCGCTCGGAGGGCTTGAGCACGAAGGTGTTGCCGCAGGCGATGGCCATCGGGTACATCCACAGCGGGACCATGGCCGGGAAGTTGAAAGGGGTGATGCCGGCGACCACGCCCAGCGGCTGGAACTCGCTCCAGGAGTCGATGCCCGGGCCGACGTTCTTGCTGTGCTCGCCCTTGAGCAGCTCCGGCACGCCGCAGGCGTATTCCACGTTCTCGATGCCGCGCTGCAGTTCGCCCTTGGCATCGTGCACGATCTTGCCGTGCTCCTGGCCGATCAGCCGGCAGATCTCGTCGGCATGCTCTTCCAGCAACTGCTTGAAGCGGAACATAACGCGCGCACGCTTGGCGGGCGGGGTGTTGCGCCAGGCCGGATAGGCGGCCTGGGCGGCAGCGATGGCGTCCTCGACGGTGGCCTTGCTGGCCAGGCTCACCTGGCCGCCCACTTCGCCGGTGGAGGGGTTGTAGATGTCCTGGGTGCGTGCGGCGTCGTCGACACGAGCGCCGTTGATCAGATGGCCAAGAATGGTCATGGTGATACCTCTCAAATTAGGGAAGCACTGAATAAAGGTCTGCGCAGCCCAATCACTGCGTTACGCGGTGCTCGCAACCCTCACATATACCCCATATGCTCCGGTTGCTGCGCTCCGGGCGCCTTGTGCTTGAAGCTGCTCGCCTATTTATTCAGCACTTCCTTAGACGTTATGGGTTGAGTTCTTCAGTCCAGTTCGCCAATGGCGTCGCCAAGGACGTTGATGAGGCGATCGATCTCGTCGCGCTCGACGATGAAGGGCAGGCCGAGCTGGATGGTGTCGCCACCGTAACGAACGTAGAATCCCTTCTCCCAGCACTTCATGGCGATCTCGTAGGGGCGGCGGGCCGGTTCGCCGGGGTAGCTCTCGATCTGCAGGGCGCCGGCAAGCCCATAATTCCGAATGTCACTGATATAGCGGCTGCCCTTGAGTCCGTGCAGTAATTCCTCGAAGATCGGACTCATCTCCCGCACGCGGTCGATCAGGCGATCATTCTCGAGCACATCCAGGGCGGCCAACGCTGCGGCACAGGCCACCGGATGCCCCGAATAGGTGTAACCGTGGGGCAGCTCCAGCATATAGTCGGCGCCACCTTGCTCCATGAAGGTCTGATAGATATCGCCTTGGACGATCACCGCACCCATGGGCACCGCACCGTTGGTCAGCTGCTTGGCGACGTTGATGATGTCCGGCACCACGCCGAACTCCTCGGCGCCAGTCATCGCACCCATGCGGCCGAAGCCGGTGATGACCTCGTCGAAGATCAGCAGGATGTCATGCTGGTCGCAGATCTCGCGCAGCCGCTGCAGGTAGCCCTTGGGTGGCGGAATCACCCCGGCCGACCCGGCCAGGGGCTCGACGATCACGGCGGCGATGTTGGAGGCATCGTGCAGGGCGATCAGCTCCAGCAACTCCTCGGCCCGCTCGGCGCCACGCTTGGGCATGCCCTTGGTGAAGGCGTTTTCCTTCAGCAGGGTATGCGGCAGGTGGTCGGCATCGACGCCCTGGCCGAAGATGGTGCGGTTGGCCCCGATGCCGCCCAGGCTGAAGCCGCCGAAGTTGACGCCGTGATAGCCCTTGGAGCGGCCAATCAGCTTGGTCTTGGTCGGCTTGCCTTTCTTGCGCCAGTAGGCGCGGGCGATTTTCAGCGAGGTGTCGGCGCTCTCGGAGCCAGAGCCGGTGAAGAACACGTAGTCGAGCCCCTTGGGGGTCAACTCACGGATCCGGTGGGCCAGCTCGAAGGCCTTGGGGTGGCCATACTGGAACGCTGGTGCGTAGTCCAGCTCGGCGAGCTGCCGGCTAACCGCCTCGGTGATTTCCGGGCGGCAATGGCCTGCACCACAGGTCCAGAGGCCGGAGAGGCCATCGAAGACCTGTCGGCCCTGGGCATCGGTCAGGTAGCTGCCCTTGGCACCCACGATGATCCGCGGGTCGCGCTTGAACTGGCGGTTACCGGTGTAGGGCATCCAGTAAGCATCCAGCTGCTCTGGGCTCAGACCAGCGGTCTGTGGGAATTCTTGATCTGACATGGCAGCACCCCTCTGTTGACACCGCCATTGATGGTAGCGATGGGGGAAGACTAGCTCCGGATAATGATAAGTTAAATCCAGAAATATTTAATTTCATAAAAGCCACGAGTTAACTTTATGCGGCGTTCTTGCTAACCTTACCATCGACCTGTGATCGATGGGGAGGAAGGGCCCATGTCGCACCGCAAGGAGGCCTTGACGGGCCAACTGAGTGATGCCGATCTGCGCCTGCTGCGGATCTACCGCAAGGTGGTGGAGTGTGGCGGCTTTTCCGCCGCCGAGGTGGAGCTCAATATCAGCCGTGCTGCCATCAGCATGGCGATGAACGACCTGGAGATACGGCTCGGCCTGCGGCTCTGCCAGCGTGGGCGTAGCGGCTTTTCCCTCACCGACGAAGGCGCCGAGGTCTACGAGGCCGTGCTGCAGTTGCTGGCGGCGGTGGAAGGCTTCCGTACTCGGGTCAACGGCCTGCACGCCTGGCTCAAGGGCGAGCTCAATATCGGTATCACCGACAACCTGGTGACCATGCCCGAGATGCATATCACCGATGCTCTGAGCGCGCTCAAGGAGCGCGGGCCCGAGGTGCGCATCCATATCCGCATGATTCCGCCCAATGACATCGAGCTGGCCGTCCTGGATGGTCGCCTGCATACTGGCGTGATTCCGGCGCTCAAGACCTTGTCTGGGCTAAATTATCTCTCGCTGTACGAGGAGACCTCGCAGCTATACTGCGCATCCGGCCATCCACTGTTCGACATCGAAGGGGTGACGGAGGAACAGCTGGCGAATTGTGATGCCGTGGTGCCCGCTTACGCGCAGACCCCCGAAATCAAGGCGCTTCACGAGCCCCTCAAGGCCGCTGCCTCAGCCACCGATCGGGAAGGCATCGCCTTCCTGATCCTGTCCGGTCGCTATATCGGTTACCTGCCGACCCACTACGCCGAGCGGTGGGTGCGCGATGGCAGAATGCGAGCCCTGAATCCCCAAAGGTGGCACTATCTCACCCATTACAGCGCCATAACCCGCAAGGGAGCTCCCCCCAACCTGGTGCTGGAAAGCTATCTCGAGGAACTCGAGCGTCTGGTGAAGGAGTAAGAAAAGTACAATGAAAAGTCATATAACCTATCTGTCCTTTGACGAACTCGCTGACCGTCTATGCGGAATATTCCAGCGCCATGGTTGTCCATCGAATGTCGCGCGCCTGCTGGCAGAGAACTGTGCGGCCGCCGAACGTGATGGCGCCCACAGCCATGGCGTGTTCCGGATGCGCGATTATGTCTCCAACCTCAAGGCCGATGGTTGGGTGGATCCGGCGGCGACGCCCGTCATAGAGGATGCCAGCCCCGGCTTCGTGCGTGTAGATGCACGCAATGGGTTCGCAGTGCCGGCGCTGGCAGGTGCGCGAGACCTTGGGATACGAAAGGCACGGCATAACGGGGCTGCAGTCATAGCCATCCGCAATTCCCACCACCTGGGTGCCCTTTCGCTGGATGTAGAGCCATTCGCAGAGGAGGGCATGATTGCGCTTTCCTTCATCAATTCCTCCCCCGCCGTCGTTCCCTATGGAGGCCATACGGCGGTATTCGGCACCAACCCCTTCGCATTTGCCGCGCCACGCGCCGGTGAGCCGCCACTGGTCTTCGATATGGCCACTTCCGTGATGGCGCATGGAGACGTCCAGATTGCCGCTCGTGAGGGGCGAGCCCTCGAGCCTGGCATAGGTGTGGATGCAGAAGGCAGGCCAACGACAGATCCCGCAAAGGTGTTGGATGGCGGAGCGCTTCTCCCTTTCGGCGCTCATAAGGGGGCAGCCATTTCTCTGATGGTCGAGATCCTTTGCGCGGCTCTTGTCGGCGGTAATTTCTCGGCCGAAGTCGACCCTTCCCGGCATCCCGGTGCCGTTACCGCCAATACCGGCCAATCCCTGCTGCTGATCGATCCGCGGAAGGGGCGCGGCGCTCTTCCGGATTTTGCTGGCCGTGTCAGCGATATTGTCGGCTACGTGAGGGATGCGGGCCAGCAACGCTTGCCGGGTGATCGCCGACTGCGCCATCGCGCGCAATCGATGAAACGGGGAATCCCCCTGGGGGCAGAAGTGCTGGACTTTCTTGACAGTCTCGAAGCCGCTTAAGCAGGAATGACGTCGGCTGACCGTCAGGTGCCCCGCCCGGCAAGACCGGGCGGGGCGGGGATGTCAGCTCGACGGTTTCGGACTGATGGCAAGTTCTTCGCTGGTCTGGACAGCGGCCCCCAGGTCGGTCGCGATGGCCTCTTCCTGCTCCTGCCAGAGTTGCCGCTCCTCCTCGGTGGCGCGGGGCGAGAATAGGCCGAACTGGGCATAGAACAGACCGATCACGGGAGACACCCAGCAGGCGACGGCCAGAGGAATGTACAGCAGGTTCTCGATATTCCCGTCGGAGACGCCGAGCGCCAGGGTGCTGATCACGAAGGCACCCCCGGCGTTCCACGGAATTAGGGGTGCGATGAGAGTCCCGCCTTCCTCGATTGCGCGAGACAGGTTCAGGGTCGAATACCCCATACCCCGGTAGGTGGGCGCGTACATGCGGCCGGGCAGAGTCATGGAGAGGTAGGGGTCGCCGGCCACCAGGTTGGTGGACACCGAGGTCAACACTGCGGATGTCTGCAACCCCTTGAAGCTGCGCACCTTGGACATGATCGCGCAGACGATCGCGTCCAGGCAGCCGATCTTTTCCAACGCACCGCCGAAGCCCAGCGCGATGAGCACCAGCGAAATGGTCCACATCATCGACTGGATGCCGCCACGGTTGAGCAAGCTGTCGATGGCACCGATGCCGGTCTCGATCGCATAACCGTCATTGGCATAGGTCCACAGATCATGTACGCCGACGCCTTGCACGAAGATGGCGGGGATCGCACCGGCCGCGACGCCGGCGAACAGCGCCGGGATGGGCGGCATCCGCTTGACCGCGAGCACGATTACAAGAGCTGCCGGCAGCAGCAGCCAGGCCGAGATGGTGAAGTTCGCCTGCAGCGCGGCGGTGATGGCATTGATCCTGTCGAAAGAGGCGCCATCGTCGTCGACCAGGGTGAAGCCGGCCATCAGGTAGACGATGAAGGCGATCACCATCGCCGGAATCGTCGTCGGCATCATGTTCTTGATATGGGAGAAGACGTCCGTGCCGGTGACTGCCGGGGCGAGGTTAGTCGTATCCGACAGCGGCGAGACCTTGTCACCGAAATAGGCGCCCGATACCACCGCGCCGGCGGTCCAGTACATCGGGATGTCAAAGCCCGCGCCTATTCCCATCAGGGCCAGCCCCACCGTGCCGATCGTACCCCAGGAGGTGCCCAGCGATAGCGAGACGACCGAGCAGAGCAGCAAGGCTGCCGCCAGGAAGAAGTTCGGCGAGAGGAGTGTCAGGCCGTAGTAGATCAGGGTCGGCACGGTGCCGCTGGCGATCCATACCCCGATGATCATGCCGACACATAGCAGCACGGAGACAGAAGGGAGGGAGACATGGATGACGTGGAAGATGCCCTTTTCGAGCTGTTTCCAACTGAAACCGAGACTGATGCCGACCAGCCCCGTGATTGCCAGGCCGATGGCCAGGGGGATATGAGGAGTGAAATCGCCGAAATAGAACAGCTGTACGCCCAGTACCAGCAACGTCAAGACGACGGGGGTGATCGCCACCATCAGGCTCGGCTGTTTATACTCTTTCGGTTTTGGACTTGTCATGTCAATTACCTTGGGTTGATGTGCGGGCTGTATTGTCTCCGTCTTCGCCTCGCGGGCGATCTCCCGATTTCTAAAGAAGACTCACGATAAGTCATGGCAGCAGGCTATCGCTGGCTACTGGTAAGTTAAATCTAGGCTTATTTAATCTCATGAAAGTCAATGCTTAACTTATCCCCTCTGCGGGGTCATCCTCGAAGAGGAACTTCGGCGAGGGGGAGGGAAATACCGGTGTTACCCGCAAGGAGGTTTTGACGGGCCAGCCGAGCGATGCCGACCTAGGCTGCTGAGGATCTATCGCAAGGTGGTGGAACGCGGTGGCTTCTCGGCCGCCGAGGTGGAGCTGAATATCAGTCGGGTAGCCACGAGGAGCTACCTGACCCGCGGTTGGTAGACCACTAAATCGCGATGCCCGAGGCGCTGTCCATCCAGGTGTCCGAAAGGGTAAAGCCGGACTGGTAGGGGTCGGTCGGGTCCATCCCCATCTGATAGAGGCCGGTGATCCAGGCCTGCCCGGCGATCGCCGGGACCACGGCGTCGTAGGGGCCGACGCGGGTCATGCTTTCGATCTCGCCGGTAAAGCGGCTGCCGGTGATCGACTCGTGGATGAATATCTCGCCCGGCTTGATCTGTCCCTTCGCCTGTATCACCGCCAGACGCGCCGAAGTGCCCGTCCCGCAGGGCGAGCGGTCGCAGCGCCCAGGCGAAACCACGACGGTATTGCGTGCGACAAGCCTGTCACCCTCGCGCCGTAGCGGACCGGTGAATTCGGTGTTGGTGATGCCGGGGATTGCTGGGTTTTCCGGGTGTTCGACGGCGAGTTGTTCGACCGCCGCCGCCTTGATCCGCTGACCCATCGCGCACAGGTCATGGGCTTCGTCCGGCGCCAGGCTGAAGCCCAGATCGGCCGCCTCGACGATGGCATAGGTCATGCCGCCATAGGCGATGTCGACACGCACGGTGCCCAGTCCCGCGACCTCGATCGGTGTGTCGAGGTAATAGCAGAAAGCCGGCTGGTTCACGAGCCGCACGCTGGTCACCTTGCCATCGCGGCACTGGCAGCGCACCCTGATCAGCCCGGCGGGTGATTCCAGCGTCAGCTCGGTCACAGGCTCCTGCATGGGCAGGATTCCGGTCTCGAGCAGAACGGTGGCGACGCAGATCGTGTTCGAGCCCGACATCGCCGGATACTCCGTCGTTTCGAGGATGACATAACCCATATCGGCCTGTGGGTTGTTCGAGGGCAGGACGATATTGGCGTTGTGCCATACCGCACCGCGTGGCTCGAACAGGACCATCTTGCGAATATCATCCATGTGGGTTTCGAGATACACCCGTTTGTCGAACATCGTCTCGCCCGCGACCTGCCCGACACCGCCGGTGATGACTTTGCCGCTTTCGCCCGCAGCATGGCAGTCAACCACGTTCAGGGTTCTTTTCCAGCGCATTTTCCTGTCCCCTTTACAAGAAGAAGCCCAGCAGCCAAGGCTGCTGGGCAGAGAGGGAAATGGATAACCAGGTGTCATTCCATCTGTTCAACGGCAATCTGAGCTGCTTCATTGATCATTCTCTCGACCTCTCCCGACTCCCTCTTCTCTATGATGAATTCATTCAGCTCCTGAATGTCTGCCTCGGGAACCGACTGGTTGATGCCGAAGGCAACGCCTTGGGGGGCGAGAGGCGGTGTGGGCGTCATGACAACCGACCAGTCAGGATTGGCATGATGGAAGAGGAGGTTGGTGTCATTGGCATCGGCCAAGACATCGGCTCGGCGAGACATGACGGCCAGCCTGGTTTCATCCTGGCCGGGCAAACGCATGATATTGGCATTCTCAAGGCTGCCGGTCACGGCCTTGTCCTGCACGGTGCCTGACATGACGGCGATAGTGATATCGGCCTTGTCGATATCCTCTAGGTTGCTCACCGAATCAGGAAGCTTGGGGTTGTCCTTGTTGTAGAGGAAGGAAACCTCGTAGTAGGAGACAGGCTCGGAGAAGGCGATGGCCCTTGCGCGTTCAGGCGTTTCATTGAGTGCCATCGCCAGATCCCAGCGACCACTCTGAACGCCAGCCACGATGTTATCCCAGTTGGTGTCGACGTAAGTCGCCTCGACCCCCAGGTGGTCAGCGAACTCACGACACATCTCGACGAAAAAGCCGCTGTAGTCGTTCGTCCTGGGATTTTTCATGACATAAGGGCTGGCAATGGCAGCGCCACACTTCAGCTCGCCAGAGCTCTTGACACTTTCCCAGGTGTCCGCGAACACAGATGAACTGGCTGAGAGCCCTAAGGTGGCTATGCAACAAGCGGTGGTAAACGAACGGAGATTGATGAGTCGGGTCATTTCATAATTCCTTGTTTTTTAAGTGATATGAAGTGTGATTCAGCATCATCTCATGTCGTAGAACAGATATTGTTGCTCTGATCCCCGCGACATGCCGGCCTGACTTTCATAGTATGCAGACCTGCATACAATGTAGGATCGCACTTTTAGCAAGTCAACAAGGACCTCTTCGACTTAAGTGAAAAGGCCTGGCCTCCCTTTGCGCAGCAACCTCCACAGTCTGATAGCCACCAAAAAACAATGTGTTGGATACATTCGTCATCAGGCATCTAAGGAAGATCTCACGGGCGTGCCATCGGAATGGCGGAGACCTTCGGAGTGCCTGTGGCAGCAATAATCCTTTTATTTCAGACAGATAAAAAATCATACGACTTTGGTAGTGCGCCTAAAGTCGACAAGGATTTTTTCCGGATCTCCTTGACGAGAAGGAAAGGGAGTATCTACATTTGTATGCAGATCTGCACACAACGAGGCGAGCCTGCATCCATGAACAAAAAACAAGGGAGGACTTCGTGCTTTCTCCAGCACGTTCTTCCAGAACATCCCCGCTCAACCAGAGCACCGCGCCTCTCTGCCTGAGCGGTACCAGGCAGTAGGGTCTTGCATTTTCCAAACACTATAAACCTACAACCTATGCGGCTTTGGAGAAGCAAATGAATACAGAAGAAAATATCAATGAGCAAAAAGCAGAAAACGCCATCAAGCATCAAGGTTTTCTAGGCTCTAAACCATTGGTCGAATTCAAGGGTGTCACGAAGCGATTTGGTGACACTTGTGTCATGGATGAGATGGACCTGCAAATGCGGGAAGATGACAGGCTGGTCATCATCGGGCCGAGTGGCAGTGGTAAAAGTACTCTGCTCAGGGTGCTGATGGGATTGGAACCCATTGATAAGGGTGAGATTCATTTTGATTCCAAGCCTTATGTCAGCGTCGACAGCAAGGGTAGAACGCAAACCGATCTGGCCACCCGTAGCAAGGTCGGCATGGTTTTTCAGCACTACACTCTCTTTCCCCATCTGTCAGTGTTGGGCAACATGACCTTGTCCCCCGTGAAAGTCCACGGGATGGGCCGGTCGGAAGCAGAGGATCGTGCCCGAGAGTACCTTGGCCGGCTTGGCATGGAGGACAAGTTAAACAGTTATCCTGGCAAGCTTTCCGGTGGGCAAAAGCAGCGTGTCGCCATTGCACGTGCGCTTATGCTTGAGCCAAAGCTGATGCTGTTCGATGAGGTGACATCTGCGCTGGACCCGGAGATGGTCGCCGAGATCGAAAAAGTCATGTTGGATCTGGCAAAACAAAAAATGGCCATGATGATCGTCACGCACGATATGTACTTCGCCAAGAAGATTGCCACTGAGTCCGTATTCATCGCCGGTGGAAAGGTAGTAGAAAAGTGCGACCCCGAGATCATGTTCAATGAGCCAAAGGAGGAGCGCACGAAGGATTTCCTCAACAAAGTTCTGCATCTTAAGTGAGGTAAATCGCGATGAATTATACATTTGACTTCAGTGTGCTGCTTGGTAACTTCGGGCCACTTTTTGAGGGGCTTCAAACTACGCTGCTGTTGGCTCTGGGCGCCAATGTACTAGGCCTGACGTTCGGGTTCGTCGTTTGCCTGATGGCGATGGCATCTTTATGGTTCCTGCGTTTACCAGCGAAGCTGTTCATCGAGTTTTTTCGATGCACTCCCGTGCTGATACAGGTGGTCTGGTTCTTCTACTGTGTACCGATACTCTTCAATGTGTTCTTCGACCCGATTACGATGGGCATTTTGGCGTTAGGCCTCAACCTGATTGCTTTCAATGCAGAGGCGTATCGTGCCGGCATCCAAGCCGTACCCAAGGAGCATCACGATGCATGTGTGGCCTTGGGGCTGGGGCCATGGAACAAAACGGTTCATGTGATCTTTCCACAAGCCCTGAGGAATGCGATTCCTGTGCTCATGACGAATGGCATCACCATTCTGCAGCAAAGCGCACTCGTTGCCATCGTGGCGGTAGCCGACTTGATGTACGCAGGGAAGATGCTGGCGACCGATACGTATCGCCCCCTAGAAGTTTTCACGGCGGTGGCTGTGATCTATTTCCTGATGTCTTTGCCCATTTCTCAGGTTGTTACGTTCCTGGAGCGTCGACAGGACGCGTCAGTAGAACGTTGAGGAGATCGTCATGAACATGAGTTTTGAATTCCTGCGCGTTTTCAGCTATTGGGATGTACTCCTGAATGGCCTTGGCATCACACTACTTTTTACGATAGGTGCTGCTATCGTTGGAACTTTGCTGGGGTTTGTCATTAGCCTCATGCGGGTGGCTCCCAGTCGCTTCATCAAGTGGCCAGCACGGTTGTATGTTGAGTTTTTCCGCGGCACACCGATGTTGATTCAGTTGTTTTGGATCTTCTTCTGCCTGCCGCTGATACTCGGGCAGGATATTCCACCTTATGTGTCCGTAATGCTCTCCATGGTTCTATTCATGGCAGCGATCACCAGCGAGACATTTCGTGGATCACTCAAGTCGATATCAGGTGAGCAGCACGATGCCTGTGTGGCTCTTGGCTTGAATTTTAGGGTGAAGGCAATAAATGTCATCTTCCCGCAAGCGCTGTTGCGATCAATACCACCACTGATGTCAAATGTCGTTTCACTCTTCAAGGAGAGTGCCCTGATTTCTTCCGTAGGCATCGCAGATTTGATGTTCGTTAGCTCTAACATTTCATCCAGCACTGGTCGTCCTGTTGAGTTTCTGACGGCAGCAGCGGTTATTTATTTCGTCGTTGCTTTCCCGGCGACTCGCTTGGTTGATCTGATCGAGAAGCGGTTTCTGATCCGCTTTGCATAAACCCTGTGTAATAAAAGTACATTGAAGAACCGGAGGTTGTAATGAAACTTGAAGGAATTATTCCCGCGCTTGTCACTCCTTTCGACAACAATGACAAGGTCAACCATCAGGTCCTGGCCGACTTGGTGGAGCACCAACTGAATCTGGGTGTCAGTGGTTTTGCTCCGCTGGGCTCAACCGGTGAGTCTTACGCTCTGACCAACGAGGAGCGTCGTGAAGTCCTGAAAACCGTCAAAGAGGTGGTGGGTGACCGTGGCCTGCTGATTGCCGGTGCCAACGCACCTTCGACCCGAGAGGTCATCGAGCAGGTCAAGCAGAACCGTGATGCCGGGTATGACGCGGTACTGATCGCCCCTCCCTTCTATTCCGTACCGTCGGACGAGGAATTGCTGGGACACTATCGCGCCATCCTCGAGGCCGTTCCGGATGTCGAGGTCGTACTTTATAACTACCCCATGCGTGTCGCCATCGAGCTGGGCTATAGCGTGATGGATGGTCTTCAAGACGATCCGCGTGTCATTGCCATAAAGGAAAGCAGCGGTGAGTTGATGCGTGCCATTGATATCGGCACGAAATACAAGGGCAAGATTGATCTGTGCTGTGGCTCCGATGACATCGCGCTGGATTTCTTCCTCTGGGGTGCTTCCAGCTGGATCAGCGCGCCGGCCAACATCATGCCGGAGAATATCATCAAGTTCTACAATGACTTCATGGCGGGTGACATCAACAGTGCAAAAAGCATTTCCGAGAAGATCTTCCCGGTCATGAACAGCCTGGAGACGAGCAAGTTCATCCAGAAGATCAAGTATGGCTGTGAGCTGAGTGGATTCCCGGTGGGCAACGCTAGGATGCCGCTGCAGCCGCTCAGTGAGGAAGAGAAGGCGGAGTTCAGGAAGGCCTATGAACTCGTTTAAGTAAACACTGATTTATTGCTGCGCTCGATATCCTGGCCGCCGGCGGTGCTCACAATCCTCATTGAGCCATCAGTCAACTCCGGTTGCTGCGCGCCGGCGGCGGCCAGCCTCTCGTCGCTCGCGACATAAATCAGCGTCTCCTTAATGTATAGACTCGGCAGGAGTGGCCGAACAGCTCGATCACTCCTGCCCCGACTCGAGAGATCTTCTGATGAGCATGGCTCCGTCCACTGTGGTGATTGGTGGTGGCATTGTTGGTGTGTGCTGTGCACTCTATCTCCAGCGAGAGGGAATGCACGTTACCTTGGTAGACCCCGCGGAGCCTGGCGATAGTACTGCCAAGTGGAGCTGTGGTCAGATGGCCGTCAGTGAAATCATTCCGCTATCCAAGCCGGGTATCCTGAAGAAGGTACCGGGTTGGATGCTGGATCAGAAAGGTCCTCTGGCATTAAGACCGACTGCAGTGCCTAAGCTCTTGCCATGGATGTTCCGATTCATGGCCAATGCACGGCGCTCCAGAATCGAAATGATTGCGGAAGAACTTTCATCACTGACGAGCAAAGTCTACGACGATTATCAACCACTAATTGACAAGTGTGATGATAAGGACCTGATCGGCAGTCAACCGACATTGGAAGTGTTTGATACACGCTCCGGCCTGGAGGATGAGCAGGCCTATATTGCGCTTCGTCAAGAGCTCGGGTTCAAGGTGGAGTTACTTGGATCCACAGAGATCA
The DNA here is from genome assembly GCF_014651875.1 of Litchfieldella qijiaojingensis. Taxonomy (GTDB): domain Bacteria; phylum Pseudomonadota; class Gammaproteobacteria; order Pseudomonadales; family Halomonadaceae; genus Litchfieldella; species Litchfieldella qijiaojingensis. The sequence continues at coordinate 13,335 of NZ_BMXS01000041.1, forward strand.
GCGATCTCGAGCCTGCCTTGGCGGGCAAGTTTTCCCATGGCCTTCTGCTTTCTGACTGGAGAACCGTGCGGGATACGGAAGGCTTCATTGCGGAATTGACGAAGAGCTTCATCAGCCAGGGTGGGGTGAGAATAAAGGATACCGTCCAGGATATTCAGACGGGGCAAGGGATGGCGACGGGCATCACATTGGGCAGTGGGCGATCGATTCCGGTCGAGCAGCTGGTCGTCGCTGCTGGTAATGGAAGCAAGAGGTTCTTCGGGGCCTTGGGGGTCAAGGTGCCCCTGATGGGTATCGGTGGCTATCAGGTCGTGGTGCGTAATGGTGGTGTCGATCTAAAACATTCCACAGTTTACGCCGATGGTGGGTTTGGCTTCATCCCCATGACAAGGGGCTTGCAGATAGGCGGCACCATAGAGTTTGCCGGAGACAATGCCTCGCCTAATTATGATCGCGCCAAGATCATCCTGGAAAAGGCGAAGCGCATCATTCCGTCTCTCGACACTTCCGATGTCGAGTTTGGCGTCGGTTTTCGACCATTTTTACCAGACACCAAGCCTGTCATTGATAAGTCACCAAAGCTCAACAATGTCGCCATGACATTCGGTCATGGCCAACTGGGGCTTACCCTTGGGGCTACCACGGGACGCCTGATTGCAGACCTGGTGCAGGGGCGGAAAAGTGCCGAGGATATCACCCCATTCCGGGCATCAAGATTTTAAGTTCAAATAGAAGGAGTGGACGAATGAAATCCTACAACAACCTTTATATCAATGGTCAATGGACCCAGCCTGTCAAGGGTCAGACATTCCCCGCCATCGATCCGAGTGACGAGACAGTGATTGCCGAAGTTGGCGCAGCCACTGCGGAGGATGTCGACGCCGCCGTCAAGGCGGCTCGAGAAGCCTTCGATCACGGTCCCTGGCCCAGAATGAGCGGCAAGGAGCGGGCCGGCTACCTTCGTCGTATCGCCGAAGGGATTCGTGCACGCGTGAACGACCTGGCCATGCTGGAAGTCCGGGACAATGGTAAACCATTGCCGGAAGCTGTGTGGGACATCGAGGATACAGCCGGTTGCTTTGATTTTTATGCCAACCTGGCCGAGCGCAGTGATGAACAGCCGGAAAGAACCATCGAACTTTCCATGGATGGCTTCGTCTCCAAGGCCATCAAGGAGCCGGTTGGTGTAGTGGCCGCTATCACTCCCTGGAACTTCCCTATGCTGATGGCCTCCTGGAAGGTGGCGCCAGCCATTGCCGCCGGCTGCACCATTGTGCTGAAACCGTCCGAAGTCACATCGCTGACGGCACTCGAACTGGCGGACATTTGCCAGGAAGCTGGTCTCCCGGCCGGTGTGGTCAATATCGTGACCGGGATGGGTCCAGAGGCGGGCGCGCCCTTGTCCGAGCATCCGCTGGTTGACAAGATTGCCTTCACCGGCAGCGTACCGACCGGGAGTCGGCTCATGAAGTGCGCTGCCCAGGACATCAAGAACATCAGCCTCGAGCTTGGAGGCAAGTCCCCGCTTATCATTTTCGATGACTGCGACCTGGAAGCTGCCGTCGAATGGCTGATGTTCGGGATCTTCTGGAACAAGGGGGAGGTCTGTTCCGCCACATCAAGAGTCCTGGTGCAAGAAAATCTGTACCCGAGACTGTTGGAGCGGCTGGTTGAAGAGACACGTAAGCTCAAGATCGGCAACGGCATGGAAGATGGCGTCCTGCTTGGGCCTTTGGTCAATGCGGCGCAGTATGAAAAAGTGACCCAAGCGATCGAAGACGGAAAGAAGGCGGGGGCTACTCTCTTGTACGGCGGCACCCGACCTGAAGGTCTTGATAGGGGATATTACCTCGATCCCGCTATCTTCGTTGATGTGCCCGTGGATAACGATCTCTGGAAAGAGGAAGTCTTTGGTCCCGTCGTGGCTATCCGCAGCTTCAGCACGGAAGAGGAAGCCGTCAGCGTAGCGAACGATTCGGAATACGGGCTCGCCGGCGCGGTGATGTCCAAGGACCTGGAGCGTTGTGAACGTGTTGCCCGCAACCTGAAGGCCGGCATCATCTGGATCAACTGCTCGCAGCCGACCTTTGTCGAAGCCCCTTGGGGTGGCTACAAGAAGAGTGGTATCGGTCGTGAGTTGGGGGAGTGGGGATACGAAAACTACCTCGAAACGAAGCAGATCACCAGCTATGTGACTGACAAGCCTTGGGGCTGGTTCATCAAATAAATCACAAGCATCGTTGAGCTGGGAGAAATATCATGCATTGGCGCAAAACACTACAGTTGGTTGATGTGCACTGTGAGGGTGAGGTCGGAAAGGTCATTACAGGTGGCGTTTTGGACCTTCCTGGCTCGACGATGCTCGACAAGATGAATTATATCAACGAAGTTGATGACTCCCTTCGACGCTTTGTCACACTGGAACCTCGCGGCTGTTTACAAATGTCGGTCAACCTGTTGCTTCCGGCTACCACGCCGGACGCTGATTCAGGATTGATCATATTGCAGTCCGATAAAGCCCATCCCATGTCAGGCAGCAACTGCATCTGTGTGGTGACAGCTTTACTGGAACTGGGGATGGTGAGGATGGAAGAGCCGATAACCACGGTGACCATCGACACCCCGGCAGGGCTCATCTCAGCGCAGGCCCATTGTTCTGAAGGGCGTTGCACGAGTGTCAAGTTGGATATGGTGCCGGCGTTTGTCGATTCTCTCGATCGAGTTGTCGAGGTGCCAGGAGTCGGCTCCGTCAATCTGGATATCGCCTATGGCGGTGTCTTTTATGCACTTGTTGATGCGGAACAGGTCGGAGTAGAAATTACTCCTGAAAATGCACATAAGCTGGCTGAATTGGGGGCGGCGATCAAGAAGGTCGTGAACCGGGAAATTGAAGTTCAGCATCCGGTCTTTGACTCGATCCGTGGTGTGGCCTATGTGATGTTCCGCAACCGGTTGGCGGATAAGCTATATCAGACATGTACCACTCTTCCTCCCGGTAGGGTCGATCGGTCTCCATGTGGGACAGGGAGCTCGGCCAATTTGGCCACGTTGCTTGCCAGAGGGCTTGTCGCCAAGGGGGACCGTTTGATTTCTCGCTCCATTATCGGGGGGGAGTTCCAGGTTGAAGTCCGGGATATAGGTGATATAGAAGGCAGGCAAGCGGTATTACCCAGCGTGACTGGACGTGCCTGGATCTATGGCTTTCACCAGTTGGGGGTTGACCCTGACGACCCTCTGGCCGACGGCTTCACGCTGTCAGACACATGGGGACGAGGTTGAGCCCCTCACAACGTGACGTCAGGAGCTGCTAGTATTGTGATTGATTCATTTTTCAGAGGTGAATGTTATGGCTGGCACAGTAAAGCGACACGGCGGGCGATACATTTATGAAACGCTGCGGCGCAGGATCCTGACGCTTGAACTCAAGCCGGGCAGTCCGCTTGATGAAGTGTCATTGGCTGACAGCTTTAACTTGTCCAGGTCACCCGTTCGTGATGCATTGGCGCGCTTGCATAGTGAAGGGCTGGTGACAGTTCTCAGCAACAGAAGTGTCATTGTAAAGCCGATTGACTTTGAAGGCTTGCCTCGCTATCTGGATGCACTGGACCTCATTCAACGCGCTGTCACGCGCCTTGCCGCAGGTCTCAGGAGTGACGCCGATCTCGAAGAGATCTGCCAAAAGAATCAAGAATACATGGATGCAGTCAATGCTTCCGATTTCGGCATGATGTCGGAGAAAAACAAGGAGTTTCACCTGCGTGTCTCCCGGGCTGGTGGGAACCCTTATCTGACTCAATATTATGAGAATCTTCTCGATGAAGGGCAGCGTCTGATTCACTTGCAGTTAAATTTCATTATCAGCGACCTGTCCAGCACTATCGGCAATGATCATGAAGACATCATAACGGCTATTGCCGAGGGAGATATGGAAAAAGCTGAAGAGGCGGCACATGAACATACCGAACTCTTCCGCAAGCGCTTCATCGATTATTTGAACAAGAGCCAAGTGAAAGACTTTAACCTAAGTTGGATTGATGGAAAAGAGGAGTTGGCACTATGAATTCCAAACGGTTGAAAATCCTCATCATCGGTGCCAGTGGAACCATCGGGTCTGCGGTCAAGGACAATTTGTCTGAACGACATGATGTCATCACTGCGGGAACGAAGAGTGGAGATGTCAACGTGGATATCACCGACCCGGCGTCGATCAAGCAGGTGTTTGAGCAGCTGGGACCACTGGATGCCGTGATCACGACACTCGGTAAGGCGACCTTTGCGCCATTCGAAGAGCTCCAGGCGGCACCTCTGGAAGAGTCCCAGCACTTGCTGGGTATCAAGGACAAGTTAATGGGCCAGGTCAACGTGGCGCAATATGCCCGGGATTATCTTGTCGATGGCGGATCCATCACCCTGACGAGCGGGATCTTGAACGAGCATCCGGTCCCGGGAAGCGTTTCGCCCAGCATGATCAATGGTGCCCTTGAGGCCTTCGTCAAGGCTGCTGCCATGGAGATGCCCAGAGGCATTCGCATCAATATCGTCAGCCCGAGTGTATTGAAAGAATCACTGGGTAAGTACGGTCCTTTCTTCCGCGGCTTCAAGCCGGTCGTCGCTGAAGATGTCGCCCTTGCCTACAGTCGTAGCGTCGAGTCTCTGGTCACTGGACAAGTCCTGAAAGTCTGGTGAAGCCGGAGAAGTCGAAGATTCCGCGTCTTTTCCGCGTATGACATTTTCTAGATGTGGAGATCCTATGGGTTCCTATCTCGATGGAATGAATGTCCTCGTCACCGGGGCTTCGGGCGGTATCGGCAGCGCCATCGTGGAAGAAGTCGCCAGCCAAGGCGGCTTTCCCCTGATCCATTACGGCTCCAATCGGCGAGCCGCCGAAAACCTGCTCGAACGCATCGGAGGTCGGGGGGCGCTGGTTCAGGCGGATCTCTTTTCCAAACAGGGCCCCAGGGCCTTGTGGGAGAGCTGTTTGCAGCAGGTCTCCAAGATGGATGCCGTCGTGCATAACGCAGGCATTCGCACGGAGATATCCATCGAGTCGGATTGGGACGAGTGGCACGCCGCCTGGAGCCGCGAGTTCCAAATCAACGTACAGGCGGCCGCTGACCTGAGCCGACTCGCCATCGATCACTTCTCTCGACACGGGGGCGGCAAGATCATCAGCATGGCCAGTCGCGCCGCTCAGCGTGGCTACAGCGCCGAAGCGCTGCCTTATGGGGTCACCAAGGCGGCGCTGATCAACATGACGAAATCCATCGCCCGCTCCTTCGGCAATAGAGGGATCGTGGCCGCCTGTATCGCACCGGGATGGGTCAGAACGGAGATGGCTGAGGAGTTTATCGCCAAACATGGTATCCAGTCTGCCGTCGCGGATATCCCCATCGGGGACATCGCAACTCCCAAGGAAGTCGCGGAGCTGGTCGCATTTTGCCTCCAGCCATCCCAACGCTCGATCAATGGCGCCACCCTTGACATCAATGGTGGCAGCTATATTCGTTAACCACCTCAGGTCAGTCGGCAAGGAATCAGTTCATGACACGTTTTCAAGATAAGGTTGCGGTCGTTACCGGTGGTGGTGGCGGCATTGGAAGTGCCATCTGTCACCGTTTGGCCGAGGAGGGCGCCGCTATCGTGGTGGTGGATCAGAACGAAGCATCTGCCATGACCGTCAAGGGTGATATTGAAGCGTGCGGTGGTCGTGCCGTGGTGATGGCCGCCGATATCGCCGATGAGGCTGCCTGCAACCGGCTGATCGATAACGTCATGGAGCGCTTTGGTCGACTGGACGTGCTGGTGAATAATGCCGGTATCAATCGTAGGGGAGACATCACGGAGGTTTCCACGGCCGATTGGTACGACAGCTTCGCCGTGAACATCCACTCGATGTTCTATCTTTGCCGTGCGGCGATTCCCCATATGCAGGGCGCGGGGGGCGGGGCAATCGTCAACACCGCCTCACAGTGGGGGCTCTATCCGGCGCCGGGACATGTCGCGTACAACGTAACCAAGGCCGCGGTGGTGGCCTTCTCGAAAAGCCTCGCGCGTGATCATGCTTCACAAAAGATAAGGGTCAATGCCGTTTGCCCGGGTGAGATCCATACTCCCATGCTCGCGTCGGGACTTGAGAAGGCCGGCAAGACGGTGGAGGATCTCGACAGGCTCGTCCCCTTTGGAAGAATTGGCAAACCTGAAGAGGTTGCAGCGCTTGTTGCTTTCCTTAGCTCTGATGAGGCGCCTTTTCTATGCGGGTCTACTGTCGAGATTACAGGTGCACAAGCTGTCTCGTAGTACCTAATTTCTTGCTGTCACGTTCTTTTTGCATGGTGTTTCATGCTGGCATTATCTGCTTGCTCGTAGTGCTGTTTGGGTGAGTCGGTTACGTTCTTTCTGTTATCACTGATGCCACATAGATACCCCCGCCTGACCGCGTTCCCGTTTCCCTTCTGAGTCAATAAGGATAAGGTCATGAGTGAGACCAAACGCCCATTGGGCATCACCGATGTAGTGCTGCGTGACGCGCATCAGTCGCTGTTTGCCACCCGCCTGCGTCTCGAGGACATGCTGCCGATCGCCGACAA
>NZ_BMXS01000042.1 GCF_014651875.1 Litchfieldella qijiaojingensis
AGGGGATCCCGCCGTTTTGCGTTGTCGAGGTCGTTCGGGCTACGCCCTCACGACCTCGACGACACACGATCTCGGCTTTCTCATCTTGATTGTCGCGTGACTCTCACCTTGATTGTCGCTGTACACGTAAAACTCCTCAAATGCGAATGGTGTTGATTATCATTTGATATTTATTCTAACATGGCTCCCCGCCAAGCCGTCAGGGAGCCGCTTCCTGTCTGGCCTGGCGCCCCGACTCGTCCGAGAGACAAGGAGCCAGCCATGCCACAACCGATCGTCTTCGTCGCCCACGTGGTCACGGAGGTTCTCAATGAGGGCTTCCTGCCCGCGGCACGAGAACTAGACCTTGACCCAGTGATCGTCACCGACCTACCCAGCGATCACCGTCGACACTTCGCACAGGAGGGCCTCGCCGCTTATCCAGAGGCGGTGCTCGGCTGTGATGTGTTCAGCCCCATCGCCATTCTCGAAACGCTACAGGAGGCCGGCATCACGCCGCGGGCGGTGTTCTCCCACAGCGATCATCTGCAGGCCGCCACGGCCTTGGTGGCGGACTACTTCGGCCTGCCGGGCAAGGACTGGCGGGTGTGCTTCGCGGCCAAGAACAAGGCGGCGATGCGCCAGCGCCTCGACGAGCTGGCGCTGTCGCCGTGCTGGCACCGCCTGGTGACGACGCCGGCGCAGCTCACCGAGATCGCCCCGGACTGCCCGCTACCCTGCGTGGTCAAGCCCCGAGAGGGCGTGGCGAGCCTGGACGTCAGCCGGGTCGACACCCGCGAGGCGTTGATCGCCTGCTGCGAAGGCCTGTGGCAACGCCATTCCGGTCAGGCGCTGCTGATCGAGGAGTACCTGGAGGGCGAGCTTTACACCCTGGAAACCCTGGGTGACGGCGACCGGCTCGAGGTCCTCGGCGGCTTTCGCGTCGAGCTGTCGCCACCACCGCATTTCATCGAGCTGGCCGCCCACTGGGGGCTCGACCTCGACCAAGCGGTGATCGACGACATCATCGATCAGATTCGTCGCTTCGGCGTCGGCTTCGGCTCCTGCCACAGCGAGTTCGTGCTGACGCCGACGGGCCCTCGGCTGATCGAGATCAACTACCGCACCATCGGCGATGGTCGCGAGTTTCTCCTCGATGAAACCCTTGGCATCGAGCTGTTCCGCACCATCTTGCGCCTGCACCTGGGCGAGGCCCTGCCCAGGTTCGATATCGCCAGCAAGGGGTTGCACATCGAGTACGTCAGGGCCACCCAGTCCGGTCACCTGGTGCAGGTGCCCGAGGCGTTTCGCCGACGCTGGGAGGACGGCTTCGTGGACTTCCACCCGCTGCGCAGGACCGGTGAGCGATTGACCCTGAGCCATTCCAACAAGGACTATCTCGGCGTCCTGCGCGCCGCCGGCGACTGCACCGTCCGACTCAAGGAGCGCGTGGCAACGACGCTGGCCTCGCTGACCTGGGAGATGCAGCCATGACCCTTGACGCGAGCCCGGCGATTGAGACCGAAAGCCGCGATGGTGCCTTCGCTGCCACCGCCGACGAGGCCCGCCGCTACGTACTGGCGCGCGTGGTGGACGCCCTGTTACGCGAGGACGTTCAAGGCATCACGCGACAGGCTCGGGTGCTGGATGGTGCGCCCCCGGCGCTATCCCGCCTGGATATTGGTCCCCTCACGCCGGGTCCATGGCTCGAGATCACGACGCTGGCCTCAGGCACCCTGTGGCTGCCGGTGACGCCGGAGCGCTTCATGCAGCGCTGGCGCTATCGTCAGGGACCGGTGGTAGTGGCCGGCGAGACGCCCGGGGCAGAGGTGGCGAGGGAGCTTTCGGACGCGGCGAGTCTTATTGCCTGGCTCAGTGAGGGCCTGGCGCCGGAGGCGCGCGACTACTATGCCGCCTTCGCCGACGAGTGCCGCCAGGCCGAGGCCCAGCGGCTGGCCTGTCGCGAGGCCCAGCGTGACTACTTCGCCCGCTGCTCGGCCCAGGACGCCAACGCCTGCCCTCCCGCCGAGTGGTCGGCCCGCTTCGCCCACTATGACCGCCTGGCATCGTTCCAGGATCATCCTTACTATCCCACCGCCCGGGCCAAGCTGGGCTTCGATGTGGAGGCGCTCAGGCGCTTCGCTCCCGAGTTCCAACCGCGCTTCATGCTGCGCTGGCTGGCGGTACCGAGGGCGCTCTGTCACCTGAGCGATATGGCGCTGCCCGACTGGTGGCCAAGCGTCGAGCGGGTGGGGCTCGACACTCGCCTGGCCCACGACTATCGGCTGCTGCCCGTGCACCCATTCCTGTGGGCGTCGGGACTCGACGCCATGCTCAAGGAGGCGGGCCTGGCCGAGACCGTGATCAAGGCGCCGCTGGCGGCCGTCGAGGTCCAGCCCACCCTCTCGGTGCGCAGCCTGATGCTCACTGAGCAGCCCACCACCCACATCAAGCTACCGCTGACCATCCGTACCCTGGGCAGCCGCAATATCCGCACCATCAAGCCCAGCACCATCGGCGATGGCCACCGGGTCCAGTGTCTGCTCGGCGCCATCGCCAAGCAGGATGCGCTGCTCGCCGGGCGCCTGCTGCTCACCGATGAGCAGCAGGGCGCCCATGTCGCGGGCCAACCGTTTCTCGGCTTCATCCTGCGCCGCTACCCACCGGCGGTCGAAGACGCCACCCTGGTCTCGGTGGCGGGGCTAGTCGCGGCCTGCCCCAGTGGCGCCGCGGTCTACGAGGAACTGGCCGAGCGTTTCTTCGACGCCGATGTCCGCGCCTTCCTGCGGACCTACTTGCGGCTCACCTTCGACATCCACCTGCCCCTGTGGCTGCGCTATGGCGTGGCGCTGGAGTCCAATCAGCAGAACTCGATGCTGCTGCTGCGCGAGGGCGGGGAGATGCGCCTGTTGCTCAAGGACAACGACGCGCCCCGCCTGAATCGCACCAGGCTCGAAACCCGCTGGCCGGCGCTGTATCGCCTGGTGGAGACGCTCGAAGACCAGCGCATCTGGTGCGAGTCGCCCCAGGCGCTTGAGCAGATGTTCGTCACCATCACCCTGCAGCTCAACGTCGCCCCGCTGATCGAGCACCTGGCCGCGCACGGCCACGGCGAACGGGCCGAGCTCTACGGCGAGGTGCGCCGGGCCATGGCTCTAAGCCTGGCCGCCATGCCGGAAGAAGACGGATCGCCCGTGACGCAGCTGCTGGAACGGGACTTCCTTGACGCCAAGTACCTGCTGACCGCCGGCACCCTGGCCAGCAAGGCGAGCACCGGGGCCAAGGACATCAACAAGTTCTACGGCAGGACGGCGCCGAACTTCCTGAAAGAGGCGGCCCTAGACGCAGAGCTCGAGCAGGTGCCGTCGGATACCCGGCTCGAGGCAACGCCATGAGCCGGGACGAACGGCAGCGGGTCCGGGGCGTCATGCTGTGCCACTTCGTGGCGTCCCTGGCGGCGCTGGGTATGCCGCCCTTCTTTGCCATCCTGTTGAGCGAGGAGTTCGCCTCCACGCAGCTTCACCTGGTCGGCTGGCTGTATGTGCTGCCTACGGTGTTTTCCGCCCTGGCGGCGCCCTGGTGGGGGCGCTTCGCCGATCGCTACGGCGCCCGGCGCTCCCTGATCCGCGCCCAGGTCGGCCTGGCCCTGGGCTTCTTGATGGCGAGCCAGGCCGGCTCGGTGGGCGGCTTCGCCCTGGCCCTGGCCGTGCAAGGGTTGCTCGGTGGCACCTTCGCCGCCTCTAATACCTGGCTCGCCGGAGAGCTCGAAGGAGAGCGCCTGGCCCGGGCGCTCACCGCCATGCAGGCCTCGGCACGGGCCGCCCTGGTCGTCGCGCCGATCCTGTTCGGCTACCTGATCGGCGGGATATCCCCGCTGACCCTGTACGCCTGGCTCGCCCTGCTGCCGCTGGCGGCGGCGGCCCTGGTGGCTACCTTTCCAGCCCATGGCCCTGCCCGTGAAGCGGCTAAGGCCGCGGATTCGGCGAGCGGCGACACACGCCGCGGGCCGTCTGACGCCGGCGAAACGGTGCCACCGGGGCTCTTGCTGTGGCTGCAGTTCGGCTTCTCCTTCGCCTGCGTGGTCACCTATCCCTACTTCATCGCCGACCTCCAGGGCCGCTTCACCGAGCTGTCCACGGTCACGCTTGCCACCCTGTTCAGCCTGCCGCACCTGGTGTACCTCGCGCTCTCCGCTCCGCTGGGCAAGGCGCTGGGGCGCTACTGCCCGCGGCGCACCCTGACGCTCGCCTTCGCCGCCATGGCGCTCGCCTGCTGGGCGCAGTACGGCCTCGACGGCAACGGCTGGCAATCGCAGGCCGGCATGTGGCTGGCGCGACTGGCGATGGGCCTTGCCATGACCGCCGCCTTCGTCGCGCTCCACCGCCTGATGAGCGGCGCGAGCCGGCAGCGGGCCGGACGCCTGTTCGGACGCCTCGATGCCGCCGCCAAGTGGGCAGGCGTCGCGGCCGGCCTCGGCGCCGGCGTCCTGGCCTCGCGCTTCGGCCTGGCAAGCCCTCTGCTGGCCTCGGCCTGGGTGCTGGCCGCGCTCGGTCTGAGCCTTGCCCCGAGCCTCACTCGTCCCCTCATTTCCCCCTCGCAAAGGAAGCGAACATGACCCTTAGCTCCTCCGCCGTCGCCCTGCACAGGGCATTCAAGACCCAGGATCTGCGCGACCAGGCCAGCACTCATTCGATCTGGGCGCTGCTTAACGCCTACTGCCGCGAGGTCGCCGCGCCGGCCGGCGAGCTCAGCTGGGACAGCCCCTTCGGCGCCCGCGTCTGGCCGCAGGCGATCCAGCAGCACCGGCGCCTCAAGGGTGGCCACGTGCTGCAGGTCTCGCTGCCGCGCAGTGGCCAGCAACTGCTGATCGCGGTCGAGCGTCCCTCGATCACCCTCAACCACGCCTACCGCTCCGAGCCCTTCGGCGCCACCTTCGGCAAGCCTTGGCAGGCGCTGGACTGGCAACACCTGGCGCGGATGCTGCTGAGCGAACTGGCGCTGCGCTTCGATCAACCGTTCAACGACGAGTTGCTGGCCCAGATCGGCAACAGTGTCGAGCTGATGGGGGAGTTCATCGCCGCCGCCGATGACGTCGACTGGGGCCAAGGGGAGGGGGCCTACCTGCGCTCGGAGCAGTCGCTGATCTTCGGCCACGCCTTCCACCCCACCCCCAAGAGCCGCGAAGGGGTCGCGCTCGACGCCATCCGGCGCTACTCCCCTGAGCTCGGCGCTGCCTTCCCGCTGCATTACTTCGCTGTGGCGGCAAGCGATCTCGCCCAGGCCTCCCATCTCGATGAAGACGCCTATGCGCAGCTCGAGCGCCAGCTCCCGGACCTCCGCCTTCCTCCCGGTTACCGGGCGCTGCCGGTGCACCCCTGGCAGGTCGAGCATATCCGCGGCCTGGCGGTGGTGCGTCAGGCGCTCGACAGCGGCCGCCTGATCGACCTGGGGCCGGCCGGTGAGCCCTGGTACCCCACGGCCTCGGTACGCACCCTGTTTCAGCCCGGCCGCGACCGCTTCCTGAAATGCTCGCTGCATGTGCGCCTGACCAACTGCGTGCGCAAGAATGCCTGGTACGAACTCGAGAGCGCCGTCGCCGTGAGCCGCCTGCTCAGCGAAGAAGCCAGCACCCTGGGCGAGACCTTCCCGACGCTGACGTTGATGGCCGAGCCCGGCTTCGTCACCGCCGACTTCCGCGACCAACCGTGGGAGACACGCATCGCCTTGCAGGAGGCCTTCGGCCTGATCCTGCGCCAGACCCCGGTCTGGGGAGAGGACGAGACGCCGCTGCTGGCGGCGGCGCTGTTTGCCGATACCGCCTCGGGGGACTCGCCACTGGAGCGTGAGGTCATGCGCCTGGCCCGCCATCGAGGCCTATCGCGTGAGGAGGCGGCGCTGCGCTGGTTCGAGGCCTACGTCGAGCACCTGGTCCACCCGATGCTGTTCGCCCTGTGCCGGCTCGGGGTGGTGTTCGAACCGCATCTGCAGAACGTCGTGGTGGGGCTGCGCCACGGCCTGCCCAGCCATATCTATATCCGCGACCTGGAAGGCACCAAGCTGCTGCCCGAGCAGTGGCCCGATGCGCGTCTGACGAGCCTCACCGAGCGCGCTAGGGCCTCGGTACGCTACGCCGAGGAGTTGGGGGTCAAGCGCATCGGCTACTGCCTGCTGATCAACAACCTCGCCCAGGCGGTGTTCTTCCTGGCGCGCGACGATGCCAAGCTCGAACCTCGGCTATGGCACTGCCTCGGGTCGAGCCTGAGACGCTACCAGCAGCGCCACGGCAACGCCTTCTCCGCGCGGCTGATCGAGCGCCTGCTCGAGGGCGAGCCCTGGCCCAACAAGACCAACCTGCTCAACCGGGTCCTCAAGCGCGCCGACCGCGCCTCCGAATACGTGCCGCTGGCCAGCCCCTTCGCCCATCCCCTCGACACCCAGTGATTCAGGAGCTCCCGATGGAATTTCGACTCGACCCCATGGCCCGGGAAGCGGCCCGCCTGCAGGCGGCGAGCGCTGACCCCCTGTGCGCCTATCTGTATGATCTTCCGGCTCTGCGCCGCCACGTCGAGGACGTGGTGGCGGAACTGCCCGAACGCTGCGAGATGTTCTACGCCGTCAAGGCCAATGCCGAGGCACCGATACTGGACGCTCTCGAGGGCCGCGTGGCCGGCTTCGAGGCCGCCTCCGGCGGCGAGCTGGCGCTGATCCGCGAGCGCTTTCCCGAGACTCCACTGCTGTTCGGCGGCCCGGGCAAGTTGGTCTCGGAGCTCTCGCTCGCCCTCGAACTCGGCGTCGAACTCATCCATGTGGAGAGCCTGACCGAGCTCGAACGCCTGGCCCAGCTACTGGAGCAGAGCGAGCGCCGCCAGGGGGTGCTGCTGCGCATGAATCTGGCCACCGACAACCTGCCCTCGACACCCCTGACCATGGGTGGCGTGCCCACCCCCTTCGGCATCGATCCCGAGGATCTCGAGACCTGCCTCACCTTCCTTGCTCACCATCCCAGGATCGAGCTGCGCGGCTTTCACTTCCACCTGATCTCTCATCAGCTCGACGCCGATGCTCAGCTCAGGCTTCTCGGCGACCTGTTTCACCAGGTCGAACACTGGTGCGAGCAGTATCGCCTGGACATCGACCAGATCAATGTCGGCGGCGGCATCGGCATCAACTACCGTGAGCCCAGCCAGCAATTCGACTGGAAGGGATTCTGCAGCGGGCTCGCGCAGCGGCTTGCCGAGCCGCGCCTGCAGCGCTATCGCATTCGCTTCGAATGTGGCCGCTACCTGACCGCCCCCTGCGGCTATTACCTGATGGAGGTGATGGACCTGAAGCGCAACCACGGCCAGTGGTTCGCGGTATGCCGTGGCGGCACCCACCACTTCCGCACCCCGGCGGCACAGAATCACGACCATCCCTTCGTGCGCCTGCCCGGGCGCGGCGGCGAAGAAGAGGGACTGACCCACACCAGGGTCAGCGTCGTCGGCCAGCTATGTACCCCCAAGGACGTGCTGGCGCGCCAGGTCGAGATCGAGCGCCTGGCCATCGGCGATATGCTGATGTTCACTCTGGCCGGTGCCTACGCTTGGAACATCTCCCACCAGAACTTCCTGCGTCATCCGGCGCCGATCATGCGCTTCATCGACGACGAGGAGGGCGCCTGATGCTCGGGTCCAATCCGCTCAAGTGCCGTCTCGCGCAGGGCGACTGCGTCTACGGCATGCTTAACTCGGTGCCGACGCCCTGGCTCGTCGAGATGCTCGGCCACGCGGGCTATGATTTCGTGGTGCTCGACATGGAGCACCTGAGTGTCAACCCGGAATCCGTGGAGCATATGATCCGTGCCGCCGAGTGCACCGGCATTACGCCCCTGGTGCGCGTTCCCGGGGTCGACCCCGGGGCGATCCAGCGCGCCCTGGACGCCGGGGCCATGGGGGTGGTGGTGCCGCGTGTCGAGAGCGCCGATCAGGCCCGCGAGGTGGTCGCGGCGGCGCGCTTTCAACCGCTCGGCCGGCGCGGCATCACCGGGGGCCGAACCACCGGCTTCGGGCGGCTGCCGCTCGGCGACTACCTGAAACGCGCCAACGACGAGATCCTGGTGGTGGTGATGATCGAATCGCCCCTCGGGGTGGAGAACATCGACGCCATCGTCGAGGTGGCCGGGGTGGATTGGATCCTCGAGGGTGCCATGGACCTGGCCCACGGCCTGGGGGTGGCCCCGGACACGGGGCACCACAGCGTGCGCCAGGCGCTGGATCGCGTGGCTCAGGCCTGCGCACGCGCGGGGCGCCGATTCTGTGCGATTCCCAGGGCCGAGGACCAGCACCGGTACTGGCGGGAGCGCGGGGTGACCAGCTTCCTGGTGGGCGAGGACCGCGGCATCCTGTTTCGCCGGCTGCGCGACCTGCGCGCCTCCTTCGACCTCGACCCAGCGGCTCCGGCCACAGCTGCCGGGAGCCTCCCGATAGACCGAAAACCCTGACAGGAACGCTGTTCTGACCACCCCGCAGCCCTGCGGTCTGGCCCCCGGCCGCATGCATGCGGCCGGGCTTAGAAACACTAATGCAAACGACTCTTCTTTCGCTTACAATTCCCCGCCATATTTCGCCCATGCCTGATGGAAGGAAGACGCATGCCCTGCGAGTTTCTCTCCCGCCTGTGCCGAGTACGGCTCGGGGCCGTCTGCCGCACGGCGCTCGTCGTCGCCCTGGGGCTCGTTCTGGCCATCGGCGTGGGCCAAAGGGCCCTCGCCGAGCCCCTGCATGATGACAGGGGCACCCCGATCGAGGCCAGATCGGTCGAGCGGGTGGCGGCCATCTCGACCTTCGCCGCCGACACCCTGGTGGCGCTTGGCATCTCGCCGGTCGGCGCCTCGACCTTCGGCAGTGAATCACTGCCCGGTTATCTCGGCGCCCCGCTGGCCGACACCCAGAGTCTCGGCCAGCGCGCCAGCACCAATCTGGAACTGCTCGCCGAGCTCAGCCCCGATCTGATCATCGGCATTCACCGCTACACCGAGCCCCACGCCCGCCAGCTCGAGGCCATCGCCCCGTTCTACGCCTTCGATGTGGTCAGCCTGGAGGACAGCCGGCGCGCGGTGACGGGCATCGCCACGGCGCTGGGCAAGCGCGCCGAGGGTGAGGCGCTGAATCAGGCCTTCAACGCGCGCCTCGCCGAACTCGGCGACGCCCCCGGGGGCATCAGCGCCATCCTGCTGGCCGGTGCCGGCGAAGCGCCCTTCGCCTACTACGATCATTTCCTGAGCGCCGCGCTGCTCGAGCGCCTGAACGCGACCAACGCCGCCGGCCCATCACCGACACCGGAGCAGACCATCCCCTTCGGCTACACGATCAGCCTGGAGCGGCTGCTGGCCCTGAACCCGGACGTCATCTTCCTGTTTGCTACCGGCAGCGAGCGGGCCTTCGCCAACAACCCGGTGTGGCCCTATCTCGAGGCGGTGAAGAACGGCCGGGTGTTCGAGGTCGGCCCTCACTGGAAGGAGGGCGGCGGCCCCATCGCCCGCCGCCTGATCCTCGACGAGATGGCCTGGCGGCTGTATCCCGAGACCTTCGACCGTCCCGAGTTGCCACCTTCCATTGCCAGCCACTCCTATCCATGAGCACCTTCCTCCCGTCGTCTTCAGGCGGCACGGCGCCTCGCCGTTCGAGTCTCGCCCTTTGCAGCGTCCTGCTCGCCGTCGCCATCGTCGTCATCGGGGCTCTGGCCATGGTCACCGGCAGCGTGCCGCTGTCGCTTCATGAGCTGATCGAGGTGCTGGCCGGCCGGGTCGACGGCATGGCCGCGATCCTGGTGCTGGAGCTGCGCCTGCCCCGCTTCGTCGCCGGCCTGCTGGTGGGCGCGAGCCTGGGCCTGGCCGGCCAGTTGATGCAGACGGTGACCCGCAATCCGCTGGCGTCACCCGGCATCACCGGCGTCGTCGCCGGGGCCTCGATGGCGGTGGTGATGGCGCAAGTGGGCTGGCGAGTGGACGTCACCTGGCTCCCCGCCATCGGCATGCTCGGGGGCGCGGGCGCCGCCACCCTGACCTTCCTGTTGGCGGCGCGCAGCGGCTTCTCGCCGCTGATGTTGGCCCTGGCCGGGATGGCGGTCACCGCCCTGGCCTCAGCCCTGGTCACCGCCTTTCTGCTGTTCTCCGGCGCTCAGGCACAGCAGCTCTATAGCTGGTTGGCCGGTGGCTTGCAGGGGCGCGGATGGGCCCACGTCGGCCAGATCCTGCCCTGGGCCCTCGGCGGCCTCGCGCTTTCGCTCGGCACCGGTCGCTGGCTCAACCTGATGCACCTGGAAGATAGCGTGGCGCGCTCCTTGGGCGGGGCCGTCACGCTGCTGCGCCTGGGCTTCGTGACGCTTGCCGTGGCGCTGACCGCGGCCGCGGTGGCGGTCGCCGGCCCGGTGGGGTTCATCGGCCTGATCGCCCCCCATCTGGTGCGCCTGGCGGCGGGGGTCGACCAGCGCCAGGCGCTGCCTCTAGTAGCCTTGACCGGCGCCCTGCTGGTCACCCTGAGCGATCTGCTCGCCCGCACCCTGGCGGCCCCCCAGGAACTGCCACTGGGTCTATTCACCGCGCTGATCGGTGGCCCCCTGTTCATCGCCCTGATTCGCTCGAGAACGCCATGACCTTCTCCGCTCGCGCCGCGACTCCCACCTCGCCCCACGCCGCCGGCAGCGCGCCCGTGAAGGACCGCCTGCGACTCGGGTTCGCCGTGCTGCTGGGCCTGGTGGTCCTGGCCGCACTCGCCAACCTGCTGTTCGGCGCCGTTACCCTGTCACCGAGCCGCGTGTGGCTGGCGCTGATCGGCTCCGGCGATTCGGCGGTCGGCGATCCGGTGGCCCAGGACATCGTCTGGAACCTGCGTCTGCCGCGCCTGTTGGTGGGGGCATTGGTCGGGGTCCACTTCGCCATCGCCGGGTCGCTGTTGCAGGCGGTCATGCGCAACCCCCTGGCCGACTCCGGGGTGATGGGCATCAACGCCGGCGCGAGCCTCGCGGCGGTGCTGGCCTTCGCCGCCGCCGAGCGCCTCGCCGGCGACGGCAACCCCTATCTGCGCGCGGCCCTGAGCCTCGACTGGCTGCCCCTGGTGGCCTGTGGCGGTGGGCTGGCAGCGGCGGCGGTGGTGTACCGCCTGAGCTGGAATCGTGGCTCGACCCCGGTGCGGCTGGTCCTGTGCGGTATCGCCGTAGCGGGCCTGCTCAATGCCCTGGCGACCGGGGTCCTGGCCGGCTGGGCCCAGGCCACCACCGAAACCGTGCTGGCCTGGCTCTCGGGCAGCCTATATGGCCGGGACTGGACGCATCTCACCGCGCTGCTGCCGTGGACGATGGCCAGCCTCGTCCTGCTGCCGTTGCTGGTTCGAGGAGCCAATCTGCTGCAGCTGGGCGACGAGGTCGCCGCCACCCTTGGGCTCGGCGTTGAGGGCTCGCGTTTCGCCCTGCTGCTGGTGGCAGTGCTGTTCGCCGCCAGCGCCGTCGGCATCGCCGGTCCAGTGGGCTTTGTCGGCCTGATCGTCGCTCATGTGGCGCGGCTGATGGTCGGCCCCGATCTCAAGCGTCAGCTCATCGTCAGTCCGCTGTGCGGCGCCCTGCTGGTACTCGTCTCCGATCTGGTCGGGCGCCTCGTGCTGGTGCCTGCCGAGCTGCCCATCGGTGTGGTCACCTCGCTGCTCGGGGTGCCTTTCTTTCTCGCCCTGCTGGCCAGGAGACTCTAAGCGATGACGTCCCGCATGTCCCTTCCTTCCCAACCAGGTGAGCCCGCCCACATCCAGTCCAAAGGATGCCCTGGCGATTCTAGCGCCAAGGCCCCGCGGCTTTCGGCTCGAAACCTGCGCCTGGGCTACGCCGACAAGGTCATCGTGCCGGGCATGACCCTCGATTTCGAACCGGCCCGCATCCACTGTCTCATCGGCCCCAACGGCTGTGGCAAGAGCACCTTGCTGCGCGCCTTGGCCGGCCTGATGAAGCCCCAGGACGGCGAGGCGCTGCTTGATGACCGCGCTGTGACGAGCTGGCCGCGCCGCCGCTTGGCCCGGCGCCTGGCCATGCTGCCCCAGCATCCCCAGGCCCCCGAAGGACTCAGCGTCGAGCAGCTGGTGCGCTACGGTCGCTTTCCCCACCAACGCCTGTTTGCTCCCCTCGGCGAACAGGACCACGCCCGGGTGAGCTGGGCGATTCGGGTCACGGGCCTGGCCGGCTACGAAGCTCGCCCGCTGTCGGCGCTGTCCGGCGGCGAGCGCCAACGTGCCTGGATCGCTCTGTGCCTGGCCCAGCAGGCTGACCTTCTGATTCTGGACGAACCCACCACCTACCTGGACTTGGGCCATCAGCTGGAGATCCTGGAGCTGTTGCAGGCGCTCAACCGCGAGCAGGGGCTCACGGTGATCATGTCGCTGCACGACCTCAACCAGGCAGCCCAGGTGGGCCATCGTTTGGTCGCCATGCGTTCGGGGCAACTGGTCCAGGCGGGGCCTCCTGCCGAGGTGCTGACCGAGCGCCTGCTGGCCGACGTCTTCCGCATCCGTGCCCGCATCATCGATGACGCCTCGGCGGCCCACGGTGACGCCCCGGCGTCCGCCTCGCCGTACTTCGTGGCGCTGTCCTCGCTCACCCCGCCAACGCTTTAGGAGCCTGTCGGACTTAACGCTGATCTACTGCGAAACCCGGACTTTCGGCCAATTTCATTCGATCTGCTTCGTTAAAGAGCCCGCTATTCGTCTCATCAGATCGATGAACTTGTCTCGAAATCCGTGTCTCTCGCGACGATCGGTCAAATCCGACAGGCTCCAGAGAAAGCCGACGAGAGGTCCCTCGGCGGTGCTGTACAACGCGCTTTATCTCATATAATATTGAGACGCTTTATCATTTAGATTTTTAAAAAAAACTGGACTCGACATGATAGATTCCCACTTCGCCCGACCTTCCCGCGCAGGCTTCTCCCGCAAGACTCCCATCGCCGCCGCCATCGGTCTCGCCTCCGCGCTGATCGGCGCTGGCGCCCAGGCCCAGGAGGCCACCGAACTCGATACGCTGGTCGTCCAAGGCGACTGGCTCGGCAACCCCACGGAGGAGGAGGTGCGGGTCTACCCCGGCGCGCGCACGGTGATCGAGCCCGAGCAGCTCCACGACAGCGGCGCCCTGAACATCGAGGACGCGATGCGCTCGGTGCCCGGAGTCCAGGTACTCGACGAAACCGGCACCGGCATACTGCCCAACATCGGCCTGCGCGGACTCAATCCGCTGCGCAGCGAACGCCTGCAGATGTTGGTGGACGGCTACCCGATCGCCATCGGCCCCTACAGTAACATCGGTGTCTCGCTGTTCCCGGTGACGCTACAGAGCATCGACACCATCGACGTGGTACGTGGCGGCGCGGCAGTCCACTACGGCCCCAACAACGTCGGTGGGGTGGTCAACTTCCTGACCAAGCCGATTCCCGGGGATATCGAACAGACCCTGTCGGAGCGGGTGACCATCGCCGAGGACACCGGCCACGTCTTCCACGACACCTACTACCGCGTCGGCGGCTTCGTCACCGACGACCTGGCGCTGCAGTTCCAGGCCAACGCCCAGGGTGGCGAAGGCTTCCGCGAGCACTCCGAGACCGACGTCCAGAACTTCCAGGTCGACGCCGAGTACTTCATCGACGATCGCCACACCCTGGACGCCAGCATGCAGTACTATGAAGTGGACGCCGAGCTGCCCGGCGCGCTCAGCCCCGAGGCCTTCGAAAAAGACCGCACCGATTCCCAGCGTCCTCACGACGCCTTTGAAGCGGACATGCTGCGCGGGACCTTGGCCTGGACCTTCCGCCCCAACGACGACGTCGAGTTCACCTGGCGCAACTTCGCCCATCGCGCGGATCGCACCTTCTTCTTCGGCCAGGACCTGGTCAGCGGCGGCCATTGGGCCGATCCCGCAGCCACCTCCAGCCATGTGGCCGATTCCCCCCGGCTGTTCCGCGTGTGGGGCACCGAGCCGCGCCTGACCGTGCGCCAGGGCATCCACACCGTCATCCTGGGTGCGCGCTATGTGAACGAGGACGTCGACTTCGACGTCAATCGCGAGAATCTCTCCGATGGTAGCCGTAACAGAGTGCGTCGCTGGGACCTGGAAACCGACGCCGTGGCGCTCTACGCCAGCGACACCCTGAGCCTGATGGACGGCCGGCTGGAGATCACCCCCGGGGTGCGCTACGAAGACGTGCGCATGGACTTCGAGGACGTGCTGAACGACACCACCTCGACCAACGACACCGACGAGATCCTGCCGGGCCTGACGGTGGGCTTCGCCGCCACCGACGATGTCTTCTTGTTCGCCAACGCCCAGAAATCGCTGGTGCCGGTGCAGATCGCCCAGGCCACCCGGGAAGGCGACGTGGCCAACGAGACCGCCTGGAACTATGAGCTGGGCGCGCGCGTCGATGTGACCCCGGCACTCACCACCTCGGTAACGCTGTTCCGCATCGACTTCGAGGACCAGATCCAGTTCGACAAGGCCGGTGATCGCTTCGTCAACCTGGGCGAGACACGCCACGAAGGCATCGAGCTCGAAGCCGACTGGCTGGCCACCGATCGCCTGTCGCTGGGTCTTGGCTACACCTACCTCGCAACCGAGCAGCTCACGGGTGACAACGCCGGCAACGACCTTCCCAACGCACCGCGTCACCATGTCAGCGCCAACGCCAGGTACGAGGTGAATCAATGGCAGGCGAACCTGAGTGTCAATCACTTCAGCGACGGTTTCAGCGATGCCGAAAATACCAAGGACGAAACCGCCAACGGTTCCGCCGGCGAGCTACCCGACTTTACCCTGGTCAACGCCCGCATCGGCCGCGATTTCCGACTCAGTGCCGACACCACCCTGAACGTGGGGCTCGCGGCCACCAACCTGCTTGATGACGACGCCTTCTTCCGCGGCGCCGACGTCAGCCCGGTGGGCCGTGTCCCGATGCCGGGACGCGCCTACATGCTGGAGGGCCGCCTCGAGTTCTGATCCACAGGGTTACTAAGCTTGTCACTAGCGGCGGCCTTCGGGCCGCCGTTCTCGTTGTGCGCCAGGCATAGCGCGTAGCGCCTGACTGGCGCTGTTACCGAGGGTGGTGCCTCGGCCATAAAAAAAGCCCACCGTCAGGGTGGGCATGAAGGATGCAAGCATATCGCGATGAGGTGGCTTAGTAGGCAGCGGACCAAGTCAGGGTGTAGGTGCGTCCGCGGCCCTGATAGTCGTAGAGATATTCCGGCCCGTAGTAAGGGGAATAGAACATCGCCGCGCGCTGCCCCCAGACAGTGGAGTACTGCTCATTCAGCAGGTTCTGCACGCCAAGGCTGAACTTGCCAACGTCGGTCTGCTGACTGAGTGTCAGATCCAGGGTAGTAAAACCATCGATCTTGCGGTCGTTGTCGTCCTCGAGGTCGACGACATGGTTGGCCTGCAGGCGTGCCGAGCGAACATAATCTGTCCAGCCGACGAACGCGGTGGCCGAGGAGAGTGAGGCATAGCGGGCATCGCGCTTTTCCCAAGCGCCATCTGCATTTTCTTGCTCGGAGCGCACCAGATGCAATGTGCCGCCAGTTTCGATGCCATTGTCGAAATAGAGGGTCAAGGCGCCTTCCACGCCATAGTCGCGCTTCTTTTCATCGATGACATCGATGCTCAGGTCACCGCTGTTGATCTCCAGGGCCTTGTCGGACCAGGCGTAGTAGGCAGCTGTCTGAGCCATCCAGTTACCGCCGCGGTAACGCCAGCCGAGTTCCACCTGATCGGTCTCGATCGCAGACAGTGGGTTGTCAGCGACGGTGATGCCCGCGCGACCATAGTACTTGGCCGGATCAGGCAGCTCGAAGCCCTGGCTGTACCGCAGCCAGTTCTGATGACCGTTGCCGTGGTCATATAGGGCACTGGCGTTGAGCAGAGTGGCATCGTAGTCGTTCTCGCCACCGGGAATGCCCTTGAAGTCGTCAACCTCGACGTCGGTATGCTGGCGGCGCATCCCGGCGGAGAGTTTCAGGCCATTGGTTACCTGCCAGTTGCCTTGGGCGAAGGCAGCGATGCTGTCGACTTGGTAGCCAGGGTAGCGTGGCTCGACACTGGCTCGTTCCTGCACCAGACCTCCAGTTGCATCGGACACGCTCTTGTCGAAGATCATCTGGCTGGCATCGAATTTTTCACGATCCAGATCCAGACCATAGGTGAGGCCGATGCTGTCGCTCAATTGGGCGTCGAACAGTGTTTTGATACCGCTGAGCTTAGTGTTCTGTTTGGAAACACGGAACTCGGAGCCTCCAGCGACTGGATAGGGAAAGGCCTGGAAGCTGGCCTCTTCCTCACGATGGAAGACTTGTAGATAGAAGTTCTGCCCTAACAGGTTGCCGTGATGGTATTGAGCGTTGACCATCTTGCGGTCGGTAGCCGGATCACGGTCCGAGCGGTAACCGTCGCGGATCTCGGCATCGTTCAAATCGGGCGTGGCGGCATCCAGGTTGGGGAAGTAGACACCACGGTCGCCTTCGTAGCCGGAGCGAAAGAGCTGGGCGCCGAGTTCCAGAGTCTGGTTGGCATCCAAGTTGAAGGTCAGGTTGCCGAGCACATCGATGCTGCGGTTGTCCTGCAGGTCGGTCTGGGCGATATCAGGGAATATTTCATCGCCATTGGCATCGAAGTGACGGCCGTTGTCCTGGTAGGCGACACCGAGATAGCCCTGTACCCGCTCGTTGCCACCGCTGACCGATTGGCCGATGCGCTTGTCCAGGTCATCGCTGCGATTGAACCCGCTAGTGGCGGCGACTTCGGTGCGCCAGTTGGGGCCGCCAACGTCACCCTTTCTGGTGATGATATTGATGATGCCGCCAGTGGCGCCGCCACCGTACAGGCTGCTGGCGCCGGAGAGCACCTCGATGCGTTCGATATTGAAGGGATCGATGGAGTCGAACTGGCGGGAGATACCGCGCGAACTATTCAACGATACACCGTCGATCAGTACCTGGACGCTACGGCCACGCAGGTTCTGGCCATAGTTGGTGCGCCCTTGAGGTGCCATGTCGAGTCCCGGTACCAGCTTTCCTAGAGCGGTCTTGAGATCGGCCCCGGTTTCGATCTGCTGCTGCAGGTCTTCTTTTTCGATAACCCACACGGCGCCTGGGATCTGACTGATTTGGGTCGGGGTGCGTGAGCCGACCACAACCATAGTGCCCTGTTCTTCCTGGGCCTGCAGCGTCATCGTCGCTGAACCGGCGGCGACGGCGAGGCCGAGGGTCAGTGTCTTTTTCATTATGGGGTCTCTTGCTGGTTATGCATGTGTTGCTTTGGCTGAGAGCGGGGGCAAGCATACCATCATGAAACATAATCTCAATAATAATGATTCGTATTTAATAAATAAGACGAATCATGGGAAATCTACGCCGCTTCCTGATAACCAGGAGCGCGGCGTGGGCTGTCAGGCAGGAAACGCTAGCGATCGATCAAGGTGGCATCGAGCTGTACCGGCACCTCATCGCCGATCTGCTCGTAACCCAACAGCAACAAGATACTGCGCGCGGTCTGGTTGGCCATCAGCTCGCGACCATCCAACGCCACCCGCTCGGCATTGGTGACCCGGATCTCACCGCGTGCATGGCGGGTGAAACGTAGCTTGAGCGGCTCCTGTTGGGTGACGTCTTCGGCCTGGATCCGGAACAGCAATGTCTCGGTCATCGATTCACCCACAGCGAGGGCATCCAGGCGCTCGGGAGGAAGCTGGGTGACCAGCGTTGCCAATGGCAATTCCTTCACGCCCGATAGCCAGGGCGGCAGATCTCCCAGGCGATCCAACACATCGGTCTGGTTGAGCCGCAATGGTAAGCGCAGGGTGCCGTCTGGCCCGATATCACCACGCAATTCGCGCAGTCGGTGTTGGTGTGGTACTGGCCCGCTAGGGGTGATCTCGACCACCGTGGCTTCGAGACGCGATTGAGCCGGGTCGAGCTGCCAGGCCGCCTGTGCCGGTAGTGCCAGTGCCAGGAGCGCCATTGCCCCCCACTTGAAGACCACCTTGTGATGCGTCGCCATGCGTTTACTCCTGGAATGCAATGTAGCCATCGAGACGCTGGCCTAGCGCGGCGGCTTTCGCTATCATACTGCCGCGCGGTACAGGGCCTATAGCTCAGTTGGTTAGAGCAGGGGACTCATAATCCCTTGGTCGCTGGTTCGAGTCCAGCTGGGCCCACCATCCTTTCAAGCGCTTACACCGTTTTTCCCTTCTTGCCGGTGTGCCGCCCCGTTGGTGTAAGCCGGTGCTTGTCGCGTCGCCTTTGGCACTTGTTTGCGCGAGTGTTGGCACAGCACTTCAACACGACATTCTTCCAGAATGGAAAACTGTATGGCACTGCGACGCCGAGTATGCCGTCGCCAGCCTTGAGGTCAATCCAATTCGCGGAGGGGGCTGGTGTGATGCCCCCGACCAATACGAACGCCACGAGAGGAGAGTCATTGCCAATCGGCCTCGCCTTCTTTATCGAGGGGTTGTGGTTTCAGGCCAATCAGTTGAGCCAGGGTCATCCAGACGGAATCGATGTGCTCCATGTCATGGAAGATGCTGGCATTAACGATCATGCCATCGAGCATGACCTGAATCAGGGCGGCAGTTTGCTCGGGTTGGGGCAGGGCCATTTCCGTCAGGATATCCACCAGAAGGTCGGTGACCCACTCCTTATGATGGCGGGAAACCGCATTCAGGTCTTGAGAGGTGTGAAACTCTCCCGTTGCCTTGATTGTCGACGCCGGAGCTATAAGTCCGTAAATCATCAAAACAGATTGTCCCCCCGACCCGCATGACCTTTCCTTGCTGGTGACCAAACCTGTAAGGACCGCGCCATGCTGAGCCGAGAGGACTTTCTCA
>NZ_BMXS01000043.1 GCF_014651875.1 Litchfieldella qijiaojingensis
TTCAGTGCTCGCCGCAGAGTCGCCGCACTGAAGCGCTTGCCAGTGTCTTCCTGCAACCGGGCTTGCAACGTCCGAAGCTGGTGAGGATGTTGCTGCACGAGATCCTGCAACCGATCGACGTCCTGAGCATCCAGAATGGACGGGCGGCCGCACCGAGGCTTGTCCACCAGAGTGGAAAGGCCAGCGGTCTCCCAGTTCTTGAACCAGATCGAGATGGTATCGCGTGTCACTTGCAGGATGTCTCTGATCTGATTGATGGTGTACCCCTGATGGCTGAGCAAGATGGCGTGGGCACGACGACGCAAGGCGCGCTTCTCGCCATGGTGATAGGCTGCTGTCAGGACTTCCAATTCCTCGTCGGTGAGAGGAGCAACAAAACGCTGGGCCACCCTTGTCATCCCTGATTGGAAATGTTGGCACAGTATGCAGGAGAACTTATGTAAAGTCACTTATGAGAAACAGCGCATTGGAGAGGGTAAGGCTCGCGCTTTATTGACTTGAACGCTCAGGCACGTTCATCCAAAAACAGAACGTGCGGTCTAATCACTGTTGGACTGTCACTAGGAAACGCGAATGCTAGATCAGACGATACGGGAACAGGTGGAGATACACGGCCATGTGTTGCTGCGCGAAATTGAGTTATCGCAGGTGACTAAAGTTGCCCGGCTATTTGGTGAGATTACAGCTGACATAAGAAGCCCAGACCCCTATCGGCGGATTTCTCCTCAAGCGCTGGACAGTGCAAAACCGAACACCTTGTCGAGCAGATACGGACTCGGCACTTTTCCGTTCCATACAGACGTAGCCCATTGGAGAGCCCCCGCGGACTTTGTACTACTTTTCTGCGATAATCCTGGAAGCGGCAATCGGCCTACTGAACTTATCGATACTCGGCCGTGGCCGATAACA
This sequence comes from Litchfieldella qijiaojingensis, assembly GCF_014651875.1. Lineage (GTDB taxonomy): Bacteria > Pseudomonadota > Gammaproteobacteria > Pseudomonadales > Halomonadaceae > Litchfieldella > Litchfieldella qijiaojingensis. Next base: position 910 of record NZ_BMXS01000043.1, read on the forward strand.
GCGGAGTTTCACCACGCGCTGCGGTCAGATCTGTGGAAAACTGGGTATAGATTTCCGAGATTTTGCACAGTTGGAACAGAAGTCGACGGCGTCCTCAATTGGCGCTACGACACTGGCTGTATGCGGCCGGCTGGCCGAAAATCGTCTGAGTTGCAGACCAAAATTGACGCGTTGATCTCCAGTTCCAGCCCAGCGCGACTATCTTGGGCTACAAATTCTTTGCTCGTGATCGACAATAAGCGGATGCTTCACGGGCGAGGTCGTGCGGCAGCCCCAGATCAAGATCGCAAACTTATTCGAATCTTAGTTGGAGGGATACAATGAGTTCATGGGATTCAGAGGGCCTTTGGGCAAAAGGCAAGCATTTCACCGATATTGCGGGAGAAAACGAACAATCCTCTGTCGAATTCGCGCTCTTCAGCGCGCTTGGCTTGGAGTGTTTGGCGCGGGCTGCGCTTACCAAAGTTCATCCAGCCTTAAACGCTGATCCCCGAGAGGATGTTAATGTCCTTTATGGCTTCGGTTTTAATGTGACCGCGAAGCCGAAATCATTGCCAGCGCATTCGGTTTACCTGCGCCTTGAAAAGATCATAGATGATTTTCAAAGGACACATCGCGAACTATGCGAATTTATGGCCTTGCAACGGAATGCGCATCTACACTCAGCGGACTTGCCTTTCGACAATTTGTCACCTGTGAAATGGCTTCCGCGCTATTATGACACTGTGTCGATACTGAATGAATTTTTAGGAAAAACGCTGGAGGATTTTGTTGGCGTCGAAGCGGCTACTGCTGCAACCGAACTCATTAAGTCGCTTGATGAACAGGTTATGAAAAATGTCAGAACGAAATCTGCAGCACATGCAAAGGTCTGGGAGGAAAAGTCTTCGCAGGAACAAGCGGCACTTGTTCAGGCTGCGCTATCTGCAACGGTGCACCTTGGCTGGGGCGAAGTAATGCGTGAGTGCCCAGTATGTGGAAGCAATGGAACGCTTTCCGGAAGCCAAGTGAAGGAATTCCAAGAGAAATACGAGGATGAAGAACTGTTAGTGGACGTTCAGTTTCTTGCGTCAGACTTTAAGTGTTCTGCATGTGGACTGCACTTAAAGGGGACGGAAGAAATCGCGCACACTACCTTGGATACCCACTTTATCGAGACACGCTCTACTAGTCTCCATGAGCTATACGAGCCAGAGCATTTTCTCGAATACGACAATATGTAGGTAAGAGGAAGGTGCCGCCCAACAACACATTGCAGGTGACGTTTGACCCGTTGCGCACACTTGCTGTCGCAAGGCTGCACATAGCCTCAAACGCACCTGAACGAGGGCGCTATATCAGCTTCCGCTGAAAGTCCGATCCTGGCCGGATGGTGAAATTTAGGCTACCCTGATGCAAAGGTGCGGCAATTGACGACCTAAAGAGGACCTCTCAGGAAGTGCTGCACGCACGTTTATTGGAGATAGGCTGGCGAGGCATTATCAGCTGCCATGCAAAACAATGCCTTAGTGGGATCAGGCTTGCGCGTCCATTGACTTGAATGCGAGTGTATGTGCAGCCAATATCAGAGTCTGCAGTCTAACTATTATTATGCAAAGATGCCTGTATGAAGCCGAAACAAATTAACCGTGACCAACATAATGACATAGTAACCCTCTTCCACTCGGAATCGGATCGTGGTGCGGCCGTGCTTTCTGGTTCTTATGTAGAAAATGTCCTTGGTAACTACCTTCGTCACAAGATGACCGACAAATCACTCGCCGAAGAATTATTTAATACTAATGGGCCACTTTCGACCTTCTCGCAAAGAATTGCCGTTGCACAAGCATATGGCTTCATTACTCGAGATACTGGAGAGACCCTCAATTACATACGCAAGATTAGAAATCACTTCGCTCACCATCCTTTCGAGGCTTCTTTCAACGAAAGTCCTGTAAGAGATTGGACTGAAAGGCTAAAAAGCATTCTCCCACTGAGAGAAGATCAGGATGAGGTTAGGGAAGAAATGGACTACCGCCAAGTTTATCTCATAAGCTGTGCGTACTTTTGTCTGACAACGCAAGGCAGAATGGGGGATAGAGGCAGACATGAATAACATGGAGGCCTGTATCGTTACATACGACGCGGTCACCAAGCGAAGAGGAAGCAAAAGCGTATAACAAGTCACTTCAGCCGAACGCAGACGCGTTGGCTGAGCGAAACGTTATATCAGCTCTCGCTGAAAGACCGCTTCTGGCCGGATGAGGAAGTTTAGGCTATGCTGATGCGAACGGCCTGAAGCTGATGCCCCAAAGTGGACAAGTCGGCGAAAGCTGTCGACGCGATAAGCCTATCATAGATCGCCGCAGTCTAATCACTGTTAGCAACTTGCCATGCATAGAGTAAATCAGAAATGGGATGTCATTAGTGAAACAAGTCGAGATCGAAAATCAGTTACGGGAGGTTATCAGTAGACTGATAATCGAAATTGATCTGGCGACTAATCAGGGAAGACTGGATGTAAACCTGATTTCGGAAGATGCTTGGATTCCAATTTTGAAAGAAGTTTATCAATGCCCGAATCTGACAAATTTGAATAGAAAGCATAAGAACTTTCCTGGTATTGATCTTGGAGATGAACAGGACCGCGTTGCCTTTCAGGTAACATCCTCCACGGACATTGAAAAGGTTAAGTCCACCTTAGAGCAGTTCAAGAAGCGCAATTACAAAAATGCTTTTGATGAGCTCTATATTTTTACGTTGAGAGCCAAGCAGAAAAGTTACTCGCAAGATGCGATTGATAAAGTGGTCGAGGGTGATTTTCTCTTTGATGCAAAAGAACATATCATCGATCCAGGCGATATACTGGCCGCAATCACAGGTCTACGCCTGCCAGCTCAAGAGCGGATGCTGCAGGAGTTTCGGGCGATCCTTGGTGATGTAGAGGCTTCTGTGAAAGAGCTTAACTCTCCAGAAAACGCTCCGTATATTTTGGTTTCCAATTTGATTAAGGTTACACCTCCCAGTGTTTTGTACGTAGCAGAGCTATGCATCGACGAAGAAAGTACAGTGGCAGCTGCAAGGCGTGATTTCAACTACAAAGGAAAGCATCCGAATAAGCATCTTCTCGTAAGGTTTGCACTACAGCTTGCTGGTCTCGATTGCCATGGATGGGTTCTCCATGAGAACCGTATATTTTCATTTTATGACATGGAGAAAGAATCAGCCTTCAGATCCATAGTGGACATCGGCAGTATCGAAGAGCTGATGACAGAGGATATTTCTCAGCATGAGTTGTTGGAGTATCAAAATCTGTTTAAGTACCTCATGAAGGATACTCTCCGAGATCAACTAATAGCCTTTAATGTTAACTGGAGTAAGTATCAAAATCAGTTTTACTTCCTGCCAGATGAACAGAGCTCTGACCAAAGAAGGGAGGAATGGATAGGTAAGAAGCTGGCAAGAAGAAGGGTTTACGAGCGGAAATACCAGACAAAAGATCCAAGTAAAGTGGCATTTTTTAAGCATCTATCATTTGAAATTTCTTTTTTAGATGTGGATTCGCAATGGTATGCCACTATTACTCCAAGCTGGTATTTCACATGGAATCTGTATAAAAGAAATCGCTTCCATGACGATCTCCTCTCAAAGCAAAAGCGACTTGAACACAACCATTCTGTTAGAGATCAAGTCAGGTTTATCGGGTATTTCCTCGCAAACAAATATAATGAAACAGACTTGATCAGTTTTGGTGATTTGGTTGAGTTTCAGTGCCTTTCCAATATTTCTCTTGAAGAAAATGAGGAGCTGGAGAAATCGTTGGATGAGGAAGATGTCAATGCAAATTAAGATTCTCGAAGAGCCAAAATTGGAGTTTGCCAATGGTGTTCACATATGCCCTAAAGCTGGTATTGAGACCCTTGGCGTTTACGACAAAAACGATCAGTTCCGACAGAGTGAGCTGAGGTTGGGTATTGTGGGGCGTGGCGAAGGTGTTGACCTGTTAGATCTCTGGATTGCGAAATGTCAAGAGGGGATAGAAGGCAAGGAGTCTAAATACTCAAATCTATTCAGGGGATTCGGTGGGTTCAGTCAGCATCACGGATTCTTTGCCAAATTTTTATATGGACCTACGCTCACAAGGACAATACAGAAGTCAGAGTTAAACAAAACTTTGAAGATGGAATCCCGGGAACGGCGGGTAAAAATGTGTGTGGACCTATACTTTGATCAAATTCGATTTCTCGCAGAACATCGCCCGGTAGATGTCATTATCTGCGTCATTCCCAATGACATGTTTGATGCGCTGACCAAGGAAAATGCCAAGGATGACAACCCTGAAGATTATGATGGTGGTGCTGAAGAAAATGGCGCCAAGAGCTCGCTAGAACACAATTTTCGTCGTCTCCTAAAAGCCAAAACGATGCACCTTGGAAAGCCATTGCAGCTTGTATTGGAGAAATCATTGTCCCTCGGTACTGGTAATAAGGGGCAGCAGGATGATGCAACAAGAGCATGGAATTTTTGTACAGCCCTGTACTACAAGGGAAACAAAACGATTCCTTGGCGGTTGATGGAAGAAGCTCATAAACCAAAAACATGCTATGTAGGGGTTGGATTTTATAAGAGTCGTGACTACGAAACAGTCTCAACCAGTTTGGCGCAGGTTTTCGATGAATTTGGTCATGGGGTTATTTTAAGAGGGTCACCAGTTCAGTTGGATAAGAGGGATAGGCGGCCCTACATGAATGAAGAGCAGGCGTTTGAGTTACTAGTGAATGCGCTGAATGAATACGACCACGTATTGATGCAAATGCCTGCAAGGATAGTCATTCACAAATCAAGCAACTTTCGTGAAGAAGAAATACTGGGATTTACTAGAGCAATCGAAGGTAAAGGTATACGGCTGAAAGATTTCGTAACCATTATGGAGTCAAAGATACGGCTCTATAGTTATGAGCAGTACCCACCCGTGAGAGGGACGTTGCTGTCGCTGTCGGAAAGTAAAGCCATTCTATATACGAAAGGAGCGGTTAACTTTTATAAGACATACCCTGGTATGTACGTCCCTTCGCCATTGGAGATCAGAGCGTTTGAACATGACTCCTCACTTGAAGACTTGTGCGAAGAGGTGCTAGGCCTGACCAAAATGAATTGGAACAACACACAATTTGATGGGCGCTATCCCATAACATTGGAATGCTCAAGGAAAGTGGGAGAAATCATGAAGTATATTGAGACCAATGAGAAGCCGCAGGTTAGCTACAGCTTTTATATGTAGTGTTTGATCATTCATAAATTGCTGGAAAAGCATTGCAGCGGACAATCTGGTGAATGCGGGATTATATCAGAATGTTCTTAATGTCAGGTTCTGGCCGAATGAGGAATGTTAGCCTATGCTGATGAATAGTATTTTGCAGCTGAAGACCGAAAACTGACTCCGGGTTATGCCGCTGGTACGTTTATCTGTGTCATGCTGTCAAGCTATAATTTTAAGCAGGAACAGTGGGTTATGTGCGAAAGTCTAACTCAGTTGTTGACTCGAACGCGCCGGCACGTTAACCCAATCATAGAGCGCGCAGTATAATCTCTAATATAACCAAGTGGAGAAATTACGTGACTAAACAAAAAAACCTTCCGACAAGTTATACACTTGAGGTTTATGAGCCAAACGATGATAGCTGCGTTGCAGCGGCTTACGATAGCGATACGCCGTTCGTGGCTATCGCCGTGGGCGATTACATTAATCCGAAAAGTCTAAATCTGGCGAACAAAGTTGACATGCTGAAGGTTACGAGTGTGGAGCACATGCTGTGGCAAATCAATGGTAGCCATCAAGTACACAAAGTGTGTGTTCGAACACAGGTGGTAGACACGCCATTACCTTGATTTCACACCGTATGGTTATAACTCTACGATTGAGACGACGCTCGCATAGTTTGCGCGCATCAGTTCTGCATTATTCCGCTCGCACGTGAACAATGACATAGGGAGGCATGTTCCACATGTCGAATGTTGGCAAACGCATGCCCATTGGACTCGACTCGGCACTCGACCTGTTTCGCAAGGTGGATCGAGACCGAGCGGTTCTCAGTAGCAAGGTCACGCCAGACGCGTTCTTCAATTTTGTGGTCACCGCGAATTCTTTAGTCGATTGGGTTAAGAATGATCCGGCGGTCTCAAGCCTAGCGAAGCAGGAGTGCGAGAAACTCGTGCAAAGCGATCAATGGTTGCGCGCGTGCCGTGATCTCGCAAACGGTAGCAAGCACTTTGTTATTAATCGGTACGAGCCTATGGTGGAGCATGCCGATGCCTCCAGTGGCTACAGTAAGGGTCGTTACGGCGTGGGAGTCTACGGGCAAGGCGAGTGGAGCATCATCGTCTCGTGGAATGGCGGCAAATACACCGCGCTAAAATTCGCTGAGCACGTCGTTGACGTGTGGTCTACATTCTTTCGAAATCACGACCCAACTGATAATGCAGCGGTATGATTCTGAGATGTTAACCATCTTCTGGGAGGGGGTATGGTAAGGTTTTCAGTTCTTCTCACTTTCGCGCTGGCGATGAGTTTTGCTGGCTGCGCCACGGAGCGTACTACCGCTCCAACCATCGAAGCTGCAGCGAGAGAGGGGCTGAATCTTCAAAGCCCGATCATGGCTTCCGTCTTTGATGGAAGAAGCAACATCTCATCACAGGAAGAAGCAATTGAGGTCCTAAAAACAGACCTCACCCGCATCTATGGATCTAATCTTGAATGGGTGCCGTATTTTGAGGAAGTCCCCTCTGGTCGAGTGGCCGTCCGCATCAGGCTAGTCACTCTCGGTGCATCATTTGGTAGTAGACTTATCTCTTCCGCCGCCTATGCCAATGCCGTCCAATCCGCGCAATTATCGGCAACAGCTCCATGGGAGCCAGTTGTTGGAACCGCAGCAGGAAGTTCATCCGTTTTTGCAACTTCCTTCAGCGGTGAAGGATGGTGGAACGGTGCGGCCTGGGTAGACTTAGAAATTCAAGACAATCGCGGAGCATCGAACACCGCTTTTACCGTTCCCTTCGTTGCCGAGCACAGAGAGTCAAATATGTGGGGTTATTCCTCTGGAGATAAAGCGGCGAAGACGGCTTGGAAGCAGGTGTCTGCTCAACTTATCCGTGGTATGGATGCGGTGTTGAGGGCGATGAGTGATCAGGAATGAAAATGGCTAACATCACGCTTCAGTGCGATGTGGACTTCCCCCACTTCAGTGGACACGCATCGCTAACCGCTGTGGAGGTGAACGATGCCGGCCATGAACACGGGGAAGAAGACCCAAAAGTATTCGGATGAATTCAAGGTCAAGGCAGTCCAGTGGAGCCATCAGCCTCACCGGAGTGTCAAAGGCGTAGCCGAAGCGCTGGATATCCACCCCTTCATGCTGTCACGCTGGCGCAAGGAATACCGGGAAGGGAAATTTGCCATGAGCAAGCCGAAGGCACCGCCAGACGCCAAGAAACAGCTGCAAGAACAGGATGAGATCCACCATCTTAAGCGCCGAGTTGCCGAGCTGGAAGAGGAGAACGACATCCTAAAAAAGTGGCAACGTTTCCAGGCGGAGGCACGCAGGAAGCCTTCCGGTTCGTCTGGAAACACCGGCAACGATACTCCGTAAAGGCGCTGTGCCGTCATCTGAAGGTCTCTCGGTCGGGCTACTATGCGTGTTGCACCGCAAGCCCAGCCAGCGAGCGGTGCAAAATGCGGAGCTGCTGGGCCACATTCACCGCATCTGCACCGCTAGCCATCACCGCTATGGTAGCCCCAAGGTTTACCAGGCGCTCCGACGTGAAGGGATTGCGGCCGGTGAAAACCGGATCGCGAGGCTGATGCGGAAATGGGGCATGAAAGCTCGTGTGAGTCGCGTGTATCGCCGTTTGCTCAAACGCCGAGAGGAGTTGAAGGCCCTCCCCAATCACCGCTTGGCGGAAGCGAAGCCGGTCGGTATCAATCAGCAGTGGAGCAGTGATGTCACCTATATCAGGCTGGGGCGACGTTGGGTGTATCTAGCGGTAGTACTGGACCTGTTTTCGCGCCGGGTGATTGGCTGGCAACTGGCGGAACGCCTGGATGGCGATTTATCCCGGGGAGTGCTGGGACAGGCATTCACCTCTCGGCAACCGGCACCAGGACTGTTGCTGCACACGGATCGTGGCATTGAATACCGCGCACGCAAAACCCAGGCATTGCTACAGCGCCACCAAGTACGCCACAGCATGAACCGCCCAGGCCAATGTACCGACAATGCCGAGGTTGAGTCCTTCTTCAAGACGTTGAAGGGTGAACTGTTACACGCCACCAGCTTTGTGACCGTCCGCCAATTGCGAAAACATATAAGGGATTACATCGATAGGTTCTACAACACCCAGAGGCTACACGGTAGCCTTGGCTATCAGACTCCGCGAGAGTTTGAGGCCGTCATGTGAGAATAGAGCGTGTCCATTTTTTTGGGGGAGCATCACCGTCAAACTGCTGCGCGGCTTGCCGTCGGCTGAGCTTCGGCGTTATGCCGATAAAATTTGAGTCATCACCGATGACGCAGGAGGTCGCTATGAAAAAACTCATACTCATTCTTGCTTCGGCGTTTGGAACGTTGGTTATGTCACCTGTTCATGCGAGTTGCACAGCCAATACTATTGGAGGCACTACGTTCTACAATTGTTCTGACGGTACTTCCGGAACCTCGCAAACCATCGGAGGCACGACATTTCACAACTTTAGTGACGGTACAAGTGGCACATCACAGTCAATTGGTGGAACTACATTTCACAATTATGGTGATGGTTATTCTGGAACATCTCAGAACATCGGTGGCACCACTTTCCATAACTACAATGATGGAACGTCCGGCACATCGCGGAGCATCGGCGGTACCACGTTTCACAACTTCAGTGATGGGACTAGCGGAACCACCCAGAGCATCGGTGGTACCGACTTTTACAATTTCGACTAGGCAGAACATAACAATCGGTTACAGCCGATGCGCTACGCGCACGGCTGAACCGAGGAGTTAGCTGCCTTTGGGAGGTGCCCGTGCCGGACCCAATGAAATTTGACTCTACGGCCATTGCGATGGAATTGATCCCGGCCGCCGTCCAAGCTGGCAGTATCGTTGTGTTCCTGGTGCTGACCGCAAAAGACAGCTTCTAGGCTTTCACGGCCGTGATCCTCAGTTTGATCTGGCTTACGGTGAGCAAGAACAAAATGGCAGAAGACTTCGGCGATTTCCGTGTCAGACGACATTTGTTCTCTCTGATCGGAGAATGGATGAATCGAAGCGACGCAGCTGAGGAATTTGACGACGCTCTATCGCGCTACCTGATGATTGACGGTAGTGTTGAGAACGATGAATACAAGGCAGTTGTTACCGCTGCTGGCCTTGCAAATAACTTTAGGGGCCTGGTGTCGTTTTTGATCTATGTCTATCTGGTATATCTCGTGGCCACAGCTCTGCTGGGCCGGTAGCTAACATGAAGTTGAAGCGGACGTGGCAACCTTTCACTTTGCTTGCTTACGCAACCCAAGCGCCAGAACGATCACGACGCTTAACTGAGTGTTAGACCATAATGAGCCACCAGAGGCTTTAGCGTGACGACTTATTTCTTTGCCTGCTCCTATCCTTTGGCACCTAGCTCGGTCGTGGAGCCGGGCAACTGGGGGCGGATAGTGCGCATGTACAACACGGCGGGGTTTGGGAATCCTTGGGTTCTTTTTCGAGAGGAAGTACTCGAGCAGGTGCGGACTGCATACTATCCTGACAAACCGGGCAGACTAGATGGTATCTTTCTTTGCGATTCCGAGGTCCAGCTCCGGGATTTCCTCAGTAGCTCCGGCCGCTCACTGGATATGGTTTACGAGGTGACGCTAACTGATGAGACTGCCCCACTACACCGAGGTTGCTTGACTCACCTCGATTTTGCTCAACAGGAGAACTTGAGCACCTTCACGTCGAAGGCGCACGACTACTGGAGTGGAGGCAACGTTCAACGGGCCGAGATTCTCACTACAAGTAGTATCAAGATCATCTCAAGAATTTAGTGGCAACAGAATAAATAATAATGGACATCCACTTTCGTGGCGGAACGTTGGGCTGCTCAGACTACATGGCTCTGGCTCAAGGAGTAGTAAATGGTTAGTGGCAGGGAGTGATTGGGAAGTGGCAAGAAAGTGGATGCTCTTATCTCGCCATGAAGATTTAATCAAGAATAGTCGAATGTATTGAGATTTAGGTGAAGTTGCGCCTCATTTCAGGTTGTGCCAAAATTTAATTGATCTTTGGAACGCAGGGTAATAAAAATGAAAGCCAAATGGTTGTTGTGTGCTTCTCTTTCTCTGCAACTTATCCTCACCCTTCCAGCTATAGCAATCGCCTATGATGAAATGCAGTTTGAGATTTACTCTCCTTGTTCTGGAAATGCCGCATTCTGCATGCCTCGAATAATGGCGCGTGGCCATATAACCGACGACACACCAACAAAATTTGAAAATTTCTTAATTAAAGAGACGGGGCATAGGGAAAAATACGACACTTTGACCATTTGTTTCGATAGTCCGGGTGGTAGTGTCAGAGGAGGGGTGGAGCTTGGCTATATAATAAGGAGCCTTCAGATATCAACCTGCATATCAGATAGCTATTGGAGCGTTCGACACTTGCCCGAAGAAGATAGGTGGGTAGAGGGTCCGTGGATTGAAGATGCGGTATGCTCTTCAGCCTGTGCGCTCGCTTTTCTTGGCGGTTACGGAAGAGAAGCCATTGGGGATCACGAACTGCTCGGGGTGCATCAATTCAGATCCGATATTGGCACGGAATCTACTGCTCAGATAGGAATGACTGTTATTGGCATGTATTTCGACCAAATGGGGGTTTCAAGACGCTTGCTTGATATCGCATCTCTAACCCCTCCCAATGAAATGACATGGCTAGATAAAGACGACTTAATAGCTTTTGGCGTGATATCATCTAGTGACTCTATTTATAACGCGGATTGGAGTTTGATTCACACCCCCAGTGGTAGAATCGCTGTAATGATCTATCAACAAGAGAGTTGGGACAGGGAGATAATAACACGCGTCTCGCTTCTCGCCTACATATTCAATGGAATTGATGGGCCATCCCTTAGATTCTCTATTTTTCCAGCCGAATCATCAGCCAGTATTTATGATAGACTATGGTATGCATATATTGACTCCGATGGACCCATTTTGAGACTGGAGATTAATGACACACGTTATGAATACCGTAATGTAAATTGGACTTTGGAGCAAGATGGCTCCATTTCTGCGCTGATTGTCTTGCCTTCGATTTTCTCAACATCCCCAGAGGTTATCCACTCAATGCACCTGTATGCGGAATTGCCAAATGCACTTAGCGACGTTAGACTAGATAGTTATTTGGCGCCAAGTGAGTATGCATCTTATATTCGTGCGGCGCTCAAATAATATTGGGAGATTGTCTGTTTAGCTATATTCCGCCTTAGGATAAGGAACGTGAACAAAGAAAAGATACATTGCAGTCGTTGCCTCGGCACCACTACCCACTCGGTCGAGTTTGAGACTAACACCGAATCCCACGACGATCTCGACGATCTAGGGCGGGCCATCGCGTCCTCTGGCGTTGTTTATACGGTGCTGAAATGTGATGGCTGCGAACACATCGTGTTTCGGCGGCGATTCTGGCACACGGACATGGAACCGGGCGAAAGCTGGGAATGCCATACGTCATGGCATCCGCCGTTGGTCTCGCGCCAGTTGCCGCCGTGGCATAGGAGCTTGCCGGCCACTGAGGAACGGCTGCTAGGTGAAATCTACCGGGCGTTGCACGGCGAAGCGTTCACGCTGGCCATGATGGGTTTGCGTGCGCTGTTGGACGTGTACATGGTAGGAAAGGTTGGTGATCAAGGTGGTTTCACAAGCAAGTTGAAGAAGCTGGCTGAACATGGCTACTTGTCTGCCGCTCAGCTTGAACTTGTGGAGCCAGCCATAGAAGCGGGAAGTGCTGCTGCTCACCGTGGGTTTCATCCAGAACCGGACGCAGTCGTGGCTGTATTGGAATTAGTCGAATTATTGCTGCATCAGGACCTACTGGGGTCGAAACTAAAAGGAGCGGTCGACGCAGTGCCACCCAGAAAAAAGAAATAGCCGGTTCAGCTAAGTGAACCCAACAGATTCTTCTGCGCTCCGTGCTATAGGTTTTGCGGTTATCTCGGACTTATTCATACATCAGTTTGCCTTGAATGTCCGCTCTTGGCCGAGGCTGTGTGAAAACGTGGCTCCCACTATACTCAACCCGTGACAGCTCGTGGAGGTGCCGATGAAGCGCTTCGTTTCAGGTGAGTCCCGGTCTCAGGCCACGTTGTTCCCAGAGTTCCTTGATGATTTCGTCACAGAAGACAACCCAGTCCGGGCTATCGAGGCCTTCGTCGAGTCCCTCGACCTCAGACAACTGGGGTTCAAGGGTGTCGATCTCCATACCACCGGTCGTCCCGCGTATCACCCCGCTGTTCTCCTGAAAATCTACCTCTACGGTTATCTCAATCGCGTCCAATCCAGCCGCCGCCTGGAGCGCGAGGCGCAGCGCAACATCGAACTGATGTGGCTGACGGAACGCCTGACACCGGATTTCAAGACGATTGCTGATTTCCGTAAGAACAATGGCAAGGCGATCCGCGACACCTGTCGAGACTTTGTTGTGCTGTGCCGGCGCCTGGGGCTCTTCTCACAAGCGATCGTGGCCATCGACGGTAGCAAGTTCAAAGCGGTCAACAATCGAGACCGCAATTTTACCTTCGCCAAGATGACACGGCGCGCAGAAGAGATCGAGAAGAGCATCGAACACTATCTACGCCAGCTCGACTCGGCTGACCAGGGAGCCCCTGCTGTCACGGAAACGCAAACCGCTCATCTGAAGGACAAGATCACAGCCCTCACGGAAGAGGTGCAGCAACTGCAAGCGATTGAAATCCAAAGAACCCAGGCACCCGACCAGCAGGTGTCGTTGACAGACCCCGATGCTCGCTCCATGACGACGAGAGGCACTGGGGTGGTGGGGTACAATGTGCAGACAGCCGTCGATAGCCGGCATCACTTGATCATCGCCCATGAGGTCACCAACGTCGGCAGTGATCGTGGCCAACTCTCCCGGATGGCCAAGCGGGCGCGTGATGCCTCGGGCATCAGCGATCTCAATGTTGTGGCTGATCGCGGCTACTTTGTCAACGTCACTGAAGGTTGTCCGTTTTTCATCAATTCAGATTGTCCGGTTTTCATCAGTGCTCTTTCATCGGAACAGCTTCAGGGGTGTGTGAGGTGTCGTCCTCCTTCGCAGTGGGCGTCGTTACCAGACCGGCTCGGCGCTTGTCCTTCAGCCGGTAGCTCTCGCCCTTGATGTTCAGGGTCGTCGAGTGGTGCAGCAGCCGATCCAGGATCGCCGTGGCGATGACTTGGTCGCCGAAGATCTCGCCCCAGTCCATGAACGACTTGTTCGAGGTCAGGATGGTGCTGGCCCGCTCGTAGCGCCGATTGATCAGCCGAAAGAACAGGCTGGCCTCCTCACGCGTCATTGGCAGGTAGCCCATCTCGTCGAGGATCAGCACCCTGGGGTAGCTCAGTTGCTGGAGCTGCCGGTCCAGGCGGTTCTCTTGGCGGGAGCGCACCAGGGTGCTCACCAGCCGATCCAGGGTCATGAACAGTACCCGATGACCGGCTTCGGCGGCTTTGACGCCCAAGGCCACGGCCAGATGCGTTTTCCCGACACCCGGCGGGCCGAGCAGCACCACGTTCTCACCGCGCTCGACGAAGCCCAGGCCGGCCAGGTCGCGCACGATCTTGTGGTCGATGCTGGGCTGGAAGCTGAAGTCGAACTGCTCGAGGGTCTTGATCCACGGCAGCCGCGCCTGTTTCAGCCGCGATTCCAGGCCCTTCTGGTGGCGCCCGCCCCACTCCTGGGCCAAGGCCTGTTCGAGGAACTCGCGGTAGTTCAGGTCCTGCTGGCTGGCATGCTCGCAGAGGCTGTCGAGCGCGGCCTGGAGGTGCTCCATCTTCAGGCGGCTGAGGAGCTGTTCCAGGGCCATCACAGCACCTCCTCGTAGACCCGCAGGTCACGCTGTTGAACGGCCAGGGTCTGCTGCCACAGCGCGGCGTGGTGCTCGGGCACGCTGCG
>NZ_BMXS01000044.1 GCF_014651875.1 Litchfieldella qijiaojingensis
TGAGGGGATCCCGCCGTTTTGCGTTGTCGAGGTCGTTCGGGCTACGCCCTCACGACCTCGACGACACACGATCTCGGCTTTCTCATCTTGATTGTCGCGTGACTCTCACCTTGATTGTCGCTGTACATCCTTGCCAAACGTGTCGGAGCTTTGGCGCAACTCGATGGCCAGCAGGAACGACCGGTAGCGCGATTCGTTGGTCGTGCCGTTTTGGCATATGTTTTTCGTCTTCCATGACATTTATCGGCACTCTTTTGCTCATCTGGTATCCGTTTTGCGCGCCCTTATCCGAATCACGTAGACGCGTAACGGGAAGGGCTCAGGCTTCGCGTATCGAAGCCGATAGCTAGAGTATTGAGGAGATGGCAAAGCGCGATGGCGGAGGCCTTGGATTGTTCGGGGCGTCGTTATCCTCGATATGGGCGGAAAGCGACGTGACAGCGTCGCCGAATCTTTGGAAGGAATCCATTGTAATGAAAAAAATGCTTGACAAAATGACTTTTACCCCCCCCCCCCCCGAAAAATCCGGGCGTGAGAAAATCCCTGGATATGGGAGTCGGACACCGTCGTCTTGCGGCAGCCAACTGAAACGGCTGCGCGTTTCCGAATGTCGGCGAATGCCGGTTCTCAATGTCAGGGAGGTGGGAAAATGAGATTGTCAGTCAAGGCCAAGCTGGGTCTCTCTTTTGGTTTGCTGCTAGTACTGATAGGCATCCTTGGTTTCGTGGCCATCGTCCAGATGGATGAGGTCAACCGGAAGTCGACGGAAATAGCCGATAACTGGCTGCCGAGCGTCGATGTCGTCCATCGCATCAACACCGCCACATCCGATTACCGTATTGCCGAGAATCAGCACGTCATTGCTCAGACCGAAAGTGCGATGAAGCTTGCCGAGGATTCGATGGACGAGATCCTGGCCAGGCTGAATGCCGATCGTGCGCATTACGAGACATTGATTTCCTCGCCGGAAGAACAGGCGATCTATGACGATTTCGCGCGTAAATTCGACGACTACATGCGGCTGCACGATCAGATGATCGAGCGCTCCCGTGTCAACGACACGGAGGGAGCCATGGCGATCCTTGCGGGAGAGTCGCGAGAGCTGTTCGACGCTTTCTCGAGCGACATGTTGCGATTGGTCGAACTCAACACGGCAAGCGGTGCGCGTGCCAGTGACGAAGGCGACATCATCTACACCAAGGCGCAAAAAATCATCTTTGGTGTGATTGCTGCCGCCTTGCTCTTCAGCCTGCTGGCGGGCGTGCTCGTCACGCGTGGCTTGCTGAGGGCCATCACCAGTGCGCTAGGCTTAGCCAATGCCGTGGCGGCGGGCGATCTCAATGCCAGCGCCCAAGTGAAGTCCAACGACGAGATCAAGGACCTGATCGATGCGCTCAACGCCATGGCCGCCAAGCTGCGCGAGGTGGTCGGTGAGGTGACCGGCGCGGTGCGCAACGTCGCCTCGGGCAGCCAGGAGATGGCCGCGGCCTCCGAGCAGCTCAGCCAGGGCGCCACCGAACAGGCGGCCTCCGCCGAGGAAGCGTCGTCCTCGATGGAGCAGATGACCGCCAACATCAAGCAGAACGCCGACAACGCCACCCAGACCGAAAGCATCGCCCGTGACGCGGCCAACGACGCCGAGACCTCGGGCCGTGCCGTGACCGAGGCGGTGGGCGCGATGGAAACCATCGCCGAGAAGATCCTGATCGTCCAGGAGATCGCCCGCCAGACCGACTTGCTGGCGCTCAACGCCGCAGTGGAGGCGGCACGCGCCGGCGAGCACGGGCGCGGCTTCGCGGTGGTCGCCGCCGAGGTGCGCAAGCTGGCCGAGCGCAGTCAGGCGGCGGCGCTGGAGATCTCTGGGCTGTCCGGCGATACCGTCAAGGCCGCGCGCAGCGCCGGCGAGATGCTGACCAAGCTGGTGCCGGACATTCAGAAGAGCGCCGAGCTGATCGCCGAGATCTCGGCGGCCAGCAACGAGCAGAATGCCGGCGCCTCACAGATCAACGTGGCCATCCAGCAGCTCGACAAGGTCACCCAGCAGAACACCTCCGCCGCCGAGGAGATGTCGGCCACTGCCGAGGAACTCTCCACCCAGGCCGAGCAGTTGCAGGCCGCCATCGCCTACTTCCGCGTCGACGATCAGGCGGTACGGGCGGCGTTGCCCCCGAGCCGTGCCAATCCAACCGTGGCGGCACGTGCATCACGGCCCCGGCGCGAGATCGTTGCCCGGCACGAGAAGGCCAGCGGAGGCTTCGCCCTTGATATGAGCGATGCCAACGATGCTCTGGACATCGAGTTCGAGCGTAGCGAAAACGCTTGACGGTACTAGCTCATTAATCAGCCCTTTCCGTCCGGTGCGGTTTTTCCGAGCCGGGCGGTTTTCTTCTACCGCTTGGTGGGAAAGTCACCTGCGATGCTTGCCGAATATGAGAAGAAAGTCAGGTAACTTCCAGTTCGACATGCCCTGGTTTCGAGCGTGGGCGGGAAGGACCGATGACGATCTTGACCTCTTGGCCAAGCCGAGCGAGACATTCGAGCATCTTGGCTTCACTGATGCCACGGAATTGACCTCGCAACAGGCCAGATAGTTTGGGCTGGGGAATACCCACGATCTCGGCAGCCTTCACTTGGGTGAGGCGACGACGCTTGATGATCTCACCGATTTTGGCAGCGAGTTGGGCCTTTATCAGCATCTCATCGGCGTCAGGGTGGTTGAGATCGGCATAGACGTTGCCGGATCCTTGTTCGATATCGATCATGATGCTTGCCCCTTGGCGTGTTGCTCCGCAGCCTTGAGCCGTTCACGGATCTTGTCCAGATCAGGCTTGGGCGTGGATACGCCTTTAGTGGACTTCTTCTGGAAACAGTGGAGAACGTAGATCGTGTTACCGAACTTGACGGTATAGACAGCACGATAAGTATCTCCGTGATGGTCCTCGACGACTTCTAGAACACCAGCTGAGCCGAAACCCTTGAGTGGCTTGGTTTGGGCATGCTTGCCATTGGTTTGGGCCAGATGAAGGGCAAAGCCGAAGACGTCCTGTACGTCCCCGGGCATAGCCTGAAGATCCTTCTTGCTACTGGCCACCCAGTACAGCGGCTTGGGCGATGTCGAGTCCATGAAAAGGAGTTT
Organism: Litchfieldella qijiaojingensis; assembly: GCF_014651875.1. Taxonomy (GTDB): domain Bacteria; phylum Pseudomonadota; class Gammaproteobacteria; order Pseudomonadales; family Halomonadaceae; genus Litchfieldella; species Litchfieldella qijiaojingensis. Next base: position 3,137 of record NZ_BMXS01000044.1, read on the forward strand.
ATTCCCATATGGGGATAAATGGCAAGTATCCTGCGCTAGCCCCACCGGAGCAGCGTGAGCACAGCAATGATCAGGACAATGGTCAGCACCAGGGCAGTGTTGCTCCAACGTTGCCGCGTGCGATTGGCATCGGCTACCGCCTCGACCATCTGTCATCCGCTTTACGCGGTTGTTATCCGAATCGCGTAAGGCCGTCATTGCCCTCGATATGAGCGATGCCAACGATGCCCTGAACATCGAGTTCGAGCGTAGCGAAAACGCTTGACGGCACTGGCCCGGGCTTGTCCGAAAAGCCGACGAGCGATGCAGTTTTCGGACAACGCCTAACAGTCACCCTTTCCGTCCGGCACGGGTTTCCCAGGCCGGGCGGTTTTTTCTACCGCTTGGTGGGAAAGTCCCCTGCGATGCTTGCCGAATATGGCGTGGTCAGGCAGGGAAACTGGCAGCGTTGATGCCGATTTTAGATGGGCGCACTATATTGCGCTTTGGTGCGCAATCGGGAGAAACATCATGGGCACACTACTCGATCGCCCTGAAGACGCGGTGTCGGCAACCGCTATGGCTCGCGGCTTCAGTGCCAAGCTCAAAGAAATTGCATCGCGGCAGGCTGATCGCTTGGTGGTGTTCAAGGACAATCGACCTGTCGCTGTCCTTATGAACGTCCAGGCCTATCAGGATCTGGTGGATGAGTTGGAAGATCTGCGAATCGAGGCTGTTTCCAGGGACCGCCTGGCAAGTTACCAAGCTGACCAGGCTATCTCTCATGATGACATGCGCTCGCTTTTCGACCAGGGTGAGTGATATCCGCGATCTCGGCGGCTCCCGTCTCATGGTTCCTGCAGTTGCGCAACAGTGGCCATGGGCATGAACATTCTCAGTGGATCCGAGGCTAGAGCCTGGAAGCCAAACCCTTCGTACAGTTTTTGACGCTGGGCCACGGCTTCAGGGTTGCCACAATTCAGGATGTCGAGAAGTACCACTGCCGTCCCTATCCGAAGTGAGACGGTATAAGCCCCTTTCAGCGCGTCTGCCAGTAGGCGTTTGCCAACTCCCTGCCCCTGGGTTGCCTGAGTGACACCTATCATGCCGATGAAGGCAGCGGAGATACTGCCGTCCGTATTCGCAAAGCGCTTGTAGCGTTGGGGCAGGTCGCCACAATCCACGCAGTGAGCATTGAGCGAGTAGAAACCGAGGATTCGTGTGGGATTCTCGGCTGGATCCACCATCACGAAGACCTGAACCGTGCCCTCCTTCATCAGCCGGCTGGCCGTCCGCTGTAGAAAGTTGTCGACTTGTTCGACCCCAGACGAAAAAGCCGCTCGATCATGCTTGGCCTTATCGAGCGGCTCGATGACAAGGCTTGTCGGCATCAGCGCTTCACCACCGTCTCCCGGTGATGAGCGAAGGCGGCACGCAGTTTCTCGGTCGGCGCTGGCGGGTTCTCCAGGGCCTCAAAGAAGGCTTGATGATCTTCGGACGTGAGCCGCGTCACTTCGTGCGCCTGGATGGTGGCCATCGCCCGCTCGTACAATGCTGAGATCGCGAATGCCGTCATATCTTGGCCGCGCAGCGCTGCCGCGTACTCAACGGCATGCTTGATGCTTGGCGTTGTGCGAAAGGTGAAGCGCTCAGAGTTGCGCTCACGGGGTTCGGTGATGTCTTCAGGATTAGGTGCGGCCAACATTGCTGACCTCCTATTGCATGTTCTGTTTGTGCATAAATTGTACGTCAGTTGGGCGTACAGTTCGAGAAAAAGTTTCATGTCGCATCCTGCGACACCACGGCGAAGCCCCGACCCTGCTCGCCGGCGCCGTGCCAAGTTGACCGAGTATGCTGCGGTAGCCCCACCGGAGCAGTGCAGCCACGGCAATCACGAGTGCAGTGGCCAGCAGGAACGACCGGTAGCGCGATTCGTTGGCCGTGCCGTTTTGGCATATGTCTTTCGTCTTCCATGACATTCATCGGCACGCTTCCGGTCATCTGTCATCCGCTTTACGCGGTTGTTATCCGAATCACGAGGATGGATAACGGGGAGGGCTTTGGCCTCGTTTATCGCGGCCGATATCAGAGTATCGAGGAACTGTCCAGCCAGGCCGAGCGGTTGCAGGCCGTCATTGCCCTGGACATCGAGTTCGAGCGTGGCGAAAACGCTTGAAGCCTCTGGCCTATCGGTCAGCCCCTTCCGTCCGGCCCGGATTTTCCGAGCCGGACGGCTTTTTCTACCGCTTGTTGGGAAAGTCCCCTGCAATCAACCGGCGGGGTTTGTCCCGCCGATGGGGAGGGGAAGATGAATCGGAGGAAAGCAATGTCGAGCATGCTGAGAACAATTGCGGCCAAGCTGTTTGCGGTGCAGGGCCTGACCTTGGCCGCGCTCCTCGCGGTGGCGCTACTGGGCTATAACGGCATGAGCAGCATGGAAGGGGTAACGCGTACCATCTACGACGATCGGGTGGTGCCACTCCGTCAACTCAAGCAGATATCGGACGCTTATGCGGTCGACATCGTCGATAACGTCCACAAGACCCGCGCCAGGACCAATTCCTGGGAGCAAGGCCTTGCAGACATTGAGGCGGCCCTCGAGCGGATCGAGATGCAGTGGCAAGCCTATCTTGCGACCTATCTGACCGAGAAGGAAAAGGAAATCGTCTCGACCGTCAGGGAGCGCAAAGCGCTCGCTGACCGTCAGATCGAGAACTTGAAGGACATATACCGGAATCGGGATCGTTCCCGGCTGATCGAATTCGCGGAACAGACGCTTTACCCGACGATCGACCCGCTGACCGGGGCAATCGACGATCTCGTCGTATACCAACTGGAAGCCAGTGCGGAAGCGCGTCAGACAGGGGAAGCGCTTTTTCGGTCCCTCACCCGGCTTGCCATTTGGACAACGGGCGCGGCTATCGCCCTTGGACTGGCTATGGTGGGCTTTTTGGCTGTTCGCATCCGGCGCAGTCTACGTGATGCAGTTGCCCTTGCCACGGCGGTGGCGGAAGGTGACCTCAATGCAGTTACGACAGCAACATCCAAAGACGAAGCCGGCCAAATGATCGACGCGCTGAACCTGATGGTGGCCAGGCTCAAGGAAGTTATCGGCGAGGTGGCCGGTGCCACACGCAACGTGGCTTCGGGTTCCCAGGAAATGTCGGCGGCCGCCGAGCAGCTGAGCCAGGGTGCTGTCGAGCAGTCGTCCTCGACCGAAGAAGCTTCCTCCTCTGTCGAGCAGATGGCGGCCAACATCAAGCAGAACGCCGACAATGCCAGCCAGACCGAAACCATCGCCCGCGACGCGGCCAACGACGCCGAGACCTCTGGCCGTGCCGTGGCCGAAGCGGTGGGCGCGATGGAGACCATCGCCGAAAAGATCCTGATCGTCCAGGAGATCGCCCGCCAGACCGACCTGCTGGCGCTCAACGCGGCGGTGGAGGCCGCCCGCGCCGGCGAGCACGGGCGCGGCTTCGCGGTGGTCGCCGCCGAAGTGCGCAAGCTGGCCGAGCGCAGCCAGGCGGCGGCGCAGGAGATCTCGGGGCTGTCCGGCGATACTGTCAAGGCGGCGCAGTCGGCGGGCGAGATGCTTTCCAAACTGGTGCCCGACATCCAGAAGACAGCGGAGCTGGTCTCCGAAATCTCGGCAGCCTCCAACGAGCAGAATACCGGCGCCTCACAGATCAACGTGGCCATCCAGCAACTCGACAAGGTGACCCGGCAGAACACCTCCGCCGTCGAAGAAATGTCGGCCACCGCCGAGGAACTCTCCAGCCAGGCCGAGCAGTTGCAGGCGGCCATTGGCTACTTCCGCGTCAATGAGCAGGCGCAGCGGGCGGCATTGCTGCCGAGCAGCACCCGGTCGGCCACGAAGCCCGCTGCCTCGAAGGCGTTGGTGACGACGGCCAGGGCGCCGCGTGCCCGGCAGGAAAGGGCCAACGATGCCCTGGATACCGAATTCGAGCGTAACGAAACCGCTTGATGGCCTCGCTTTAACGGTCTGTCCCCTTCCGTCCGGCCCGGATTTTCCGAGCCGGACGACTTTCTCCTACCGCTATTTCGCCTCTCCTGACGTCTATCCGCCTCTTTCAGCCATCTGACATCCGCTTTGCGCAGTTGCTATCCGAGTTACGTAGACGGATAGCAGGGAGGGCTTTGGCCTCGTTTATCGCGGTCGATAACAAGGAGTAGGGGAAAGGGGAAGCGCAGTGCCCGTGCGAAAGACTGCCCTGGATGCCGAGTTCGAACGACGCAATCGTCTCAGCTTCCTTCCTCAAGGAGGCTTTCGACAAGGTGGGGGCGGGCCTGGAAAAAACACTACAAACATATAATAGAAGAGGAACCGCCATGCACGCACGACAGCACAACAGGATATGGAACGTTTTGGCGCTTCGATCCCTAGGGGCGAAAGTCGGCATCTTGATGGCCGTGCTTCTCGTCTTGGGCTTTGGTGGCGCGATTGGCCTGCTTGCCGACCGGACCGCAAGGTTGCATGAACAGGCCATATTGGAGCAAGTGAATGAAACGGCCCGTGCCGAAGCGGAGCAGGTCAGCACCGCTCTGGAAAAGTCCATGCGAACGGCCCAAACCCTGGCTGGTGCCTTGACCGGCCTGAAGCTTGAAGGGCTGACGGATCGCAAGGCGGCGGATGCCATGCTGCGCCAGGTGCTGATCGACAACCCCGAGTTGGTGGGCACCTATACGCTGTGGGAACCCAACGCATTCGACGGTCACGATGCCGACTATGTCAATGCCAAGGCCCATGATGAAACGGGCCGTTACATTCCCTATTGGACGAATGGAAGTGGTGCCGTAGAGGTCGAACCGCTCGTCAGCTATGAAGTGCCAGGCGATGGCGACTACTACCTGCTGCCCAAACAGACCGGCAAGCCCGTCCTGACCGACCCCTATTTCTACCCGATCGCCGGCGAGGAGGTGTTGATTACCAGCTTCGTGATTCCCATCATGATCGATGGCCGGTTTCTTGGCATCGCTGGCGTCGATATGCCCTTGTCTGGCCTTCATGAAACCATCTCCAGGATCAAGCCCTTCGACGGTGCTCGTGCAAGCCTGATTTCTTCCGGCGGCCTTTATGTCAGCACCCCCGATGTCGCCCTGCTTGGCCAGAGTGTGAGCGACACCGGCACCGGCACCTTCGATCAGGTCAAGGCGCGCATCGTGTCTGGAGAAGTGTTCCACGAAACCGTGGTCGACCCCGAAACGGGGGATGAACTCTATCGTACCTATACGCCCATTACCGTCAGCGGTAGCGATACGCCCTGGATGCTGAAGATCACCGTACCGACGGACGTCATTCTGGCTTCGATTACCGATATACGTAATTTCGCCGCCCTGATCGGGGTTGTCGCGGTGGTCGTGTTACTTGGACTGCTGCTGTGGCTCCTGAATCGACTGGTCGTCAGGCCGCTCGATCGTGCAGCCGCTGCGGCGGACCGCATGGCCCAGGGAGACCTGTCGCAGCGGGTCGAGGTGACATCGAATGACGAAATCGGGCGACTGCAGCGCTCCTTGCGAGAAATGGCCGTAAAGCTTGCGGACGTTATTGGGGATGTCACGAATACCGCTCGCAACGTTGCTTCCGGTAGCCAGGAGATGGCCTCGGCCTCCGAACAGCTCAGCCGGGGCGCTACCGAACAGGCCGCCTCCGCCGAGCAGGCGTCGTCGTCGATGGAGCAGATGACCGCCAACATCAAGCAGAACGCCGACAACGCCACCCAGACCGAGAGCATCGCCCGCGACGCGGCCAACGACGCCGAGACCTCGGGCCGCGCCGTGACCGAGGCGGTGGGCGCGATGGAGACCATTGCCGAGAAGATCCTGATCGTCCAGGAGATTGCCCGCCAGACCGACCTGCTGGCGCTCAACGCCGCGGTGGAGGCGGCACGGGCCGGCGAGCACGGGCGCGGCTTCGCGGTGGTCGCCGCCGAGGTGCGCAAGCTGGCCGAGCGCAGCCAGGCGGCTGCGCTGGAGATCTCGGGGCTGTCCGGCGATACCGTCAAGGCCGCCCGCAGCGCAGGGGACATGCTGACCAAGCTGGTGCCGGGCATCCAGAGGAGTGCCGAGTTGATTGCCGAGATCTCGGCGGCCAGTAACGAGCAGAATACCGGCGCCTCACAGATCAACGTCGCCATCCAGCAGCTCGACAAGGTGACTCGACAAAACACCTCCGCCGCCGAGGGGATGACGGCCACTGCCGAGCAACTGTCCAGCCAGGCCGAGCAGTTGCAGGCCGCCATCGCCTACTTCCGCATCGACGACGACCAGACGGTGCGGTCGGCATTGCCTGCGAACCATGCCAAGCCAACCGCGGCGGCTACCGCACCGAAACCCCAGGTGGCGGCACGTACATCACGGCCCCGGCGCGAGATCGTTGCCCGGCAGGAAAAGGCCAGCGGCGGCTTCGCCCTCGATATGAGTAAGAGCGACGACGCCTTGGACGACGAGTTCGAGCGTAACGAAACCGCTTGATGGCTCTGGCCCATCGATCAGCCCTTCCGCCCGGCTCGGGTTTTCCGAGCCGGGCGATTTCGACTCCATGGAAAGAGTTTGTTCCTAATATTTCGCCTCTCCTGACATTTATCGGCACGCTTCCGCTCATCTGGTATCCGTTTTGCGCTCTTTTATCCGAATTGCGTAGGCGGGTAACGGAAAGGGCTCAGGCTTCGCTTATCGAAGCCGATAGCTGGAGTATTGAGAAGATGGCTATATGCGATGTCGGAGGCCTTGCCTTGGATTGCTCGGCGCATCGTTACTTTCGACATGAGCGGAAGTCGACATGGCAGCACCTCCGAAACCTGGAAGGAATCCATAGCGATGAAAAAAGTGAAAAAAATGCTTGACAAAATGGTTTTTTACCCCCCCCCCCCCCCCCCCCCCCCCCCCCCCCCCCCCCCCCCCCCCCCCCCCCCCCCCCCCCCCCCCCCCCCCCCCCCCCCCCCCCCCCCCCCCCCCCCNATAACGATAAGTTCTAGTTCTCAACACAGGGGGTTGAATAATGAGGCTGACACTCAAAGCCAAACTAATGACGGCTTTCGGCGCAGTGATAGTACTCGCCGCGGCAGGTATGGGCATCGGTATCATCAACCTTGGCAACCTGAATGCCAATGTGGAGCAGATTACCCAGGAGGACTGGACAAAGGTCGAGCGTTCCAGCGAATTCTTGGAACTGGTCAATGAAAACGCACGCGCCAATTTTGAGATGATCCTCGCCGAGACGGCCGATGAACGTTCCGGGCTCAGCGCCCAAATCTCGAACAATGCCGCTACCATCACCGACCAGGTCAACCAGGTCGAGGCGATGCTCTACGCCGCCGAGGGCAAGGAATTGCTCGCCCGCGTCAAGGAGACCAGGGCGCCTTATGTGGCCAGTTTTGGCGAGATCACAAGACTTCTCGATGCGGGTGACCGCCAAGGTGCCATTCAAGTTGCCAATGGCGCCATGGTTCCCGCCCTTGAAGAGTTCATAGGTGCCATCGACGCATTCGTCGCGTTCCAGGGTGGCCTCATGAACCAGGCTGGAGAAGAGGCGGCGGTGGCCTATTCGGCCAGTCGAACGATGATGCTGGCCATTTTGGCCCTGGCCGTATTGGTGGCGATGGGCGTGGCATTCTGGATCATCCGCGATGTCACCAGGCAGCTTGGTGGAGAGCCGGCCTATGCCCAGGAAATCATGCGGGAAATCGCCGCCGGCAATCTCGATGTGGCGGTAGCCACAAGGAAGGGAGACAGTTCGAGCCTGCTTGCGGCAGCCCGGGATATGGCCACCAAGCTCAAGGAAGTGGTCGGCGAGGTGACCGGCGCGGTACGCAACGTCGCCTCCGGCAGCCAGGAAATGGCCGCGGCCTCCGAGCAGCTCAGTCAGGGCGCCACCGAGCAGGCCGCCTCCGCCGAGGAAGCCTCGTCGTCGATGGAACAGATGACC
>NZ_BMXS01000045.1 GCF_014651875.1 Litchfieldella qijiaojingensis
ATTTCATTGAACAGAAAGCCCCGGAGACCTTTGCTGTCATCGTGCTCGACAATGCCAGCATGCATAGGTCGAAAGCGTTCCGGCAAAAGCTGCTGGAATGGATGTCGCATCGTGTGCACCTGGTCTATCTATCAGCGTATTCGCCAGAGCTGAACCTGATCGAGATTCTCTGGCGGCAGATCAAATATCGCTGGCTGCCGCTGGCCGCCTATCGAGACTTCGCCACGCTATGCAGCGAGGTTATCAAAGTGCTCAGTAACTACGGAAGTGAGTGCAGGATTACTTTTGATTAAGCACTTAGGTGGCTCATTTATTCGGCCAACATTGTTTTTTTCTCCGTATAAACAACACATCCAATTTCCCTCCAGTAAGGTGGTGTAAGGTGTCAAGGCAGTTGGTAGAGGCTTCCCTTGTCTAGGTTTTGTACGAAAAGTCTCATGTGCTAATTTCGCCTATGCCGGAGCAGCATAGGTGAGATATGGCAGGACGCTACGAGCTTTCCGATCATAGCTGGTCGCTGATCAAGGACATCGTTTCACCACCTCAGACAATGGGCCGTCCGAGGCGAGATGACCGCCAGGTAGTGAACGGCATCTTCTGGATCCTCTGCTCAGGTGCCAAATGGCGCGACTTGCCGGAACGCTATGGTCCCTGGACGACGGTGTATGAGCGATTCCGTCAGTGGCGTGATGACGGCACCTTCGACGCCGTGCTGGAACACTTCCAGCTTAGGTTGCGCGATGATGGACCTGGACACCTGGATGATCGATTCCACGGTCGTTCGTGCCACGCATGCCGCCTCAGGAGGCGGCAAAAAGGGGGACCGGCAGAACCGGTAGACCATGCGCTGGGCCGCAGTCGGGGTGGCTTGACCACCAAAGTCCACATGGTCTGCGACCGACACGGATGGCCACTGACCTTCACGCTTTCCCCGGGCCAGGATTCTGACACTCGCCATTTCATTCCGACCATGGAAGAGGTCTCTCTGCCGGGTGGCGTTGGCCGGCCCCGGAAGCGCTGTCGCCACCTCGTGGCAGACAAGGGTTACGATAGTGATGAATTACGCCACTATTGTGACCGACACCGGATGAAGCCGATCATTGCCCAGCGCAAGATGCACCGAAAGCCTCGTCCTGGCCTACCCAGGGGGTTCGACAAACCTAAATACCGCGAGCGTAAGTCATTGAACGTTGCTTTGGTTGGTTCAAGGAGTTACGACGAATCAGCACCCGATACGACAAGCTGGCGAGCAGTTTCAGGGCCATGGTATGCCTGGCGTGCATAGACCGCTGCTTACGCGCTGACTTTATCGTACAAAACCTAGCATTATGCCCGCCGAGAAGCAGGTGAGGTGGCTCCTGAACGGAGCTAATCAAAGTTGCTTACACGGCCTGGGCAGTGCTTGTCATAGTATTCTCTTGTCACGCTCTCGAAAAATACCGTAAAGTCGAACGAGGTAGAGTCCTTCCCCGCTTTGTGGGGAAGGGCTTTTTAGTTGGTTGATAGTCTTTGTTAATAACCCATTGATTGGAATCGAGGAGAGAATCATGTCATCACGCCCATCCCTCATTATCAATCGTTTGGACGCTGAACGGCTTCAGCGCTTGATCGACAATGCCGATGACAAGGACTGGACTGTAGCGGAAGCCTTGGAAAAGGAGCTATTACGCAGTGAAGTCGTGGACCCCGAGCAGGTGCCCGAGGATGTGGTCAGCATGAATAGCCGCATCCGCTTCACCGATCTGGTGCGCAAGCGTCAGTTGACACGTACGCTCGTGTACCCTCATGCCCTTGCAAGCACCGAGGATGCGATTTCGATACTGGCTCCTATTGGCGCCGCTCTGCTGGGCTTGCGGGTAGGAGATACCATTGACTGGCCGCTGCCTGATGGAAGTGTGTCCCAGTTGCATATCGATGCCATCCTCTGGCAGCCGGAGCAACATAAACAGTTTCACCGCTAGGAACCCATGGCAGCCTTCGAGTTCACGTGTCAGGAGCCGATTCCAGCGCTTTGGACTCGAGTTGGCCATTCCATATTCTGCTCACATGCAGTCGAGTCGAGATACCCTGATACCGGCGTAACGCCAGGCGCGCGGTGCTTGCTCGACTGCGGGATTATTCTCTCATGTCATATCTAATCCATTGAAAAATATGCCCATTGGTCGATCCAATGGGCACATTTGGACTTGTAATTTGCTCTCGAGCCACTCCCTGCCGATAGTTCGTCCAGTAACCAGGCGGTGGAGGCCATATGAAGAACTGGACACTGATTCTTAGAGCCAAGAGATCGGCTCCCGCCGGCATGATGCCAAGAGGACTGAAGAAGGAAGTTTCCTCGATGCTCCGAGTAGAAAGATCCTATGCTATCAACCTCTCCGGTGTCAGATTGATTAGTTTCGACTTGATGGTAAAAGATGAAGAGTTTTTCCATATAACTCGAGTTATCAGAATTCTCGAAGAGCGCTTTAAGCTCGCGTTGTTCGAGTTTTCAGAGAAAGACTCATCGGCTAATGCCGATGGCGTTTCGATCAAGGTCGGGTCCAAACCTACCTTGAAAGTTGCTTAACCAAAGCACAGGAGAACAACATGCAACTTCCTTCCCTCATTGAAATTCCCAACGGCGAAAAGGTCGTCCCCACATTCTCTGATGAAGAGATGCGTCGTCGTCTCGATAAATTGCGCAGCTACATGGCTGAGAATAGCGTTGATGCTGTGGTCCTAATTTCCTATCACAACATCAACTACTTCAGTGACTTCGTGTACTGCAAGTTTGGCCGGGATTACGGCCTGGTGGTGACCCAGGACAACTTCACCACCGTGACGGCCAACATCGACGGCGGGCAGCCGTATCGGCGTAACCGCCTGGGCGACAACATCGTCTATACCGACTGGCAGAAGGACAACTTCTTCAAGGCCGTCAAGCAGCTGTGTGAGGGCAAGAAGCGGGTCGGGGTCGAGTTCGACCACCTCACCCTACAGAACCAGCAGAAGCTACTCGATGCCCTTGGCGACGTCGAACTGGTCGATATCAGTGTGCCGACCATGAAGATGCGCATGATCAAGTCAGCCGAAGAGATCGCCTTGATCCGTCAGGGAGCGCGTATCGCGGACGTGGGCGGTGTCGCAGTGCGTGATGCGATTGCCGCCGGCGTGCCGGAGTATGAGGTGGCACTGGCTGGCCAGCGGGCCATGGTCCGCGAGATCGCCAAGACCTACCCCAACAGCGAGTTGATGGATACCTGGGTGTGGTTCCAGTCCGGCATCAACACCGACGGCGCCCATAACCCGGTGACCAGTCGCCGCGTGCAGCCGGGAGACATTCTCAGCCTCAATACCTTCCCCATGATCTCTGGCTACTACACAGCCCTGGAACGGACCCTGTTCTGCGAATATGCCTCTGATGAGCATCTGCGATTATGGGAAGTGAATTGCAAGGTACACAAGCGGGGTCAGGAGCTGATCAAGCCCGGCGTACGCTGTTGCGACATCGCTCACGAGCTCAATGAGATCTTCGCCGAGCATGATCTTCTGCAGTACCGCACCTTCGGCTACGGCCACTCTTTCGGCACCCTGAGCCACTATTATGGCCGTGAGGCGGGACTGGAGTTGCGTGAAGACATCGAGACGGTGCTCGAGCCCAACATGGTCGTCTCCATGGAGCCGATGATCATGGTGCCGGAAGGACGCCCCGGGGCCGGTGGCTACCGCGAGCACGACATCCTGGTAGTCAACGAGCACGGAGCAGAGAACATTACCGGGTTCCCGTATGGCCCGAACCACAACATCATCAAGTAGCATCCAAGGGGGGCCTTGCCCCCTTTTTGCACAAGAACAATGACTATAGGAGTGTTCGGTATGGTCCTTCACTCAGGCCCCTTTAGGGGGGTGAATCCACTGGTTACCATGGTATCAGTACTGATCATGGTCGCCTTTATATCCCTTGCCATACTTTTCCCCGAGGCAGCGACGGGGCTGATCGACAGGGGAAGAACTTATGTGACCTTCTATTTCAATTGGTGGTATGTCGGACTGGCAGCGAGCTTCCTGATCTTCCTCCTGGCCCTGGCTTTCAGCAAGTATGGGCGTTTGAAGCTGGGAGAAGAGGATGAAAAGCCGGAGTTCGGCTACTTTACATGGTTCGCAATGCTGTATGCGGCCGGCCAAGGCATTGGCATTATCTTCTGGTCCATCGCTGAGCCGATCATGCATCTCTCGCATGGGACGCCATTCTCGTCGGCGGTAGGCAACGGAGAAGCCGCAGATGTCGCCATGCGTCTCGCCTACTTCCACTGGGGACTCAATGCCTGGGCCATCTACTGCATCGTTGCCCTCGGCCTGGCCTTGATGGCCTATCGATATGGTAAGCCACTGAGCATCCGCTACACGCTCTATCCAATCCTGGGGGAGAAGGTCAATGGGTGGATTGGTAACCTCATCGATATCATTGCTGTCTTTGCCACCCTCTTTGGTATCGCAACCTCTCTGGGGCTGGGTGTCCAGCAAATCAATTCTGGTCTTAATTATCTTTGGGATGTGCCTGTCAATAACCTGGTGCAGGTGGCACTGATCGCTGTGATAACGGTCCTGGCGCTGATTTCCGTTCTCACGGGGCTCAAGCGGGGAATCAAATATCTTTCGCAGGCCAATATGTGGCTAACCTTCCTGCTGCTCGCCTTCTTCTTCATCTTCGGTCCGACGCGTTACATCATCGGCGGCTTCCTGGACTCCGTGGGTGACTATGCCAGGTCGGTGATTCCCCTGAGCTTCTATACCGGCAGCAATGTGACTGCAGCGAATGGTGCCGAGTCATGGCAGGACTCCTGGCAGGGCTGGTGGACCGTCTTCTATTGGGGATGGTGGATGTCCTGGGCTCCCTTCGTTGGGGTCTTCGTGGCGAGGGTCTCGAGGGGCAGAACCATCCGTGAATTCATCCTCGGCGTGGTAGGGGTTTCATCCCTGCTCTCCTTTGTCTGGCTATCGGCCTATGGCGGCACGGCGATCTACGAGGAGCTGTTTGGCAGCGGGGGCATTGCAGACGCCGTCGCCAACGATGTCTCTCTGGCGCTCTATGCTACCTTCACGGCCATGGACGTTGGCATCGTCGGGGTGCTGGCCGGGTTCTTCGGTACGGTGCTGGTAGCAACCTACTTCATCACCTCGTCTGACTCGGGAACCCTTGTCATTACCACCATTCTCAGTGAGGGGGATCCGCACCCGCTTTCCAGGCACCGTGTATTCTGGGGTGTCATGGAGGGGGCCATCGCAGCCGTACTGCTGCTGGTGGGAGGCGCCTGGGCGTTGTCGACCCTGCAGACTGCCGCCATCCTGTCGGCATTGCCCTTCTCGGTGATCATGCTCCTGATGGCCTACTCGATTCTGCGAGCCGTTCAGAATGATAGCTACTTTCGCCAGCAATACTCGGTGAATTCTTTTGTGGGAGAAAAGGGTTGATGAAGAAGGTCAAGATAGCGGAAATGGACTGGGTGTCCTATCACGACAGGGTGAAGGATGGGAGATGCAAGATAGTGATGCCGGTGGGCGCTATCGAACAGCATGGACCGCATATGTCCCTTAACCCCGATGTACTGATTCCGGAACATATCGCCTGCCGGGTCGCCGAGCGTAGCGATAATATGCTGGTCGCTCCCCCGATTGCCTATGGCTACAAGTCGCAGGTCAAGTCGGGAGGCGGGAACTTCTTCCCGGGGACTACCTGCGTCAGTGGTCGCTCCCTGGAGGAGTATGTATATGATGTGATTCTCGCCTTCATGGAGCACGGGAACCGGGAGTTTCTCATGATCAATGGGCATTTCGAGAACTCCATGTTCCTGGTCGAAGCGGCCGACCGTGCCGTGAAGTACGCCAGGCTGTCAGGAATAGAGCTGAAGGTGGTCCTGCTCTCCTATTGGGACTTTATCAGTGAGGCTACCGTCAAGAAGGTGTTCCCCGAGGGATTCGCCGGGTGGGCGGTCGAGCATGGGGGCGTGCTGGAAACCTCGATCATGCTGCGAATACATCCCGACTTGGTGGACATGTCGAAGGTGGTCGATGTACCGCCTGCGGAGTTCCCACCCTACGATGTTTTTCCTCCCGACCCGACCTGGGTGCCGAGTTCAGGGACCTTGTCGTCCCCGTCGAAGGCGACATCCGAAAAGGGAGAATGGATACTCGCTGAGTGTATAGAGAAGATTGCCGAGACGTTCTCCTGAGCATGGGGGCATTGTCAGCCGCGAGGCTCCGGCAATGCCCCCTTTAGATATTGGCCAGTCCGGAGCGCAGGAAGTCAAGCACGTGGCGGGACGCGATGTTGAGCTCCCGATCCTTGTAATATAAACCGATACATACTCTCTCCAGCTCGGGAAGACTCTTGGAACTGGCGGCATGCTTCAGGTGCTCGGGAATCACCGACTTCGCCATTGCGGTTATGCCGAGCCCCTCCTCGACGGCGGAGAAAATGCCCAGCAGGCTGGTGCTCGTGTACATGAAACGGAAAGGATGCTGCTGTCCCTGGAGGGACTCCTCCATGATGGAGCGGTAGACACATCCCTGCGGATAAGCGATCAACGGGATGGGATCATCATAGCCATCGATGAGCCGGCTATCCTTGTAGACCCACTCGAGACTTTCCAGCCGATAATCACGCGAATCCCTGTCCTCATTTTCTTTGGCACGCTCCATGGCCAGGGCAATGTCATAGTGTCCCTTCTGATAGCGCTGGAGTATCACCTTGCTGATTTCACAGTCGACTTCCACGATGATGTTGGGGTAAACGCGGGAAAGGTTTCTCAGCGCCTTAGGAAGAAAAGCCAGCTCGAAGTCATTGGGGATGCCAAGCCTTACCTTTCCGGAAACATTGTCGCCCCTGACCTTGGCGATGATTTGATCGTTTATCTCAAGGATTTGACGCGCAGCTTCATAGAGATATTCACCATCCTCGGTCAGCTCGAGGCTCGAGCCTCTCAGGAAAATCTTGGTGTTCAGTATATCTTCGAGCTTCTTTACCTGAAGGCTGATGGCTGGTTGTGAGCGACCAAGAAGCTCGCCTGCACTGGTGAAGCCTCCTAGGTCCTTTATGGTGACAAAGGTTCTCAGAAGATCGGTAGGTATGTTTGTCATTTTCTTGCCATTTTGATGTCCAATGCGGCCATTGGATATGCAAATTTGTGTGCCGTAAGAGAGTAAAATAACTTGAATTTGCGCTTTGTGACAATGCGCGATTTTTAGGCAGTGAATCCATCAATAACAAGAGGGTCATTGGATGAATTCTTGGGTATTGAGCACCTTCCTGGTGCTTACCTGCTACATGCTGATCCACGCCGGTGCAACTTACCTCCGAAGAGAGATGAAGAGAAAATCCGCTAATAGCTCAATGAGGAAGTGATCATGGATGCCTACAAGTCGTTCAACTGGGGACTGCTGATCCTGACCTTCGGCCTACTGATCTACCTAGGCTACCTCTCCTCAAAATACATGAACAAGAGCGATGAAGGGGGCTTCCTGGTGGCCGGGCGCTCGCTGGGTGCCTTCGTGGCGGCCGGCACCATCGTCGCCACCGGCTTCAGCGGCTGGGGGTTCATGGGCTCCCCCGGGGTCACCTACCAGTTCGGTGCCATCGAGGTGCTGGGTAACTTCTTCTTCGCGCCGGCGATGATGATCGCCGTCCTCTACTTCGCGCGCTTCCTGCAGCGACGGGCGATCGAGATGGGCAGTAATACCATCCCCGAGTATATCGCACAGAGCCACGGTGGTGGGGCAATGGGGCGCGTACTGCAAGGGGTGGCAGCCGTCATCACCATTCTGCTGCTGCTTGTCTTCCTGACCAGCCAGATCAAGGCCGTCGGCCTGCTGGGCGCTAGTTGGCTGGGGATCGAGCTCAACCAGAGCGCCTTCCTGATGGTTTCTGTCATCATCGTCTACACCATGCTCGGCGGTCTGGCCGCCGTCGCCTGGACCGATACGGTCATGGTCTGCGGCATGGCACTGGCGGCTGTCATCATCCTGGTGCAGATTCTTACCTCGGTGGACCTGGGTACTTGGGAGGCTTCTCTGAATGCCATTGACCCCGAACTGCTCAATCCTACCACCGGAGCCCATTATGGTGACTCCATTGGCACCGTATTTCTGGTGCTCCCCTACGCCTTCCTGTTCGCCGCCGTGCTGCCTTATATGGCTGTGCGCTTCCTAGCGATGAAGCCCGACGTCAAGCTGCACAAGGTGGGCGTCTATGTAGCCATCCTGGGAGCGTTGCTGAGTCTGATCCCGATCGTCGGCCTCTATGTGCGTCTGCATGTGCCCGATCTTGCTGATCCCGACATGGCAATGCCGGTGTATCTTGAGCGGTTCATGCACCCGGCCATTCAGGGCATCATCACACTGTTTATCATCTTCGCCATGAAATCCACGGCTAATTCCTTGCTGCATACCGTCGCGTCGGCAACTTCCCATGACCTTCGGCTGTCTCTCTTCGGTCGTGTAACGAGTGAGCGACGGGCCCTTTTCATCAATCGTACGGCTGTTGCCGTGTTGGGTGTGGTGGCGTTACTGATGATGCTTTATGCACCGCCTTTCATGCTTTCCTGGTTGGGGATTCTGGGATCAGGGACTCTGTTGGCCAGCATGATCGGGCCAGTGTTTATCTCTACCTTCTGGCAGGGAAGTGCCTGGGGGGCTTTGATTGCAATGCTGGTTGGATTCTTCACCAGTGGTTACATGATGCTGTTTGCCGATGTCGGCTGGTTGATCGGGCCTCTCACAGGGTGTGTCGTCTCCTCAGCTTGCTATATTGTGGTTTCGCTACTGACGCCACGTCCTGCCTTCCAAAAACTCAGTGTTTGATGTGGTTCTGCTACGGTCGGCGTCATGTCGGCCGTAGTTACTTTGTGTCCAGTGACAAAGCAGCTCAATGTCATGTGTGAAGTTCTTGATACACAAGGTCTCGGAATAGTTTGAAACTTGGGCTGACATAAGCCCTGTTCCATGCTGCACTGGTCTCAATCTGATTGCTTGCGCGCGCACGACCCGTGGTGATGGATTGGCAGAAGGTTTCCGCACCATTGCTGTCAAGAAGTGCATCGGAGATCGGGTGCCGGGTGCCGTGGCATGGAATCTGTTTGATATTGATGCCAAGTTTGCCGATGTCGAGTCCACCGATCGCTGCGTGGATTATCTGAATGCCGTCGGCAAGAACTGAAGTTATCGCCTTCAGCAAGAGCGAGCTCTCGGGGCTCGCTTTTTTCTTTCATGAGTTTTCAACTTATCGCCGCATAAGCATTTCAAATTTGTCCTGATCATTGGCGGTCGATAACTTCCTCGATGAGGCTCTTGCACTCTTTTTTTAACAATAAGGAGCTACCCATGACCAATGCACGCCTTACTGATTTCGATCCTCAGGTTTTCGCCGCCATCGAGGAAGAGGTGGAACGCCAGGAGGCGCACATCGAGCTGATTGCCTCCGAGAACTACACCAGCCGCGCCGTGATGGAGGCACAGGGTACCCAACTGACCAACAAGTACGCCGAAGGCTACCCGGGCAAGCGTTACTACGGTGGCTGCGAGTTCGTCGACAAGGTCGAGGCCCTGGCCATCGAGCGCGCCTGCGACCTGTTCGGCGCCGACTACG
>NZ_BMXS01000046.1 GCF_014651875.1 Litchfieldella qijiaojingensis
TGTGCAGCCTCTCGCTTGAACTCCTGGTTGAAGGAACGTCGTGTTCTTCTTTTGGTCATTGGACACCTCGCTCAGGGTGGTGAGCATACCACCTACGCTGGTGTCCGGTTTCATTGGACCACTACAGATGGCTCATGTAAGAGAAAAGAACAGAGTACGTAAGGGACTGCCACAGGAAGATGGCCGTGGCGCCATCGCGTCACGCAGGGTAGGTGCGGTAGCGTGCTTCAAGCTTCATCTCAGGCAGAAGTGAAATGGTTGGAGCGGCTCCAACCGGTAGCAGTGGAGTTGTGGGAGCGGCTTCAGCCGCGATACGGCGCGAAGCGCCGCCGGCAGGTTAAGCCTGTTCGCGCTGATCTTACCCACTCATGGTGGACACCCTCGAAACTGCTCAACACATGGCGTTTCACCCTTAGCGTAGCGTTGATCCGCTTCATCCGGTTGGGCGGTTTCCGGCGTTTGTCTTTGGGATACTCAATTGAACGTTTGATTCTTGTTAATAGATTAAACGTGGAGAACGACCATGAAAAAAATAGTACTAGTGCTATCGCTGGTTTTATTCGCTTCGACAGCTTTTGCGCATGGTGGCGGTTGTCGTAAAGACAGCCCACCAGGTCAATGCTGTCACGCCGGCTCACAGCCATATCACTGCCATTGAATATTCGGGTGTTGTCAGCGCTTCGCTCCGGCTTGCCCCAGAGCGCGGCGCTGGCATTCATTTAGAGGGAGGAAACGATGACAGTTCTGGTAGTTGGCGCCAGCGGGGCAACCGGACGACTGCTCGTGGAAGATTTGCTCAGTCGCGGCCATAGGGTGAGAGCGATCATTCGGGCGCCTGGAAAAATACCGGAGGCTCTCAGGAGCCACCATCTATTGTCCATCGTTCACGCAAACCTCCTCGATCTCAGTGATGACAACATGACGCAGCACGTGAACGGTTGTACGGCGGTCGCATCGTGTCTGGGGCACAACCTGACCCTCAAGGGGATGTACGGATCGCCGAGGAGGCTCGTGACAGATGCGGTTCGTCGTCTGTGCGAGGCTGTTTGGGCCAATCGACCGCAGATCCCCGTTAGATTCGTGCTGATGAATACCGCCGGCAACAGCAACCGTGACCTCAATGAACCCGTTTCATTGGGCCACCGGAGTGTGGTCGGGCTGATTCGCCTGCTACTACCTCCACACATAGATAACGAGAAGGCCGCGGACTATCTGCGAACCAGCGTCGGTTCGAACGATAGCGCAATTGAATGGGTTGCTGTCAGGCCGGATACCCTGATCAATGAAAACAGCGTGACCGAGTATGCTGCACATCCGTCGCCTACCCGCAGCGCCATTTTCAATGCGGGCAAGACCAGCCGAATCAATGTCGCGCACTTCATGGCCGATCTGATCACCGACGACGACACATGGAGCAGATGGAAGGGACGGATGCCCGTGATCTACAACAAGGGATTTTCCTAGCCTACGACCAATCGCTGCTTTGCATCCAGCGTTGCATCTGCTTACTCTTGCCCCCCGAGGTCGCAGAGACGGCCGTGAACAACTACGCATGGGTACGAACGGACTACCACAGGAAGATGGCAGGGCGCCATCGCGTCGTGCAGGGTAGGGATGGCTGCGAAGCCATTGCCCGGCACATGGGTAAGATCAGTTATGCCGAATACGGCATAGAAAGTTAGACGGGAAACTCATGCATGTGCTGATTATTGAGGATAACCCCGATATCATCGCGAATCTGTACGGATATCTGGAACCACTTGGCTATACGTTGGACGTGGCGCGCAATGGCAATGCAGGTGTCTCCTGCGCAACGGGCTCCTTCCATGATGCGATCGTCCTCGATCTAACCCTGCCGGGTATGGATGGCGTGGAGGTATGCCAGACGCTCCGCCAGGAGTATCGGCTGGCGACGCCGATCCTGATGCTGACCGCGCGTGACACCGTGCAAGACAAGTTGACCGGATTCGAGGTCGGCGCCGACGACTATCTGGTCAAGCCTTATTCCCTCCCCGAACTGGATGCGCGTCTGAAGGCGCTGGTACGCCGTGCGCGCAACGAGCATGTGCAATCGGTCCTGGCCTTCGGCGATCTTCGACTGGACGCGAGTACCCGCCACGCCACACGCGCCGGCCAGTCGCTCGACCTGACGCCGACGGGTTACAAGATTCTCACCGCGTTGATGCGCGCTGCGCCGAAGGTAATGACGCGTGAAGCGATTGAGCGCGAGGTGTGGCGCGACAATCCGCCGGATAGCGATGCCTTGCGCACCCATATCCATACCCTGCGCCAGGCTCTCGACAAACCGTTCCCGTACCCGATGTTGCTGACCTTGCCGGGCACCGGCTATCGACTGACGGTGCCCGGTGAAGCCTAGACTTTCGCTCAAAAAGCGCATCGCGCTCAGCTACATCCTGCTGACCGTCACTGTGGCCGGCGCTTTCAGCCTGGTTTCCTATGTCTCCGTGAAGGTCATTGAGGAACAGGTCATCGATGCCCGACTCGCCAACATGGCGGACAGGCTGATCGACTTCCATGAACTGGGCCATGTGCCGGATGCGCCACCGGAAGTGCGCTTCCTGATCGACGCCGGTATTCCAGCCGAGTTGCGGCAATTGTCCGCCGGCTTCCACGAACTGACACTCGGCGACCGGCACGTTCATGCGCTGCTGCGCGACCACGGTACCAGTCGTTACGCCGTGGTCCAGGAGGTAGACGAACTCGAGCATACGGAACTGGTCATCCTCTTGGCGCTGGCAATCGGTTTTGCCGTCAGTGTCCTGCTCGCCGCCGTGCTCGGTGTGTTGAGTGCCCGGCGCGTGATTGCACCGGTAGCGACGCTTGCCGACGCGATCGAGCGTAACGCCGGTCCGGCTGAGCTGCCTTCCCTTTCCGCGCAGGATGAAATCGGCTCCTTGTCACGTGCCTTTGCCAAGCGCACCGACAAGTTGCAGCAGTTCTTGCAGCGCGAGCGGCTGTTCACCGGCGACGTCAGCCATGAATTGCGCACACCGTTGACGATCATGCTAGGCGCGGCGGAGGTGCTGGCCGCGCAACTGTCGGATCATCCGGCGCAATATGCGACTGCGGAACGCATCCGGCGCGTGGCCGATGAAACCGCACAACGGGTCAGCGCGCTGCTCCTGCTCTCGCGTACCCCGGAATCGCTGGATTCGCCGCGCATCGTTCTCAACACCATCATCGAGTCGGAAATGGAACGCTGCCGGCCCCTGTTGTACGGCAAGACGGTCCAATGCAAGTTGGACTGGACCGACCAGGCATTGGCCGACGTACGCCCCGAACTGGCCGGGATCATGATCGGCAACTTGCTGCGTAATGCCTGCCAGCATACCGACCAGGGCATGATTCTCGTTCAACTTACCGCTGGCCGTCTAGTGGTCGAAGATACTGGTACGGGAATCCCCCAAGTGGTGCGCGAGCGGCTGTTCGAACGATTCGTCCATGGCGACGACTGGTCGGCGCACGAAGGTATGGGCCTGGGCCTGTCGATCGTGAAACGCGTGGTCGATCATATCGGTTGGGACGTGCGCCTGGAGATTCCGCAAGCCGGGGGAACTCGCTTCGTCCTGACGTTTCCTGCTGTGGCCCAACCCTCTTAACGCGTCTTAACGTTTTCTTGACGGCCCTTGGTCTATCTTGCATGTCGATTTCACCGACGAGACCTCCAAGAGGATAACCATGAAGAGAACAATGATTGCCGTTGCCATGTCGTTGCTTTCAAGCACCGCCTTTGCCAGTGATGGCGCTGCTTGGGGCTATACAGGCGACATCGGGCCTGAGAATTGGATAAAGCTTAGCCCAGAGTACAGCTCATGCGCCGGGAGCAATCAGTCGCCCATCAACCTGACAGGGTTCATTGACGCCGAACTGGAACCGATTGCTTTTGATTATGAAGCGAAAAGCTCGGAAGTTCTCAATAACGGCCACACTGTTCAAATCAATGTGCTTCCCGGTGACACCATCACCGTCGATGGTATTGAGTTCGAACTAAAGCAATTCCACTTTCACGTGCCAAGTGAAAACCACATACATGGTGAGTCATATCCCATGGAAGGGCACCTCGTACATGCCGACAAGGATGGCAATCTGGCAGTCGTAGCGGTCATGGTGACCGAGGGAGAAGCCAACGATGCTCTTGCAAAAGCGTGGGCGCAAATGCCGGAGGAGGGTGAAACGGTAGCCCTGACGTCAGACATCTCCCCACTGGAAATCCTGCCTGAAAATCGTGATTACTACCGCTTCAATGGTTCACTGACAACACCACCTTGTACTGAGGGCGTGCGCTGGCTGGTGATGAAGCAACCGATTACAGCATCCAAGGAGCAAATCGAGGAATTCCTGCATGTGATGCATCATCCCAACAATCGTCCCGTGCAAGCGGTCAACGCTCGCACTGTGTTGGAATAATCGTCACAGCATCGAGTCAAGCGGGGCCGCTTACAGCGGCCCCTCTCTGCATGTCAATCTAGCCGACCCCCATTCCACAAGCTCACCACCGACGACCTGGCCGTCACAGCAGCGCACCGCGCCACGGCACCAATCCCGGACCTCGAGGAAATCGCCGCCACTCGCGGCGTCCATGTCGTCTTCGTACAGGCGGATGGCGACGTACCTGCCATCGACCATTGCTCTCCCCACAACGCCTGAAGCGAGCGAAGACGTGCTGCAGTCAATCCGGCCCTATAGACGCCATCAGGCGCTTTGAGAATGGCAACCGGGCGTACCCTTGCTCAGACTTTACTATTAGGCATTCCTCATGCTCTATTGGGGAAGTGAAGGTCGTTGAGGCGGCCAGTAGCAAGAATGAAGGGACAAGGGTACGAAGGGACTGCCGCAGGAAGATGACACGATCGCTATCGCAATCGCGTCATGCAGGGCAGGGGCGGTAGCGTGCCGAAAGTCTCACATGAAAACGGCACCAAGGCAGAAGTGAAATTGTGGGAGTGGCTGTAGCCGCGATGCGGTGCGAAGCACCGCCGGAAAGTTAAGCCCATGCTCCCTCGGCACGTTGGCTGATATCGTCCTCTTTGTCTTGGAGGCTTTGGGAGTCCGCGAGGCTATTGCTCAGCACATGGCACTGCACCGCCAAATGTTCCGGAAAAGTACCCACCTCAGCATCATGGTTTTGCATTAAGGAGGCATAGTGAAGAAGATTTCTATAGCTGAAAAGTTTACACTCTTTGATGAAGAGTGGACGCCGAAAATTATTGCTGAATCGAACGGTCATCTTGTGAAAATCGCGAAAGGCAGTGGCGAGTTAGTCTGGCACTCCCACGCCAACGAAGATGAGTTATTTCTTGTCTTCAAAGGACAGCTTACAATCAAGCTCAGAGACGAAAGCGTTGTCTTGGGTCCAGGAGAGATGTTCGTCGTTCCGAAGGGTGTAGAGCATTGTCCTCTTGCCGAGCCGGATACGCATTTCATGATGATTGAACCCGAGAGTACAGAGCATACGGGTAAGGACGAGACGGACGTCACCGTCCCCATCGAGAAGCAAGAATGGATCTAAAGCATAACCAAGTGCTGCAGACGGACTGTGGGCTTCCCCCCAATTCAGTGGACACGCATCGCTAACCTCTATGGAGAAGAGGTTTCAGGCCGGTGGCGAAAAACCAATAAATGTTAATTGGTAAGGACATGCAACCAGTAATTCAAGATGAAATTTCGGGCTGCGGTATTGCGGCATGTGCTGCACTAGCTGGTGTCTCTTACGCCGAAGCCAAGCGAGTGGCCAGCAATCTGGGGATATTTTCAGAGGATACAGCCTTGTGGTCTGATACGGCTTACGTCAGGACACTTCTTGAGGCATTCAAGCTATCCACCTCGCCCTCGGAAACCCCTTTTGAATCTTGGGATACACTGCCTGACCGGGCGCTTTTATCAATCAAGTGGCGATTAGAGCAAGGTCGCCCATTTTGTCACTGGGTCGTGTTTGTCAGGCAGGGTGGGCGTATCCTCGTGCTAGATTCCAAGAAGAGCCTGAAATCGCACATCCGTCAGGATTTCGGTCGCATGAAGCCTAAGTGGTACATTGAGGTACATAATTGATAATTCACGCCAGTACGAGGCTGATGGCCACCGGTCGCCCCTGATGGGCCGCTGCTGCGCTCCGCGTCAGGTGTCTCATTCTGCCTCATTCAGAGTTTCTAGCCATGCACACTCAGCTCGCCAAAGCCCAGAGATTCCGTGACCTTCACACCCGATCCGAGACTTTCCTGATGCCGAACGCCTGGGATCCGGGGAGCGCTCGAATGCTTGCGTCAAGTGGCTTCTCCGCCATCGCTACTACGAGTGCGGGCATTGCCTTTTCGCTTGGCCTTCCGGACTATGAAGGTGCCGTCTCACAGGCGGAGATGGTTGATTGCATCCATCGTATTGCCCGATCTGTGGAATTACCAGTGAGCGCCGACCTGGAAGCAGGGTACGGCACGGAGCCAGCTCACGTGGCCAAGACCATAGAACTTGCAGTTGCTGCGGGAGCAGTCGGCGGAAATATCGAGGACTTCACTGGAGATGCCTCCGCACCTCTGTACGATCTCACGCTCGCCACAGAGAGAATTCGAGCTGCGCGTGCCGCAGCCGATGCTAGCGGCATCCCGTTCACGCTGACAGCGCGCACGGATTGCTATCTCACGAAGATGGAGAAGCCATTCTCGGAGGCCGTCCGTCGGGCAAATAGGTACAGGGAAGCTGGTGCAGACTGTCTATTCGTTCCAGGCGCTTCTGATCCAAGCACAATTGCTGAACTCGTGAAGGAGATCGACGGCCCACTGACCGTTGTCATGGGTTTGAGGGGGTTGGCCCTCTCGGTTTCTCAACTACAGGACATGGGCGTACGGCGTGTCACTATCGGCGGAAGCCTGGCACGTGCCACGTACGGCCTCATACGGAAGGCATCGCAAGAGATGGCTCTTCATGGCACCTTCGAGTATTCGAGCCAGCAAATTCCAGATGCCGAGCTCTGCGCGTTCTTTTCCGGATACGCCGACGACAGATGACGCCTTCCTAGGCGTCGGGTCCCCGGTGAATGACAAGCCGCTCAGGTATAACCAGACCATGACAAATCCAAACAAACCCCTGTTCTGGCGCGATTCGCGTATGCCCCATGTGGAGCTGCGCAAGGTCGATGACGGCCGTAAGGTCTGCTATGCACCACACAGCCATACGCATTGGTCCCTGGGCGCCATCACCGAGGGTGAGAGCACGTTTCGCTACCGTCATGACCAGTACCACATCAATGCCGGGAACCTGGTACTGATGAACCCGGACTGGGTGCACGCCTGCAATCCCATCGACGACCAGCCCTGGGCCTACCTGATGCTGTATGTCGATGCCGACTGGTTGACACGCCTGCGCTACGCAGCGGCACTGCTCGAGGCGCCGCGCTGGCAGGATATTCCCACCGCAGTTATCGCAGACCCCGCCTGGTATGAAGGCTATTGCCGGATGGCCGCCTGCCTGCTGGACCCGCAGCGAGACCTGCTGGACAAGCAGACGGAAGTGGTCGAGTACCTCTCTGCCCTGATGCACGAGCTGGCCGGTCAGCCGGCCCAGCCCCTTCCAAAGGCCCCGGCTAGTCTGCGGGAATTGGCTGCCTACCTGGACGATCACGCGGCGGAAGAGATTTCCCTGGATGATCTATGCGATCGCTTAGGCTACAGCCCTGGCCATCTCATCCGTGCCTTCAAGCAGCATTTTGGGCTCACGCCCCATGCGTATCTGATCAATCGCCGGATCCAATTGGGGCAGAGTGAGCTCAAACGTGGCACGCCCATTGCCGAGGCGGCGCTGAATGCCGGCTTTACCGACCAGCCGCACTTTCAGCGCACGTTCAAGCGACTGGTGGCAGCCACGCCGAACCAGTATCGGCAGGCCTTACTCAACCAGCAGATAGACGCAGCTGGCGGCGAGCAATACCGCCAGGGTTCGGTTGATCGTGATCAGTACCGTGGGACGGTGGACATAGCGGCGCAGGAAGGCACCAGCGTAGACCCAGCTCCCCAGCGACAGCCAGCAGATGGGCAAATAGAGCAGGGCAAAGATGATGACCTGTTGTAGGTCGTTACCGCTGGTATAAGCCCCGATGCCCGAGGCCGAGGCCAGCCAGGCCTTGGGATTGAGCCACTGCATCAAGGCACCGGTCATGAAGCCCGGCGCTTGATGGTTGTCTCCCTCTGGCAGGCGACCATCATCCCGGGCCAAGCGAAAGCTCAGGTAGAGCAGGAACGCGACGCCGGCCCAGCGCAGCGCTTCCTGCAGCCCCGGCACGACCGTCAGCATCGAATAGAGCCCTAGCCCCACGGCAATGAATAGGGCGATAAACCCCAGAGTGGCACCAGTGACGAAGACCAGCCCCCTGGAAAGGGGATAGCGGGTACCGCTGCTCAGGCACACCAGGTTCACCGGCCCCGGTGAGATCGAGGCCGCAAGGGCAAACGCCGACATTGGCAGAATCATGGCAAGGCTCATCGTCACTCTCCTGGGTGGCAATGGCCGAAGTCTGCAATGGCGGTTGATCGCAGTATTGAACAAAATTGAGGTGCCCCGTTCAGCCGACTGGAGTTACCCAGGCTCAGTTGAACGTTGGGTTTTTCTACCATCTTGTCGGGCGTTACACCCTCCGTTCATCAAGGGGGCTCTGGCGATGGGCTCAGCCACTTACGAATGGATGCTGCTGCCGTCATCATTTCGATATCGCTATTAAGCCAGTCCCATAATCGCCATCGGTCGTTCGGAGGATGGCAACCGGGCGTATCCTCTCTCACACTTTGTTATTACTGTAGTGGTCCAATGAAACCGGACACCAGCGTAGGTGGTATGCTCACCACCCTGAGCGAGGTGTCCAATGACCAAAAGAAGAACACGACGTTCCTTCAACCAGGAGTTCAAGCGAGAGGCTGCACA
>NZ_BMXS01000047.1 GCF_014651875.1 Litchfieldella qijiaojingensis
CCGTCCGGCGCCGAGTCGGGCGAGGCCTCGCCCCCGGGCCGTGCGCCGCGCCAGCGGCACGACGGCGAAGCCGAGTGGGAGGAGTTCTGACCCGAAGCCTGGGGCCATGACGTCGGCGGCGGTGCCAACGATGGCCATTCGCGCCGCCGCTACCCTGCTGGCCTCGGGCTCACTTTATATTGTATTCGTCACGGCCTAACGGCGGAGAGGCAGTATGCCTGGTTTTCCATACGCACCGTCCCGTCGGCATCCTGGTAGGGTGTGATGGCCTCGGCAACGGCCTTCAGGATGTGCTCCCGGGCCCGATCGCTCCGACCGTCCATGGGCGCCACGAAACGCGAGGAAAGCGCCTCCCGGTAGGAGACGAACTGCGAGGCCGACTTGAACTCGAAGGTAACGGCAATACGCTGAATCCGGACGTCCGCGAAACCGGCCTCTTCCAACGCCGTGGCTGTCGCCGTGACGTCACAAAGCGCGAACGGCGTCTTCTCGCCCTCGCCCGGCGGCGGCAGCCCCAGGACACGATGCGCTGTTCTTTCCGCCAAGCTCAACGTCGGCGTCTCGTCCCCCGATGCCCAGAACGACACCGAAATCCGCCCGCCGGGCTCGAGCACACGCCGGATTCCTCCGAGGGTCGCACGAAGATCGTCGACGAACATCAGGCCGCAACGACTGAGCACGATGTCGAAACTCTCCGGGAGCGACAGCACCTCGATATCCATCACCCGGAACTCGGCATTCGTCAGGCCCGCCGCCTCGGCCCGCGCGAGGGCCACGTCGATCATCGCCGGCGAGATGTCCACGCCGAGGACCCGTCCCTCGGGCCCGACACGTCCGGCGGCCTCCAGGGCGGGCTCGCCGATGCCTGTCGCCAGGTCCAGAACGCGGTGCCCGGACGCGAGACCTACCTGATCGAACATGCAGCGCGACAAATCCCCTACCGCATTCTCGATCAATGGGAACCAGTGTTGCCAGGCCGTCGATTGGTCGTTCATGAGTATTTCTCCCCAGGCGGTCAGACTCTGCCGCCTCCGTCGAGCACCATCGGATAGCCGGCCATGAAGCGCGCAAACACAGAGGCTTTCAGGTAATTGTAATATCGAAATGCACGATTTCTTCGCGAACGAAGCTCATACCGGGCGACTATGAATGTGAGGACTGTTTGTGCAGCCACTTCTCAAACCATGCTTGGCTTTCCCCGGACGAATACCCTGCCACCAGTCCTTCAACACTTATATCCTCGTCATATCCGGCCAGAAGAGGACTTTCAGCGTAATCTGATATAACAATGATTAGACTACTCGCTCGTTTATTGACTTGAACGCGCCGGCACGTTCATTCGGGTTATACCGCGCGAGATTCACAGCCCAACCCTCTGAAATTCAAAGAAATTAGATATAGCTCAGCAGCATGACTCAGATAAACGTGCCGACCGCATTTGCCATGAGGATCGCTTTGAGTCGTTAGCATCCTTCGCACGTTAATTCGACCTGCACGGCATCCCAGGTACCAGCCATACTGCCGCCGGGAATAGTGACGCTCATACATGCGTAGGAAATTTTGGATATTTGTGACGATAAGATGAGGAGGTGGGTAGGTATCGGAGGTTAAGGCAGGAGCATGGGCCCACGAGGCATGAAGAGGCCCCCATCCTCTGGACCATCTGAGAGGCGAT
Organism: Litchfieldella qijiaojingensis; assembly: GCF_014651875.1. GTDB lineage: Bacteria > Pseudomonadota > Gammaproteobacteria > Pseudomonadales > Halomonadaceae > Litchfieldella > Litchfieldella qijiaojingensis. Next base: position 1,676 of record NZ_BMXS01000047.1, read on the forward strand.
CTACGCTCTGCCCGGGTTGTCACCAAGCGTCAGGTCGACCGGGGCGGTAGTGAATCAAAGATCGCACCTCCACTGCCGCCCTATCCTCCAGGCCCTGAGGTGGTCTACTGATCTTCTACCAGTTGAAGTAGCTCCTCAGGTCCCGGCCAAATGGGCACCACCCTTGAGCGGCTACCCATGAACGTTGGGCACATCAAGGAATAGGACTATTGCTTTGCCCTCGCGTCAGCGCACACGGCAACGATTGACCCTGCCAATAGAGGCTGGTGATGCTTACCACCACCCTCCTCACGCCAGCTTATGTTGCACTGCACAAATTCCTATGCTATCGTTCACAGCATCAGAAACGCAGAAGGCATCGGCAGACCGCCAGGGCCTTCGACATGTTCAGCACCCCACGAGGTCAACCATGCAAAACTTCGACACCAAGCAGTTCACTGAGCAGTTCGAATCCATGTTCTTCGGCCCGGCCCGCGCCTATGCGGCCCTCACCGTCGACTACACCGAGAAGCTGGTCAGTGCCCAGCTCGAGGCCAGCAAGGCCTACGCCGACACCAGCCTGGCGCAGTTGCGCAGCCTGGCGAACGTCAAGGACGCCGAAGGCCTGCGCGCCTACTTCGAAGACCAGCAGCAGGTCGCCAAGGAGCTGACCGAGCGCCTGAAGGGCGATGCTGAGAAGGTCGTGGCCCTGCAACAGGACTTCGTTCAGCAGAGCCAGAAGCTGACCGAAAGCAACGTCAAGCAGGCCACCGAGGCTGCCGAGAGCAATGTCAAGCAGGCGACACAGATTGCCAGCAAGACCGCCAAGTAAGCGTTCTGGCCGGCCTTGCGCCAGCCGACGTTCTCACCGACGGGCCGCCGATCAATATTCGGCGGCCCGTTGCATTGGCGCTCCGGTTGCGTCCGACTACACCCTTGGTATCCACCAGGAGCGCCTACCTGACCAGCTATAGCTGCTCGCGCCACACAGCGAGACTCTCTTCCTGGTAGTCGGCCTGCCAGGCAAGCCGCTGTGAAAGCACTGACGAAAAACGGACAATCTGGATTGATGAAATGGAGGTGGAGGTGGGGGTGCGGCGCTTTTCTTGGACTCTCTCATGCTGCGATCCCCAGGCACAGGTTCATCCCCCGGTAATTCCAGGGGCAGCAAAAGCTGCTTGTCAGATGCCATCCTGTTCCTCTGCACGAAGGTCCCACTCCTGTCTCTGTTCGGGCCTTCGGTTCCACGTCTGAACCTACTATGCCCTCTGCTGACTCCCGCCCGTCGGTCAACACCGGTTGCCCGGGGTGCAGTTCACAGATGGAGGGCTTCGCGGTCACGTGCCCGCTCGCCCCGGATGTGCCACACCTCATATCGGGTTCCTGTTCGTCGCCCCGCAGCTTTGGATTGGGCTTCCTCCAGACCCCACCTCGCGATGACGCCCTTGCCCTTCTCCTAGCCTTCGGCTCTGCGAACACCTGGCAAGAGGACTTTCACCTCTCTAGTTCTGTGCCATGCCTGGCACACACGCCCGGCTCATGCGCCGGTTTAGCGCTGCAAAGCAGCGGAAAATCGGTCGCCGTGCAGCCGTTGGTTATAAACCAATGTATCTCAAGGCCTCATCGGCTCCAGTAAAATCCTGAATCGATTTAGGCCTATCAATACGATTTCCAACCAACACAAAGCGAAACTCCTCGCATAAGAGCCCAAGCTCACGACATTGGAGGGTTCCGAGAAAACTCTAGACTGAAATCATGGAGTTATCGTCCGGAGGAGGGTTGTTGCGCAGATAATCCTCCGCTTCACGCATGATCTCTTTCATCGTTTCGCCTCGCGGCTGGCATTTTTCGGCCCATGGCCGACCAGGATGCAGCACATCCCACCTCGGCCTCAGCCCCTGGAAACGTCCCCTCCCGGGTGTGTGGTTGCCAAAGCCATCGATCAGGTGATTCCATATAGGGGAAAACTTGGCGATTAGCAGCGACTCACCCAGGGGGATCCAAATATCATCGACCACCAGAAAGCGACAACAGAAGTCCCCTAGATCCAGGTTCTCTGCCTGCTCGATGCTCTTTCCGTGCTCCTTCAGCCGATTATACAAGGCAGTGGTGACCGACGAAGATATCTTCCCCTTTCGTGCTCCAGACGGCACGGCTTTCCCCACATAGATGGGCGCGTTGAATTCACCGTTCCGATTACGCTGGGCTATAGCTGAATAGGCCGGGAAATCCCCGGTGTAATAAATTGCGTAGACCCCGGCCCCACTGAATTTACTCAGCTCACCCAAGAGGCATACCGGCTGGCGTAGCATGGCCTGACCAACGCTCTCGCCCAAATGCTTCTTGTCGAGAGGATTGAAGGGGATAATCTTATCGGTCATGCCTGCTTCCTATACCGCTGGCTGGCCAAGTGACGCAATTGAGTCAACGCCAACTGCTCCGCGACCGAACAAGCCACGACACGCCCAAGTGCAACGGGCACGGCATTGCCTAACTGGCGCATGGTTTCACTCCAAGCACCATGAAAGGTGTAGCCATCGGGAAAGGTTTGCAAACGTGCCGATTCACGAACCGTGAAATATCGCACGCTGCCATCGTCACGAACCATCATGTTCTCGCCACCAGGAACCCCATGATCGCCAGCTTTCAGTGTTTTGGAGGGGAGGTCCAATGGACTTCCGGTATGTCCCGGATAGGCCCGAGCCCCATCCTGGAAATTATGGTTTCGAAAGCTCTCCGCTCCTCGCTTACGAGGATCCGGTACATCCGCGAGCGCATCCCTAACCGTGCGCCACGGCTTGTGCTCCTGCGGGAGCAGTTCACTAGATAACTTGTGAATACGGTTAACCATGCGGCCGGGTATCTCCGGCCGGTGTTTCTTCGCGATTCGATGGTGATCCCAGTAATCGCCCGTGACCCATTGTGAATGCAATAAGGCGTCATAGGAGTGAGTTGGCGACGGGAACGACCACTCGACTCCCAGATCCGCGCGAAAGCCCACGATGAACACGCGCTCGCGTTTCTGAGGAATGCCATAGTTAGCGGCATTCACCAGCGTGGGGACTACATTGTAAGTCAGCCCATTGAGGTGCAGGGCTCCGGAAGTCTTTTCTTCCTGCAAGCGCTTGAGATGCGCTGGCCAAGTCTCGCCATCGCGACGAACGACTTCCGGAAACTCGAGCTGCAACAGAATGTACTGGTAGTAATTTGCAAAGCTGGACCGCGTCAGTCCCTTCACGTTTTCGATGAGGAACGCCTTGGGCTTCAAGCGCTGAACGACATCCACGGTAGCCGGGAACATATCGCGGGCATCACCAAAGGCCTTGTGACGGCCGCCCATGGAGAAAGGTTGGCAAGGCGGGCCCCCGGCGACCAAATCGATATCCTCGGGAATGCCGGACCAGTCGAACTCCCGAACATCGCCCGACCACAGAGGCCAATCCTGGACCAATGGGAAGCCGTTCCGTTGATTCTCGCGAATCGTATCGCTAGCCCAGCGATCCCGCTCGACGACAGCCAAAGACTCAAAACCGGCGAGGGATACCCCCATCGCCAAGCCCCCTGCGCCCGCGAATAGCTCAACCGATTTCATCATGATCCGTTCCCGTCTTGTTGTTCAGAAAATCCCTTATCCACCGAGCGGTATCTTCAAGATCCACCAACTGACACTCCCACACCACCAATACGCGCCACCCAAGCTCCTGTAGTCGAATTTGATTCCGCCGATCACGCAACCGGTTGGCTTCCAGTTTCCGTTCCCAGAAGGATACCCGGCTCTTGGGTAACCGGGCCAGCCTACACCCCTCGTGACGGTGCCAAAAGCAACCGTGCATGAAGATCACCGCCCGACGCGAGGGAAAAACCATGTCGGGCGTCCCCGGCAAATGCTTGGCGTGCAGACGGTACCGGAAACCCATGCCATGCACCAGGCTTCGCAGCTTCATTTCCGGCTTGGTGTTCTTCGCCCTGACGCGCGACATTCGCTCGCTACGCTCACTGGGTGAAAGGGTATCGGCCATGATGAGCACGAGATGGAAGGATTGACGACCAGATTAGCATTGATCGGTCGTGGGGCCTCCTTCCCCGCCGAATACGGCTTGTATCCCCGCCATACCTCGTCCATCACCAGCGGTTCATACTATCTGGATGCCGAACCGCAGCAACCCGGATCCCCGACGCAAACGTTATAGCGCGGGGATAGGCGCCCCACCAGATGTAGAGGCCTTCGAGACGCTGCCTCCTGAAAGAGGTGCTGAGCCGGCTGCCACAACGGCAATATCGGCTGGGCCGAGGCCAGTCGCAACGTGGCCGAGGCACGCGAGACCATCCGGCACACCTGGGAGGCCTATCTGGCGACCTTCCTGGTCGAGGAGGAGCAGCGTATCGTCGCCGAAATGAGGCCGCTATTGCAGAGCGCCGATGCCGCGGTGGATCGCCTCCAGGCCATCCTGCGCCAGGAAGATGCCGCGGCCTTGGAGGGCTTCATCGTCGATGAGCTTTACCAGCGCATCGATCCGGTCTCCGAGGCCTTCGGTCGACTGAAGGAGGTGCAGCTCGACGTGGCCGAGAC
>NZ_BMXS01000048.1 GCF_014651875.1 Litchfieldella qijiaojingensis
TAACGACGCCCACTGCGAAGGAGGACGACACCTCACACACCCCTGAAGCTGTTCCGATGAAAGAGCACTGATGAAAACCGGACAATCTGAATTGATGAAAAACGGACAACCTTCAGTGACGTTGACAGACGCGATACTGGTGCAGAAATTCCGGGTCGAAGTCGGCCACTACGCCGGGCTCCAGCGTACGAATCATCCGGTACCGGTGGGCCAACTGGCGAGTCAGTCGCTTCGCCAGAGGACTATCGTCGCTTGCCGGGGGCTTGGGCGCCTTGCGCTTGAACAGGGCATGGCTCGTCTCGGTGGGGGTGAGCGTGACGACGACCTTGCCCCGTGCCTTGTCGAGTTGCTGCCAGGAAGTGATCGGCAGGACGAGATGGATCTGGCTGCCGGTGGGCAGGCGTTCGACTTGCTGGTTGGTCAGCCGCTGCGCCAGCGCCAACAGGGCGGGGTTGTGACCGACAAGGGTGAGACAGTCGTCATCGAGGTTGGCGTCTTTCAACCAGCGACGCAGCCTCTTTTCTTCGAAGGTGTAGAGTGCCGGGTGGTAGTGGACTCGTTCGCTCAGCGTCAGTTCGGGAAGCGCCGCGTCGAATCCCTCCAGTGTCTGGCGCACCCGGCTCGCATCGCTGGCGTGGATGGCGCCATCGAACGCGCCCAGTGCTTGCAATGGCTTGGCCATGGCCTCTGCTTGCCGCCGGCCGTGGCGCTTCAAGGGGCGCTCATGGTCGGCAAGTGAACCGTCGGCCCAGCTCGACTTGGCATGGCGGATCAGGAACAACTGCTTCATGGTCACCCACCCCGTTTCGGCTTGCGGAGATCGTCACATTGCCCCCTCAATGGTAGACGACGATGTCCACTGCCCTCGAAGCGAAAGCACAGGCGCCACTGCTCCCCACTGCACCTCCGCGATCGATTGTAAATGCCTGTCCTCGGAAGCCATCCACCAGATTTGACGATAACTCTTGCACAGACTGTTTCCGGTACTACGATGCAATAATGATACATAAATTAACAAGAATAGGTTGCGTAGCATGGGCATTCTTTATCTGCACGTTGGCACTCACAAGACCGGCACCTCCTCGTTTCAGGCATACCTTTCGGACCACGTGGAGCGCTTGAAGGAGGACGGTATCGCAGTTTATAGGGATCGCGTGCGAAATCGGCACTCCACGAATTGCATCGTCACGGCCAATAGTGTTCTTCGAAAAGGTCTTCGGACGGTCGCACGCAGGTCTGGAATCCTTCGGCCTGCCGGCTGGCTGCGCTGCCACGCCGCCCGGGGCGACCTCTTGCGCTTCTTGATGATGAATTCGAAGCAATCGGTTGTTCTGAGCGCTGAGGCTTTGTGCTTCGCACGTGAGCCATCCGAAATGGAGAGGGTGAGAAAGCTTCTAAAGGGCGCACCCCACCAGATTGTTCCCGTCCTTTGCGTGCGTGAAGAAACTGGTTGGCGCACCAGTTGGTTCGATTATTTGGATCGGTGGGAAAAGAACTCCATTCTTGATGCTGGTACTGGCACTGACAACGTTCGTGAACCTTGGTATTTTGACGTCGATGCAATTCGCAGCTTCTGGTCGCAACTGGGGCCGCTGGTTGAGATCGATTATGATGCTGCGGTCCGCGAAGAAAGCAGCGTTCTTCCGGCCCTTCTGCGGGCGATGAACCTCCCTCTGGTGGCCTCGCTAGACTCATATGCCCTCAACAGGCGCGCTGAACATGTTCCGTCGTTGCAGCGCTGAACCTCCCACGCATCCCAGACACGATTCAAGCACTGAGGTTGAACGTTCAGCATACTGAAGTGCTCCCACTGAGGTGGGGGTTTGACTGGCGTATGTCACTGTTGGTAGCGCCGATAAATCGTTAAAACCTAATTTAGCTGTATTTGCTAAGCATTCCTTCCAGTTTCTGATTCGCTGGGCTGAGTCTGCAAGATAATCCTACCTTGTAGCAATAAATTACAAGTCGTAATGCTTAGTAACGTATATGCTGGTCTCAGGAGCTGATTCCCACTGTGGTCAATTGAGCGGCCGGGGCACGGCAGACGCTATGGAGAGTTCAGGACAAGAACAAGCTGATTGCGGGTATGCAGCAGCTTCTGAGCGACGGTGAAGTGCCGAGGTCGTTGAGTGGGCGCTGTTTCCGCTTGGTAGTATCTGTCAGTCAAGACTAACACTAGCGCAGGATTGGTATAGGGGTTGTGCCTCATGACTGAGCTTCATGCTGTTACACGAGACTATAAAGAGTGGTCTAGAAAAAAGCCGTCTTCGCTTGATTATCTCCGTCATGCCGCAAAAAAGAGTGGGCGAAAGCCAATGGATCTGTCTTGTGAATATGCCAGGTTGCAGTATGGTCGTGGAAAGCTAACACTACCTGAATATGTTCGGTACGGAGTTTATGAAACGGATCTCCATAGTCGGGAAGACCAAGCTCGTTTCATTACCAACAAGCTGCATTGGCCGATTGTTAGAAAATGCTTTGATATGTCTTGGCAGGCGGCAACCGAAGACAAGTGGCTTTGTTCGCACACCCTTGCTCATTCGGAGATAAAAATCCCAGAGACGTTGGCTGTCATAGATAAAACGGATCGTGCTTATCCGGGAACACATAAAATCTCAACAGCAGAAAGTCTTCGCGATTTCTTTAACTCACAAGATGTTTTGCCGTGCTTTGCAAAGGAAAATCGAGGAATTTGTAGTTTTGGTGCATTTTTGGTTTTAGATGCCGATAGGGATAAGGTGAATTTGAAAGGTGAAGGTTGGCTGGATTACGAAACCTGTATGAATCAATTTATTGGTGATACTCCTTATCTTGTTCAAAAACTTCAGCGCAACCACTCATTTTTTGATCAATATACTGAAAATCTCGCTACCGTTCGTGTATATGTTCTGGTCACCGAAAGAGGAATTAGCACTCCTTTCGCATGTTTGAAATTACCTTCACGCGATAACGTGGCCGACAGTTTTTGGCGCCCCGGGAATCTTGCTTGCGACCTTGACCCAAAAACAGGTGAAATACTTACCATTCGTTCTCAGCATCGTGTTGGAATAAGTGACCATGCTGAACATCCGGAAACCGGTAAGTCTATATTGGGAGAGACCGTTCCGTTATGGGGCCGCGTTATGGATCTAGTCCATAGCTGTGCATCCATTTTTTATCAGGTTAAGTATCAGTCCATGGATATTGCTGTCACCCAAGACGGACCTGTCCTTATCGAGATAAATACAGGTGGTGGGTTTGACCTTCCGCAACTTGCCAGTGGAAGGGGATTTCTTACTGATGAAGTGTGTGAGCTCTTTCGGTCTTGTGGTTATCGGAAATTATAACCGACTGATTAATTCTCGTTGTGGCGGCTGCTTTTCTTGACCTAGAGCACAGTACGGGTTGCCAGGTGAGCTGTGACAAGAAAAAAGACCAGAAATTCATAGGCTTGGAGGAAAGTCCAAGATGAATTATTTACCAGGTTTTTACACAGCAGAATCGATTCCAGAGGCTGTGAAATACGAAGTCCTTGAGCTTCTCGAAAGTGGAGAGCTTTTTCGGTACTCCTCAGAATCAGAATCCTCTGTCTCGAGACTGGAAATGGAATTCGCAGAGCTAATGGACATGCCTTTTGCTCTGGCTGTAAGTTCCTGTTCATCCGCACTATTTTTGTCCCTGAAGGCGATTGGATTGGAGCCAGGCAGTAAGGTGATGATCCCTGCTTTTACCTTTTCAGCGGTTCCTTCAGCAGTTGTTCATGCCGGCTGTGTTCCTGTTCTTGTGAATGTGGCTGATAATTATCGAATTGAAATGGAAGAGTTTGAACAGAAATTGTCGGAAGGTATTGATGCCGTTATCGTTAGCCACATGCGTGGTCATATTTCGGATATGGATGCAATAGTCGACCTTTGTGAGGAGCGAGGTGTCCCCATAATTGAAGATGCAGCCCACGCCCTTGGAGCGACATGGTCTGGACGGAAGATAGGTACGATAGGTCAGGTTGGGTGCTTTTCATTTCAGTCATATAAGTTGATTAATGCCGGCGAAGGCGGAATACTCGTTACACGTGATGTCGATATAATTGCACGTGCCGTTCTCATGTCAGGCGCTTACGAGCATAACTGGAAAAAACACCCGAAAATTAATCACCGATTCACCTTTTGGCAAAATAAACTTCCTCTCTTCAACATGCGTATGAGCAATCTCACGGCAGCAGTTGCAGGACCACAAATCCGTGAGGTGTCTCAGCGAGTCAAAGCCGGCCAAGCCAACTATGACTATGTGGCCAAGATTCTGAATGCTTCAGACTGGTTACATGTTCCATCGCCACTCGAAAAAGAAGTTAGAGCGCCAGACTCAATCCAATTTAATTTATGTGGCTTCGATTCTGATGAGGACGCTAAAGAATTTCAGAGAAGAGCTGGTGGTAAGGGGGCTGAGGTGCAGATATTTGGTCTATCAGAGGATAATGCAAGGGCTTTCTGGAACTGGAAATTTATTCATCCTCAAAACGACCTGTCACCAACTCGAAACGTGCTAGTACGGGCATGTGATGTTCGCTTGCCAGTTAATCTTAGTAAGAAAGATCTGGACTTGATTGCTTCAGCACTTGTCGAGTCTGTCAGGGAGGTCAAGGAAATGAGCTGTCCAGTTGATTACGCGTATGGTCCCGAAGCGCAATAGCTTATATTACGAGCCATACTGCGCCTCCACGCTCAGGTGCGCTACCCTCCAGTAACGCCGAAGGAGCGGCATGTCATTCCTCTGCCGTGGAGAAATCGTCGTGTCATCGCGCAGCCTGATGTTCGTCGTCACCCTGGTCCTGCCCCTGTCGGCGCTGGCCGAGGCGCCCAACCTCACGCCCGGGGAGTGGGAGTTCGTCACCAGTACCACGGTAGAAGGAGACTTCTCGATTCCCGATGAAACCATGACCACTCGCGAATGCCTGACCCAGGAAACCATCGACGAGGCCAATGCCGGTTTCATCCAGGAGGAAGAGGGCTGCGAGGTCCTCGAACAGAATGCCAGCCGTGATTCCATGAGCTACCGCATGGCTTGCGCCGGTGAGGGTGGCGAGGCGACCGTCACCGGTAACATGCGGTATATGGAGTACCGCACCGAAGGCACCATGCGCGTGGAAACCACCACGCCCATGGGCGACATGATCATGAATACCGAGATCGAGGGACGCCGCGTGGGTAGCTGCTGATCTCAGCCCGAGGAGGCTTCACCGCTCACCACGCGTTCGGGCCCTTCGGGCAGATGCTTGACCCATTCCTTGGCGGCTTCCTTGTCGTGGTTGGAGAAGACGCGCACTTCCAGTGGCTTGAACAGATGGGTCTCGAGCTGGGCGATGGGGCGCACCCAGCGCCGGTCGGTCACCACCGCGACTCGGTAGAAGTGCTGCAGGTCGCCGAGCTGGGTCAAGCCATAGCCCAAGTCGCGCAACACTGCGGTAGCGGTCATCCAGCGCATCTCGTCGATTTCGGCATACATGCTCACCCGTGGGTGGGTCTTCTTGACTTCCTCGGTGGCATCTATGGCCTGTTGCAGGTCGTCGGCGTCGACCCTCCCGCTGGCCCGGAAGGCCACTACGTGGGCGGCGCCCGGGGGAAGCAGTTCGATCATAAGCGCTCGCTCTCCTGATCCTGGGCTTATCTTTACCTGAGCATAGCAGGCCGGTGCGTGGCGGTGGTTTGCAGGGACTAAAGGCACCCAAGTTGTTGGAGCGGCTTTAGCCGCGATTCCGGCCGCCAGGCCGGCTAGGGGGCATGGCCATCGCGCCCACGGGCGCTCCTACGAGGGGACGGTGGCACAGCTTATGTAGGAGCCGCCGTGGCGGCGATCCGGCCATCAGGCCGGCTTTTGGGGGGCATGGCCATCGCGCCCACGGGCGCTCCTACGAGGGACGGTGGCACAGCTGCTGTAGGGGCCGCCGTGGCGGCGATCCGGCCGTCAGGCCGGCTTGGGAGGCATAGCCATCGCGCCCAC
>NZ_BMXS01000049.1 GCF_014651875.1 Litchfieldella qijiaojingensis
GCTGTTGGTTGCGCCGTAGCTCTCGACTGATGGTGGAGGGGGCACGTTCCAACAGGCGAGCGATCTGTCGCATGCTCATGCCTTGCGCATGGCTGACCTGGATCGTGGCGCGTTCTTCGATGCTGAGCTCAGAATAGGACATGGATACAACACCTTACCGGAATGGTCAGGTGTTGCACTCAGTTTCTGCGGCCAAGCTTTCTCTGGCGGCTTTCCACTCCGAATTGGACAAGAAAAACACATGGTCCATGACCCGTTGTCCGGTAGGGTTTTGCGGTCCGGGTGTCGGGTAACCATGTTGCAGATTGTTGCTTGAGGCTGCCGTTCCCATAGTACCTCCTTATGTTAAGGTTACTTCCATTTACCGGCGTTTACTCTTATTTGAAAGAAAATCGGGAAAACCACCGGAGTGTGCAACAAGGAGCATAGGTGAGATCTCTCTGATATGCCAACAGCTATTAGTGTCGAGCATGAATCATTCTTTAATTCGGTTTTTGCAGGCAGAGAAATCAGCTCTCAAATTTCACGCATTGTGGCCACCCTGCCATGGCGTTCTGGTCGTAATGGTAGGGCCTGAGATTGGTTAGGCAGGTTCCTCCCGGCGTTTTCAATTACCAGTAGGAAGTACCTTGGGTCGCGGTTCAGTCTGGTACCACCGCTCCCATCGTCTAGCCAATTCGTACCTCTGTTCCGGGTTGATAGTGACAGTTCCGTCAGATCCCATCTCAACATTTAGCCCATTCCACATTGGGAATGCTTGATACTCAATTCCTGAAATCTGAGTCAGCAACACATGCGCATTCACGAACAAGTCCTCGTCGGAAAGAGCACCGATGAGGTCACGCATGGCCTTTTCCTTGAGTTCGAGTATGGCCTCGGAATTGCCCTCTACAAAAACTGGCATGAGACCACCATCCGTACCTTCCCACTCGATGCGTATGCTTGTGAGATAGTAGTGAACCGTATTCATCTCTCGCCTCCAGGTCTCTTTCTCTTGATGACTTCACGAAAAAGTCGCGGTCATACAATAGACCAGCAAAGAGACAAGCCATTCATATAAAGGCAGCCCGGTCAGATCAGGGCCTTACCCTCCTTCTGATATTTGTCGGATTTCCATTTACTATTTCCCATATGACTTCCACGACCGTGCCGTCTGGATAGGTATAAGGAATCGTAACCTCAAGTGTCGTTGCATTTATTTGTCGGAACGTGGCCGCTCCCCTCGTACCTCCTACCGCGCGGGACTCGGCTGCAACGCCTTGTGGGTGAGCAACAGGGAATGCTTCCCCATGAACCTGTTTACGATGCTGTTCAGCAATCTCATGTGCTAACAGAGCTCCACCAGTTCCTCCTTGCCCTAAACCCAGTTGTTCTTGACTGCCGAAGGCTGCGACGTCATCAAGATCCACTTTCCCTTGAGGGAAAGAGCCAACAAATACCCGACGATCACTAGCCCTGGTCGTAGTTGAGCCATGTATAAATTCTATCGTCGTCGTATCAGCATCGTTGATGACGGTTCTGAGAACACTTATGAGTTCTTGCGCTTCTGGCGTTGGAGGACCTTGTACATCTGTCTCGCGCAGCGTTACTACACCCGCGGATGACACTACTATTTCATATTGCACAGCAATAATTGAATTTGCCAACGCCGCAAAGCCGGACGCATCACCCGTTGCAATCAGTTTTCTTTGAACCCTATGTGATGGGGCTTTTGACAAGGACGCTGCTGGCGTATGAGGCCTGGTATGTCCGGGGATCCGGGTCTGTTGAACCACGTGAGCAAGTTCGTGGGCCAGCAGATGCCTACCCTCTCGTGTCGAAGGTTGATATTCACCAGAGGCGAAGGTTATGTGTTCGCCTACGGTATAGGCGCGTGCTCCGAGTCTGCGAGCCGACTCATTTGCTGATCGATCTGAGTGGACTCGAACGTTAGCGAAACTGTGACCGAAACGAGTCTCGAAGAATCGTCGAGCCTCAGAATCGAGAGTATTTCCTCCGCTCGAATCGTGGGCGGACTCCATGTTACGTGAAACGATATCCTGTTGATCTGGTTGATTCGGTTGCCTGAGCGACATCACTTGCTCTGCTACCCGATCAGCTTCTTGCTCGTAGCGGTCCCCAGGTTCATTCATTGTCGGGTTCTCACTTGCGGAGTTCGGCCGGCGATGCATTGGAATCCGACTAACGTTCTGCCTGAAGCCCAAAGGCTCTTGCACAGGAGAGCTTGTATCTGCGTTCTGCTTCTGGTCCTTCAGAATCCACAGCACGGCTGGATTACCGATTGTCCTTTGTGGCATCAAGATACCAGAAGTTGTAAATCCTCGATCAGGTTGCGTTAATTTAGGCTTTGTACGAAAAGTAGCTTATGCTAATTTAACCTATGCCGCAGCAGCATAGGTGAAGTATGGCAGGACGCTACGAGCTATCCGACCATAGCTGGTCGCTGATCAAGGATATCGTCTCTCCACCCCAGGAGATGGGCCGGCCAAGGCGGGATGATCGCCAGGTATTGAACGGCATCTTCTGGGTCTTGTGCTCGGGAGCCAAATGGCGCGACTTGCCAGAGCGCTATGGCCCTTGGAGCACGGTGTATGCCCGATTCCGTCAGTGGCGCGATGACGGCACCTTCGATGCGGTGCTGGCACGCCTCCAGCTCAAGCTTCGCGAGGATGGCCTGATGGATCTGGACACCTGGATGATCGATTCCACGGCCGTTCGTGCGACTCGAGCCGCCTCGGGAGGCGGTAAAAAGGGGGAGCGGACGAACCGGTAGACCATGCACTGGGCCGCAGCCGGGGCGGCTTGACCACCAAGATTCATCTGGTCTGCGACCGACATGGATGGCCGCTGACCTTTACCTTATCGCCGGGCCAAGACGCCGACACTCGTCATTTTATTCCCACGATGGAAACGATCCATCTGCCGGGCAGCGTGGGCCGGCCCCGAAAGCGTTGCCGCCACATCGTGGCAGACAAGGGCTACGACAGTGATGACTTACGCCGCTACTGCGATCGACACCGGATGAAGCCGATCATCGCGCAGCGCAAGATGCACCGAAAACCTCGTCCTGGGCTACCCCGAGGATTCGACAAGCCCAAGTATCGGGAGCGCAATGTGATCGAGCGCGGCTTTGGCTGGCTCAAGGAACTACGGCGAATCGCCACGCGCTATGACAAGCTGGCCCGTAGCTTTCACGCCATGGTATGCCTGGCTTGCATAGACCGTTGCCTACGAGCTGACTTTTCGTACAGAACCTAGGCCGCGAAAGGTACGAGGAGTGCCCCTTTTCTGCAGTACTCCGATTCACAACTTGCTTGAACATTTTCCTACCTCCCGTTTCTTTGAATTGTCTAACGAGGCTGTAGAAAAACCCAATTTCCAGATCCTTCCTATCGACTCATTTTACCAGCCTGTCGACCGATCCAATGTTAGGCGTTTAGTGTCACCAATCGTTTACCAGCGGAATCCGGGTAGCAGGACAGTAACAAGGCATCGGTCAACCGTTGCCAGGGGATCAGGACCTCCATCTGGGCCAGGGTACGCTACCGCCGGGCAGTGCCATGCAGGACACAACCATTTCTGGCAGTCGCAGGCCATAGGATGGCTCAATTTGGAGACGGTAGAGCTGCGCATAGAAATGATCATTTACACTCAGCTTACTAACTAATGCTCCGTTTTGCGTAATCAAATGCTGAGGAAAAAGTCGCAGGGGTTTGGTACTGAGCTAGCCTTTCAGCACGGCTCGGCGCCCGATGACCGGATCCCTCCTGTCTGCAGCGACTGCCTATGCTGGCACCCAGCATACTGCCGGTCAGCGCGACAAGGCCGTCCCGGGTGCTGTTTCTCTTGTCGATCTGTCCGACAACCGCAAGCTGATGAGATGAGAGGCAATCTCTGATATACAAGGGCTGCCACTCCAAGCCTTAGAAATCGAGAGAGATGAATCAAAAATCCCTTTCCACTATCCCCGCCAGCGCCCTTATCCGACAAGGTGGAAAGGTATGCTTTTATCGCCTGGTAAGCACTGCTCCCTTGCTGATACAGGTACGGTCGGGCACCAAGCGGGTGATTGCTGTAGAAGGTCGAACCGATTTTGGCGCATCGGGCTATGGCGGCGCTTGTCCGCCGGTTGGTCACGGCGACCATCATTACCAGTTTACGGTATACGCGCTTTCCGAAGACAAGCTCTCACTCGACGACAATGCGCCAGCGGCTATGGTCGGCTACTTTGTCCGGGCTAGTGCGCTGGATCAGGCAACCATTGAGGTTACCTACAGCCGCTGATACCAGCTCTGAAGAAAACCCCTGATGCCGGTCAGTCACGCCAACTGATTGGCACTCTCCCTTCCGATGGCAGTGCGGGCTAACGCAACTGACTATCCTTGCTGCCTCTGCGGTTATAGACAGACTCGGCTTTATCGTTTTGCTCACGTTCGGCCTGACATCGAATACACAGGCGAACGCCAGGCATCGCCAAGCGCCGCGCTTCCGGGATGGGCACATCGCACTCCTCGCAATGGGTCAGGCTCTCACCCTTGGGGATACGACTCTGCGCTTGCTGCACGGCGGACTCCACCGTTGCGTCTATCTGATCTTGTACCGCGCCATCCTGCGCCCAGCCACTTGCCATTGAGCGACCTCTATTACATTCAACAAACTGTAACTCTACGCCTACTCCGCAGGATGAAACATACCTGATCGCGACACCCTGCACAGGCTTATGCATGCCTACAAACGCCAGATGCGCGAGTCTCCCCAATGGTTGAGCCATCTTGTAACGGAATCGCATCTTACCTGAAGGATGTGCTGGCCCGGCTGCCGACGCAGAAGGCCAGCCACATCCACGAACTCCTGCCTCAGCACTGGCAGAACAGCAACTGATCATCGACAAGAGGTGATCACCATTTGCTTATGATCAGTGATTCATGTATTAGCAATATTGCCAGAATAAGGTGGTTGCTACCTGCATTGACCGCCAAGTGCCGTTTCGTCGGTGGGCGGGAGCAAGGGGAACTAAACGAGAACCATTTTAAAAATGCGGCTTTGGTGCACGCAGGGGGCATGCCATGTTCAAGAAGCTGAAAGTCTCTCAGCAACTCTCGTTATTGGTGGGGATATTCTCGATCGCCTTGGTAGGGATCGGGGTCTTTGGGCTATATGGGACGAGCGCTACCCTGCAGAGTCTCAAGACCGTCTATGAGGATCGGGTGGTACCACTACGCCAACTCTCGACTATCGCCGATGCATACGCCGTCAATATCGTCGATACCTCACATAAGGTGAACAACGGCAATATCGGCTGGGCCGAGGCCGGTCGCAACGTGGCCGAGGCACGCGAGACCATCCGGCACACCTGGGAGGCCTATCTGGCGACCTTCCTGGTCGAGGAGGAGCAGCGTATCGTCGCCGAACTGAGGCCGCTATTGCAGAGCGCCGATGCCGCGGTGGATCGCCTCCAGACCATCCTGCGCCAGGAAGATGCCGCGGCCTTGGAGGGCTTCATCGTCGATGAGCTTTACCAGCGCATCGATCCGGTCTCCGAGGCCTTCGGTCGACTGAAGGAGGTGCAGCTCGACGTGGCCGAGAC
>NZ_BMXS01000050.1 GCF_014651875.1 Litchfieldella qijiaojingensis
TATTCATCCTGGTGCTCGCGCACCATCCGAACCGCCCGTTCCCTCACCTCAGGTGAGTATTTCTTCGATGTTGTCATCACTCCATCCTCTCAAGAAATGGAGTCTCCGGGAATCCCGGGGCGGTTCATTGTGTTCCCGCTCGCTGCTTGGGGCGTGCTTTATCTCGGGGTGCTAGGCTTCCGGTGGAGGATGTTCGCCAAAGGGCCTCGATGGGCTTGGGGTGGAGCGGCTATCGCGACCGTGGGCCTGGCAGTGCTTTGGATGGCCACGGTGGTGGTCCTCATCGTGCTCGGGCGGTAAACGTAATTACTTCGATGCTTGGGGCTCGATGCGGCGAAGCGAATGGGATCCAGCTAACATCAACCTATAGCCGACGGCTTCGCTGCGGCTGAGCTTCGCGTTAGGCGACGCGAAGGGGGCGTGGTTGTGGGGCAGGGCGACCGCCGGCCAGATGTCCCAGGGGCGAATGGCAGGCGTAAGCGGTCTGCTCACCAGCCCGTTACCTCGGCAGGGTATCGGGGGCAATTGAAGCCCGTCCGATATCCTGAGAAATTGTGCCTTATCGGGACAGCCTTTGCATCGAAGGAACGCCTTTCAAAACGGCAGGGGATGGAGGCCGGGTGTTCGTTTTTACTATCGAGGAGTGAACAATGGATCCTATCGTACTGATCCTTATCGTGATCTTGGCTATCGTTCTGCTGGGTGGCGGCTACGGCTACCGCAGCGGCAACAACATCCTCGCCGGGGGCGGCGGCCTAGTCGGGCTAATCCTGATCGTCCTCCTTATTCTTTTCCTGATGGGCCGTTTATAACTGTGATTGAATGCCCGTCCGGGGACGATTAAGCGCAGGCTGCCGAACCAGTCGTTGCAGCAGACGGGGCCGGCATTACGGCTTTCCGAGGTATGAAGGGATTGCAACCGACTCCGCTGCTGAACTTTGTCGTTAGGAGATAAGTAAATGTGTCATGCGTTACCTATTCGAGCTTTAGATTAAAGTGTGATCAATTCAATCTCGAAAATGATTCCGCAAGAATTACATGAAATTTATCAATTTTCACCGAATACGACCAATGTGCTGTCTTCATAAATGACAAGAAATTTGGTTTTAGAGTAAACACTGAATCACGAGCTACAAGACCTACAGGAACAAAGCGATGGGGCTGATCGGCAATACCATTATGTCTGAGTTTTCGGATCTTAATGATTTGGGTGAGTTCGTCGTTGTTGTGATTCGATTGCTGCTCGCTGCCCTTCTGGGTGGCCTGCTCGGGCTCGAACGAGAACAGCGCGGCAAGGCCGCTGGAATACGTACCCATATGTTGGTTTGCATGGGCGCTGCTCTGTTTATATTTATCCCACAGCAAGCGGGTATCTCGGATTCGGAGATGAGTCGAGTCATTCAGGGGGTGATTGCCGGCATCGGCTTTCTGTGTGCCGGAACCATCATCACCGGGAAGGATGACCAAGGTGCTACAGGGCTTACCACGGCGGCTGGTATTTGGTTTACGGCAGCCATAGGGATAGCCGTTGGTCTGGGGCGCGAGCAGACTGCGGTGTTGTGTACGGTTCTGGCCTGGGTGGTACTTTATGTGGTGCCTTTCTTTTCGCGCTCAATACGCAAGAAAATCACATGATGCTCGACACCCAAACATTAAATTGTTTTCAGAACATCGGCATAATATCTTGGCCGCTACAGCTACCTCGTAATTGATGATATTCCTGGAGTTATCATTCGGATTGTCGTGTTGAATTACTTAGCATGTGAAGTTGTTTGGGAGATCTATGCCTAACAATTTGTTAGGCATCAGAAAGACATGGTAGAGGGAGGTGAAGATGCCGCTTCCAGTTTTATTGAAAGATGTCGTCGAGGCGATAGAGCCACTCAGCGATGAGTGGCAGGCCTATATCAATCGGGATACCGGGGAGCTGGTAAGCTTCACCGATGAAGAGGCGCAACTTGCCGAGGCGGAGGATATCGATGATAGCCTCGTACCGGAGTGGCAGCAGGAGATACTGCCCAAGGTGAGGGAGGTGCTTGATTCCGAGGTTTTCGTTCAGCTACCGGATAAGTTCGATTTTCATGAGTACCGGGTCATGGAGCGGTTTTGCCTTGAGCAGGATGATGCCGAGCTGCAGGAAGAGCTGCTTGACGCCATCCGCGGCCGAGGGGCATTCCGGCGCTTCAAGGAGTTGATTCACATCAAGGGAATCGAGAAGACCTGGTATGAGTATCGAGAACGGGAGCTGAAAGCGCTCGCGGCGGAGTTCCTCGAGGCAGAGGGCATTCCCTACGTGGATCAGTGAGCGGCCACCACCTCGGGGATTCCCAGCGGATTGCTGGTCGGCCGACACATGGCGGGGCGGGGGCAGCTAGCGGCTCATCTCCAGCATCGCCAGGCTGGGGGATCTGGCAAGCCAGCGCACGAGATCGCCGCTCGGTAGTTTTTTGTCAAGCGCCCGAGACGGATAGTGGCAAAAGCTGGATAATAGCCGGACATATGCCTACGGCTCGCCGACAGTCACCAACCCGGCCCCCTATCAATGGAAATCAAAGTCAATTTTCTCGAAAATCTCAGGCTTGAAGCCAAGTTTGACGATTTCACCGTCATCACCGATCAGCCCATTCGCTACAAGGGCGACGGCTCGGCGCCGAGTCCCTTCGATTACTTCCTGGCGTCCTCTGCGCTGTGTGCGGCCTACTTCGTGCGGGTCTATTGCCTGGCGCGCGACATTCCCACCGAGAACATCCGCTTGTCGCAGAACAATATCGTCGATCCGGAAAATCGCTATAACCAGATTTTCAAGATTCAGGTCGAGTTGCCAGAAGATATTTCACCCAAGGACCGTGAAGGCATCCTGCGCTCGATTGAGCGTTGCACGGTAAAGAAGGTGGTACAGACCGGGCCGGAATTCCAGATCGAGACGGTGGAAAACCTGGACGAGGATGCCCAGGCCCTGCTTCTGGCGAAGCCCGAGGGGGATTCCAGCACCTGGATCGAGGGCAAGGACCTGCCGCTGGAGCAGACCATCGCCAACATGACGGGCATCCTGGCGGATCTTGGCATGAAGATCGAGATCGCCTCCTGGCGCAATATCGTGCCGCATGTGTGGTCGCTGCACATTCGCGATGCCGCCTCGCCCATGTGTTTCACCAACGGCAAGGGGGCCACCAAGGAAAGCGCGCTGTGTTCCGCGCTGGGTGAGTTCATCGAGCGCCTGAGCTGCAACTTCTTCTATAACGACCAGTTCTTCGGTGAAGAGATCGCCAACAGCGAGTTCGTTCACTACCCGAACGAGAAGTGGTTCCAGCCGGGGCCGAACGATGAGCTGCCGGAGGGAATTTTGGATGACCACTGCCTGGCGGTCTATGATCCGGACGGCGAGCTGTGCGGCTCGCACCTGATCGATACCAACTCCGGCAAGATCGAGCGCGGCATCTGCTCCTTGCCTTTTGTGCGGCAATCGGATGGCGAGGTGGTCTATTTCCCCTCGAACCTGATCGAGAACCTCTACCTCAGCAACGGCATGAGCGCCGGCAATACCCTGTTTGAGGCGCAGGTGCAGTGCCTGTCGGAGATCTTCGAACGGGCGGTAAAGAAGGAGATCATCGAGCAGGAGATTGCGCTGCCGGATGTTCCCATGGAGGTACTGGAGAAGTACCCCGATATTCTCGAAGGCATCAAGGCATTGGAGGCGCAGGGCTTTCCGGTGCTGGTCAAGGATGCCTCCCTGGGCGGGCGATTCCCGGTGGCTTGCGTCACCCTGATGAACCCGAGAACCGGTGGCGTGTTCGCCTCCTTCGGAGCGCATCCGAGCTTCGAGGTGGCTCTGGAGCGTAGCCTCACCGAACTGCTGCAGGGCCGCAGCTTCGAGGGCCTGAACGACTTTCTGCCGCCGACCTTCAACTCACAAGCCGTCTCCGAGCCGAACAACTTCGTTGAGCACTTCATCGATTCCTCGGGATTGGTCTCCTGGCGTTTCTTCAGTGCCAAGGCGGACTACGCGTTCTGCGAATGGGATTTCTCGGGGACCAACGAGGAAGAGGCTGCCTGTTTATTGGGTATCCTTGAGGAGTTGGGCAAGGAGGTCTACATGGCCGTCCATGAGGACCTGGGAGCGCCGGTGTGTCGTATCCTGGTGCCGGGCTATTCCGAGGTTTACCCGGTGGATGACCTGATCTGGGATAACACCAACATGGCCTTGGACTACCGGGAAGACATCCTCAACCTTCACGCCTTGAGTGATGACCAGTTGGCCGATCTGCTGGAGCGCCTGGAAGAGAGCCAGCTCGACGACCACATGGACATCATCACCCTGATCGGTATCGAGTTCGATGAGAACACCGTGTGGGGACAGCTGACCATCCTCGAGCTGAAGCTGTTGATCAACCTTGCCCTGCAGCAGCGTGAAGAGGCCCTTGAGCGGGTCGAGATGTTCCAGCAGTACAACGACAACACCGTGGAGCGCGGGCTCTTCTACCGTGCGATGAACGCGGTGCTGGAGATCGTTCTCGATGATGAGCTGGAGCTGGACGACTACCTCTACAACCTCACGCGCATGTTTGGCGAAGAAACCATGGAAGCGGTGGTGGGATCGGTCAATGGCGACGTTCGATTCCATGGCCTGACCCCGACCAGCATGAAACTGGAAGGCCTGGACAAGCACCAGCGCCTGATCGAAAGCTACAAGAAGCTGCATGCGGCGCGGGCCGCCAGGGCGGGGGTGGCGGTATAGGCACATACAAGCCACTTCCCACCACGTAGACACCCCGGGTCAGTTCGCTGGCCCGGGGCACTGCATTTTTGTGCAATTGCGCAACTTTCCACTTCTCTGTAGACAGCAGTAATCCGCCTCATGCCTTCGTTGGTGTTGCCCTCAACGTTACGGTTGATTACGGTAGGGAAAAAGTCGCAAAGATGGTTTAGGTAAGCACAAGGTACGCAGGGACTGCCGCATTAGGGATGATGCGCCTCATCATTCATTCTGCCGGGTAGGGGCGGTAGCGTGTCGAATGCTCACGTGAAAGCAGCACCTCAGGCTGAGGCTGAATTGTAGGAGCTCCCGTGGGCGCGATGTGGCGCGAAGCGCCGCCGGTAGGTTAACCCTATTCGCAGTGACCTTACCCAGTAATAGTAGATGCCCGCAAAACCATTGTTCAACACATGGCATTCTACTCTCAGTGTAGCTCTGATCCGATCTATCAGCTGTGTAGTGGTCCAATGAAACCGGACACCAGCGTAGGTGGTATGCTCACCACCCTGAGCGAGGTGTCCAATGACCAAAAGAAGAACACGACGTTCCTTCAACCAGGAGTTCAAGCGAGAGGCTGCACAA
>NZ_BMXS01000051.1 GCF_014651875.1 Litchfieldella qijiaojingensis
CCAACCGCGGCCTGATCTCCACCCAGGGCGACCTCGCCGTCACCGCCCACCACCTCACCCAGCGCGGCGGGCGCCTGGCCAGCGGCGGCACCTCGACCTACCGCCTCGGCGGCACCCTCGACAACCTGGGTCGCCTGACCGGCGTCGGCAACGTCGACATCACCACGTCTTACCTCAACAATCGCGGCACCCTGGGTAGCCAAGCGGACCTGCGCATCGTCAGCCGTGGCCGCATCGACAACCGCCCCGACACCCTGCTGTTCGCCGGCGGCGACATGACGCTACGCGGCACGCGCCTGTTCAACCGCTACGGCGACATCTATAGCCGGGGCAATCTCGACTTTGCGCGTAACGACCGGCATGCCAAGGCGGAGCGCCTCGAGAACCGCTCGGGGACGATCGAGGCCGAGGGGGATATCTCGCTGTATGCCGGAAACATCGTCAACACCAAGGACCGCTATCAGGAGGAGCTCTCGCTGGTGGACCGAAGCGCCACGGCAACAAAATATAACCGCCATAGATATTATTTATATGTGGACCATGGCGGAAGGGATAGCGGTACTGTAGAAGAGTGGCGGTGGGATGGGGGCTGGTCATTCTATGAGTATGAGCTTCAGGCGCGATACGAGACCGAGGTGGCCCAGGACTCTCCCGCAGCCCGGCTGGTGGCCGGTGGCGATATGGCGATACGTGCCGGCGAGGTGCACAATGCCAATAGCCTGATAGCGGCGAACGGCAATCTGCATATCCAGGCCGATACGCTGAAAAATCAGGGTGCGCAACACCAGTCGGTTTTCAAGCGGACCTCCTACGGCAACCCCCAGGCCTTGGCGGGACTGACCCCCACAAAGGTGTGTCGCCACTGGTCCGGTTGTTTCAATTATTACGGAAATGATTACGGAAATAAGCGTTGGTATCGGGTCTGGGAAGCTGAGCTGCCCGCCGATCTTGCCGCAAGCTTAGACGACTGGAACGCCAACGACGGGCGCGATGCGCAAGGAAACGCTCTCCCCCTGCCGGAGGCACTGGCAGGCTCCGAGCAGCTCAGTCAGGTGGTGACACGAACACCGCTCCGTGGCGGGGACAAGGCGGTGATCTCCGCCGGTGGTCGGGTCTCGATCAATGTCACTGATCGTCTCGACAATGGTAAGGTCGACGACGGCGTACGCAATCAACTCAACGGCAGCCTGGCCAACACGGCGACGTCCGGGGTCGTCGACGCACTGGATATTACGCTTGCCCGACGCTCCGATGGCGCCGACGCGCACAGCGCCAGAGAATACGAGAGCGTCACTCGCAGCGATGCCTCCGCCACGGATAACCTTGCCTCGGCCGACTTCAATGCCACGATGGTGGAAACCGGTCGGTCAGCGGTCGACCCAACCTCACTCGCATCAACCGATCTCGATGCCGCGATGGTGGACACCGGCCGGTCAGCGGTCAACCCAACCCCACTCGCATCGACCGATCCCGACGCCGCGATGGTGAAAACCGGCCGGTCAGCGGTCGACCCAACCCCACTCGCATCGACCGATCCCGACGTTGCCATGGTGGAAACCGGCCGATCAGCGGTCGATCCCACTCCACTCGCATCGACCGATCCCGACGTTGCCATGGTGGAAACCGGCCGGTCGGCGGTCGATTCAAGCCCCCTTGCCTCGACCGATCTCGACGCCGCGATGGTGGAGGCCGGTCAGGAAACGGTCGATCCGAGTCCCTTCGCCTCGACTGACCGCGACGTCTCGATGGTGGAGGCCGGTCGGTCTGCAGTCTCGCCGGGCCAGATGGCGGACAGCCCGGGCGAAGTAGCCACCTACCGTGACGTGCCCTTCGAACGCGTCTCTCCCACTCAGCTTTCTTCGTTCCGCCTGCCGCGGGGGCGCTACGGGCTCTTCGTGCGCAATACCGCGCCGCAAAGCCGTTACCTGATCGAAACCAACCCGGAGTTCACCAGCGCTGATAAGCTGATGGGCTCCGACTACCTGCTCGACAAGCTGGACTACACCGATGACAGTGCCTACAAGTTGCTCGGCGATGGGCGCTACGAGTCACGCCTGGTGCGCGATGCGGTGCTGGCCAACACCGGGCAGCGCTTCCTCGAGAATTCCCTGAACGATGACTACGCCCAGTACCGCCACCTGATGGACAACGCCGTGGCGGCCAAGGACGCCCTGCAGCTCAGCGTCGGCGTCGGCCTGACGCCAGCGCAGACCGCCGCGCTCACCCACGACATCGTGTGGCTGGAAGAACAGCGGATCGAGGGCGAGACGGTGCTGGCCCCGGTGCTCTACCTCGCCCAGGTCGACGAGCGCAACGTGCGCGGCAACAGCCTGATCCAGGGCCGTGACATCGACCTGATCGCCGGCGGCGACCTGGTCAATGTCGGCACCATCCGCGCCAGCCACGATCTCGCCGCGACCAGTGGCGGCTCGATCCTCCAGGGCGGCCTGCTCGAGGCGGGCGAGCGCCTGGACCTGAGCGCCCGCGACTCGATCCGCAACGCCCTGGCGGGTGAGATTCGTGGCGGCCAGGTCAGCCTGTTGGCGCGCGAGGGCGACATCGTCAACGACCGCACCGCGGTCACCGCCGGGCACGAGCGTTCCTATGCCACCTACCTCGATCAGGGCGGCCTGATCCGCGCCCGCGACGGCCTGGACCTGAGCGCCGGGCGCGATATCGTCAACCGCGCCGAGATCGTCAGCCAGGGCGACGTCGCCTTCCTCGCGGGACGCGATATCGTCAGCGAAGCGGTGGCCGATGTCCGGCGCCAGGTCAACGGCTATGAATCGGATGTCGGGGAAGGCAGCGAACGCACCACGCAGCTTGGCGCCAGCTTCACGACAGGCGGCGAAGCCGCGCTGATCGCCGGCCGCGACGTGACGGTCACGGCCAGTGACATCATCGCGGAAGAGGCCTTGGCCGTGACGGCGGCCCGCGACATCCGCCTCGAGGCCGGTGAAAACACCACCCACGACTGGGGTGAGACCGACTCCCGCCGGTGGTATGCCAAGGAGCGCACCGATGAGCGCACCACCACCCAGGTCGGCAGCCAACTGAGCAGCGGCGGTGACACCGACCTCAGCGCCGGGCGCGACGTGCGCCTGGCAGCCAGTGAGATCGACAGCCGCGCGGGCCTGGCCATCGAGGCGGGCAACGACATCGTCCTCGACGCCGCCGAGAACACCAGCCAAACCCAGGCCCGCGCCTGGCGGCGCGAGTCGCAAACCCGCAGCGTCGAACAAGCCGGCAGCGAACTGAAGGCCAGGGAAGACATCGCCCTGCAGGCGGAACGCCACATCACCGCCATCGCCAGCCGCGCCGAGGCGGGCGGCGACGCCTTCCTGATCGCCGGTCGCGACGTCGAACTGCTCGCCGCCAACGACGAAACGTACACGTACTCGAAGAAGACGACGAGCCACAGCTTCGGTCGCAGCGAAAGCGTGACCGAGAAGGAACGCCTGGTGACCAACGTCGGCAGCCGTATCGAGGCTGGCGGCAACATCATGATCAATACGCAACTCGCCACGGTGGAAGAAGGCCCTCACGCTGGCGAAACCGCCATCCAACTGGCCGATAGCCGCAACGTGACGATTCGGGGCAGCGATCTTCAGGCCGATGGGGAAATCATTGCCGCTGCCGGGGATACCCTGAGTATCGAAGCAGGCGAGTCCAGCTATGAATACGAACGGCGCAAGACCAAGCGCGGCTTCGCCGGCCTGAGTGGCTCCGCCAGTCGGGAAAATCACGAGCGGCTGGCCACCCGGAGCACCGATGTTCAGGGAACCGAAGGAGTCACCCTGATCAGCGGAGGGGACACCAACGTTCTGGCCAGCCAGATTGCCTCGGATGACGATATTCATGTCGGCGCCGGTTTGGACGGAGAAGGCTCGATCAATATCGTGTCCGGCCGTGACATCGCGCGCGATGCCAAGGCGGAAAGTTCCTTCAGCTTCGGGCTGGGGATGCCGAAGCTGTTCGAAAGCGAGGCCTACGACGAGACGACGGAGCAGTCGTTCACCGCCCCCTCCCGGCTGACGGCGGGCGGTCGGATATCGCTCACCGCGCCCGATGATATCCGCATCACCGGCTCGGATCTGACCGGCAAGGCGGGCATCGACATGGAGGCCGGTGACGATCTGGTAATCGGAGCCGCGGCGGAGAGCATGCGCCATGCCCGCAAAGAACGTGAGCTCGAGCTAACGGCGCTCGATCTGGGGCAGGCCCTGACCCAGCCCCATGAGTTGATCCAGGCCGAAGACGGCCAGCTCAAGTTTCGTATCGGCGAGGGCCGCTACGACGCCGAGGATCTCCGCGAAGCGCACATCACGCAGCGTGGCTCGCAACTGGTCAGCGATGGGGATATCCGCTTGCAGGCCGACCACGACCTGTCGGTGATCGGCTCGCGAGTCCTGGCGGATCACGACGACGATGGCCAGGGCGCCGCCATCCTGCGGGCCGGCGACGATCTGTCCATCATCGACGCCTCGGAGCAGAGCACCAGCGATCACGAGGAAACCCACGGCAAGGCCGAGGTCAGCCTGGTGGTACAGCATCAGGCCGTGGAGGTCGCCAAGGCGGTCGAAGGCCTGAACGACGCTCGCCAGCAACTGGAGCAGGCGCAGGACGACTACGCCGACTACCGGCAAACCCTGAAGCAGGCGCAGGACAGCCTCGACCGGCTCGAGCAGGATCACGCCGCCGGGGAGCCCGGCGTGACTTGGCAGGACGTGCAGGACCTGCGCGAGCAGGTGGCGGACCTGAAGGACGACGAAGCCTGGTATCGGACCG
>NZ_BMXS01000052.1 GCF_014651875.1 Litchfieldella qijiaojingensis
GGTCGAGGTGCAACCCCTGGCGGGCGCTGATCAGCCCTTCATCGTTGTCGAGGCGGTCGAGCGTCAGGGTGACCAGGTCGCCGACCAGGCGGCCGCCGTGGTTGGCCAGGCGGTCGGCGTCGAGCGTAATGGTGTCGGCGGTAAGTACGCCCTGGGCGCCGTTGTCGAGGCCGTCGGTCACCACCGCGTCGATGGCCTGCTTGGCCAGCAGGGTGCCGCCCTGGTTGTCGATCTCGCCGGCGCTGAGCGTCAGCTTACCGGTACGCGCCTGGATATGGCCGCCAGCGTTATTCAGTTGCCTGCCCACCTGAACCGCGAGGTCACCGGCTTCGGCGCTGATTACACCGCGCTGGTTATTCAGGTCCTGGGTGACGCTGAGCATGGCGGTGTCGCCAGCGAGCGTGCCGTCGGTATTGGTCAGGGTACCGGCGGTGAGCGTCACGTCGCCACTGGCCTGCAGCCGGCCCTGGCTATTATCCAGGGTATCGGCGACCGCGAGGGTCAGGTCGCCGGCGGTGGCGGCGATCAGTCCGTCGTCGCTGTTGTCCAGCGATGCCGCCTTGATGTCGACGGTATCGGCCACCAGTTTGCCTTGCTGGTTGACGATTGTGCCGATATCGGTCAATTGCAGGCTATCGGCAGCCAGGATGCCATGGGTGTTGTCGAGGTTATTGATACCGTTCAGGGTCAGTGCACCTTGCTTGAGTTGCAGGCGCCCGGCGCGATTGCTCAGTACCTCGACCAGGTCGAGGTGCAGCCCCTGCCTGGCATTGATCAGCCCGGCGTCGTTGTCGAGGCGATCCAGCGTCAGGGTCACCAAGTCGCCGACCAGGCTGCCGTTGTTATTGGTCAGTTGGTCGGCGTCGAGCGTAATGGTGTCGGCGGTAAGTACGCCCTGGGCGCCGTTGTCGAGGCCGTCGGTCACCACCGCGTCGATGGCCTGCTTGGCCAGCAGGGTGCCGCCCTGGTTGTCGATCTCGTCGGCGCTGAGCGTCAGCTTACCGGTACGCGCCTGGATATGGCCGCCAGCGTTATTCAGTTGCCTGCCCACCTGAACCGCGAGGTCACCGGCTTCGGCGCTGATTACGCCGCGCTGGTTATTCAGGTCCTGGGTGACGCTGAGCATGGCGGTGTCGCCAGCGAGCGTGCCGTCGGTATTGGTCAGGGTACCGGCGGTGAGCGTCACATCGCCGCTGGCCTGCAGCCGGCCCTGGCTATTGTCGAGGGTATCGGCAACGTCGAGGGTCAGGTCACCGTCGGTGGCGGCAATCAGTCCTTCGCTGCTGTTATCCAGCGAGGCGACATCGAGCGCGATGGCATCGGCGATGAGCTGGCCCTGGCGGTTGACGATTGTGCCGATATCGATCACTTGCAGGCTATCGGCAGCCAGGATGCCATGGGTGTTGTCGAGGTCACGGATGCCGTCCAGGGTCAGCCCACCTTCCATGAGCTGCAGGCGTCCGCCGCGGTTGCTCAGCACCTCGACCAGATCGAGGTGCAGCGCCTGTTGGGCGCTGATCAGCCCGGCGTCGTTGTCGAGGTGGTCCAGCGTCAGGGTGACCAGGTCGCCGACCAGGCTGCCGTTGTGGTTGGTCAGGCGGTTGGCAGCGACCTTGATGGCGTCGGCGGTGAGCACACCCTGGGCACCGTTGTCGAGGCTTTCGGTCACGCTGGCGTCGAGCGTCTGCTTGGCCAGCAGGGTGCCGCCCTGGTTGTCGATCTCGCCGGCGCTGAGCGTCAGCTTACCGGTACGCGCCTGGATATGGCCGCCAGCGTTATTCAGTTGCCTGCCCACCTGAACCGCGAGGTCACCGGCTTCGGCGCTGATCACGCCGCGCTGGTTAGTAAGGTCCTCGGTGACGGTGAGCGTGGCGGTGTCGCCAGCGAGCGTGCCCTCGGTGTTGGTCAGCGTGGTGGCACCCAGCGCCACGTTGCCGCTGGCCTGTAGCCGGCCCTTGGTATTGTCGAGGGTATTGGCGACCGCGAGGGTCAGGTCGCCGGCGGTGGCGGCGATCAGTCCGTCGTCGCTGTTGTCCAGCGATGCCGCCTTGATGTCGACGGTATCGGCCACCAGTTTGCCTTGCTGGTTGACGATTGTGCCGATATCGGTCAATTGCAGGCTATCGGCAGCCAGGATGCCATGGGTGTTGTCGAGGTTATTGATACCGTTCAGGGTCAGTGCACCTTGCTTGAGTTGCAGGCGCCCGGCGCGATTGCTCAGTACCTCGACCAGGTCGAGGTGCAGCCCCTGCCTGGCATTGATCAGCCCGGCGTCGTTGTCGAGGCGATCCAGCGTCAGGGTCACCAAGTCGCCGACCAGGCTGCCGTTGTTATTGGTCAGTTGGTCGGCATCGAGTGCGATGGTGTCGGCGGTGAGCGTGCCCTGGGCGCGGTTGTCGAGCGCACCGGCCACGCTGGCATCAATCTCTTGTTTGGCCAGCAGGGTGCCGCCCCGGTTGTCGACCTCGCCGGCGGTGAGGGTCAGCGTGCCGGTACGGGTCTGCACGTGACCGCCGGCGTTGTCCAGCCGCGCGCCGACCTCAAGCGCGAGGTCGCCCGCCTCGGCACTGATCACGCCGCGCTGGTTGGTCAGGTCTTGGGCAATCTTGAGCGTGGCGGTGTCGCCAGCGAGCGTGCCGTCGGTGTTGGTCAGCGTGGTGGCACTCAGCGCCACGTCGTCGCTGGCCTGCAGTTCACCCTGGCTATTGTCCAGGGTGTCGGCAACGTCGAGCGAGAGGTCGCCATCAGTGGCGGCAATCAGCCCTTCGTCTGTGTTGTCGAGCGAGGCGGCGTCGAGCGCGATGCCATCGGCGATGAGCTTACCCTGGCGGTTGGTGAGCGTGCCGACGTCCGTCACTTGCAGGTGTTTGGCGACCAGGATGCCTTGGGTGTTGTCGAGCTCGCGGCCACCTTTCAGAAACAGATCCCCGTCGGTGACCTGCAGGCGTCCGGTGCGGTTGTTCAGTGCCTCGACCAGGTCGAGGTGCAATGACTCCTGCGCGCTGACCAGCCCTTCGTCGTTGTCGAGGCGGTCGAGTGTCAGGGTGACGAGGTCAGCGACCAGGCTACCGCCGTGGTTGACCAGGCGATCGGCGTCGAGGTCGATGGTGTCGGCGGTGAACACGCCCTGGGCAGTGTTGTCGAGCGCGCCGGTCACGCTGGCATTAATTGCTTGCTCGGCCAGCAGGGTACCGCTCTGGTTGTCGACCTCGCCGGCGGTAAGGGTCAGCGTGCCGTGGCGGGCCTGGACGTGGCCGGCGGCGTTGTCCAGCTGCGCCCCGACGTCGAGCGTGAGGTCGCCGGCTTCGGTGTCGATCACGCCGCGTTGGTTGGTCAGGTCCTGGGTGACGGTGAGCGTGGCGCTGTCGCCAGCGAGCGTGCCGTCGGTGTTGGTCAGGGTGCCGGCGGTGAGCGAGACGTTGCCGTTGGCCTGCAGCCGTCCCTGGGTGTTGTCGAGGATATCGGTGACCTCGAGGGTCAGGTCGCCGTCGGTGGCGGCAATCAGGCCGTCATCGGTGTTGTCGAGGGAGGCGGCATCGAGGTCGATGTTGTCGGCGGTGAGCACGCCCTGGGCACTATTGTCGAGGCCTTCGGTCACCACCGCGTCGATGGCCTGCTTGGCCAGGAGTGTGCCGCCCCGGTTGTCGACCTCGCCGGCGGTGAGGGTCAGCGTGCCGGTGCGTGACTGGAGGTGGCCCGTGGCGTTATTCAGTTGTCTGCCCACCTGAACCGCGAGGTCGCCGGCTTCGGCGCTGATCACGCCCCCTTCGTTGGTCAGGTCCTGGGTGACGGTGAGCGTGGCGCTGTCGCCAGCGAGCGTGCCGTCGGTGTTGGTCAGCGTGGTGGCACTCAGCGTCACGTCGCGACTGGCCTGCAGCCGGCCCTGGCTATTGTCGAGAGAATCGGCGACCTCGAGGGTCAGGTCACCGTCGGTGGCGGCTATCAGTCCTTCGCTGCTGTTATCCAACGAGGTGGCGTCGAGATCGATGTCGTTGGCGGTGAGGCGTCCGCCGCGATTGGTGAGGGTGCCGACGCGGCCCTGAAGGTCGCCGTCGTCGAGGCTCAGGGTCCCGCCGCGGTTGTCGAGTCGCTCGAGGTCGAGCTGGACGTCCTGGCCGTGGGCGAACTGCACGCTGCCGCCGAGGTTGTCGAGATGGTCGGTGTCCAGTTCGAGCGAGGCGGTGGCGGCGAGGGTCGCCGCCTGACCCCGGTTGGTGACGGTCTCACTCGTCAGGGTCACCCGCTCGCCCTGGAGGGTGCCGCGATTGGTCACTTGTTGCTGGGCGTCGACGGCGATTTCGCTGGCCAGCAGGCGGCCCTGGTTGTGCGTGGTGGTGGAGGTCACCGCGAGACGCTGGGTGGCGTCGAGCCGCCCCTGGTTGTCGAGCCGGTCGGCCTTGAGGGTGAGGTCGGCGCCGGCTTGGCGGGTGTCGTTCTCGATGCCAGCGACGACGGTGCCCCGGTTGGCGAGGCGCTGCCCGGCCTTCAGGGTGATGT
>NZ_BMXS01000053.1 GCF_014651875.1 Litchfieldella qijiaojingensis
TGCTGGAGTCGATTGGCAACATACCACCCGCTGAGGCGGAAGCTCGCTACTATCAACAAAGTACCGAGTCCGCTCAGGCAGCGTGACTCAAACGAGAAAGTCTCCGAGATAGTCGGGGCGGTTCACAAAGAGCACGCCCTTCTCGCCGGCAGCAGCGATAGACGCCGAGCCCACGAGCAGCGCAAGAAAAACAGGAATCGACGAGTGCGCTATCGACCACAACGCGTTTCGCATGAAGTTACGGCCTCAGCAGGGCGTAGCTAACGAGGCTGTAGAAAAACCAATTTCCAGGGTCTTCCACACCCTACCTATCGACTCATTTTACCGGCCTGTCGACCGATCCAATGTTAGGCGTTGACGCAACCCGTCATTGATGATGAATTCTGGCTGTTTTTAGCCCTTTTGCCGTGGCTAATAGCAGCCTGCTGGCCACTAGGCTGACAACCTTCCGTAATTCGCCAACTTCTCAATGTTGTGCACCAGGCAATATAGCTGCCATTGGCCCTGTACTTTCCGCTTGCCTCTGAGGCTGAAGCGGTTCAGGCCCTTATTGGTACCGAGATTGCCAAACACCGGTTCCACTACCGACATGCGATGACTGTAGATCGCCTTACCTTCGGAGCTATCGACGCGCTGCTTCCTCCAGTCGGTGTAGGTCGGTGCCCGGTGATGCGTCAGGGAAAAACAGACCTGTCTGCCGACACCCTGGCGATGGTCCGCTGAGCGGGGATTGTGCATGCAGTGGTGCTTCTTTGGGCAATGCCGACACTGCAACAGACGACCCTCGAAGTAGGCCCTGGGAGTACCATGGCTGTCTTCCCGGGTCCCCCGGTAACTGATCGGGTGTCCCGCCGGGCACCGGCAGGTCATGTTGATGGGGTCGAACTGGAATTCACTGGCCGGAATGATCCGTTTCCGATTGGAAGGCCGACGGTTCTGATGGCGTTTCCCGTATTTTCCTTTCTGGGCGATGAACTTGGGATCTCGGCTACGGAATCGGTTGTCGGGAATGTAGCCGTTGATCTCCTGTTCGTGCAGATAGCGCATGTTGGCTTCGTTGGCGAAGCCGGTGTCGGCGGTCACCACGGTACCGGCTTGGTAAATGTTGGGACTGAGACCTAGCCGTCGGTAGCGCTGCGCAATGCTTTCCAGTATCGGTTTGAGGGTGTGGTGTTCCTGCCCCTCGCCAAAGGCCTGGGCATCGATGATGATCTGGTGCTTCTTGTCGACCGCCGCCACCCCGTTATCGCCCTGTATCGTGCCTTTCCCAGTCGTCATCTTGGCACTTTCGTTGTCGGTGAGGTTGCTCTTCACTTCCTTGCTGCGCTTGCCCTGCCCCATCCTGGGACGCTGCGTTTTCAGGAACTGGTCAACTTTATTCATGGACTTGTGGAGGGAGAGAATCATCTTCGCGTGGCGAATGTCCCGCTCCATTTCCGCCTCAGTCTCCGTCTTGTCGCGCTGGAAATGCTCCCGCAGGTGGTGACGGATCAACCGACGCAGTTTGTCGCGTTTCTCGCCCAGCTCCTTGAACGTACCAGACCATTCCTTGGCGGCGTTGGACGACATTTTGCAGCCGTCGATGGCGATGTGCTGAAGCCGGGCCTTGAGGAACTCGTCCAGATGCTTCCGCCCCGGCGTTGCAGCGATGTCGCCGGAGAACTTGAATATGGACCAGGGCAGACTTGCCGCCTCGACCGAGTTGAGCGCAGCGAAGAGCCATTCAATAACTTCGCTGCGACTGCGCGGATCGGCAGGCATCAGCACGTCACTGCGCTCGCCCAGATGAAACAGGATCGCGCCGCTCTCGAAGATCGAGATGTCTCCATCGGTTAACCACGGCACCTGCCCGAAGGGTTGGTGCGAGAAATGCTCGGCACCCCGAGCACGAAATGGCACGCTCTTGACGCGATAGGGCAATCCGGCCTCTTCCAGCGCCCAACGCACACGTATGTCACGCACATAGCCCCGCGGCGTCTCGGGAACCCAATCGAAAGTGGTGAGGATCAGGTCGGTCATTTAGCGTCTCCGTTCGTTAGCACCTTCATTTGGCGCTTTCTGGCATGGTGGGTAGCGCGCCGAATGAACGATATGGGTCGCAAGCGGGCGATCAAAGCTGTGCCGTCCAACGCCGCGGTTCAGGCGCGCACAGCGCGAGGGCGTCGCCTGGAACCGTTTGTTAGGCGTCACTGGCTTTTCCTACTCAACTTCTTCGAACGCTCCTGTGCGCACCTCGCCGTTGCGCATGTATCGGGTGATCAGCACGCCGCCAGGCGTGCTGGTCGAGTGCGCCAGAGTGAAGGCAGACGCTAGTGCGTTGTCGCCGAACAAGCGCTTGCCGCGCCCAAGTATGGCGGGGTAAATCAGAAGCCGAAGCTCGTCCACCAAGCCGGCTACGAGCAGTTGGCGCACCATGTCGCCGCTGCCAAACGTCAATAGATTGGTGCCGTCCTGACGTTTAAGCGCGCGTATCGCGTCGGCAAGGTTGCCCTCCAGCGCATGACTGTTCTGCCAATCAAGGGTACCGGACCGATGCGTGGCCACGTGCTTAGGCACGCTGTTGAACAGGTCAGCGATGGCGCGGTTGGCGGAATCGGCCGGTACGCGCGGCCAATACGCCGCGAATATGTCGTAGGTGCGACGCCCTAGCAGCAACTCGAACGGCTGCGAGAGCAGGTCCTGCAAGTCTTGGCCGGTGGCTTCGTCGGCGTAGGGCACTATCCAGCCACCGAGGCGGAATTCGCCGCTGGGATCTTCTCTAGGCCCGCCAGGGGATTGAATAACGCCATCTAGACTGATGAAAGCGGAAACAATGAGCTGGCGCATACTCTTCTCCAAGCTCGTCCTCGTGAAAGTTCTCGTACAGGGAATGCCTACAATCACTGCAACCAATCAGTTGCATTCCCTAACAGATAGTCGAACGAGACTCTGCGAAATCGACAGTGCGATGCCTGGATGACGCCTAACGAGCAAGCTAAGCGACGGCGGCAAAGTCAACGTCCGCTTGAGTGAGGTGTGAGGTGTGAGGTGTGAGGCGAAGCAAACTCTGAATGGGCGTGCTGGATTGAAAGAACTCTTCAGTATTCATACAAAGGTCGCTCAGTAATTTAAGCTGATCGTCAGATCTAAGTTTCGCCCATCGTAAGGAAAGCTGGCAGCATCGAACGAAGGTGCACCCATCAAGGCTTTTGCGTCGTTTGAAAAACCGTAGCCTTCCGTGGGGACCCCTAGCCAGTTGGCGCCAAGCTTGCCGTCCATATTTTCATCATGAATGACGGCCAACGCATACGTTCCCGGCGGGATGTCTAAAAAGTCGCAACGCGCCTGCGTATCCCGAATTTTTATTACCATGATATTGGTTGCGGAGTGCAGAAATTCAGTAGGGAAGCCCACTGACGATTCGAAAAGAGCGCAAGCTACGGCTCCAGTGCTGTTTCTAATGTTTAGAATCTTCACGTGAATTCCGGGACATGATGATTGGGCAAAGACGATGGCGGGAAGATTCGCAAACACCAGCACTGCACACAATGCTACACACCGAACTCCCATGGGGACCCGCGTCACCGGATGCCTGACCGTGGAGGCCAACGCGGACTTCCGAGTAGTGGATTCACTCATGATCTTCCTCACAGCTCCGATCTGCGTAGCCTGGTTGAATCCGCCATTAGACGCCTAACAGTAATTAGACGGAACGCTCTGATATTGAATGAACGTACCGGCATATTCAACAATGTTATCTAGCGCGCCTTTCTTCACCTAACCCATTGATATGTAAGAATCCTAAGCATAGCTCGGCAACCTATCCAGAATTCGCGTGTTTGCGCGTTTTGCCAGAATCAATGATACTGTATGCAAATACAGTATTGAGGAGATAACCGCATGGACGCACACAAGCAACCTCCGAAGCTGATGGATCGCATCAAGACCACCTTGAGGGTGAAGCGATACAGCTTGCGTACAGAGAAGACTTATTGCTACTGGATTCGCTTTTTCATCCGCTTACCTGGGGTGCGGCACACGGCCACGGAGCTAGACAAAGCGGTTGATATACCAGCCCACGTACCAAGGCGTGAACAAGCTTAACCTCTCAGCGGCGCTTCGCACCGCATCGCGGCTGAAGCCGCTCCTACAATTAAGCCTGCTTCTGCCCGAGGTGCCGTTTTCATGTCCCGCTTGCGGCACGCTACCGCCCCTACCCTGCATGACGCGATGGCACAGCAGCCATCTTCCTGCAGTAGTCCCTTACTTACCCTTGTTCTTATCTCATTACACCGGCCGTCTATAGCGGCCTTAGATTCCTAGGCTAAGCATGAGGAGGTGTATGTAGTGGTCAACTAATTCCGGACAGTGTTGTGAGTTTTTCCTCGGCCACGGCAGGAGGCATCCCTCCGTTGACGGTGTGAGGACGTTGCCAATTGTAGTACCCCATCAAGTAGCTCCCGATGTCTC
>NZ_BMXS01000054.1 GCF_014651875.1 Litchfieldella qijiaojingensis
ACCCAACTGACCAACAAGTACGCCGAAGGCTACCCGGGCAAGCGTTACTACGGTGGCTGCGAGTTCGTCGACAAGGTCGAGGCCCTGGCCATCGAGCGCGCCTGCGACCTGTTCGGCGCCGACTACGCCAACGTCCAGCCGCACTCCGGCGCCCAGGCCAATGCCGCGGTCTTCATGGCCCTGGTCTCGCCGGGCGATACCGTGCTGGGCATGAGCCTGGCGCATGGCGGTCACCTGACCCACGGTGCGGCCCCCAACTTCTCCGGCAAGCACTATCACGCCGTGCAGTACGGGCTGAACCCCGAGAGCGGCGAGATCGACTACGAGGAAGTCGAGCGTCTGGCACGCAGTCACAAGCCCAAGATGATCATCGCCGGCTTCTCCGCCTACTCGCGGGTGGTCGACTGGCGGCGTTTCCGGGCCATCGCCGACGAGGTCGGGGCCTACCTGATGGTCGACATGGCGCACGTCGCCGGCCTGGTGGCGGCCGATCTGTACCCCAGCCCGCTGCCGCACGCGCATGTGGTGACCACCACCACCCACAAGACCCTGCGCGGCCCGCGTGGCGGCCTGATCCTCTCCGCCCATGGCGACGAGGCGCTGTACAAGAAGCTCAATGGCGCGGTGTTCCCGGGCCAGCAGGGCGGTCCGCTGATGCACGTGATCGCGGCCAAGGCGGTGGCCTTCAAGGAAGCCATGAGCCAGGACTTCGTGCGCTACCAGACCCGGGTGATCGCCAATGCCAAGGCCATGGCCCAGGTGTTCGTCGCGCGCGGGTTCGACGTGGTCTCCGGCGGCACCGACGACCACCTGTTCCTGGTCTCGCTGATCCGCCAGGGCGTGACCGGTAAGGACGCCGACGCGGCACTGGGCCGGGCGCATATCACCGTCAACAAGAACACCGTGCCCAATGACCCGCAGAGCCCCTTCGTGACCTCGGGGCTGCGCATCGGCACGCCGGCGGTGACCACCCGTGGTTTCACCGAGGACGACTGCGAGCGACTCGCGGGCTGGATTTGCGACATTCTTGACGTGCTGGCCGAACAGGGCGACACCAGCGCCGTCGAGGCCGAGGTGCGCGAGAAGGTAGCCGAGCTGTGCGGGCGTTACCCGGTGTATGGCGACGCCGAGCCGGCGACCGCCGACGAGCGCGAGACAACCATCGCCTGAATCCATCCGTCAGGAGAATCCTTATGCAACGTTATTCAGGCTTCGGGCTGGTCAAGCACGCGCTCAGCCACCATGAGAACTGGCAGCGGCAGTGGCGCAACCCCACGCCCAAGAAAGAGTACGACGTGATCATCGTCGGCGGTGGCGGCCATGGTCTGGCCACCGCCTACTACCTGGCCAAGGAACACGGCATCAAGAACGTCGCGGTGATCGAGAAGGGTTGGCTGGGTGGTGGCAACACCGCGCGCAACACCACCATCGTGCGCTCCAACTACCTGTGGGACGAAGCCGCGGCGCTCTACGAGCACGCCATGAAGCTGTGGGAAGGGCTGTCCCAGGACATCAACTACAACGTCATGTTCTCGCAGCGTGGCGTGTTGAACCTCGGCCACACCCTGCAGGACATGCGCGATATCCAGCGCCGGGTCAACGCCAACCGCCTGAACGGCATCGATGGCGAGGTCCTCGACGCCAAGGGCGTACAGGAACTGGTGCCGATCATGGACTGCTCGAAGAACGCCCGTTACCCGGTGATGGGTGCCTCCTGGCAGCCGCGTGCCGGCGTGGCGCGCCATGATGCCGTGGCCTGGGGCTACGCCCGCGCCGCCGATGCGCACGGTGTCGACCTGCTGCAGAACACCGAGGTCACCGGCTTCAAGATCCGCGACGGCCGCGTCTACGGGGTGCACACCAACCGTGGCGATATCGCCGCCAAGACCATCGGCTGCGTGGCTGCCGGTAACTCCGGCGTGCTGGCCAAGATGGCCGGCTTCAAGCTGCCGCTGGAGTCGCATCCGTTGCAGGCGCTGGTCTCCGAGCCGCTCAAGCCGATTCTCGACACCGTGGTGATGTCCAACCACGTGCACGGCTACATCAGCCAGTCGGACAAGGGCGACCTGGTGATCGGCGCCGGCATCGACGGCTACAACGGCTACGGTCAGCGCGGCAGCTTCCCCACCGTGGAGCACACCCTGCAGGCTATCGTCGAGATGTTCCCGATCTTCTCGCGGGTGCGCATGAACCGTCAGTGGGGCGGCATCGTCGACACCTGCCCGGACGCCTGCCCGATCCTGTCGAAGACGCCGGTCAAGGGGCTGTTCTTCAACTGCGGTTGGGGCACCGGCGGCTTCAAGGCCACGCCCGGCTCGGGCCACGTGTTCGCCGCGAGTCTCGCCAAGGGCGAGATGCATCCCATTGCCGCGCCGTTCAGTATCGACCGTTTCCATAGCGGTGCGTTGATCGATGAACACGGCGCCGCGGGTGTCGCGCACTAAGGAGGCTTCAACATGTTCTATATCCACTGCCCTTACTGCGGCGAACACCGCGAGGAAGAGGAGTTTCACCCCAAGGGCCAGGCGCACATCGTGCGGCCCAA
Source organism: Litchfieldella qijiaojingensis (assembly GCF_014651875.1). Lineage (GTDB taxonomy): Bacteria > Pseudomonadota > Gammaproteobacteria > Pseudomonadales > Halomonadaceae > Litchfieldella > Litchfieldella qijiaojingensis. Next base: position 2,546 of record NZ_BMXS01000054.1, read on the forward strand.
GGATCCGGAGTCCTGCTCGGATGAAGAGTGGGGCGATTACCTGTTCTTCCGCGACAACCCGCGTGGCGTCCACCACGAGCTGTGGGTCCATGCCGTCGGTTGCCGCAAGTTCTTCAACATCACGCGCCATACGGTGACCTACGAGATCCTCGAGACCTACAAGATGGGCGAGCAGCCGACGATCACCGCGGAAACCTATGCCGCCTCGGCCCAGCCGGAGTCGGAAGCGTCCCAGGTCGTCAAGCAAGCAGGAGTCCGGGCATGAGCCAGCAACAGCCGAATCGTCTCCAGGCCGGTGGGCGTATCGATCGCTCTCGCCGTCTGAGCTTTACCTTCAACGGCCAGACCTATCAGGGGCATGCCGGTGACACCCTGGCCTCGGCGCTGCTCGCCAATGGCGTCGACGTGGTCAACCGCAGCTTCAAGTACTCGCGCCCGCGCGGCATCGTCGCCGCCGGCGCCGAGGAGCCCAATGCCGTGGTGCAACTGGGCAGCAGCGAAGCCGCCCAGGTGCCCAACGTGCGTGCCACCCAGCAGGCGCTGTACGACGGCCTCGTGGCGCGCAGCACCAACGGCTGGCCGAACGTGCAGCGTGACCTGATGGGCCTGGTCGGCAAGCTGGGCGGTCAGTTCATGCCGCCGGGCTTCTACTACAAGACCTTCATGGCCCCGGCCTCGCTGTGGATGACCTACGAGAAGTACATCCGCAAGAGCGCCGGCCTGGGACGTAGTCCCAGCGAGTCCGACCCGGACATCTACGATCACCTGAACCAGCACTGCGACGTGCTGGTGATCGGTGCTGGCCCCGCGGGGCTGGCCGCGGCACTGACCGCGGCTCGCGCCGGTGCGCGAGTGATCGTCGCCGACGAACAGGAAGAGATGGGCGGCTCGCTGCTCGACAGCCGTGAGCTGCTCGATGGCATGCCGGCCGAGCGCTGGGTCGCCCAGGTCCTGAAAGAGCTCGCCGGCCTCGCTAACGTGACCCTGTTGCCGCGCACCACCGCCAACGGCTACCACGACCATCACTTCGTGACGCTGCACGAGCGGCGCACCGAGCACCTGGCCGATATCGCGCCGCTCAAGAACGGCCGCCGCCAGGCCCGCTCGCGCCTGCATCGTGTTCGCGCGCTTCAGGTGGTATTGGCCACCGGTGCCCACGAGCGCCCGCTGGTGTACGCCAACAACGACGTGCCTGGCAACCTGCTCGCCGGTGCCGTATCGACCTATATCCGTCGCTACGGCGTGGTGCCTGGCCGCAAGCTGGTGCTGTCCACCAGCAACGACCATGCCTACCGGGCCGCGCTGGACTGGCAGGAAGCTGGCCGCGAGGTGGTGGCCATCGTCGATGCGCGCGCCAATCCGCAAGGCGAGTGGGTCGACGCCGCCAAGGCCAAGGGCATCCGCATCATCACCGGCAGTGCCGTGATCGAGGCCAAGGGCGACAAGCGCGTCAGCGCGGCACGCGTGGCCACGATCGACCTCGACGCCTTCCAGGTCGCCGGCGCGGCGGAGGAACTGGCCTGCGACACCATCGCCAGCTCCGGCGGCTACAGCCCGGTCATCCACCTGGCCTCGCATACCGGCGCGCGTCCCACCTGGCGTGACGATATCCTCGCTTTCGTGCCGTCGCTGGTGAAAGGGGTGACCGCTGCGGGCGGCGCCCACGGCGTCTATGCCCTCGCCGACACCCTGGCCGACGGCGTCGAAGCCGGTGCGGGCGCTGCCGCGGCCACCGG
>NZ_BMXS01000055.1 GCF_014651875.1 Litchfieldella qijiaojingensis
CCAACCGCGGCCTGATCTCCACCCAGGGCGACCTCGCCGTCACCGCCCACCACCTCACCCAGCGCGGCGGGCGCCTGGCCAGCGGCGGCACCTCGACCTACCGCCTCGGCGGCACCCTCGACAACCTCGGCCGCCTGACCGGCGTCGGCAACGTCGACATCACCACGTCTTACCTCAACAACCGCGGCACCCTGGGCAGCCAGGCGGATCTGCGCATCGTCAGCCGTGGCGGCATCGACAACCGCCCCGACACCCTGCTGTTCGCCGGCGGCGACATGACGCTGCGCGGCACGCGCCTGGTCAACCGCTATGGCGACATCTACAGCCGCGGCAATCTCGACTTCGCGCGCAACGACCGGCAGGCCAAGGCGGAGCGCCTCGAGAACCGTTCGGGAACGATCGAGGCGGAGGGGGACATCTCGCTGTATGCCGGGACGATCGTCAACACCAAGGAAGAGTATCAGGATGAGCTGGTACTTCAGGAACGCAGCCTATCCGCGACGGCGTATGCCGTGACGGGCTCTCATCAGGAGTATTACAGCGACGGGCGTGATAGCGACAAAGGTTGGATCTGGGTCTCTGACGGGGTGGTTCGGAGCTTTTCCGAGTATGAGCTTCAGGAGAAATACGAGACGGAGGTGGCCCAGGACTCTCCCGCAGCCCAGCTGGTGGCCGGTGGTGACATGGCGATACGTGCCGGTGACCTCGAGAATGCCAATAGCCTGATAGCGGCAAACGGTAATCTGCATATCCAGGCCAATACGCTGAAGAATCAGGGCGCGCAACGCCAGTCGGTGTTCAAGCGGACCACCTACGGCGACCCTCAGGCCTTGGCAGGGCTGACTCCCATCGAAGAGGAGTGCCGCTTCTATCCATGTTTCGATTATACAGCAGGCAGTAGATATAGTGGATATTGGGTCAGGGAAACCTTGCTTCCCGACGATCTCGCCGCCAGCCTAGACGAGTGGAACGCCAACGACGGACGCGATGCGCAAGGGCAGGATCTCCCCCTGCCAGAGGCACTGTCAGGTTCCGAACAACTCAGCCAGGTGGTGACCCGCACGCCGCTCGCTGGCGGGGACAAGGCCGTGATACAGGCCGGGGGCCGGGTCTCGATCAATGTCGCCAATCGACTCGACAACGGCCAAGTCGATAACGGTGTACGTGAACGATTGAACGGCAGCCTGGCCAACACCGCTACATCCGGCGTCGTCGACACACTGGATTTCACCCTCGCCCGCCGCACCTCTGACGCTGACACACGCAGTGCCAGACAGCACGATGGCGTCGCTCGCAGCGATGCCTCCGCCACGGATAACCTCGCCTCGCCCGAGTTCAGTGCCTCGATGGTGGAGGCCGGTCAGGCAACGGTCGACCCAACTCCGCCGGCCTCGACTGACCTCGACATCTCGATGGTGGAGGCCGGTCAGGCAACGGTCGATCCCAGTCCCCTTGCCTCGGCCGATCTCAATGTCGACATGGTGGAGACCGGTCAGTCAACGGTCGCCCCGGGGCAGATGGCGCTCGCCCCGGGTGACGTGGCCAGCTACCGTGACGTGCCCTTCGAGCGCGTCTCTCCCACTCAGCTTTCCTCGTTCCGTCTGCCGCGGGGGCGCTACGGGCTCTTCGTGCGCAATACCGCGCCACAGAGCCGTTACCTGATCGAGACCAACCCGGAGTTCACCAGCGCCGACCAGCTGATGGGCTCCGACTATCTGCTCGACAAGCTGGACTACACCGCCGACGGTGCCTACCAGCTGCTCGGCGACGGGCGCTACGAGTCGCGCCTGATTCGTGACGCGGTCCTCGCCAACACCGGGCAGCGCTTCCTCGAGGATTCGCTGAACGACGACTACGCCCAGTACCGCCACCTGATGGACAACGCCGTGGCGGCCAAGAACGCCCTGCAGCTCAGCGTCGGCGTCGGCCTGACGCCGGCGCAGACCGCGGCGCTCACCCACGACATCGTGTGGCTGGAAGAGCAGCAGGTCGACGGCGAGACGGTGCTGGCCCCGGTGCTCTACCTCGCCCAGGTCGACGAGCGCAACGTGCGCGGCAGCAGCCTGATCCAGGGCAGTGACATCGACCTGATCGCCGGCGGCGACCTGGTCAACGTCGGCACCATCCGTGCCAGCCACGACCTCGCCGCGACCAGCGGCGGCTCGATCCTCCAGGGCGGCCTGCTCGAGGCGGGCCAGCGCCTGGACCTGAGCGCCCGCGACTCGATCCGCAATGCCCTGGCCGGCGAGATTCGTGGCGGCCAGGTCAGCCTGATGGCCACCGAAGGCGACATCGTCAACGACCGCACCGCGATCACCGCCGGCCACGCGCGTTCCTATGCCACCTATCTCGACCAGGGCGGCCTGATCAGTGCCCGCGACAGCCTGGATCTGAGCGCCGGTCGCGATATCGTCAACCGCGCCGAGATCGAAAGCCAGGGCGACGTCGCCTTCCTCGCGGGACGCGATATCGTCAGCGAAGCCGTGGCCAATGCCCGCCGCCAGGTCAACGGCTATGAATCGGGTGTCGGGGAAGGCAGCGACCGCACCACGCAGCTTAGCGCCAGCCTCACGACAGGCGGCGATGCCGCGCTGATCGCCGGCCGCGACGTGACGGTCACGGCCAGTGACATCATCGCGGAAGAGGCCTTGGCCGTGACGGCGGCCCGCGATATCCGCCTCGAGGCCGGTGAGGACACCACCCACGACTGGGGCACCGACACCCCCTCGCACCGGTGGTATGGAAGAAAGCGCACCGATGAACGCACCACCACCCAGGTCGGCAGCCAACTGAGCAGCGGCGACGACACCCGCCTCAGCGCCGGACGCGACGTGCGCCTGACCGCCAGCGAGATCGACAGTGGCGCGGGCCTGGCCATCGCCGCGGGCAACGACATCGTCCTCGACGCCGCCGAGAACGAAACCCACACCCAGACCGACGAGTGGCGTCGTGAGTCGCAAACCCGCACGGTCGAACAAGCCGGCAGTGCGCTGACGGCCAGAGAAGACATCGCCCTCCAGGCGCAGCGTCACATCACCGCTATCGCCAGCCGCGCCGAGGCGGCCGGCAACCTCGCGCTCGACGCCGGTGGCGACCTCACTTTTGCCTCGGCGGCTAATATTCGCCACCACGAAGCCCACACCGCCACCACCGACTGGATCAGCCGCCGGGTGCGCCAGCAGGGCAGCGAACTGCTGGCCGGCAAGAACCTCACGATGCGCAGCGGGCGCGATCTGCGCCTGATCG
>NZ_BMXS01000056.1 GCF_014651875.1 Litchfieldella qijiaojingensis
TGCTGGAGTCGATTGGCAACATACCACCCGCTGAGGCGGAAGCTCGCTACTATCAACAAAGTACCGAGTCCGCTCAGGCAGCGTGACTCAAACGAGAAAGTCTCCGAGATAGTCGGGGCGGTTCACACTCTCAAGAGCAGAGAGTTTACGATTCAATGCAATGCCCGCATTAACGTTCTCGGCTCCGGTGCTTATTCCCTTTGAGGCTACTCTCTCACTAACCCGCGCCTGCAGCCAGTTCCTGATACCCTGAGAGACAGCTCTCGCACCAGCGCCCGCCCCTGTCAGCGTCAAGGCAATGTCGACATCCGTGGTGTCCGGCTTGGCAGCACCGCCCAGGGCGTTCCAATAGGCCCGATCATACATCTCATCCATTGGCGGTGCCGAGGCGCCGATATCGGCGATCTCGCCCTGGTGCTGGGTGGCTTGTGCCGCGCCGTATTGGCGGATGGCCTCCAGCGTACCGAGGCCCTGTGCACCGATGTCCACGTCGTCGAACAGGCCGCTGTCCCGGTACTGGGCGTCCGTGGCCTGGAAGGCGGTGACCGGTTCGCCGTGGGCGGTGATCGGGTCACCGTTGTCCCAGGTCAGCTCCAGGCCGGCGTAGCGGTTCGCCAGGTCGTCCATGGCGACACTGGCGATCTGCAAGTCGTGCAGGAAGCGCTGGTACTGGGGGTTGTTGGCGTTGGAGGTGCTCTCCAGGCCCGCCAGCAGGGCGTCGAACTGGGCCGCCTGCTGCGCGTCGAGTTGCGCGCCGGAGACCAGCGCCATCATGTCGTCCCAGGTGACGCCGTCCAGTTGTGGCGAGCCGAGCCGTTCTTCCAGCGCCGCGGCTTGCTCGGCGAGCAGGGCTTCCTCCTGGGGGTGGCGCCCACGGTTGTAGAGCGTCGAGTACGCGGCGATCGCGGCGCCCTGGGACAAATCGCCGTCTGTCAGTTCGGCGGCGACGATGCCGGTGATTTGCGAGGCGGCGACCAGCAGTTGCGGGTCGTTGTCGACCAACTCGGCCAGGTGCTCCACCAGCGCTTCGTTGGCCCCCGCGGCCAGGGCACCGGTCTTGAAGTCGCCGCCCATGGCTTCGGCAACCGCACCGCCGGCCAGTGCATGCAGGGCGATTTTCTCTGGGCCGCCCTCTGACAAGTCATGGTCGACAGCATAGTCACCCACGGCATGGAACAGCACGCCGGAGACCACATGCGTCAGGGCCTCTTCGAGGCCGGCCTCGAGGTTGTCGCTCAGGCTGCCGCCCTCGATGGCGGTGCTCACACCGGCGTGGATGGCCGATTGCGCGGCGCGCTGACCGGCGAAGCGGGCGATGTCCCCAGCCTTGCTGAGGTCCAGCCTAGTGGTGGCGCCGGTGGCGCTGTTGACATTATCTCCCATGACGCCCTTGGTGACCCCGGCACTGACGGCGGCGATGGCCGCTCCGCGCAGGCTGTCACTCGAGAAGGTGTCGTCGAGGGTGTCACCGAGATCGCCACGGTTGTTGATGGCACTCACCGCGGCGGTGCTGGCCATGCTGGTCAGCGCGGCCGTGGCCGCGACGTTGGCCCAGCCCGCGGCGGCGCCGGCCGACGCGGCGGCCCAGGCGCTGCCGGCGGCGGTGGAGGCCCCCGCCGCCGAGGCGCCACTGGCCACCAGGCCACTGGCGGCGCCGGCGGTGAAGTAGGCCACGACGATGGCGACGACCAGCTGGGCGACACCACTCAGTCCCGAGTGCTCATACTCCCAGCTGTCGTGGATCTCCTTGACCCGCCGCCAGGCGATGTTGCCGCTGCGCTTCTCGTGGGCTTCGGTGTGAACGTCGCTGGCGGCTTCGAAGTGGATGGTGCCGCCGCTGGCCAGCGTCAGGTCACGGCTGCTTAGTCCCGACGAAATACTTTGCCGGTGTTACGGATTTGCCGCTATCAGAAATAAATTTTTAAAGATCAACTATAACTGCCAATTTTGGCTATTAACCTTTTTGACATTAGGAAGTGAGCATCTGCCTCACTTTCTCATCAAGGGCGACAAGCTCATCACCAATAGCCGGCTTATCTACAACATACAACAGCACTCCGTCTTCGCACTTTTCAACAAGATTAACAGTGCCAGTCAACCTCTGAATGACCTTGTCAGCACTCATATTGAAGGCTCTCAAACACAGTTCATTGTCAAAATAGTTGACAGGATGGACTCTAAAAACCGTATCTCGCCCATCGACATCAAGCCCAGTATTCTGAGCTTCTATACAGATATCCTCAAAGTCATCCAAATCCTTATCCAAATCGGCAACTATCATAGCCCTATATGGCAAGAAAGCTTTAACAATCTTGGGAAAAACCTCATTAATAAACCACTTAAAATTGACCTTATCACTATCAAAAGCAATAGTAACGAAGTCATCCGATTTAGCCTTGTCAACTATCGAAGCCTCCCACCTGGGTGCATAAGAGATGGCTCCCTTATACTCAGAGCATAGGCATGATGACAAATCTGTTGCGGCACCATCTGCCTTTCCATCATCAAAATAAGCATCTGACAAAGCTTTGTTATCAGCCCAAAATCCTTTGACTTTTGACAACCGACCCAATATCACCCTGTTCAGATCAGCAATATTTTCTCCCGCCACTGCTCTTCTTCTAAATCTTGCTTCTATATTCATACAAACACCTATTGGCGAACTCGAGTAGAAATGTTAGTAATGCCTAACTCCCTAAGAACCTTCTGCCCCTCACGACGAGCTTCAATTGTAGGGAATTCAATAACACCTCTATAGCCAGGACTTTGAGACAAAGCCTCACTTTTCCTTAAGATACCAGACCTGACATTTTGGGAAATAAATGGCCCTTCACTAGTAGAGAAGGGAACAATCCGTGTCTTCGAGTCGATGAGCTCAATGACTCCGTTTTCAAGCTGCCGAGCACCGTCAAACTTGACATAAGGAGCTCCTTGTGGGTTGGGGTTATCATACCGCAAAGCAGGAACCTGACGTTGCCCCGTTTGAATATCACTATAAGCGCCTGTCGTCCCTGACTCAAAGTCCCTCGCTCGTTGCATAGCAGTGTTACGAGGTTTGCCCAAGTTTTCATCGACAAAAACCAACCGACGCTTATTTGGGGTGAACCGCCCCGGGATTCCCGGAGACTCCATTTCTTGAGAGGATGGAGTGATGACAACATCGAAGAAATACTCACCTGAGGTGAGGGAACGGGCGGTTCGGATGGTGCGCGAGCACCAGGATGAATA
>NZ_BMXS01000057.1 GCF_014651875.1 Litchfieldella qijiaojingensis
CGCCCACGGCCACCGCCACCGACAGCGCCATGCAGCGCTCCCCCGACGAGCCGAAGGCGGCCCCGGTCAGGGAGTTGACCACGTTGTCCATGTCGGCGTCGGGCATCACGATGGCATGGTTCTTGGCGCCGCCCAGGGCCTGGCAGCGCTTGCCGTTGGCGCTGGCGCGGCTGTAGATGTACTCGGCGATCGGCGTGGAGCCGACGAAGCTGACGGCCTGCACGCGGGCGTCGTCGAGCAGGGTATCGACGGCTTCCTTGTCACCGTTGACGACGTTCAGCACGCCGGCGGGCAGACCCGCCTCCAGTGCCAGCTCGGCAATGTAGAGCGTCGAGGTCGGGTCGCGCTCGGAGGGCTTGAGCACGAAGGTGTTGCCGCAGGCGATGGCCATCGGGTACATCCACAGCGGGACCATGGCCGGGAAGTTGAAGGGGGTGATACCGGCGACCACGCCCAGCGGCTGGAACTCGCTCCAGGAATCGATGCCCGGGCCGACGTTCTTGCTATGCTCGCCCTTGAGCAGCTCCGGCACGCCGCAGGCATATTCCACGTTCTCGATGCCACGCTGCAGCTCGCCCTTGGCATCGTGCACGATCTTGCCGTGTTCCTGGCCGATCAGCCGGCAGATCTCATCGGCATGCTCTTCCAGCAACTGCTTGAAGCGGAACATGACGCGCGCACGCTTGGCGGGTGGGGTGTTGCGCCAGGCCGGATAGGCGGCCTGGGCGGCGGCGATGGCGTCCTCGACGGTGGCCTTGCTGGCCAGGCTCACCTGGCCGCCCACTTCGCCGGTGGAGGGGTTGTAGATGTCCTGGGTGCGTGCGGCGTCGTCGACACGAGCGCCGTTGATCAGATGGCCAAGCGTGGTCATGGTGATACCTCTCGAATTAGATGTTATGGGTTGGGATGCTTTAGCTCAGTCCGCTGGTGGCTCAGTCCAGTTCGCCAATGGCGTCGCTATTGTTGCTGTCCTGATCGGCAGGCTAGTCCCGCTCAGTGCTAGGTTAAACCCATAAGCTTTTAATCTTATGTAAGTGCATGGTTAACTTTCTGCGGTGGTGGGGTTTCCCCGATCCGGCAATATCGATGACCCGATGTTTCTCAAGCGTCCTGGTTTTCAGGACGGGAAAAAAAACCGTGCCGATTTGACTCAAGGTTCATCTCTTGAGGCTTCCGAGCGCGTCGCTGATGATAGACAAGCCCTGTTCTGCCTCTTGGGCGGTGACCATGCAAGGCGGCACAACGTGAATGCGATTGGCAACTACAAAGGGCAGTAAGCCACACTCCACCATGGAAGCTTTAAGCTGCCCCATTGCCTTAGCGTTTAGCGGCTGCCGGCTTTCACGGTCTTCTACCAGTTCAATTGCCTGGAAAACACCCAGTCCGCGTACTTCGCCAACGATATCGTAACGCTCGGCAATCTGCTTTAACCCAGGAGCTAAAACGTTAGCGCCAATACGTTCTGCGTTGCCTACGATATCTTCTTCTTCCATCGCATCAAGCGTTGCACAGATGGCTGCCATCGCCAGCGGATGGCCAGAGTATGTTAGCCCACCGAAGAACATGTTCTCGTCAAAATGACGCGAAATCCTCTCCGAGACGATTACACCGCCAGCCGGGACATAACCTGAGTTGATGCCTTTGGCGAATGTAATCAGGTCGGGCGTCACGCCAAAGTGATCCATCGCCAGCCATTTTCCGGTACGGCCAAATCCTGCCATTACCTCGTCGAAAATGAGCACGATGCCGAACTCATCAGCCAGCGCTCTTACGCCATCCAGATAGCCTTTGGGCGGAACCAGAATACCCGCGGTACCCGGTACCGTTTCCAACAGGATGGCGGCAATGGACTCGGCGCCTTCAGACTCAATGATCCGGCGTAAATGCTGTAGGGCGCGTGCCCCTTCTTCCTCTTCGTTCTGCGCCCAAAAGTCACTGCGGTAGAGGTAGGGGTTAAAGAAGTGGACGTGACCACGGGCATACTCGTTGGGCACGCGGCGGAAGTCGCCCGTCGCCACAATGGCTGAACCCGTACCGCCATGGTAGGAGCGGTAAGCCGACAGTACCTTTTCCCGACCCGTGATGGCGCGAGCCATGCGAATAGCATTTTCGTTCGCATCTGCACCGCCGTTGGTGAAGAAAACCTTATCGAAGCCTGCCGGTACGCGAGCAAGTATCTTTTCAGCCGCCAAGCCGCGAGCGTAATTAGCATGCGAAGGCGCCACCGTGGCCAACTCGTCTAGCTGTGCCTTGATGCCTGCAAGTACTTTCGGGTGTTGATGACCAATATTGGTGTTGACCAGTTGGCTTGAAAAATCAAGATACTCTCGTCCTTCATAATCCCACAGCCGACAGCCACTACCGCTCTTGATCACCAGCGGGTCCAGTGAACCCTGCGCAGACCAAGAGTGGAAAACCCCTTTGCGGTCTAGCTGCTTGACGTCCTGATTGCTAAGCGATTCATTATAGAAAGTTGTCATTTCAGCCACCTTGTAGTGTTGGCATGGTGTATCGGTTGGTCGTTTCGCGAAGACCGGAAGGTCAGTGTGCTATCACCGTCTTCATGCGTGCGTAGAAACGAAGGCCATCCGGGCCGTGGACATGCGGGGCACCAAAATAGAGCGCTTGCCATCAACGAAGCGGGATAAACGATTGGCTATCGTGTGCCGCTCCTCTCGTTGCCTGCTTGATGTTGGCATCAAGCAGGGGCGAAGGACGCTCCAGTTGCTGCCTATGAGAGCCAGAATATTATGGGGTCTTGGTACCAATAAACATTTTTATGCTTTTGTTCGTGTAATCTTTTACTTAACTTTCTGACTGGCGTATTGAACCCCCGTCGATGAACCAAAAAAAAGCCGGATCGAGTTTCCCCGATCCGGCAATACCTATGGCACGACACCTATGATATGACGTTTCTCAAGCGTCCTGGTTCTCAGGACGGGAAGGAGAACTGCGCTCCTTCGCGTACCCCGGCCGACGGCCAGCGCTGGGTGACGGTCTTGCGCTTGGTGTAGAAGCGCACGGCATCCGGCCCGTAGGCGGCCAGGTCGCCGAACAGCGAGCGCTTCCAGCCACCGAAGCTGTGGTAGGACACCGGCACCGGCAGCGGCACGT
>NZ_BMXS01000058.1 GCF_014651875.1 Litchfieldella qijiaojingensis
ACCTGCCATCAGGCAGCCCGCGGAAGATCGCCCTGCATGCATTGGCCGGCGGCGCGGTCGCCGAAGCCACGGGCGGCGACTTCAGGACCGGCGCCTTGGCCGCCGGCGCCAACGAAGCGCTGGTGGAGCACCTGGCCGAGCTGGTCGACAACGACCCGCAGCTGCTGGTGGTGGCCTCGCAGATCACCGGCATCGTCGCCGCCGAACTGACAGACGGCGATTTGTCCCAGGGCGCCGCGATCGCCGCGTACTCGACGCTCTACAACCGCGGGCGCCACCCCCAGGAGGAAGCCCTGCTCGCCGAGCAAGCCGCGGCGCTGGAAGAACGGCTCGGCTCGCCACAACTGGACGGCGTCACCTGGGACGACATGATGGCGCTGGTCTCCGGCGCGCAACTCGACGCGCAGCAGGCGGCCCAGTTCGACGCCCTGCTGGCGGGCCTGGAGAGCACCAGCAATGCCAACAACCCGCAATACCAGCGCTTCCTGCACGACTTGCAGATCGCCAGTGTCGCCATGGACGACCTGACGAATCGCTACGCGGGCCTGGAGCTGACCTGGGACAACGGTGACCCGATCACCGCCCACGGCGAACCGGTCACCGCCTTCCAGGCCACGGACGCCCAGTACCGGGACAGCGGCCTGTTCGGCGACACGGACAGCGGCGCCCTGGGACTCGGCACGCTGGAGGCGATCCGACAGTACGGCGCGGCGCAAGCCGGCCAACACCAGGGCGAGATCGCCGATATCGGCGCCTCGGCACCGCCAATGGATGAGGTGTATGATCGGGCCTATTGGAACGCCCTGGGCGGTGCTGCCAAGCCGGACACGACGGATGTCGAGCTTGCCTTGACGCTGTCAGGGGCGGGCGCTGGTGCGAGAGCCGTCTCCCTGGGTGCCCGAGGGCTCAGGAACTGGCTGCAGTCGCGGGTCAGTGGGGGAGTCGTTGCAAGAGGAACAAGGTTAACTTATGACGCAGCGAGTCAATCTTGGACGTCTCCAGCGGGGTTAATTTATGGTCAAGGCTCAAAGCATGGTAATCGTGTAAAACATGTATTGGATCATGCTGCGCCAAATCCGAATAAGAGAACTCATTCAGTGTTTAATGTCGATCGCAATGAGATTCTAGGGGTGGTGGATGAAGCGTGGACTAAGAGAGGGAGCCCACTGCCAAACGATCCAGGTGCGTTTATTGTGCCAATGGGTCGAGTCGTAGGCACAGCTGGAGAAACGAGTGTTAAGATAGTGGTTAGACCTAACACTAATGAAGTAATAACTGCATTTCCAGTTAGATAATGAGGTTGAGTATGTGGTGTCCACGCTGTGATCAAGGTGAAGTGGTTGTGGCTACGATCAACAAGACTAACGATACGATTTATGTGTGTGAGGAGTGCGAGGCTACTTGGTTTAATGAGGGTGATATAGGGTCAAGGCCGTTTGTTGACTTTGGCACTTACATGAAATCTTTAGGATTAGAGCCTCTATGGGCGGAGATTACGGTCTCAAATTAATAAAAATATCAAAGAGAGTGTGGTAGCGAGGGAGCAAGCTGTCGGAGCTGATGCGATGAGTGAAGGCTCAGCCACGTCCATCATGACTATTATGTCAGATGAGTGGGAAGGCGGTTTCAATGACCAAATGAACGCCTGCTCCTGATCTTTAACAATTAATTCTCTTGCATCTAGCCGGGGAGGATACCTTCTCCCTGGCTAGATGCTTGCCGTAATGTGATGACTAGGTTCCCGCAACCTTTTCTATGCATTCGGCGAGGCTATACGTCTTACTTGTAGGGGTCCGGATGATCGACTGAGCTATATGAAGCTATCCTTTGCTGCCTGAATTCAAGCAATAAGTGCAGCACCTGCGGTACCCAAGGCTCCTGAGTATTCTCCCAGAAACACCTGTGCCGGCGTCCGATAACCAAGCCGTTTTCTAGGGCGATTATTCAGCTTCTTGACCACCGCACGCAGCTCGCTATCGGTGACCTCCCGAAAGTCAGTCCCCTTGGGGAAATACTGCCGTATCAGGCCATTGGTGTTCTCGTTGGTCCCTCGCTGGCTGGAGCAGTAGGGGGCGCAAAAGTAGGTCGCTGCGGTCACCGCCTTGGCCACTGCCTCGTGACCTGCGAACTCCGAACCATTGTCCAAGGTGATGGTTTTGACCGCACCACGGCGGGGTTTCAGCAGCCGAATCATGGCCTTCTGCATCAGCTCCGCGGTGATGTTGGGAAGTCGCGCCGCCAGCAGATAGCCGCTGCGACGCTCGACCAACGTGACCAGCCCCGACTGCTTATGCCCCTTGAGCACCGTGTCGCCCTCCCAGTGGCCAATGGTGAGCCGGTCGTCGACCTCAGCGGGACGGTGCTCGATGCCGACCCGGTTGGGGATCTTGCCCAGCCCCGCACTCTTGGCCTGAGCACGCTGTTTATTGCGCCGCTTGGGCTGCCGCAGGCACTGCCACAGGTCGCCACCGAGCGCCCTGTCATCCCAGATCAAGGAGTAGATCCACTGGTGACTCACACCGACACCCGCCAGGGGTGCCATGAAGCCGCTGATCTGCTCCGGGCTCCACTCCTCACGCAGACGACCCACGACGGCTGCAATCATGCTGGGCAGGCGCTTGGTCCACTTCCAGGCGGTGCGCCGCCGGTCATCGCTCAGGCGTTGCGCCTGCCTGGGATCATACCCTTCAGGAGAGGCATTGCGATGCAGCTCACGGCTGACGGTGCTGTTATGGATGCCAAGCTCCCTGGCGATCTGTCGCTGGCTCATGCCCACGTCACGACGGGCATGAATCTGGTATCGTTGGGTCTGGGTCAGCTGTCGGTATCCCATGCTCTGCTTCACTTTGGTCGGTAAAGCAGGGAGGGTACCGGTGCTGGCCCTCCTGCCTCTACCTGCTGGTCCAAAGTGCTGCAGTTATTCTATGAATCCAGGCTGGCAGCCAAGGAGCCATCGCGACCTCACCCTCGCCTCGGCGGCCAACATTCGCCACCACGAAGCCCACACCGCCACCACCGACTGGATCAGCCGCCGGGTGCGCCAGCAGGGCAGCGAACTGCTGGCCGGCAAGAACCTCACGATGCGCAGCGGGCGCGATCTGCGCCTGATCG
>NZ_BMXS01000059.1 GCF_014651875.1 Litchfieldella qijiaojingensis
ATAAGGATAAGGTCATGAGTGAGACCAAACGCCCATTGGGCATCACCGATGTAGTGCTGCGTGACGCGCATCAGTCGCTGTTTGCCACCCGCCTGCGTCTCGAGGACATGCTGCCGATCGCCGACAAGCTCGATCGCGTCGGCTTCTGGTCGGTGGAATCCTGGGGTGGGGCGACCTTCGATGCCTGCATTCGCTATCTGGGCGAGGATCCCTGGGCGCGCATCCGCGCCCTGAAGGACGCCATGCCCAATACGCGCCAGCAGATGCTGCTGCGGGCCCAGAACCTGTTGGGTTACCGCCACTATGCCGACGACGTGGTCGACAAGTTCGTCGAACGCGCGCGTGCCAATGGCGTCGACGTGTTTCGCGTCTTCGACGCCATGAACGACCCGCGCAACCTGGAGCATCCGATCCGCGCGGTCATCGAGCAGGGCGGCCACGCTCAGGGGGCCATCTCCTACACCGTCAGCCCGGTGCACACCATCGAGGGCTGGGTGGAGTTGGCCAAGCGCATCGAGGACATGGGCGCCCATTCGGTGGCGATCAAGGACATGGCCGGGCTGCTCACGCCCTACACGGCCTATGACCTGGTCTCGCGGTTGAAGAAGGCATTGTCGATCCCGGTGCATATGCAGTGCCATGCGACCACCGGCATGTCCACGGCCACGGCGATCAAGGCCGTCGAGGCCGGCATCGACAACGTCGATACCGCCATCTCGTCGATGTCGATGACCTATGGCCACAGCCCCACCGAATCGGTGGTGGCGATTCTCAAGGAAACCGATCGCGACACCGGTCTCGATCTCGAGCTGCTCGAGGAAATCGCCGCCTACTTCCGCGACGTGCGCAAGAAGTACGCGGCCTTCGAAGGCTCGCTCAAGGGCATCGACTCGCGCATCCTGGTCGCGCAAGTTCCGGGCGGCATGCTCACCAACATGGAAGGGCAGCTCAAGGAGCAGGGGGCTGGCGACAAGCTCGACGACGTGCTCGCCGAGATCCCCAAGGTGCGCGAAGATCTCGGCTTCATTCCGCTGGTCACTCCGACCTCGCAGATCGTCGGTACCCAAGCGGTGATGAACGTGATGATGGGGGAACGCTACAAGTCGATCTCCAAGGAGGTCCAGGCACTGCTCAAGGGCGAATACGGTGCCGCGCCGGCCCCTTACAACCAGGAACTCCAGGCACGGGTGCTGGAAGGCCAGGCGCCGATCACTTGTCGTCCGGCGGACCTGCTCGAGCCGGAGATGGACCGCCTGCGCGAGGAGTTGAGGACCAAGGCCCGCGAGGAAGGCATTCGCCTGGCAGAGGGCGAGCGCGAGATCGACGACGTGCTGACCTATGCGCTGTTCCCGCAGATCGGCCTCAAGTTCCTCAAGAATCGTGATAATCCCGATGCCTTCGAGCCGGCGCCCCAGGCCCCGGAGAACAATGGCCAGGCCACTAACCTGCCGGCCAGGCACGAGGCCAAGGCACCCGCGGCCGCCAGTGGGGGGCCGGAGACCTATACCATCACCGTCAACGGCAAGCAGTACGTGGTCGAGGTGGCCGAAGGCGGGCAGATCGAGCAGGTCCAGGCCCAGCCAGGCGCCGTCGCCGTACCGCCAACCGCCGACAGCGCCCCGGCGTCCAGCGGCGAAACCATCGCCGCCCCGCTGGCCGGCAACATCTTCAAGGTCAACGTCACGCCGGGCAGCAGCGTCGCCGCGGGCGACGTGGTGATCATTCTCGAGGCGATGAAGATGGAAACCGAGGTGCGCGCGGCTTCCGCTGGCACCGTCTCCGAGGTCAAGGTCAAGGAAGGCGACAGCGTATCGGTCGGCGATGCGCTGATCGTTCTCTAAGGGCATCATCATGGAAAAACTTTCGACCCTATGGTACGGCTCGGGACTGTTCAACTTGAGCCTCGGCCAGGCGGTGATGATCGTCGTTGGTTTGGGGCTGTTGTACCTGGCTATCAACAAGAAGTTCGAACCCTTGCTGCTGGTGCCGATCGGCTTCGGCGGGATTCTGGCCAATATTCCCGAGGCCGGGTTGGCCCTGTCCGCCGCCGAGCAGGCGGCGCACCTGGCCCGCCCGGAGGTGCTCGCGCAACTGAACGGTGCCTTGGGCTTGAGCCTCGAGCCCGCCCTGGGGCTGGATGCCTCGCGTCACGCGATCACCGAAGCGCTGCACGGCGATCTCTCGCCCGAGCAACTGCGCCATGCCAACGATCTGGCCATGGATGCCGGCTACACCCACGGCATGCTGTATCAGTTCTACAGCGTGGCGATCGCCTCGGGCATCGCGCCGCTGGTGATCTTCATGGGCGTCGGGGCGATGACCGACTTCGGGCCGCTGCTGGCCAACCCGCGGACCCTGTTCCTGGGGGCGGCGGCGCAGTTTGGCATCTTCGCCACGCTGCTCGGTGCGGTGGGCCTCTCGGCGATCGGGGTCATGGACTTCTCGCTCAACCAGGCCGCGGCGATCGGCATCATCGGCGGGGCCGACGGGCCGACCTCGATCTACGTGTCGAGCATCCTGGCGCCGGAGCTGCTGGGGGCCATCGCCGTGGCCTCCTACTCCTACATGGCACTGGTGCCCTTGATCCAGCCGCCGATCATGCGTGCTCTGACCACCGCCAAGGAGCGTGAGATCGTCATGACCCAGTTGCGGCCGGTCTCCAAGCTGGAGAAGGTCTGCTTCCCGCTGATCCTACTGATCCTGGTGGTCCTGTTCCTGCCGGATGCCGCGCCGCTGCTGGGGATGTTTGCCTTCGGCAACCTGATGCGCGAGTGCGGGGTGGTCGAGCGCCTGTCGGATACCGCCCAGAATGCGCTGATCAACATCGTCACCATCTTCCTCGGCCTGTCGGTGGGCTCCAAGCTGGTCGCCGACCGGTTCCTGGCAGTGGAGACGCTGGGCATCCTGGGGCTGGGGATCGTGGCCTTTGCCATCGGTACCGCCTGCGGTGTGTTGATGGCCAAGCTGATGAACACCATGAGCAAGATGCCGATCAACCCGCTGATCGGGTCGGCGGGTGTCTCGGCGGTGCCCATGGCGGCGCGGGTCTCCAACAAGATCGGGCTCGAGTACAACCACCACAACTTCCTGCTGATGCACGCCATGGG
>NZ_BMXS01000060.1 GCF_014651875.1 Litchfieldella qijiaojingensis
TGTACAGCGACAATCAAGGTGAGAGTCACGCGACAATCAAGATGAGAAAGCCGAGATCGTGTGTCGTCGAGGTCGTGAGGGCGTAGCCCGAACGACCTCGACAACGCAAAACGGCGGGATCCCCTCAGGGAGCCCGCCGGGTGATCGCAGCCAACCCGACATAGAGTGGTCTTCTCGCCAAAGAGGATCACCCCGTGCCGGGACGACACATCACCGATCACCAAGTGAGGCTTTACATGACTTTTCGCCGTAGTGATAGTCCCACCGCCGCCGCTGCCAAGGCCGCGTTCAGCACTGCCACCGCCTACCGCCTCGAGAATGACCCGCGGCTGCCGTCACAGACGGCGTCACCACGCACTCGGCGCCGGCCGGATCCGCTGGCCGGTCTCTTCGAGGCAGAGGTGGTTCCCCTGCTGGAAGCCGCACCGGGGCTGCGCCCGATTGCCTTGTTCGAGGAGTTGCGGCGCCGCCATCCCGAGCTCGAGCACGGCATCCGCCGGACCCTGGAGCGTCGGGTGCGCGCCTGGCGGGCGGTGCATGGGCCGGAGCAGGAGGTCATCTTCCGCCAGACCCACGAACCCGGGCGCCTGGGTCTGTCCGACTTCACCGACATGGCCGACCTCCAGATCACGGTGGCCGGGGTGCCCTTGGACCATCGGCTTTACCACTTCCGGATGGTGTATGGCGGCTTCCAGTACGCCCAGGTGGTGCTGGGCGGCGAGAGCTTTGTCGCGCTGGCGGAGGGTCTACAAAACGCCTTGTGGGCCCTCGGCGGCGCCCCGCGCGAGCACCGCACCGACAGCCTGTCGGCGGCCTTCCGCAACCTCGAGCAAGCGGCACAGGATGACCTCACCCAGCGCTACGAGGCGCTGTGCCGGGACTACGGCATGACGGCGAGCCGCAACAACACTGGCGTGGCCCACGAGAACGGCAGTATCGAGAGTGCCCATGGCCATCTCAAGCGCGCGATCCGCGATGCCTTGCTGCTGCGCGGCTCACGCCACTTCGATGACCTGACCGCCTACCGGGCCTTCATCGATGAACTGGTCAGTCGGCGCAACGCTCGCCATCAGCCCCGCATCGACGCCGAACGCGCCATGCTGCAGCCGCTGCCCCGGCAACGTAGCCAGGACTACGAGGAGATCCGGGTGCGGGTGACGTCCTCCGGCGGCTTCACGCTGCGCAAGGTGTTCTATTCGGTGCCTTCCCGGCTGATTGGCCATCAGCTGCGGGTGCGCCTGTATGACGATCGCCTGGAGGTGTTCATCGGCGGCAGCGCGCTGATGACCCTGCCCCGCGGGCGCGCCCAGCGCGGCGGCCGGCATGGCCATGTGGTCAACTACCATCACGTCATTCATGCCCTGCGGCGCAAGCCGATGGCGTTGTTGCACTTGGTCTACCGTGATCAGTTGTTCCCGCGGGAAGCCTATCGGCGCACCTTCGACGCCTTGCTCGCCGGGCGGGACGCCCGCTTGGCCTGTCGCTGCATGGTCGGCCTGCTGGCGTTGGCCCACGAGCGGGGCTGTGAAGCGGCACTTGCGCAGCACCTGGAGGCGCTGCTCGAGGCCGGCGAGTTGCCGCAGCTCGACGCGCTGCGCGAGCGCTTCGGTCCCGCCTCGAGCGAGCTGCCCCATATCGAGGTGCACCTGGCGTCGCTGGTGATTTATGACGCGCTGATGGACCAACCGGCCATGGGAGGGGTGGCATGAGGACTTCCTCGATGACCGATGCTGCGCGGCTCACCCTGATGCTCAACGACCTGCGCCTGCCCACCATCAAGGCCGTATGGTCGCGCTTCGCCGACCAAGCCGATCAGGAGGGCTGGCCGGCGGCGAGGCTCCTGGCCACCCTCGCCGAACATGAGCTCGCCGAGCGTGCCCGGCGCCGGCTCGAGCGCCACCTGACCGATGCCCGACTCCCGCCGGGCAAGACGCTCGACAGCTTCGACTTCACGGTGGTGCCCATGGTCTCCCAGGCACAGGTGATGGCGTTGACCAGCGGCGACCGCTGGCTCGACGAGGGCGCCAACCTGATCCTGTTCGGTCCTCCCGGTGGGGGCAAGAGCCATTTGGCGGCGGCCATTGGCCTGGCCCTGGTCGAGGCGGGCTATCGGGTGCTCTACACCCGCACCACCGACCTGGTGCAGCGGCTCCAGGTGGCTCGTCGGGAGCTCACCCTCGAGGCCGCCATCGCCAAGCTCGACAAGTACCACCTGCTGATCCTCGACGACCTGGCCTACGTCACCAAGGACCAGGCCGAGACCAGTGTCTTGTTCGAGCTGATCAGCGCGCGCTATGAGCAACGCTCGCTGCTGATCACCGCCAACCAGCCATTCGGCGAGTGGGGCAAGATTTTCCCCGATCCCGCCATGACGTTGGCCGCCGTCGACCGCCTGGTTCACCACGCCACCCTCTTCGAGCTCAACGTCGACAGCTATCGTCGCCGCACCGCGATGGACAACAAGCGCTCACGCGGGCGACCGGCGACGCGCGCGACACTCAAGACGAGTCACTCCGTGTCGCCCAGCGACACAGACTCGAATGACGCAACGTGTGCACCAAGCAAGGAAGGGTAAAAGCGAAGGGGCCGCGACACCCCGGTTCTCATCCTGATTGTCGCTGGCTTCTCATCCAGATTGACGCGCTACA
>NZ_BMXS01000061.1 GCF_014651875.1 Litchfieldella qijiaojingensis
ATTCATCCTGGTGCTCGCGCACCATCCGAACCGCCCGTTCCCTCACCTCAGGTGAGTATTTCTTCGATGTTGTCATCACTCCATCCTCTCAAGAAATGGAGTCTCCGGGAATCCCGGGGCGGTTCAGAACTCTTCTTTTTCAGAATATGAAACTCTTAGACTTTCTGAGAAGGAGGGGAGATCTATTGATCTCATGAGCTTATTGTAATGAGCATGCATTGCTGTTGGCGGCCTAATTGATGTATCCCTAGCCATCAACGATGGAATGAACCCAAAACATATAGATGCATATAATGGCTGATTGAGAGGAAGAAAAGAAGTAACCCCTCTAACATACTTGACAAAATACTGCCTGTTTTCAGTAATGTTGTCTAGCAAGTCTTTTGATCTTTCTATTTCGTCTTCAGTTACATTAGTGCACTGATAGCTTGACAGCGAAGAAACTATTTTGTCCTTGCGCACATCTAAGGATACAGACAATTCACGACAAAGGTCATAAATCTTATTAAAGTCAATATCACTCAAAACATAGGGTGTTCCATTATCCCCCTTATGATCATCTGCTGAATGTTTATGTCCAGATTTTCCAAAAGATATATTCCGTGACCTCATGACTTTACTCTCAACTTCTAAATTAGTAGTGCCTTCGATAGACCTCTTAACTCGGAAGATAAGCTTATCCATTCCATTAATCATGGCCCAACTAGAAACTCTTGGACCACTATTACCTCCAAACAAAGATTTATTAATTACTCTCCATGCATCATGCTTATCTATAGGGTTGGGTAGTGCGCTTCTTGAATTATCCACTATTAAATGAAACTCATGCTCACTTTGAGGTGCAGAATAGGTTGCCTCGGAAAGCACATTCTCCAAAAACATTTTTTCTTGGAGTGTGAAATTGCAATGGCCACGAAAAGAGTCTTCCTCAGAAAACAAGTTATAGGCACAGTCAACCGCACTTTGGTTTACTGACCTCTTGCTTTTACTTGCATAGATGTCTATTATCCTTCGAGCCGACAATCGGCTCACGGGATGAAATGATTCTATTATCCTATGGGATTTTCGGAAGCCAATCTCATTCTTCCTCACTCTTCCATAGTTATCATTGATTTCCGGGGATTTCCTCATAGAAAACTTCAAGGGCTTATCAGGCCTCCTGCCTAAATACCCCTTAAAAGAATTTGCTGTCAGAAGCTTTCTTGCATTATCCATTGAGAAACCGTTTCCTTTAGACTTTGATATTTTTTTATTAAAGTCATCTAGAAACAATCCATACCTATAGAATATTGGCGATGACATTCCCATATGACTGATTATGGCTTTTGCAACTTCAGCTGAGGGCGTAAGGTCGTCACCATGCATCTCAAACTTAATAGCCCTGAAGATCAATCGCATAGCCCAGTCAGCTTTCCACTGGAGCTTACAATTCCCATCAAAAATGGATACCGTTATGCTTTCATCAACCGGCTCGTCTTTGTAGTAATTACGAAGCTCTATAGAATAATCCTCGTCGGGGAGGTTAACTATTTCTTCTCCAGGGATATGGTATGTAAGCTCTCCTATTTCTAAATCTATGTTGTCTATCTTTATATGCTCAATCACCCTTCCGCTAAAAGGGGATATTGGCATAAATATGCTGTACGTCCTTCTTCTCAAAGGACCAACGGAAGCTCTACATATATCATTAATTGAAGAGTATTTCTTCGCGAGCTCTAATATTATTTTATTGTATTTTCCACTGTAGTAAGCTTCAGAGCTTTTTGTTATATCGCACTGGATGTTGTAATGATCGAGCAAAGAATAGAACTTGTCTTCTATCATTTCAGAAAATGACCCATACTCCCCGCTCGGATCCGGGCACTTACATAGCGGCATGCCTTTAAAACCTTCAAGGCTTTCAACCCAGCCAGGATTAGAAGGGATTTTCTTCAACGGATCTAAGTCATCAGAGATCAGGAAAATTCTAACTTCTTTTCCTCTGCTAACCAAGCAGTCTCTAACTAGGCTAGTTCTAAATATCTCGCTGAAGGTTCCTATGTGGGGTAACCCAGACGGCCCAAATCCAGCGCCAAGGTTAATCACCTCATCTTTGTCAGTAATTTTAGAAAGTATCTTATCAGCTTCTCTCTTATACCATTCCATGTTAATCTATCCTTGATGTTAATCTGTCCTTGAAAAATATATTCTAATATTGGCCTTAATGATAATTTCAACTAGGCCTTTTCTAGTCATGATTAAGTTAGATAAAAATAGAGATTTTTATAATTAAATAAAATATGGCAGATTTCTTACATAATATGTATCTGTTGGGTCCCGGGGGATCTCCTCTGGTGCGTATGCCAAGCTCTCCAATGACTCTTATCCTTGAAAGTGCTTGGCCGCAGAAACTGAGTGCAACACCTGACCATTCCGGTAAGGTGTTGCCTCCATGGCCTATTCAGAACTCAGCATCGAAGAACGCGCCACGATCCAGGTCAGCCATGCGCAAGGCATGAGCATG
>NZ_BMXS01000062.1 GCF_014651875.1 Litchfieldella qijiaojingensis
GTAAGCGGCCGGTCATCACCCTTCGCGAGTGATCAGTCGACCGGCTTCCAGTTCTGAGGCAGGAGTTCGTGGATCTGGCTGGCCTTCTGGGTCGGCAGCCGAGCCAGTACATCTTTCAGGTAGGCATGTGGTTCATGGCCGTTCAGCTTGGCAGTCTGGATCAGGCTCATGATGTTGGCAGCCCGCTGGCCACTGCGCAGCGAGCCGGCAAACAGCCAGTTCGAGCGGCCCAGTGCCCAGGGGCGAATCAGGTTCTCTACCCGGTTATTGTCGATCGGCAGTCTGCCGTCCTCCAGGTAGCGTGTCAGTGCTGCCCAGCGCTTCAGGCTGTAATCCAGCGCCTTGGCCGTCGCTGAGCCGTTGGGTACCTTTTCACGGTGAGCCAGTAACCAGCGATGCAGTGCGTCAGCAATAGGCCTCGCCCTGGTGTCGCGTAGCCGTTGGCGTTCTTCAACACTCAGCGACTGGGCCTCGCGCTCCACCTGGTAGAGCTGGGCGATGAGTTCGATGGCCTGCTCGGCAATCTGGCTCTTGCCGGCCACGTGCAGGTCGACGAACTTGCGCCGGGCGTGGGCCATGCAGCCGATCTCGGTGACGCCGTTGGTAAAGCTCTGCTTGTAGCCGCCGTAATCGTCGCAGACTAGCTTGCCCTTCCACTTGCCGAGGAAGTCCCGGGCATGTTGGCCGCCGCGCCCGGACGCGAAGTCGTAGATCACCACCTTCTGCTCGGCGTAGGGCGTGGTGGCATAGGCCCAGAGGTAGGCCTTATGGGTCTTTTTCTTGCCCGGAGCCAGCATCGGCACCGGCGTTTCATCGGCATGCAGTATCGGTTCGGTGAGCAGGGTTTCGCGCAGGGCATCGATCAGCGGCTGCAGTCGCACGCCACAGATGCCGATCCATTCCGCCAAGGTGGAGCGCGGGATCTCCACGCCGGCGCGGGCAAAGATCTGTGCCTGCCGGTAGAGCGGCTGATGGTCGGCATACTTGGCGATCATCACCTGGGCCAGCAACCCCGAGGTGGGGATGCCCTTGTCGATCACGTGGGCCGGCATCGGTGCCTGGGTCAGCGTTTCGCACGCGTCGCAGACCCACTTGCCGCGGATATGCCGCTCGACGGTAAACACGCCTGGCGTGTAGTCGAGCTTCTCGCTGATCTCCTCGCCGATGCGGCGCCGCTGGCAGCCGCACGCGCAGTGCTCGCTGTCGGGCTCGTGTCGGATCTCGACACGCGGCAGGTCGTCGGGCAAGGGCTGACGTTTGGGCTTTTGCTTGGCGGCAGGCGGCGTCGCCGGGGTGGCGAGTTCTTCCAGCTCGGCCTCGATGGCAGCAATGTCGGCATCCACCACCTCGTCCAGCAGGCTGATCTGCAAGACGTTGAGCTGTTCGCTGCGCTTGCCGAAAGCATGGCGCTTGAGCAGCGCCAGTTCATAGGTCAGCTTCTGGTTGACCTGCTCGGTGTGGCGTAGCGTTTCTTGGCTCTGTGCCAGCGCCCGATCCTTTTCCTCCACCTGCGCCATCAGCGTTGCCGCCAGGTGGCGGAGCTGATCGGGAGAGAGTTGAGACAGGTCGGGCGGCATGTTCATCCGGCGATTATGCCAGTCCGCCGGCGGCAAGGGGATGCGCGGATCATCGAATGGCCAGGGTTCGCCTTATGTGCCGACGAGGCTTACAGCACCGAAATGGCCCCCGCCGGGCCGATGCGCTGCCAGGGCAGGCCCTGGACCAGTGCCGTCACTTGCTCCGGCGACAGTTCCACCCGGTCGCCGTGCCAGTTGGCGGCCCAATGGAACTTGCCTTGATTGAGCCGGCGCGCACAGAGCCAGACCCCCAGGCCATCGTGGATCAGCACTTTCATGCGGTTGCCGCGCCGGTTGGCGAACAGATAGGCGCAGTGCGGCCGGGCGGTACCGAATACCTTCACCACCCGGGCCAGCGCCGTATCGGGGCCGGCGCGCATGTCCAACGGCTCGGTGGCCAGCCAGATCTCGTCGATACGGATCACGACAGCAGATCCCGAAGCAGCGCCCGACAGCCCTGCGCATCGGACACCGGCCATTCGATGGTCACCGTGCCTTTGGGACTCGGCAGTGAAAGGCGAATACGCTCGGCTTCCCGATGCTGGCCCGCCGCTGGTGTGGCGGTACTTGCCATCGGCACGGGAACAAACGCCGGGGTATCACTTACCGGCGCCGACCGCCGAGCCTCACGGATCCACTTATGTACCAGATTGGCGTTCAGGGCATGCTCCAATGCGATGCCGGCCACTGAGGCACCGGGTTGTTGGCACGCTTCTACGATCCTGGCCTTGAACTCGGCTGTAAAGCGGCGACGCTTTCGAGGCGCCTCCCATACGCTTAACTCACTCATGGTAGGTGTCCACTAAGGAATAGGTGGACACCTACCGTCATCGAAGTCGGGGCTCAGCGGAAGGTGTGTTTACCGGACGCATAC
>NZ_BMXS01000063.1 GCF_014651875.1 Litchfieldella qijiaojingensis
GCCCCGGCACCGGCGACGCCCCGGCACTGGCCATCGACTCCTCGGCCCTGGGCGGCATGTACGCCGGCAGCATCCGCCTGGTCGGCACCGAAAACGGCGTGGGCGTCAAACTGGCCGGCGACATGGCCGCCAGCGACGGCGATATCCGCATCGACGCCAACGGCCACCTGCGCCTGGCCGACGCCTCCAGTACCGGGACGATCCAGGCCAGCGCCGCGAGCGCGACCCTGGACGGCGACGTCCATGCCTCCCAGGCCGTCACCGTGCGCACCCGCGACAACCTCGCTGTCACAAGCCGCCTGACCAGCGCCGGCGACATCACCCTGAAGGCCGGGCAGCGCCTCGCCAACCGGGGCACCGTCGTCGCTGGCATCGAGAACGACACCCGCCAAGCCGGCGCCGACCTCACCCTCAAGGCCGACCGGCTCGACAACCAGGGGCGTCTCGACGCCACCAAGCGCCTCGCGGTGACCGCCACCACCACGCACAACCAGGGCCGGCTACTGGCCAGCGAAATCGCCGTCGACGCCCCACGGCAGGTGACCAACACGGGCACCCTCCAGGGCGAGCGGGTGACCCTGACGAGCGAGACCGTCACCAACCGGGGCCAGGCGGCGACCCTCGCCGCCACCGCCTCGCTCGAACTGGACACCGAGCATCTCGACAACCTCGGCGGCAGCGTGCAGTTCGCCCACGGCCAGGACGTCCAGCTCGACCTCGAGCGGCTCGACAACAGCGGCGGGACCCTGAGCCTCGACGACGGCGACCTTCAGGGCCGCGTCGGCACCCTCACCAACCGCGGCGGACGCCTCACCGCCGACCGCATCGCGCTCGACGCCACCTCGTTGGATAACGGCAGCGAAGGGCTGATTGCCGCCTCCGACGGCGACCTGACCCTCGACGTTGCCGATACCCTGGACAATAGCCAGGGCCGACTGCAGGCCAACGGCAACGTCTTGCTCACCGCCGGCACCCTGACCAACAGCGACGGCACGCTCGCTGGCGATAGCGCCACGCTCAAGATTGCCCAAGACCTGACCAACCAGCGCGGCGTGATCAGTGCCGAGGCGGGCGACCTCGCGCTTGAGGTCGGCGCGCGGCTGGACAACGCCGGCGGTCACGTGCAGACCCGTACCGGGACGCTGACCCTCACCGCCGGCGAGGTCGACAACCGGGGCGGTAGCCTGCTTGCCAAGCAGGCCATCGACGCGGCGGTGACCGAAGGCCTCGATAACGGCGCCCAGGGCACGCTCGCCGCCGATGCCATCACACTCGACACCGACCGCCTGATCAATCACGACGGCAGCCTGGTCGGCGACCTGGTCACCCTGACGCTGGATCGCCTCGACAACGACGCCGGGTTGATCAGCGCGCAGGAGTCGCTGCACCTCGACCTGGTCGAGGCGCTGAGCAACCGTGCCGGACGGCTGCAGGTCACCGACGGGGATCTGTTTCTGAAAGGCGGCCGCGAGCTCGACAACACCCAGGGCATCCTGGTCGCCAAACACCTGCAACTGACGGACGTCGGCACAGTCACCAACCGCCAGGGCCAGCTCATCGCCGACGGCATCGAGATCGACGCCGCCTCGCTCGATAACAGCAGCGAAGGCCTGATCGCCGCCACCGCCGGCGACCTCACCCTCGCGGTCGCCGACACCCTCGACAACACCCAGGGACGGCTGCAGGCCAACGGCAACGTCTCGCTCACCGTCGGCACCCTGACCAACACCGACGGCACGCTCGCTAGTAATAACGCCACGCTGGATATCACCCAAGACCTGCACAACCAGCGCGGCGTGATCAGCGCCGAAGCCGGCGACCTCACGCTTGAGGTGGGCACGCGGCTGGACAACGCCACGGGCCATATCCNCACCCTGCTGGCCAAGCAGACTCTCGACGCCACGGTGACCGAAGGCCTCGACAATAGCGCCCAGGGCGTGCTCACCGCCGATGCCATCACGCTCGACGCCGACCGCCTGGCCAACCACGGCGGCCGCCTGGTCGGCGACCTGGTCACCCTGACGCTCGACCGCCTCGACAACGATGAAGGGCTGATCAGCGCCCGCCAGGGGTTGCACCTCGACC
>NZ_BMXS01000064.1 GCF_014651875.1 Litchfieldella qijiaojingensis
CGGTCCGATACCAGGCTTCGTCGTCCTTCAGGTCCGCCACCTGCTCGCGCAGGTCCTGCACGTCCTGCCAAGTCACGCCGGGCTCCCCGGCGGCGTGATCCTGCTCGAGCCGGTCGAGGCTGTCCTGTGCCTGCTCCAGGATATGCCGATAGTCAGCGTAGTCGTCCTGCGCCTGCGCCAGTTGCTTGCGGGCGTCGTTCAGGTCCGCGACCGCCTTGGCCACTTCCACGGCCTGATGCTGTACCACCAGGCTGACTTCGGCCTTGCCGTGGGTTTCCTCGTGATCGCTGGTGCACGGCTGCGGGTCTCGGTGAGATACAAACGAATCAATTGTTAAAGATCGCGGTGAGGTCGCGATTGCAATGCGTTATGGCGACACGATACCTGATGGGTCAGGTGTTGTACTTGGTCATTGAGACTGCCCTCCACAGCCAGGAGGAGCTCGATGCCATCGCCTTTAAGCTCAACATGCGGCCTCGGAAACGCTTCGATTTCAAGTGTCCAATTGAAATGATGAGTGAACTGATGGCGAAGTATCACGAAGGGCCATTATCAATCCAATGACAGTGTTGCACTCAGAGCCTGCATCCGCCCTCTTCAATTGGGTTCATTGATCGCCTCAAGTCAACCTATTTCTTCAAATAGTTTAGAATCATTAGGATTTGGCCAATCCGCCCCCCCGAAGGCCACAGCTTCTAATTCTAACTCACTCTCACTGATTATCGTACACATATACGATCCTCCATGAGGAAAATCAGGATGGCTAAAGTTATACTCCCACATGCGAACATGGGGAATTTCAGAAAGCGGAGACTTCAGCAGTATAGTAGAATAAAAACCAACTCCGGTTTCTTCCCAACCGACACTTTCCGCGCCACCAATTTGTTCATTTATTTCGCTGCAAAGCTTATCCTTTCCTCGAAAAATAAGCTCAAGCGCCAACTTCTCTTGCTGTCTTAACACTATCAAAACTCTCTCTTTGCCATGGTTGATATCCTAAACATCCCGTCTATGACTATTCCTTTAATGCTTACTGGGACATTACCAACCTTTACAGTAACCCAAGACCCTGCTTGATAGTTTCCATCAGCAATAGTCTGAGCAGCTCTTTGCACCTCTCTCAATGCGGCTTCTGGAGAGCCAAACTCTTCTAATAGTTTAGTCGGAGTCTCACCACCTCTACCAAATAGGTGATGAATGTCATTCTGATTGTAGCGAGAAAGGGCGTCATCTAATTTATTGACTACATCCTTTGCAACTTCTCCATCAACGCCCCGCGCCTTCTTCCCACCAGGGGCCATGCCCCCCAGCACGATATCCGTGGCAAAGGTACCACCGCCAATCAGGTAGCGGTCGTCTTCGTCCTGGTCACCCTCCAGATCATAGCCTTCCACCCATTCGGCAACAATCTTTCCCCCTTCATAGATTCCCTCGGCAATCTTCTCGCCTCCTGGGGCATGCTCTATCGCCTTGTCCACCAGCAGACCGATCACGCCCTTCGGCCCCTGGGCCACCGCCAGACCAATCTCCACGATCTGCCGCTGTTCCGGATGCGCCTCCAGGTAGGCGTTGATCTCGGAAGCACCCTTGAGCACCACTTGCGCCGGGGTATCGGGAAGCCGTTCGCCGGTCACGACGGTGGTCTCCAGCTCCACCACCGGCAGCCCCTGGTCATCGTAATAAACGTCGGATGGGGCCGCGTCCTCAGGCGCTGACGCGTCCGCTTCCGGGGGTGTCTCGCTGTCCATGAGCGGGCCGCTCACCTCGGCGATGGTCTTCATGCTGGCCAGCACTCCGTCCTGGAACGCTTCGTCACTGAGGATGGCCGTGGCGTCCTCGACGCTGTAGCCGCGCCGGATCAGGGCTTCGTAGAGGTCTTCGGTGATGGAGCCTCCCGCGTCCACGGCGGCGTCCGGGGCCGAATGGGTCAGCAGCGTGATCTGCGTCGCCACTTCGTCGTAGGTCGCC
>NZ_BMXS01000065.1 GCF_014651875.1 Litchfieldella qijiaojingensis
AGGTTGTCGAGGGTGCCGCCGAGGCGGTAGGTCGAGGTGCCGCCGCTGGCCAGGCGCCCGCCGCGCTGGGTGAGGTGGTGGGCGGTGACGGCGAGGTCGCCCTGGGTGGAGATCAGGCCGCGGTTGGTGATGTCGCCGCTGGTGTGAATGGCGAGGCCGTCGTTCGCGAGCAGTTCGCCGCGGTTGTCGAGGCTGGTCAGGTTCAGGGTCAGGCGGCCCGCCGTGGCAAGGCGGTCGCCGGCGGCGAGGGTGAGCCCCTGATCGAGGTCGAAGCCGAGCGCGCCGTTGAATTGCCACCCGCCGATGTCGTCGAGCCGGTCCAGCGTGAATTGGCCGCTACCGATGCCTTGCACCTGGCCGCCGGCGTTGGCGAGGCGGTCGGCGCTGAGGCGTAATAGTCCGCTGCCGGTATGCGTGAGTTGCCCCTGGCCGTTAAGCAGGGTGCCGGCGTCGAGCGTGGCGTTGTCGCTGGCCAGTTCGAGCCGTCCGTTGCGGTTGTCGAGGGTGCCGGTGAGGGTGAGGCGGCTGGTGTCGCCGCCGAGGGCGCGCAGGTCGCCGTCGCTGTTGGTCAGTTTGTCGGCGTCGACCGTCAGGGTGTCGGTGGCTTCGATCATGCCGCCGGCGTTGTCGAGGTGGCCGGCTTCGAGGCGCACGGTGCGTCCCGCCAGTTGGCCCTGGCGGTTGTCGATGAACGGCGGGTCGATATCGAGCGTGCCGTTGGCGAGGACCCGGCCATCGCGATTGTCGAGACCGTTGGTCAGCACCATCGTCACCTGGCCATCGAGGCTAGCGATCAGGCCGTCGTCGGTATTGTTCAGGGTGTCGCCGGTGAAGGTGACGCTGTCGCCCTGCAGGGTGCCGCCCTGGTTCTGTAGCAGGCTGAAGTGGGTGTCGAGCGCGCCGTCCTGGGCGAGCAGCAGGCCTTGGCGGTTGTCGAGCTGTGGCGCGGTGAGTGACAGCCCCTCGGCACCGGCCACGGCCTGGCCGCCGTCGTTGACGAAGGTGGCCGCGTCGATGGCGAGCCGTTCACCACTCAGCGAGCCGTCCTGGTTGTCGAGAGTGCCGCCAGTGGCGCGCAGGGTCAGCTGACCGCCCTGGACATCGATGACACCGTCGCGGTTGTCGAGATGGGTGGTGGCGCTATCGGCCAGGGTCACGCTGCTGCCGGTTGCCCCACCAAGCACGGCGCCACCCTGGTTGAGCAATTCTTCGGCGTGAAGCTGAAAGCCGTCGCCGAGTATCGCGCCCCGGCGGTTGTCGATACGTTGTGCGGCGATGGCCAGTGACCGGTCGGACTGCAACTTGCCGTGGCGATTGTCGAGGGCGCCCGACAGCGTGACGTCCACGCCCCCCGCGCCTGCCGCGACCAGCCCCTCGTCTGTGTTGTCGAGCGAAGCGGCATCGAGCGCGATGGTGTCGGCGATGAGCTTACCCTGGCGGTTGGTGAGCGCACCAACGTCCTGCAACTGCAGGTGCTCGGCGACGAGGATGCCCTGGGTGTTGTCGAGCGTAGCCCCGCCGTGCAGCACCAGGTCACCCTCGGTGACCTGCAGGCGTCCACCACGGTTGTTCAGCGCTTCGACCAGGTCGAGGTGCAGCCCCTCCCGGGCACTGACCAGCCCGGTGTCGTTGTCGAGGCGGTCGAGTGTCAGGGTTACCAGATCGCCGACCAGACTGCCGCCGTGGTTGGCCAGGCGGTCGGCGTCGAGCGTGATGGCATCGGCGGTAAACACGCCCTGGGCGCGGTTGTCGAGCGCGCCGGCCACGCTGGCATCAATCTCTTGTTTGGCCAGCAGGACCCCGCCCCGGTTGTCGACCTCGCCGGCGGTGAGGGTCAGCGTGCCGGTGCGTGACTGGATATGGCCCGTGGCGTTGTCCAGCCGCGTGCCCACCTCAAGCGTGAGGTCGCCGGCTTCGGCGCTGATCA
>NZ_BMXS01000066.1 GCF_014651875.1 Litchfieldella qijiaojingensis
TACGTCTCGTCGTATCCGTCAATCGTGCGCGTCATGCGCAGACCCCTTGGGGTTATATGGTCAAGCCGCACGGGCCATTAGTACCGGTCAGCTCAACGCCTTGCAGCGCTTCCACACCCGGCCTATCAACCAGCTCGTCTCGCTGGGCCCTTCAGGAGGCTTGACGCCTCGGGGAAGTCTCATCTTGAAGGGGGCTTCCCGCTTAGATGCTTTCAGCGGTTATCCCGTCCGCACTTAGCTACCCGGCAATGCCACGGGCGTGACAACCGGTACACCAGAGGTGCGTCCACTCCGGTCCTCTCGTACTAGGAGCAGCCCTTCGCAAACTTCCAACGCCCACGGCAGATAGGGACCGAACTGTCTCACGACGTTCTAAACCCAGCTCGCGTACCACTTTAAATGGCGAACAGCCATACCCTTGGGACCGACTTCAGCCCCAGGATGTGATGAGCCGACATCGAGGTGCCAAACACCGCCGTCGATGTGAACTCTTGGGCGGTATCAGCCTGTTATCCCCGGAGTACCTTTTATCCGTTGAGCGATGGCCCTTCCATACAGAACCACCGGATCACTAGAACCTACTTTCGTACCTGCTCGACGTGTCTGTCTCGCAGTCAAGCACCCTTATGCTCTTGCACTCAATGCACGATTTCCAACCGTGCTGAGGGTACCTTCGTGCTCCTCCGTTACCCTTTGGGAGGAGACCGCCCCAGTCAAACTACCCACCACACACTGTCCTCGATCCGGATCACGGACCCAAGTTAGAACGCCAATGATGCCAGGCTGGTATTTCAAGGTCGGCTCCCCCCGAACTGGCGTCCGGGGTTCCTAGCCTCCCAGCTATCCTACACAAGCAACATCAGCATCCAGTGTGAAGCTGTAGTAAAGGTTCACGGGGTCTTTCCGTCTAGCCGCGGGTACACCGCATCTTCACGGCGATTTCAATTTCACTGAGTCTCGGGTGGAGACAGCGTGGCCATCATTACGCCATTCGTGCAGGTCGGAACTTACCCGACAAGGAATTTCGCTACCTTAGGACCGTTATAGTTACGGCCGCCGTTTACCGGGGCTTCGATCAGGAGCGTCGCCTAAGCTAACACCATCACTTAACCTTCCGGCACCGGGCAGGCGTCACACCCTATACGTCCGCTTGCGCGTTAGCAGAGTGCTGTGTTTTTACTAAACAGTTGCAGCCACCTGGTATCTTCGACCGCGTCGCGCTCCCCTCGCAAGGAGGTTCACCCTAATGCGGCGTGCCTTCTCCCGAAGTTACGGCACCATTTTGCCTAGTTCCTTCACCCGAGTTCTCTCAAGCGCCTCGGTATTCTCTACCTGACCACCTGTGTCGGTTTGGGGTACGGTCCCACAACACCTGAAGCTTAGAGGCTTTTCCTGGAAGCGTGGCATCGACGACTTCGGCCCCGTGGGGCCTTCGTCTCGCGTCTCGGCCTTGGGATCCCGGATTTGCCTGAGATCCCAGCCTACGCGCTTTCACCAGGACAACCAGCGCCTGGCCCGTCTAGCCTTCTTCGTCCCCCCATCGCAGTGCTGTGAGGTACGGGAATATTAACCCGTTTCCCATCGACTACGCCTTTCGGCCTCGCCTTAGGGGCCGACTCACTCTGCTCCGATTAGCGTCGAACAGAAACCCTTGGTCTTCCGGCGGGGGCGTTTTTCACGCCCCTTGTCGTTACTCATGTCAGCATTCGCACTCGTGATACCTCCAGCCCACTTCTCAATGGACCTTC
>NZ_BMXS01000067.1 GCF_014651875.1 Litchfieldella qijiaojingensis
ACCCAAACAGTCGTTGCTCTGGTCGATCAGGTAATTCATTGTGAGCACTTGCCGACAACAGGCGAGGTCGTCGTTTAAGGAGGTGATCCAGCCGCAGGTTCCCCTACGGCTACCTTGTTACGACTTCACCCCAGTCATGAACCACACCGTGGTGATCGCTCCCCCGAAGGTTAAGCTAACCACTTCTGGTGCAGTCCACTCCCATGGTGTGACGGGCGGTGTGTACAAGGCCCGGGAACGTATTCACCGTGACATTCTGATTCACGATTACTAGCGATTCCGACTTCACGGAGTCGAGTTGCAGACTCCGATCCGGACTGAGGCAGGCTTTCTGGGATTGGCTCCACGTCGCCGTCTCGCAACCCTTTGTACCTGCCATTGTAGCACGTGTGTAGCCCTACCCGTAAGGGCCATGATGACTTGACGTCGTCCCCACCTTCCTCCGGTTTGTCACCGGCAGTCTCCCTAGAGTTCCCGACCGAATCGCTGGCAAATAGGGACAAGGGTTGCGCTCGTTACGGGACTTAACCCAACATTTCACAACACGAGCTGACGACAGCCATGCAGCACCTGTCTGAGAGCTCCCGAAGGCACCAAGGCATCTCTGCCAAGTTCTCTCGATGTCAAGGGTAGGTAAGGTTCTTCGCGTTGCATCGAATTAAACCACATGCTCCACCGCTTGTGCGGGCCCCCGTCAATTCATTTGAGTTTTAACCTTGCGGCCGTACTCCCCAGGCGGTCGACTTATCGCGTTAACTGCGCCACTAAGTTCTCGAAGAACCCAACGGCTAGTCGACATCGTTTACGGCGTGGACTACCAGGGTATCTAATCCTGTTTGCTACCCACGCTTTCGCACCTCAGCGTCAGTGTCAGGCCAGAAGGCCGCCTTCGCCACTGGTATTCCTCCCGATCTCTACGCATTTCACCGCTACACCGGGAATTCTACCTTCCTCTCCTGCACTCTAGCCCCACAGTTCCGGATGCCATTCCCAGGTTGAGCCCGGGGCTTTCACAACCGGCTTATCGAGCCGCCTACGCGCGCTTTACGCCCAGTAATTCCGATTAACGCTCGCACCCTCCGTATTACCGCGGCTGCTGGCACGGAGTTAGCCGGTGCTTCTTCTGCGAGTGATGTCCTTCTTCCGGGGTATTCGCCCGAAAGCCTTCTTCCTCGCTGAAAGTGCTTTACAACCCGAAGGCCTTCTTCACACACGCGGCATGGCTGGATCAGGGTTGCCCCCATTGTCCAATATTCCCCACTGCTGCCTCCCGTAGGAGTCTGGGCCGTGTCTCAGTCCCAGTGTGGCTGATCATCCTCTCAGACCAGCTACGGATCGTCGCCTTGGTGAGCCGTTACCTCACCAACCAGCTAATCCGACATAGGCTCATCCGATAGCGCGAGGCCCGAAGGTCCCCCGCTTTCCCCCATGGGGCGTATGCGGTATTAGCCTGAGTTTCCCCAGGTTATCCCCCACTACCGGG
>NZ_BMXS01000068.1 GCF_014651875.1 Litchfieldella qijiaojingensis
ACGTCGCCATCCAGCAGCTCGACAAGGTCACCCAGCAGAACACCTCCGCCGCCGAAGAGATGTCGGCCACCGCCGAGGAACTCTCCAGCCAGGCCGAGCAGTTGCAGGCCGCCATCGCCTACTTCCGGGTCGACGATCAGACGGTGCGGGCGGCGTTGCCCCCGAGCCGTGCCAATCCAACCGTGGCGGCACGTGCATCACGGCCCCGGCGCGAGATCGTTGCCCGGCACGAGAAGGCCAGCGGAGGCTTCGCCCTCGACATGAGCGAAACCGACGATGCCCTGGACGTCGAATTCGAGCGTCACGAAAACGCTTGATGGCCTTGCTTTAACGGTCTGTCCCCTTCCGCCCGGCTCGGGTTTTCCGAGCCGGGCGGTAGCGCGAAAAAACAGCAGCCGGCAGACCACTTGCTCCTTCGACAACAAGACTAGATTGAGCTAAAGTAGTCTATGGTATTACCTATGACTAAGGAGGCTGATGTGGCTGCTCCAACATCCATCAAGCTCGATGACGACCTGAAAGGGCGAGTGCAACGCTTGGCCGACACTCGCCAGCGTTCAGCGCACTGGATCATGCGTGAAGCCATCAGCCAGTACGTTGAGCGAGAGGAGAGGCGCGAGACACTACGCCGGGACACTCTCAAGGCCTGGGAGGAGTACCAGACAACCGGCCTGCATGCGACCGCTGCCGAGGTAGAAAAGTGGCTCGCCAGTTGGGGAGCGGATAACGAACTGCCGGCTCCGACATGCCGCAAGTGATTTACGCCCCGGCCGCGCTTCGGGATCTCGAGCGCCTGCGAGAATTCCTGCGGCCGAAGAACCCATCAGCAGCAAAGCGAGCCGGCGATGCCATTCTCAAGGCTGTCCAGGCGCTCGGCGAGCTGCCCCACATCGGCCGACCTATCGAAGACC
Source organism: Litchfieldella qijiaojingensis (assembly GCF_014651875.1). Classification (GTDB taxonomy): domain Bacteria; phylum Pseudomonadota; class Gammaproteobacteria; order Pseudomonadales; family Halomonadaceae; genus Litchfieldella; species Litchfieldella qijiaojingensis. The sequence goes on from NZ_BMXS01000068.1 coordinate 912, forward strand.
TCTCCGAAGACTACCGGGAGTGGCTGATCGACTTCGGTGATAGCGGCTATGTGGCTCGGTATCGCATTGAGGCCGACACCATCACGGTTCTGGCCATCCGACACCAGAAGGAGGCTGGCTTTTAACATTTCGTGTTTACGAAATCCCACATTTTACGGGCCGTCCCGATCATGGCCGGCCTTCCTGTCGTCCAACACCTCCTTGCCGACTCCCGGTCCGAAATCGACCTCACCATGCAGGTTCTCCGTCGCTACCTATGCGCCGGCTCAGGGCTTGTTGTTGAATGCCGATCGCGACGCGATCAACGACGCCGAGACTTCCGCGAATATCGATGACTTCCTGATATTGACGTGCCCACTTGGGATCCCCGGTGATGACATAGGTCCTTGTGTAGCGCGTCAATCTGGATGAGAAGCCAGCGACAATCAGGATGAGAACCGGGGTGTCGCGGCCCCTTCGCTTTTACCCTTCCTTGCTTGGTGCACACGTTGCGTCATTCGAGTCTGTGTCGCTGGG
>NZ_BMXS01000069.1 GCF_014651875.1 Litchfieldella qijiaojingensis
CCAGGGCCAGAGCGCCGACGAGGCGCTTGCAGGCCTCGGCGACTGGCCACTCCGTGGTCAGCCTGGCATACAAATCACGCCAGTCGGCGCCCGGCAGCAGCTCATCACGGAACGTCAGCCCTGCCAGGGCCCGGGGCTTGCGGACCAGCCAGCCGATGACATGCCGGTAGTCGATCACCCGCAGACGCCCGCTCTCCACCGTGGCATGTAGACGCGGCAGCGTGAGCAGGACTTGCTGCGCGTGGTGTAGCACCAAGCGGTCGTCGTACAGGTGCACCCGCAGCCGCTCGCCAATCAGCCGGGACGGCACCGAGTAGAGCACCCTGCGGACTTGGATGGTACTGGAGGTCGTGACGCGCACCGTTAACTCGGTGTAGTCGGTGCCTGGCCGGCTGGGGAGCGGCATCAGGACACCTCGCTCGATGGCAATGCGCGCCGCATTGCGGCGGTTGATGGCGGCCGAGATTTCATCGAGGAATGCCTGGTAGTCAGCGGGGCTGGCGAACTCGTGGGAGCCGCGCAGCGCTAAACGCTGCTTGAGACGCCGCTTGAAGTGGCCGTGGGGCGACTCGATGCTGGCATTCTCGTGGCCGCGCCCCGCGTTGTTGCGGGTCGCTGTCATGCCGTAGTGCGCACACAGGGCGGCGTAGCGTTTGGTGAGATCCGTCTTGGCGTCACGCCCCAGGTTGCGGAAGGCCGCCGACAGGCTGTCAGTGCGATGCTCAGCCGGTACCCCACCGAGGCGCTCCAAGGCGCCGGTCAGGCCTTCGGCCAGGGCCGTGTAACTCTCGCCGCCCAGCACCACGCGCACGTGGCACCAACCGCTGTACGCTAGGCGGAAGTGGTAGAGCCGGTGCTCCAGCGGCTTCCCGGCGATCGTGATGACGGTGCCCTTGAGCTCGGTGAAGTCGGAGAGACCGCGCAGCCCGGGACCGTGGGTCTGCGGGAACATCACTTCCTTATCCGGGCCGTGAGCGGCTCGCCATCCCTTGATCCGGCGCTGCAGGGTACGCAGCACGCTGTCCGGATACTGGCCGGGAAATTGCTCCTGAAGCCACTCCAGCAGCGTCAGTGCCTGAAGGTCCGGGGTGACCACTAGCTGCGGAACGAGCACTTGGTCCCATACGTCGGCGAAGGGATCTGGCCGCGTCCGCCATTGGCGAGGTGCCGGCGGTTCGGGGGATTCTGCCCGGCGTTCGAGACGGCGGGCGGTTCTGACGGAGAGACCGGCCTTGGCGGCGGCGACGTCTTGGGTCTGGCCTAGTTGACGTTGCGACATGTAGATCGTGACCTGCTGGCTGGTGACCGCCATACCGGCTCCCTGGTGGGTCGGGACAAGCGGTCAAGCTTAGGGCAGCCGGCCAAAATAGTTGTCGTCCACCGGCCAGAGTAATTGTCGCTCTATA
>NZ_BMXS01000070.1 GCF_014651875.1 Litchfieldella qijiaojingensis
CCATCCTGCGCCAGGAAGATGCCGCGGCCTTGGAGGGCTTCATCGTCGATGAGCTTTACCAGCGCATCGATCCGGTCTCCGAGGCCTTCGGTCGACTGAAGGAGGTGCAGCTCGACGTGGCCGAGACCGAGTATCTTCTCGGTACACAGGAGTATGCCCGGATGCAGGTGGCCTTCATCGTCATCATGGCCGTCGCCCTCATCTTCGGTATCCTGCTGGCCTGGTATATCATCGCCGGCATTACCCGGAGCCTGGGCGCCGAGCCGCGTCGCGTCGCCGAGATCGCCGATCAGGTCGCCAACCAGAACCTCGATATCGCTATCGAGACCCGGCCCAACGATAACGGCAGCGTGCTGTACGCCATGCGCCGCATGGTGGAGCAGCTCTCCGGCGTGATCACCGGCGTGCGCGAGAGCAGCGGCTCGATCCATGTCGGCTCCCGCGAGATCGCCACCGGCAATGCGGACCTCTCCACGCGTACCGAGGAACAGGCCGCCGCCCTGGAGCAGACTGCCTCGAGCATGGAAGAGCTGACCGCCACCGTAAAGCAGAATGCCGACAATGCCCGCCAGGCTAGCTGCCTGGCGCAGGATGCCTCCTCCACCGCCGAGCGCGGCGGTGAAGTGGTGGAGCGCGTGGTCAAGACCATGCATGGCATCGCCGGCAGCTCACAGCAAGTGGCCGATATCACCGGGCTGATCGATTCGATCGCCTTCCAGACCAATATCCTGGCACTCAACGCCTCGGTGGAGGCCGCCCGGGCCGGTGAGCAGGGTCGGGGCTTCGCCGTGGTAGCCGGGGAGGTGCGCAGCCTGGCCAGCCGCAGTGCCGATGCCGCCCGCGAGATCAAGGCGCTACTCGAGGGCTCGGTGGCGCAGGTGCAGGAGGGTTCCACCCTGGTGGAAGAGGCCGGCAGCACCATGCGGGAGGTGGTGGCCGCCGTCCGCCGCGTCACCGATATCATGGACGAGATCTCCGCCGCCTCCGAGGAACAGAGCCAGGGTATCGAGCAGGTTTCTCAGGCGGTCGGCCAGATGGATCAGGTGACCCAGCAGAACGCTGCCCTGGTGGAGGAGGTCTCGGCAGCCGCGGCCTCCCTGGAGCAGCAGGCCAGCCGCCTGGAGCAGGCCGTGGCGGTCTTCACGCTGGCCGGCCGCCCGGGCAGTGCCGCGGGACTGCCGGCCTGGCTGGGTAGCGCCACCGCGGCCCTGCCGTCCGGCGCCGAGTCGGGCGAGGCCTCGCCCCCGGGCCGTGCGCCGCGCCAGCGGCACGACGGCGAAGCCGAGTGGGAGGAGTTCTGACCCGAAGCCTGGGGCCATGACGTCGGCGGCGGTGCCA
>NZ_BMXS01000071.1 GCF_014651875.1 Litchfieldella qijiaojingensis
TGAACCGCCCCGACTATCTCGGAGACTTTCTCGTTTGAGTCACGCTGCCTGAGCGGACTCGGTACTTTGTTGATAGTAGCGAGCTTCCGCCTCAGCGGGTGGTATGTTGCCAATCGACTCCAGCAACCGCCGGTGATTGAACCAGTTCACCCATTCCAGTGTGGCCAGTTCCACGGCAGACCGGGTCGGCCATGACCTGCGATGGATGACCTCGGCCTTGTACAAGCCGTTGATGGTCTCCGCCAGGGCATTGTCATAGGAGTCACCCACACTGCCCACAGAAGGCTCGATTCCCGCCTCGGCCAGCCGTTCCGTATAGCGAATCGACACATACTGGACACCACGGTCACTATGATGGATAAGGCCGCTGTCATCGCCAGGGCGTCGTTCATGGATGGCCTGCTCCAGGGCATCGAGCACGAACTCTGTGCGTGCCGTGCCGGACACCCGCCAGCCGACGATGCGGCGGGCGAACACATCAAGGACAAAGGCCACGTAAGCGAATCCCTGCCAGGTGCTGACGTAGGTGAAGTCCGAAACCCACAGAGCGTTGGGCCGATCGGCACGAAACTGGCGATTGACCCGGTCCAGGGGGCACGCACTGGCCTTGTCGTTGACCGTGGTCTTGACGGACTTGCCCCGTACCACGCCTTGCAGCCCCAGACGACGCATCAAGCGCTCCACCGTGCAGCGCGCAACCGCAAGGGACTCCCGCTTCAATTGCCGCCAGACCTTGCGGGCGCCATAGACCCGGAAGTTCTCCTCCCAGACACGCTCAATTTCCTGGCACAACCGTTCATCGCGTTGCTCACGGCGTGAGCGCCGAGCGGGCTGAGTACGGCGCTGCACATGGGCATAGTAGGTCGATGGAGCGATCGGCAGTACCCGGCAGATCGGCTCGACTCCATGAACCGCGCGATGTTCGTCAATGAAGGCCGTCATGACTTGAAGCGGCGGTCGAGCTCCGCCTGGGCAAAATACGCGGATGCCTTGCGCAGGATCTCGTTGGCCTGGCGCAATTCCCGGTTTTCCCGCTCCAGCGCCTTCAGGCGGGCGCGCTCCTCGGTCGTCAACCCGGCCCGCTCTCCAGCGTCACGCTCGGCCTGACGAACCCAGTTGCACAGGGTCTGCGGGGCACAGCCAAACTTGCCGGCAATCGACTCAATCGCAGCCCACTGTGAAGCGTATTCATCCTGGTGCTCGCGCACCATCCGAACCGCCCGTTCCCTCACCTCAGGTGAGTATTTCTTCGATGTTGTCATCACTCCATCCTCTCAAGAAATGGAGTCTCCGGGAATCCCGGGGCGGTTCA
>NZ_BMXS01000072.1 GCF_014651875.1 Litchfieldella qijiaojingensis
TTGCTGGAGTCGATTGGCAACATACCACCCGCTGAGGCGGAAGCTCGCTACTATCAACAAAGTACCGAGTCCGCTCAGGCAGCGTGACTCAAACGAGAAAGTCTCCGAGATAGTCGGGGCGGTTCATATCTTTGACAACGAAATAGCCAACGGAGAAGCAGTGAACATTCCTATTGCCGGAAGTGCTGCAATTAGCCCAATAAACGTCATCCCATATCCTAAACCTTCCATAACAAAGGTCATATATGGTATGGAATACCCCAAAGATAGCCCTACAAGAGATGCGCTAACTATTATTGACACTGGTGAAAGATGTCTGACACTCTTTGACAATAGAAACATCTACGCCAACTCCTTAAATAAATGGCCTAACAAGTTGCTCGTAAATATCCCTCTGCGGTAGTGTACTCCCTTTTATTTGCTTGCCATCAACATACAAACACGATGCAGCCGGGCCTTCGCCTCCATATGGCAAGAAACCTCTTTCTTCCAAGTGAAGATCTGTGTTCCTTAAAATACTTTTCCTCTTATGCATTGATTCATCCAACCCATCAACAGCATCACTTGTCCCAAACAATGAGATGTACATTGCGTTTGGGTAATACCTCGGGTTAATGAAATAATCACGCAACTCAACATCTCTGTCATATCTTTGCAAATAAAAGACCGGAGCAAAGAACTCCTTATAATTTCCACCAAGAGAAAGAGGTTTTTCAAATACAGTTGGATATATCATGCCTGTCACAGGATTGACATTGCCTCCGAAAGCAAAATACTTCCTGTTTTCTTTAAAAATATTGGCAATCCATGCAGCATGATCTTTATCACTGTTGGGGCCGACAATAACATCTGGATCCGTATAGTCGCCAACCTTGTCACTTAACTTTTCTATGGATTCAATTAAGCGAAGTTTGAATTCTTCATAAACATCGCCATGGACTAGCAGTGAATTAGGTCCGGCGCAATCTTGTCCCTGGTTGTAAAGAACAACTCTAAGGGCGCTCTGAACAGCAAGAGAAACATCAGCGTCATGTGACACAACCAGAGGGTTATGCCCGGCTCCATTAAGGATGAAAAGAGCCCCTTTTTTGAAATTCTTTCTTACCTTCCTCGCATTCTCTGGAGTTCCAGTGAATATCACAGCATCAGTCACGCCGACACGCTCAGCAAGGAACTGAACCGCCCCGACTATCTCGGAGACTTTCTCGTTTGAGTCACGCTGCCTGAGCGGACTCGGTACTTTGTTGATAGTAGCGAGCTTCCGCCTCAGCGGGTGGTATGTTGCCAATCGACTCCAGCAA
>NZ_BMXS01000073.1 GCF_014651875.1 Litchfieldella qijiaojingensis
TGTAGTGGTCAACTAATTCCGGACAGTGTTGTGAGTTTTTCCTCGGCCACGGCAGGAGGCATCCCTCCGTTGACGGTGTGAGGACGTTGCCAATTGTAGTACCCCATCAAGTAGCTCCCGATGTCTCTCCTGGCCTCCGTCAGACTGCTGTACCATGAATCGGGTATCCACTCTGACTTGAGGCTGCGGAACAGGCGCTCCATGGGAGCATTATCCCAGCAGTTCCCGCGCCGACTCATACTCTGACGCATCTGGTAGCGCCACAACCTCTGCCGGAACTTGGTGCTGCCATACTGGCTTCCCTGATCCGAATGAAACATCACTCGCGCGGGCTTTCCGCGTTGTATCCAGGCATGATCCAAAGCCTTGACGACAAGGTCCGCATCAGGACGGGATGACATTGCCCAGCCAACGACTCGCCGAGAGAACAGATCCAGCACCACCGCCAGATAGCTCCAAGACACTCCTGTCCAGACGTACGTGATATCACCACACCAGACCAGGTCCGGTTGCTGGGCGTTAAATTGTCGATCCAGATGGTTCGGAATATCGGGTCGCTCAACGGTTGCCTTCCGGTAGGCATGAGGGCCGGGTTGTCTGCAGATCAGCCCCAACTCCCTCATCAGGCTTCTGACCTTGAAACGCCCAATGGAAATCCCCGATTCCTTCAGCATGGCAGTCATCGTCCGGCTGCCTGCCGCACCACGACTCGCCGAAAAACGCCGATTGACCTCGGCTCGTAATGACAGGCGTTCCACATCTACACGAGTCTTCTGCTGACGATGCTCGTAGTAGCTGGACCGACTAACGCCAAAGACCTGACAGACCACTTCCACCGACTCATGCTCACTCAACTGGTCTATCAGCGCGTACGATTCCACTCGTCCGACATCAAGAGAGCCGTAGCCTTTTTTAGTATGGCTTTTTCGCGTTCCAGACGATCGATCCTGGCTTCCAACTCCTGGATTCTCTGCTGCTCAAGCGTCAATGCCTTGCCTTTCGGCGTACCGCCATCTCGCTCCAGATGAAGCTGGTAGACCCAACGGCGCAATGCTGTTGACCCAATATCTAGGGACCGACAAGCTTCCGTCATCGAGTAGCCCTGGTCGAGCACCAGTTGTGCAGCCTCTCGCTTGAACTCCTGGTTGAAGGAACGTCGTGTTCTTCTTTTGGTCATTGGACACCTCGCTCAGGGTGGTGAGCATACCACCTACGCTGGTGTCCGGTTTCATTGGACCACTACA
>NZ_BMXS01000074.1 GCF_014651875.1 Litchfieldella qijiaojingensis
CAGGTGATGATCCCGCAGAAGGACGCCGCCTTGCTGGCCAACTGCCCGGACGCCCCCACGCGTCGGCGCTGGATCCAGCGCCTGCTCGACCACGACGGCCACGGCGACGACCCCGGCGGCATCGAGGCCTGGCTGGCGCTCGGCGAGGCGGTGGGGCTGACCCGCGACGAGCTATGGTCGCAGGAGCACGTGCTGCCCGGGGTGCGCTTCGCGGTGGACGCCTACGTCAACTTCGTGCGCCGCGCCGACTGGCGCGAGGCGGCGATCTCCTCGCTGACCGAGCTGTTCGCGCCGCGTGCCCACCAGAGCCGCCTGGACACCTGGCCACGCCACTACCCGTGGATCGACGCCGCCGGCTACGCCTACTTCCGCAAGCGCCTCACGGAGGCGCGCCGCGACGTCGACCATGGTCTGGAGCTGGCGCTGGAGCTCTGCACCACGGACGCAGCCCAGCAGCGCGCGCTGGACATCCTGCAGTTCAAGCTCGACGTGCTGTGGTCGATGCTCGACGCCATGACGCTGGCCTACCAGCTCGGCCGGCCGCCGTACCACAGCATCACCGACCAGCGCGTCTATCACCGGGGGCTGGCATGACCGACACCATCGCTCCCACCACCGTCTATCGGCTGCGCCCCGGCTGGCGCCTGCAGTGGGAACCGGCCCAGGGCCGCCACGTGCTGCTCTACCCGGAGGGCATGGTGCAGCTCAACGACAGCGCCGGAGCGATCCTCGCCCTGCTCGACGGCCAGCGCGACGTCGCCGCGCTGCTGGCCGAACTCGAGCGCCGTTATCCCGAGGCGCCGGCCGCGGAGCTCGCCCAGGACGTGCGCGAGTTTCTCGCCGACGCCGCCAACCAGGGGTGGATTCGCCATGACTGACCATCCGCATCCCCCGGACCCGGCCTCGCCGGGCGCCCCGTGGTGGCTGCTCGCCGAGCTGACCTATCGCTGCCCGCTGCAGTGCAGCTACTGCTCCAACCCGCTCGACTTCGCCGCCTACCGCGACGAGCTCAGCACCGCCGAGTGGGTCGACACCCTGCGCCAGGCCCGCGCCCTGGGCGCGGTGCAGCTCGG
>NZ_BMXS01000075.1 GCF_014651875.1 Litchfieldella qijiaojingensis
TATGCGACGTCAACTACTTTGACCGCTTGGCGACAATCAAAATGGCCGGTTGGGTGGGGTAATTTCGTCATTCTGACGACGCGGTTTGTTCTCCCCGTCGTTGACGCTGATAGGCGCGTTTCCGGTAGCTCTCTCCGCTTAGCTCCAGCAGCGTGGCGTGGTGCACCAACCGGTCGATGGCGGCCACCGCCATCATGCTGTCAGGAAAGATGCTGTCCCAAGCACTGAACGGCTGGTTGGCAGTGATGATCAAGCTGCCCGACTCGTAACGGTGGGCGATCAGTTCGAACAGCACCGAGGTCTCGGCCTCGCTGCGTTTGACGTAGCCGATGTCATCGATGATCAACACCGAGTACTTGTCGAGTTTGGTCAGCGCATCGCTCAGCCGTAGCGCCTGCTTGGCTGCCTGGAGCTCCTGCACCAGGCTCGACGCAGTGGCATAACGGACCCGGTAGCCCTGGTCGACCAGGGAATGACCCAGACCGGCGGCCACATGGCTCTTGCCCACGCCGGAGGGGCCGAAAAGCAACAGGTTGTGTGCCTGGTCGACCCACTGGCTATTGCCCGCCAGGGCGGTCAGTTGCCGGCGATGGTCGGCCCCAATAGCACCGAACTCGAAGCTGTCCAGCGTCTTGCCCACCGGAAGCCGGGCCTCCTTGAGGTGACGGGCCAGTCGACGCCGCTCGCGCTCGGCCAGCTCGTGCTCGCACAGGGCGGCTAGCGTTTGCGGCAGGCTCCAGCCCTCGGCTTGGGCGCGGGTCTCCAGTTGGGGCCAGCAGGCCGCCACGGTGGGCAAGCGCAGTTGCCGCAGCAGCAGCGGTAAAGTCTGAGTATCAGGCATGGCAGTGCACCTCCGTGGCCGGGGTGGAGGAGATCAGGGCGTCGTAGCTGGCGATCTCATGCTGCTCGACGTGAGGTAGCACGATCGTGCTGCTCGGCTTGGTGGCGAAGCGCGCCTGGAGGTCGGCCAGCGTCGGGCTCTTTCCGTGCTCCAAGGCACCGAGCCAGTAAGTAGCGATCGCCTCGGCCTGATCCTGTTCTGCC
>NZ_BMXS01000076.1 GCF_014651875.1 Litchfieldella qijiaojingensis
CGAAGTGGCCGCGGCGCGCGAACAGCTCGACTGGCCACACGCGCCCTTCCATGTGCCGGAACCGATCTACCAGGGCTGGGACGCCCGCGAGCGGGGCGTCCAACGGGAAGCCGACTGGCAGGCCCGCCTGACGCGTTACGCCGAGGCCTACCCGGCCGAGGCCAAGGAGCTGCAACGCCGCCTCAAGGGCGAACTGCCGGCCACGCTCAAGAGCGAGGCGCTGATCGAGCAGGCCCAGGAGAAGGGCGACAGCGTCGCCTCGCGCAAGGCCTCGCTGGCGTGCCTCAACGCCCTCGGCCCGCACCTGCCGGAGCTGCTCGGCGGCAGCGCCGACCTGGCGCCGTCCAACCTGACCTTCTGGCAGGGCGCCCAGGCGATCAGCGCTGCCGAGCCCGGCGGCAACTACCTGCACTACGGGGTGCGCGAGTTCGGCATGGGCGCGATCATGAACGGCATCAGCACGCATGGCGGCTTCATTCCCTACGGCGCCACCTTCCTGACCTTCATGGAGTACATGCACAACGCGGTGCGCATGACCGCGCTGATGAACCGCCAGGTGATCTACGTGTTCACCCACGACTCCATCGGCCTCGGCGAGGACGGCCCCACCCACCAACCGATCGAGCAGATGGGCGCGCTGCGCTCGACGCCCAACCTGTCGACCTGGCGCCCGGCCGACGCGGTGGAAACCGCCGCCGCCTGGGACGCCGCGCTCAAGCGCCATGGCGCGCCGACCGCGCTGGTGCTGTCGCGCCAGACCCTGCCGCACCAACCGCGCACCAAGCAGCAGTTGGCCCAGATCGAGCGCGGCGGCTACATCCTCAAGGACTGCGAGAGCACCCCCGAGCTGATCCTCATCGCCACCGGCTCCGAGGTCGGCCTGGCGATGGACGCCGCCGAGGCGCTCACCGCCAAGGGCAACGCGGTGCGCGTGGTGTCGATGCCCTCCACCGACACCTTCGATGCCCAGCCCGCCAGCTACCGCGA
>NZ_BMXS01000077.1 GCF_014651875.1 Litchfieldella qijiaojingensis
AGCGCAGTGGCAACATCGCCTGGCAATCGGCGCGGGGCAAGGGGCGTACCGACGAGACCCTGCGTCAGAGCCAACTGATCGCCAAGGGCAACCTCGTGATCCAGGCCGCCGACGGCATCGTCGCCGACGTGCCCGAGATCAATGAACAAACCGTCAGCCAGACCATCGACGCCATGGTCGAAGCCGACCCCGACCTCGCCTGGCTCAAGGACATGGAAGAGCGCGGCGACATCGACTGGCGGCGGGTCAAGGAAATCCACGACAGCTGGGAATACGAACACTCCGGGCTGAGTGGCGTCGCCCAGCTGGTCGTCGCCATCGTCGTGGCCTACTTCACCGCCGGCGCCGCCAGTGGCCTGGTGGCCAGTGGTGCCTCGGCGGCGGGGGCCTCCACCGCCGCCGGCAGCGCCTGGGCCGCCGCGTCGGCCGGCGCCGCCGCGGGCTGGGCCAACGTCGCGGCCACGGCCGCGCTGACCAGCATGGCCAGCACCGCCACCGTCAGCGCCATCAACAACCGCGGCGATCTCGGCGACACCCTCGACGACACCTTCTCGAGTGACAGCCTGCGTGGAGCGGCCATCGCCGCCGTCAGTGCCGGGGTCACCCGGGGTGTCATGGGCGAGCCCACCGACACCAACCAACTCGACTTCAGCAACGCCAGTGACGTCGCCCGCCTTGCCGGCGAGCGTACCGCGCAATCGGCCATCCACGCCGGCGTGCGCACCGCCATCGACAGCGGCAGCCTGAGCGACAACCTCGAGGCTGGTCTCGACGGCGTATTGACCGAAGTGGTCTCCGCCGTGCTGTTCGACGCCGTGGGCGATCAAAACCTGCCATCAGGCAGCCCGCGGAAGATCGCCCTGCATGCATTGGCCGGCGGCGCGGTCGCCGAAGCCACGGGCGGCGACTTCAGGACCGGCGCCTTGGCCGCCGGCGCCAACGAAGCGCTGGTGGA
>NZ_BMXS01000078.1 GCF_014651875.1 Litchfieldella qijiaojingensis
ATGGTGCGGCGGTACATCCAGCCCAAGCGGGCGCTGCGGCCCAGCAAACGGACGGTGCGTTTCGAGACCCAGCCCGGTTTCCAACTCCAGCACGACTGGGGCGAGATCGAGACGGTGGTCGCCGGCCAGCGCTGTACGGTCAATGTCGCCGTCAACACACTGGGCTACTCGCGCCGCTTCCATGTCTGGGCCGCCCCGTGCCAGGATGCCGAGCACACCTACGAGGCGCTGGTGCAGGCGTTCCGCCACTTCGGTGGCGTGCCGCGCACGGTGCTGGTCGATAACCAGAAGGCGGCGGTACTCAAACATGACCGCGACCGGCGCGTGATCTTCAATGCCGGCTTCCTGCAGTTGGCCAACCACTACGGCTTCGCCCCCAAGGCGTGCCGGCCGCAGCGCCCGCGGACCAAGGGCAAGACCGAGCGCATGGTGGGCTACGTGAAGCAGCACTTCTTCCAACGCTACCGGCAGTTCGAGAGCTATGCCCATCTCAACCAGTTGCTTCTGCTGTGGCTGGAGCGGGTGGCCGATCAGCGCCCGCTGCGTCAATTCCGCCAATCCCCGGCGGCGCGCTTCGTGGCCGAAACCGAGGCGCTGCAAGCCCTGCCGGCGACGGACTTCGATACCCGTTACCACGACCTGCGCCAGGTCGGCTGGGACGGCTACATCGAGGTGCGCGGCAACCGTTACAGCGTGCCCGACGCCTACTGCGGCCAGGCGGTGGTCATTCGCCTGAGCCTGGATGACGAGTTGACGGTCTACAGCCCGGCCGGCGAGGCCATCGCCCAGCATCGTCTGCAGACGCCCCACGCCGGATGGCGCAGCGTGCCCGAGCACCACGCCGCGCTGTGGCAGCAGACCCTGGCCGTTCAACAGCGTGACCTGCGGGTCTACGAGGAGGTGCTGTGATGGCCCTGGAACAGCTCCTCAGCCGCCTGAAGATGGA
>NZ_BMXS01000079.1 GCF_014651875.1 Litchfieldella qijiaojingensis
CCTCCTTCGCAGTGGGCGTCGTTACCAGACCGGCTCGGCGCTTGTCCTTCAGCCGGTAGCTCTCGCCCTTGATGTTCAGGGTCGTCGAGTGGTGCAGCAGCCGATCCAGGATCGCCGTGGCGATGACCTGATCACCGAAGATCTCGCCCCAGTCCATGAACGACTTGTTCGAGGTCAGGATGGTGCTGGCTCGCTCGTAGCGCCGATTGATCAGCCGGAAGAACAGGCTGGCCTCCTCTCGGGTCATCGGCAGGTAGCCCATCTCGTCGAGGATCAGCACCCTGGGGTAGCTCAGTTGCTGGAGCTGCCGGTCCAGGCGGTTCTCCTGGCGGGAGCGCACCAGGGTGCTGACCAGCCGATCCAGGGTCATGAACAGCACCCGATGACCGGCTTCGGCGGCTTTCACGCCCAAGGCCACGGCCAGATGCGTTTTCCCGACACCCGGCGGGCCGAGCAGGACCACGTTCTCGCCGCGTTCGACGAAGCCCAGGCCCGCCAGGTCACGCACGATCTTGTGGTCGATGCTGGGCTGGAAGCTGAAGTCGAACTGCTCGAGGGTCTTGATCCACGGCAGTCGGGCCTGTTTCAGCCGCGACTCCAGTCCCTTCTGGTGGCGCCCGCCCCATTCCTGGGCCAGGGCCTGTTCGAGGAACTCGCGGTAGTTCAGGTCCTGCTGGCTGGCGTGCTCGCAGAGGCTGTCGAGCGCGGCCTGGAGGTGGTCCATCTTCAGGCGGCTGAGGAGCTGTTCCAGGGCCATCACAGCACCTCCTCGTAGACCCGCAGGTCACGCTGTTGAACGGCCAGGGTCTGCTGCCACAGCGCGGCGTGGTGCTCGGGCACGCTGCG
>NZ_BMXS01000080.1 GCF_014651875.1 Litchfieldella qijiaojingensis
ACCTGCCATCAGGCAGCCCGCGGAAGATCGCCCTGCATGCATTGGCCGGCGGCGCGGTCGCCGAAGCCACGGGCGGCGACTTCAGGACCGGCGCCTTGGCCGCCGGCGCCAACGAAGCGCTGGTGGACCACCTCGCCGAACTGGTCAACGACGATCCCCAACTGCTGGTCGCCGCCTCGCAGATCACCGGAATCGTCGCCGCCGAACTGACCGACGGCGATGTGAACCAGGGTGCCGAGATTGCCGGGTATTCGACGCAATACAACTACCTTTCCCACCAACAACTCACGGAGGCCAAGGAAGAACTGGCGGCCTGTGCAGAAGGTGACGATGCCTGCATGGCCGACGTGGTCGAGCGCTATCAGGCACTCAGCCAGCAGCAGGACGCGGCGGCGTACGAAGCCTGTAGCACCGACTTGGCCGCCTGCCAGGAGCACTCGCTGGCGGCGAACAGTGGAGAATCCGCCCCCCACGTGGATGACGCGCTGTGGGATCTGAGCCCCGAAGCGCGGCCCTACTTGCAGACCCTGTTCGACGAGAACATCGGCGTGCAGAACACCTTGGCCGAAGCGAGCATTGCCCGTAACTTGAGGGAGGGTACGGAACTATCGCCAGAGACGGCGGCGGTACTGGCAGCGCTGCCGGTGGGGTATAACAGAAAAGCCACATCCTCTAGAACAGCGCAGGTAGTAGGGGGAGAAGCAGCCCTGAACCGCCCCGACTATCTCGGAGACTTTCTCGTTTGAGTCACGCTGCCTGAGCGGACTCGGTACTTTGTTGATAGTAGCGAGCTTCCGCCTCAGCGGGTGGTATGTTGCCAATCGACTCCAGCAA
>NZ_BMXS01000081.1 GCF_014651875.1 Litchfieldella qijiaojingensis
AACGCTTCGCGCTGGTCCTGTACCTGTTACGTCAGCGCTTGTCTCCCGAGCAGATCGCCGGCAAGCTCAGACATATGACGATACCCAGCCTCCGAGACGCCTACGTCTGTCGTGAAACGATCTACGATGCCATCCATGCGCTGCCCGTGGGTGAGCTGCGCAAGGAGCTGATCCATTGCCTGCGACAGGGCAAGTCAACGCGCAAGCCGCGCCGCGGGCAAGTGGATCGGCGCGGCCAGATTCCCGAGATGGTCAGTATTCATCTCCGCCCTCCGGAGGTCGGGAAACGCGAGATGCCCGGTCACTGGGAGGGCGACTTGATCAAGGGGAAAGCCAATGCCTCGGCGGTCGGCACGCTGGTCGAGCTCAGCAGCGGCTATCTGATCCTGGCCAAGATGCACGATGCCACGGCGACCTCGGCGGTCGAGGGCTTCAGTGCGGCACTGAATCGCATGCCGCTGGCCGCGCGCAAAAGCCTGACCTACGATCAGGGCCGAGAAATGGCCAAGCATGCGGAGATCACCCAGCACACGGGCGTTGCCATCTACTTCTGTGATCCTCACAGCCCATGGCAACGGGGCAGCAACGAGAACATCAACGGCCTGATTCGCCAGTATCTCCCGAAAGGCACCGACTTATCGGTCCATAGCCAGGAGGAGCTCGATGCCATTGCCCTCGAACTCAATATCCGGCCGCGCAAACGTTTCGACTTCAAGTGCCCCATCGAAATGATGGAAGAGCTGATGGCGAAGTGTCACGAAGGGCCATCATCAATCCAATGAC
>NZ_BMXS01000082.1 GCF_014651875.1 Litchfieldella qijiaojingensis
CATATAACCCGAAAGGGTCTGGTCGGCGATGACGTCACGACAATTGCCGGATACGCTTGAGACGTATCTTACTTTGTCAGCATGATTCACATTGTTAAAGAGCACTTAAAGCTGGAAGCTTTAAGCTGGAAGCTGGAAGGAAACCCCGTCATCGAGGTGACACATTCAGCGTCTAGCTTAAGGCTTACGGCTATTGGGACTGTTGGGCAATCTTTCCAAGACAAGGCGAAAGGCGGCGACGCATAGCTCGCTATGCGAGTCGGCTTTCAACGCCGTATTGGGAAGATTTGGTGGAGCCTACCGGGATCGAACCGGTGACCTCCTGCGTGCAAGGCAGGCGCTCTCCCAGCTGAGCTAAGGCCCCTGGCACAAGAGGGAAGAGTGAAGAGTGAAGATATAAGAGACACGTCCTTCTTAGCTCTTAAGACTTCCGTCTTGAATTGGCGGGTCTGGGCAGACTGGAACACAACCCGGCGACCTCACCCTCCTCTTCATCTCACCCCAAGGGGCGCGCTCTAACCGAGCAAGAGAATGGTGGGTCTGGGCAGACTCGAACTGCCGACCTCACCCTTATCAGGGGTGCGCTCTAACCAACTGAGCTACAGACCCATTGGTCACGCTGGGTCTATACCCAAACAGTCGTTGCTCTGGTCGATCAGGTAATTCATTGTGAGCACTTGCCGACAACAGGCGAGGTCGTCGTTTAAGGAGGTGATCCAGCCGCAGGTTCCCCTACGGCTACCTTGTTACGACTTC
>NZ_BMXS01000083.1 GCF_014651875.1 Litchfieldella qijiaojingensis
AGGCGCGCTTCTCGCCATGGTGATAGGCTGCTGTCAGGACTTCCAATTCCTCGTCGGTGAGAGGAGCAACAAAACGCTGGGCCACCCTTGTCATCCCTGATTGGAAATGTTGGCACAGTATGCAGGAAAACTTATGTAAAGTCACTTAACATGAACCTGAGGAGATCCTCAGATTGGCGTTAACTTTTGTGTGCATACCCTCAGTCATTCTTTCTTTCTTGAGTCTCCCCAATCCGTTCGCCCTGATGACCCTCCTCTGCACCGCTTCCTGCAGTATCCCACGCCCACTCTCCATCAACGTAAACCAGTGCCGGGCACGGGTAATGCCGGTGTAGACCAGTTCCCGCGTGAGGATGGGGTTGGGGGCGTCCGGCAGTAGCAGGGCGGTGTGGATAAATTCCGAGCCCTGGGACTTGTGGACGGTCATGGCGTTGACAACGACACAGCCTGTACGCAAGGGATACCCCTATGGCAACGGATTTTCCCAGCCCCGCATCAACCTGCACCCGCACGACCGTCGGGTGCAGTTCAGGATCCCCCAGTGTCAGGATGGTTGTCGCTCCCTCTGATATCCTCTCGTAAGAACCCAAGGGGGCGATAGGAGTCGTTCATGCCTCGCTGTCGACGCCGGAGCTATAAGTCCGTAAATCATCAAAACAGATTGTCCCCCCGACCCGCATGACCTTTCCTTGCTGGTGACCAAACCTGTAAGGACCGCGCCATGCTGAGCCGAGAGGACTTTCTCA
>NZ_BMXS01000084.1 GCF_014651875.1 Litchfieldella qijiaojingensis
CGGAAGTAGGCGATGGCGGCCTGCAACTGCTCGGCCTGGCTGGAGAGTTCCTCGGCGGTGGCCGACATCTCTTCGGCGGCGGAGGTGTTCTGCTGGGTGACCTTGTCGAGCTGCTGGATGGCGACGTTGATCTGTGAGGCGCCGGCATTCTGCTCGTTGCTGGCCGCCGAGATCTCGGCGATCAACTCGGCGCTCTTCTGGATGTCCGGCACCAACTTGGTCAGCATGTCCCCGGCGCTGCGGGCGGCCTTGACGGTATCGCCGGACAGTCCGGAGATCTCCAGCGCTGCCGCCTGGCTGCGCTCGGCCAGCTTGCGCACCTCGGCGGCGACCACCGCGAAGCCGCGCCCGTGCTCGCCGGCGCGTGCCGCTTCCACCGCGGCGTTGAGCGCCAGCAGGTCGGTCTGGCGGGCGATCTCCTGGACGATCAGGATCTTCTCGGCGATGGTCTCCATCGCGCCCACCGCCTCGGTCACGGCCCGGCCCGAGGCCTCGGCATCGTTGGCCGCGTCGCGGGCGATGCTTTCGGTCTGGCTGGCGTTGTCGGCGTTCTGCTTGATGTTGGCGGTCATCTGTTCCATCGACGACGAGGCTTCCTCGGCGGAGGCGGCCTGCTCGGTGGCGCCCTGACTGAGCTGCTCGGAGGCCGCGGCCATTTCCTGGCTGCCGGAGGCGACGTTGCGTACCGCGCCG
>NZ_BMXS01000085.1 GCF_014651875.1 Litchfieldella qijiaojingensis
AGCTTAAAGCTTCCAGCTTTAAGTGCTCTTTAACAATGTGAATCATGCTGACAAAGTAAGATACGTCTCAAGCGTATCCGGCAATTGTCGTGACGTCATCGCCGACCAGACCCTTTCGGGTTATATGGTCAAGCGATGAAGCGCATACGGTGGATGCCTAGGCAGCCAGAGGCGATGAAGGACGTGGAAGCCTGCGATAAGGCTCGGTGAGGTGGCAAACGACCTGTGACCCGGGCATTTCCGAATGGGGAAACCCACCCTGCTTGCAGGGTATCCCACACTGAATCCATAGGTGTGGGAGGCGAACCGGGGGAACTGAAACATCTCAGTACCCCGAGGAACAGAAATCAACCGAGATTCCCCCAGTAGCGGCGAGCGACCGGGGACTAGCCCTTAAGCGGCAGACTGATTAGGCGAACGATCTGGGAAGGTCGACCATAGCGGGTGATAGTCCCGTAGCCGAAAATCTGATGTCGTGAAATCGAGTAGGTCGGGGCACGTGAAACCCTGACTGAACATGGGGGGACCATCCTCCAAGGCTAAATACTCCTGGCTGACCGATAGTGAACCAGTACCGTGAGGGAAAGGCGAAAAGAACCCCGGAGAGGGGAGTGAAATAGATCCTGAAACCGTATGCGTACAAGCAGTGGGAGCAGGC
>NZ_BMXS01000086.1 GCF_014651875.1 Litchfieldella qijiaojingensis
CACGGCAGCGCCAAGTACACCGACATCATGAAGACCCAGGCGCTCAAGCAGGCGCTCAGCCAGCACGGCTTCGACGCCGCCTTCGGTGGGGCGCGACGCGACGAGGAGGCCTCGCGCGCCAAGGAGCGCGTCTACTCGTTCCGCGACCGCTATCACCGTTGGGATCCCAAGAACCAGCGCCCCGAGCTGTGGAACATCTACAACGCCAAGGTCAACAAGGGCGAGTCGATCCGCGTGTTCCCGCTGTCCAACTGGACCGAGCTGGACATCTGGCAGTACATCTACCTCGAGTCGATCCCCATCGTGCCGCTGTACTACGCCGCGCCGCGGCCGGTGGTCGAGCGCGACGGCATGCAGATCATGGTCGATGACGAGCGGATGCCGCTCGAGCCCGGCGAGGTGCCCGAGACGAAATGGGTGCGCTTCCGCACGCTGGGCTGCTACCCACTGACCGGGGCGGTGGAGTCCAAGGCCGCCACGCTGCCCGAGATCATCCAGGAGATGCTGCTGACGCGCACCAGCGAGCGCTCGGGGCGGGCCATCGACCACGATCAGGCGGGATCGATGGAGAAGAAGAAGCGCGAGGGGTACTTCTGAGCCGAAGGCTCAGAAGACCCGAGAAG
>NZ_BMXS01000087.1 GCF_014651875.1 Litchfieldella qijiaojingensis
ACCCGTAGCTTCGGCACCTGGTTTGAGCCCCGTTACATCTTCCGCGCAGGCCGACTCGACTAGTGAGCTATTACGCTTTCTTTAAAGGATGGCTGCTTCTAAGCCAACCTCCTAGCTGTCTAAGCCTTCCCACATCGTTTCCCACTTAACCAGGATTTTGGGGCCTTAGCTGACGGTCTGGGTTGTTTCCCTTTTCACGACGGACGTTAGCACCCGCCGTGTGTCTCCCACGCTCCACTCACCGGTATTCGGAGTTTGCCTCGGGTTGGTAAGCCGGGATGGCCCCCTAGCCGAAACAGTGCTCTACCCCCGGCGGTGATACGTGAGGCGCTACCTAAATAGCTTTCGAGGAGAACCAGCTATCTCCGGGCTTGATTAGCCTTTCACTCCGATCCACAAGTCATCCAAATCTTTTTCAACAGATCCTGGTTCGGGCCTCCAGTTGATGTTACTCAACCTTCACCCTGCTCATGGATAGATCGCCCGGTTTCGGGTCTATTCCCAGCGACTGGTCGCCCAGTTAAGACTCGGTTTCCCTACGCCTCCCCTAATCGGTTAAGCTCGCCACTGAAAATAAGTCGCTGACCCATTATACAAAAGGTACGCAGTCACAGGACA
>NZ_BMXS01000088.1 GCF_014651875.1 Litchfieldella qijiaojingensis
CATATAACCCGAAAGGGTCTGGTCGGCGATGACGTCACGACAATTGCCGGATACGCTTGAGACGTATCTTACTTTGTCAGCATGATTCACATTGTTAAAGAGCACTTAAAGCTGGAAGCTTTAAGCTCTAAGCTGGAAGTCGATCGATTTATAGCTTACAGCTTAAGACTTACAGCTATTCGGACTGTCGGGAAGTGGTAGAGCCCACCGGAAACTCAGCCAAGCCAAGCCCCCTAAAACCTCATGCGGAAATTTGTGTGAGACTAGGCGAAAGGCGACGATGTATAGCCTGCTATACGAGGAGCCTTTCAACGACGTATCACGCAAATTTGGTGGGTCTGGGCAGACTTGAACTGCCGACCTCACCCTTATCAGGGGTGCGCTCTAACCAACTGAGCTACAGACCCAAACAGTCGTTGCTCTGGTCGATCAGGTAATTCATTGTGAGCACTTGCCGACAACAGGCGAGGTCGTCGTTTAAGGAGGTGATCCAGCCGCAGGTTCCCCTACGGCTACCTTGTTACGACTTC
>NZ_BMXS01000089.1 GCF_014651875.1 Litchfieldella qijiaojingensis
ACGCTCGACGCCGACCGCCTGGCCAACCACGGCGGCCGCCTGGTCGGCGACCTGGTCACCCTGACGCTCGACCGCCTCGACAACGATGAAGGGCTGATCAGCGCCCGCCAGGGGTTGCACCTCGACCTGGTCGAGGCGCTGAACAACCGCGCCGGGCGCCTGCAGGTCACGAACGGTGACCTGGTACTGAACGGTGGAGTTTCCCTCGACAACACCCAGGGCATCCTGGTCGCCAAACACCTGCAACTGACCGATGTCGGCGCGCTCACCAACCGCCAGGGCCAGCTCATCGCCGATAGCATCAACCTCGATGCCGCCTCGCTCGACAACGCCAATGACGGCCTGATCGCCGCCACCGCCGGTGACCTGATTCTCGACGTCGCCGACACTCTCGATAATACCCAGGGACGGCTGCAGGCCAACGGCAACGTCTCGCTCACCGTCGGCACCCTGACCAACACCGACGGCACGCTCGCTAGTAATAACGCCACGCTGGATATCACCCAAGACCTGCACAACCAGCGCG